>CAYNRE010000055.1:0-428603 GCA_964399535.1 uncultured Pirellulales bacterium | reverse complement strand
CAATGGGGCCGCGGTCGTCTGACCGCGGAAAGGGCCTCTGACGTAGTGGCGTCGTGCTTCCTTTCGCGGCTTCAATGGGGCCGCGGTCGTCTGACCGCGGAAAGCGGCACCCACGTGTGCGGCACGATCGCCGCGATCGAGCTTCAATGGGGCCGCGGTCGTCTGACCGCGGAAAGGTGCCTAGCTGGCGCGGCTTTGCCGCGCAGGTAAAGGGGCTTCAATGGGGCCGCGGTCGTCTGACCGCGGAAAGGACGGAACGGTCCTGTTGGCCAAGAGCAAGATCAAGCGCGCTTCAATGGGGCCGCGGTCGTCTGACCGCGGAAAGACACCGACCACCACGTTGAGCACCACGGGAAGGGCGAGCTTCAATGGGGCCGCGGTCGTCTGACCGCGGAAAGACGGCTCTCCGTGGTAGCCCACTACGCAACACCATAAGCTTCAATGGGGCCGCGGTCGTCTGACCGCGGAAAGTGACACGCGAACACGAAAGGGATGAACGATGCAACGCGCTTCAATGGGGCCGCGGTCGTCTGACCGCGGAAAGCACGTCCGCGAATCCGATGATGCGACGCTCGGCCGCGCTTCAATGGGGCCGCGGTCGTCTGACCGCGGAAAGGCGATCCGGGTACACGATCCTGACATTGCACACGCCGCTTCAATGGGGCCGCGGTCGTCTGACCGCGGAAAGTACACGTAATGCAAGAGGCGTTCCAAGGAAGCTGTAGGCTTCAATGGGGCCGCGGTCGTCTGACCGCGGAAAGCAGTGGTTTCCCCTGCAACCGCAAGTCGGGCAGTCGCGCTTCAATGGGGCCGCGGTCGTCTGACCGCGGAAAGGGCCCATCCGTTACGTGGAGCATTGCAACAGGCTCCGCGCTTCAATGGGGCCGCGGTCGTCTGACCGCGGAAAGGCGTCACGGCAGGCGTACTCGAACTGGGCCAGATCGCTTCAATGGGGCCGCGGTCGTCTGACCGCGGAAAGACTTCAAGGGCACTATGTACGAAAACCTACTCGGAGCTTCAATGGGGCCGCGGTCGTCTGACCGCGGAAAGCACCGTACCTTTGTCGGTACCCCCATCCGTGGAGAAGCTTCAATGGGGCCGCGGTCGTCTGACCGCGGAAAGACCGCCCTCGTAACTCCATGCCAGCCAAGGCCTCAGCGATGCCCTTGCGAGCACCGCATAGGGAAGGCCGGTACATTGCGCGAGCGGCACACGTAAGCCGATCATAACCTGTTTCACCAAAACAGAATAATCCACCGCGAGCGGTCCCCAGTGTTTCGGGCACCACCCCGCCACTCGCGGCACAAATGGGTGCGGCTTGTCAAAGAGCTTGGCCGACCGAGACTGCTTCCGCGTCAGGCTTAACGCGTCACGAATACCGGGTAGCTGGCCAGTTCACCCATCAATACCCGGGCCAGCAGCCTGGCTTGAATCTCCAGCATCCGCCGGTAGTTCACACGATACCCAAAAAGCGGGTGCGTCATCAGGGTATCCATTCGTTGCTCGTAGGCCCGGAAAAATGACTTGCGACCCTCGGCCGTGAGCGCCACGGAGTTTCCGGCACGAACGAAATCCTTGGGGGTAACCATGCGAGTGTTGATCGCGCTAAGGACCGCCGAGTCGGCGATCAGCGGCCGGAACGGCTCCATCAGGTCGAGCGCCAGTGCCGCCCGACCAAAGCGGGGCTGGTGATAGAAGCCCAGAAACGGATCGAACCCTACCGCGTGACACACAATAGTCAGGTCTTTGGCCAGCACGCTGTAGGCCAGCGAGAGCAGGGCATTGACCGGATCGCGCGGGGGGCGCCGATTGCGCTGTTGAAATTGAAAATCGAAACTGACTGGCGCGATTCCGTCGCCAGGCTCCCCAGGCTTAATCATTCCGGCCAGATTTTGAAAGTAAGCGCGGGCGGCACTCCCCTCGATCCCCAGCAGCGAATCGAGGGAATCGACGTGCTCGGCCTCGGTTTGCATGGCTTTGAGAAACTGGAGGGCCGCGGCGGGCGGCTCTACGTGGTTTCGCTGGAGCAGGGTCCGCTGGTTGCGAATCTTGCCGGCCACCAGGGCGCGGGCGAGCCGAAGACAGAACTCGGGAACTTCGGCTAGGCGGAACTGCTCACGCCGCAGGTAGATGTTTTTGACGCCCAGCCCATGCGTGACTCCGTAGAACCAGCCCCCCAGCGAAAAATAGGCAATCGGCACCTCCTGTTCACAGAGTGCCTGGATGGCCTGGGTCGTGAGTTGAATGTTGCCCATCAGGTTCAACTGGCAGATCTCCGCGATGCGCACCTCTTGCACCACCGTTTCTTTGTCTTGAACCTTGAGCACCAAACCGCTCTTGCCAACGCGCAGCCCTTGGGCGTTGAGGTAAAGTGGGCGCAAGTCGTCGCGTGCCGGCACTAACCGGCGAACCTCGCTGGGTTGGGCCGAGCCGTCGGAAGCGCGAGCCTGGGCCGGGGGATCGACGGCGAACAGCGTTTGCTGTACCCAGCGCTCGGCCGGCTGGTGCAGCCGCAGGGCCACGGTTTCATCCGGAAGGCAAATGCCCACCAGGGAACAGCGGGGGCACTTGGGGCTATCGACTAGGGGAGGTGGAATCCTGCCCAATTCGGCCAACTGGCGTGCCTGGCGCAATTGGTCCAGGGTCCAGTTAACCAGCGCCTCGTCGATGGCAAGCCGCACACGCTGCCGAGTGGCGACGTAGTACACCACGGCCTCGTCGCAGCGGTAGCCGCAGTCGCGCAGCACCAGGGCCTGAATCGCCAACTGGATGCGGTCGGTATCCCATAGCTCGATCTCACCCTGACGTGACTCGCGGGGGGCCCCACGCTTGTAGTCGACCGGCGCTACGGCTCCATCGGCCGCCTCGATCAGGTCAAGCTTGGCGATCAGGCCCAGGGAGTCGCTGGAAAGAGTGACGCTGCGAGAATGGAGCCGATCCTCAGGCGCGATCTCCGCAGCCGGTGCAAGCGCCCCGGTGCCGGAGTCGAGTTTGGAGTGCCGAAGCGAGCCCTCGACGGTTTCGCGATTGTGCGCAAAAACCCCTTCAACCCACTCGTAGAAGAAGAGGCGGGGGCAGTACACGAATTCGTTCAACATCCGGGCCGGCAGCAGGTCGGGCGCCGGATGCGGCGGTTGGGGGGATACGGGCGACGAGGAAAGTGAGCTGGCTGCAGAAGGTGCGGTAGACATGGCGCGCTGACTCCAGGGGAGAACGCGTCCGTGCAAAGGATGGCAGGAAACCCAGGAAATAGAAGCCCGAGGAACAGAGTTTGGTGCGGCGGAAACGGATGCGGATCGGCGTTTCGACAATTGTCAATATCTGGCAAGCAAGCCATGGTACGACCCGTGGCGAACTAGACCACGATGCAAGGGGCGTCCAGGTTCGTATAGGGCAGCCCCAGCGCGGTGATGACGCGTTCGCCGCGCCCCTCGGTGGGGCCCAGGTCGACGAACAGCACCTGGTCTTCGTTGTGCTTGATCAAAGCGGCCAGCTCGTGCCGGCAGCGGGCCAGATCGATGGGGGTCATCTGGCACTCGAAGATCGAGTATTGCAGATGGTCTCCGTAGTCGCGCATGGTTTTGAAGACCTTGCGGAGCCGCTTGTCATCGGCGATGTCGTAACAGACGAGGTAGGTGTTGCGCATGGGAGATACCCCGTGGGTACAAGGGTACTGACAAGCATCCTTGCCGACGGGTGGCCGCTTGCGAGTTAGCTTAACCCGCCCATCGCCTAAGGCAAGCAAATTCGTGTGCATGGCCGCACACATGCTCAACGAGACCGCAGTGCCTGCTAAGTATTAGCCGGGCAGATGTCTTAAGTCTCCTTAACAGGATGCCCGGCTGCGCTAAGAATGCCTGGCGAGCAGCCCAAATCCGCGATATCGCCCGCTGCCGATGGCCAGGGGGCCGGCGACGGGACGAGCCAAGGACAGCTTCACGTGCACCCGGGGCTTGTCGCTTAAGTTGGCAGGAGGGAGGTAGCGCGAGGCGAGTTCGACTCCCGCCTGATATCCAGTTCCGCGCCATTCCAACTCGGCACCCCGCAGCACCGGCTCTGGGAGCCCGGCCTGGGCAAGTGCCAGCCACAGAAGATCGGTAAGCGACTCTCGGTTCCGCTTGGGATGCCGAGGCAAGATCACCGGCGTCACGGTCGACCACTCCTGCGCGGCCTCCAGGAATTGTTGCGTTACCCAATCGTCAGGAACTCGTGTCCCGGAGCGGCGGGGAATCTCCTCGAGTAGGGCCCGCGGATTTCCGTCGTCGCCGATCAATAATTCGCGGGCCAAGGCGCGGCGCGCCCAGGCGATTTCGTGGGCACATTCGGGCGGGGCAACCAGCGCCACGCGACGAATCAGGCCCAGCTTGCGATGGGGGGCCGGGGTGATCGTCGGCAGTGGCAGATAACTGAAGCGAGGCGGACTTTGTTCTCCGCGAGCCGGGCCGAGGCCGTCGGGCGTCTTGCCGTGCACGAACTGGCAAATTCGTTCCGACGGCCAACCATGTTCGGCAGCCACGCGAGCTACCAAGGCCCGAAGCATGCCGGCGACGTCTCGGGTGCGCCGAAGTGTATCGAAAGGCGCTGGCCCAACCCCCTGGGGGCGCAGTAGTCGAAAGACGACGCAAGGGCGACTTAAAGGGTTCTTGGATCGGCGATAACCGATTTGGCGATAGGCTGTGAGCGGTGGAACTGGGCGAAACGAACCAGCATCGTCGAGCCGGTGAAGAAAGGCCTGGTGCCGACTAGTGAGCTCCGCCAGGGTTCCGGGGACGGGTACGCGTAATTGGACGGTTTCGTCGTTGTCCGATGGGAGCCAATGGTCGCCAGGCAGGCCATTGGACTCGGCAGCAGAAATCAAGCGGGCATCGGCGACAACCTGGTCGATACCCCAACCGAGATGCGTAATGCTGCGGGCCGCCTGACCGAGAAAATCGAGTGGCAGCGAATCCACCTCGCCTGGTGCGACGTCGAACAGGTAATGAACCGGTCCAGATTCCAGCCGGGTAGGCCAGACGTCCTTTTCGGTGCGGTAGGCTGAAATCTCGGCATTGCCTCCTCGCGACCAAGACCGAGCAATTTCGTCGCCGAAGTTGTTGGGAACATAGAGACGATATCGTGCCGTTGCAGGTTCCCCTGGAGGAGCAACGATTCGAGAAACCCGACGAGCCTCTAACCAGCCGAGTGGCCCCTGGGCGAGACGTATCTCCCTGCGTTCGTTGCAGTGACCTGCCGCAGCGGCGATGAGTGCCTGAAATAGCCGCAGGGGAGCCGGGGGCCATTCCGGTTGACCCAACTTGCCTCGCGCATGGCTGTACGGTTGTAAGAAATGGATGGTGAAGCAGAGATAGGAATTCATGACTGGTCCTCAGTCTCGGCTGCGGACTTCTTGCCCTTCTTCGATTTGGCCTTGGTTTTAGTGTCTCCCTCCCCGCTCACGTCTTTCTTTGCAAGCTCGCGGTCGAACGCCACGGTGCGACCAGGATCAACTCCGAAAGATTTGGCCGCAGCCTGAGCGAATGCCAATGCGTCGTCGTGGGTAAGCGCGAGAGGCTTGCGTTCCCCATTGGGATAGACTTCGACCAACTCGCGGGGTTGACCGGGATCCAGCACCAGTTGACATCCCTGCCGGAGATATGGGCTGACCGGAAAGGTAAAGGCGGTCAGCGCCAGACCAAGAATATAGCGCTGAAGGGCCATCGTCTGCCGCGCATCGGCGTCTGCATTAAGCTGCCGGAGCGCCGCCAAACTCAAAGTTGCCTCGCGGCGGATTCCACCCGAGGCGATCACCCCTCCTGGAGAGCCGGCCGCTGGTACATGGATGAACCCTCGCTCGGCATAGGCATCTTTGGTGGCCTTGTCAGCGGGTTCGTCTAGCAGTCCCTCGCGCACATACTCGGTCGCTGGAACAAACTGGGCGGACCGAGTCAACCGCCGCACGTTGAAGGCGCGAATCGTCGAGGCGATCAGGCGAGGGATTTTCGCCTGGGTGTCGCGCGAATCCCAAACGCCAAACACCAGTGAGGTAGGTGCCAGCTTGGCGAGCGGGAGGGCGTCTCCGCGTAATAAACTCTGGAAGGCCTGCTGTAGCGGCACCTTCAACTCGCTTGCCCTGACCAAGGCATCGCCGGCACGGTGGCCGGCTTGAAAAATGGATATGGTTCGGTCGCCTGCTACAACGAGCAATTGCGGCACCAGGCTGCGGTATTTCTCCTTTTCGAACATGGGTTCGATTCGGTTGGCTTGCGATCCTACGCTATCGATGAGGCAGACATTGCTATCGTCGGAAAAGGTATCGATGTTGTACCCGCCGGGAAAGCCATCTCCCGAGGCGAAGGTCGCCGGAAAGAGGACGCCGTCTCGGCCTTCGACCGGCATCAGAGGCTCGCGCAAGCAAAGCGCGGCGGGGCCCTCGTCAGCCAAATAATGATCAAACGCTTCCAACTTGCTCATGATTCACCTCGCAATGGTCGCTAATGTTGCAGAGCGAAAAGCCTTGTGTTTCCTTTGGCCGGTACGGTACCAGTTCTCGAATTCATAAACGGCGGACTTTGGCACACTGAGAGCACCGGCCGCAACTGCCGGTAGCAGCGCGGGTGTGAAGGGTTGGTGCCAGATGTAATACCGAAACTGCCGCGGTTGTCCGGTCGGCTGGGGGCGATAGCGCGCCAATCCCGCTAAGCAAAGTAGCTCGACCGCTGGGTACGCTGTCGTGGTAAGCTTGAGATCGTTCGGCGAAAACCCAACGTCACGGGAGTGAGCATTCGGGGCACGGCGAGCGTCGAAGTAGTACGGTTCGACTTTCTTGGACGTATCATCCGGGTCGTACACAACTACGCCAACATCAAACAACTCAGGCGTGTGGAACTGTGTGTCGGTCAAGGCTGCCTGCATGGCACGAGCGATGCGGACGCTTTGCATCGTACCGGCCCAAACCTTCAGTTCTTTGCCGCCAGACTCCTCGTCTTGCCACCAATCCAGGCGAAGAGGACGAAAAGGTCGGCTAACCTCTAGCGGTGACGAGGTGTCGTCGTCCAGATCCAGTTGAATTAGTTCAGCTTGCCCGAGGGCTTTGATTAGGCTCGGCAACATCCCGTCAGCCGCGATCAAAAACTCCTGCTCTTCGAACCACCCCTCCGCCCTCGGCCAGAGGCGGTCGGCCAATTCCAGCAGTCCGCAGCAGGCGAAGAATTGCCCCGGGTTGGTCAGGTCCACTTGCACGCGAATGGTCGGCTTAGGCCCGGTCATGGCGTGTCTCCAGCGGCTTGCTCGCCACACGTCGGGTTAGCGCTGGCCGCGTAGTCCGCGGCCCGAAGAAGCGACTCCAGATAGGCGAGACCCCAGCGCCCGTAACGCCGTTGGAGTCGGGCGAACCG
The DNA here is from genome assembly GCA_964399535.1 of uncultured Pirellulales bacterium. Taxonomy (GTDB): domain Bacteria; phylum Planctomycetota; class Planctomycetia; order Pirellulales; family CAYNRE01; genus CAYNRE01. The sequence continues at coordinate 421,230 of CAYNRE010000055.1, read as the reverse complement.
CCGGGGGACTTCGGCCAGCACGGCGGCCTGATCGCGGCCACGAGGCTCGGGATCGAAGGCCTCGTCGAGGGTAAAGTGAGGCCGAGCCCTGCCGTGATGCGCGGCCAGCACGTGAAGCAAGAGGTCGCGTGCTTCGTCCGAAAGTTCGGAAAGCTCTTCCCGCTCATGCGCATCGAGGAGCGACCCGAACTCATGCCGATAAAGGTCGGTGCGTTCCAGGTACCGTCGACCGCCGGCGGACTTGGCCAGGGGTTCGTCTCCAAAGTTGCCGATTCCTCGCTGCCAGCGGCGACGGTTCTTTCCCAGATCATGGAACCGAGCGGCAAGAACTAGCGGTCGCTGGATTTCTTCCGGCAGCTCTAGTGCCTGAACCAGACGGGTCGTTTCTCGCTCTACATCGGCGAGATGCTCGTTGAGTGGAATGGCCCGGGTCGCCGAGCGAGATTCCTCACCATCGCTTTCCCGGGGCCGTTCCCACCAGTACCAGACTTTGAGGCCGGGGGAACTGGCACTCTGGTCATCCTGAATGTCGACGGTGTTCGCCTCAGCCTCGTCCTGGTCCGGGTTACTAAAGTCGAGGGTCAGTACTGCCCGCATTCCAGGAGGACGCCGATCATCGTTTCGCACGCGTACGCGTCGTGGCTGCCCCCGCTCGTCGAACCAAAGGTCGGCAATGTCGTAGCCGGCGACTGGCACTGGTGGAGGCTGGCCGTCAGCGGCGGCCGGCTGCGGTTTAGCAAGCGCCGGCTCGAACTCAGCCGCGCCCGCGAGTTGACCGGTGCAGCGTCCGGACACGATTCCCAGACCGCCGACCTGTGGAGGGAGCAAGACCGTCTTCCAACGCAACCGCTCGTCGGCCCCCTTGGCAAGCAACTCCCCAAGTTGCACCGGCTGAACGCTGCCATCGCCTGCGACCAGCCAGGCGGGTTGGTCCGGGTGGCGCTTGGCAATTCTCTTAAGTTCATCATAGACACGTGAGGTTTCGTCTCGCAGCAATTCGTGCGGCTTGAGTGGATAGGCGGCCAGCACTTCTTCGGGCGGGTACTCGACGAGCATCGCATCACCCTGGATGTGCCCCACCTCCTCCCGCCAGGCGACTTGGGTCTCGGGAGGCTCGTACTCGCTGACTCCGTGCAGATAGGGCTCGACAGGCGGCCGGCCGGGCAGCATGTCGCGAATGCTCGTCAGGGCCCAGGCATCAAAAAGGATCTCGCTGGTCGGCACTGTTTGTGGAGCCGGGCTGAAGGCCCGAGTTCGTTCGTCGAGTGATAAGGTTTCGAGTACTCGCCGCAGTGCCTCCGGCGAGGCATCGCCTTCAAGTTTGTGGAGCAGCGCCAGCGTTCTCTGTTTGGCTTCATCGCGGGTAGTTGCTCCGTAGTCGTTACGGGGGAAGACGTGAATCTCGGTATCGGTCTGCTCTCCGAAGCGATTCACGCGACCGAATCGCTGCGCCATCCGGTCCCAGGGGGTGAGGTCGCAAACCAGGTGGTCCGCCGAAAGATTGATCCCCACCTCGCCCGCAGAAGTGCAAACGAGGTAGGCCGTTTCCTCGGCAAGGGCCACTTCGGGGCCATCGAGCCGATTAGCCAGGCCGGGTAGAAATCGGGCAAAAACTGCGTCGTCAAGCAATTGGTCGCGTTCCCAGCCGCGGAGGGTGCCGGTTAGCTGCTGCACCTGTTGTTGCTTGGCTTTTTGCAGTCGCTCAACAATCTGCTTGACGTGTTTCACCTCTTCGACGTAGACGAGCACTGTTCGGCCTTGCCCTCGATAGGCCAAGGCTTGATCAGCAAGCTGGTCGGGCAGCGAGGTTTTGCCGACAGCCTCGCGCAGGCTGAGCTTCTTGGGTGCCTGAATCCGACGAGCGACGACCGGATCGGCCCGGTCTTGAGCCTCGAGAGTGAAGACCGGTGGGGAAAGCGCGCCGGCCGGTGGCGCACTCCGCGGCGTTGCCGACAGCTCCATCACCCAGAGCGGGCACAAATCGCGACAGCGACGTTGCTCTGCGACCACCTGAGTCAAAAGAGACTGAAAGGCCGGCTCGAGATGAGCTTCGTCATGTACAAGCAGGGCATTTTGTCCCAAGAATCCGGCGTGCAAGGGCCGGGTCTTAAAGCCAGCCCGATACCCCTGAAATAGCAAGCGACTTCCGATCATGTCGACGGTGCCCACGATCACCGCTGGCCGCGCGGGGTCGAGCGACCACTGCTGGTTGTCGGCGAATTGCCCACGCAAAGTGCTCAGCCCGAGCAGCGGCTCGTCTTCGCGGTCCGGAAGCGTCGGGGAACCCAGCAGTGATTGAAGCGAGTCCTTCAGTCCAGCGACTTCCAGGTTCGCGCGCAGCCGCTCGACCTCGGAGGTGGTCTGATCGACGACGGTCCGTCGATTGACCACATAGACCAGCCGGCGCGGCAATCGCCGGGCACCGCTGGCCAAAGCCAACAGCCACAAGGCCACGACCGAGGTTTTGCCGAGCCCGGTCGGCAAGGCGCAGGTGGTCGGCAAACTCTCGGCTGACCCTTCGGCTAGTTTCTGATACAGCCGCCACTGCCAGGGAAAGTGCCCGGGCTGGCCCGTGAGCTTGACGAAGTGCCGACCAAACTCGGTCTCGTCCCACATTTGTTTTTCTACCCCCCGGTTTCACGGTGCTGGTCGGCGAGTTTAGCGGTCATGGCGAGGCTGTCAAATCTGCGAGTGCCAAGGCTACCACCGTCTTCCACAACAGAGTGTGGAAAGCGATTGCAGACCGTACCGTATTTTGTGGAGAGAGTTTTCGCAGAGATGTCTCGAGGCTTTTCCGGGCGGCGGCTTAGCCAAAGCCGGTCGAACTGAAGCACGACTCTTGGACAAGAATAGAGACCCTTGTGCCTGTAGACTTTCGCTTTGGCCAACGCGAGAATGCTTCGGGGATTTGCTAGGGCATTGAGAGGGCAGACACCATGTCGATCCACGTTCAATCGGGCCTCTTGTTCTTGGTCGTTTTGCAGGTTGCCGTGATTTCAGCCCGGGCCGAGACGGTGGGCTATTGGCGGTTTGAAGAAACCTCGGGCCGCACCGCCTTCGATGCCTCGGGGCTGGGCAACACGGGTACCCTGGCGGGTAATCCCACCTTCAGCAGCCAAACTCCCCCTTCGCCCCTCTTCGCACCCGGGGTCTTAAGCACCCGCTCGCTAGCGCTCGATGGCAGCGACGCGGTCATCGTGGCCGATTCTCCCTCCCTGCGCCCTGCCAGCGCGATCACGCTCGAAGCCTGGATTAAGCTTTCTGGCAATCCCGGCAATCCCGCGATTATCGGCCGCCGCTACGACGATTCAGGCCCCAGTAATTCGTATCAATTGGGGGTCCGGCCCGATTTGTTCTTCGGGTTGAATCTGGAGACCGGCGAATCGGCTGTCATCAACACCGGTTTTGTTCCTCGGCCCAATCGCTGGTACCACGTGGCGGGCACCTGGGACGGCAACCTCTTGCGGGCCTTTGTCGATGGTGTTCAGATCGGCAGCCTCTCCTACACGGGCCAGATTGGTTACGCCACGAGCAATCCAGTCCTGATTGGCGCCGACGACGATGGTCAGGGGGTTCCCGGTTGCTGCTTCTTCCCGGGACAGATCGACGAGGTTCGCATCTCCGATACCGCCCTGGAGCCCGGCCAGTTCCTCGGGCCTCCGGTCGATTTTTCGCAGCCGCTCTACTGGGATCCGGCCCTGGGGGGCAATGGCCATTATTACTTTTTGGTCGCCAGCCAAACCACATCGTTCGACGCGGCCCGCACGGGCGCCAATCACCTCAGCTATCTGGGAATGCCCGGCCACCTGGTAACGATCACCAGCGCCGCGGAGAACAATTTTGTGTACGAGGTGTTCGATCGGGCCAACATCCATGCCGCCTGGTCGGGGCTGACCGATAGTGAGCTCTTCGGAGGTCAGGAATCGGGTACGCCATCGAACTCGGGCGATCCGTATTGGGCCTGGGTCACAGGCGAGCCGGTTAGCTATACCAACTGGTATCCGTCGACTCCCAATAACCTCCCGCATGGTCCGGCGGGTGAGGATTTTGTCGAGTTCTTATTCCGCGGCAACGTCGGCCTCTGGAACGATATTCCAGGCACCTACTCCGACGGTAATCTTCGTTACTACATCGTCGAGTTCGGCGGGGGCCAGCACGACATTCGGGCCCCCCAGCCGATTGCTGGAGACGCCGAGGGCGATGGTTCGGTCGGCACCGCCGACTACGCCATTTGGGCGGCCGAGTTTGGCAAGTCGGGCATCGTTCTCCGCAGCGACTTTAACCACGATGGCAGCGTGGGCGCAGCCGACTACGCGATCTGGGCCGCCGGTTTCGGCAGCGCAGGCGCCTCACCGGTCCCCGAGCCTGCTACGGGCTGGCTCGGTCTCACTTCGCTGATGGGTGCCGGGTGCTTCCGCCGCCGTGGCATGAGTTCTCGTCGACGGAGAGGTCCAGCCGCCTAGCCATCCCAAACGTAGGCCGCGGCTCTGCCGGGCTCTCGATTGGCAGGCTTCAGTCTGCCGCGTGGCATTGCTTGTAATTTCTTTCACCCGCTGCTCCGAGACAGATTGGCGAGGCCACCAGCAACGGCCCCTGCAGGGACAGCTTTATGCTGGCCTAAACTCCCGGGGTCGCATCCAGAAGACCGCCGTTGGCTACGAGAACACACTCGGGTTTCGGCCCAGGTACTTGGCGGGCAGAGGGAATCCCAGACGATCCCTACCAGCCCAACGTACGCTGTGTGGTTGCCCCGGGGTGATCGTCCAATCCGTCCGCACCGTCCGCAATCCGACTGCCCCCCGAAAAGGGATGACGAGCACTCAGGTTGCCAACCGTTGAGACGCCGAACGGACGGTTCGGACGGTTCGGACGGTTGTTTGCCACCCACACTGTTTGGTGCCCATCGGGCCCCAAACGACGTCCCGTGTCACTGATCCCGGAGCACCACCTTGAAGTCGAAGCGACCCGAGGCCAGCGAGAAACTTATAAGGTGGGGCGTGCGGCAACTCCGCTTGTGACACCCGCGGCGGGAACCACCCATGGGGGTCGGATATTTGAATACCGTCCAGAATCGTGACCGGCCCCACCAAGCCTCGCAGGCCGGTTGCGAAGATCGCCAATTCGAGTAACCAGAATCAAAGAGGGCAGGAGAAGAATTGGCCCGGCGTCACTGGGTGACCAGCCATGCACTCTGAGGTGATCATCGGCCTAGCCAATTTGGTTTATGGCCCAGGTCCCGGACCGTGACTCTGGATTTAACGTCCAGGCCTCGGGCCTGGATTACCGATTTTTCTCAAATCCCCCGTCCCCGAATTACGCCCCCGTGGGGAGAAACCAAAACCCCACGGGCCGACGCACAACAGGGTATCCAGGTACCGATAGCTGACCGATTACTAGGCCAGAACCCGCCGCCGAGCAACCGAGGGGCGGGAAATACCAGGCCGCTCCTGTCTGACGAGACCACTCTCTACTTTATTTGAGGACTGATTTACCACCCGTTCGACTTGATCGCGTTTGTCGAGCGAGCGGGTAATCTGGGTTTCCACTTCGACTCGCATTCCTGGCAACACCTTCTGCATCGCCTCGACCATCAGTCGTTCTACCTCGGCCTGGCGAGCCTCTAGGGATCCATCCTCAGGTACTTCGACAACAATCTGATCGTGGACGAAGTTGGCAATACGGAAACCGGCCCGCCATAGACTCCATAGGGATAGTATCGCCCCATCGGCAGCCAGTCCTTGGAACACGGTGTTTCGCGAGGCGGAAAAACTGGCCGCTGCCCGCAGCCGCCCCGTATAGGTAAACACGGGCCGATCTCTGCCGTTGGCCCTGTCCCGCAGATATTGGTCGAGTTCGGGGCAGATTGCGTGATACGCCTGAATCCGCTGAGCCACGTCCTCCGGCGTCAACGCCACCCCATAGGTCTCTCGGGCGATTTTCTGTAAGGATTGCGCACCCATCCCGCCTGGCCGACCGAACGAGACCGCCTTGGCACCCTGTCGCTCTTCGCGGGTCACCTCATCGGGGTTTTTGTTGAGCACCTTCGCCGCCAGGATCCGATGCAGGTCGGCTCCTAAGTTGATGAGATCTCGCATAGCCGTTCCTAGGCCGAATTGCTGATCAAAGGCCAGGGCCAGAGCTACCAGTTCGATCTGGCAAAAGTCGGGGGCGATAAACACGTTCCCGGGGGAGGGCCGCAGGCAACTTCGCACGGATATTCCCAGGTTGGCTGCCCCTTCCCGGGGCAGGTTCTGTACGTTGGGCTGGCTGCATGAGGTCCGCCCGGTGGTCAGCAAATACTGAAATTGGGGGTGGATCCGGTCCCGATCGAGTTTTTCTAGGTAGGTCGAGAGGAATTTTTCCTGACGTCGGAAGGCCGTGTAGTCAGAAAAAAACGGATTGACCGATGCCAGGGGGGCGAGGTCTTCGGCCTTGGTGGACCAGCCTCGCCCGTTAGGGGTGCGTGGCACGACTAGATCGGGATGTAATTCGAGAGTGCCCTTAATTAACCCCTGTAGTACCTCGGAGGAGCCGCGGGTGCCTGGAAAGTATCCCTGCTCAGCCAGTCGGGCCCGCAAAGCTGCCAAACCGGCTGAAACCTGCTGCCGAAGCTGACTGACCCTCTCACGGTCGACGGCCAGCCCATTTTGGTGAAGCGTATCGGTGACGATGCTAGCCCGAAGCTGGACATGGTGGGTCAGCGGGCCAAACTCTTTCGTGACCCGGCGAAGCCAGTCCCGGTCCACATACCCGAACGCCTGCTGCGACCCGTCGAGCACTGCCCGGGTTTGTTTCCGAAGCTCCCCTAACAAATTCCAAGTAGCCACGGCATTGGACCCGGCATACTTAAGGTATTTGGGCGGAATCGCCCTGATCGGACTCCGAAGATATTGCCCGAGATGGGTGTGAAGACAATCTTCCCCGTCGCCAGAGTCTTCCTCGTCGAGTTCGATGCCCAGCAGGTCCTGCACAGAACGGTTTAGCCCGGCTCGATCGACGGGGGCATTTCCCTCTGTCGCCAGCAGCAACAGCCGGCGAAGCACCAACGTGCACCAAACTCGGTTCGCTTCGACCTGGGCATATAGGTCGAGCCCGGAGGCCACCGCCTGTTGCAAAACGGCCAAGTCGAAGGCCGCGTTGTGAAAGAGCCAGGCAGCGTCGAGGTGAGCCTCGAGGAATTCCCCGGTATGTTCGGCCGATACGAATACTGATTGGGCCCCGTTGGTAGCCGCCAAGAGAACCAGATTTGGGACTAGATTGGGCTGGTCCGCGTCCATCGCCGTCGACAGGGTGCCGATGGCGCATTGGTCGAAGATCTTGCCCCGACCTGGCTGCCAGATTCCAAAACGGTAATTTCTTTCGGCAAAGAGGACGTTGGTCAGAGTCATGAGATTTCTCTTTAAATGAAATGCCTGGAAAAGGAACGCGATCAGCTCACCCACTGGTCCAAGTCCCACCCTGTACTGTTGGCGGTCGGGTCCAGGGGGTCGTGGCGTGGTTGGATAGGCTGTGGGGTACCGTCCGCATCGTCCGTACCGTCCGCGTTTACTTTGATCGCAATAACTTGCGTTGGCTCGCAATCGCATTCGTCTGGCGTAGCGGACGATGGGATAAAGCGAGTGGGGGTAGGCGTCACCTTTGTTAGGCAGATCCGCCGATCCCGATTGCGGTTCTTGGCCCGCTCGTGAACGACCTCGATGCCTACCTGGGCCAGGGCCGGTTGGAGTCGCTTTAGGTGGCCCGCCAAGCCGCGAGCTGTTCTTGGCCAGCCCCGAGGTGAGTGGCCTGGCGTAATCTTGTCGAGCAGCTCGGTGGTCGTGCCCTGCCAGTGGCCGACAGAGTCGGCCAAGACCTCGATCGCACGAGCCACTTCGTCGCTTTCGATGACTTCCGCTGCCAACCGCACAGACTGGCCTAGGTAAATGGCCAGTGATCCACCGTTCGGGTCGACCACCCCGTCCACCTGGTCGATCGCGGCCAGTACCCGCGCGAAATCGGCCATCCGCGGAAGTCCGGGCAGTTGCACTCGCTGAAGCTCGTCAAGCACCTTTGCCGTCAGGTCGAGCAGCCCACCCAGCAAACGCGGCTGAATGGATTGATACTGGGCTAACATGGCGGTTTCCGATTTCCGCCGCGTCCGGTGGATCGGCTCCAAGTCAACGATGAGCAGCCGCTCGGCGAGGTCGCCTCGCAGGGCGCCTGGGTCAATGGACGTGAGGGCGATAACCCGCCGAAACGACAGGACCGACACCCCGCTATTGGTGTAGAGGAGGCGGCGAATCGACCCATCGCCCGTCACTGCCTTGCACAGGGCGTCGGACAGCCAAGGTGGAATCGTACTGATATTGTCGAGCACAATGCCCCATGAGGCTGCGGCAAACGTCGCCCAGGTTTCGACATCTCGCGGCGGGCTGCGTAGAGGAGCGTGCGAGGGGTCAAACAACTCGACCAGCATCCTGCCTGCTGTGCTCTTACCAGTGCCCTGCTGGCCCCCCAGCATCAGCACGGGGTGGGAGATCTCCGGGAGCAAGGCCGCCACAAGCCAACCTCGGACTAGCAGCCAGGTTTCGTCGGAGACGTTGAGCAGCTGGCGGAGGTCTTCGAGATTACCTCCCCGCTCCGGCCTGGGGAGTGCCAGGGTCAGGGCCGTGCGACGAAAGATCACCGGCGATCGCTCGACCAACTCCCATGCACCGGGCTGAATCACCACTGCGGCGCCGTCAGTGGTTCCCAGATCGAGCACGAGCTGGTTTGCATCGGCCGCCAGGCGGAGTGCAACCGGTTCGGGCTGGCTGTTGCTCGCCTGCCCTTCAAGTACCGTGAGGGCATCACCCAGCGCGGCGCCGCTGGGGGCTTTTCCGACCTGCTGTTGGTAGTCGGCCGCCAGCCGGGATCGCAACTCCGAATTCTTGCTGATAGTGAGGGCCACGTTCGGCCCGTCGACGAGTACGGCAAAGGGCTCGTGATCCTCGCTCACCCCGAGTTGATAATGCTGGTGGGCCAGTCGCACCAGCCGGTCGGCCGCGCTCGTTCGAGGAGGTCTGACCTCGCGAGATTCGGCTTGAAGCGCGGCGAGCAACTCTTGGCCGGCGGCCCGGCAGGCTTCTTGGTTGTGCAGGTCGAGCCCTGCGGCTACCCGAATCCGCAGCCAATCTCGCATATCCTTGATCTCCTCCGGCGGCAGCGCCCAGGCGACCGGTTCGTCGCGGGCCGAGGCCAGGCGCTGGGCAACGGCCTTGGCGCCGTCCCGCCCGGGCCAGGCCCCGGAGTCTTTGCTGTCATTTTCTGCCACGACCAGCAGTTCACGGCCATCGAGCAGCAGGGCGAGTTCATCGGCGCCACCGGAGTTGCTGGGGCGACCGACCGCAGCCAGACCTAACGCCTGGCAAGCCGCCACGTCGGAGGCCCCCTCGACCACGAGCACGGGCTGGCCCAGGTGGTGGAGTCCTGCCGGGACGATTAGGCCGCGGCGGCAACCGTACTTCGAGGACGTCGCGCCCTTCTGACCGTTTTCCGATCTGAATGAGAACCCAACCAGTCGACCGGTACCGTGACGCTCCGGGAGGCTGTAGGCTCCGTCGGGGTATTGAGTATCCCAGCCGGCGCCGCTGGCTCCCAGCGAGCGAAGATCCTGTTGGGTGGCCCAGCCACAGTGCACCTTTTGCAGCGCCGACACCGTCACGCCCAGTTGGCTGGCCAGGGCCTCGAGTTGGTCGGGGGTGATCGCCGCTTGAAAACGCTCGTCGAGGGCCTTTAGATCCTGCTGGGCCGGCGCCGAAATCGTCCCGGAGGCCGGCTGCTTGGACGCTGCTCGCCTGGGCGGCTGTGAAGTATTTTTTGGGCCGAGATGCGCCCGAGGGGGTGCAGCCACCTTGGTATAAAGCGTGGCTCCTTCTCGGTCCCGGCCGACCAGATGCATCCCTTCTGGGGTGCTCCCCGCGCCGCGCATACATCGCAGCCTTTGGCGGTCAGGCGTCCAGGCACACCAGTCTGGTTTTGAGCAGGCCGGGCAGGGGTTCGAGGAAGAAACGGTTAGCCACCTGTCGCTTGCGCCAGGGGTCCGAGTGGTACTTTTGTTCATTTGATTTCCTTTTTTTTCGGAGGGACTACCGCGGCACGCCGGAGCCGCGTGGGTTTTCTTGCTGGGGGTCGGAAAAGCCCTGAGCGTCAATCCCGTACCTCGCCAGTTCGGCCGCGGCCTTCTCCGAAGCGCGGCGACGCTCCGCGAGCGAACGAATCGGAAGAGGGCCCCCGTCAGCGTGGGTTAAGCGATCGAAGAAACGCGCCAGGGCCTCGTGCGAGGTGCACCGCGTGCCGCCGACCTGGAGGCTTTCGAGTATCACGCCGCGGCAACCCGAGGACGTCCAGCGATACATGCACGATACGTGCGGGCGCTTACCGCCTCGGCGGGGAGGCAGCAGCTTTGCTGCATCGTGGAGCGAGACCAGACTTTCGGACTGCGCGTCGATCGACATTTTTTGAGCTCGCGTCTTTGGGTTCGGAATTCAACAATCAGAAATTACTCAGCGGGCTTCGTGATCCGGCCAGGGGCCGAGTGATCACATACCACGACTGCGACCGTGTTTATTAAGGTTTTTCTAGTCTTAACCAGCGCGCTGTCGTGGCAGCTATTCGACTATACTGACCTCGGCGCGTTTTACGGACGAGATTTGTGCGCCATGCCGCAACATTTATTTCCTTAAGACACGTCTTCCGTGAATTGCCCGCCGAGGAACCATCGCGAGAGATTCAAAATGCTTTGTCGGACACGCCGGACGGAGCATCGCTGCTGTAGTCCGAGCAGCCGATCGGCGATTACGCGATCGGCATCTCCACCGACAGCTGGCCTATTCCTTTTTGTTATGCGTTTCAGTTCAAGTGTCTCGAGGACGGGTCGTCAAAGTCGCGGCGTCCGTTACCCTCTGATACCTGTTTTGCGGCGATCGAGCGGAAAAAAAGAGCCCCGACGGCCACTTTTTATTTTTCTCATATTTCGCAAAGGACCTCCTGCGGACTCGGGGCGTTTCGACGTCCCGTGGCAGGGACCGATTCTCTGTGCCGTTCACTGCGGGGCCGCAGCCCGGTCTTGGGCTGCCACCTGGTCGTCCAGAGCTTGTCCGACCGCTGCGAGTGTGACCATTCTTGTGTTTGGTTCTGACTGGTTCAGACAACCTCGGGTGGGTTTCTGAACGCCGCGCGTACACGCCGCTGCTTTACGATACCTGTCTCGCGCCGATTTCATTTGTGCACGGATTTATTTGTGGTTTTTAGGGCCTAACTTGTTTCCTTGATTTCGATGATTGTCTCGGTTTCATCGAAACAGGAATTACAGAGTTGGACCCATGAGCTGGGAGGCAAGCTGAGATTCGGCGGGGGGCAGGGGGGCGGCAATCGCGGCGAAGGGGGCAGAACGCACGGACCGGCCGCCCGAGAAAGAAAAAGCACGCAGATGCGCGGCTCAATCGCGGGACTCCAGAGCGATCGACTGCGTCGCAGTGCGAGCGATCCGCCGCCGCCGTCACCAAAGAGTGAATTGGATGGCCCGCAAACCTGGGAACTGCTGCGAAGATGAGAACTCTTCCAGGCCAACCAGGGGCAAAAGCCCCCCCTTTTGGTTTTGGGTCGAGTGTTTTTTGCCGCCTCAGATTTGGGCCCGCAAATAAAGCTGGGGATTTATCGTGGCTCAGGGCGAAATGGGAGCCAGCGAACTTCCAGGATTCTTTGGTTCCATCGACCGGGCCGAACTCTGCCCGGATAGGAAATTTTCGGACTGAACAACGCGACTAGCGCGCCCGGAATTGTGGAAGCATGGTCCACGGCTGGCGTCGATTTCAGTTTTACCTGGATCGGCAGGGTGAATTAACCATTTTTTCTTCGCCACCAAAACGCCTGCTCGGCCCCCCGCAATCCTCTGGGCTGGAATCGACCCTGCGGGAAAGCGTGAGGCAGCCGCCAAGGGGATGGGGCGGCGGGCGTCCCTTGAGTCCAGCCGAAAGCCGGTAAAATAGGGGCCCGCTTACCTGAGCTATCGACTGAGAAAATTTGTTTAACCACCGACGTCGGCCGGGCCAGCGGTAGGCAGACTTCTTATCCCACGCGTCCGATTACTTCCACGGCCTTCTGGTGGTCGACCTCGGCGTAAACTTCGGTGACCACGGGCGAACGGTGGCCAAGAATAACCCGGGCTACGTCCAAACCGAATTCCCGCCGCAGGTTAGTGGCCGCGTTATGGCGAAGCTGGTGCGGGTGCCAGTGTGGCACGACGACCTCGTCTGCCGGGATCGAGGGATCGGCCTGGTGCGCGGCTCGGTTCGCTTTGTCGCAGCCCCGGGCGATCGCTCGGCCGTAGCTCCCCACCGTATAGTGCTGCGCCGGAAGACGCCTGCTCTTCGCCTTTTTTCCCCGCCTGGCCAGCCGGTCACGTTCGAGCAGGGCGGAATACGACTGCACCTTCCGGCGGCGGTGTCGGCAGCCCTCGCCGCGCGTAGTGTGCCATTGGGCGATCGCCTCAGCGGGTGAGAATAGAAACGCCGTCAGGTCCGCCTTGAGCCAGGGCCGGAGCACCGCTTGGGCGCGAGGCCCCAGGAAGATTGTGCGGCGGTGGCCGTGGTGGGCCGTCTTATGTCGGGCTGGTTCGTAGGTCCAGACCCGTCCAGTCATGTTCAAATCGCAGCCCCGCATCGTCACAACTTCGCCAGGTCGGCACCCGGTCAGGCGCTGGAGCTCGATCATAGCCCAGACCGCAGGCAGGACGTGCGGGCGTATCGCCTCCACGTAGGCCTCCGGCACGGGCTTAACCGGCTCACTTTCCCGAGCCTCGCTCCGTCCAGCGCGCAGCCCGGCGACCGCCTTCAGGGCGTGGACCACGGAGCCGGGGAGCAGTTCGTTTTCAACCGCCCATTTGAAAACGCGAACGATCCGGCCGATCCGTTTGTTAATTTCTTTGCGACAGAGATCGTCGCCGATCATCCGCTGGCGAACCGACTTCAACGCGAGCGGTCCGAACGACGCCGCCGGAGTGTGGCCATAGAGCGCCACGAGCGGACGCACGGCCCAGCGGATATTGGGCAGTTCCTCCGACTGGCGGTAGTAACCTTCAGCCCAGCGGAAGTAGGCTACGAGCAATTCGTTTACCGACAGGTCGGCGGTGGCGCTAGCCGGTAGTCGCCGCTGATTAACCAGCCACTCGCCCACGATCCGGTCGAACTCGGCGCGGCTGGCATCGGTCCCGTGAGGACCCAGGTAGAAGTCGCGGCCATCGAGCGTGACGACAGCCTGGCCCGAAGGACGATGCAAACGATAGGTGGGCGTACGGCGAGCGGCGGTCTTGCGGACTGACATCGAGAGCGGCCTCCCCAACCCGGTAATTACCGGATTTTCTAGGGTTCCCAGGCCGCTCCGTCCGCGAGGACGGGTAGACGCAAGTCGCGTCTTCAGCACGCTTTACGATCCAATGAGGCTGATGGGACTCGAACCCATGACCTACGGATTAAAAGTCCGTTGCTCTACCGACTGAGCTACAGCCTCGCGGGCAGGTTCCTGGGCAGTGTGGGGCACTCCCCCGGCCTCGTCAAGGGTGCAAACGGCGGCGGCGTTGGCCCCTGGCGAAGGGGAGACCGATCGCCACCGTGGCTGCCTACGACCCGCTGTCCTCGGCCGCCACGCCCACCTTCTCCGGCTCGTCGCGGTCGAAATGAGCACCGCGAGCGCGTCCCTCTTCGGCCGGAATACCAGGATCGAATCGGACCCGGCGTGAAAAACCTCCACGACGAGTTGTCTCAACCGTGGGCCTCGCCCGGGCTCGCGATTCCCCGACGCCTGGCAGCGGTTCTGCGCCGAGGCGCTTCAAGTCTGGTCCACCAATGCCCGAGCTGCGCAGTCGGTGTGCCGCGGCCCATCTGCAAGTGCGGCGTTTCTAGAGCAGCTACAACCGGTTGGCTCAAGCGATTCGTGCTCCGCACCCTGGGCCAGCGGAGGCGGCGGGCCAGGCCTGACCTGCGCGAAGTTCGAAGCGCCATGCCCGGCGAGCGGCCACGACTGCCCCAGACGTCAGCGGTGCAGCCCCCTCGATGTGGCTGGTCCCCCCAACTCCCAGAGTTTGGCCGGAATCGCCCTGAAAACCCCGGGCAATCTGCCGGCAAACCGCTCCCGATTGCCTCGCCGGTCTCGACCGGGCAGAATCAGGGCCGGTACCAAGCCAATAGGAACGGGCCAGGCCGCGCGCGTCGTCTGGCCGCCAAGTGGGGGAATTTCTCATGTATCGAACGCCGGTCGCTATCGGACTCATCTGGTTGGGCGCGAGCACCTGGGTTGCCGCTGCTGAACCGGCGACGGCCACCGCCGCGCCGCCGGCCAAGCTCGAATCGAAGTTCTTCGATTCCAACGGAGTGAAGATCCATTACGTGGAACGGGGCGAAGGCACGCCGGTGCTGCTGATTCACGGCTTCACGGCCAACATTCAATTGCAATGGGTCATGCCGGGGCTGTTCGATTTGCTCTCCAAGCACTACCGGGTCATCGCGCTAGACAATCGCGGGCACGGGCGTAGCGAGAAGCCGCTCGACCCCGCGCAATACGGCATCGAAATGGTCGAGGACCAGGTGCGGCTGCTCGATCACCTGGGGATCAAGCAGGCCCATGTGGTGGGCTACTCGATGGGAGGATTCATCACTTGCAAATTGCTCACCGAGCACCCCGATCGAGTTCTTACCGCCACGCTCGGCGGCGCGGGCTGGCGCCAAAAAGGGGGCCCCGACGACCAGATGCTAATCGAACTGGCCGATTCGCTCGATTCGGGCCAGGGAATGGGGCCGCTGATTCGCTTTTTGAACCCGCCCGGCCGACCGGGGCCGACCCCCGAACAGTTGCAACAGGTGAATCAGATGGTGATGTTGCTCAACAACCCCAAGGCGCTGGCGGCCGTGATTCGCCGCTGGGAAGAACTGCTGGTAAGCGAGGAGAAGATTCGCGGCAATACCCGGCCGGTGTTGGCGTTGATCGGTGAAAACGACCCCCTCAAGGCCGGTGTCGACGCGATGGTCGGCATCATGCCCAACCTGGAGGTCGTGGTGCTTCCGGGCGCCGACCATATGTCGGCCTTTGGCGAGGCCATGTTTCGCGATCGCTTGCTGGCGTTTCTGGCGGCGCATTCGCCAAGCGAAACCGCGGCGACAGGCCCTTAACCGTCTGTTGAAACATGCCGTCGTGGCCTATTTCAACCTCGCCAGGTGCGGAGCCAAGCTCCGCACGGCGCGCAGAATAACGACTTGCGCCGCCGTTTTGGCATCGCATCCCTGCGAGGACGCAGCCCGATGAATATTTCAACGGGCCCCTAAACCGGCCGCCCCACATTGCGCAGCACTTGGGCCGTGGCCGACGAGCGGTTGAGCACGTAGAAGTGCAGCCCCGGCACGCCCTCGTCGATCAGTTCCTGGACCTGGCCCGTGGCGAACTCGACCCCCGCGTCGAACTGCGCCGCCGCATCGTTACCAGCTTTTTCCAACTCGCGCGTCAAGCGATCTGGGAGCCTGGCCCCGCAGAGCGAAGTAATTCGCTGAATCTGAGCCAGGTTGGTCACGGGCAGAATACCTGGGACAATCGGCACCTCGATTCCCAGGGCCAGGCACTGGTCGCGAAAGCGGAGATAGTCGCCATTGTCGTAGAACAACTGGGTTATGACGATGTCGGCCCCGGCCGCCACCTTCCGGAGCAGGTTCCGCAGGTCGACCTCGAAACTGGGGGCCTCTTGGTGCTTCTCGGGGTAGCCCGCCACCGCAATTCCGAAGCTAGGGAACTCGCGGCGGATCAGTTCGACCAGCTCATTGGCGTAGCGCAGCCCTCCGGCCACGGCTTGAAACGTGGCTTCGCCCCGCGGGGGGTCGCCGCGAAGGGCCACGATGTTTTCAATGCCGCGCTGCCGGGCCTCGTTCAGGTAGGAGCGAAGCTGCTCGACCGTCGAGCCGACGCAGGTCAGGTGCGAAGCGACGGCACAGCCAAACTGAGTGCGGACCCGAGACACGATGTCGAGCGTCTTGGCCCGGGTCGAGCCGCCGGCCCCATAGGTACAGGTCAGGTATGCAGGCTCGAACGCCAGCAGTTCAGGCAGGTTCTGAAAGAGTTCGGCGTCGGCCGCCTCGCTCTTGGGCGGAAACAGCTCGAACGATAAGCCAAATCGGCCCGGACCATAGGCCTCGGCCAGGTGCATGGGTGCCTTGCTCCATAAGTTGCCAATGGGTGGGCGGCATTCGCCCCGGTCGGGGGCTGGCTGTCCGGGGCTCGCGCCTTGTCCAGGGGGTCGCCGCGGCGTTCGCTGCGTCCGAACGGTCACCGCGCGATCGCCCGACCCCCTTTGAGTATAGGCTGACCCCGGACCCGAGGGCCAGCGCCGAGCAGGGGACTGACAGCCGCGGGGACGAGTGGCCCGCGAGACATGCCGGTTCGCCCCGGCTCGCCGCCCGGCGGCTCGCCGCGCGCCCGAAGCTGGCTTCCCGCGACCTTCGAAATCGCTCGTTCAGGCACCTGCGCCGCCCACGGAGGACGGCCCCGGGGGGGCTAAAGCATCAGCGGATCGCCGCTGATGACCCGCTCGTCGCGCGTCAGTTCGTACATGTCGCGCAGTAGTTGCACGTCGCAGGGGCGCTGCACCACGTTGCGGCGGGCAAACATTCTCGCCTGGGTCGAAATCATCACGTCGACGGGGGTTTCCGTCACCTGGCCGAACAAGCGGGCATAGTTGACGAAACTGGGAACGTTGGTCGTGACGAACCCGTAGACCATGCTGCAAACGCCGATGGTCTTACCCGTGAAGATTCCGGTGTTGATCGCCGTTTTGGCGTAATCGCCCACGATGGTGCCGATGAACTGCATGCCGGTGGGCACCTTGCGGCCCTGGTACTCCATGTTGACCAGTCCGTAGGTGTTCTTCAGGTCGCTGTTGCAAGTGCCGGCGCCGAGATTGATCCAGCTACCCAAATAGCTGTGACCCAAGAAGCCGTGGTGCTGTTTATTGGTGAACGGCTCGATGACCGAGGCCTCGACCTCGCCGCCTATTTTGGTCGTGTGGCCTAGCGCGACGCCGTCCTTGATCGCGGCGTGTTCCAGCAGCCGGGCTTGGGGGCCGATATAAGCCGGCCCACACAGGTAACAGTGGGGGCCGACCTTGGCACCGCTTTCGATCAGAATCGGCCCGCCGTGGGTATCGGTCACCAGGTACTGGCCCAGCTGCGCGCCCGGGGCGACGAATACGCCGGGAGATTGTTCCTGATAGTTGCCCGCGGCCAGCCGGTGTTCCAGGCTCTCGGTGAGCACATTCAGGTGGTAGCGGATGATGTCGTGCGGGTATTCCAACAGCGGCAGTTCAATATCGATTTGCGGCAGCGGCAGCTTGCCCAGAAAGCGGCGCACGTCTTCGGCCCGAGCGTCGCCGCCGGGCGGCTCGATCCCGGGGGGCAATACGGCCAGCGCCACCCGATCTTGGTGCCGGGCCAGACACGGCTCGCCGGCATCGAGCAGCGTTTTGAGTTGTTTCAGGGCTGAAACCGAGGGAACCAGCGCGGCGTTGACCATGAGCCGCGGACCCTCGGGCCGGGTGGCCCCGGGCGAACCCTCGCTCAGGTCGGAGAGCGCCACCTCGCGCAAGTGAGCACGCACCACGGCGGTGACCTGGCAACCCAATTGCCGGACCAGGTCGATCAATCGGTAGCTGCCGCAACTGATCGTATAGGCCGGCCGGCCGATGGTTACCGGGTACAACTGGCCGACTTGCTCATCTTCAAACAGAATCACGCTCATCGGGGTGGCTCCAGCAGCCAATTGTCTATCAGCCGCGTGGTACCCACCCGGGCCGCCACCAGGGCCGCCGTCGGGCCGGTGATTCGGACTAGCGGCTCCAAAGTTTCGGGATCGGCCAGGGCCAAGTAGTCGAGTTGCACCTGTGGTTCGGCGGCGAAAAGCTCATGCATCGATCCCAGCAACCGTTCGGCGTCGGTCTCGCCCGCGGCTACCCGCTCGGCCGCCAAGCGCAGGCTGCGCGAAAGCACGAGCGCCCGCTGACGCTCGGCGGGCGCAAGGTACGCGTTGCGCGAACTGAGAGCCAGCCCGTCGGCTTCGCGAACGATCGGGCAGAATCTCAGCTCAATCGGCAGATCGAAATCGCGCGCCATCTGCGCGATGACCAGACACTGCTGCAGATCCTTACGGCCGAAAAAAGCCACGTCGGCCTGCACCAGTTGAAACAGCTTGAGCACGATGGTCGCCACGCCGCGAAAATGGCCCGGCCGATGCGCCCCCTCCCAGCGCAACGCTACGCCGGCCGGCTCGACCATGGTCGCATGGCGGGGGCCATACATCGATTCCGTCGTGGGGGTAAACACCAGGTTTGCCCCGCGTCCGCCCAGGGCCTGCAGATCGCGATCGAGCTGCCGCGGATACCGAGTGAAGTCTTCCTGAGGGCCGAATTGGGTGGGATTTACGAAAATGCTGACCACCACCAGGCCGGTTTCTGCCCGGGCCGCATCGACCAGGCTCAGATGCCCCTCGTGCAGCGCGCCCATGGTAGGCACCAGCCCCACGCGCAGGCCGCGCCGCCGGGCCGCGGCAATTTCGGCCCGCAGTTCGGCAGCGGAACTCACAACCAGCGGCGAAGTTTGCTGCATCTGCCCTTGGTCCCTGGTCAAGAATACTGGCCGCCGGCTACCGTTTCACCCCGACTTGCCGCGAAAAACCGGCCGCTCCTCGGACCACGCCCCGGGGGCGTTAACCGCCAAGCCGACCGGTTGCCAACAGGGCCGCGGAGATCTCTTCCAGCAGGGTTGGCTCGTCGTCGTTCAACCACATCATGGGCGCCGGTGCCCGGCTGGCTGGCGGCACGAGGCCGAAATCGCCGGACAGGGGGTCCGAGCACGCGACCCCGAGCGGCTGGCCTGTGCTGAGCACCAAGAGCGGTGCCGGCAGCTCCGGGGCCGCGGTACCGCCAGGGGTTTCCTGCCAAGGCCCTCCGTCGGTCACGACGATCCGCCCCCCGCCAGCCCGCAGCACCGCTTCGATCCGCTGGCGAACGCGAACCGGGAATTCTAGCTCGGCCGGGCTCGCCTGACCACGAAGCCCTGGGGGCGAATCCTTGGTCGGCGCTCGGATCGCGGCCTCTTGAGAATCTTCTCCAGCTTGCGCAAACCGAAAAATCGTTTCGATCGGCAGCCGCTCGGCGAGTTGGCTCGCCAAACGCTCGGTCCGCGTCACAGGGCCCAGCGAAAGCACCACCCAGGGCACGGCTGACCCAAGATGGGCGTTCAGCTCAGCGATGCTCCATTGCAGCCCAGGGTGCACCAGGTGACCGGCGATTTGTGCCGCGGGCTCGAGCACGAAGCGGCGGCAAACCAACCGAGGATGTGGGACGACGAGCCGCGGAGTCACGATTTGCTGATCAGCGAAAAGCAACAGGTCGAGGTCGAGCGTGCGGGCACCCCAGCGTGCATGGCGTTGCCGTCCCGATTGCTGCTCCAATTGCGTGAGCAGGGTGGCAAGCAGCTCGGGCGAAAGCGTGGTTTCCACGAGCGCTGCGGCGTTGAGAAAGGCGCCTTGGCCCTGGGGGCCTCCGACGGGTGCGGTTTCCAGAAACGGGCTGGCGGTAACCCGCCGGATGCCGGGACTGGCCTGGAGCCCCTTGAGGGCGGCTCGCAAGGTAGCGGCGCGATCGCCCAGGTTCGAGCCAAGCGCTATCAGGGCCGGAACCATGAACCTGCAAGCCTTTGCGCCGAAAGCCGCTCAGCGGTGGCCCCGGGAAAGCACCGGAGAAGGCCGCCTGCGCTAGATCTTGGGGCGCGAGGCGAAAAAAAACAAACGGGCGGTGCCGGTACTTCCTGTACCGACACCGCCCGCATGATCCTGCCGGGATCAGGCCGCAAAGGGCGTTGGGGGGGACATCCGGGCCACGACCCTTGGCCGTCGACAGTCGATCCCTACCGTCGCCGCCCCCCACCGTCCGCTATGCGTCCGAGATGGCGCCTGAAGACCACGGCGGTTCAGTTCGGGGCGAACCGACAGTTCCGCGGTTCGCGCCGGCCGCATCAAGCGGTTGGCGAGAACCACTCGCTATCGTGCGAGGCAACGGCCACCTCGCCTGGGTCCGGGATTGGCTATGAGTGACTCGCCGGCTCGGGGCTGGCGAGGCGTTCGACCAATTCGAAACCGCCCCTCGAACGAAACCGCGGTCATTGTCTTTGGGAGGGCCAAGTTGTCAAGCAGGAAAATCCCAGGGCCCAAATCGGGTGCGACAATTCCACTTGCACGCCAAGTCGAAACTGCGCAGCCGCTCCCCGGCCTTCCGGGATTTGTGTACCATATTGGTATACATTTTTTCGAAGACTCGCGGTCGAACTGGTCGCCGACAACACACCGGCGCCGTCTAGACGATCCGGCGATGATCCAGCGCCGGCAACTGTGCTCGCAACGCGCGCTGCCGCTGGCGGTCGACGGTCGCCAGCCCCAGCCCCGGGCCATCGGCCACCTGCGCCAGCACCGTTCCCCAGGGGTCGACGATCAGCGAGTGGCCGTAACTCACTTGCTCGGGCGTGTGCTGGCCAAACTGGTTGGGTGCCAGCACGTAGCAAAGGTTCTCAATCGCCCGGGCCCGCACCAGCGTTTCCCAGTGATCGCGGCCGGTCCCCAGCGCGAACGCCGAGGGAACCACGATCAGCTCGCAGCGTGCCGCGCTCAGGCGGCGAAACAATTCCGGAAAGCGCAGATCGTAACAGATCGCCAGTCCCAATCGGCCCAGCTCGGTATCGACCCAGGCCACTTCGCTCCCCGCGTCGACGCGAGCCGACTCGCGATAGGTGACCCGCTCGGGAATCTCGACATCGAACAGATGCATCTTCCGGTACTGGGCCAAGAGCCGGCCATCGCGGCCCCAGACCGTGGCGGTGTTGAAGTACCGCGCGGGGTCGGTTCCTCGTTCGGCGATGCTGCCGGCCACGAGCACGACGTCCAGGTCGCGCGCCCACTGGCCCATGGTCCGGAAAGTCGGCCCGTCGAGCGGCTCGGCGGTGCCCGGCATCGACTCGGGCGCGGTCCAACAAGGAAATAGTTCGGGGAGGGCGACGAGTCGGGCCCCCGCCTGGGCCGCGGCGCGAACCCAATGCTCGGCGGCGGCCAAATTGGCCGCCCGATCAGGTCCCGAGTTGAGCTGCACCACCGCAGCCGGCCAACAATCGCTCATCGCTACCTTCGACTCGTCGATCCGATCCGCGCCCAGGTCGATGCCGCCCGCCACCGAAACGCCACCTTCGCGAGATTGGCGCGGCGGGCTGCCTGGATCATGTCTGGCGAAAGCGCCAGTCGCAAGCCGGGCGACTAACGGCGCGACGAAGTCCGCGGCGACGAGGCACGCGAAGTCGACGGGCGGTGGGTGACCGGACGCACCTTGCTGGCCGGGCGGAACGATCCACTCTCGTCGGCGGGCGGGTGAGGAGGCAGCGGCGGCATCCCCTGGGCCTCGGGCAACGGCACTTCCTCGCCAGCCGGGGACTCGACATTGTACGAGAAATGCGAGGTGGGCTCGTGCAGCCCCGCATGCCAGGGATAGTCGAACGCCAGCCGATAGTTGTACGGCCGACGGTAGTAGTAGCCGTGGAACGCGCTGTGGCGATGCAGGTGTCGCTGGTTTCCGGGATAGCAGCCGAACCGCGGACTGTAACAGGTCTGGGGTTCCGGGCCCCAATAGGTTCGCCACAGCCCCATGCGGCCGTACTCGCCGACGGGCGCGCCCTCGTCGCCCCCCACCACCGACTCGGTCACCGGGGGGCCGTCGGAAACGTACTCGTAGCCCTCCCCGCCCCATCCCGGACAGGTAAGCAGCACCAAACTCCACACGGCACCCGACATGGCGGCGCTCCTCGCTCGAAGCGATTTCGGTTTCGACCACCCGGCTGGGCGGCCCACGGCTGGCGACAATCGCAAAAGTCCGTTTGTCCGTTGTTTTTGGATCGGCCGGCGCCAGCGATACATCAAGTTTCCCAGGCACGACCGTTGCCGCTGGTGCGAATTGCGCAGACTACCGCCCCGCGTGCGGTAACAACCTTCCCAGTCGTTAAACCCAATAAAGCCCTGCCCCGCCCCCCCAGCAGATTCGGGGCGCCCTGGGGGCCGGCGGTTGGCCGATTCGCCGATCGCAATCGCCGGGGCCTAATCGTGGCCGGGAGGGCCACTCAGCCCCCGGGCCAGGCCGGGGACGCAGGTTGGGGCTCGTGCCCCGTTTTTCGGAAGCCGAGCGGATCGCTTCGACACCCGGTTCGGCCGCTCGAACCATGTCTGGCGACGACCTTGGCGCGGGAGAAAACCTAAGCTTCCTCAGGCAACCAGCCAGGGGGTTGTCCGTTCCGCGTTGTGGTCCCTTCCGCCGGAGACTTCGACCGTGCAGTCGACCCGCCCGCTGAAGCGCTGGGTATTTGCCAGCGCGGTCTTGGCCATTGCCTGCGGAGCCCTACGGCTTTCGGCCCCCGACCGCAGCCAAGTCCCCCGGTTCCGATCCATGCCCGGGGTACCTTGGCGAATCACCCCGCGGTACGACCTGCCCGAGATCGCCACGGGCGACGAGTTAGTGGCGGTGCTGGCCCGAGTGCAGCCCCCTTGCCAGGTAAATACGAACAACTGGGTTCACGCTCTGCGGCTGTGGGGAACCCAGGCCACGTTCGACGACCCTGCCCGACCGTCGGGTCGGCAGTTGCGCGAGTTCTTGACCGACGACCGAGTGCTGCGCCACTGGGCCGGCTCGGAAACCCCGCCGCTCATTTTTCGCGGACGCCACGGCTGGGAAGTGCGCTCGTATGACCGCGATGACCCGGCCGCGAGCACGGCTTCGGTCCATCCCGACGACTTGTTGGCTACGCTCGGCGAAACCCAGACGCCGTTGGGCTATCCCTTGGTGCTGCGCGAGGGCCAGATCACCGTGGGCCAAATGCTCGACGACACCCTGGGGCGCTACCACACGAACCAGATGGAGTTCGAGTGGAGCGCGATCAGCTATGCCCGGTATGTGTTCCCGCAGTCTCGCTGGGTAAACGACTACGGGCAAACCATCCGCCTCAACGACCTGCTCGACGAGCTGATCGACCTGCCCCCGCGGCAGGGCGTATGCAGCGGTACCCACCGGCTCGAAGCCCTGGTCGTACTGCTGGGTGCCGCCGAGCAGGCGGGCGGACTTTCGCCCAGGCAGTACGACCGCATTTACCAGCACCTGAAGCAAATCAGCGGGCGGCTAATCGCCAGCCAGCACGTCGAGGGGTATTGGAACAAGAGTTGGTCGACCGGCGAGGCGCCGGCCACCGACGATTCACCGCTGGCCGAACGGATTCTGGCGACGGGCCATCACCTGGAATGGCTGGCCCTGGCTCCCGACGCGGTGCTTCCCCCGCGCGAAACGATCCTGCGGGCCGGCCGCTGGTTGGTGAGGGCCATGCTCGAGGTCGACGACGAGGTGATCGCCAAGGAATACGGACCTTTTTCCCACGGCGCCCGGGCCCTGTGCCTGTGGCGCTGTGCCGAGCCCCAGGCCGTCTGGTCGTCGCGCGCCGGCGCGGGCTCGATTGCGACGACGGACGGAGACTAATCGAGCTATGGCCACCGCGCCCGAACTGCAAGACGAGCCCGTGAGCCCACCGCCGGCGGCTCCCCCCCCGTCGCTGATCGACGACCTGGTGCTCGAGCCGGCGCTGTCGCTCGAGTTCTGCCAGAACTGGATACCTCGGCTGGGGCTGGGCCAATTGTCGCTCGTCTTGCTGCTGGCCGGCGTATTCGTCGCGGCCAGTCTGTTTCCCTTGCACCACAGCGACCTCTGGGGGCACCTGAGCTTCGGCCGCTGGATGGTCGAACACGGGCAACTGCCGACTAGCGACCCCTTCGGCATCGCGCCCGCGGCCGACCGCTTTCAGAACCCGGCCTGGCTAAGCCAACTGTTGGGTTACCTGCTCTACGAGCAGCTCGGCGGCGATGGGCTCTCGCTGGCCCAGGCGCTGCTGATGATGTCGACCGTGGGGCTGGTCACACTGGCCTGTTGGCGGCGGGGCTGCCAACTGGGAATCGCTTGTCTGGCCGGGCTGGCCTGTTTTCTCATCTCGCTACCGGTCGCCGGGGTGCTTCGCCCACAGCTTCTGGCAACGGCTCTGGCCGCCGCGCTGCTGGTGTTGCTCTCCTCGCCCCGGCAGGGTTGGTCGAACCGCCTGGCCGTGGGCCTGTTGATGGCGTTGTGGTGTAACTTGCACGGTTCGGTGCCCTTGGGGCTGGCCTTGCTGTTGGCGGCGGCCCTGGGGCAAACCCTCGACTGGGTCCGGACCGGGCGGTCGGAGTTGGGCGAGAACTCGCCGGCCCGGTCCTTGGGTGGAACGTGGAGCCTGGTCTTGGCCGGGCTGCTGGGCGCATGCTGCCAACCGCACGGGTTGTACGCCCTGCTCGATTTGTTCCGGTTCACCGGCCATCCGCTCTTGAGCCAGCTCAATGAATGGCGTCCCTTGACCCCCGCCAGCCTTGGCGGGGCCCTGTTTTTCGTCTCGCTACTGGCCACCGGAATTCTGCTTCGCATCAGCCCTCGCCGCTGGTCGGCCTGCGACGTGCTGTTGGTGGTTGCGGGCGGGGCCGCGGTCTGGTCGGCTAATCGCATGCTGGCCTGGTGGGCGATCGTGCTTCCTTGGGTCTTGGCCCCCCACCTTCAGGCCCTGGTTTCGGCCGCGCGGCCCCGGCGGCGTTTGGCGCACGCAACCTTGCCCTGTGCTGACGATGCCGCGGCACCACGTCGCGGCTGGGTAGGGTTGCTGGTGGTGATCGCAGCCCTGATCTGGTCTCCGGCTTCCCGGAGTCTGATTACCGGGCAGCTTCGCCCCATGGCAACCGTAGTTTCGCCGGCTACCCCGTTCTTCGTGGGCGAACAAGTGGAAGCCCGCGAACTGGCTGGGCGATTCTGGGCTCCGCTCGACTGGGCCGATTATTGCCTTTGGCAAGGCCAAGGCCGGCTGCAACCGCTGTTGTATACCCACGTGCATCTGGCCGACCCGCAAGTTTGGTCCGACTATCAGGAGCTCAGCCGCGGTGGCACCCAGTGGCTCGAAGTGGCCCAACGGCGCGGTCTGCGTTGGTTGGTGCTCGACAATCGCCGCAACGGACAGCTCTATCTGAACCTGGAACAGCAGCCGAGCTGCCGGGTGCGCTACCAGGACGAGCAGGCCACGCTGGTCGAAATCGTTACGACCCCACCTTCCGCGAGTGAATCCTCGCGAAGTCTTGCCGAAAATCGCTCGCCGATTGGCAAGCGATTTGCTCCTTAGCCGATCGGCGAGCGGTCCTAGGGGCCCACGGGTAGCCGGGTTGGCCGGTTTTCTGCCCGCGCTTGGCTCGCTTGGTTCCCTTCCGCCTGCGTCTCATCTTCGGTCGAGCCCGGGCCCCCATGGCCCGCGGCCCTCGGCACTGCCTTCCCACTGATTCCGCGCCTTGGTTTCTCCCTCCGCCTACGCTCGCGCGCCGGCTGCGCTTGGGCGCAGCCGAACCGACGGGGCGCGGGGTTTCGTCGTTGTTTGCGCCCGGAGCGATCGTCTTTTTCTTCCCTGAGGAGCAGCTTATGCAGGTTCTATGGTCCCGTGTCTGGCGTGACGACCGGGGTGTCCTGACGTTTGAATGGATCCTACTGATTACCGTGCTGACGATCGGCGTGGTGGGCGGCCTGAGCGCCGTGCGCGATGCCATCATCAGCGAGTTAGGCGACGTGGCCGAGGGAATCGTCTCGGTCGACCAGTCGTACAGAATCATCAACCCCGTCGAGGCCATTGCTCACGACGAGGCCTTGGACGGCGCCAGCGACTCGCTGTTCATCGACGTGAACTGCAACCGGGCGGCCAGTTGCCGGCCGGCCAACACCTGTAACCCGGTTCCCTAGTCGGCCAGGAAACGGCGACCGCAACACTTGTCGCTTCCAGGCAACGCCGCGTTGCCTGGGGGCAACAGTGGTCGCCGGGCCACCACTGTCAGCGCTCGGCCGAGGGCCCATCCCAGACGATCGCCACGCGGCGCAGGTCGTGAACCCTAAAGGACTTGCCGCAGGGAGAGTCCGCCACGGGGTCCATGGCACGGCACGCCGTCTGCTAGGCACCTATCGCCCGACTATTTCCGCCGAACACCAACCTGGCCAGCTAAGGCTGGCCTTGGCTTCCCCTGCCCGGTCCAGAGTCTGGAGGGCCAGCGGCAGCCACCCACCGCTCTCGCGAGAAGGCCGGCTCGACGTCGGGCCGGCGCGATGTCCGTTGCTTGTTCCTGGAACTTAGTGGAGGTACCCGTGAAGCAACTGGTTCGAAGGATGTGGAAGGAGGACCGTGGTGTCCTGACCTTCGAATGGATTCTGCTGATTACCGTGCTGACGATTGGCGTGGTGGGCGGCCTGAGCGCCGTGCGCGACGCCGTGATCAGCGAGTTGGGCGACGTGGCCGAAGCGATCGTCTCGCTCGACCAGTCCTACCGGATCATTCACCCGGTGGAAGCAATTGCCCACGACGAAGCCCTCGACGGGGCAGTCGGCTCGCTGTACATCGACGTCAACTGCAACCGGGCGGCGAGCTGCCGGCCGGCTCCTCCGCAGTTCGGTCAGACTGTCAACCTCTCGCCCGTGGGCGCGGGGAGCTAGTCAGGCTGGTCCGCAAGTAGGTTGGTTGGCTAGTCCGAGCACCAGCCGCTTTCGAGCTTAACGCCTCCGCGGCTCGGCACCCGCCGAGTCGCGGAGGTCGGCTCGACTCGTCAACATTCGAATCCTTCTCGTCTCTACCCCGAGGAACTCGTATGCGAAGCGTCTGGCTCCATTTCTGCCGCGACCAGCGCGGCACGCTGACCTTTGAATGGGTTCTGTTGATCACCGTGCTGGTAATCGGCGTGGTCGGCGGGCTAAGTGCCGCCCGCGATGCCGTGATCAGCGAACTGGGCGACGTCGCCGGCGGCATGGTGGCGATCGATCAAAGCTACAGCGTCGCCGCCGACCCCTGTTTGAACATCGGGGGCTTCGCCTTTCAGGACACCAGTTGCAACCGGGCGGCGAGCTGCCGGCCGCCAGAGAATCGCTAACCCTCGGGGAAACGCGCATGCTGCCTTTTCGCCTCATCGGGTCGCCCCTGGTCACGGCCGGTCGAAAACTCGCCTCGCGCTGCTGGCGCGATGAGCGGGGGGTGCTGACCTTTGAATGGGTTCTGCTGATCACCCTGGTCGTTCTGGGCGTCGTCGGAGGGCTCAGCGCCGCTCGCGACGCCATGACCAGCGAACTGGGAGACGTGGCCGGCGCCATCGAGGCGGTCGACCAAAGCTACCAGGGCTTCGGCACGCAATTCGCAGATCAACCAGGTGCCACACAGATCGTGCGACCCGGTTTCGGCTCGGGCTCCTGAGCCCTGGCGAACATCCGGCCCGATGGTCGGATCTGAGTCGGCCGATCGAGACGTTTCCAGACGATTTCGCCGCCCTGCGAGGAGACCATCGCCATGGAACTTTCGCTGATCACGCTCTCGGCGGCCGCCGCCCTGACCGGCCTGGCCGCCTATACCGATCTGAAACGGCAGCGGATTCCCAACTGGCTCACCGCCCCGGCGGCCGCGTTGGGCCTGGTGTACCACGCACTGGCCCCCGACGGATCGGGAGCGCCGTTCGCGGCCCTGGGGCTAGCCGTGGGGCTGGCGCTCTTGCTCCTACCGGCCCTGTTGGGCGGCAGCGGCATGGGCGACGTGAAACTGTTGGGAGCCCTGGGGGCCTGGCTGGGGGTGCAGCGCCTGCTCGCCGCCTTTGTGGCGAGCGTGTTTCTGGCCGCCTTCCTGGCCGTGGCCGTGCTCGGCTGGTCGGCCCTAAGCCAAGGCCTGGCGAAAACCCGGGGCCAGTTCATCGGGGCCGGCATGGCTACGGCCGGTGCCCCCGTCGCGGCCCGGCGCGTGCTCCCCTTCGCGATTCCCGTGGCCTTGGCCACTTGGACGCTGGTGCTGGGCTGGGGACTGCTCTGGCAGCACTAACTGGCCCAAGACTCCACGTTTCCGCGGTACCACACCGGGTTGCCCACTCACCACTTCGAGTTTGCCTTATGCCACGCTGGTTTCGCCATCGACCGCTTCGCCCTGGTGCTCGACGCCGCGGTGTGCTAACGCTCGAGCTGGTGCTGGTCTTGCCGATTCTGCTGATCGTGATTCTGGCCATCGTGCAACTGGCGGCCCTGCTCATGGCCAGCCAGGCCCTGCAGGCCGCCGCCAGCGTAGGTGCCCGCGAAGCCTCGCTTCCCGGAGCGACGCACGAGCGGGTGGTGGGCGCGGTCCAGCGCACGCTCGAACCCTGGCGTTTCGCGCCCCACCTGGACCCCGTAAGGATCGAACCGGTTGATCCGTCGGCTGCTGCCAGCGGCGACCCGGTAACCGTGAGCGTCAGTGTCGATTCGGCGCTGGCGGCCCCGAATTTGCTCAATGTGTTCGGCGTTCGCCTGGCCGGGCAGAAGCTCGCGGCCACGTTTGTCTATCGCAAGGAATAGCCTGGGCCCTTTGGCCCGAATCGTACACTCCCGCCCGAAAAGCCGTTCAGCGCAGAAGTATCCCAGGAGAACCGCACCGTGAAGCGCATCAGTCCCGCCACCGTGACGTTGGGTGTGTTGGCCATTCTGGCCGGCTTGGCCACGGCCTATGCCGCGCGGCGATATTTCGAGCCCGGCCCCGGCCCGCGTGGCGTGGCCGTGGTAATGCCCACGATTAACCTGCCCCCCTATGCCCGGGTACGCGAGCAAGACGTGGAGGTGAAATACCTTCCGGCCGCCCAGGTACCGCCCGGTGCGCTGCGCAATCCGTCGCAGGCCCTCTTCCGTTTGGTGAAAGGCACCGCCATGGCCGGCCAGCCGCTGTTGGAAGACCAGCTCTTCCCCGTTGGCAAAACCCCCACCCTGGCCGAACAACTGCCGCCGGGCACGCGGGCCGTGACGATCGCGGTCGACGCCTCGAACGCGCTCGACGGCGTGCTGTTGCCCGAATCGCGGGTCGACATCTCGCTGACCGTGCAGGGCGACCACCCCGAATTGGCCGGCGTGGCGACGCTCACGCTGCTGAAGCGGGTGTTGGTGCTGGCCACTAGCCGCGACCGGTTCAAGACCGAGGAGCGGCTCGGCCAGCCGCTGCGCAGCGTAACCGTGGCCGTGACCCCCACCGAGGCCAACAAGCTGATCCTGGCCCAGCGCTACGGCGTGCTCAGCGTGACCCTGCGCGGCGATGAGGAAAACGGCCTGGCCGATGCCGGCGACGACCTGGTTAACCCGCTCGATTTGCTGGGCCTGGGCCCGGTGCGTCAGACCCGGAGCGAGATCTGGCGGGGCACCGGTGTGCAGCAAGTGAACTTTCAAGAACGGCAAATTCAAGAGGCCGCCGCCACGGCCGCGCGGCCGGCCGAACCGGCCCAGGAAGCGCCGACCGTGAACCTGGGTGAGTTCAGTCCCGAGCTGGCCGATTGGAACAACGGCTAAACCCTGACCCGGTCTCTCTCCCCACTTGGGGAGAGGGACGTGGGAACCGATGCCCAGCGGTTCACTTCTTTCGTTCTCGAACTTGGCGAACCTTTCATGCAGTGCAACCATCGGCTCGTGCAACGCATCGTCCGGCGCAACCGCTCGGCGGCCCGCGCTCGTCGCCGAGGCGTATTGAGCCTGGCCCTGGTGGTGCTGCTCTTGGTGGCCATCGCCACGGCGCTCTTGGTGCTCAACTGGAGCTACCTGGTGCTAGCCCAGCGTCAGCTTCAGCACAGGGCCGATCTGCTCGCCCTGGCCGGGGCCCCCGGACTACTGCACCCGAGCCTGTTGGTGAGCGGGGCCACCACCGCCGCGTCCGACGCCGTGAGCGCGGCCCAGGCCGAAGTCGACTCGTTCCGCGCGGCGAACAATGTTCATCTGGCGCGCCGCTGGCACCTGGCGCCGAGCGATGTCCGGCTTACCCCGGGCCACCTCGTGGCGGCGGCCAACGCCCCGGCTGGCTTCGTACCGCTCGACGAGGAATCTCGCCTGCCGCTGGCCCTGCGCGTCGAGGTGGAGCGCGGCCGGGCTCAGGGCAATCCCCTGGGCTGGCTGCTGGGCGGCACCTGGCTTCGTGGTCCCAGTCCGCGGGTGCTGGCCGAGTCGATCGCGGCGCTCGACGGCCAGGTCATCGGTTTTCGTCCTCGCGCCGACCTGCCGGCCCCCGTCGCTCCCTTGGCGATTGAACTGGCTACCTGGCGCAAGGCCCGTGTCTCGGACCAAAACAGCAATCAGATTCGCGAGTTCGAGTTGCAGGTGCCGATTAGCTCGTCGTCGACCTCGACCAGCAGCGCCGGAAGCGCAACGCTGGTCAGCTTTCATGGGGCCGTGCAACGGTCGGTCGTCGAACGGCAATGCCGAACCGGGGTGACCCTGGGCGATCTGCCCCCGGCCAGCGGAGTGCTTGGACCGGCGCTGGCCGCTTCGCCGCTGAAAGTAAAATCTCAGGGAGTCCTTTCGCCCGCGCTGGCCAACGCGCTCGCCACCGAGCTGAACGCATTGGCGGCCCAGCCCGCGTCGGGCCGGCGCGTGTGGCCGATTTTCGATGCCAACCAGTCGTCGGGAGGCCGAGCGGCCTTGGTCGGGTTCGTGGCGGGCCGAGTGCTCCGGGCCGAGCGGCGCGGCGCCCTGTTGAGCATCTCGCTCGAGCCCTGCTTCTTGATTCACACCACGGCCTGGACCGCGGCGGGCGCGGGCAGCATCGCTAGCCCCCCCTTGGTCTATCGACTGGCGCTAGCCCGCTAGCGGCCCGCCTCGCCGGGCTGGGCCGGCTCGGGCGAGCGGTGATTCACGGGCTCGGGATCGGCCGTGATGATCCAGCCGATCATCATTTCTTCCCAGGTCTGATCTCCCCAGCGAACGGCGATCGACGGATCGGGGTTGGCCAGATTATTGGCCGAGTTGTCGTAGTGCGCCGTGCAGAGCAGCTTGGTTCCCTTGGGCAAAACCTTGGGCTCGGGAAAGATGTAGGATAGCTGCCAGTTGAAATCGTACCGCGGCACGTCGAGCAGCACTTCCTTGCGCCCGTCGGGGTATTCCACTTCGTAGCGGAACGATTTTCCCCGCACGTGCATGTGGGGCATCAAGCCCAAGAGCCAGGTATCGTGGCGAAATTTGCGGCTGGCCGTGGCGACGTAGTCGTCTTCGTGCGGCGGAATATTCAGGTTCACCTGGATCGCGAATCCGCTCCGCACGTCGTGCTCCACGTCCTCGGCCCGCGCGAACTTCAGCCCCAGGTAGCTGCGGTCCTGGGCTTGTTTGCCGTTGGGTGTGTAGTGCATTTGAAAGAGCAGCTTTGAGCCGGCCTTCACGAGCCGCGCCATGCCGGGATAGGAATACGAGGGGACCGACCCCGGGGCGTATCCGGCCAGGAGGCTGTTGGGCCCGATGCTGAGCATCTCGTGCCCCGGCGGCGACCCGGGCGGTTTAATAAACACGATGATGTGGTGCACCACGGCCCGGCTCCCTGGTCGGGCTTCGGCCGCTTCGATCCATACGTCTTCCTGGAAGCCGGGATCGACCTCGAAGTACTGGTAGTCGACCACCCCCTCGGCCGGCACCGTGTAAGGCTCGTCGCTCATGTAAACCACCTGGTCGGGTTCTTCGATATTCCAGCCCTCGACGAACTGGCGCGGCGGGGGCAAATCGGCCGGGTTACCCTCGGGGCAACCGGCTTCGACCCAGGCGACGATCTGATCTTTTTCCTCCTGGCTCAAGCGCGGATCGTTCAAAAAGCTGCCGTGCTCGGGACTCGCTCCCCAGGGAGGCATCCGGCCGTTGTCGACCACCTCGCGAATCATCTCACCCCAGCCGACTACTTCCTCGTAGCTCAGCAGGGCAAAAGGACCGACCTCGCCGGGCCGGTGACATTCCACGCAGCGGGCCTGCAAGATCGGCGCGATGTGTTTCGAATAGGTGATTTCGCTACCCGCCTCGGGGCTGCGTACCCGCCCAATGTGGCAACCGGGGGCCTTGGTCTCGGGAACGCTCACGGGGCGGCCGGCCAACAGCTCTTCGATGGCCCGATGCACGCTACGGTCGGTCGCCTCGGGCCGTTGGTAGCCTACGCCGGCGTCGTACCCGTACTGGTCGTCGATCCGGCCCCAATAGCGAACCACGCGCTGGCGGTCGAGCACGAATGCCTCGGGCACACGGACGGCACCGAACTGATCGGCCACCACGTTGCCCACGTCTTTCAGCAGCGGAAACTGGATCTCGCTGATTTGCACGAACGACTTGAGCTCTTGCAGCGAGTCTTGTTGATTGGAGTTGATGCCCAGGAAGACGACCCCCTGCTGAGCCCATTGCTCGGATAACTCGGCCAACCGCGGACCGTACAAGCGGGCCAGAGGACACTCGGCACCCAGGAACGTCACGACCACCACCGGGGCCGAAGCGTAGTCGCTCAGCCGATGGATCTTGCCCCCTACGTCAGACAGCTCAAAGTCGTCGATCGTACGCCCCACCGGGCTCGACGCGGCGCCGGCCGTCGTAGCATCGGCCCCCACCACGCGCGCCGGCATGCCCGTACCGATTACCGCCAGCGACACTCCCAGTGCCGCAAACCGGCCCAGCAGCGACCGGACCCGGAAGTTCGTTGCTGGCAAAGTGCGCGATGATGCCATGGGTGGGTACTCTCTTACCAAGGGGTTCCAGTAACTTTGCCCGAGGGTGAACCTTAAGTGGCGGCCGACCGGCTCCGGACAGGCCGAGCGCGGCGTGGCACCGCCCGGATTCTGACCGAGGCCTCCATCGTGGGCAACGCGAATCATCCGCGCTGCCGGCCGCCGAGCCCGCCCCCGGCATCGGGCGAATGCGCTTCCCGGCAACCTGCGGCCCCCGAGCGGGGCAGGCTGCCCGCCGGGAGCAGGGCCACTGGCTGCTTTACCCCGGCCCGGTGTTTCTTGTTTCGGCTGCGTGGTGCAAGTGAGCCCTAAAAACCGCGCCCGGTTCTCGCTGGCCGGTCGATCGCGGGTCGCTAGTGCACGGCGCAACCTGTTTTACATTCAATCGTTAGGTGGACTCAGTCGCCCTCTCCGAACGCCCCGAAGTGTTCACCGACTTTAGCGGCTGGCGCGGTCCTAGCGATTCTCTCGATTTTGCCGGGAGGGTGGCCGATAGACCCCAATGTCGGGCTTTCATGTTCCGAGTGCGCTTGGCGGGCTTAACAAACCGCCGCGAGCGAAGTTGGCTGACGGCACCGTTGGCCTTGCTCGAACCCTGCCGCCCGACCGTTGGCATGTTCCGAGGAGTGTTTCAGGGGGGGCCCTGCGACGACCTCGACGCCTTGTTCGTCCAGCGACTGCCCTCGGAAGGAAATCTTCGCCATGAAGCGCGCGCTGTTGTTCGTTTTGCTGGTAAGTGCCGCCGGTGTCGCCCGCGGCGATGGGTTGCTCAAGGCCCTGGTCTGCTGGCGGCCGTTCGGCGGCCCCTACTACGGCTGCCATGGCGGGTGCGATGCCGGCTGCATGTCGGGGCCTAACGGGTGCGGCGCTCGATACTGGGGCGACTTCTGGGATCCGCCACCGGAGTGTTGCGATCCCTGCGATGGCACTGGCAACTGGATCGGCCCCCAGGCCTGCTATCCGCCGCGCCCGCTATTGAATCTGTTTTACGGACTGCATCACTACCCTGGTGCCTACGGCGGCTGCGGCGGCTGCGGCACTTGCGACGACTGCTGCGGCGGCGGCTATGTCGACGGCGGGTACTACGAAGACGGCTATTCCAGCGGTTACAGCCAAGGGGACTACGTCGAAGGCCAACCTGGTTGCACCAGTTGTGGCCAGGGCGGTGGCGCCTACTACGGCGAACCTGCCGGCCCGACCCCGGCTCGGGGCGCTCCGGCTCCCACCCAAAACGCGCCGGTCGAACTGCCACCCGCCGCGAGTTCGGGCTGGGCACCGCCGCGGATGCCGCCGAGCTATCACTCGGCCGCGCGGCGACCGAGCCCGACCAGCCGGCCGCGCACGGCCACCATGCGCCCCGCGCCGGCAACCCGCCCCGCGCCGTCGGTGCGAACCCGTTCGGAGTATGCTCCGGTTCAGTACCAGGCGCCTCCGCGGAGCGCGGCCACTCGTCCGCGAGCCAGCTCGCCGCGCCGCTAGCGAACCGCTCGCCGCCTGTAAGGGCCGAAAACACCGAGCGAAGCGGCAATTGCGAAATAACCAGCGGCCGGGCTTCCCGTGGCGAAGTCCGGCCGTTTCTTTTTGCGCCGGAGTCGCGCGCCGGGCGATTTGCAACTGGTGCCGCGAGACGTACACTCACGGCAGCTTGGGTGGCTTGGCCCGGCGATTCCGCCTGATTCACCAGGCTACCCGAATGGTTTGGCGCCTTTTCGGATTCGAGGTTTCTGATGCGCTCTAGCGGAAGTCAGGCCCTGCTCGAGATGCTCGCGCAGGCCGGCGTGCGCTATATGTTTGGCAACCCTGGCACGACCGAACTGCCGCTTTTAGACGCCCTGGTCGACGATCCACGGCTGCAATACGTGCTGGGCCTGCAAGAGGTGCCCGTCATGGCCATGGCCGACGGCTACGCCCAAGCCAGTCGCGCTCTGGGCGTGGTCAATTTGCACATTAGCTGCGGCCTCGGCAACGCCATGGGCATGCTCTACAACTCCTATCGCGCCGGCACACCACTGCTGGTAACCGCGGGCCAAACCGATCGCCGTCTGGCCGTGGAAGAACCGATTCTGTGGTCCGACATGGTCGGCGTCGCCCGCGGCTGGACCAAGTGGGCCGCCGAAGTGACCCGGGTCGAAGACCTGCCGGTGCTGTTGCGGCGAGCCATGCAGACCGCGCTGAGCCCACCCACGGGGCCCGTGTTTCTCTCGATTCCGATGGACGTGCAGGCCGAGGTAGCGGAGCTCGATCTCGCGCCCGCCGCGCCACTCGACACCCGGGTGCGCCCCGCCGCTGGCGCCATCGAACAAGCTGCCCAATTGCTGGCTTCCGCCCAGAACCCCGTGGTACTGGTAGGCAGCCGGGTGGTGGAGCTCGATGCCGTGGCCGAACTGGTCCGCCTGGCCGAGTTGTTGGGCGGACCGGTCATTTCCGAGTCGGGCACCACTCATGGCCGGCTCAGCTTTCCGGCCGATCACCCGCTCGCAGCCCTGGGGCTGCCGCTGTGGTCGCCCGAAGTACGCCAGCGCTTGGCTCCCTACGACGTAGCGCTGGTCGTCGGCATGGATCTGTTGCGGCAATACGTGTTCATGGAACCGTCGCGGGCCATGCCTGAAACGCTGAAGTTAGTTCACCTGGACGAAGACCCCTGGCAGATCGGCAAGAACTATCAAGTAGAAGTGGGGTTGCTGGGCCATACCAAAGTGTCGCTGGCCGAGCTGGCCTCGCGTGTGGCCCAGATTCAATCCGAGTCCCAGCGCCAAGCCGTTCGCCACCGGGCCGAACAATGGGCCAGCACCCACGCGGCCGACCGGGCCAGGCTCTTGGCACAGGCCCAAACCGAGCGCGCTCAGGAGCCGATTACCCCGCTGGGCCTGATGAGCACGCTCGCCGAAGTCTTGCCCCCCAACATCGCGGTGATCGAGGAAGCGGTCACCACCACGAACACCGTTTTCGAGCGGCTGGGCGCGCTGAAGAACACCTCGGGCTACTTTGGCCATCGCGGCTGGGCCCTGGGCTGGGGGCTGGGCTGCGCTCTGGGGGTGAAATTGGCCTGGCCCGATCGACCGGTTTTGGCCCTCCTGGGCGAGGGCGCGGCCATGTACGGCATCCAGGGCCTGTGGACGGCGGCCCGCTACCAGATTCCGGTTACTTTCCTCATCTGCAACAACGCCCAATACCAGATTCTCAAGGTGGGCGCGCGCGGACTCGGGTTGCCCGCCGCACAGCAAGGCAAGTTCGTCGGGCTCGATTTGGCCGAGCCCGAGGTCGATTTCGTCGGCCTGGCCCGATCGCTTGGTGTCGAGGCCCGGCGCGTGACCCGGCTCGACGAACTGGCCGGGCTCGTCCAGCAATCGCTCTCGGGAGACCGGCCCCGGCTGTTGGACGTCCCCATTCTTCGCTCCACGCCACCCCGTCTAAACTACGGATAGACTGTTTCGGCTAAGTTCCCTGTTGGCCGGTGATCCCTGTTGGCCGGGCCCGCGCCAGAGCTTGCCTCGGCGAGCAGAATGAATCGCTTCCCGGGCACGATTCTGAGTGTCGGCAAAGCCAACCGGGCGCCGGCCCGCCGACCGGGGAGCATTCCGCAATCGAGAGGGTTCGACCGTGGCTGGGCGCTGGGTGTACTTGAGCGGCGAGTTTATCCCAGAATCCGAGGCGCGAATCTCGATCTACGACTCCGCCCTGACGATGGGCGACATGGCTTTCGAGGTCACCCGCACCTGCCGCCAACGGCCCTATCGCTTGAACGAGCACCTGGAGCGCTTGTTTCATAGCCTCCGCGTGCTGAGAATCGACCCCGGCCTTTCGATCGGCGAGCTGGCCAGGATTACCGAGGAAACTCTTGCCCGCAACCTGCCCACGCAGCCCGCCGATGTGGATTGGAACATCATTCACAACGTGTCGCGCGGGCCGGCCGGCGCGTTTCTCGAGGCCTTCTCACCCGAGCAGTGCCGGCCGACCGTGGTGGTCAGCTGCTTTCCGCTCGAACCGAAGATGGCCGCGCTTGCGACCGCCTATTGCAGGGGGATCGACCTCGTCGTTCCCGCTCAGCGAGCCGTTCCCAGTTGGCTTTGCGACACCACGATCAAAACCCGCAGCCGCGCCTCCTATCAATTGGCCAACTTCCAGGCTCAAGACCATTTGGCCGGCGCATGGGCCGTGCTAGTCGATCCCGACGGCTTTCTAACCGAGGGCACAAGCGGCAACGTGTTCCTGATACGCGACGGGGTGCTGGAAACGCCCCATTCGCGAAATGTGCTTCTGGGCGTCACACGCGGCGTGATTCTGGGACTAGCCCAACGGTTGGGAATTGCCCACCAAGAGCACGACCTGACGCCGGCCGACGCGGCAACGGCGAGCGAGATGTTTGTCAGCTCGACTTCAATCGGCATCCTGCCGGTCCGTTCGTTCCAGGGAAGCCGGCTAGGCGAAGATTTTCCGGGCCCAGTAACGGCCCGGCTCCAGGCCGCACTTTGGGAAGAGCTAGGGCTTAACCTGGCCCAACAGGCTGAGCAGTACGCCCGCCGCCTTGGTTAATTGCCACTGTCCGGGTCCGGATCCGCGATGGGCAGCGCGAATCGGTACACCTGGGTATGGGGACCATCTTCAGGCAGTACGAAAAGGTCGCTGCCCAGCCGCGAGAACCCTTCCCGCGAGTACAGGCCTCCGCGCTTCGGACGGCCGGCGAGCACCCACCGACGAATCAGCTTGCCATCGTCGGGCCGCAACTGGTCGACCACCGCTGTCGGCACCCCTTCGAGTTTGGTCGACCCCAGGGCCCAGAGATATTCCTCGTGCCACTCCAGGTCCTGATAGGCCACCCCGGTCGCGCTATCGAATTGCCGCTTGAGCGCTCCCGACTCGGAAAACACGTAGAACGCCCGGGAATCCCAATTCACGGCCCAGATGGTTCCTTTTCCGTCGGCGGCGATGGCGCCCAGGTGATCCTCCACGGCGAAAGCAGCTTCTTCGGCCAGGGTCTGGGCATCGAGCCGTAGTACGGTGCTGCTCGAGCGCGGCCGGTACTCGGCCACCGGCACCCACAGCGACTTGCCCTGCAGTTGCACCCCCCCAGGGTGAAACTGTTCGCCACGTTCGATGCGGCGTTCGGCGACAACCCGCCGGGTGGCGCGATCGAACTGATAGATCCAGCCGCTCCGGGTAGCCCGGTCGACACTGGTGATCCAAAACCAATCCGGCGTGGCGGCCAACCCCTGCACGTGGTGCGTGGCGTGCTCAATGGGCCAGTGCTCGGCCATTTCCAGCCCGACGAGCGGCTCCGCGCCACCAGTCGAGGTTTGGCACCAGGCCGAATTCACCAGGGCCAGCAGCCAGCCTCCTAACAGCAGCATTGGGCCACGCATGAGAAGCCCTCCTCCCTGCGACTCTAGCAAAACGGCTCGCCGATCGACGCACGACCGGCGAGCCGCGAAAGGTTACGCGAATCAACCGCGTGGCGCTGCTAGGTGCGGTTAATCTGCATATCGGCGTCGAGCACCTTGTCGATCCGATCCTTGAGTTCGGAAAGGTGGGCCTCGGTGTAGGAATCTTTCTCGAGCGCGGCATTGCCCAGGCTTCCCTCGATCCGGGCCTGCAGTTTCTTCAGCTGCAGCCGGGCCAGGCTGCGGGCGTCGGCCGGCACGCTTTCCCCTCCGTAGAAGCTGAACGAGTACCCGTACGGATTGTAGCTCGTTCCGAGCACCATCTCGGCCAAGCGGCTGAAATGCGCCCGCTGCAACCGGCGGCGGATTTCCGATACTGCCAGCTTGCCCGCCGGAGCCGCGGCCGGATCACCGGGCAACTCGCTCCAGATGGCCGTCGAGAGCGAGTCGAACACCTCGGGCATCCGCAACACCTCTTGCTCAGGCGTGGCGTGCAGCTCGATATCTTGAAGTCGCGAGAGGGTGTCGCCTGCCAGAAAGGTGTACAGAACCTCGCTCTGGATCGAGAGCACGTAGTCGTTTACCGGGAACGCCTCGGCCGACATGTTGTAGCTCGAAAACAACCAGTCCGACCAGAACTCGGGAGCCAGCTTCCGGAGCAATTCGGGCGGGAATTTGAACGCCTTGTCGGTAAGAATATTTTCCGAGAGGAAGGCGATCGCGTCGCGCTGCTTGGCAATGGGAATCGGCTCGTAGGGGAGCCGGCCATTGGGATCGGCCTTGTGGTCGCGATGGGTGTGCTCGCCGCCCACGTATTGCGTGGCCAGGAAAGTCGCGCTCGACAGCTCGCCCAGCAGGGCCCGGAAGGCGTCGCGGGTGCGCTGCCACCCTTCGCCGTCGGCCACCATTTTCTCGGTCAGCGTTTGCAGGCTCTCCTGCACGAGCAGAATGCGTTCCTTGGCGTAGTCCAGCGGATCGCCCAAGTCGTACAGGTTAATCCGCGGGTCGGGGTTACCCCAAACGTCTTCGTCGGTGCCAAAGGCCAGATCGGGCTCGGCCACCCGGCTACCGATCTTGGCCAGCTCGGCGGCCTCGTCGCCGCTGATCGGCTTATAGGCGTACTCGATGGCCCAGTAGTCGTAGGGACCGATGGTGGGGCTGAAGTAGTGCCCCTGGGTCTGACCTTTGCGGGCGATATTGGCCGGCAGGTAGTCCATCACCGAGCCGGCGATCCCGCGCTTCGAGGTGATCTCCTTGTTGTGCGTTTCAGCCAGCGAGAGCATGATGCTGGCCTTGAAGTTGTGGCGCAGCCCCAAGGTGTGACCCACTTCGTGCATGGTCACTTCCTTGATCGCTTGGCCGATAAATTCCTCGGGCACCTTGCCGCCCGCGGGAATGATGCCCTGGGCCGCCATGACGGCCGCCATGGTGCCGAGCTGCTGCGCCATGGAATGGCCCCGCAGGCAACAGCTTCGACCGGAAAAATGGCCCGCCATCCGGTGCGCGCCGGCGGCCTTGCCGGTGCCCGCCTGGGCCATGGCCCGGCTGGAGTGGGGCGCGTGTTCGTCGTGGCTGGCCTCGTCGAGCATTCGCATCAACGCGGGCTCTACCTCGTGCAGCATCGGCAGCGACGAGGAGAACAGCTTGAACCAGGCCTGGCGCTGGCCGCTGTGCAGTAGTTCCAGGCTTTGCGGCAACCCGGTGGTAAGCAGGAAATCTTGACGCCAGTAACGAACCATCGCTTCGTCAAAGAGGATGTCGGCGTCGAGAATCTGCCCGGTCAGCGGATTGGTCCGCGAGGGCCCCATGGCAAAGGGGGTGCTCGTCGTGATCCAGCGGAAGGTGTTGTAGCGAATGTCCTCGGGATCAAAGTCGTCTTGCGGCTGTTGATCGCGAACCTGGATGGCGTCGATAAAGCCGATCTGCTCAAACGCCTTGTTCCATTCCAGGATGCCGTCTTTCACGTAGGGACGGTATTCGCGGGGAACCGTCTTTTCGATCCAGAAAATAATCGGCTCCTTGGGCGGCGATTTGTCCGACGAAGGATCGGCCTTTTCCAGCTTCCAGCGGGTTACGTAGCGCACGATCGGCGACTTCTCTTTGTCGGTCGAGTAGTCCTTCAGCACCGAGAGGAAATGCCCCACCCGGTCGTCGGCCGCCCGCGGCGTGTAGCTGGAGCTGGGCACCATCGACAGCCCGTAATGAATGGTTACCTGCACCCCGCGGTAATCAGGCACCTCGGGACCACCAAAGAAGAAAAAGTAGTACCCGCCGAAGCCCAGCGGAAAAACGGCATTCACTTCCACGCCGATGTTGTGCTCGAAGCCCTTGATCTTTCCCCAGGTGCTGCGGGCCTGATCGGGCCGAATGCCGATGTTGGCCAGGTCGGTCATGAACAGGTCGGCGCCGTCGACCAGCACCTTGCTGCCGCCACCCTGCTCGCTACGAATCGGCAAGGCCAGAATGATCGAGTCGTTGTACGAAACCTTGACCGCGTCGGCTTGGGGCGTGCCGTCTTTGGCCTTGAAGTAAATATTGCGGCGCACCACCAGAATCCGGTCGCCAGCCCGGCGGAAGCTGAGCACCCACTGATCGCCAAAATTGAGCGTGTCGCCCCCCAGAAACAAACCGCCGGCACCGCGTGAAATCGAGATCGGGCAAATCAGGTCTTTATCGAACTGGCCCGACGAGATCTCCAGGAACAGCTTCTGTTCCTTGGCGTTGTAGTGCAGCGGGAAGAGCCCCTCGACCTTGGTGGTACCCTTGAGCACCTTGTCCCATTCGGGAAACTTGGGCGGCTCCGACTCGTCGGATTTTCCCGAGCCCGCCGAGCCCGAGGCCGGCGTTTCGCCCGCCGCGATCGCGGGGTTCTCGTTTCCGAGCGCCGAGTCGGCCGTGGCAAACCACAGCGCGCCGAGGCATGCCGCCCACCCCAACCAATTCCCGGTGCGACGACCCAGCAACATGACGATGCTCCTTCTAAACGGCATGGAGGCTCAAATTCTGGACGCGAGCCTGGGGCCGGCGGCCCCCGCAACTCCGCGCGCCAGCGACTCGGTTCCGCTGCGGTTGCAACACGAGACTTCCCCCACCCACAACACCTGTCTCGACCCGGCCACACCGGGCAACTCGTTCCCGTGGCGGAGATTTCTCGCTGAAAGATAGCTCCCGCTGACCGCGCTACCGGCGGCCGCCGCCCCTGGACAACTTCGCCAACCTGGCGAACTTTAACGATTAGGGGAACGGCGCCGATTGGCACACGCGCGATTGTAGAAGCCCACCGCGCCAGTCCGCAATCTGCCGCGGCCGCCGGGCATGACTCTGCGGGGGGTGCGGCGCCGCCCGAACGGTCGACGGGGGGGGCAAATCAGGAGCCGGCACCCTTGACCCGGGTGCGTTCCAACAATCATATTGCAAAGGTTTATTGATTCAAATATTTGAATTTATATTCCCAGGATCCCCGGATCATGCCACATCGGACGCTCGTGGCCAAGGAACTGGCGGAATTATTGGGGGTGCTCTCGCATCCCCACCGAATTCGCATCGTCGAGGAGTTGCGATTTCAGGAGTGCGACGTCAACACCCTGCAGGCCGCCCTGGGGATCAGCCACTCGGGCGTCTCGCAGCACCTGATGGTGCTCCGGGCCAGCCGGCTCGTCTCGGAGCGGCGCGAGGGCCGGCGTGTCTTCTACCAGTTGCGCCAGCCCGAATTGGCCGGCTGGTTGCTCGACGCTACTCGTTTCCTGCAGGTGGAAACCGCCGAGGTCGACGAACTGCGCAAGGCAATCAACAAGACCCGCAAGGAGTGGGCCGCGCACTAACGATTCGCGAGGGATCGAGGTTCCGTTTTCCAGGGAGCTACCTAGCCATGCAGAAACTGATTCGCGGCATTCACCAGTTCCGGGAAAACGATTTCCGCCCCCTCCAGGGTCTCTTTGAACAGCTCGCACAGGGCCAATCGCCAGACACCCTGTTCATTACCTGTTCCGACTCGCGCATCGATCCGAACCTATTGACTCGATCCCAGCCGGGCGACCTGTTCATTCTCCGCAACGCTGGAAACATCGTTCCACCCCACGGCGCGGCCAGCGGGGCCGAAGCCGCGACCATCGAGTTCGCCGTCGCCGGCTTGGGCGTCAAAGACATTATTCTGTGCGGACACTCCCATTGCGGAGCCATGCAGGGACTGTTGCAACCCGAGAAACTCGCCTCGCTGCCGGCGCTCACGGCCTGGCTTTCGCACGCCGAAACGACCAAGCGGATCATCCAAGACAATTACAAGCACCTCGAAGGGCACAAGCTGCTGACCGCAACAATCGAGGAGAACGTGCTCGTTCAGTTGGAGCACCTGAGGACGCTGCCCGCCGTCGCCTCGCGGCTGGTCAAGGGCGACCTACACCTGCATGGCTGGGTCTACAAGATCGAAACCGGCGAAGTCTTCGCCTACGAATCCAGTAGTGGCCAGTTCGTGCCGCTGGCTCAATATGAACGGCAGCTCGGCGGCGACGAGCCGAGCCGCTCGATCGTATCGCCGATCTAGCACTCTTCCGTTCGGGTTTCGCATTCGAGGTGGCTCGGGATCGTCCGGTAGATTGCAATTACTGGCGTCATGCCCCGGCCGAGCAGGGCAGGGCTCGATCTCTCCCCTGGTCCTGCCCGACGTGGCTTCGGCGCCATCGCCTCAGCAATCCGCGCGGCCGCCTGGATCGTCGAGCCGCACGGTCAGGTGAAGATCGCTCTCGGAATCGCCCTGTTCGAAATCGCCGGTGCTGCCCTGGGTTTGCTGCTCTTCGTGCGTGCCAACGCCGGATCCGACCGCTGGTCGGAGGCCCGCCAACTCCGGGGCGGCATCGTCAACCGATCGCGCAACTTGGCGCTCAGGGGCCTGGCCTATGGGTCTATTCGACGCGAGCTGACAAGACCAACGAGCGCGCCGGGCCACCGTCGATGCGCGGATCACCGCGAGCAGTTCTAACAGTTTGTTGAAATAGGCCGTCGTGGCGTATTTCAACCTCGCCGAGTGCGGAGCCAAGCTCCGCAGGGCTCGCAAAACGACGACTTATGTCGCCATGGTTTGGTCGCGCTGCTGCGCTCACGCGGCCCGTTGAATGCCTCAACAGGCTGCCAAGCCGCGCCGCAGGCGCGGAACGAGCTCGATCTTCAGGCGCCCCAAACCGGTTGTGACGCCACCCTGAGGCTTGCACCCCTCAGGCCGGTGGGTGGCACGCTGCTCTGGCCGAGCAGGTGGTCAGCGATCGTCGGCGAGGGCCGCGGGCTCGCGCTGCCCTGGGTTAGACGGCGACGCATAGCCGTCGAGCGCCAAAGCCGCGCGATAATCGGCCAGGGCCGTAAAGTACGTCGCTACCACGTCCACCTCGATCGCAGCCGCGTCGGCGGTCGCAAGTTCACGGAGATTGACAATAAACAGGGAGCTGTCTCCGAATTCGAACCGTTTGCGTTCGGCCACTTCGAGCGAGTGGTTCAACAGGACGGATTCACGCGCAGGCACCAGGGCTTGGTACGCCGCCACCAGGGCCGACAGGCGATCTTGCACCTCGGTGGTGATCTTGTCCTGAGTAAAGCGCTCCTTGGCGGTCAACTGCGAGATCTTGCTCTGCGACGTGCGAATTTGCCCCCGGGCCTCGCTCCGTTGCAATGGCATGTCGAACATCAGGCCGGCATTGAGCTGAAACGGTGTTTTATCCCCTTTGGGAGTCGGTTCTCCCACGTCCTGAGCCACATTCAAACCGGCAGAAACGTCGGGCAAGACCTGGTTGCGACCCAGCGAAAGGCTGACCGCCGCTTGTTGTCGCTGAATTCGGATTTCGCGCAACTCGGGCCGTAGTTCAATCGCCAGGCGTACGTCGCTCGACAATCGCTGGGGACGCGGTGGCTTGGGAGCCGGAAACCGCAGCGGCAACCGCTCCGGGGGCGGTACTGCCGGTTGCCCATCGGGCGTGCGGAAAAAAAGCGAAAGCTTGATCGCCTCGGCCTGAAATTTTCGTCCCGCGGCGATCAGCTTGGCTTGGCGGTCGACCAAGACCCGACGGTTGTCCAATTGATCGATCGCGGCGACGTCGCCCAGTCTGACCCGCTCGGCAAGGATGACATCGCGATCGACGGCGATCCGATAGAGCTCGGCCGCAATGGCATATCGGCGGCCGGCCGCGACCCAATCCCAATACGTAATCGCTGCCCACTGCAGAAACTCGATACG
Source organism: uncultured Pirellulales bacterium (assembly GCA_964399535.1). GTDB lineage: Bacteria > Planctomycetota > Planctomycetia > Pirellulales > CAYNRE01 > CAYNRE01. The sequence goes on along the minus strand of CAYNRE010000055.1, from coordinate 376,971 downwards.
GTGCCGAGCGATTACCGGCTCGGCCAGCGCTCGCTGGTAACGGGCCTTGTAGAGTTCGGCCCGTTTCTTGTCGATGCGCAAATCGCGCAGCAGCGGCTGCAGAATGCCGGCGTGCAACTCGCCTCCCCCGTTGGTCTCCTGATAGCCGTACCAGGTCGGGAAGAACCCCGTTCCGAGTTTATAACCTGCGTAGGCCTTGGCCCCGTTCCAGGTGCGCTGTTCCAGCGCGAAATTGGCTCGGTTGTACTGATAGAAACCCAGCGCGTCGGAGATTCCGCTGGCCGAGAGGTTCAGGTTCCAGGGCGCCTGCGCGGACATGAGATCGCCCGAAGCGATGCCCCGCTCCTGCAGGACCGCCGCTAGCAAGGGATAGTCTTGCTCCACGGAGCGCAGGACCTCGGCCAGCTCCAAGGGCGTGGGTGCCGGGCGGGGCGTGGGGGTGGGGATAGCTTCGCCCGATGGGGGCGGAGTGGGTTGCACGGCGGCCGTGCCCGGCGGCTCGACCACGATCGCCCCTGGGTCGAAGAACTGCTGCAGTTCCGCCCCTGGTAGTCGCGGCAACCGAAACGGGGGATCGAACTGAGCGGCTTCGGCATTGAATCCACTGGCAGGCACCCCAGGCACGGGAAGCAGCATCTGGGCCGCTTCCGGGAGCGCGTCGGCCTCGCGTTTCTCCCGCGGAGTGGGTAGCTCTTCGGTGCTTTGCCCAGCGGGGACCAGGCGGACCACCGTTGGCTGGGCTGCCAGCCGCGCGGTGGATGCCGTGGAGGTGGCCGGAACCACCGGTCCCACCGCCCCCGGCGCGCGCGGTTCCGCCGCGGCTGCCCAGCCGGGGCCGCCGACGAGTGCGGCAAGCGCGATGCTGAGCCAGCGAGTGTTCATTTCTTCTTAGGAGTCTTGGCGGCCTTCTCTTCGCCGCTCTTGGCCACGGTCGGAGGAAAACCGTTGAGTCGTCGCCAGATTTCGAACCACAGCGGCACGCGATTTAGTAGCACCCATCCCTGGGCTTGAACGCCCTGACGAAGAAACACGGCGTCGGGCCAGCTTTCGCTCGACTCGTCGGGAATCACCAGGATCCGGAAGCGCCCCTGTCCATCGTCGGCGGCGTCGATCAGATCGACCACGCCCCCGAAGGTTCCGACCGCCACCGAGGGCCAGCCGCTGAACTGCACACCGGGAAACCCCTCGAACAACAGGCGCACTTTTCGGCCGACCGAGATCAGCGTTGCATCGTTGCCGTCGACCCATATCTCGACGGCTCTCCGCTGGGCATCCGGAACCACGATGAACAGAGGGTCACCGACCTCGACCTGGTCGCCTCGCTCGGCGGCTTGCAACCGGAGAATCGTACCGTCGCAGGGCGAAACGACGATCTGGGTGGCCTGGCGCGCGGCGGCCGTGCGGGCGCTGAGCAGGTCTTTCTCAGCCAGGGCGAGTTCCCCGAGTGCCTCCTGGCGCTCGGCACGGCCCTTGGCGATCTTCGCGTCGGCGTCGGCCTGGTAGCTTCCGCGGATGTTCCGTTTGGAGGCGACGTCCGCTTCCGCCGCGTCGAGATCGGCCTCGGCCCTGGCGACGTCGGCCTCGGCCTTCTGCAGGTCGAGCCGAGCCAGATCGAGCGCGCGTTCCGATTCGTACCCGAGTTTCTCCAGCGGCTCTTTGCGATCAAAATTCAGCTTGGCCGTGCCCAAGTTGGCTTTGGCCAACTCGAGCGTCTGCCGCACAGACTCTACCTTGGCCTCGGCGGCCTCGACCACCTGATCGGCCGAGGCGACGGTGAAGTCTCGGTAGGCTTCGAGTTCTTCGATGTGAAAATCGTACTGGGCGATCTTGTCTTTGGCGGCTTCCACCTTCAACTGCATCTGCTCCACGGTTTGTTGCAGTCGCTCCAAGAGCTGCGGATCGTTGTCGGTGATGCGGAGTATCTGTTCGCCCTGGCGTACCTGGGAACCTTCCCGGTGGCCGTACCAATTGTCGATCCGCCCCTTGATCGGAGCTGGAATGGCTTGCCGCCGCTCGAGCGGCGAATAGGCAACCACCTGGCCCCGGCCACTGGCCGTTTGTTGCCAGGGAGCCACCGCCACCACCGCCCCGGTCGCTACCATCAGAACCAAGGTGGCCCAGGCCACGGACCGGGGAAGCAGCGGCGACTCGACCCGGGCCAGCGCCGTCAAGGAATTCTTCGTGGTCCCGCCGATGCTCGCTTCCATCACCCCACCTCGCCGGAGGAAATATCCAACAACTGATCACACCGCTCCCAAAGGGCTGCCCGGCGAGTCACCAGCACCAGCGTCCACGGGGGATTCGGTCGGAGCAGTTCTACCGCCGCGAGCTCGAACGAGCGATCATCTAGCAGGTCGAGGACCTCATCGACCACCAACAATCCGGGCTGGGCGATGCACGCCCGGGCCAAACACAGCATCCGGCGCTGGCCGTCGGAGAGCGGCGCGCCGGTAGGTTGCAAGATCGTCTGCAGCCCCTGGGGTAAATCCGCGATCGGGGCCCACAGGCCGAACCGTTCGAGCACCTCCTGGATTTGCTCGATCTCTAGTTCGGCGCGCCCCAGACGAAGGTTATCTAGAATCGACTGGTAGGCGACCACGGCCGTATCCTGAACCAGCGCTGCGCGACGCCGCCAGGAACCCGATTCCAGCGTCCTTAGGTCCACCCGATCGACTTCGACCGCCCCGCTGAGCGGGCGCCGCAGGCCGTAAAGCACCTCGGCCAGCGTTGTCTTCCCGGTGCCTGATTGTCCGCGAATGGCCAAGCGCTGTCCGGGGGCCAGGTCGAAACCGACGCCTTTCCACAAGAGGGGGCCACCGGGATAGGCGAAACTCAGATCGCGCGCGCGCAGCGCCAACGGCCCCTGCTGTCGCTTGAGCGTCTCGGATCCGCGCTGTTCCGTCGCCAGATCGAGCAACATCCCCAGCTTATCGATGGCGGCCATCAGATCGTAGAAGCTATCTAAGTGCTTACCCAGTTTGGCGACTGCCCCCAAAATCGCCGTAATCAGAAACTCGGCCGCCACGAGTTGTCCCAGCGTCAGCTCACGGCGAATCACGAGGAATCCGCCTAGCCCCAGCAGGGCCACGCTGGCCACGGCCTGAAGCCCAAACCCGCACACTACCTGGCGGAACAAGATGCGGAAGTGATCGGTGCGCGCCTCCAGATACTCGTGCGCCAAAATGTCGGCCTGGGCGAGGGCCCAGTGCTGGGCCTGGCTTCCTTTAAAGGTTTCGGGGACTCGCGCAAGCTCCTGAAGCCAGGCCGTGGCCCGGTACTTTGCCACCGACTCCTCGATCGCCGTCTGCGCCGCGTTTCGACCCAGCACCCAGATCAGCAGGAAGAGCGCCGCGGCCAAGACCAGGTCGTAGCCCAGCAGATAAGGATGATAAAAAGCCAGGACCACCATGCTCACCAAGGTCGTCAGGACGATCGACAAACCGTCGATCAAGAGCGCTGGCACGACCTTTTGCACCGTCGCGATGTCGAGAAACCGATTGACCAATTCCGGACCCGACCGCGAATCAAATTCGTCTACCCGGGTCTCGGGAAGCACGCCAGCAATCAAACCCAGCATTCGCACAAAGACGCGGCGCTGCAGAATCTCGGCCAGGTAAACCTGCAACGACTGCAACGACGCAATCGCGCCCAGGCACAGCAGCAGCAATCCGGCCAGCACCACTACCGGCTGGTACAGGTTGCCGAAGGCCACCGTGTTGACCAGAGCTTCGATCGCAATCGGGGTCGCAATCCCAAATAACGCGATTCCGACGGCGAGAATAACAATCGCCCGGATGTCGGGGAGTTCGGGCCGAAGCAATCCGACCAGACGGCGAAAAGGCGGAACCTGGCTGGAGTGCGACATGGTGTTCCGTCAGTTGCGAACCGTTTGGCCCCGGCCAGAGCGGCGAATTCGGTCCAGGAACCGGGGCATCCTCACCGGAGAGCCACTCCGGCTCCTATCGTTACAATCGTCACAATCTGGACTTTTCGTTAAGTGCCCCCCATCCGAACTCTTTGCCGAAGTTACCTGGTTTTGACAAGCCCCCGGAAAACAGCCCACCTCCGTGGAGGGGGAGCTGAACGGCTTGTCGGGCTGCCGGCTGCACCTAGGCGCCGAAGAGCCCGCTGCTGGACGGAATTGGCAGGCGCAGAGGCGCGCCGAGTTGAATTTTGGGCGAACCGCTGATCAGCGGTCGTTGCGGTGCCCGGCAAATAGGAATCAGACCGCGCTGCTACCGGAGCAACCCGTTGCCGCGATGCCAGCCGTGCACAGGGCGCACAAAAAAACCGCCGCCGCGCTGGCCGGAGCATGATCGGCCGAGCACAGCGGCGGTCTGACGTAAGGGGTACCCCGGTTGCACCGCGGGCAAAACGGCAGGGGTGCACGGTGCGGGTCCGGGGCGCTGGCTCCCTTACGGTTGCGGTCGGTCAAAGGCGGCCAGCCTGTCACAGGCCGGCTGCCATTCTTGCGATTCGGTTCTCCAGGCAGGGCGACTTCGGCTAGCGGTCTGTTGAAATATGCCGTCGTGGCCCGTTTCAATCTCACCACGTGCGGAGCCAAGCTCCGCACGGCTCGCAAAATAACGATCTGCGTCGCTGTTTTGGCATCGCATCCCCGCGAGGACGCAGCCCGATGAAACCTAAAACGGGCAGCTAGGGCTCCGATACCACGCGAAATCCATACCAGGCGTCGACATGCGTTGGCTCGGCCGCGAACACCCGGGTGGCCGCCCGGCAGTAGTTGGTGCTGTTCGAGCCGCTACCGCCTCGCACGACCCGAAAGTGCCCATCGAGGGGGCCAACCGGGTCGTTGACCGCCTCGCTCGGGTAGTCTCCCAGCCAGTCCTGGCACCATTCGGCCACGTTGCCGAACATGTCGTAAAGGCCCCAGCGATTGGCCTGCAGTTGGCCCACCGGTTGGGTTGCCTTGCCACCGGAATTCGTCGAAATCCAAGCGTACTCGGGTAGCGTCGCCGAGTCCCCGCCGAAGCACCAGGCCTGGCGGCTGCCTGCCCTGGCTGCATATTCCCACTCGGCTTCGGTCGGAAGCCGGTACTTGCGGCCTTCGTTCGTGCTCAGGCGTTCGCAAAACCCGATCGCGTCGAACCAACTCACCCGTTCCACGGGGTGCTGGGCTCCCCTGGTCTGCGAGGGGTTCTGCTCCATCACCGCTTCGTACTCGGCCTGAGTCACCTCGCAGGTGCCGATGTAGAACGGCTTGGTCAGTCGCACCTGGTGCCGGACTTCGCTGGTTTTGCGCCCCGCCTCGTCGTCGGGAGAGCCCATCTCAAACTCGCCTGCGGGAAGAAAGACGAGTTTCATCCCAATGGAGTTTGTGATCGTCTCCAGGGGCTCTACGTCGGCTCCCCGCGCCGTCGCGCCCGAAACGCCCACGCCGGCCACCCACAACAGTCCCGCCATCCAAGTCTGCCATGCTCGCATCGTGACGATCTCCCCGCATCGGTTGCTTCGCCTGGGGCCGCGGCGCCCGTCGCGGCGGCCCCCCAACCCGTCGCCCGTCGCCGCCGGTTAGTGGCCGTCGGCCGCGACCGCAACTTCATCGTCGGCGGGCTCGCTCGGTTCCGCCTCGGGCGAATCGGTCGACTTGGGATCGGGCGAAATCACGAACCAGCCGATCATCATTTCCTCCCAAGTCTGATCGCCCCAGGCGACCGGGTGATTGGGATCTGGGTTGGCCAGGTTCTCAGCCGAGTTGTCGAAACGGGCGTAGCAGCGAATCTTCGAGCCGGCCCGCACCACCTTCGGTTCGCGGAAGTAGTAGCTGTTTTGCCAGTTGAAATCGTAATTCGGAATATCGAGCAGCGTTTCCTTCGAGCCGTCGGGGCCGACCAGCTCGTAGCGAAACGCCTTGCCCCGCAAATGCATGTGCGGCATTAGTGAAATCAGCACGCCATCGCGTCGAATCGACTTCTGCGATTCGACCAGCCAGTTCGATGCGCCAGCCGGAATCTCGAAGAACGGATTGATCGCCAGATCGGTCCGCACTTCACGGCGAACCTCGCTGGGGTCGGCGAACACCAGACCGATCGAACTGCGATCGGGCTGCGGGGTGCCGTTGGCGGTGTAGTGCATTTGGAACAAGAGCTTCGTGCCAGCCTTCACCTTCTGGGCAAATCCGGGCGGCATTACCGTGGGCGGGTTGCCCGGGGCGGTTCCGGCCAACAGGTTCTGAGTCCCTCGCCCCTCGCCCAGTTGCCGGATGTCTTGGCCGGGCTCAACCAGGAACACGATGATATGGTGCACCACCGAACGATTGCCGGGCCGGCACTCGGCCGCCCGGACCCACTTATCCTCGGTAAAGCCCGGATCCACGACGAAGTACTGGTACTCGACCGTTCCCTGGGCTGGCACCACGAACGATTCGTCGCTCATGTACACAACCTGGTCGGGCTCGGGAATCTGCCAACCCACGGTGAATTGCTTGGGTTCGGGCAAATCGGCCGGGTCACCCTGCGGAGCACCGTCCTCGACCCAGCGATGAATCATCGCCTTGGCTTCGTCGCTCAAACGACAGTCGTTGGCGAAATCGCCGAACTCGGCACTCGCCTGCCAGGGAGGCATCCGCTGGGCGTGAACCACCTCGTCAATCATCTCCGCCCAGCCAACCACTTCATCGTAGTCGGTCAGCGCAAACGGCGCGATCTCGCCAGGGCGGTGGCAGCTCACGCAGTTGTCTTGCAGAATTCGAGCGATTTGTCGCGAGTAGGTAATCGGGGCGTCGGCCTTGGGGGGATGCACTCGGCCGATGCGGCAGCCAGGAGCGTCGGTCCGGGCCACGCTCACCTCTTGTCCGGCCAGCAATTCCTCCAGGGCCGTCGCTAAATCGCGGCGGGTAATCTCCGGCCGTGCATATCCCACCCCCGTTTGAAAGCCATACTGATCGTCGACGCGGCCCCAATAGCGCACACAGTGCGAGCGGTCGACGACGAAGATTTCGGGCGTGCGAATGGCGTCGAACTGGTCGGCTACCCGGTTGCCCGGGTCCTTCAAAAAGGGAAACTCCATCTTCCAATCGCGGGCGGCATAGCCCATCTCGGTCACCGAGTCTTGGGCATTCGAATCCACCGCCACGAAGGCCACGCCGCGGTCGCCGAATTCGGCGGCCAATTCCGCGAGCCGCGGAGCGTACAGCTTCACCAGCGGACACTCCACACCCAGAAACGCGACCACGACCAACTCGTGGTCGTCTAGCAGCGCATCGAGCGAGTGCTCGGCGCCGCGGAAATCGCGGAGCAGGAAGTTATCCACCTGCCGGCCGACGCGGGTCGGCGCCGCCTCGCTCGCGGCGGCTGAATTGAGCGAAGAAAACAGTAACGCCACCCCTGACAACCAAACCCATCCACTGCGGTTCATCGTCATGCTCCTGCGATGTAACTGCACTCATCAAAACCCTGGTTTGCAAATCGGAAATCCCGCTCCGGCGGTGCAACGCACCCCGTTTGCCGTCGCCGTATCGCTCACCCCTGTTTCGCTGCCTGTCTTGGTTCGCCCCCCACCCCGCTCGCACCTCGCCCGAATTGCTCGCGCCGTTTTGCCCGTCGCGCCAATCGGTCGCCCCTAGGCGCTCGCAAGCGGAACTACCGCATGCCGTCGCCGCAGGGCACCGCTAGGATCCGACGGGCTTGCTGAGTCCCGGACGCTGACCTCGTCGACAACGCGATAAACCCCGGGCACTTTCTTAGCCAGCGTCAGGGCGTGTTGCTTCAGGTAGAAGCGCGAGACCTGTCCGGAAACCCGCAGCGTTCCGTCGGCCTCCTCACAGTTCAAGGTCCGCACCTCGGGATAGGGACTCGCCTGCAGAATCGCCTTGGCCCGAAACACAACCGCATCTCCGATCGCAGAAATCTTGAGGGCCGTATCGTCCGCGACCGGCGAAGGGCAATTGCCGTGCATGCTGGCTTGGCCGTCCCGGTTCGTGTAGTTGGTGTTCATCGCAGCACCTCATTTCAGTTAGCCCCGCCCGACCGGGCAGGAAACCAGGGCCGCGAACAGTCCATTGTTCTGGATGTTGAATTTCTGCATCTTCCGCGCCAAACCCGACTCGGAATTCTGTTTTTCACGCAACCCGTTAACTGGTTGTTGGTTACGGAAATTCGTATACGCCTGCCGGCGGCGGTTTTCATTCGTCAGCGCGCTCCTGAGCACGCTTTGCCGCGCCCCGACGCTCTCTCGAGCCGCTCGACCGGTTACGCACCGAGCGATCCGAATCAGCGGCTCCGACGATCGGCGGGCAACCCGTACGACGGCAAACTGCGCCCTTTCGCACAGTGGTTGTGCTGGAGCGGACAAAAATGCACGGTTTGGCCTGCCCGGCGGATGGGCGTTTTGCGGAGGGCAAGAATTGCATCGCGGCCGGTATTCTGCGGCCGGTTTCGTTCTCTCTGATTCCGCCGCGCGAGAAATCAAGAAAATTTGGCATCCGAAGTGCTTCGCAGGCGGGGCAGTCGATCGCTACATTTGCGGGCGTTGAATCAGGTCGCACCCTCGATCGAAGGAGCCAAGGTGATCTGTCGCGGTGTTTCTCTACCCCACTTTGGGCGACTCCGGTTCGGCGAGATTGCACCGGCGCGCCGGCATTGGAGTCTCTGGGGCCTTACGCTCGCGGTGGCGCTGGGTTGCCAACGCGCGCCCGAAATGCATTACGTCGAAAGCGACGCCGCACAGGCGCTCGACGCTCCGCTGCGCGAACTGGTGCGCACCACGCTGGTGGAGCACACCGGCACTCCCGCGGCGCCCAAGCTGCTGGGCGCCGCGCCCGCCGAGCAGCGCCAACTGGAGTGGGGCGCTTCGATCTACCTGGAGCGCTGCCAGCACTGCCACGGCGTGACCGGCGATGGCAACGGTCCGGCGGCGGGGTTTCTGACACCCCGGCCGCGCGATTACCGCAAGGGTATCTTCAAGTTCACCTCGACCCCCTACGGAGCGAAACCGCGCCGGGAAGACCTGCTGCGAACCGTGCGGCGCGGGGTGATCGGCACTTCGATGCCGTCGTTCAACCTGCTTTCCGAGGAGGAGCTCAACGCGGTCGTCGACTACGTACTGGCGCTAACTCATCGGGGTGAGCTGGAAATCTACCTGGCGGCCGAAGCCGAAAGCGAAGAAGAGCTCGACCCGGAGGTGGTGACCGAGTACGTCGACTCGATCCTTTCCGCCTGGTCCGAAGCATCGGAGCAGGTCGTCGAGCCCTTATCCCCCCCACCGGCCCGCACTCCCGAGACAGTCGCGCAGGGCAAACAGCTCTTCATGACCAAGGGCTGTGCTAAATGCCACGGGGAAGACGGTCGCGGAATGACCCGCGACAACGTGGGGGTCGACGCCTGGGGCAATTCGACCCGGGCCGCCGACCTGACCTCGGGCATGTTGCACGGGGGGACCCAGCCGGTCGACATTTACCGTCGCATTTACTCGGGGATCAACGGCACGCCGATGCCGTCGTTTCAGAGCGTGTTCGCCGCGGAACCAGAAACCTTCTGGTACCTGGTGCATTACGTGCTCCACGTCTCGAGCCAGCGGCGGCAGGGAAATATGCCCCCTTTCAGCCGGCCGATGGCGCTAGCCGAAATGGCCGTGGCCGGACCGAGTGGGCCGGCCACCGAGGAGCCGGCCACCGAGGAGCCGGCCACCGAGGAGCCAGCCACCGAGGAGCCAGCCACCGAGGAGCCAGCCACCGAGGAGCCAGCCGCCGAGGAGCCAGCCGCCGAGGAGCCAGCCGCCGAGGAGCCAGCCGCCGAGGAGCCAGCCGCCGAGGAGCCGGCCGCCGAGGAGCCAGCCGCCGAGGAGCCAGCCGCCGAGGAGCCGGCCGCCGTGACCGACGATGCCCAATCGCCTGAAGCATCCGCCGACGACGAGACCGAATCCGCGTCGGATTCCGAGCCGCCCACCTCGGCTGCGGACGAAGCGTCGCCAACCCCCGCCAATGAGCCGGCCGCGGAGCAACAACCATGAACTTGGAAACGAAACGCCAAGAACTCGACCGGCTGCAGACAGAAATGCGCCGTCTGGAAAGCGAATTGGCCGACGAAGCAGCCTCGGCCGCCTGGCAGGCGACCGGCTACTACACGGCCTACTACGCCACGACCGGCTTTATGCTGGGAATCTTTGGCGCGGCTGCCAGCCTGCTATTTAACGTGGTGGGCTCGGTCCTCACCAACCATCACCCGCTGGAAATCATCCGCTGTTATCTAACTTTCCCGCTGGGAGATCGGGCGTTTCAGATTGAAACCGGATTGGGGCTGGCCGTGGGCTGCTGCCTGTATCTAGGCACCGGCATGTTGCTGGGCATACCCATGTACCTGGCCCTGACTCGGCTGGCGTCCAATAGCGGATTCGCCGGGCGCATGGCCGTGGCCAGCGTGGTGGCCGTCGTCATCTGGTTGGTCAACTTCTACGGCATTTTGAGCTGGCTCCAGCCGCTGGTGGTCAAGAACATCAGCCCTGAAAACCTGATCATCAATCGCGTGCCCCCCTGGGTGGCCGCGCTCACGCACCTGGTCTTTGGCTGGACGATGGTGTTGGTGTACCCGCTCGGTTTGTATTCCCCCTATCGACGCGAAACGGAAGCAGCATGATTCCCGAAAAGACCGATAGCGCTTTGCCCGATCCGGCGCACCTGGTCGATACCCGCCTGGTGATTTGGCACTTCGTGGCTGCCCTGGTGTTCATGGCGGCCTCGCTCACCGGGGGCATGCTCGTGGCTTTGCAGATGGTGCATTGGAACCCGTTGCCCACGGTGGAACTGCTCTCGCCGGGCCGCTGGCGGATGCTGCACACCAACGCCATCGCGTACGGGTTTCTGGCCAATGCGTTCCTGGGCGCCCTGCACTGGGCCATTCCCCGGCTTACGTTGCGGCCGGTGCTGAATCGTTGGCTGTCGATGTTGATTTTCGTCGCCTGGCAGCTGGTCGTGGGGGCCACGGCGGTGGGCATTTTGCTCGGTGAAGCCCAAGCCCTGGAGTGGGGCGAGACCCCGGTGTGGATCGATCCGCTGGCGCTCTTGGGCTTGGCACTGGTAGCGGTCAACTTCGGCGCCCCCATCGTTCAGGCCAAGGGCCCCCAATACGTGACGCTCTGGTACTTCCTGGCGGCGTTCGTCTGGACCTTTCTGACCTATGCCATGGGCAACTTTGTCCCCGAGTATTTCGTGGCCGGAACCAGCGCCGGCGCCGTCGGGGGTTTGTTCATCCACGACCTGGTGGGGCTGTTCGTGACGCCGCTGGGCTGGGGGCTGATGTACTACTTCGTGCCCATTCTGCTCAAGAAACCGATCTGGAGCCACGGCCTGTCGCTCGTGGGCTTCTGGGGGCTGGCCTTCTTCTACCCGCTGCAGGGCATTCACCACTTTCTCTACACCCCGATACCCATGTTTCTGCAGTATGGGGCCATCATCTCGACCATCGCCGTCGAATTGGTGGTGACCACGGTGGTCATCAATTTCTTCGGTACGCTCTATGGATCGGGCCGGGCCGTGGTCGACAACCTGCCCATCCGCTGGTTCTACACCGGCATGATCTATTACTTCCTCACCTGCTTACAGTGCTCGCTGCAGGTAACGCTCACGTTCCAGGCCTTGATCCACTTTACGGATTGGGTGGTGGGCCATGCCCACCTGGTGATGTTCGGCGTGTTCAGCATGTGGCTGCTGGGAATCATGACCTATCTGTTTCCCCGCCTGTTCGGCCGCCCCTGGTACAGCCAGAAACTGCTCGAATGGCATTACTGGCTCTCGGCCGGCGGCATGCTGGTCATGGCCAGCGATTTGATCCTGGGCGGCGTGTTCCAAGGCTACTACTGGGCCGCGCTGTTTCCCTGGGACGTTTCGGTCGCCAACTCAATGCCGTTCTGGATGACCCGAGTATTCGCCGGCCTGGCGATCTTCGGCGGGCAACTGTGCTTCTTCTACAACGTGTTGATGACCTGGCTCAGCGCTCGAGGGCCCTCGACCAGTTCGGTTCCGGCGTCCGCGGCCGCGTCTTGAGAAACCCGACCTGATGGACCAGCGCGGCCACCGTTGGCCGCCCGGCCCAGCCAACCAGACTTGCCAACCAACGGCAGGGAGTAAGTAGATCCGCCATGTTTGAAAGTAAATCGGGAATTCTGCTGATCGGCGGGCTGGGCTTCTTCGTCCTGGCCTTCTTGTCAAACGTCATGGTGCCGGTGCTCATGTACCGCGACCTGCCCGAGCAGCAGGGGGTCGAACTGGTCAACGCCAACCTGGCCTACCAGTTCGAGGATCTCAGCCAACGGTTTCCCGACGCGTTCGCCAAATATGTCGTGTCCGGCGAAACGCTCCCGGAGGATCAGGCCGAGCTCGACGCCTGGTGGCAGCGCAAGTGCGCCGAGTTGCTCTACCGGGGCCACAAGGTTTACGTGGCCGAGGGCTGCTGGCACTGCCACAGCCAATTCGTGCGGCCGGTTTCCAACGAGTCGCGCCGCTTCGGCCCGGTTTCCGAAACCTGGGAATACCAGAACGAATTGCAACGGCCGGTGCTGTTCGGTACCCGCCGGGTGGGCCCCGACCTGAGCCGCGAGGGGGGCCGGCGCTCCAACGACTGGCATGCCGTGCACTTCTACCGCCCCCTGGACCTGTCGGAGGGCTCGCCCATGCCGGCGTATCCCTGGCTGTTCGACGGCGGTCCCAATCGACCGAATGAGCGTGGGCTGGCGCTGATTACCTATGTTCAATGGCTCGGCTCCTGGCTCGATCAATATCCCTACTACGAGCAGGACGACCGGCCGGCCGCCCTGAAGCCCGAGCCAGACGCCGAAGGGGAAGACCAGGCCGCCGAGGAAGAATCTGAGGAAACCGCCGCCGCGCTCCTGCCGCGAAAGGATCGATCATGAGCGATTCGCCCCTTGCGCCCGCCCCGCTCGCCACCCAGCCCGCGCCGGCCGCCTCGCGGCTGGCTCACTGGGTGACCGCGGGACTGGCCTTCGCCATTCTGCTGCCGAGCCTGTACGGTTTCGTGGGCAAGTTCATCGAGTTCGTCGTGCTGGCCCGGGGAGACGCGGGCGGGGTTTTCGCGATCTCGCCGATTATGAACTACCTCTTGGCCAGCCTGGGATTCCTGTGCTTGTTCGGCTGGGCGGCCGCCCACGGCATGTTTTCCGATATCGAGCGGCCCAAGTATTCGATGCTCGAGACCGAGCGCCAACTCGACAACGAAGCGCCCCGCTGATCGTTCCTTCGCGCTACAAGGGTTTTGGTTGTGACGACTGAAGTGGAAAACTCCTCGGCCCGCGCCGAACACCGTTTTCATTACTACACTGGAAACCGCATTCCCTGGTACGTGCGGCTCATCTGGTTGGGATTCTGGTGCTTCGTGGCCTATTACGGCGTGGTGTATCTGATTCCCGCCTTACAGCAAGAATTGCTCAATCCGCCCAAATGACCGGCCCGCCTGCTTCCGCCGCGCGGTGTAGTTATTGCGGCCTGCCCATGGCCGCGATCGCCCCGGTTGTCGACCAGGGGCCCCAGTTCTGTTGCCTGGGGTGTCAGTGGGCCGACGCGGTTCGCCGCGAATCGGCCAGCTCGGCGGGCATGCAACGCACGCTGGCCCGGTTGGGGCTGGCCATCTTCTGTACGCTGTTCGTGGTTGTCTTCACCATGGCCCTTTGGACGCCCGACATTTACGGGCCCCAAGCCACGAGTGCCCAGGGGGAATCCGCGCATCGGCTGGCGCAGTCGGTCGAAGCCCTGTTTCGCCACCTCAATCTGCTCGGTTCGCTGCCCGTGGTCTGGCTCCTGGGAGGCCCGCTGGCGCTGCGGGCCTGGCAGAACCTGCGGCGCGGCCGCCTTACGGCCGATGTGCTTCTGGCCTCGGGCGTCGCGGCGGCCTGGGGCTATTCGGTCGTCTCGGTGCTACGCGGAACGGGCCATGTGTACTTCGAAGTCGCCTGCGTGGTGCTGGTGTTCGTCACGCTCGGGCGCTGGCTGGAAGCAACCGGCCGCCTGAAGACTACCGCCGCCCTGGACGGGCTCGATCACCTGCTCCCCAGCGAACTGACGGTTCGCCGGCCAGCCGGCCGAGAGGTGATCGCCGCCGCGGCGCTCGAGTCTGGCGACCTGGTCGAAGTAGGCCCCGGTGCCCGGATTCCGGTCGATGGCGTTGTCGTCGAGGGCATCGCGGCGGTCGACGAGCAACTGCTCACCGGCGAGAGCCGGCCCGTGGAAAAACAGCCTGGCCAGGCCGTGCTGGGGGGGTCGCTGAATTTGGATGGCGCGCTGCTGATCGAGGCGGCCGCCGGCGTGGGCCAAGGCACCTTGGCCCGGCTGCTGGAAGTGGTTCGCCAGGCCCGGCAATCGAAAGGTCGCTACGAACGCCTGGCCGATCGAATCGCCGCCGTGTTCATTCCCACGGTCTCGGTCGTGGCCCTGGCGGCGGCCGCCTGGCACGGCTGGCAACTAGGGCTCGACCGCGGATTGCTCGTCGGTTTGTCGGTGGTGCTGATCGCTTGCCCCTGCGCGCTGGCCCTGGCCACGCCGATGGCCGTTTGGGCCGCCATGGGGCAGGCCGCCAGCCGGCAGATTCTGTTTCGTCACGGCGAAGCGCTCGAGCGACTGGCGCAAGTCCGCGCCCTGCGGCTCGACAAAACCGGCACCCTCACCACGGGCCGCCCGGCCGTGGCCCAAGCCCTCTGGGCAGCCGGCACTTCCGCCGGCGCGGTCGTCGAACAGGTGCGAGCGCTTTGCGGCGGTTCGCAGCACGCGTTCGCGCAGGCACTCTCTACCTGGAGCCGGGAGCAACCTGGGTCCGCCGCCGAACCGCCTGCTCAAACTTGGAGTTCGCTGCGCACCGTGCCCGGGCGCGGCATCGCGGCCGAAACGATCCTCGCAGGTCGATCGCAGCCCGCGCAAGTTTACCTGGGCAGCGCGGCCTGGATGCGGCAATTGGGCCAACCCCTGGGCGAATTGACCGAGCCCGTCGAGGCGGCGCTGACCGAGGGCCACTCGCTTTCCTGCCTGGCCTGGGGCGGGCAGGTGCAGGCGGCGTTCATCTTTCGCGAAGAGCTGCGCAGCGATGCCGACCAACTCGTCGCCTGGTGTCGGCAGCAGGGGCTCGACCTGGCCATCCTGACCGGCGATCATCAACAGCGGGCCGCGGCGCTGTCGCGCCAGCTCGGGGGCGACCCCCCCCCGCGCTTCGAAGCCGAGCTGTTGCCCGAAGCCAAGCTCCTGGCCATTCGTCGGGCCCACAACCAGTTCGGCGCCGTAGCCATGGTGGGCGATGGGCTGAACGACGCCCCCGCCCTGGCCGCCGCCGACGTGGGCATTGCGCTGGGCTGCGGTGCCGACGTCTCGCGCGAATCGGCCCAGGTCTGTCTGCTCGCCAGTGAACTGATCCGCGTGGCCGAGGCCATTGAATTATCCCGGCAAACTGTCCGGGTGATTCGCCAGAACCTGGCTTGGTCGTTCGGCTACAATTCCATCGGCGTCGCGCTGGCGGCCGCCGGGTGGCTCAACCCGGCGATCGCCGCCGGACTGATGGTCGGCAGTAGCCTCGTCGTTATCACCAACTCGCTGCGGCTGCGGGGCCTGGCGATGGCGAACAGCCCGTCCAGAGCGTCGGGCCGGGAAACAGCGGCCGTTCCCACAGCCGCGGACCTCGACGCGGTGCCGCCGGCGCCACGTGCTGAAGACCTCGCCGTCCAGGTCGACCAGGCGAAGCCCTGGCACGCGCGGGGCAGCCAGGTTGCCGCGACGGTTGCGGTTGGTTCTGTTCAATCGGCAGTGCTTGCTTCGTCCGGAGAGTGAACCAGGTGCCTGAACTTGCCTTGATCTTTGTCTCGGGCCTGCTGGGCTCGGCCCACTGCGTGGGCATGTGCGGCGGTTTTGCCGTGGCCCTGGGCACCGGTGCGCCGTCCAACCGGGCGGTGTTGGGGCGGCAATTGATCTACAGCGCCGGCCGCGTAACAACCTACGGACTGCTGGGCGCCATGGCCGGTTTTGGCGGCCTGTGGTTGGCCGAGCGCGTCGGCCCGCTCGTTCACTTGCAAGCGATCTTGGCGCTTTTGGCCGGTGCCGTCTTGATCGTCGAGGGTTTGCGGGCTGGTGGCTGGTGGCCGCGACGCGGCCGCTCGGCGGGGCAGGGGGCCTCGGCCGCGCTTCCCTGCCTGGCCGGGTCGATGCTCCGGCCGTTGTTGAGCGGATCGGGACTCACCGGGCCTCTGGTCGCGGGAATGGCCACGGTACTGCTCCCCTGTGGCTTGCTCTATGCCTTTCTGGCGCTGGCCGCCAGCACGGGCAGTCTGACGCGCGGCTGGCTGGTCATGAGCAGCTTCGCCTTGGGGACCGCGCCCCTGATGATCGCCGTAGGTTGGCTCGGGCCGGCCCTCATGGCCACCCGGCGCGGGCTCGCGTGGCGCGGTTGGCTGGTCCGGGCGGCGGCCGCCTCGGTGCTGCTGGTTGGCTGCATTACCGTGGCTCGGGGCGTTGGCTTCCTCTCGCTGCCAGGTCGCCAGTCGCCACCGGGGTGCCCGGCTTGTACGCTTCAAGCAACCGCCACACCCGCCACGGTTCCGCTGGCCGCCTTGCCCCTCTGGTCGGCGAGCGCCGACCCGGCGTGGCCGGACGAAGCTAGGCCGCCGGGCTCACCAGCGCCAAGCGAGCCGCCAGCAACAGGGCCCCCAAAAGCAGCAGAATCGCCATCAGGGCGGTAACGCCGTACAAGGTTTGCGTTCCGTCGTCCGGACGATTGGCCGCCCCTTTGCGGCGAAACACCCGCGTGGCCACCACACAGCAGACCCAGTTCCAATGCAACATGACGTGCACCAATACCGCCAACAGAATGACGCACAGGATGTTGAATTGAATGTTGACCCAATCGTCGTAGCCCAGTCCCCACAACGTCCAGCCGTCGGCCGCGGTGCCGGGTGGGAACACGAACCGCACGATGCACGAGGTCCACACCAGGCCGACGAAGATGGCCAACAACAAGAGATCCAAAAGAAAATTCAACAGAGTTCGCGACATGGCTTCTCGTTGCTGGGCAGCGCCGCCGCCGGAAATACCTAGAGGGCAGGGGGGTGTGAAGCCGCTCGCGCGAACGGCCCAAGCCGCGCCGGTATGCGGTAGACTCGCCAGAACCACGCTCAGGAGCTAACCGCCCCCCCGGTTGAGTGGATCGCCGCTCTCCAGGGTGTTCGTCAGTTTATCGACATCGGTTCCGGCCGGAAGGGCTGATTCGGCTGGTCGTCGGTTTGCCAGAAAGCCATCCCCCCGAAATCAAGCAAGGAAAGTGTCCTTCGGATGAAACTGGTCATAGTCGGTGGCGTTGCTGGTGGTGCCTCGGCCGCGGCCCGGGCCCGCCGGCTCGACGAGCAGGCCGAGATCGTCGTCTTCGAACGGGGCCCCGACCTATCATTCGCCAACTGTGGGCTCCCCTACTTTCTGGGAGGCGAGATTACCGATCGCTCGAAGCTGCTCGTGGCCCCACCAGCCATGCTTCGAGATCGCCACCGGCTCGATATTCGCCCACGCACCGAAGTGCTGTCGATCGACCGGGCCAACCAAACCGTGACGGCCCGCGACCTGACCGACGGTCGCACCTACACCGAAACCTACGACCGGCTGATCTTGGCGCCGGGGGCCTCGCCCATTCGACCGCCGATGCCGGGAATCGACCTACCGGGCGTATTCACGCTGCGCAACTTGGAGGAAACCGATCAGATCTTCGCGGCACTTTCCCACGTGCGCCAGGCGGTGGTGGTCGGCGGCGGGTTTATCGGCGTCGAGGTCGCCGAGCAGTTCGTTCACCGCGGTATTGAGACCACACTGATCGAACTGGGCCATCAGGTGCTCTCTCCGCTCGATCCCGAAATGGCCGTCCCGCTGGCCCAAGAGCTGGTCCGACGGGGTGTCTGTCTGCAGCTGGGCCAGGAGGTGGCCCAGATTCAGCAAGACGAAACTCAACTCCGCGTGGGGCTGCGCTCTGGCGCACAGCTGGGCTGCCAGCTCGTGTTGCTGGGCATCGGCGTGCGGCCGAACAATCAGTTGGCCGCCGCGGCCGGCTTGGAACTGGGAGCCCGGGGCGGTGTGAAAGTAAACGCCCATCTGCAGACCAGCGATCCGCATATTTACGCGGTCGGCGACGTGATCGAAGTGGTCGACTTTGTAACCGGTCTGCCCGCCCAGGTACCCTTGGCCGGTCCCGCCAACCGCCAGGGACGCCTGGCCGCCGACCACATTTTCGGCCGGGTGGCCAACTTCCGCGGCACCCAGGGCACCGCCATCGTCAGGGCATTCGGTGTCACCGCCGCACTGACCGGGGCAAGTGAAAAAACTCTGGTCCGCTGCGGCATGGAGTACCAAAAACTCTACATCCACCCGGCACATCACGCGGGCTACTACCCGGGAGCCGAGTCCATGACGATCAAGCTGCTGTTCGCTCCGGAAACCGGCCGCGTGCTGGGGGCTCAGGCGGTCGGGGGGGCCGGGGTCGACAAGCGCATCGATGTATTGGCCCTGGCGATCCAGGCCGGAATGAGCGTCTTCGATCTGGAGGAAGTCGAGCTCGGTTACGCGCCCCCCTTTGGTTCGGCCAAAGACCCGGTGAACATGCTGGGGTTCGTGGGCTCCGGCATCCTGCGCGGCGATCAGCCGGTAGTTCAGGTCGACCAACTTGGCGCCGAGCCGCATTACCTGCTCGATGTGCGCACCGCCCGTGAGTTCGCCGCCGGCAGCATCCCCGGCGCCGTCAACATTCCCATCGAGCAACTCCGCCAACGGCTGCCCGAGCTGCCCGCCGATCGACCCATCGTTGCCTACTGCCAGGTGGGCATGCGAGGTTACCTGGCGACCCGGGTTTTAGTGCAGGGTGGTTTTTCGGCGAGCAATCTCAGCGGCGGTTACCAGGCGTATCGGCTGTTTCAAGAGGCGCGGCAATTCGCGGCGCCGGAATCGACGGCCCCCGCCTCGGCCGCGCCGCGCTGAGCGGTGGGGCGTTCCGGTCGACAACCGGGCAAGCGCATGTTCCCGCTCAGTCTTTGAGTTGAAACAGTCGCTTAATCGCTTCCAAGAGCAGATGAGGCGTTCCGCTGCGAGCCTCGTCGCGCAGCGATTCCAGCGGCGGGTGCAACAGTTTGTTCACCAGCCGGTCGAAGGAAAGCGCGATCTCCTCGCGGCTGCGCTCGTCAAGCTCGGGCAGCTTGTTGAACAGCCGCCGCAGTTCGTCGTCTTTGGGCTTCTGCCATCCTTGCTTTAGCCGGCGAATGATTGGGCCGGTTTCGCGATGGTACAGCTCGGTCATGAAGGCCGCGGTTTCCTGCTCGATGATCCGCAACGCGGTCGGCAGTTCGCGGTCGCGCTCGCGCCGATTCCGCTCGCACACCGAGCGCAAATCGTCGATCGAATACAGATACACCCCCAGCGATTCACCGATCGCGGCCTCGAAATCGCGAGGCACGGCCAGGTCGAGCACGAATAGGGGGCGCTGGTAGCGAGCCGCCAGGATCGGCTCGAATCGCTGGCGCGTCACAATCGGCTGCTCGGCGCCCGTGGTGCTTACCACCAGGTCGGCTTCCACCAATTGCCGGTCCAGTTCATCCCAAGCGGCGGCCCGCCCCTGCCAGCGGCCCGCCAACTCCTCGGCCCGCTGGCGATTGCGATTGATCACTATGGGGCCGCGGGCCCCTTCGTCGCACAGGTACCGCAGCGTCTCCTCGCCCATTTCGCCGGCGCCGATCACCAGAATCCGCTTGTCGTCGAACCGCTCAAAAATCTGCCGGGCAAAGTCGGCCACCGCCACGCTAGGAATGCTCAACCGGCGCTGATTAATGGTGGTTTCGTTGGCCACGCGCCGGGCCACGCGCAAGGCCGCCTGAAAAATGGAATGGGTCAGGGGGCCGGTGCTCTGCTGGTCGGTGGCCAGTTGATAGGCTTGCTTCACCTGCCCCAAAATCTGCGGTTCGCCCACCACCATGCTGTCGAGGCTGGCGGCCACGGTAAACAAGTGGCGCACGGCGTCCTCGCCCGTGCGTTCGAACAGGTCGTCGAAGATTTCGTACAGGTCCAGCCCGTGAAATTCCGCCAGGAATTCGGCCACCTGCTGGTGCGAGGGGAAATGGTGCGCGTCTTCGGCCGCGGTGTAGAACTCGACCCGGTTGCAGGTGGAGAGCAGCACCACCTCGGTTTGCGGATACCGATTGCGAAACCGGTCGATGGCGGCCACGGCCTGCGGCGCGCTGAAGGCCAGCCGCTCGCGAATCTCGAGCGAGGCGCTGTGATGGCTGCAGCCCACCATCTGCAGTTTCATCGGCCGCCCCTTCGTGACGCAGGGCCGTGCCACTCGCTACCCGCCCGGGCCAAGATACCCGTCGTAACACTGCGCCGGCCAAGATCAGCCGTTTCGGCCGCCCCCTCGGCGCTGCCGCGGTGGCGGGTGGCCGAAAACAGCGAAACCCCCAACAGCAGCACCAGAAACAGGAAACTGGCCACGGTCAGGTAGGCAACCTTGCGCCCCTGGCGCGCCGGACGGTAGACCGCGCTGAAGGCCGCCGCCGCCAGGAACCAAGCCAGCGTCAACAGGCTCATCAGCACCAGCGGATCGGTCCAGGGAACCGCGATGCCGTCGTAGCGATGGTTCACCAGGTTCAGTATCACGCCGGAAAGCACTCCCACGCCCAAGAGCAGCATCGAGTACACAATCGCCCGGCCGTTGGCCCGTTCGAGCCATTCCAGGCTGGGAAGCCGCAGCCCGCGCAGGGGCACGTGTTTCTGCTTCAACCGCCGGGCCTGAACCAGGTACATCAGCCCGGAAACGAAACCCACCATGACCTGGGCGGCCCCGGCCAAGAGAAACATGCCATGGAGCCAGGCCCAGAACCGCGCGGCCTTGGGCTGGGCAAAGGGCTGCGGATCGGCCCAAAGTACGGCCACCCCGATCAGGGCCAACACCAACGGCAAGAGAAACAGCCCCACTGCGGTCCGGGGCAGGTACCAGAACAAATACAAGTACGTGGCGGCCAGCAGCCAGGCCGCGACCAGGTACCAGTCGTATTCGCTCGAAAGCGGCACCGCCTGGGTCGTGGCGCGGTGCGCCAGAAACAGCGTATGGGCCAGCAAGCCGGCCGCGCCGAAGAGCACCATGACGGCCCCGCGCACGCCGCTGCGGAACCAGAGCCGAGAAACCTCGAGCAACAGGGCCACCAGGTAACTGGCGAAAAAACAGACGATGTTGATCCCAGAAAGCATCGTGATCGGCTCGCGGAACGGCGGCCCGACCAAAGCTCGGCCGGCGCCCCGCTTCGCGTCATTGGGGCGCCGCCTCGTCCAGTCCGTATTCCTTGAGTTTCTTGTGCAGCGTGTTGCGATTGATACCGAGCCGGGCCGCGGCCTTGATCTGTACCCCGTCGCAGGCCGCCACGGTCTGGGCCAGCAGCTCGCGCTCGACCCGGTTGACGATCTTGGTGTACAGGCTGTCTTCGTTCGGCCCCGCTTCCCCCAGTCCTCGTTCGACCAACTCGTAGGCCAGCGTTTCCAGGTCGACCGTTCGCCCGCCCCGGGCGGTTCGGGCTCGCTTCGGCTTCAGCACCGACTCGGGCAACAGCTCGGTGGTCAGCTCGTCTCCCTCGGCCAGCACCACGGCCCGCTCAACGTAGTTCTGCAACTCGCGCACGTTGCCCGGCCAGTGGTAGTCCTGCAGGGCTTCGAGTGCTTCCGGCTGAATGTGAACCACGTAGCGGTCGTTCTCTTCGTTATAAAGGTTGAGAAAATGGGCCGCCAGTTGGGGAATATCCTCGCGGCGGTCGCGCAGCGGAGGCAGGTGAATCGACACCACGTTCAGGCGGTAGTACAGGTCTTCACGGAAGCGGTCTTCGTCCACCTCGTCGAGCAGGTCGCGATTGCTGGCCGCCACGAGCCGCACGTCGACGCGAATCGTTTGGGTATCGCCCACCCGCTCAAACTCGCGCTCTTGCAGCACCCGCAGCAACTTGACCTGAAGCTTGGGGGTGGTGGAGTTGATCTCGTCGAGAAACAGGGTGCCGGTGTGGGCCGCTTCGAACCGGCCGGTGCGATTCTCGATGGCCCCGGTAAACGCCCCGCGTACGTGGCCGAACAGCTCGCTTTCAAGCAGGCTCTCGGTCAGCGCGCCGCAATTGACGCGTACAAAAGGCCCCTTGCCCCGGGGGCTTAAGTGATGAATGGCCTGGGCGATCAGTTCCTTGCCCGTTCCGGTTTCGCCCAGCAGCAAGACCGAGGCCTTCGATCGCGCCACTTGCCGCGTGAGCTGGTAAACCCGCTCCATCGCCGGCGACGACCCGATAATGCCGGCCAAGGGCGGCCCTTGCTGGTTCGGGTTCAGCGGTCGAATCACTCGGCTCATGGTCGCTCGCGGTGTGAAATCCGCCGCCTCTCCGGGTCCATCCCGGCCTGGGTCATAGGTCGGCGTTGGCCGCCACGGCCGAGGCTCGGGCTTCGAAGAGGTCCAGGATGGTCGATAGCACCCGTTGGGTCTGGGAATCGGCCGTCTCACTGGCGTTGTAGCGCTCGTATTGCCGCAAGAGCTGCTCGGGCGAGAGCAAAACGCCGAATCGGTCCAGGCTGCCGCCCAGCGCGCTGAGGGCCTGTTGCCGTTGGCTAATCGGCCGCTGCGATTCGCTTGCCAGGTCGACCAGTCGCAGCTGCGCGGCTCGCGTCGGCAGTTCGGCCAGTGCCGCCAAGGCCAACGGCCGAAGCGAATCCACAAGCACCGTTTGGGGCGCCGCGGCCAAGGCCTGGCTTGGATCGGCCAGCCCACCCGGGCGGGCTCCGCGTGCCACGAGCGCTTCCCAGGCCACCCCGGCACGAGTTAGCCGCTCGGCCGCCGGCGGCCAATCCGAGGGCAACAACGCCGCTCCGCGGCTGGCCAGAATCCGCATGCCCGCTTCATCGTGCGGCCGCAGCAAAACCGTGGTGTAGGGGAACCGGGCCGCCAACCGCTGGGCCTGGCGCTCCTGATCGATTCCCGCGACAAGCACCACCGGTACGCGCGCCGTGCGATAGTGGCCGCGCAGCGTTTCCAGCGTTTCGGCGGCCGCCGGGCACTCGAGCGTGATCGACATCACAATCAATTCGGTGTCGGCCCCGTGGGTTGCGTATTGAATCAGGGCTCGGCCGGTCGCCAGGCTTTCGGCCGTGTAGTCGAGCGTTGTCAGCCAGCCGGCCACGGTGGTGCTCTGCTGCCAATCGCGGTCGGCCACCCAGGCTCGCCGCTCCCCCTGGGCCCCGGCGAAATGGGTCAGTTCGTCCACAATCCAGCTCGAACCGGCTAGGGGCTGGTCGGAATCTCCCAAAATGGCCAGCGCGGCCTCGAGCGCCTTCCAGCGGACGCCCGGATGAGCGTCGTGCAGCGCTCGCAGTAGCGGGGTGGGTCGGCCCGTGCCGTCGTCCATTGCCACCAGCTGGCCTTGCTGGCCCAAGAGCCTAGCCAGCCGCTGGCCGAGCAGGCTGCGCTGCTGATCGAGCGCCTTGCCCAGCAAACGTTCGAGCGAGGCGGTCTGGGTACCCGCGACCGCCAAGAGCGACGTTTCGATCGGCGTGGGGGTGTCACTCGGTTCCGATCGCGCCAGGGCGCTGGCCTCGATTTGGCTCAGAATCGCCAGATCGGCAAGCCGCTGCCCCACACCATCCGCCGCCGCGGCTGGATCGATCGGCTGCGATCGCACCGCCTCCAAGGGCTGTCCGGTTTGATGCGCCAGCCAGAGTGTGTACCCGTCGCGGGCAAGTCGAGCGGCGCGATCGGCCTTGGCCAATTCGGGCGAAACCGCGACCGGTTCGACGCGCTCGCTCGCAGCGCCGCGCTGCCAGTGACTTACCGGGCTACCGGCGGGGCCCGCGACCAAATCCGTGCCGCTCCAGGCCTGCTCGGCCAGGTTTGCCAGGCGGCGGGCCGCGTCGTCGGCCGAGGGGAGCGAGGCCCCCAAGCGATAGAGCGATTGCCGGGCAGCCGTCCGCGCGGTCTCGCTGCCGGCCAAAGCCCAGGGCCACAGGTCGGCTCGAGCCGACAGGTCGTCCAGCTCGCCCAACAGCGTCAGCAGTTGCAGCGCCAGTCCGGGGCCGGCCGTCGCCAGCTCGACTCGGGCAGCGGGCAACACGGCCGCCGGGCCCAGTTGCGCCAGGGCCTGGCGCAGCGCGGCGGCTTCGTCGGCCCGGGTCGCGCCGCGCAAACGCAGCAGCAGCTCGCTCACTCCCACCGGGCCCGCCTGCCGCAAACCGGCCATCGCCAGGGTGCGCTCGGCAGGCGTGCCGGCGGCCACCTGAGCCGCCAATTCGGCAACCCGGGCCGGGTCTTGAGCCCGGGCACTGATTTGGCCGACTAGCCTATTGGCCAACTCGGCCCCCAGCGGGGCCAACTCGGCAGTTCGACCGATTCGCAGGATCTCGTCCATGCCGAAGCGCCGGACCAAATCGGCGGCCACGCTGGCCTCGGGGTTGGCGGCCAACAGCTTTTCGACCAGCGGCTTAGCAGACGCGGGGGCCTTTAGGTTCAGCAGCGTCACCACGGCCTGCATCAACTCGGCAGGGCGCTCTGGCTTCAAATCCAGCACTTCCTGCACCAGCGGGTCCAGCGGAAGCGTGGCCGGCGCCTCAGACGCTTCCGCCGGGGCGGCAGCGCTTTCGACCTCCTGAGCGCGGACCCCAAGCGGAGCGATTCCGACGCAGGGGACCAAGAGACCGAACACCAGTGAACCCAAAAGACGAAATCGCAAGCAGAATGACATGGTGGGTTTTCGGGCGGCGTTAGCTGAGGGCCGCGGCAGGGTGACTGGCCACGCGCTGGGCCGACGGTTCGACCCCCAGGCGGGCTCGCCACAAGGTGGCCTGGTGTTCGACCTGATCCGGAGCGGTCGAACCCACGCTACAAAATGCGGCGACTGCCTTGTCGACGCCCAATACGTCGTACACGCTCGCGTCGAGCACCGGGTGGGCTGCTTGGAACTCGGCCAGCTCCAGGTCGGCCAGCCGCTGACCAAGCTGCATCGCTCGACGCACCAGCCCGCCCACGATTTCATGAGCCGTGCGCTGGGGAATCTGCAGGCGAATCAGGTGCTCCATCAGCGTGGTGGCGTCCATGTAGCCGCGATCGATTCGCTGGGCGATCGCCTCGCGGCGCAGCTTGGCGCCGGCCACCAGCGGCGCGGCCAAGGCCAGGCAGGCCTCGACCGTGTCAAACGTGTCGAAGACTCGCTGCTTGTCTTCTTGAAGGTCGCGGTTGTACGCCAGCGGCAACCCCTTGAGCAGCACCAGCAAGGCCTGCAGATTGCCGATTACGCGTGCCGTCTTGCCGCGCGTGAGCTCCAGTACGTCGGGGTTGATCTTCTGCGGCATGATCGAAGAGCCGGTGCAGAACGTCTGCGGCAGTTCGAGAAACGAGAACTCGCTGGTCGACCAGAGAATCCATTCCTCGGCCCAAGTGCTCAGGTGCTCGGCGATCAACGCCGATACGAAGGCAAACTCGACCACGAAGTCCCGGTCGCTCGAGGCATCCAAGCTGTTGGCGGCTACCCCCTCGAACCCCAACGCCTGGGCAACCAGGTCGCGATCGATCGGCAGCGTGGTGCCTGCCACCGCGGCCGTGCCCAGGGTAAGCACATTGGTCCGGCGTCGAGCATCGGCAAGCCGATCGCGGTCGCGCTGCAGCTTTTCGCAATAGGCCAGCCAGTAGTGCCCGGCCAGCACCGGCTGTGCCCGCTGCAAATGGGTGTACGCCGGCAGGATCACCCCCCGATCGGTTTCCACGCGGCCCAGAAACGCCCGCTGGAGCTCGACCAGTCGCAGGTCGAGCTGGTCGATGGCATCGCGAACCCAGAGCCGCAAATCAGTCGATACCTGGTCATTCCGACTGCGCGCGGTGTGCAGCTTTCGGCCGGTGTCTCCGATACGATCAATCAATGCCCGTTCAATGTGCATGTGAATGTCTTCGAGCTCGGTGCGGAACTCGAACTTGCCTTGGGCAATTTGCTGCTCAATGGCGTGCAAACCATGCACAATCTGGTCGCATTCCTGGGAACTGATAAGGCCCGAGTGACAAAGCATCTGCGCATGGGCCACCGAAGCCCGGACATCTTGGGCAAATAGGCGGTGATCGAAGCTGATGCTCTCGGTGAATGCTTCCACGCGACGATCGGTCGCTTCGTGGAAGACTCCACCCCAGGCCTTGCCCGTCACAGAATTGGCTTCCCCGTCGCAGGAATATCGACAACACCTTTATACTAAATGGGTTACGTCGCACTGTCAACGAACCAGACCAAACCAGAAGCGGCCTCCTTTGGAGCTCGATTCCTCGGAGCCCCCGATTGGCCTGAATCGTTGCCCGCAACCGTTTTAGAGCGACCTCTTTTAAAGCGACGGCTGCGGTTGGGGTGGGCAACCTTCCGCGACCGCTCCACTCGGGGGGGGCAAGTCGCCACGCGTTTGGCTCGTACCGGCGGCCAGTACCGGTGAGCCAAAGAAACCATCGAGCAGGGCAAACTCGCCCCGGGCCTAAGAACCGGGCCTAGCTCGCTGCGGCGCCGGCCGGGGTGTCGGCGCCGGCCGGGGCATCGGTGCGAGCGGCGGGACCCGCGCCCGGCTGGGCATGCTGGCCGCCGGAGCCGAGCAGTGAGAAAGCCCACCGCTGGGTCTCGTGGGTCAAGCTGAACAGCAACGGCACAAAGAACAAGGTGAACACCGTCGAGATCAGAAGCCCACCCAGCATTACCGCACCCAGGCCGCGATACAGTTCGCTCCCGGCCCCGGGAAAAACCACCAGCGGCAGCAGACCCAGCACGGTCGTCAGCGTGGTCATAAAGATCGGCCGGACGCGCCCCAGGGCGCTTTCGATCACCGCTTCGCGGTGGTCGCGGTGATGGTGGCGAATCAAAATCAGGGCTTCGTCGACGATCAGAATCGCATTGTTGACCACCGTGCCGATCAAGATCACGAACCCCAGCATGGTAAGCGAATCGAGTCGTTGGATGGTGAACTGGTTGAGCAACACCAGCGCCAGCACTCCTCCCGTGGCGCCCAGCGGAACGCTGATCATGATCACCAGCGGGTAAAGAAACGACTCGTACAGCCCGGCGATCAACAGAAACGTAATGATGAGCGCGATGGCCAGGCTGCCCGCCAGCGCGGCCCGCATTTGGCGCAGCTTGTCGGCCGTGCCCGACATGCGGAACTGGTACAACCCTGCCAGTCGCCCTTCGCCGCGCAGGGGGGCGAGCACTTCGCGGTCGATGCGGCCGATGGCCTCTTCCAGCGAGATTTGCGGCCCGGGGCTCACCTGGATGGTGATCGCCCGCTCGCGGTCGATGCGGTTAATGGTCTCCGGCCCGCTCGTCAGCACCACGTCGGCCACGTCGGCGATACGCACCAGTTCGCCGGCGGGGGTAACCAGCGGCAACTGGGCAATGTCTTGCGTTCGGCGAGCGAAGTTATCGTCGCCGTAAATCTTCAGATCGATTTCCTTGCCCTGGTGCCAGTACGCACCCGCATAGGCTCCATCAACCAGGGCGTTGACCGTGTAGCCCAGGTCGACCGTGTTGATGCCGCGCTGGGCTGCTTTCTCGCGTCGGCGAACGACGTGAATCTCGGGGCTCGCCAGATCGAGACTCGGAACGGCGCGAACACTGGTCTCGGTGGTCGGCGGATAAATCGTCTGCACTTGTTCAAGAATCTGTCGCCCGAGCCCCACCAGCTCGCTTAATTCCGGACCGGTGATTTCAATGTCGATCGAGCGGCCGGCCGAATTGCGGCGTTCGAACAGGCTGGCCTGGCTGACAAACGACATGACGCCCGGCAGACCCGACGTGGCAGTCTTCAGCAGCGGCACCAGCTCGCGCGCCCGCTCGGGGTCGGCGGCACGGGCCCCCATGAAAATGCCCCCCTCGCGCGCCACGAGGAAAAAGTTGGCAATTGCCGGGCCACCCAGTTTGGCTTCCTCCGGGGTGCCCGGCTGCGCTTCCCAGTAGGGGCGAACCCGCTCCTCGACCTCGGTTCCCAAGCGCATCAACTGTTCGATGTTGTAGCCCGGCGGGGGCTGCAGCGAGGCGAAGATCAGGTTCTGGTTTCCCTCGGGCAAATACTCGGCAAAGGGAGCCAACCGCCAGGCCATGCCCAGCGAGAGCACCAGCGCCGCGACGATCACGCCCCAGCGGCGAAAGACGACGGCGGCCAGGGCGAAGACGGCGACCGCCCCGCCCAGCCCGATCCAGGCCGAGGTGGAAAGCTGGTTACCCTGGCCCGCCGCGCGGGGCAACATACCCCACAGACCCAGGCCGAAACTGGCGACGATGGCGACCAGGGCCACCATGCCCAGTTGGCCCGACTGTAAGCGGCGATTGACCGCCTCGACCATACGGTTGAAGGCTCGCCCCGCGCGCGATGGCCAATCTCGCCGCTGCGGAGCGTCGGCGCGGTGAATGCGATCGCCGCGCAGCAGCCGGGCGGCAGTCATCGGCACCACGGTCATCGACACCACCAGGCTAATGCCCACGCCGGCGCTGATGGCGATGGCCAGGTCGCGGAACAATTGGCCGGCCTCTTCCTGAATGAAAATCACGGGCAAGAAGACGGCCAGCGTCGTCAGCGTGCTGGCCAGCACCGCGCCCCAGACCTCTGAAGTACCTTCACTGGCCGCCTGACGCGGCGGTTTGCCAAGCTGAAAATGGCTGTAGATATTCTCGAGCACCACCACCGAGTTATCGACCAACATGCCCACGGCGAACGACATGCCGGCCAGGCTGATCACGTTGATGCTGCGGCCCGCCGCCCGGACGATCAGGAAGGTGCCGATACAGCTAATCGGAATCGAGATGGCCACAACGGCGGTCGAGCGCCAATCGCGCAGGAACAACATCAGCACGCCCGTGGCCAGCAAGCCGCCGATGTAGATATTGTCGCGCACCAGGGCCACGGCCGAATCGATGTACACGGTTTCGTCGTAGCTTTGCATCAGGTACAAGCCGCGGGGCGCGAGCAAATCGCGATTCAAGGCAGCCACCACCTGGCGAATGCCCGCCATGACCTCCAGCACGTTGGCCCCCTCTTCGCGCTGGACAGCCACGGTCAGCATGTTGACACCTCGCTGGTGCGCCATGCCCCGGGTTTTCGAGCCGGTTAGTTCGACTCGAGCGATGTCGCGCACGTAGACCGGGGCCCCGTCGCGGTAGGCCACCACGGTGTTTTCCACCTGGGCCAGCGATTCGTACTGGCCCAAGGTGCGAATCACGTAGCGCCGCTTGCCCTCCCAGAGATCGCCGGCCGAAACGTCCTTGTTTTCGCCGCTGAGGGCCCGGCGCAATTCGGGGATGCTGATTCGCCGGGCCGCCAACTGGGCCGCGTCAACCACCACCCGCACCTCTTCCTCGCTGCCGCCGAAAATCTGGGCTTTGGCCACCCCTGGCACATTCTCGATCGGCACCGCCAACCGATCTTCGGCAAACGTTCGCAGCAAGAAGGGGTTCGGGTCGTTGGCCACCAACTCGGCGAACGGGGGATGCTTGCGGGCCAGACCGTAAACCTTGATCACATCGATCGGGTCCTCGGTCAGCAATTGATCGATCGTTTCACGCAGCTCCGGATGACTTGCCGCCAGCGCCTCGAGCTGCTGCCGGCGAGGCGGGGCCGGGATCAGGCTGAAATAAGCGATCGAGCTGCTGTTGGCCCCGACCGTCAGAATCACCGGCTTGTCGGCGTCTTCCGGGTACGAAGGCACCTGGTCCAGCTTGCTCCCCACTTTCAAGAGCGTGGAGCTCATGTCGGTGCCTACCTGGAACTCCATCTCGATCTCGCCTTCGCTGTCGCTCGACGAGCTGTAGAAGTTCACCATCCCCTCGATGCCCTGCAGTTGCTCCTCTTGTTTGGAAATAATGTCTTTCTCGATCTCCTGAGGACTGGCCCCCGGCCAACGGGTCAAAACGAAAATCGTCGGCCGTACCACCTCGGGCGTGAGCTGCACCGGAATGGACCACAGCGAGAGCAGCCCGAACAGCGAGAGCAGGAGCACGCCCACGGCGACTTTGACCGGATTGGCAATGGCAAAGTCGATGATTCGCATCGCCGTGGTCTCTCGCTAGAGCAAAGGGGATGGCCAGCAAATACCGGCCGATCGGGCCCGCTCGGGGCCCGGCCAGACACGCTCAATCGCCACCCGAGGGTTGCGCCGGTGCTTCCTGGCGCGATGCCTGGCTGGCCGGGCTGTCGGACGACGTCGGCGGTGGGTCGATAACGGCCACTTGCACGTAGGGTTTCAACCGCTCGGCCCCCTCGGTGGCGAGCAGGTCGCCCTCGGTCAGCGCGCCGCGCACCTCGATGAACTCACCTCGGGAAAGCCCTTCGACCACTTCCACCGGCCGGGCAGTCGAGTCGGGCCCCACCACGTAAACCGTCGACTTTTCCGGAGTGCGAATGATCGCGTCTTTGTGCGCCAGCAGTGCCTCGCGAGCCGCCCCACGAAACGTGATCCGGGCCACCATCCCCTCTTGCAACTGCGGGCGACCGTCGCGCAAGGGGTTGGTCACGCGCACGATGACCGGAAAGCTGCGGCTGCCGCTTTGCCATTCCGCGCGCGGCACCAGGTTGCGGACGGTACCTTGAAACGTTTCCCCCGGCAGGGCATCGATCGCTACTTCGACCGCCTGATCGGGACGAATCTCGTGAACGAATGCTTCCTCGACGTTGACGCGAATCTCCACTTCGTCCAGTCGCGCCAGCGTGGCCACCTCGCCCCCCATGTCGATCCACTCGCCGACCTCGGCTTGTTTCTTCACCAGGTAACCCGAGAACGGCGCGCGAATCGTGCGCTTTTCCAGCTCGTCGTTCAGCTCGGCCACTACTTGCTCGGCAGCCGCCACCGCGGCCTGCTGCGCGGCAATCTCTTCGGACCGGTAGCCCGCCTTCTTCAACTGAAAATCGGCCTCGGCCGAGGCCAGATCCTGGGCTGCCCGGTCTCGCTCGTACTGGGCCTTCTCCAGCTCTTGTTCACTGACCGTGCGATTCGGGCGGTTGTACAACTCTTGAGTGCGCCGCAAGTTCGATTCGGAAAACTGCAGCGTGGCGTCGGCGGCCCGCATCTTGGCCTCGGCCTGGGCTATTTCTTCCTGGCGGTAGCCCGCTTTGAACTGGGTGAGCAGCTCCTGCTTTTCACGCAAAAGCTGACGGGCGCCCTCGATCTGGATCTGTAGCGTGATATCGCGCAGTTGGGCCAGAACCTCGTCCTGGGCCACAAAGGCGCCTTCGCGAAAGGGATAAGCCACGACCTTGCCGGCAGCGCCGGCGGCCACACGGCTCACGTCGACCGGAAGCACGGTTCCCACCAGGGGAACCACCGGCTCGACCAGGCCCCGCGTTACGGGCACCACGCGCACCTGAAGCTGCGGAGGCAGAGGCGGAGGGGCTTCCGTGCGCGCGCAGCCCAGCGCGGTGCCTAAAATCCCAATGGCGGCGAGCCAGCCGGATCGAAGGATGCTGGAGAAATTCATCGCCAGGGGGCCTCGGCGGTGCGGCGGAAGGGCGACTCGTGGGTCGGCCAGCCGCAGGCGTCGTCCATCAGCGGCCCAGCCAGACCCTGGCCAGCGGGCCGCCACTGGCGACGCTAAGCCGATGCGCTGGCCGGCTCAGGTGCTTGGACTGCCTTTTCAACCGCACCCGGACGCCCGGGCTGGTGCCCCAGATTCTTACGCATTTTACGCAACGTGGTCCGCAATTGCTCTAGTTCTTCCGTGGTCATTCCCTGGGTGGCCTTGGAGCGAACCCGCAGACCGCACATAACCATCTGATTCCAGAGCGGCTCGACCCGGTCCGTCGGGCGGATCAGCTTCTTGCGGCGGTCCGATTCGCTCGGAACCCGCTGAATCCAGCCGTCGCGCTCCATGCGATCGAGCACCCCCACCAGCGTGGGAGCTTCGATGCCCATTCGACTGGCCAATTCGCTTTGCGACAGATCGGATTCGTAGGAAAGCCAGGCCAGCACCTCCCATTGGCGATGCGTAATCCCGTGCGATTGAAGCTCTTCGTTCATGGCACAGGCCAATTCGTGCGCCGTGGCGAAAATCCAGTATCCCACGCTCCGTTCAAAGTCGAATTGCAACATTTGCCTTGGTCCTAGTGCCGTGACAGCCCGCGAGCGGGATGCCGCCTTGCGTTGACGCCGACGCAACCAGAGGTCGGCTCGACCAACCACCTAACGCTGGGCACGCCCGCAGCATGCCACTTCAGCCGAACTGTTTGTGCGCTACGGATTCTATGCGAAACATTCCCGCGGGCAAGCAGAATCTAATTACAGTTTGCTTATGCAAGCCCCTATCTGGATTAGACTAGCGTCGAAAAACCGGGTCCCGTTTCAGCCCTTGGACAGGCCTGTCGCCGCACGAAAGCTGAACTGGAACAACCCCTCCCATTCGCGTAAAGCAATGTCTCGCAGCAAGATGCCGTCCGGGTTCCACCCCCCCGAAAAACGGACGCGCCCGTTCTGTCGGGCCTCACACGCATCAACCAAGACCGATGGGTCCCAGGGCAAAAAAAGTTCTCGAATTATTTTTCCGTCTTCCGCTTTCGACCTCTCGGCGTCCTGCTCCAGCCGCTCGCCGATCGCCTCCCAGGCCGGGTGATTAACCGCTCGACGCAGCCAGTACCGGGCGTTGCTGAAATCCCCTTCGCGGCGGTGCAGAATCGCGTGCCAGTAGCTGCCGGTCGAATTCTCGATTTCCTGGCAAATCTGGTGAGACTCCGCGAGAAAATCGAAGTACAGCCACAGCCCCGAGAGGGCGCTTTGGGCCATCGACCGATCCACAACCGAGTGGGGGGCGCAAAGCCGCTCCGGCGTCATCGCCGACAGCATCCGGCCCCGATCCGGCGAGGGCCGCCCGATCCCTAGTTCCGGTGCGGTACCGTCGGCCAGGAGCAGGGCCAATTCCGGCCCATATTCGCAACTCGCGGGCGATGCCATGAATCCTCCTCCGTGGTCCGGCCGGGCACCCTCGGGCCAACCCAGGCGTTCTGGAAAAAACCGCCCGCGCCGCGGACCGGTTCGACGCTACCCCAGGCCCGGCAACGTTGCTAGACTGACCGTGGTTTTAGGCGTCGCGGAGCTCGCAGTCGACCTGGAAAGCCGCCAAGGCCAGGCCGGGCTTCGACGTTGCCGGCGATGAATTCAGGCACTCTGCACCGCAACGGTATCGCCGCGGTCGCCAGACGCCGGTGAGCGGTCAAACGAACGGGTCGCTCGCCGATTGCGCTGCCTTCTGTTAACTCGTTCTGTGCCCTGTTTCACTGCGATTAGGCATGCCCAGTCCTATTGATCCCGCGCCCGATTCGGCGCCCGTCGGCAGCACTTCCGAGTCCAATCCCGCCAAGTCCGAGCCGCCCGCCGAGCGTCCTCGGATCAAAATCGGGTCGCAGCGAACCGGCAATACCCGAGTACTGCCGCCGCATCCTCAGCCAGAGATGCTGCGGGCTCCGGTCGTGGTACCCGTTGCCTCCGCGGCGGCAGTTCCGGCGTCCGCCTCCGCGCCGGCTGCCGCGTTGAGCGCGACGCCAACCCCGACCGGCCCCACGGCGGCTAGCTCCGCGCCGATCAGCTCTTCGCCGATCAGCTCCGCCCCAGCCAGCCCGCCGCCGGCCCCAGTCGACGCTGAACCCAGCGCTTCGGCAGTCGGTTCGCTCGGCGCAACTACCCAGCCGGCGGCCGACACGGCAAGCGCGGCATCGTTGGCACCCGCTCCAGCGACACCCGCTCCGGCGACGCTCGCAACCGCGGCGGACCGCGAAGCGGAACTGGGCCAGAAGCTGTCCCGCGGCAAGCGCCCCGGCAAGCAGCGCCCGCAAGTGGAGCAATACACGCGGCAGATCGAAGTACCCAACATTCGCGCGGCCCTCTCGGCGGACCTCGAGGCGGAACTGGCCGAGGCCCTGGGCGAGGCGTCGCTCGATTCACTGATCGACTCCGACGCGGTCGCCGCGCCCGCGGTCGAGCTAGCGCCCGATCAGCGGCGCCGCGGCCAGGTGGTGAGCGTGCATCGCGACTTGGTCTTCATCGATCTGGGCGGACGCGATCAAGGGGCGCTTCCGTTGGCGCAGTTCGCCGAAGCGCCGGCCCCGGGAACGGTGGTCGAAGTGGTCGTTCGCCGCTTCGACGCGGAAGAGGGCTTGTTCGACCTCTCGCTTCCCGGGGGCACCGTCGATGTTGGCGACTGGAGCCAGGTCGAAGAGGGGCTCGTCGTCGAGGCCCGCATCACCGGCCACAACAAGGGCGGCCTGGAGTGCGAGGTAGGCAACCTGCGCGGGTTCATTCCGGCCGGCCAGGTTTCGCTGTATCGGGTGGAAGATTTTTCACAGTTCGTGGGCGAGCGCTGGCCCTGCCTGGTCACCGAGGCCAATCCCTCGAAGCGCAACCTGGTGCTCAGCCGCCGGGCCATGCTCGAAAAAGACCAGGCCGAGGCCAAGCGAAAGCTGCTCGCCGAGCTGGCTCCCGGACAAGTGCGCGATGCCATCGTCCGCAACCTGCGCGACTTCGGCGCCTTTGTCGATCTGGGGGGCGTCGACGGCCTGATTCACGTAAGCCAGCTTGGCTGGCAGCGCGTCAAGCACCCCAGCGAGGTGCTCGAAGTCGGACAAAAGGTCAGCGTCAAGGTGCAGAAGATCGACCCCGACACGGGCAAAATCAGCCTCAGCCTGCGCGACCTGATCGAAAACCCCTGGGTCCAAGCCGCCCAGAAGTATCCGGTCAGCAGCCGGGTACGCGGTACGGTGACCAAGTTGATGGATTTCGGCGCGTTCGTGCAGATCGAGCCCGGGGTGGAAGGGCTGGTCCACATTTCCGAGCTCGACCACAAGCGGGTGTTCCGCGTCAGCGACGTGGTGCAACCGGGTCAGACAGTCGAAGCCAAGGTGCTTTCGCTCGATCCCGAGGCGCAGCGGATGAGCCTATCGATGAAGGCGATTCAGGCCCGGCCCGAGCCGGCGGCCGCCGCCGAGCCAGAGGTGCAAGACGATGCGGCCGCGGCGGAACCCGTGCGCCGCAAGTCGCCCGCGACACTCAAGGGGGGCATCGGCGGCCCAACCGGCGGCGACAAGTTTGGCTTGAAGTGGTAGCGGGCCGTGGCGCCACCCTGGGGCGTCGGTCGCATCTTGCGCGCGGCGGTTGACTTGCGCGGGTGTTCGCTGCTGGCCGGTCGCGGGAAGGTCCCAAGACTTGGATGACCTGGCCGGGAGCGATTCGCCGCCCGGGCCGGCGCCCATCCAGTTGCGAATTCTCAGCCCACACAGAAGGGGGCACAGGCCACCCCTAGGGCTTGCCGCCGGCGGCCAACAGCCAGGGGCGGCGGGGGCCAGTTTGGCCCGCGTCGATTCGCAGAACTCGCGGCGAAGTCGAGGCCGGGCTCGTGGCCGCTCGCGGGGGGGCGGCTGGCGACGAAACCGGGCGATTCGATTCGGTCATCCTTGACCTCTCTCGGTGCGCGGTAGCCTGGCAGCCCTCACCCGAGGGCGTCTGGCTCGCAGTCGGTCGATCTTGCGGCTGAATCGTTTCCGCCTCGGCAGAGGCTAACGAGCAGCCACCCAATTCGGCAAGGTCAATCTGATTTACCCAGCTTCCGCCACCGTGTGACCAGCCAGCACATCTGGCGCGCCCTCGGGCTCGGATCCGCTACCCGACTTGAACGCGGCTAAGGGTATTGCCGACTAAAGGTTTCACGCTCGGCCGTGGGCCGAGCCCGTGACGATGTAACAACTCGTACCGCTCAACGCTCAGCTAGCTGTAGCGCGTGCGGAAGCCGTTTCGGGCGTTGACTTTCGACGCGGCTCTGGGAAGATGAGCAGTCATCCCACGGCGCCAATTGCGAAGGGTCGGTCCACCGACAAACCAGGTCGCGGCGAGCGCTGCCGATAGCCGCTCGGCGAATGGTTTCTGCGGGTCGATCTGGCAAGCAGTCGGAATTGCTTTTTCATTCGCGGTCGGATTCGCTCGAGTAGCCCGGGCGTGCTTTTGTAAGGGGTCTTCCAAATGTCGATGGACGTGGAGCAACAGGCCCGATCGGCAACGACCGAGCGCGTCGCCTCGGCCGCGTCGCCGACGGCGACCCCGAAGCGCCGCGGATACGACCGGATGCGGCTGGATCGCCCGCTCTCGGCCCAGAACTCGCGATTGCTCTGGCCCTATGTGGTTGGGTTGGGGGGGATACACCTCTTGGCCCTGCTGGCCTTTATTCCCTGGCTGTTTAGCTGGTCGGGAGTGGCGCTAGCCGTGGCCGGGCTTTACGTGTTCGGCACGCTGGGCATCAACCTCTGTTATCACCGGTTGCTGACCCACCAAGGTTTCAAGTGTTCCAAGCGGCTCGAACACGCGCTGGCCACGCTGGGGGTTTGCTGCCTGCAAGACACCCCGGCTCGCTGGGTAGCCATTCACCGCCTGCACCATCAGTACTCCGATGAGCAACCCGATCCGCACAGCCCCCTGGTGGATTTTCTCTGGGGCCATATGGGCTGGCTGTTAATCGAGAACCGCGAGGTCAATCAGGTCAGCACCTACGAGCGTTACGCTCGCGACTTGCTGCGCGACCCGTTTTACATGGGTTTCGAGCGGCGGCTCTGGTGGCTTTGGACCTACCTGTTGCACGCCGGGGTGTTTTACCTGGCGGGCAGCCTGGTGGGTCTGGCCTGGACCGGCACCTTGGCCGGTGGAGTGCAGTTGGGTTTGAGCTGGCTGGTCTGGGGCGTGTTCGTTCGTACCGCAGCGGTATGGCACATCACCTGGAGCGTGAACTCGCTGACCCACTTGTTCGGTTACCAAAGTTATGAGACCGGCGAGAACAGCCGGAATAACTGGTTTGTGGCCCTGATTTCCAACGGCGAAGGCTGGCATAACAACCACCACGCCGATCAAAGGGCCGCGGCCCATGGCCACCGCTGGTGGGAATTCGACGTCACCTGGCTAACGGTTCGCTTGCTCGAAGCCGTTGGCCTGGCGAGCGACGTGGTCCAGCCCAAGTGCTGGTCCGGCCAGAGCACACAATCGCATTAGAATTGTCCGCGCCCGGCGGAAGCGATTTCGCCGGCCGCGAGATTCGCACGGACGCGATCACTCCGGCGGCGACTTGGTCGGTGCTGGGTGAGTCGTGTCGAGCCCCAGGCTCGGCAGTTGGTGAACGTTGAATCGAGTCGCTCCGGCTCGCCTCAACCGGCTGCGAGCACCGCCCGATAGTCCCACCCGCTTCGACGGGGTCGACTGGCCGCGGCAAGGCCCGCGGCGGCCGGTCGGGCCCAACTGACTTTGAAGGATTGCCTGTACCATGACTGCGCCTCGCGAGGTTGTGATTACTGGTATCGGGGTGCTTTCCCCGCTGGGCATTGGCCACGCAGCCTATCGCGCGGCGCTGGAAAGCGGTCAAAGCGGCGTGCGGCGATTCACCGGCTTTGGCCGGGCCGAGTTGGCGCCGACGATCGCGGGCATCGTGCCCGAGTTCGACCCCAAGATGTTCGTGCCCCAGCGCAAAGTGCTGAAGCTGATGGCCCGCGATTCGATCCTGGCCGTTTCCGCCGCTCGCCTGGCCTTGGACGATGCCCGGCTGGCCGGGGGCGATGTCGACCCCGAACGCCTGGGCGTGGTGCTCGGAGCCGATCCGCTGCGCAACGAACTGGCCGAGATTTCAGACAGCTACCGGCTGTCGGTCGACGCCGCGGGCCAGTTTCAAATGGGCCGGTTCACGGCCGAGGGAATGTCGGCCGCCTTTCCGCTGGGGTTCCTCAAAGTGCTGCCCAACATGTTGGCCAGCCACATCTCGATTCTGCACGACGCGCGGGGCCCCAATAACACGATCTACCACAACGAGCTGTCGAGCTTGCTGGCCGTAACCGAGGCGGCCCGGGTGATTCAGCGGGGCCGGGCCGATGTGATGCTGGCCGGCGGCGCAAGCTCGCGGCTGCATCCGTTGGATTGGGTTCGGGCCAGCTTGAACGATGAGCTTTCCAGCCGCGTGGAAGAGCCCGAGCGGGCCTCGCGCCCGTTCGACGCCCGCCGCGACGGACAGGTGCGCGGCGAGGGGGCCGCCGTATTGGTGCTGGAAAGCGCCGAGCGAGCCCTGGCACGAGGCGCCACGATTTATGGTCGCATCCTGGGCGCCGCGTCGGCCAGCGATGGCCGCTCGTCGCAGGGCCTGCCCGGCAGCGCGGCCCTCGGCCGCGCCATCGACCGGGCCCTGCAAGAGGCCGGCACGCCTGCCCAGGCAATCGGCCACATCAATGCCCACGGGCTGAGCACCCGCCGGGCCGACCACGCCGAGGCCCTGGCCCTGAGCCAGGTGTTGCCCAAGGTGCCCGTGACCGCGCCGAAAAGCTACTTTGGCAACCTGGGTGCCGCCGGAGGGGTCGTCGAGCTGGTCGCCAGCTTGCTCCGACTATCCGACCATGCCCCACCACCGACCCTGAACTACGAGCAGCCCGACCCCGATTGCCCGCTGACCATCGTGGAAGGCCAGCGACTGGCCGATCGCCCGCCAACGGCGGTGGCGGTCAACCTGACCCGGGTAGGCCAAGCCGCGGCGCTGATCGTATCGGCGGCCTAGCCCCGCCTTGGACAGGGCCGCGTTCGGCTGGCGTACTCGCGCCGACGGCCTGGCCTTCTTCAAGAATCAGGCCTTCTTCAATTCGATTGGCAACTGGTCGATTTTGGCGGCCAGGATGAAATCGTTTTCCGAGAGCCCGCCGATCGCGTGCGTCCAGATTTCGATGGCCAAGCCCCGGTAACCTTCCAGGTGCAGATCGGGGTGGTGCCCTTCGGCCTCGGCCAGGGCGGCCACGCGCTGGAAGAAATCCATGCCGGCCATGAAGTTTTTCACGGTCCACTCTTTGCGAATCCGCTGGCCGTCGCGGACGAGCCGCCAACCTTCCAGACGGCCGAGTTGGTCCTCGGCCTGGCCGAGCGTGCAGGGCTGTACCCCCCCTTCGCAAGGCAGGCAGCGCCGCGCAAGCAGCTCGCCCGGTGTTCTGGTCTGCATGTTTGTCACCTCCGCGCCTTAGGAGTCGCACATCCCCCTGGTATTCTAGCAAGGAACCGGCGCTGGCCGCGCGGAGGCCCCCCGCCCGACCGTCCTCACCCTGTGGACACCCGGCGCGGGCACGGTCCACGGCGGCGCGCAGGTTCGCCGCCCGAACGAAGAACGCCACTCACGCCAATCGGAGCGCATCCATGCCACCCGCCGAGGGCCAATCCAGCGAACTTCACCTGCGGCGGCTTACCCGTCTGGAAGAGGTTTTCACGCACCTGGAGCAGACGGTGCAGACGCTCGACCAGGTCATTCGCCAACAGCAAAGGGCCCTGGAACAGGTGGAGCTGACCCTGTCTCGGTTGCATCGCCAGGTCGAGCATCTGCGGGCCGGCGAGGATGCACAGCGCGACCCGCGGGCGGAGCAGCCACCCCACTATTAATGGGCGCTTCGCCTCAGCGAAAGGCGCCCGCGACGCGCGGCGCCGGGGGCACCGCCCGTTCAGCGCACGCCCGCCTCGAGGCCGTCGCTGAGCAATAACCCGTCGATGACCGCCGTGCTCGACCACAGCTCGCGCAGCGCGTCGACGTAGGCCAGGTTCACCTGAAAAAACGTCCGCTGGGCGGTCAGGTAATTCAAAAACGGGAACTCTCCCTGTCGATAGCCGGCCGCCACCAGTTCGAACGTCGTCTGGGCGTTGGGCAGCAAGTCGCGGGAGTACAGATCGACCTGCTGCCGGGCGTTGGTATAGCGCTCGAACGCTTGGGCAAGCCGGGCTTGCAGCGCCAACTGCACCCGGCGCAGATCCGATCGAGCCGCGGCCAGTTGAGCCCGCGCCTGGCGGATGGCGCCTTGGTTGCGGTCCCAGATGGGGATGACCGCCACAGTCTGCACGAACCCAATATCAGTGCTGGTCGAGTTGTCGTGCTGAATCATGAATTGGTTGTCGAGGTCGGGGATCGGTTGCACGGTCGCCCGGTCGACCGCCAGCGCGGCTCGTGAGACGCGGGCCTGCGCGGCCCCCAGTTCGGGGCTCATGCTGCTGATTTGCGCCCAGGTCGTATCCCAGTCGCGTTCCGGAGGAGCCTGAGTGAGTAGATCCACCACGCGCGACGGCTGCATCTCGGGTACGCCCACCACCGCGGTCAGTTCGCGCCACGAAGCGTTGTAGCGATTCTGAGCGCGAATGAACTGGAGCCGTGCCTGCTCCATTTCGATTCGGGCCTGCAGCACATCGACCCGGCTCACTTCCTGTGCCCGCAACAGCGCCTCGGCGGCGTTGACCCCCTGCTCGCCCAGGTGGACCAGGGTTTGCGTAAGCTTCAGGGCCCGCTGGGCCACAACCACCTCGACGTACCGAACCCGCACGTCGGTAAGCACCTTGTAGCGCACGGCGGAAAAATCTTGCTGGCTGACACGAATCTCCTGAGCCGCCACGGCCCGGTTCAAACGCAGCTTTCCTCCCAGCACCACCACCTGTCCGAAGTACACCCCCTGTTGGCCGGCGGTGCCGTGGTCTTGAATCTGGGTGCCGTTGTAGCCAAAGAATGGGTTAGGGTAGAGCCCCACCTGAACGTAGTTGCCCTGGGCCGCCCGCACCGTGGCGCCCGCCCTCGCCAGGGCGGGGTTATTGGCCATCGCCAGGGCCTCGAAATCGGCGAGCTCCATGGCGTCGGCCATCGTGCCGTCGGGGCTAATGAGCGGCGGGGTCATATTCCATTCCACGCCCGGCGGACGGGGGCGACGCGTCGTGTCGTCTCCCTGGTCGGCCACGGGCGGAGGAACTGGCACGGGCGGGGGGGCGGGAACACCTTGCGGGGCAGCCTGGGGCTCGGCGGGCGGTAGCGGCAAGGCATCGCTGGGAATGGCCTCGCTGCTCAGCAGTCCATCGCCGGGCGGAGGGGCCGCCTCGATCTGCACGGCTCGCCGAGCCAGCGGCACTCCGGACCGGGCCGGGCGCGTCCGACCAGCTCGGCTGAATTCGGCCGGGCTCACC
The DNA here is from genome assembly GCA_964399535.1 of uncultured Pirellulales bacterium. Lineage (GTDB taxonomy): Bacteria > Planctomycetota > Planctomycetia > Pirellulales > CAYNRE01 > CAYNRE01. The sequence goes on along the minus strand of CAYNRE010000055.1, from coordinate 336,016 downwards.
GCGCGCACCGCCGCAACCTGGGCCGGGGGTCGCAGCCTGGCCTGGGTCCGCGGCGGCGCGCCCACTTCCGAGTCGGCGGGCGTGGAGCCAGGCCATTGGGCTGGCGACGCCGCGCGAAGCGTACCAAGCAGCAATAGGGCCAGCCAAGTGCCCGCCAATCCGGTGTAAACAACGTAGCGAACCATGCGGTGCTCTGGGCGCTGCGGATTTTTGGCACGAGACGACTGCCGCCGCCCAAAGCAGGGGTCACGGCGATCGGTGGGTCGCCACTCTCTCGGCGGTGTCTGGCTCATGGCGCACCGCGGTAACGCGCGATCCATCGCCCGCGGCAACTCAGAATCCGACCGGTTCGACGCATGCCCGTCCGGTCGCTGGGGTGGGAATCGAACCTGGTAAACCTTCGGAGGGAAATCGCCCGCGGGGAGTGGCCGGTTCGGCTCCAAGCCGGCCGTCGGCAGTGCGAGCGGTCGACCGCTGACGCCGGTATCCGGTTATGATGGCTGCAGCGGCCCTAAGCGTTTCGTCGGCATTCCCGGCTGGAGCGATTCAACCGATTTTGCCTATTCTCCGGGGGTGGGCCCTGAGAGTTAACGCAAGTCGTTTTTTAGAAAACACTTAGGTCATATCATCCGGCCTGGGTTTGGCGGCGGTTGCAACCAGCAGCGCGGCCGTTGCGGCCACCAGGGCCCCCAGGAAAAACGCCGCGCTCCCGCCTAGTTGCTGATAGATGAGGCCAAACGCCAGGCTGGCCGGCAGCGTCGACAGGCCAACGGTGAAATGAAACCAACCGTAGGCCTGCCCCTTCTGATCGTCGGCGACCAGTTGGGCAACGAGCGCCTTCTCGGCCGGCTCGGCACAGGCGAAGTATCCCGCGTACAACACCATCAGCAGCCAAGCGTGCCAGGCGGACTGCGCGACCCCCCAGGCCAGATACACGGCGGCGTAGGCGATCCACCCGGCAATCAGCACGGGGCGCGGACCAAACCGGTCGACCCAGTTTCCGCCGAGCAAATTGCCGGCGCTTTTAACCAGGTGAAACACCATCCAAACGAGCGGCAACCAGGTAGCGCCAATACCCAACTCCTGGGCGCGCACCAGCAGAAACGCGTCGCTCGAGTTAGCCAGCGTGAAGAGGGCGACAATCAACAGATAGCGGCGATACACACTGGGCAGTTTCGACCAGCGCGGCAACACCAGGGTTTTCGTGGGACGGCGCTCGCGCGGCTCGCGAAGCCCCCAACCCAGAATCGCGATGACTGCCAGCCCCGGCAGCGCGGTGAGCGCGAACAGCCAGCGCAACTGATTCGGGAAGAGCCAGAGGAAACCGAAGGCCAGGCCCGGTCCGATGGCCGCCCCCAAGTGATCCATCGAGCGATGAAAGCCAAACGCCCGACCCAGCAGCGAGGAAGGCGTGGAATCGACTAGTAGGGCGTCGCGCGGGGCGGTGCGGACCCCTTTCCCCACCCGATCGGCGAGCCGCACCCCCAGCACTTGCCAGGGGTTATTGGCCAAGGCCACTAGCGGCCGGATCAAGGCCGTTACCAGGTACCCGCCGACGACCACCCCCTTGCGCGACGCCAGCCGATCGGACCAGGCCCCCGCCAGCAGCTTGAGCAAACTGGCCACCGAGTCGGCGGCCCCTTCGATCAAACCCAGGTGCCAGAGCGACCCGCCGATGGACTTCAGATAGGCCGGAATGAGCGGAAAAACGGCCTCGCTGGCCACGTCGTTCAACAGGCTCGCGGCGCCCAGCACCCACACGTTGCGCGGCAGCCGCGCCGGGCGGGGCGCACCAACCGGTGGCGTGGGCTCTGTCGGCATCAAGGAGTGCTTTCCGTTATGCTAAACCGCGCCCTGGGACACTGCTCGATTCGCGATTGGACCCGGGACAGGATCCCTCCCGCCATGGCTACCAACGCGATGTCGACCGCCGCTAGCCCACGGGCCGTGTTTCAAGCCCGGGGAATTACCAAGGTGTACCACATGGGCGAGGTCGACGTGCAGGCCCTGCGCGGCGTCGACGTCGATCTGTTCGAAGGCGAGTTCGTCGTCTTGCTGGGGGCCTCGGGCAGCGGGAAATCAACCCTGCTGAATATTCTGGGAGGGCTCGACGTGCCCACCTCGGGCCACGTGCACTATCGCGGCCAAGACCTGACGGTCGACGACGATCGGCTGCTGACCGGGTACCGCCGTCGGCACGTGGGATTCGTCTTTCAGTTCTACAACCTGATTCCCAGCCTTACGGCTCGTGAAAACGTGGCCCTGGTAACTGAAATCTCTCCCCATCCGATGAGGCCCGAGGAAGCGCTGGAACTGGTGGGGCTCGGCCCGCGGATGGACCATTTCCCCGCTCAACTCTCCGGTGGAGAGCAACAGCGGGTGGCAATTGCCCGGGCGATTGCCAAGCGGCCCGATGTGCTCTTGTGCGACGAACCGACCGGGGCGCTCGATTTTCAAACCGGCGTGGTGGTGCTGGAGGTGATTCTGCGGGTGAACCAAGAGTTGGGAACCACGACGGCGGTGATCACGCACAACGCCGGCATCTCGGAGATGGCCGACCGGGTAATCACCCTGGCCGATGGACGAATCACCAGCGTGCGGCCGGTGAGCGACAAGAAATCGCCCCGCGAACTGACATGGTAAACCTGCTCACCCGGTTACGGCTCATCTCGGCGCTCGATCGCAAGCTGCTGCGCGACTTGTGGCACATGAAGGGCCAGGTGATGGCGATTTGCCTGGTCATCGGCAGCGGGGTGGCCACGTTCGTCATGTCGACGAACACCCAGCATTCGCTCCGCTCGACGCAAGAGGCCTATTACGACCGCTACCGCTTCGCCGACGTGTTCGCCCATCTGAAACGGGCACCGCAAACCCTGGCCCGGCGCATCGGCGAGATTCCGGGCGTGCAGGAGGTGGATACCCGGGTGGTGTTCGATGTCACGCTCGACGTGCCGGGGTTGTCCGAGCCGGCGGTGGGGCGGCTGATTTCGGTTTCGGAGTGGGAAGAGCCCAAGCTGAATCGCTACCACCTGCGGCAGGGGCGTCGGCTCGCTCCCGGCGAAGCGCAACAAGTACTGGTCAGCGAAGCCTTTGCCGTGGCCCACAACTTTCGCCCGGGCGATTGGGTAACGGCCATCATCAACGGCCGCAAACAGCGGCTGGAGATCGTCGGCGTGGCCCTCTCGCCCGAGTACATTTATCAATTGCGCGGGGGAGACCTGTTTCCCGACGACAAGCGCTTCGGCGTTTTTTGGATGAACTACACGCCGCTGGCGGCCGCCTTCAACATGGAGGGGGCCTTCAACGATTTGTCGGTTTCGCTGATGGCCGGCGCTTCGGAAGCCGAGGTGATCAAGCGCGTCGACGAGCTGACGGCCCCCTTCGGAGGGCTGGGCGCCTACGGCCGGTACGACCAGGTTTCCAACCGCTTCGTTTCCGACGAGATCAAGCAATTGGGTCGGATGGCGGTGATGGCCCCCACGATCTTCCTCTCGGTCTCCGCCTTTCTGCTCAACGTGGTGCTGGCCCGAACCATTCGCCTGCAGCGCGAACAGATCGGCACCCTCAAGGCTTTTGGCTACAGCGAATGGGACGTGGGATGGCACTTCGTCAAAATGGTGCTCGTGATTATCCTGATCGGCGTGATCATCGGCCTGGTGATGGGCATCCTGCTGGGCCGCGATATGACCCGCATTTACACCACGGTGTACCACTTTCCCATTTTCGGTTTTCACTTGGACCCCGGCCTGTTGATCGCGGCCGTGGCGGTCGCGATCGCGGCGGGCGTGGGGGGCACGCTGACCGCGGTCCACGCGGCGGTACGCTTGCCGCCTGCCGTGGCGATGCGGCCCGAGCCACCGGCCCATTATCGGGCCACGATCTTTGAACGGATGGGGTTGGCCGCCTATTTGTCGCAAACCGAGCGGATGATTCTGCGCCATTTAGAGCGCCACCCGGTCAAGGCGGCCATCACCGTTTTCGGCATCGCCACGGCCGTGGCGGTGCTGGTCGTGGGCCGGTTCGGCATGGACGCCCTCGATTTCATCATGGATGTTCAGTTTCAAAGAGCCCAGCGACAAGATCTGAGCGTGGCCTTTGTCGAACCGCGCCCCTACCGGGCAGTCTACGAGCTGCAGCACCTGCCCGGGGTGATCGATTGCGACCCCTTTCGTACGGTGCCGGTGCGGCTGCGGTTTGGCCACCGCAGTCGCCGCCAGGCCATCGTCGGCCTTCCCTCGAACATGCGGCTGCAGCAACTGCTCGACGAAAACCTCAGGACCGTGAACCTGCCTGCCGAGGGAATGGTCATGTCGAGCAAGGTCGCCGAGATTCTGGGTTGCCAAGCGGGCGACACGGTGACCGTCGAGGTGCTCGAAGGAGAACGGTCGGTGCGGCAGGTGCCGGTGGTGGCGCTGGTCAAGGAGTTTATCGGCAGTTCGACCTACATGAACCTGGCCGCGCTCAATCGGCTAATGGACGAAGGCCAGAGCGTATCAGGCGCCTACCTGGCCCTCGACGACCGTTACCGCGACGCGGTGTACTACGAACTGAAGCAAACGCCCCAGGTGGCCAGCGTCACGGCCAAACAAGTCTCGCTCGATGCCTTCCGAAAAATCCTGGCCGACAACCTGCTCCGGATGATGATGGTCAACTTCATCTTCTCGACCGTGATCGCCTTCGGCGTGGTTTACAACAGCGCCATGATTTCGGTCTCCGAGCGGGGGCGCGAATTGGCCAGCCTGCGGGTGCTGGGGTTGACCCGGGGAGAGATTTCCTATGTTTTGCTCGGCGAGCTGGCCCTCTTGACCCTGGCGGCGATTCCGCTGGGGTTGCTCTTGGGCTACACTTTATCCTGGCTGTTGTCGCTGACCCTGGATACCGAGCTGTATCGAATCCCCCTGGTGATCGAGAATTGGACCTTCGCCCGGGCTGCCGCGACGGTGCTGGTTGCCTCGTTGGTTTCCGGGCTGTTTGTACGGCGTAAGCTCGACCAGCTCGACCTGGTCGCCGTGCTGAAGTCGCGCGAGTAGCAGTCGCAACGGCCACCCTCATGGTTAAGAAACTGCTGTTCGCTCTGGTGGGATTGGCGATCCTGGCGGCGCTGGTCGCGGCGTTTCTGCCCTCGGCAGTCGAAGTCGACGTCGGCCAGGTCCGCCGTGGCAAGCTCATGGTCACCGTCGATCACGAGGGGAAAACCCGCATCAAAGAGCGCTATGTCGTTTCGGCCCCGCTCACCGGGCGGCTGCAACGCATCGGCCTGAAGGCAGGCGACCCGGTCGAGGCCGGCCAAACCGTGCTGGCGGTGATCGAGCCCACCAATCCTAGTCTGCTCGACGCCCGCGCCCGCGAAGAGGCCCAAGCCCGGTTCCGGGCGGCCGAGTCGGCCTTGAAACAAGCCGAGCCGAATCGCGAGCGGGCCCGAGCCGCGCTCGAGTTCGCCCAGCTCGAACACCGCCGTATTCGCGAGCTGTCGGAAAAGAAAAACGTTTCCCAGTCGCAGGTCGACGAAGCCGAGATGGTCGTCCGCACCAGGGCCGAAGACCTCAAGTCGGCCGAATTCTCCGTTCAGATCGCCGAATTCGAACTGGAACAGGCCCGGGCCGCGCTGCCTCGCCCGCCGACCGACGACCCCACCGACGATATCTGGCGGCTCGAGATTCGCTCGCCCATCGGCGGCCGGGTTCTGAGGGTCCTGCAAGAAAGCGCCGCGGTCGTCGGCCCCGGCACCGAGCTGCTGGAGATCGGTGACCCGCGCGACCTCGAAGTTGTGGTCGACGTGCTCTCCAGCGATGGCGTGAAGGTTTCCCCCGGCGATCGCACGCTGCTGGAACACTGGGGAGGCGACCAGCCGCTGACCGGTCGCGTCCGGCTGATCGAGCCCTCGGGCTTTACGAAGATCTCGGCCCTGGGCGTGGAAGAGCAGCGCGTGAACGTGATCGTGGATTTCGACGACCCTCCCCAGGCCTGGAGCGCCCTGGGCGACAACTACCGGGTCGAAGCCCGAATCGTCATCTGGGAAGCGGACGACGTGCTCCGGGTACCCTCGTCGGCCCTGTTTCGCCGCGGCGATCAATGGGCCGTGTTTCTGGTCCGCGACGGACATGCCCGTTTTCACAAAATTGAAGTCGGCCACCGCAACGCGATCGACGCCGAGGTGCTCGGCGGCTTGAATGTGGGAGATACGGTCGTCGTGCACCCCAGCGATAAAGTCGCCGACGACGTGCGGATCGCCCCCCGCGCCCAGTAACCGCGCTCGTTCGATCGGCGGAATACCTGGCTCGTTGCGGTGTGCGTTTGGCGCCGCGGTGTATTAAAACCGCACAGTCATCGGGTGCGGCCCGGCACCCCTCGGGGGGTCCGCTGAATCGCGGGGGCCGGTCACCCCGATGCGCGGCTTTCGACCACGATCGGCGCGTACCGAAATCGGGTTTGGCACGCGCGGTGCTTGGAGTGGTTCCGAAGCCGTTGTAGATGCTGTGTCGGCCGTCGAACGGCCGCGGGAGGAGACCTCGCCTATGTCGCCGCCGGTCAAGACCATGGATGCCAACGAGGCGGTGGCGCTCGTCGCGCACCGCCTCAATGAAGTGATTGCGATTTACCCGATTACCCCCTCCTCGCCCATGGGCGAATCGGCCGACGCCTATTCGGCCGAGGGGCGGCCCAATCTGTGGGGTGCGGTGCCTTCGGTCATCGAGCTACAGAGCGAAGCCGGGGCGGCTGGCACCATTCACGGAGCGCTGCAGACCGGGGCGCTGGCCACTACGTTTACGGCCAGCCAGGGCCTGCTGCTGATGATCCCCAACATGTACAAAATCGCCGGCGAGCTCACGCCGACGGTGTTCCACGTGGCGGCCCGCTCGCTAGCCGCCCAAGGACTGTCGATTTTCGGCGACCACAGCGACGTGATGGCTGCCCGGGCAACGGGCTTCGCCATGCTGGCTTCGTCATCGGTGCAAGAGGCTCACGACCTGGCGCTGGTGGCCCAGGCCGCTTCGCTGGAAAGCCGGGTGCCGTTCTTGCACTTCTTCGACGGATTTCGCACCTCGCACGAGGTGGCCAAGATCGAGCTGCTCAGCGACGACGTGCTCCGCGCCCTGATCGACGAGCAATGGATTGTCGACCACCGGGCCAGGGCGCTCTCGCCCGATCACCCGGTGCTGCGCGGCACCGCCCAGAACCCCGACGTGTATTTCCAGGGGCGCGAGGCAGTGAACGGCCTGTACCTGGCCTGTCCCGAGATCGTCCAGCGGGCCATGGACCGTCTGGCCAAGCTTGTCGGCCGGCGCTACCAGCCGTTCGAGTACCAGGGGCCCCCCGATGCCGAGCGGGTCATCGTGGTCATGGGGTCGGGCGCCGAAACCGTGGGCGCCACGGTCGATGCCCTGGCTGCCAGGAACGAGCGGGTGGGCCTGGTCAAGGTGCGGCTGTTCCGGCCCTTCTCGCCCCAGTCGATGGTGGACACCCTGCCCCCCACGACCAAGGCCATCGCCGTGCTCGACCGGACCAAGGAACCGGGCAGCCAGGGAGAACCCTTGTACCTGGATGTCGTCGCAGCACTCTACGAACTGGGCCAGAAGCGCTTCGGCGGAAAGCTGCCCCGGGTCGTCGGCGGCCGCTTCGGCCTCTCCAGCAAAGAATTCACGCCCGCCATGGTGCGGGCTATTTTCGACCACCTCAACCAAAACGAGCCGCGCAACCATTTCACGATCGGCATTCACGACGATCTGACCCACACCAGTCTTGACTACGATTCCACGTTCAGCATCGAGCCGGCCGACGAAATGCGGGCAGTGTTCTACGGGCTCGGCTCCGACGGAACCGTGGGGGCCAACAAGAACACGATCAAGATCATCGGCGAGGAAACCGACCAGTTCGTGCAGGCCTATTTTGTCTACGACTCGAAGAAGGCCGGGGCGGTTACCATTTCTCATTTGCGGTTCGGCCCAAGGCCCATTCGGGCTCCCTACTTGATCGAGCGAGCCCAATTCGTCGCGGTGCACCAACCCCAGTTTCTCGATCGACTGGACGTAACGCGCCCGCTGGAACCCCAGGGCACGCTGCTGGTAAACACCCCCCTGGGGCCGGCCGAGGTTTGGTGCGCGCTGCCCCGTCGGGTGCAACAACGGCTGATCGAAAAACGCGCCCGGCTATTTGTCATCGACGCCGCCCGGGTCGCGCGGCAGGCTGGCGTGGGGTCGCGCATCAACACGGTGATGCAAACCGCGTTCTTCGCCATCTCAGGGGTGCTGCCGCGCGAACGTGCTCTGCAGTCGATCAAGCGGTTTATTGAAAAGTCGTATGGCAAACAGGGCGCCGAAATCGTGCGCCGCAACCTGGCCGCGGTCGATGCCGCGCTGGCGGAATTGTTCGAGGTCGAGATACCCAACTCGGTCACGGCCAGGGCCGACTTGCTGCCGCCGGTGCCCGACGAGGCACCGGCCTTTGTCCGCGAAGTGCTGGGGCCCATGATCTCGGGCTGTGGCGACGACCTGCCGGTGAGCCTGGTTCCGCTGGACGGCACCTATCCCACGGCCACGGCGCAATGGGAGAAACGTCGGTTGGCCCAGGAGATTCCGGTTTGGGATCCGCAGATCTGCATTCAATGCGGCAAGTGCGCTCTGGTTTGCCCGCACGGCGTCATCCGCACCAAGGTGGCCGAGCCGGCCCAACTCGCCAGCGCTCCGGCCGAACTACTCACCGCGCCAGCCCGCGACAAGGAGTGGGCCGGGCTCGATTTTTTGCTGCAAGTGGCCCCCGAGGACTGCACCGGCTGCGGCATCTGCGTCGACGTGTGCCCGGTGCGCAATAAGTCGCAGGCACGGCTCAAGGCCATCAACATGCAGCCGATCGCGCCGCTGTTGGAGACCGGCCGAGCCACCTGGAAATACTTCCAGGAACTGCCCGATTTCGACCGCCGGCGATTGAACGTCACCAGCATTCACCAGCAGCAAATGCAGCGGCCGCTGTTCGAGTTCTCGGGGGCCTGCGCCGGCTGCGGAGAAACACCCTATGTAAAGTTGATGTCGCAGTTGTTCGGCGATCGTTTGTTGGTGGCCAACGCCACCGGCTGCTCGTCGATTTACGGCGGCAACCTGCCGACCACCCCCTGGGCGCAAGATGCCAACGGCCGCGGCCCCGCCTGGTCCAATTCGCTGTTCGAAGACAACGCCGAGTTCGGATTGGGCTTCCGCGTCACGCTCGATTTTCAGCGTCAATGGGCCGAGACGCTGCTCAAGCAGTTGGCCGGAGAGGTGGGCGATGAACTGGTGCAAGGCTTGCTCACGGCCCCAGCACGCGACGAGGCCGGCATTTACGAGCAGCGCGAGCGGGTCGCCCAGCTCAAGCTGCGGCTCGCCAAGATCCGCTCGCCCGAGGCTGCCCGGCTGGCGAGCGTGGCCGACATTTTCGTGCGCAAAAGCGTCTGGATCGTCGGTGGCGACGGCTGGGCCTACGACATTGGCTTCGGCGGGCTGGACCACGTGCTGGCCAGCGGCCGCGATGTGAATGTGCTCGTGCTCGATACCGAGGTTTACTCGAACACCGGCGGACAAATGTCGAAAGCGACCCCCAAGGGGGCCGTGGCCAAATTTGCCGCGGGTGGCAAATCGCTCGGCAAGAAAGATTTGGGAATGATCGCCATGAGCTACGGCCACGTCTACGTGGCCCGCGTGGCCATGGGGGCCCGCGACGAGCACACGCTCCGGGCTTTCCTCGAAGCCGAAGCCTATCCGGGTCCCTCGCTGATCATTGCCTATAGCCACTGCATCGCCCACGGCATCAATATGACCCTTGGCATGCGCGAGCAGCAGGCGGCCGTCGATTGCGGGCAGTGGCTCTTATATCGCTATCACCCCGACCGGGCTGCCAGCGGCGAACCCCCACTGCGGCTCGATAGCAAGGCGCCCCGAACCCCGTTGGCCGAATACCTGGCGCGCGAAAACCGTTTTCAATTGTTGACCAAGACCCAGCCGGAGAGGGCCGCTCAACTGGCCGCCGAGGCCCAGGCCGATGTGCTCCAGCGCCGGCGGTTTTACGAGTATCTGGCCCAGTACCGTCCCTCGGGCAGCGCGCCGGCCGGCGCCGAGCCCGCGCCCCCCGCACCCCCAAAGACCACCACGCAGTGAGCCAGTAGACGTCTCGAAGCTCGATCGAACCCACCGCGCCATCGGCCTTGCCCGCCGCGGCGAAACCAGCAGCCCCTGAGGGTGATTTCATGGACCTGAGCACGCAGTACTTAGGACTTCCTCTGCGGTCCCCCTTGGTAGCTTCGGCCTCGCCGCTGACCGGGTCGATCGACCACTTGCGGCGTTTGGAAGACGCCGGGGCAGCGGCCGTGGTGTTGCCCTCGCTGTTCGAGGAAGACATTACCCATGAGTCCGACTCGCTGCACCAGCACTTGACCCAGGGCACCGACAGCTACGCGGAATCGCTCAGCTACTTTCCCGATCCAGATGAGCTCACTTTGTCGCCCGAGCAGTACCTGAATCTGATCGCCCGCGCCAAGCAGGCGCTCGACATTCCGGTCATCGCCAGTTTGAACGGAATTCACCTGGGGAGTTGGACGCGGTATGCCCAACAAATGGCCCAGGCCGGGGCCGATGCCCTGGAGCTGAATATCTATTGGATTCCCACCGATCCGGAGTTGTCGGGCGGACAAGTGGAGGATCGCTATATCGAAATCCTGGCCGCCGTGCGCGAGACGATTTCGCTACCCGTGGCGGTCAAACTCAGCCCCTACTTTTCGAACCTGGCCCACCTGGTCGCCCGGCTCGATCTGGCCGGCGCTCGCGGATTAGTGCTGTTCAATCGGTTCTATCAGCCCGACCTGGACATCGATCGCCTCGAGGTTCGGCCTCAGGTGATGCTCAGCACGCCATTCGCCATGCGGCTGCCGATGCGCTGGATCGCCATACTGTATGGGCGAGTTCGGGCCGACCTGGCGGCCACCAGCGGCATCCACCACGCGGTCGACGTAATCAAGATGACGATGGCCGGCGCGCAGGCGACCATGCTTTGCTCGGCCCTGTTGAAGCGGGGAATCGACCACCTGGCGGTTATCGAGCACCAGTTGCGCGAGTGGCTTGTGGAACACGAGTACGAATCGCTGACTCAAATGCGGGGTTCGCTCAGCCAGCAACATTGCCCCGATCCTGGCGCCTTCGAGCGGGCCCAATATTTGCGGGCCCTGCACGGCTACCGCCCCGGCCTGGGCGAGTAGCCGGCCCTGCGGCGGCAGCCTCTCTCGGCCGAGCCGGCGAGAGTGGCACGAACGCCGCCCACTCCGGGCCGGGCCATTATTTCGCCGCCGCCAGACGCTCGGAAATCGGCGGGTGGCTGTGCATCAGCCAGACCTCGATCGGGTGCGGATCAGGGTCGTCTTTATTCAGCCGGGCCAGCTTCACAAAGGCCGAGCGGTAGGCCTCGGGCCGCCCGGTGCTGGCCAGCGCGTAGCGGTCGCTCTGTCGCTCGAAATGCCGGCTCACCGCGTTTTGCACCGGCTCGAGCAGCAGGCCAAATACCCACAGACAAAACATCAGGCACGGCAACCCCCACGCGGGAAAGGGGGCGTCGGCCCAATCCGCGATGCCCAACCAGGCCCGCAGCACCCAGTCGCAGGCCCAAAAACCCAGCGCACTCCACACCGCCCCCAGCACCAACAGTTTGGGCAAATGACGATGGACATGGTGCCCCACCTCGTGGGCGAACACGATTTCGATTTCCTCGGGCGAGAAACCATCGAGGAGCGTATCGCCCAGAATCACGCGCCGCGTGCGGCCCAACCCTGCGAGCATGGCGTTGGCCTTGACGGTTTCGGCCGACAGCTCCATTCGGTACACGCCCTCGATCTTCAGGCCGGTTCCCTGCGCCAGCCGGTCAAGCCGCTGGCCGAGCTGCTCATCGGCAAGCCGCTCGATGCGATAGAACAGGGGCAGGATCAACACCGGCACCAGTTGCCCGGCCGCCACGCTGAGCAGGAAAAACAACGCCGCCGCGGCCAACCACCAGTAGCCGCCGGTCAATCGGATCACCCAGAACAATGCGGTGAGCACCGCCACGTTTAGCACCAGCACCAGGCCAAACTGCTTCAGGTGCCGCGCGAACCAGGCCCCGGCCGATTGCTGGCTGAGCCCGTAGCGATGCTCGACCACGAAACCCGACCAGAAAGCCAGCGGAAACGAAACCAACTCGTGTACCCCCATCATCACCGCCACCAACAGGGGCACGCGCCCCGCCAGGCCGGGCACCCAGGCGGCCAGGGCAGCATCGAGGGGTTGGGCAAACACCAGCGCCATCAACCCGAGCACGATTCCATCGAGGCAGCGATCGGCCAAGGCCAGGCTCAGCTGTGTGCGTCCGTACCGGCGCGATTCGGCCAGCTCGCCCGCCGTCAACACCGGAGCCGCCCGAGAGCTGCCCGATTCGACCAAGATTTCCGATCGTTCGTCGCTGGTACTCACACGATTCCCCTCGGTCAGGCCGGTTTCGCTGTGCACCAGGTCCAATGGCGATCGCTGGTCGGCGAGACCCCCGACGGATCGAAACTCAGCCCGGCGACTAGTTCCCGAATCTCCTCGAGCGAGAGTGCTGCCCGGAGCGAATCGGCGAAAAGCTGCCGCTGCCTGGACTCGGCTGCGACGGCGTGGGTTTCGACCAGGCGTTCCAACTCAGATTCGTTGGCTGGTCGTAACAGGTCGCGGATGAAAATCGAACCTCCGTCCTGGCAAACGCGCGCCGCCTCCTCAAGTGCCCGCCTCGGCTCCGGCAGATGATGCACGATGCTGTTCGACATGACCAGGCCGAATTCGCCGTCGGCATAGGGCAATTGCTTGGCGTCGGCGCGGGCCAAGCGAATTCGTCGCGTGAAATCGGCCTCTCGAACATGAAGGCGCCCCAGGGCAAGCATTCCCTCGGCCAAATCGACGCCGAGCACGCGGACATGGGCCGCTTGCCGGCAAAGCTCGATCGGAATCAGCCCGGTACCGGTCCCCAGGTCGAGCACCTGGGCCTGGCCGGTTCGCCAGGCGGCGACGGGCGAGGTGCTCGCCAACAAATCGGCCACAAACCGCTGGTTTACCTCGCCATGATCCATCCGGTCGTAGTCGTCGGCGTCGCGCGGGTCGTCCATCACCTCGGGCTCAAGCACCCGAGCCAACACGGTTCGTCCTCCGTCGGCAAAACTGCCTGCCCGGGCGGCCCGCCGACCGAAGGGGTAGCGTGCCGCCGCCCCAGCCTGCGGCGCGGCCGGACCGGGCTGCGGCGCGAATCTCCACGTGGCAGCCGATTCGCTACTTGGGAAACATCAGCCGGGCCACCTCGTCCAGGTCGATTCCCAGGGCCGCCCGAGCCACGGCCTTGAGCTGGGCCAAATCGCCCTCGACGTGGATCGTGGTATGGGTATGGCTGAGCGATGCACCCGATGCCAATTCGCGCGTCGGCGACAAGGTTTCGAGTTCGAAGAACCCACCCAGGCTGTCAGCGCCGGGTTCGGCCGGCCCGTCGTTATAGCTGTTCACGGCGTCGCCCGAGTAAGGGTTGGCCTGGGGCAAGTTCCACAGGTTGTCGACGTACGACTGCGAGGCCGCATCGGCCGGCAGGCTGTAATGCACGAGCGTCAGAATGCCCCCCGCCAGGTCGATGGCGCCGATTACCGGCCTGGCCCGCGCGGGCGCTAGCCCGATCTTGCTGCGGTAATTGCCATCCCCCAGGAACAACACCGCCTGGTCGGTTACTTTCAAACGATCGTCCGGCAGAGCCTGAAAATACGCCGTGTTGACCACCGACTGGCCCTGGCCGGCCGGGCCACCCTGGTAGGGCAGTACGATCACGGTGCGCGGACCTGGTTTGAACTGCCCCAGCATCCACAAGGCAAGTAGCCCGGTGTCTTGGTTCCATGCCGGGCCACGGTTGGTGATGGTGCTTTCGCTGCTAAAGCCCACCCAGGCTAGCCCCGCGTCGCCGATCGCCCGAGCCGTGGACTCGCCCAGCAGCGAGGCGACCGCGCCGCGGTCGAGCAGGCGCACCTGGCGATCGACCTCCAGGTGAAACCGGGTCGACGAGGCATTGACCAACTGCAACTGGCGACGCATTCGCACCGCGCGGTTGTCGTCGCTGGGGCCCGAGGTTTCGAACTCTCCCTCGTTCAAGCCGGGCGGGGTAATCCACTGCGGCAGCTTTTGTTCGGCCCCCGGTGCGAAGAACAGGGCGAATTGCCCTGCTTCCGGCGCGATCCAGAAACGGTCTTCGCCGCCGTAATTGTTGAACACCAAATCGGGCTTGCCCGTTTCGATCAGGGGGCGATTAAGCCAGCCGAAACTGGTGCCCGATGGTCCCCGCGCGGTCGAAGTCATCACCCGGCCCTGCCAGGCGGGCGAAACCGCCACCCGGGGGCCATCGGCGGCGGACGAGTCGAACAGCTCAATCAGGGCCGTATTCTGCCGCGACTTGTCCATCGACTTGATATGGCTTTTTAAGAACTCCAGGTCGCTCGCGTAGTTCCCCGGGGTCGGTTCCGCGGCCGGAGAAGTGTTCAGACCAGCAGTGGCGGTAAACCCCATCGTCCATAGCCCTATCCAAAGTGCGCGGCGCATGCGGTTGGTCCTCAGCCCCCAAAGAAAAGCGGGCGCGAGCCAGGTCGCGTTCCCATTTGGGGCCGGCCGAGCCGTCGGCGCCCCCCTAGCGAACGGCCATTGCCGCTCGGCGCGGCCATGCTAACCCCGCGCCGCGGGGCTCTCAAGAGGCGCCGCGCGGAGGCTCGATGGTCCGTGGCGTCGGACCGGGGAGAGGGGCGCTGATGCGAAAGCGAATTCGCGGGCGTGCGGCCCGAGCGACCGACCGATCTTCGGCCGACGGCAAGGGATCGACCCACGAAACCAGCCAGCGGCCGTCACCAAGGGCTAACGAAAGAGTGGCCTGCTCGTCAGACCAGTCGGCGCGGACTTGGTCCAGAAATCCCTGGGGCAAGATGCCGGCCAAACCCTGGCCCGCGCCGGACCAGGCCAACTGACCTTGTCCATCGATCATGGCCCAGGGTTCCGCGGTTTCGGCTGCGCGCATCGCCAGCCGCTCCAGGTCGAATGCCTGCTCGTGGTGCTCAACTGCCGACACCGCAACCTGGCGATCTCCCTGGAACTCGGTCACGCGAACCCCACGCGCGATGGTGCGCGTTTCGCCGAATCGATCGACCAACTTCCAAAGCACCGCCAGCTGACGTGCCGGATCGGCCAGCGCGGCGTCGGGCAGATCGTCGGCCGCGACCAAGGGCTGGTCTCGCCAACGGTCGGCCTGCCACTGCCGAAATCGCGTTCGCCATACGGACTGCCCTAAGAACGAGGGAAGCTCGGGTACCGGCACCGATTCGTCTAGGGTCAGCGGACCACCGGGCCCCGCCTTCATCCTGCGATCGACCGTGACCGGGCGAGTGGCCTCGAGCGCAACCCAGCGAATAAATTCCGGGGCAAACCGCCCATCTTCGGATTCAAGTAGAAACCGCACCCAAGCGCCAGGTTCGCTTTCGTCGGCGCTGGCCGATACAGCTTCGGCAGCCGCAGTACGACTGCCCAGTGGCGGCAACAGTGTGATCACCTCGGCCTGCCCGGGTGCCGTGGCCGATGCCATGGCGGCCGAGCCATGCGCCCCCGAGGCCGACGCAACCGACGCTTCGCCGGGTACGCCCCGCGTAATCACCAGCGGTCGAGCCGCGGCTCGGCCCGGCGCTGCGGGCGTATCGGCGGTTTCGCTGGGCGCGCGATACGGGTCGCTCGCGGGGCGCGTCATTTCTTCGCCCACATAGGCGGTTAGCCCCGCTTGCAGCCAGATAGGCATGCGGTTTTCCCAACCGGCGACCCGCAGGAACTGCTGCGCCGCGGCCCGCTCCAGGCGGTCGTCGGTGGGCTCGCTTTGGGCCGAAACCTGCGCCAGCCAGGTAGCGTCGATATAAAGCTCCGCGGCATCGGTTGGCGACCAGATGGGCCCCGGATGTGCCGTGTGCGGCGCGTCGACCACGAACACGGCCACTGCATCGTTGCCGAAACGTGGACCACGGTGGATGCTCGTCCAACGGTCGGCCAGAGAGCCCATCCTGGCCCAGGTTGCTTCGCACCGGGCGGCCAGCCGCTGTGCTTCCTCGGCGCTCCGGGGGCTCACCACCACGAAGTGACTGCTGCGATGCTCCCAACCGCGGTGGCTGACCCGGTCGCGATAGCGCGGCAGGTCGAGCTCGTCGACGGCCGCGGGTTCAAAATTGCGCAGGCTGCGCGAGTCTTGGGCGGCAACCGGAACCGTTGTCCCGGCAGCCAGTCCCAAGAGCACCACGAATGCCCCAAACTCAATCGACCATCGCACAGCCGCGGGCCCCGATCTGGAAAGAACTTCGAAAACGAACCGAACTCGCTCGCCGCCGGCGCAAGCAGGCCAGCGGACGTGGCTTCGGTCTACCTCGTTATCGGTAAACTCAGCCCAGTTTGCTCAATCGGAAACGACCGATCATCGGCTGGTCGGCGTGAAACCAGGTTATTTAGGGTACGCGGGCAGTCTGGTTTGGTTCGGTATCAGCTTGCACAATTCGCCGTCCTGCCGATCGTTGGCGACCTCTTTAAGTGCACGCTACGTTTTTGTTGCGCTGGCGTCATTGCGATGGGGTAGCACAGGCCTTGCGCGCCAAGAAACCCGACCAGCCTGGCGGGAAACGCCATGTGCCGTAGCCAGGTAGCCGCCGCGCCCGAAAGCCGGCCGTGCGTAGCGCGTCGAGGATCGAACCGGCCGGGAATAGTCTCAGGCGGTGCAATTCATCGTCTCGGCGAAACAACTCGCCGCAACGCCGAAAAGTAGTGATCCGCCGCTCGAGCGTCTGGCCAGCGGGATCCTCGTCGACTTGCGCCAGACAAACCCAATCGTCTCCCTCAGTTTGGTGCGAGCGGCTGCGGACCGGCCCGCCGCGACCGGGCCCCGCCACGTCGAACAAGAACCAACCATCGGGCTCCAGAGCCCGGTGGATTTTACGAAACAGCCGGCCGAGATTCGCGGGAGTAGGCGAACCTGCGAAGCGGTAGTTGAATACTTCGCCGATCGCCGTCACCGCGCGGCACGTTGGAATTTCAGCGCCTAGGTACGACCCGAGGCGGAACTCAGCCCGCGGTGCTCGTTGCCGGGCCAAGGCAAGCATCGCCGGAGAATAGTCAATGCCAAGCACCTGATAGCCCGCAGTGCTCAATCGCTCCGCGAGAATACCACTGCCGCAGCCCAGGTCGACGACCCGGTCGCCCAGTGCTTTAGGCGATCCCAACCGCGACAAGAGTTCGAGGGCCGCGTGTTTGGCTAGCTCGCCGAAACCGGCGTCGTGGATTTTGGCCAGATCGTCTCGGTATCTATCGGCCGTTGGGGGCGAAGCGCTGGGAGGCCTCGAACGACGTTTCATGGGGTCGCGGCTTTCGGCAGCGAATCTGAAAGCGACTCGTCCGAGGCGTGGGGCTCGTCTCCGCCGTCCCGCGCCGGAACTTGCATCTCGCTCGGAATCGGGTCGTTGGGGGCCAAAAGCTCGAATCGCAAGGTGTTCTGCATCAGGTTCACTTCCTGGCGCACCACCACCCCGTCGCCGCGAACCCAGGCCTTGCCGTGAATGCTCTGCGCCCGGCCCAACCCGGCTCCTTGATCGCCGCGATACACCACGACCCGAGTCCGCACCCCGCGACCACCCCAGACGACCGTTTCCTCCCGCTCGACCACGGCCTTGAGCACCTGCATCGGCTGATTCGGCGGGGAAAACGGGCTGTAAACCGGCACGGTCCAGGTTTGCCCGACCTTCAAGTGGGGCAGTTTCGGCTGCGGCGAGAGCACGTCGCTCAGGATGGCATCGTTGGGCAAATACAGTTTGGTGGGATAGCGGAATCCGCCAATGCGCACCGTCAGCGCCAGCTCGTTCCCCGCGACCCGGCCCTGCATCTCGATCGCCTCGGGCATCAACCCTAGCTGCAGTTTCGAGCGGAACTCTTCCGGGCGACCGAGCCGATCGACCAGCACCGAGTTTTCAGCGTCCAGGCTCATCCCTTGTTGATCTCCCAATCCGAGTTCGGCCACGGAGCCGAGCCGAAAGGGCGAGATTTCGTCCCAGGGGAGATGGCGAAAATGTACTTCGCCGCGCATTTCGACCATGCCGTCCGTCCGGTTGAGCGTCTCGTTTCTGGCCCAACCCACCTCGCGCGAATTGAAGAACAGGTGCCAGAGCGAGGGACCGGGCGGAGCCTCGTCGGCGGACTCGCGAATGATGTCGCGATAGGTCGGCGGTTCGCCCACCAGCAGCGGTGGCAACACCTTGGCCGTGATCAACCAACTCATCGTGGCCAGCCAGAACAAAACCACCAGCACATTGAACCAGCGTCCGGTCATTCGCGCGGTCCTCGCAACGATTCCCCAATGGCCTCGCCCACGGATGCGTGGCCCCCCCGTCCCCGCTTTTTCGTTCGACCGGTCGCACCGGCCCGACAGGCCAGCGACTTCTCCAGTTCACCCAAAGTATGGCGTTTGCTTACCTGAACTTCCTGGTTTTACCTGGACCAAGAACTCCGATTGCACGAGGCGGCCGGTGTTCTCATCATACCGCCCGCTTCGAATCCAGGCAGACGGCACTGGCTTCGAGGCCCGACAAGGTCTGCCTACCCCACTGCGCGACCGCAGCTCCCTTCCGCACCCCGCGCGGAGGGCCCTCCCGCAGCCCACCGGCGGGAATTTGCAGTCGTACCCCCTTGGAGCTCCGCAACTTTGCTAGCACACGATACACGGCCCGGTTTGCTTTCCAGGACCCCCGGGCGATCTCGACCGGCGAACACGCTCGACCGGTCGTTCCGGCTTGGCCGTTTGGCCCATGGTGTTGCCTGGTGGCTGACGATGCTGGGGGTCTTGGCAGGCTGCTCAAGCCCAACGCCGGAAAAAGCCGCGGCGCCCGCGCCGCGTGGAAAACGAACGGCTACCGCCTCAGCCCCGGCGGACCCCCGGGCACGGCGCACCGCGGCCCGGCCCGTTGGGCCTGGAGACAGTCGTGGGGCAGACCTGGCAGCCGCCGTGAATGAGGATCCGGCCCAACCCTTGGTGCGCATCGAAACGTCGCTAGGCACCATTGAACTGCGGCTACACGCGCACGACGCTCCGCAGACGGTGGCGAATTTCCTCGATTACGTCGACGCGGGCGAATACGACGGTTCGATCGTGCACCAGGTGGTCGAAGGCTATCTGATTCTGGCCGGAGGTTACGACCAGCACCTGGTCGAGCAACCCGCCCGGGCACCAATCGCCAACGAGGCGACGCATTCTCGATCCAACCGTCGCGGCACCGTCGCCATGGCCCGCCAACTGCGAGAAACCGACAGTGCCACGCGACAATTCTTTTTTAACCTGGCCGATAACCGGCTGCTCGATCACCAGGGAGACGAGCCGGAGGAATTTGGCTACTGCGTATTCGGAGAGGTCGTTTCGGGATGGGAAGTGATCGAAGCCATGTCCCGGGTGCCGGTCCACAATCAAGGTCGGCTCGAGATGTTGCCCCGCGAGCCGATCGTGTTGCTGCGAGTGACTCACTGCGACCCCGACGCGCCGCGCAAATCCGAGCCAATCGTGGCGGCCCGAACCAGCCACGCGGGCAAGCGCGGCGACTCCGCGCCGGCCGAGGGGCTGAGCAGCGGCCGGACAAGTCGGCGTTAGCGCGGCGCCGCAATCGATTCCTTCGAGAATCGATGCCGAGCGCTCCGCCCCCCTGCCCCGGAGAGGAGCGATTAGCCCCGTTCCCAATGGTGTTGCCCTCGACCGCGAGCCCCGGGCGAGCCAGGCCGGTCCAGGGCCCAACCAATTGCCAGCACACGAGTTAACTAAGCAGGCAGCCCGCGGCCGAGCGGCTTTGGCTCCCCTGCGGGGTGATCCGCGCGGGTTGGCTCGCCTGGCCCAGGGCCATGGCCGACGGCCAGTGAGCCCTTGGTAAACCCTTTGCGCTTATGGACATGCGAGGTTCTGCCGCGCTACGATAGGGGCCAGCCCCTGGGCTGTCGGCGAGAACCGCGTTCTGGTTGCGAGCCGAACTAGGATTGGTCCCCCTCCCCGCCCACGGGGCTTGTTCAGCCGACTGGGGGCTTGGCGGCCTTGCCGAGGGGAAAGAGAACGCTGGTTCCCGGTCCAGGGCTCAGTCCGGCCGAGTGGTTCGGTTCACGTCCTTTTTTTGTCCTGAGAGAGTGCGTCTCATGTCGGAAAACGTCTCCGGGTCGGCGTCGCCTACCTGCGACCTGGTCATTCGCAACGGTCAAATCTTCGATGGCACGGACCGTCCTTCGGTGCCCGGCGACCTGGCGATTGCCAACGGCAAAGTCTTGGCCAGCGGCCCCCGCCTGGAACATCGAGGTGCCCGCGAAATCGACGCCTCTGGCTGCTGGGTCACACCGGGCATGCTCGATATCCATACGCACTACGATGCCGAGATCGAGGCCCTGCCGGGACTGGAGGAATCGGTCCGGCACGGAGTCACCACGGTGGTGATGGGCAACTGCTCGCTCTCGACGGCGCTTGGCAGCAAGAAAGACTTGCTCGATCTGTTTTGCCGGGTCGAGAGCCTGCCGCGCGATCTGTTGTCGCGCTGGTTGGGCCCCGAGCTTACCTGGCGCGACGTGCGCACCTATTACGAGCACCTCGACACCCTGCCCCTTGGGCCGAACGTGTCGAGCTTCATCGGCCATTCCAGCATTCGCGCCCATGTGATGGGCATGGAGCGAAGTTTGAGCGTGGCCAAGGCCAGCCGCGACGAGCTGACCGCGATGGGCAAGATCGTCGACGAGGCCATGCAGGCCGGCTATCTGGGGCTGTCGATCGACATGCTGCCCTGGCACCGGCTCGACGGCGAGCCGTTCAAGGGAATCTCGGTTCCTTCGCAGCATGCTCACCCCAGCGAGTACCGCAGCCTGGCCGACGTGGTTCGCCGCTGGGGACGGGTGCTGCAAGCCACGCCCAACGCACTCACCAAGAGCACCGTGGCCGTCTTGGGCATGATTTCGACCGGGGTGCTGCGCAAGCCGCTGAAGACCACGATCGTGGCCGCCATGGACGTGAAAACCAACCGCCGCATCTACCAAATCGCGACCCACGGGGCGACGCTTCTGAACCGCGTATTTCGCGCCAATATTCGCTGGCAGGCACTGGCCGAGCCGTTTTTGAACTACTGCGACGGCGTGCACACGCCGCTGTTCGAGGAGTTTCCCGCCGGCGTCGCGGCCATCACCGCCACGCCCGAAGAGCGCCGCGAAATGTTCCGCGACTCGAAATTTCGCGCGCAGTTTCGCCGCGAGTGGCTGGCCAGCGGCCAGCGGGTGTTTCATCGCGATCTGGACGATATGTTCGTCGTTTCCTGCCCCCTGCCGGGCAGCGCCGGAAAATCGTTTCAGCAACTGGCCGAGGAAGCGGGCGCCGACCCGCTGGAGTATTTCCTCGACCTGTTGGCGGCCTACGACGACCAGGTTCGCTGGAAGACCGTGGTTACCAACGACCGCCCCGCCCAGCGCCGCTACATTCTGGCGCACCCCACCACGCTGCCGGGTTTCAATGATTCGGGGGCCCACAACCGGAATATGGCCTTCCAAGACGGCGGCCTGCAAATGCTGCAGCAGGTGTACAACCACCCGGAATTGATGAGCGTGCACAGCGCCGTGGCCAAGCTTACCGGCGAAACCGCCAGTTGGTTGGGGCTCGATACCGGCCGGATCCGGCCCGGCGATTGGGCCGATGTAATCGTCATCGATCCGGAAAAACTGCGCCACGGGCTGGGCGACCCCGTGGAGTACGACGATCCGCGGCTCGGCACCATGCGAATGGTGAAACGCTCCGACGGTGTGGTCCGCCAGGTGCTGGTGGGGGGTCGCCTGGCCTATGAAGGCAACCAGTTCGCCGCCGATTACGGTCACCAGCGCTACGGCCGATTGCTACGCTCGCAGTTGCCGCGGTCGTAGCCTCGCCGGCGCTTCGCTCCCAGTTTGCTGGCGTGGCGCCGGGGCGGCGCCATGCCCCGGCGAAACCAAGCGGCGCTTCGGGCTGGAAAACTCTCGGAATTGAGCCTGCCCGGCTGTTCGCGCCGTTCCAGATTGCTATGCTATCGCCCAGGTGCCGACGGGCGAGCTGGGCTCGACGGCACGCGGCTGCCAACTGATTCCATGCAGAGGATATTCATTCCATGAGCACGGCACCCCCTCCCATGCCCGCCCAAGGAAACCCTTACGGTCAGGGGGGCTTTCCGCCCGAACCCAAGAAGCGGAGCGGCTGTGGCTGCGTGCTCATGGTGCTGGGAGTTGTGGTTGTCGTCGGGCTGCTCATTTGCCTGGGCTGTGCTGGCTTTACCTACTGGGGCGCGCAGCAGGCATTCACCCAAATGAAGGCCGAGTTGGCCAAGAACGAGGTCGTTCAGGAACACATCGGCGATATCGAGTCGACCGAGATCGACTGGTCCGGTGCCATGCAGCCTCAGGCGAGCGGCGAGCAGGTCTTCCGCATGAAGGTCAAGGGCACCAAGAGCGACGGTACGATTCTGATGAAAACCAGTCCCGGCAGTGATGAGCCCGAGTTCCTGCTGGAAATGCCCTCCGGCGAGACCTTCCCCTTGGACCTGGGCACCCTGGAGCCCGACAACGGCACGCCGCCCCCAATGATCGAGGGCGAGATTGAAGACTCGTCCGCCGAGGAAGCCGGCCCCGACGGCGAAAATGCCGAGCTCATGGAGGAGGGCACGTCCGACGGCGTGGACGGCGAAGCGGCAGCGCCGGCGCCCGAGCCGTAAGCCCACGCCGACGGGCGGACGTTACCGAGCCAGATCGCCTGGTACCAACGACACGCATACCAGCTCTTCATCGCTCCGCGCGACTACGCGATTGCCGACGTAGGCCGGGTGCGCCCAGGTCGGGCCAATGATTTTCGTACGGCCCAGTTCCCGATAACCTTCGGGACTAAGCCGGGCCAAGACTAGTTCGCCTTCGGCGTTCAGGGCTAGCGCTCGATCCCCCGCCCCGAGCCAGACCAACGTGGCCTGCGGATTGCGGCCGCGCGGCGTAAGCTGGTGGTCGTCGTCCCACCGCTTGCGGCCGGTTTCCAGCTCGAAACACACCAGCCCCTCGTCGCGATCGAGCAGATAGACCAGACCGTCGCGCTCCAGCGGCTGCGACATCAGCCCTTGCAGTTCTTTGGTGGTTTCCCAGGCCAGTGAAGCCGCTTCCGGCGAGTTGCCCAGTTGAATCGCTCGAGAGCCCTCCCAGTAGCCGCTGACCAAGACCCGGTCGCGGGCGAAAATCGGTGCCGCGATGGAAACCCCGTACGTAACCGGATAGGCCAAACTCCACAGCAACCGCCCCGTATCGGCGTCGAACCCGAGCACATTCTGCGGAGACCAGCAAACCACGAGCGTGTGGCCCGGACGAGACACCAAGACGGGCGTCGCGTAGCCAGCCAGATCGTCGCCGGAGCGCCATACCTCGCGCCCCGTCTCGCGGTCGAGCGCCATTAGGCAGCCCCCCGGCACGCCGGCGTGCAAGAGCACCAGGTTTCGGTGCACGACCGGCGAGGCGGCCAAACCCCAGGTGGGAATTACCGCCTGGTCCCGGGCGACCAGGTCCATCTCCCACACCACCTGGCCCGACGCCGCGTTCAGACATTGGGCATGACCGAGCGCGCCGAGCGTGTAAACGCGATCTCCCACGACGGTAGCCGCCGCGCGAGGTCCGCTGCCATAGTCGAGCTCGCCGTAACGCACCTGGGTGCGGTGCTCCCACAGCGGCTGGCCTGTTTCCAGGTCCCAGGCCGCCACGCGTTCCACTTCGGCTGGCTCGCTCAGCCGATCGAACGTAAATACCCGTCCCGCGGCGGCCACCACGCCCGCATAGCCGCCCCCCAGCGGTTGGCGCCACTGGGTGCTGAGCCCAGCTGCGGGCCAGTCTGGGGGCAGGTTGGGACCCTGCCAGGTGCCGTCGCCCCGCGGCCCGCGAAACTGCGGCCAGTCTTCAGCCCGGCCGACCGGGCCACCGGCCGCGGCAACCAGCACGAGCCACAGGACCGACGGCACGCCACGGCAACCGATCATCGTAGGTGTCCTCGCGCGGCCCAAGACGGCTGGGGAACTAGCTCAGCACCGGTTTGCACTTCTGCAGGATCAGATCCCTGGTCTTGATGATCTTGGCCGTGCGCTGCGACAACTGAACCAGATCACGCTCGATGACCTTTCGATCACCCGGGCTGAGCTTGTCGGGCGCCGCCCGGAAGCGCACCTCTTGCCAGTGCTTTTCCCAGTCTCCCTTCTTGGAACCGAAGACCGAGGTTTTGGCGTCCTGCACCAGTTTTTGGGCCGCCTTTTTCAGCTTGGCCTGATCGGCTGGAGCGGCTTTGCCGTAGCCTTCGGTCAATAGGGTCAGCTTCTTGACCAACTCGGGCAGCGCCTTTTCGGCCTTGGACAGGGCCTGGTTCAGTTCGCTGATAGCCCCTTCGGAAATCCCCTTTTGTTTCACCCCGGCCGCGCGCTCCTTCTCGATCGTGAGCACGTAGTTCTTGGTAATCTTCAGGGCATTTTCGTAACCGGCCAGGGCCGCTTTAATCTTGGGGGCCTGTTTGGCGTCCCAGTCTTTCTTGGCCAAGAGCTTCTTCACCTCGGCCTGAATCTGGCCCAGCAATTGCAACAGGCCCTTGACCTCTTCGATCTTCAGATCGCCCGGCAGCGACATTCCGATCAGCATTGCCTCGCATCGCTCGATCAGCTTTTTCAGCGGCTGGGTTTCCTTCGAGTCGGGCAGGTTGGCTTTGAACCATTTCTTGGTGAGCTGCAGCGGAATGTTCTTCATCGATGGCACCTTCCCTTAAGTCGGATCGACCGCTTGCGGTTCGATCGACGTAAACCAGCCCCGGCCCCCTCGAGCGGCAAGCCGCGAGGCTTAAAGACGGCAGTTACTGATCGGGATCTCGAGAATCGCCGACGCGCCGAGTTGTTGCAACTCGTCCATCTTCTCGACCACTTCCCCTCGCCGCACCATGGCCTGAACGGCCACCCAGCCGTCGGCAGCCAGCGGGCTCACGGTGGGCGATTTACGGCCCGGGGTAATCCGCTTGGCCGCCTCGAGGTGGGCCACGGAAATGTGATATTCCAGCAGCGACCAGCCGCGGGCGATGACCACCCCCTCGAGCCGGCGCACCAATCGCTCGGCGGTTTCCGCCTTTTCCCGGTCGCTCCCGGCGCCGCTCGGAGGCCCCAGGCTCTTGCGCTGAATGAGCACGGTTTGATAGGTGCCGATTTCGTCCAGAATGCGCAGTTGATTGGCCGCCAGGGTGCTGCCGGTTTCGATCAAATCGACCACGGCGTCCGCCACGCCGAGGGCGATCATGATCTCGACCGATCCCGATAAGCAAACCACCTTGGTCTCTACGCCATGACGGCCAAGAAACCGGGCCGTGGTTTGCGGAAAACTCGTGGCAATCCGCTTGCCGCGCAGCTCGGCAATTTGCCGCACGGGGCTCGCTTCGGGCACGCAGAGCGCCAGCCGGCAGTTGCCGATTCCCAGCTTCAATCGCTCGACCACCGCGGCGCCGCTCTCTTCGACCAGGTCGCCCCCGGTAATGCCCAGGTCAATCGCTCCCTCGGCGCATAAAACCGGAATGTCGTCGGTCCGCAGAAAGGTGATTTCGATCGGCAGCCCCCGGCACAAGGCGAACAGCGTGCGCTCCTGGCGGCGGAAGCCCAGGCCGGCCTCCTGCAACAGTTCGATCGCAATATCCGAGAGGCGGCCCTTGCTGGGCACGCCAATGCGCAGGTTGGTCATCGGTTGCTTTCCGGCGTGGGCGAGGAAGATCGGGCGGCCTTTTCTGCCAATCCCGAGACACCAAAACGGCGCCGCAGTTCACCGGCAACTTCGGCCAGCGAAGCGTCGCGCCAGGCCAACAGCACCATCAGATGATAGACCACGTCGGCCGCTTCGCGGATCAGATGCTCGCGCCCGGGCTCGCCCGGCTCGAGCGCGGCAAGAACGCTCTCCAGGCTCTCTTCGACCAGTTTCTTGCCGATCTTTTCCCCGCCGGCCGCCAGCAGCTTGGCGGTGTACGAGTCGGCACCGGGCTGCCGTTTCCGCTCGGCGATGGTTTGCTCCAAGCGGGCCAGTATCTCGCTGAAATCGTCGGCCGACACGCGTCTGCTTCCCTGGGCCTGCCCGGCCATTCACAATAGGCATCGCTACGCCGCAAACACACCGGTCGCCCAGGCGCAGCCCCCAACCCAGTGGTTGGGCGAGTTTACCGGCAAACTACAACCCTTTGGCGACAAGACTGGCAATGTATGCCGATGGCCAATGAATGGCAATCGCCGCGATCCGCCCCACCCCGGCCCGAGGGGCTCTCCACCTCCGGGGCTAAGCCCCAATTGGCCCACTGGGTGGCCCAGGCCTGGTTTCTCACCGGCGCCACGGCGAGCGGCAAGTCGGCCGTTTCGCTGGCGCTGGCCCGGCAGTTAAATGCCGAAATCCTCTCCCTCGATTCGATGGCCGTTTTTCGTCGACTCGACCTGGGAACGGCCAAGCCCACGCCGGCCGAGCGCCGGCAGACGGCCCACCACCTGATCGACCTGGTCGAGCCTGAGCAGGAATTCAGCGTTGCCCAGTATCTGGCCGCCGCCGAAACAGCCGCCGCCGAAATCGCGGCCCGTGGCCGGACCCTGCTCTTCGTCGGTGGAACCCCGCTGTATCTCAAGGCGCTCTTGCGCGGGCTGAGCGAGGGCCCCCCACCCGATTGGAACCTGCGCCGAGAGCTTGCCGATTGGGCCCGGCAGGCCGGCCCCCTCGCCCTGCACGAGCGGCTTCGCCAGGTCGACGCCCCCAGCGCCGCCCGAATTCACCCCCGCGACACCAAACGCTTGATTCGCGCCCTGGAGGTCTATGCCCACACCGGGCAGCCCCTCAGCCAATCGCAAAACCAGTTCCAGAATCCGCCCCAGGCGGTACACCCGCGGGTGTTTGTGCTCGACTGGCCACGAAACGAATTGCGCGGGCGCATCGACGACCGGGTCGACCAAATGCTGGCGGCCGGCTGGCTGGCCGAAGTGGAACACCTGCTGGCCGAGGGGCGCCATCTGGGGCGCACGGCGAGCCAGGCCCTGGGCTACCGTGAGCTGATCGAGTTTCGGGCCGGGCAGCGCACCTGGGCCGAAACGCGTGAGCAGATTCAGGCCCGCACCCGGCAATTGGCCAAGCGGCAGTTGACCTGGTTTCGCAGCTTGCCCGAGTGTCAGTGGATCCGCGCGGGGCGCGAGCGAACGGCAATCGACCTGGCCCGCGAAATCGTCGAGCGCGGAACGGCCAGCGCCTCGGGCACGGCCAAGTCGGGCTAGCCGACGGTTGAAGATTTCAACAGGCGGCCTTGTCACCCGGACGCGATCGCGAGCATGGCAACGTAAGCCGCTGCTCGGTGAGCCGCGAGCAGCTTCGCTCTGGGCTTGGCTCTCGTTGAAACAAGCCACGATGGCTGATTCGATCGCACAGCTCGTACTCGTTCGTTATTTAGGGGGGCCGCCGCGGGGACGCACCAACACCAGCCGGGTAATCTCGGGCGGGCAGTTGAAGCGCAGCGGCGTCATGGCCGACACGCCCCGGCTGACGTGCAGCACGGTCGGTGGCTCGTGAAACACGCCGGCCGCATAGCGCGTGCCCTGCCGGCTGGGAGCCACCAAGGGGCCGATCCTGGGCAGGCGGATTTGTCCGCCGTGCATGTGACCGGCCACCATCAGATCGACGTCGAACCGCCGGGCCCAGGGCATCTGATCGGGCGTGTGGGCCACCACAATCCGCAGCGGCCGGTGCCCCTCGACCGTGGTCGGGGCGTTGCTCAAATCGGCTGCCGGCCCGATATAGGGAAGTTCGTTCCCCGCCAACAGCACCGGGTAGCGGCGCACGTTCTCGACCAGCCAGCGGCCGCTCAGGTCGGTAAGCCCCGCCGAACCCAAGGCGCGGCGCACTAGCCCCAGATCGCCCGTTCGCAGGTCGTGGTTGCCCAGCACAAAGTAATTGCCATGCGGCGCATCGAGCGGCCCGAAGATGGGTTCGATCCAATCCAGGCAATCCAGCGTGTCGATGATATCGCCGCAAACCACGTTGAAGTCGGCCCCCAGGCGGTTCACCTCGCCGATCACTTCCTGGTAGAAATCGATCGAAGTCGCGCCGGTCAGGTGGAGATCGGAAACATGCGCAATCGACATCCCTTCCAACTCGGCGGGCAAGCGGGGGATCTCCACCCGCTTCTCGTTCACCTCGAGGTGGAACACCTGGTTCCCGGGCAGGTGCATCCAAACGGTTTCCCAACCCCGCCCCGTCGGGCGGCTCCCCAACCGTTCTGCCAAATCGATCCACGTCGAATGGTTGCTCAGTAGCACCGGTGCGTGGCGAAACCGCAAGGAGCGAACCAGCCAGCCGGAAACCGGCCCCAGGGCCACCGCCAGGCACACCCCCGCGTAGACCAGCGCCAGTGGCGGAGCGAGCGACCAGGCCGCCGCTCCGCTTCCTCGCGAGGCCCAGACCCAGACGGCCAAGGCAATCCAGCCGGCCAGGGTCATCAAATGATCGAAGAAGGTGAAGCAGCGCACCGCCGTCCAGGGATAGGCCGAGCCATGCACAAAGTTGTTGGCCGCCACCCAGAGGGCCGTGTGGCCGATCCCGATCAGGCCGGCCGCCAACAGGAACAAGATGGTGTCGGCCGTCAGCATGCCAGGGGCTCACAACTTCCCGGGCTGCGCCCGGTTCAGTTCTCTGGAGTACGGGGTGAGGTCCTGGAGTCGTCGGTCGGCACTTGCATCCGGGGTCGGTCGAACTAGGCCACGCGAGCCTGGTTCCCCAGGCGCCCCTCGGCTCTCGCGCGATCAACTGCCGGACTCTGTCCTACCGGCAAATCAGCCCCTCCGCTGAGAATTGTGGCGGGCCGCGCCGGTCTCCGCAATGCGCTCCGCCCGAGTTCATGGTCCCGCTAGCATCGCCAGCGCTGCCGCGGCGGGGTTTCGCGAGGCACCAATCAGGCCTGTCCCACCTCACGCGGCGCTTCGAGCACCATTTCCACCTTTTCCAGCAACTGGTCCAGGCGGAAGGGCTTGTAGAGCAAAGCCCGCAGGCCGGCCTGCCGAGCCTTGACGATCGAATGCCCCGGGTCGTATCCGAAGCCGGTCATCAGCACCAAGGGCACATGGTCCAGAATTTCCTGCAGTTTGCACATGAACTGGTAGCCGCTCATGTCGGGCAGCCGGATGTCGGCGATGATTACGTCGTAACCCTGGTGGCGCTGCATGTTGCGCACCATGCACAGGGCCTCTTCGCCGTCGTGGGCCGTTTCGACCACGCAGCCGTAGCGCTCCAAGAGGGCGTGGGCCGCGCTGCGGACCGATTCATCGGCATCGGCCACCAAGACCTGGCGGCCGCGCAGTTGCGGCTGCTGGTCTTCGGCCACGGGGGCCGGATGCGCCTGGCTGGGGGCCATCTTCTGGCCCACCTTTTGAATCAACTGCTTCACCTCGCGGGCATTGCGCAAGATGCGCTGCAGCCGCTGAGCCACTTCGGGCTCGTGCCCGGTGTAGCGTTCCATCAGGTTCACGGCATCGTTCAGAATGTCGTCGACCGGCAGGGCCACGGCGCTGTGAATCGCCTCGACGCTCGCGGCGGCCGTGCCTGCTTTCTCGGCGACCAACAACTCCAGCGTGTTGAGCGCCGCCGCCACGTCGCGGGTGAAGATTTCCAGAAATTGCAGGTCGCTCTCGGTGAACGCCCGCGGCTCGGGGCTTTCCACGTTAAAGGTGCCGATCACCTCGTCGTGCAACATCAGCGGCACGGTTAGCGAGCTCTTGGCCCCTTTGCAGCCGGTGATGTAGAGCGGGTCCTTGGTGGTGTCCTCGCAGAGATAGCTCTTGCCGGTCGAAGCCACGTAGCCGGTCACGCCGTTGTTCTGCGGCGAGGCGATCAAATCGCGCTGGGCCGCCTCGGGCTCGATGCCCACGGCCAACAACGGCTCGAGCCGCGCAGTTTCCGCGTCCAGCAGGCGAATTTCGACCACGTCGAAATTCAGCAGGTCCTTCGTGTAGTGCAAAATGTTCGACTTGAGCAACTCGATCCGCTCGGCGACCGTCATGTGCGAGAGCTCGTCGGGCTTCAGGTCGGCCAGCTCCATGCCAGCCTCGTGAATCGCCTTGAGCTTCTGCTGCTGCAAGGTTTCCGTCGTCACGTCGCGGACCGTTACGATCAGGTGCCGCGGAGACCCCTCGCGTTCGCGGAAGGGCACCGCGTGAACGTGGAAGTAGCGGTTGTCGTGCGAGCGGAGGGTGGAAAAGCTGGGGCTGCCCGAAAGCAGCGCCGAATGGAACGGGCAATAGTCGGGCCCGAGAATCTCGGGGCTGCCCAGCACATTGTAGAAGTTCGAACCAACGACCGTTTCCCGCGAACTCCACTGCTTCAGCCGGCCGTTGCCCCAGACGATCGTATTGTCGGCGTCGAGCAGCGCCAGCCCGTCGGGCATGCTCTCCAGAATTCGCTCGTTCTCCAGCAACTTGCCGACTTCGAAGGCTTGCTGCAGCAAGGCCGAGTCGACATGGACAGCCGCGAACCGCTCGCGGGACAGACAGGCCAAGGCCCGCAGCATGGTGGGCACCGCCACCACTTCGTACCGCGAGCTCAGCTCCTCTTCGAGCGCGCGGTCGCGCTCGGGAGCGGCGGAAATCAAGAGGATTTTCGGCTTGGCGTTCAAGCGATCGCCTCCGCTCGAGCTGCCTAAGACCAAAAAGTGCGGGAAACCACTGAAATTATAGGACTCGTCTCCCAGCGGAACAACACGGATGTCGGTAACCGCCTGGCTCAGTTTCACGGGACCCCCGCGCAGCGCAACGTACTTCGTTCGCCCAGCAGCAGGCGGCTCGACGGGCAGCCCCGCTCGCTCCGCCACGGCCCGCCAGGTGTCGCCTGCCCGGCTTGCCGCTGTTACTACCATCGGTTCACCTTTCCCAATCGGATGACTCGGTGCCCACCCGCCCGGTCAGGAATCAGACACTTTTTTCTCCGCCCGGCCGGAGGACCGTTATCCAATACACCCCGCTTACGATCGCTTCCAGCGACATCGTTGGCCTACTAAGTAAATGCGCTCACCGCCATTGGCGCCGTTCGGCACGCCGCTGCAAACACCCTGGCGGACTGCCGCCACCAGAGGGGAAACCAACCGTGGACAGCTGACAAGACCAGAAAGGGTCCGCCGAGCGCGTCGACCAAACCATCCGACAGAGGGGGGGCGTGGTTCGTGCAGGCGAGCGAGAAAACTCCCCTGCGATTTGCGGGTCGCGGCCCCCGACTCGCGGCGGTATTCGCCGCCAGGTTTTCCGGCGCTGCTGGCGGGCCGGCCGCCGGAGGCTATTCAACGGCCGGTGGTTCCGATGCCGGGTCGTGGGGTACGAGCTTGAGCCGTTGACGGGGCTCATCGAGTTCCACCTTCCACTTGGCCAGCGCGCGGCGCCCCAGCCGAAATCCCAGATCGTAGCCCGACTCCCCCAGCGCAATTACCTCGAAGGGATCGAGCAGGACGGTACCGATCCGCAGCGCCGGCAGCGTCACGACCCGGCCCTCTAGCCGCCGACTGTTGCCTGCTTCGACTGTGACCTGGCGGGCCTCGTCGGGAATCGGAATGCCGGCCGACCGCAGCAGTTGCTCGGGAACGATCGTGTGCTCGTCACTGGACGCAATCGCCACCACGACTGGCAACCGCTCTTGAAGAATCGCCCCCACCCGTTGCAAGCCTTCTTCGCGATAACTGGGCAGATCTGGCGTAAAGACGATCTTTTCCAGTCGAGGCAGCTTTTTCAGTTCGCGCTCGTAGGATCGAGCCGGGCCGAGCTTGTACTTACCACCCCACTCGGCCAAAGCGTTGGTTACTTGGGTATCCTCGGCCAGGGCCCGATACGGAATCTCGATCGCGGTGCAGCCATGGCGAATAAAGACGAGCGCCGCCCAGAGTTCCGTCTGCGCGGCGCTCAGGCGGCTCAAGGCCGATCGCAAGGGGGCATGATCCCAGAGCCCACTCTTGCCGGCGAAAATAGGCCGCAGCCGGTTGATGGTCTCGGTCCTCAGGTTCAATTCGCGCACCACCTGGTTGTATTGTCGAACCGGCAGCGACCGGTCGGCCAGTTGAGCTGCCAACCGCTGGTGTTCCAACTCGGCCTGCTCGAGCTGGGCGCGCTGGCCGTCGACCTCGACCAGGGCCCGATCCGCCTCGTTGGTGGCGTCTTGCAGCGCCTTTTCCAGGGTGCGCAACTGGGCCAAACGCGAGCGAAGCAGCGTTTCCTCGGCCGTCAGAAACCAATTGCCGTCCCGTTCCAACCCGCGGTCGGCGAATAAACGCTCGAGCACTTTAAGGTCGGTCGTTTGAGCCGCGGCATCGCCCCGCGTCGCGGTCAGTCCCACGAGCGTGAGAAGAACCATCCGGACCAGGCCGGCGGTCGACATCCCGCGGTGGTTCTCCGACATGGTCGTGCTCCTCGGCCAACGATTCGAGGGCTGGCCGCCAACCCCGCCCCCCTCCCGACCCGATCATAGGTAGGGGGTTCTGCGCGTCGCAAGCGGGGACCGGTTTTTTCGCCTGGGCTTCTCGACCCGCAAAACCCGGCTACGCGGTCGTGTCGGCGCATCCGGCCGAATCGCCCGAATACTGTATTTCCGAGGTTCGACCGGTCGATGAAGCCGAATAGTCGGACAACCGGCCGGCGACCCCGCGGCAGTGGTCTTCCCCTGGCGGAAGCGAGGCGAACAACTCGTGTGGCGCGCATTCTTTCTGGCGGTTGGAACCTACGCCTGCATCCTGGGCGCCGAGTGCCTGGCCATCGACAAGGCGGTGCTCAAATCGCGCGGCGGCTCGGGTGGTGAATCGTATCTGGCCGGCGGCGACGCCGCTCCGCGCCAGGAAATCGTTCCCCCGGACTGGGCGCCCTGGAGCCTGATGTCGGGCGGCGCCGTCACGATTCTCTATTCGTTCAGCATCCCCAAGCGCGTGAAAACCGGCTGAGTTGGCCGAGCGGGCACGATCTTCGCGCGGCTACCGCGCCGCGGCCGATTTGCGCATCGGCAGTCCGCGGTCGTATTGCACCTCAGACACCAGCTCGCGGTTTTCGTTCCACTCGGTCCACAGGCCGTGCTTCTCCCCCTTTTCATAGTGCTGCACGGCCCAGGGCTGGCCGTTCTCGTACCAGAACCGCAGCTCACCCTCGGGCCGGTTCTCCACGTAGCGGCCCTCGGCCCGTAGCTGGCCGTTGGGGTACCACTCCTTCCAGGGGCCGCTCCGCTGGCCGGCCACGTAGTTCACCTCGAGATGCTTTTCGCCATTGGCGTGCCAATAAACTTGCAGGCCGTCGGCCTGCTCCATCTCGAAGTTCATTTCCAGTGAGATCTGGTTGGGCGTGTCGCGAAACCACTCGCGATACTGGCCCTGGCGTTTGCCGCTGACATAAGTGCCATCGCTGCGGGGGCTGCCGTCGGAGTACCAGAAGCGAATTCGTCCGTGATAGCGGCCGTTCTCATAGGCCAAATCGGCCAACGGTTGGCCCGTGGGCGTAAACTGGCGATAGGGTCCGTGCTTCAACCCGTGGCGATAGTTGCTCTCCGTGGCGACCTGGCCGTTGGTGTGATAGAACAGGCACTTGCCGTGCTTCTGCCCGCTCGCGTATTGTTCGACCCGTTTCAGCTGGTCCGGGGCGTACCACTCGGTAAGCGTGCCGTCGAGCTGCCCGTTGGCGTAGTTCGCTTCGAGCGATTTCTGATCGGGCCCGCGGTAGACGATTTTCAGCCCGTGTTTGTGCCCCTGGTGGTAGTGCGTTTCCAGCACCTTCGAGCCATCGCGGGCATAGCGAACCTCGGCTCCCTCGCGCAGGCCTTTCAGGTAGGTGCCCTCGCAGCGTTTCGAACCGTCTTCGAAGTACTCGGCCCAGGGCCCGTGTTTCAGGTTCGCGGCATAGGTGACTTCGCGGGCCACTTTTCCGCCGGGGTAAAAGAGTTGCTCCAGGCCCTCGCGCAGGCGGTTGCCGTCGGCATCCAGGCGGTAATGCGTGCGGCGTTTGAGCTCACCGCTGGGAAAGCGTTCTTCGGCAACTTCGGGTTCGGCCGCCGCGGCCAGCAGCGTCGCCGACAGGAAAACCGCCTGGCAGATCAACATTCGCATGCGTCGCTCGAATCTGGCCGGTCGCCCTGCCGCCTTTGAACAACGACGGGCACGGCCCAGGTTCACTCGCCCCGGCGGAGCGATTCGAAATAACTGCGGGCGTGTTCACGTACGTCGGCCGGCAGCGGCTGATCGGTAAGGGGATCGGTAGGACTGGCCTGGGCCGCCTCGAATTCGGCGGCGATTTCGGCCTGAACCTGACCCTTCACGTTGGGCCCCTCGACCAGGCCCGTCACGACCGAGGCCCCCCGCCCCAGTTTTTGCCGCACCCGGGTATCGTACTGGCCGGTATCGGTGCGTTCTTCCGGACGGTCCCCCTCGCCACGACCTTCGCCGGTGCCCCGTCCTTGGCCCATGCGGTGGGCCCGGCCACGGCAGGCGGCGCAACCCTCTCCCTCGCACTCACTGCAGGCCATCGACTCTTTGGCCTCGGCCAACTCGTCGAGGGCCCCCTCGAGCATTTCCAGCTCCTCGAGCTGCTGGGCCAGGTTGGCCATTTCCGTCCGCATCGCGTCGAGCTGGGCCGTGGCCTCGGCCGTTTTGCCCTGTTCCAGGCTCTTTTTCATCTCGCTCAACTGCGAGGCCATCTTCTCGAACTGGCCCGCCTGGCGCTGCCGCTCGGAAAGCCGCTCGAGCTGTTTTTGCAGATCGTCGGCCTCGTCGTTCTTACCCTCGGACCGCTTTTGGGCAATCGCCTGCTCAAGTTCTTGCCGCTGCTTCTTTTCGGCCTCGGCGAGTTGATTCAGTTTCTCGGCAAGCTGTTCGACCTGTTTGGCCAGTTGCGATTTCGACGCCTCGTCGAGTTGCCCCTTTTCGAGTTGTTCCTTGAGTTTGTCGAGCTCGCGCAACGCCTGGCGGTAATCCCCCTGACGCATGGCTTGGCTCAACCGGTCGGCCGGTCCCCGCTCGAACCCCCGCATCTGGTTGAGTTGCTGACGCAGCCGTTCGGCGCCCCCCAACTGCTCGCGCCGCCGGGCCAGATCTTGGGCCAGGTTATTCAACTTGACCAAGGTTTGCTTGCGATCGAGCTCGTTCTGCTTGGAAAGCTCGGCCGTCCCTTGCTCGAGTTTGGTGACCAGCTCTTCGGCGTCTTTCAAGCCCGCGCGGTCGAGTTGCTTGCGTCGCTCGGCCAACTTCTCGCGCAGCTTGTCGGTCGATTTCTTGACCTGCTCGCCGGCTGGGCGCAGCTGCACCGAGGCCCGCGCAGGCTGGCTGGGCTGAAGCATGGTGGCCACGATCAGCACCCCGGCGGCCGGAACCAGCGGCAGCCACGACCAGCGCGGCACGCTGACTCGAAACATTTCGGGGACTTCGACCCGAGCCACGCGCTGGGCAGCGTCGGCTGCTAACGCCTGTCCGGCGGGCGACTGGCGATCGGCTTCCGACAACAAGAGCACGCTGGAAACCCGCTCCCGCAGACCAAAGCGGCGGTCGATTTCACAGGCGGCGTCGACCGCCGTGGCGCGGCGGGCCAGGGCCCAGACGAGCGCCACCAGGCAGCCCATGCCTGCGCCGGCCACCGGCCAGATCCGGGGGTCCAGGCCCAGCGGGCGAAACTTGTCGAGCAGCACCAGGCCCAGCGCCAGGCTCAGACCAACCGTCAGGCACCACACCGCGGCTCGCAGAAACCGCTCGACCGTCAGCCGACGGCGAGCCCGACGCACCTGTAGTTCTAGTTCGTGCATGGCCACCGGGTTCCCGAACGAAAAGGCTGCGCGGCCCTGCAAGGCGCCACGCGGAGACCCAGGCCGACCGACGTCGGTCGCGCCCCAACGCACGCTCCATAGTATACCGTAAACCCGGATTTCCCAGATGACTGCAGCTTGCGGTCTGTTCTTGGCGGCGGATCCTGCGTAAAAAACAGCGGTTGCAGCGTGTTTTGTTTGACGGTCATGGAGGGGCCGAACGATGGGTGAAGCACGAAAAGCCCCCTAGCGGGTGGCGTTCGATGGCAGCGTCAAGCTGGAGTTCCACGGGGCGACAATCACCAGCGATGCCGGGCTGCTCGTGTACCGCGAACTGGTTGATGCCTTCGTGATTTGTTTCACCCGCTCTGAGACATTTTCGGCCCGTCGTTAGCAACGACCTCCGCACGATTACAGCGGCAGGGTCGGTTGCCGCAGGTTCAGGTTCTTCTCACGCCTTCGATGCCGGGCTTCGACCAGCGAGGTCACACGCTTCGAGACGGAGATCCTTTCCCAGCCAACGAATCTAGAGTCGCTGCGGAACATGGCCGGGCTTTGGATCGATCGCGTGCACCAGGTCAAGCCGATCGACAAGATCGTCCTCGACATGGATAGCTCTGTGAGCGAGACCCACGGGCGACAAGAAGGGACGGCGTACAACGGCCACTTGGAATGCACGTGTTACCATCCTCTCTTCTGCTTCAACCAGTTCGTGGAGCGGGCGCTGCTGCGAAAGGGCAACGTCCACAGCGCCGAGGATTGGCGGGCGGTGCTGGTGCCGGTGGTGGCCCGCTATCGCGATCAGGATCTAGCCCGTTACTTCCGGGGCGATGCGGCCTTCGCCAAGCCGGACCTCTACGAGCTCCTGGAGGCGGAGGGCTACAAGTACGCGATCCGACTTCCGGCCAACGAGGTCTTGGAAGAGAACATTCGGGATCTGTTGACCCGCCTCGTGGGCAGACCGCCCAAGAGGCCGATCGTTCTCTACGGCAGCGTCCTGTATCGGGCGGGCAGTTGGAACAAGTGGCGTCGAGTCGTGGCCAAGGTGGAATGGCACGAGGGAGAACTCTTTCCCCGCGTCGGCTTCATCGTGACCAACCTTTGGATCGCCGCGGATCGTGTTGTGCGGTTCTACAACGGGCGGGGAACGGCCGAGCGGTGGATCAAGGAAGGTAAGCAGGCGACCAAGTGGACGCGGCTTTCCTGTCAGCGGTTCGATGCGAATCAGGTGCGCCTGCAGTTGTTCGTCCTGGCGTACAACCTCGCTAACATCATCCGCCGGATTGGCGTGCCGCAGAGCATTCGGCGTTGGTCCCTGACGACGTTGCGGGAGAAGCTCGTCAAGATCGCTGCGAAGGTCATCGGGCACGCGCGGTATGTCACCTTCCAGCTGGCCGAGGTAGCCGTGCCGAGGCGGCTATTCGGGCAGATCCTGGACAGAATCGAACGACTGCGGGCACTGGTCGCTCCTGGTCCGTCCTGAGCGTTGAAAAATGGGGCACTCAGGCGTTCTTCGAACACCCACTGCGGTCGCGGTGCGTCTGCTGGGGCAAAAATGACCAGATTTGGCCCGTTGAGGGGGCCACTCTGATCGAAAACGGCAGCGAACCGAGCCCGACGGTGGTTAGAAAACAGTGGAACGACCGAAAACCCGTCGGTACCATGTTGCCAACGATGGCTCAAGGGAGCCATCTGGGAAATGTCAGACTAAACCAACCATTTTCGGGACCGCTTTCCGCGCCCGGGTACGATCTTCCATCAGGGTGACCGCCTGAAACCCGTTCTGTCCGGCCAAAAACATGAAAAGAATCGCAGGTAGATAAACACGGTGGTGGGAGGGGCGATGTCATAATCGATGCGGTTCGCTCCACTGGTCCCATTCGAATAAGGAAAAGCTCATGAAAGGCCATTTGCGTTCCGGGTGTTTGGCGGCACTGCTGGGAAGCTTCTTCGTGCAAGGAGCGACGGCCGCAACCGAGGGTCCCCTGGGTGATTTCAAAGCTACCGTGAGCAACCCATCGAGCACGGGCATTACGCTTCAATTTCCCACACTCATGCTCAACAAACCGCCTGATACCATCATCATCGTCATCGGTGGTAACGCGGCCGCCACGGATCTGCGCGGCGCCGGGTGGATCACGACTGACGAGCCCGACAGCGGTCTCTACCACATCACCACAATGTATGGCATCGACCTGGATCCCCTGGGCACGACGCTCCACATGACGGGGTTCGATCCGCTGCAAGCCGCGACGTTTGTGTTTCAAGACGAATCGTTCATTGGCCAATCGAGCACGGTTTATCCGGGCATCTCGCTGGGCACGCCCACGCTGGCCTCGCTGCCGACCTTGTTCCCCGGCTATGACCTGTCGATTTTCGGTGGAGATCCAGACTCTCGCGTGTACGCGTTTCAAACCACCGTGCCGATCGCAGATTTTACCGTGCCGGAGCCGAGCACGTTGGTGCTGGGCGCGTTCGGCATCTTGGGCCTCGGCCTCCTCGCCCGACGGAAGACTCATCGCCGGGCCTAACGCTCCTTCGTGAAGAAGCAACCCACTCAAGCCCCGTCTGGCCCTCCGGTCTGGCGGGGCTGTTCGTTTGCATCGCACTTTGTTGCTTGGCTGCTCCGCAGTCTCGTTTTGCCATACGTTTTCTGACTTGCCCCGAGAATGGACCCTCTATTGCCACTGGTGAGATCTGGCTGGCATGTCTGCCGTGATGAATCGCACAGTCGATCCCGGTTCAGTCACTTCGGGACGAGCGGAGTCTGCTTCCATCGCCAGTGTGGATCAAGGTAGCTGGCCGTTCTTCTGGTAGTATCGCTCGCAGTGCTACCAGTACGCGGAAACGAGTTCGAGGATCGTCGGTGAAGGGGCCCCGCGGTCGCGTCCAACCCGTCTACGTCCGTTGGCCAGCCACTCGGCAATCAGCCGATCGTATTCGACGCGGCTGGCGTTGGAATTGTGGGGGCCGAGATAGCAGTCACGGCCGTTGAGTGTGACGACCGCTTGACCACTGGCCCGATGGAGTTGGTAGGCCGGAAACGAGCGTACAAGACGCGGCATGAGTGCGACTCCTAGGCAAGATTCGCAAAACCGTATGTACGGTTTTGCGAACTGCTGCTGGGCCGCACTGCCGACCGTCGGCAGGTGATCTAACTTCTGATCTCGGCGGAATTTGGAAAAATCGGGGCGACATGATTTGAACATGCGACCTCTGCGTCCCGAAAAAAAACTCCCCTCGAAATTGGGCCAGCCCTTTTCCTAAACTCCCCCGCAGCGAACTCGACCAGAGCGCGGCCGACTCCGGATCACAGTGAGCCCGGTGGCCTGTCAATCGCTGGAGAAAAGAGTCACTCCGCCAGAAAACCAAGAACGTTCTGGCGAACAAGAGTGACTCCGCGGGTGGTTCTTGGCCTGCACGTCCAGCCAAAGGAAAAAGGACATTCCGCAGTAAATTATGCTCCAGCCACTCCCGACGCTGCCGTCGGCCAGCCGGCGGCCCGAGCAAACCGGTTTAACCGGCCTGCGACAATCCGGTATACACCTGTATCGTCTGTAACGTCCGCGGCCGGGGTCCGGCATCCTGCCTTGAGAGACAAAACCACGTAGAATTATCAGGCGAGTCGGCGGCGAACTTGCGGCGCTTCCAATCACGGGCTGGCGCCCCCCCGATTGTCAATTCCGGGTAAACCCATGGTGCAGCGTTCCGGCCCCGACAGCCGCATTCCACCGGTCGCCGAATTGCCCAGGCCCGAAGCCCGGCCGCAAGCCGACGTGGTCATTTTCGACGGCGATTGCCGGATTTGCACGCGCCAGATCAACCAGCTCGCCCGGTGGGACCGGGGGGGCCGATTGGCCTACCTTTCGTTGCACGAACCCGAGGTCGGCCGCCGGTACCCCGATTTGACCCACGAACAGATGATGGCCCAGATGTACGTCGTCGATCGCCTTGGAACCCGGCACGGAGGGGCCGACGCCGTGCGGTATCTGTCGCGCCGGCTGCCGACGCTATGGTGGCTGGCCCCCCTCTTGAACCTGCCCGGTTCTCGGCCGCTGTGGCACTGGCTCTACCGGCAGATAGCCGACCGGCGATATCGTTGGGGCCGGACGAGTGATTGCACCGATGGCGCCTGCACGGTCCATGCTCGGCACTAGCCCATGCTCGGCACTAGCCCATGCTCGGCACTAGCCCATGCTCGGCACTAGCCCACGCTCGGCACTAGCCCACGCTCGGCACTAGCCCTCGGCCGTCGCCTGGCAACCGCCCCTGGGCACCCGGGCCGGGGGGAGTTCGGCGGCCAGAAGGCCGCCCCGGGGCAACTAAAATGGGGGTCCGGGCAGGGGGGCCAGGTAGTTTCCTCCGCCGGCCTTGAAGGCCCCCTCTGGGGCCGTTAGATTACTGGTTTCCCTGGGCCGAGGGCGTTGCCATCCAGCGCGGGTGTCGCGCGGACTTCGCCCCCCAGTTGGTCACAGACGAAGCGGCCATCGGCCTGCGGCGACCTTGCTTTTCGCCCGGGTCGTCGCCAGCCCAGGATCGGGGTTGCCTTTTAAGGCGCCCCAGCGGGAGCCCGACGAATATGTTGAAAGCCAAGAGTTTCATGGCCAAGCCGGGCCAATTGGAGCCCAAGTGGTGGCTGGTCGACGCCTCGGACAAGGTAGTCGGCCGGCTGGCCAGCGAGATCGCCATGATCCTGATGGGCAAGCATCGCCCCACTTATACGCCGCACGTCGACACCGGAGATTTCGTGGTCGTCGTCAACGCGGAGAAGGTCGTCTTCACCGGTCGCAAGTGGGAGCAGAAGCGCTACACCTGGAACACCGGCTATCCGGGGTTGCGGAGCGAAACCGCGGCCGAGCGGCTGGCGGCCCACCCGGAACAAATCCTGTCCGAGGCGGTGCGGCGGATGCTGCCGAAGAACAAATTGGGCGTGAAGATGCTTTCGAAGCTGAAGGTGTACGCCGGCAGCGAGCATCCGCACCAGGCCCAGATGCCGCAGCCGCGTGAGTTGGCCGTCAAGTAACGCGTCGCGCCACATCGCACCAGTTCCCGGCAAACCAGCACAAACCCAGTCCGACAGCCGACCAGCGAAATCCGAAACGAGCGACTCTCGGGCGGGCACCCAGTCCACTTCAGTTCAAGTTCATATTACGGATTGCGACCACATGGCAGTTCAAACGACCGATGCCCTGGGTACGGGGCGACGCAAGACCGCGGTAGCCCGGGTGCGGGTACGCCCCGGCAGCGGCCAAATTAAGATCAACGAGCGCGGGCTCGAGGAATACTTTCTCACCGACCGCGATCGGGCCGACGTCTTCGCCCCGCTGGTTACTTCGGGCCGCGAAAAATCGGTCGATGTGGTCATCAAGGTCCACGGCGGCGGAATCGCCTCGCAGGCGGGCGCCATCCGGCTGGGCATTGCCCGGGCCCTGATTCGTTTCGATTCCGAAACCAACGATCCCCTTCGCCAGGCCGGTCTGCTTACGCGCGACGGCCGAATGAAGGAACGCAAGAAGTACGGCCTTCGCGGCGCACGCCGGGGAACTCAGTTCTCGAAGCGCTAACCGGCCCTGGAAACGCACGGCCTGGTCGCAAACGGTGTTGCCACCGGCGGTCCACGCACTCAGGGGAGCGCTGCCCGGAGCCCCTTCCGGCCGCTCCCTTTTTTCATGCGCGTAACACTGCCTGGGGGACTGGCTTGGCGGAAAATCTCCCCCCGCGGCTGGTGGCCGCTTCCCGGGCGGCCGATCTACAATGAGATTCGTTCCCCGCCCCTCCTCGCGCCCGGCTCACACCGAGAGCCAAGCGGTACCTTTCATGGCCCTTTCGCCGCTGTCCATTCAACTACCCATTGTCGACCCCGCTCAGCGGTTGGCTCCAGGGCCGAGCGGCCGGATCGTGCCCGCCGGGTCCGTGGCACCGCTGCCGATGAGCCGGGCCGAGGTCGAGGCCCGCGGTTGGGACGAGGTCGACGTCGTGTTCGTCACCGGCGACGCCTATGTCGATCACCCCAGTTTCGCCATGGCCCTGTTGGGGCGGCTCCTGGAAAGCGAAGGCTTCCGGGTAGCCATTTTGAGCCAACCTAATTGGCGCAGTTGCGAACCCTGGCGAGCGTTTGGCCGACCGCGGCTGTTTTTCGCCGTCAGTGCCGGCAACATGGATTCGATGATCAATCACTACACGGCCAACCGCAAGGTTCGCAACGACGACGCCTACAGCCCGGGCGGGCAAATCGGCCGTCGCCCCGACCGCGCCACGTTGGCCTACTGTCAGCGCTCGCGCGAGGCTTACCCGGGCGTGCCCGTGGTGGCCGGCGGCGTCGAGGCCAGCCTGCGGCGTTTCGCCCATTACGATTTTTGGAGCGAAAAGGTACGCCGCTCGATTCTGCTCGATTGCAAGGCCGACCTGCTCGTCTACGGCATGGGCGAGCGGGGTATTGTCGAGATTGCCCGGCGGCTGGCGGCGGGGCAAAGCGTGGCCGATCTGCGCGATCTGGCCGGGGTGGCCTATCGGCTGGGGGCCAAGCAACCGCTGCCCACCGCCGACACGATCGAGCTACCCAGCTACGAGGCGGTGGCCAGCGACAAGCTGGCCTTTTGCGAAGCCACGAAAATCATTCACAACGAGACCAATCCGTACAACGCCCGCCGCCTGGTGCAGCGACACGATCGCGAGGCGGTCGTGGCCAACCCCGCCGCGCTCCCGCTGAGCCAGGCCGAGATGGACCGGGTGTACGGCCTGCCGTTTACCCGGCAGCCGCATCCCAGCTATGGCGGGCAGAGCGTTCCGGCCTTCGAGGTCGTGCGGCATTCGGTGCAGATCATGCGCGGCTGCTTCGGCGGTTGCACCTTTTGCTCGATCACCATGCACGAAGGGCGGATCATTCAAAGCCGCTCGCGCGAATCGGTGCTCGACGAAGTCCGCCAAATGGCGGCCGAACCGGGCTTTAGCGGCGTGGTCAGCGACTTGGGGGGCCCCACGGCCAATATGTACGAAATGAAGTGCACCCGGCCCGAGGTCGAGGCTCGCTGCCGCCGGCTGAGTTGCGTGCACCCCACGATCTGCAAGCTGCTGGGAACCAGCCATGGGCCGCTGATCGAGTTGATGCGCCAGGCCCGCGAGCAACCGGGCGTGAAAAAGGTGCTCATCGCCTCGGGCATTCGCATGGACCTGGCGCGCCGCAGCCCCGAGTACATGCGCGAGCTGGTGCGGCACCACGTGGGCGGGCATCTGAAGGTGGCGCCCGAACACGTCGACCCCACCGTGCTCGAAAAGATGAAGAAGCCCGCCAACGACGATTTCCTGGAATTCGATCGCCAGTTTCAGGCCGAGTCGAAGCAGGCCGGCAAGCGGCAATACCTGGTGCCGTATTTCATCGCCAGTCAT
Organism: uncultured Pirellulales bacterium; assembly: GCA_964399535.1. Lineage (GTDB taxonomy): Bacteria > Planctomycetota > Planctomycetia > Pirellulales > CAYNRE01 > CAYNRE01. The sequence goes on along the minus strand of CAYNRE010000055.1, from coordinate 292,748 downwards.
CCGGGGTGCGATCTGGGCGCGATGATCGAGCTGGCGTTGTTTCTTAATCGCAACGGCTATCGCCCCGATCAGGTGCAGGATTTCATTCCTTCGCCGATGGATATTGCCACCTGCATGTACTACACGGGGCTCGACCCGTTCACCAAGCAGCGCGTTTACGTGGCCCAGCACCTGCGCGATCGGAAGCTGCAGCGGGCCCTGTTGCAGTTTTTCAAGCCCGAGAATTATTTCGAGGTGCGCAAGGCTCTGGAGCAGGCGGGCCGGCAAGACCTGATCGGCCAGGAGTGCGACTCGCTGATCCCCTCGCAGCCTCCGCCCGAGGCGCTCGCGGGTCGCCGCCGGGCGGCTCAACAAGACCTGCGGCAGCGGGGGGCAGCGCCGCCAACGGGCCGAGTCGCGCCCGGGTACCGGCCGCACCGCAAGAGTGCCTCGCACCGGCGCCGCTCATCGTAACCGACGAATTCTCTCCAGGAGGCGGCCTCGATGCCCGCTGCCGATCCGACGCTCGCCGAGCGACTGGCGCGGCTGCCGCAGGCCGTTCGCGAGGCCCCCTGCTGGGCGCTCTGGGATGGCTCCTCCCCCTTCGAGCCCGCGACGGAGGGCAAAGCCCTGCCGGCGCTCGGCGACTGGAGCGGGGTCGGGGAAGCGCGGCCGGTATTCGTTCCCGCGGGCGAGTGGGTCGCCCTGCAGTTGCGGCGGGCCCGCGATCCGCTCGGGGGCGAGCTGATCTTTTGGGCTCGCGATATTCTCCAGCTTCTGCCCGCCCACGCGGAAGTGGGCGAGGATCCGCGCGACCTGCTCGTCTTGTGCCGCTCGAATTGGCGGCCAACGCGGAAGCGGTTCGTCAGCCGGCGGTACGGTTACGATTTTGGAGCCTTGCCTCCCGATACCGTACTGAGCCTCGGCCGGCCGGTGGTGCTCGGTCGAGATATTCGCGATAGCTCGAACGAACTCCAAGAGCTTTTCCGTCGTGCCGCTAGCGTTGCAGCCCAAGAGGCACAGCACTTCGTACCGCCCTTAGCCGCGATTCTCGATCAACCGAGTTTGAGCGGTTTCGGACCAGTCCGCAGCGCTGCAACGGGTGATAACGGCCGATCCCCTCAGTCCTTGCTGCCCAATGAGGCGAATCGCCTGCGGGCCCAATGGGAGTTTGCCCGCGGCCAGGCCGAAGTGGTCTCGACCCCTGCTCGGTTGCAACTGGGCCGTTCAAACATCTGCAACTTTCATTGCGTGTATTGTTCCGATCATCGGGCCGGGAACACGATTCCCCGCAGCCGCCTGGAGGGCGCCACCTGGGACCATTTGGCGCGGCTGATTCCCCGGGCCACGTTCCTGGGGTTTCACGGAGTGAGCGAGTTTTTTCTGGATCCCGACTTCTTCGCGATTCTCGACACCTGCGCCGCGGCCCGCGTCGGGCTGATGCTGAATACCAACGGCTCGGTCTGCACGCCCCGCTACTTACAGGCGCTGACCGATTATCCAGCGCCGCTGGAAATTACCTTCTCGATCGACGCCGCTACGCCGGCCACGTATCAGCGGTTGCGCGGCTGGGATTTCGCGCGTTTGCAGGAAAACATCCGCCGTTACCAGGCGGCCTTTCGCGACCGGGCCCATCCGCTGTTGGTCATCTACTCGCTCGTCCTGATGCGCAGCAACCTGGACGAAGTGGTTCCGTTTCTGCACCTGGCCAAGTCGCTCGGCCCCGGCTGCGTGTCGCTGATTCCGCTGAATCAGTACGAGGGCCTGAACTGGCGCATCGCCGACCCCCTGGGACGGCCGTTCGACTACGTGGCCGAATGCCCCGGCAGCGTGCGCCAGGCCTATAATCGCGCTCTGGAACTAGCCCGCCGCACCGCCGTTGAGCTCGACCTGAAGCTGTTTCTGCCTCCCCCGCTCGCCGAGCACGAAGCCCAACCCCAGACCGCCAGCCCGGGAGTCGGGCCGTGAACGAAATCGCGGGCAACGCCACGCCGAAACTCGATTTGCTCTGGGCCGACGAGGTGGCCGAGCTGCCCCTGTGCGATATTCCCTGGTACGGGCGGAGCGTGGTTCTCTCCTCGGGCGATGTCCAGTTCTGCTGTTTTTCCGACGCGATCCTGGGCAATGTAAACCAGATTCCGCTGGAGTCGCTTTGGAATGGCCCCCAGATGCAGAACATTCGCCGCGAGTTGGCCCGGGGGAAACTGCCGCGAGAGTGCCAGAACCTGTCGTGCCCGGTACACCGGGACCTGGTTTCGGGCACGCTGATTCCGATGGTGCAGCGGTTGCCGCAAGAGCCCGCGACCCTCCAGTCGGCCCGATCCCAGGTGCCGTCGGCGTCGTTCGAAGGGTGCCTGTTGGCGGCCGAGCCGGCGGTGGCCTGCCCGGGCCAATCCGTACGGCTCCGCTGGCAGCTGAACATCCCCTGGGAGGGAATCGTGCACGATCGCTACCTGGCGGTGCGCTACCCCGATGGATCGCTGCACTTTCTGCCGGGCGACACTTCCTACCCCTTGCCGTTTCGCGCCGGCGCGCAAACCCGGGAGGTCGAGTCGCTCCAGTTCGAGCTGCCGGTGACCGAAGCGACGCTCCCGGGCGGCTATCGGGTGGGGGCGGCGCTGTTCGAGCCCGAGGCGTCGCCCGGTTTCGCGCACCAGTGCTACTGGGCGCAGACCGCCCGTTTTTCGGTTGGCCGGTAGCGCGCCGGGCTCGTCGCCGCGCGGGCCCGCGCTGCAACCGCGCGCTGCCTGGTGCTACTCGTCGGCGTAGATTCGCGTGCTTTCTTCCTTGGTAACCGGCGCTTGTATTTCGTCGGTCAACAATTGCACGCGCAGCCGGGCATCGCCGGCCCGTCGCCCGCGCACCCGCAGATGAAACACGGTTTCGCTCTTGGGGGCCAGGTGATCGAGCGGAGCAAAACTGACCTGCCCCGATTCCAGCCGATGCGCGGTGGGGCCGTCGGCGTCGAGCAGTTCGAGCCCCTCGGGCAACAGCGCCGTCACCTCCAGCCGGCTGGCTGCCTTGGTTCCCTGGTTCACGACCCGAATCTCGTAGGCGGTTTCGGCGCCCACTTCGATCGGGTCTTCAACGTCGACCACTTCGAAGAGAATCGCGGCCAGGCCTTCGACCACCACGGTCTGTTCTTCTTGGGCCGACAGGCCCTCTTCGGCCCGACCTTCGATCAGCAGCTTCTGCTCGCCCGGTTCAACGGGCATGGCCACTAGGGTCACTTCCCCCTGTTGCTGCGCGGGAAGCTCCTCCAAAAGCCAGCGCACCGCCCGAGTTCGCGGATCGTACTCGCCGTAGTTGTTAGCCTCGACGAACTTGAGCCCCGGCGGCAGGTAGGTGATCAACTCCACTTGCCGGGCAGGCGCCGTACCCGGGTTGGAAACCGAGACGGTGTACGTGGCCTGGCGTTCCAGGTAGCGGCGTTTGGGGCCGTCCATGGTCACTTCCAGAGCCGGCGCGACCACTTCCACCAGGCGGCTGGCCTCGGCGGCCAGGTCGCCCGCCCCTCGCACCAACACCAGCGGCTCGGCCGTGCCCGCTTGGGCGGCCGTTACCTCGAGCTCCAGTGTCCGAGTTTCCCCCGGTGCAAGGCTACCCACTTCGTACTCGAGCGTACCGCCGGCGGGGTGCGCAAGACCCTCGGGAAGCTGGGTTTGCACGACCACGTCGTGCGCCGCGCCGCTGCCAGTGTTCAAAAGCTGGATCGTGAGCCGTACCGCGTCGCGAATCATCGCCCGGTCGGGGGCCGATATCTCGACCGCCAACACCGGCCGCGTGGCCAGGGTCCGGGCCGAAGCCTGGGCCGAGAATCGCACTTGGGCCAGGCTGCCCAGTTCTCCCTCGTCGAGCGGAACCAGTTGCAGTTCGACCATCGACTGTTCGCCCGGGCCAAGGCTGCCCAATTGCCAAACCAGCGTGCCGTCGTCGGCCAACGCGGCCTGCGGCGACGTGCCCAGCAGTTCGGCGCCCGCGGGGATTTCATCCACGATCTCGATCTCGTGCGCCGCCACGTGGCCCGTGTTGCGCACCAGAATCTGAAACACGGCCGGCGCCCCGACCTGCACCTCGGGCGGGGCCTTCTTTTCGATCGTCAGCACGGGAGACTGCATCCCCTCGAGATGGCGGTCGCCGGGTCGGCCGGTTCCGACCAGTTCACCGGCCGCCGAGGCGCCGGTAGGTTCCGCCACTTCGCTGGCCGGAGCGCGGCGCGAAACGGGGGGCTGCCGCGTTTCCTCATTCGCCGGGCCATAGCTCGAATCGTCGGCTGGCGGATCGAAGGCGGGGCCCTCCAGCGGTAACTCGGCAGGCCCGCGCCCCGGCGCCTCGGCGGCCGGTGGAAACGGCTCAGGCTGCGTGGTCTCTTGGCCAGGGGAATCTTCCAGGGCAGGGCCTTCCTGGAACGGGGGTGCCTCGTCGTAGGCGGGCGCTTCCTCGGCAGCGTCCGTTTCGTAACCGCCAGCGGCCGCCAGTTCGAGCGGTTGCTCGGTCGGCGTCGCCTGATAGGCCACTTGCTGCGGCGCATAACGCGCCTGGCCGGTCGGCGCGTCGGCGGGAAAAGCACCGCCGGCGGTTGCTCGACTAGCCTGGCCGTCGGCGGGGTCGATCCACTCGTCGGGTAAATCCTGGGCATCGGCATAGGCTTCCGCCTGCTCGGCGGCCGCCGCAGAGATTTGCCGGGCCTCGACCGGCGCGAAAGGCTCGGGCGCCGAAGGCATTTGCTGGCTGTCGGGCACTGCCGCCAGTTCCGGCTCGGGCTCCAACGCGGGCCGGTCGACGTGCCACTCGGGCATGGTCGGCGCATCGTCGGCCACCGCCTCGGTTACCGCCGGGCGCAGTTCGAGCGGCTGAGAAAGCGCGGTTTGGGCCTCGGAGTCGGCCGGCCTGCTCGCGGCCGGGCGCAAGGCCCGTTGCGCCGCGATGCCCACTGCCAGCCCGACCGTTACCACACCCGCGAGCGCGGCCAGCCGCAACATCAACCGTTTCATCGGTAGGATCCTTGCTTCTTCCAGGCTGTCTGCCGGTAGCGGCAGAGGGCCACCCGGGCCTGAGGTGCCCGGGGCCCGCGGTGCGTTGGACGAGAGGCGCGGCCAAAGCCGCTTCGGCTGCGACCAGATGCCGTGGTCGACATTGGAAATCCCTTTCACCGCCTGCGAATCGTGGAATTCATCCTGAATCCACGGCGCCGACATACGCGAACCGGGCGCTCGCGCCAGCCACGGCCCGCGTCCGGGCCAGACTCCGGCGAGGCTTGAATATCACAAGGCCGCCCAAGCGAGCTAGGCCAATCGTCTCGCCTGGCCATCCGAAAAACTCGCCAAATTACGCCGTTTGCCTCAACTCGCCGACCTGCCCGCCGCGTCCGGACGATCGTCATCGCCGTAGCGACCGCGGAATCGATCGGCCGGATACTTTTGGCGGTTCTTCACCATTTTGGCCCGGAGCGAGTCGGACAAATCCAGCTCGAGCGTATTGGCCAGCGCCAGGCAATAGGCCAACACATCCGAGAGTTCGTCGGCCACCTCGGACAGCCGTTCTGGGTGTTGGCCCACCGCTTGGGCCTGTTCGGGGGTGAGCCACTGAAAATGCTCCATCAGCTCGGCCGCTTCGATCGCCAGCGACATGGCCAGGTTCTTGGGCGTGTGAAACGGCTCCCACTGGCGCTCGGCCACGAACTGGCGAAGCATTTCCCGCAATGCGGCCACCGTGGTTTCGGCATCGCTCACGGCAGGGGTCTCCGATGCGGGAGGGGCGCCCGAGCCAATCAGGCTGCCAGCGTGCGGCGGGGCGTTTGCGACTCCGCCAGCCCAGCGACTTCGCTCGGGCGCTGGGCGCGGTAGCCTTCGGCCAGGTGAATCATCACGTCGAGCACGAGCAAATCGGCCCGGGTCATCACATGCCGGGCGCTGCGCCCACCCAGACCGCGGACCAGTTCCTCGACCGAAGCCAAATGGATCTCAAGAACCTGGTGGGCAGTAGCGCCCGCCGCCACGAGAAGCGCGGCCAGTCCATCCATTTCGCTGACCAAACTGCCGCAGCCCATGATGACATAGGCCCGCAGCAATTCACGATAGTGTTCGGCCAGGCTGGCGGCCATTTCCGGATCGAGCCGGGGCAGGGCCGTTCGCGCGCCCACCGGCAATGGCTCGCTGCTCGGCTTGGCGGGGTTGCCCAGATCGGAGGGGCCCGGCTCGTCCAGTTTCAGCCGCTCCAGGTCGCGGACCAGCGCCCGCTGTTCGCCGAGCAGTCGTTCGGTCTCTTGTTGCTCGCACCGCAACCGGTGGCTTTCCGCCTGGCTCAAGCGGCGGTGTTCGCGAATCAAGCGCTGACGCTCGATGGCCCGCCCCAAGGTCCAGACAAACGTTCGAGTCGTGGTTCCGCTAAGCTCGATGTAATCGTCGGCCCGCTGCTCGCAGGCCAGGGCAAGCTGTTCTCCGCGAGGTAGTTGGCCCAGCACCACTACCGGTTCCTCGGCACCGCTTCCTCGAAGGGCGGCCACGGTTTCCCAGGCGTCGAATTCGGGCGGCAGGTGCTCGACCACGACCGCGTCGAACGTTTCCTGGCCCAGCCGATTCAAGGCGTGGCAGCCGCTGGCGGCGGTCTCGATCTCCCAGCAAACCGCGCTATCGGCGGCGGCGGCCTGGTGAAGCCAACCCGGGTGGCCGCCCGGCGCAGTCACCAACAACACGCGCAACCGTGTGGGCAAAGCCCCCCAGGGTGCCGGGGGGAGCACTGGGCCAGTTTTGAGAGCGGGGCCGGGCATAAGAATTCGCGGTGAAATCCGGGCGATCCCCAGCGGCCTGTCGAATCGCGCTTGGCCGCCAACGCCGCGTCCAAGCGCGGCTACTCGCCGCGCGCCATGCCCACCGCGGGCGGGGGCCGCCCGAGCCGCCAAGCCGGATCGCGCGGCACTCTAGTCGAGCCAGTCAAACAGGGTCAACCGCAGCACGAAGCAGGGCAGGGCCCCGGGCAGGCCGCTTCCGGAGGTACCCAGGGGGGGCCAGCTCGAGAGAGCCACCCAAGCGTCCAGCCGGCACCTTCAGCGGGGCGTGGCGCGGGTGCCCTGTTCCGCCAAGGGCCAGACTGCTAGGATTGCTGAACGAAGTCACTCCCAGCGGGTTTCTTGCAGCCAGCGGTGCTGTGCTGTGTCCAGCCAAGACCCGCCGGCCGGCGGCAACGGATGCCCCTGCTCCGGCCTCCTGAGGCGCTCCATAGGTTCTCTCATGCGACGTAACGACTTGCGCAACATCGCCATTATCGCCCACGTCGACCACGGCAAGACCACGCTGGTCGACTGTTTGCTGCGGCAAAGCGGCGAGTTTCGCGCCGGCCAGCTCGTGGGAGAGCGAATTCTGGACTCCAACGACCTGGAGCGTGAGCGCGGCATCACCATCCTGGCCAAGAATATTGCGCTCCCCTACCAGGGGGTACACATCAATCTGATCGACACCCCTGGCCACGCCGATTTCGGGGGCGAAGTGGAACGGGTTCTCCGCATGGCCGACGGTGCCCTGGTACTGGTCGACGCCGCCGAGGGCCCGATGCCGCAAACTCGCTACGTGCTTTCCAAGGCGCTCGAGTGCCGGCTGCAGCCGATCGTGGTCATCAACAAAATCGACCGGCCCGACGCCCGTGCCCACCAGGTGCTGAGCGAAACCTTTGAGCTATTCGTCAACCTGGGTGCCGACGATGCCCTGCTCGATTTCCCCTACATCTACGCCAGTTCCAAGCTGGGCTTTGCGACCACCGACCCAGACGTCCCCAGCGATTCGATGAAGCCGCTGTTGGACATGGTGCTGAAGCACGTGCCCGGCCCCGAGGTGGCCCCGAGCGACCCGCTGCAAATGCTGGTGACCACGCTCGATTGGTCCGAATACGTGGGACGCATCGCCATCGGCCGTATCGAGTCGGGCCGCATTCGCCGCGGCCAGACGGTGATGGTGCTGGGAGCCGAGGAGCGCAAGACACCGGCCAAGGTGAGCCAGGTGCAAATGTTCGACAAACTGGTCCGGCGCGACGTCGAAGAAGCTCAGGCCGGCGATATCGTGGCCGTGGTGGGTCTGGAATCGATCGAAATTGGCGACACCGTGGCCGACCCCGATTCTCCCCGCCCGCTGCGCCGGCTCGCGGTCGATCAGCCGACCCTGGAAATGGTCTTTTCCGTCAACAGCTCTCCCTTTGCCGGGCGCGAGGGCAAGTACCTGACCAGCCGGCATTTGCGCGAGCGGCTTTACAAAGAGCTGGAGCGCAACGTGGCCCTGCGCGTCCGGCCCGTCGAGAACTCCGACGCCTACGCGGTGAGCGGGCGCGGCATTCTCCACCTTTCCGTGCTCATCGAGACCATGCGCCGCGAAGGGTTCGAAATGTCGATCGCCAAGCCCCGGGTAATTACCCGCGCCAGCGATGGCGTGGTCGAAGAACCCTTTGAGTCGCTGGTGGTCGAGGTGCCCGAAGAACGCATGGGCGCCGTCATGGAACTGGTGGGGAGCCGGCGCAGCCAACTCAAGGAAATGACCCACCGGGGAGACTTCGTCCACCTGGTGTTTTCCATTCCCGCCCGTGGGCTGATCGGCCTGCGGACCCGGATCATGAACGCCACCGTCGGCACCGCCATCATGCACCACCGTTTCGAAGGCTACCGCCCCCAGGAAGCCGAGATTCCCACCCGGGCCAACGGGGTTTTGGTCTCGAACGTGCCGGGCAAGGCCGTGGCCTTCGCCCTCGATAGCCTGCAAGAGCGGTCCGACCTGTTCGTTTCGCCGGGCGACGAAGTGTACGAAGGCATGATCGTCGGCGAGAACAGCCGGGGCGACGACCTGAATGTGAATCCGACCCGCGAAAAAAAGCTGACCAATATGCGGGCGTCGGGGAGCGACCGGAACATCCTGCTGCGGCCCGCCCGCGAGATCACGCTGGAAGCCGCCCTGGAATACATCGAAGACGACGAACTGGTCGAGGTAACCCCCACCAAGATCCGGCTTCGCAAGGCCCAGCTCAGCGAGACCGATCGCCGCCGCACCGCCCGGAAACAGGCCCAATCGGTCGGGTAGCCGCCGGGCGCCAGACAAATGGGGTCCGGGGGTCGACTCGGCGCAGACTTACCGGGCGCCACCCCGGTAGAATTCACCCCGACCCGAACCGGGCACGCCCCCCGGCTGGCGAACCATCGCCGATTCAGAGGGGGGCGTCGAAGACCGAGCGGATGGCTAGCTGGCCGAGGTGGTCGCGGTGAAGATTGCTTATCTCGATTGTTTCAGCGGCATCAGCGGCGATATGACGCTGGGCGCACTGGTCGATGCCGGGGTACCGCTCGAAGCGATCCAAAACGGCATCGCCTCGTTGGGCCTGCCCGGCGTGCGGCTCGTGGCCAGCCAGGTGAAGAAAAACGGCTTCCGCGCCACCCAGGTCGTGGTCGAGCACGAGCCCGAGCACGCCCACCGGCATCTGCACCACATCACCAAGATGATCGATGCCGGGACCCTCAGCGACCGGCAGAAAGATCTCGCCAAGCGAATCTTTACCCGGCTCGGCCAGGCCGAGGCCCGGGTGCACGGCACCACGATCGAGAAAGTACACTTCCACGAGGTCGGCGCGGTTGACTCGATCGCCGACATTGTCGGCGCAGCCATCGGCTGGGACCTGCTGGGCGTCGACCGAATCGTGGCCTCGCCCGTTCCTACCGGCACCGGCACGATCGAAATCGCCCACGGGCGATGCAGCGTGCCGGCTCCCGCCACGGCCGAGTTGCTCCGCGGCGTGCCGCTGATGGAACTGGGAATCGCCAAAGAGCTGACCACACCCACCGGGGCGGCGATTCTGGCCACGCTGGTCGACAGCTACGGTCCACTCCCCGCCATGGCGATCGAAGCGATCGGCTACGGGGCGGGCCAGCGCAATCTGGACGAACAGCCCAATGTGCTTCGGCTTCTGGTCGGGGAATCGACCACCGGCCTGGCCGGCGACCAGGTTTGGGTTCTGGAAACCAATCTCGACGATACGCCGGGCGAGGTCGTCGGCTATTGCACGGCCAAGCTGCTCGAGGCCGGCGCGCTCGACGTGTATACCACTGCCATTCAAATGAAGAAAAACCGCCCCGGCGTGCTGCTCAGCGTGCTGGCCGCCTGGGGCGAAATTGCCAAGCTGGAACGCATTTTGTTTCGCGAAACCCATACCCTGGGCGTGCGCCGCTGGCCCGTGAGCCGCCACAAGCTCGAGCGGCAGCCGCACACGGTAAGCACCCCTTGGGGTGAGGTGACGGGCAAGCTGGCTTGGATCACCGGACAGCCCCCCAGCTTTTCGCCCGAGTTCGAGGCTTGCAGCCGCATTGCCAGCGAACGGGGGGTGCCGCTGAAAGACGTGTTCGAGGCCGCCCAGCGGGCTTTCGAGCCCCTGCCGGCGGCACCCGCGGCGAGCGACCGAAAGGATTCGGCCCCGCGCTAAAGCTTGTGGCGGACCGAGACGCACCGGCGAGAGAAGCCGTTTCCCTCGCGGGCGAAGAGACAGGGACCAAGGAGGTGCCCCGTGAACATTCTCGTCGGCGAGAGCGTGCTCGATTCGGGCCTCTTCGTCTTCGCCCTGATTTGGACGGTTGCCTTCTTGCTCCTGCGCGTTTGGCGGTACCGGCGCCAGGCGTCGACCGACACGGCCCGCTCGGCCCCCCCGGCCGGCCGCGCGAAGTTGGCTCGCCCCTCGGCCCAATCAGCCCCGCTTGAGGTGCCCGATTCGGTACGCCACTGGGAAGTGCACTTGCATGAACTGGCCCGCGACCTGTCGGCCCAAATCGACACCAAGCTCGGATTGCTGCAGCAAATGCTTCGCCTGGCCGAGGAACAACAGGCCCGGCTGGAAGCCCTCCTGGGCCAGATTCGCCAGGCGGGCGAGCGGGCGCCGGATTCCACCGTGCCGCTAGCCGGGGCCCCCGTGCGTTCGCCGCAACCAACCACCGACCCCCGCGCCCTGCGCCGCCAACGGATGTTCGAACTGGCCGACGCCGGGCTCGATCCCCTGGCCATCGCCCAAGAGTTGGGGGAACCCGTGGGCGAAGTGGAGCTGATTCTCAGCCTTCGGCCGGGCCGCCGGGTGGCCTAGCAGTCGGCCTTAAAGCCACCGCCCGAGGGTTGTGGTGGTTCAGCGGCCGTGTTTGACCAACACTCGGCCTCGAACGCGCCCTGCCAGAATGGCTTGAATCTGCGGTTCGAGGTCGGCGATGTCCACCTCGGCGGCCACCAGCGACTCGAGCTGGGCCGGTCGCCAGTCGGTGGCCAGTCGCCGCCAGATTTCGCCGCGCCGCGCCAGAGGAAACTCGGCGGAGTCGATGCCTACCAGCTGCACGCCCCGCAGGATGAAGGGGTACACGGTCAGCGGCAGCTCCACACCGCCCACCAACCCGCTGGCCGCCACGCAGGCTCGATGGCGGCACGAGCGAATCACGGTCGACAGCACCGTGCCCCCCACGGTGTCGACCGCGCCCGCCCAGCGGGCCGGCAGCAGCGCCTTGCCGCTCGTGTCGCTCACCGCCGCGCGGTCCACCATCTCCGCGGCCCCCAGATGCCGCAGGTAGTCTTCGGCCTCGGGCTTGCCGGTGGCGGCCACCACGCGGAAGCCTTGTTTGGCCAACAGCGCCACGGCCACGCTTCCCACGCCGCCCGTGGAACCCGTCACCAGAACGTCGCCATCGCCAGGCTGCAAACCCGAGGCCAGCAGCGCCTCGAGCGACAGTGCCGCCGTAAAGCCGGCCACGCCGTAGATCATGCTCTCGCGCAGCGAGAGTCCGCCGGGAAGTGGCACCGCCCAGGCCGACGGCACGCGAATCAATTCGCCATAACCGCCCCAAGTGTTTTGGCCCAGGTCGAAGCCGTTGACCACCACCGATTGCCCTACTGCGAACCCCGGGTCGTTCGATTCGAGAACCGTGCCAGCGGCATCGATGCCCGGGATGTGGGGAAACTTGCGCGTAACGCCCGCGTGCCCGGTGGCCGACAGGGCATCTTTGTAGTTCAGCGACGAGTAAGCCACGTGAATGGTCAGTTCGCCCGGTGGCAATTGATCGCGCCGCGCCGTGGTCACGGTTCGTTCGATTTGGCCGTCGCCCGAGCGGGTGACCATCAGGCAGCGAAACACCGTATCGTCCATCGAGGGATTTCCTCTCAAGGTGTGGGGGAGTGGCACGGGCGAGATCGGCCCCCCACGGCTGGATTCATCTAGCGAGCGAAATCGAAACGAAAACCGGCGCGAGTACCATCGGCTCGGTCGCCCGCCACCCCCAAGCGCCGCGCCGAGGGGTAGCCTAACAAGGCGGCGGGGGCTTCGACAGGGTGACCCCGGCGGGGCTCATGTGCCGAGCGAGCGACCGCCACCGCAGCACCAGGAAATTGCGGGGGTGGAATTTCACCCCCGCCTGACCGAGATTGAGCGTTCGGGGTGGACGAGTCGGGCAACGAGGTTGCCGCGCGATCGCAGCAGGCTGGGTAGCCGCAGGCTCGGGAACTGTTTGACAGGCCTGCCTGGCCGCTCCTAGACTGAACGAGTTCCCCGCCGCCGGGGGATTTCCGCGCTGGCCGGTCGCCCCGGGGCCTTGCCCGAGCACGATCGACCGACCGGCGACGAGCGTTCGCGATCGAAGGCGGCCGCCCGGTTTGGGAGTTTCTCTCCAGGGTTCGTTTCTCTCCAGGGGTTTTGGAGGCGCACAGCCATGCTGGTCCTACCCGGTCGCTCGAGCCGAGACACCTGCGATGGCCTCACGCGGCGCGAACTGTTGCGCGTCGGTGGGTCGGCCATGCTGGGTATCAGCCTGCCCCAGATTTTGAGCCTCCGCGCTGCCCGGGCCAACGAATCGGGGGGCGGCGGCCCCGGGTGGGGCAAAGCCAAGAGCGTGATCCTGCTTTACTTGCAGGGTGGGCCGAGCCACCTGGACCTGTGGGATCCCAAGCCCGAAGTGCCCGACAACGTGCGCAGCGTGTTTAAGCCGATCGACACGGTTCTGCCCGGCGTGCAGGTCATGGAAACCATGCCCAAGCTGGCCCAGGTGCTCGATCGCACGACGCTGATCCGCTCGATGAGCTACACCCCGGTGGGGCTGTTCAATCACACGGCGGCCATTTACCAGATGCTCACCGGCTACACCGCCGACAAGGTGAGCCCGTCGGGCCAGCTCGAGCCCCCCAGTCCGAAAGATTTTCCGAATGTCGGTTCGAACATCATTCGCTTGAAGCCCCCCAAGGAACTGATGCTGCCCTTCGTGATGCTGCCCCGCCCGCTGCAGGAGAGCAACGTGGTGGGCAAGGCCGGCACGGCGGGCTTTCTGGGCCGCGCCTTTGACCCGTACTACCTGTATCCCAGCGGCGACGACATGGATATGAACAAGATGGACCGGATCAAGGTCGACGACCTGCAGCTCCGGCCCGAGGTGTCCAGTGCTCGGCTCGAACGCCGGGCCCGCTTGCGGCAAACCATTAACGACGGAATGCCGGCCCTGGAGAAGGCGGTCGAGAAGTACGACCTCGACGAATACTACGAGCAAGCGCTGGGGCTGGTGCTCTCGGGCAAGGCCCGGCAGGCCTTTGACCTGACCGCCGAATCGGCCGAGATGCGCGACCGCTACGGCCGCAACACCTTCGGCCAAAGCTGCCTGCTGGCTCGCCGGCTCATCGAGGCCGGTACCCGGTTCGTCGAAGTCAACTGGCCCAAGATCGCCAACTCCGACAACCACTCTTGGGATCACCACACCGGTTTGTCGGAGCGCATGAAGAACCAGTCGGCTCCCATGCTGGATGCCGGCCTTTCGGCCCTGGTCGCCGATCTGGACGAGCGCGGTCTGTTGGCTGAAACCTTGGTCGTGGCCGTGGGCGAGTTCGGCCGCAGCCCTAAACGCGGGGTAAGCACCTCGGGCAACTCGAACTCGGACGACGGACGCGACCACTGGCCCTACTGCTACACGGCTTGCGTGGCGGGCGCGGGTGTGAAGCGCGGGTTGGTATTCGGCCAGTCGGACGCCACGGGCTCGGCCCCGCTTGCCGACCCGGTGCACCCCTGCGATCTGCTGGCCACGATCTACCACAGCGTGGGCATCTCCCCCGATACGATCGTGTACAACCACCTCAACCAGCCCCGCGAACTGGTCAAGGGGAGCGTCATCTCCGGCATTCTGGCTTAGCGGCCCTGCAATGGGGGGCCGCGGTGGCACGCTTCGGGCCCGCCGCGCCGGCCAGGTTGCCCTATCGGAAACCGGCGCACGGCGGCAGGCCGCTGGGGGTTCCCGGGCCCGCGGTTCTGGTCAACTCAGGTGGCCACCGCGGGTGGCTTTCTGCCCTGCGACGCCTCGGAAGGTGCCCACCTCGCCTGGTACCCGCTAGCGCTGGGTCGCCGGCGCCCGGCGGATCGGCGGTTTTGGCCGCCGCGTATCTTGCGAACGCCAGCCGATCGGCCCAGAATAGCGACCGCACCGGCCGCCGACGCTTCGTGGGGACCCTGACGCGGCGTGGTTTTGCGCGCTGCGCGTGAAACGAATCAAGTAATCCACAACTGGTTTCTTTGGGAGCATGAGTTATGAAGCGTGGTAGAAGCTGGCTGCTCGGTCTGGCGCTGCTCGGCAGTCTGTCGGCCCTGGCCCACGCGGCCGAGGGCCAGCACGAAGCAACGACCGATCCGGCCAAGGCCGATGCCGACTTTGCGATGCAGGGCGAGTACCTGGGCCAGTTCGACCTGGGCGACGGCGTGGAGCAGCAATTCGGCATGCAGCTCATCGCCCTGGGCGGCGGAAAGTTTCACATCGTGGCCTACATCGGCGGTCTGCCCGGTGCCGGCTGGGATGGTTTCACGAAGCTCGAGGCCGACGCCGAAGCCAAAGACGGCGTGCTCGAGATTTCGGCCAACGAAGGCTCGGCCACCCTGGCCGACGGGGTGGTAACGGTGAAAACCGCCGACGGCAACGTGCTGGGCGAGTTGCGCAAGACCGAACGCAAGAGCGAAACCGAGGGGGCGGCTCCGCCCGAGGGCGCGATCGTGCTCTTCGACGGCAAAACGGTCGATGCTTGGACCGGCGCCACGCTAACGCCGGAGGGGTTTCTTTCCACGCTCGGCGCCCCCACGGCCGTGACCAAGCAGAAGTTTCAGGATTTCACGTTGCATCTAGAATTCCGCACCCCCTACATGCCCACCGCGACCGGCCAGGCCCGGGGTAACAGCGGCGTGTACCTGCAGAACCGCTACGAATGCCAGGTGCTCGATTCCTTCGGCCTGGAGGGGCTGGATAACGAGTGCGGCGGCTTCTATCAACTCAAGTCGCCCGACGTAAACATGTGCTTTCCCCCCTTGGCCTGGCAAACCTACGACATCGAGTTCACCGCGGCCCGCTGGGGCGAGGCACCCGAGAAAGATGCCGAGGGGAAAGAAATTCTGGGCGACGACGGCAAGCCCAAGCTGAAGTACCAGAAGATCAAAAACGCCACGGTCACCGTCAAGCACAACGGCGTGGTCATTCACGATAACTTCGAACTGCCTAAGTTCACCCCCGGGGGCGAACCGGGCGAGTCGGACCAGCCGGGCGCCCTGATGCTGCAAAACCACGGCAACCCCGTGCATTACCGCAACATCTGGATCGTGGAAAACAAGAGCGAATAGTCACCCTCGGAGTCCGCGGGAAGCCTGCCCCCGTGCTCGCCCGGAGAGGGCGGGCTGGATGTAGACACCCCGGCGGGCCGAACCCCCTAGCCTGGCGCGCCAGCGTAGGGGCGCAAGAGGCGAGCAAGGCGCGTGCGATCGCCGCAACCGAACGGCCGCCGGCCTGGTGGTGCTCTCCGTACTGGGGAGCCCATCAGGCCGGTTTTTTTTCTTTCCCAGCCAGGCGATTCGCCCCGCGGCGCACGCGCTATAGGTCTGCCCCTGGTGCGCGGGGCCTGAAAGGTTTCCGCCGGCCCCCCGGTGGCTCGGACACCGCACCCCGTCTGGGCGTTCTTGGGCTCTTGGGCAGTCTGTTCAATCTCTGCCGATTTCAGAGGATTTGCCGGTTTTTCCGAAGATAACGGCGCCCCCAGCCGATTGAGGTAGGGGGAGTAAAGTCGGTCGGCCCCCCGCGGGGCTGCGCCAGGCTTGCTCCTTGTAGGCTAACCAGTTCTCGTCCCGGTGGGGGAGTTTTGCCGTGAACAGGTACTTCCGTGCATTGGCCCTGGGCTGCGCCGTTTGGGCGGCCGGGCAGGTCGGATCCACCGGCGAGGACGTACGCGCCGGCGACGGCCGATTCAGCTTCTCTCGCTTCGCCGCCCCGCGCAAGAAGCCCGCTCATCGCCCCACGGCCCGAGCGGTTTCCGAGCCGGCGAGCGTTCCCTCGGCCCGGCCCGTGGTCCGCCCCGTGGCTGCCACGAGTGCCGCCACGGCCGCCAGCGACCGTGCGGCGCGGTATTCAGCCCTGACACCGCCAGCCCCCACAAGCGCGTTTCCCACGGCGGCGCATCCGGGGGTGCGGGTGTTTCCCGCCCCGCTTTCACAATCGGAAAGCGAAACCACGCTCGTTGCACCCGCCCAGCGCACCATGGCCGGCACCGGGGCACAGGTAGCGCACCGTACTCTGGAAGATGCGCCCGTGGAGCCGGGCACCTGGGACGGCTGCGGCAGTGATAGCCTGAGCGCCGATAGCTGCGCCGCGGAGGGCTGCACCGATGACAGTTGCGTTCCTAGCGGCGATGACGACTGCGTTACCGTGAGCGACGACGATGCCTGCTGGATGGGCCCGGCTTCCTGTGCCGGTGCGGGCTGCGGGGGCTGTTCGAGCTGCGGCGACTGCTACGCCCCCGGTTTCTGGCGGCATCGCACGGGAGCCTTTGGCGAGTTCCTTTACCTGCAGCCCACCGGCGGCGATGTGTCGTTCGTCCAGGTGCGCGACGGCGCTGTGCCGCTGGGGAGCGTGCCGATGGGCCCCGTCACGGTGACCGATCCTGACTACTCGCCCGGTTTTCGCGCTGGCTTCTCGATAGCCAACACGCCCTGTTCCAGCTTTCGCGGGGCCTACACGCATTTTGAAAGCCGCTCGGTCGAGGCCACGGCCATCAATGCGCCGTTCGCCTTGCACTCGCTGTTAACCTACCCGGGCACCATCAATGCCTATGCACCGAGCTTGCAGGCACAGGCCCGGCACGACGTCGACTTCCAGTTCATCGACATCGACTACCGGCGCGTGGTGTGCCACAACCGTTGCTCGGTGGTGAACTATTCGATCGGGGCCCGTTACGGCCAATTGGACCAGGATTTTCTCGCCAGCCAGCCGATTACCCCGGGCACGACCAGCGTGCTGAGCCAGGTGAACTTCAACGGCGGCGGCATTCGAGCCGGGCTCGATGGCGAATACCACGCCTGTCGCAGCGGCCTTTACATTTACGGCAACGCCCTGGTCAGCGCCCTGACCGGCCGGATTCATGCCGACTACACCCAGGCGAACACCTTCGGGCTGACGCAGGCCACTACGAGTTGGAAAGACGACCGCATCGTGCCGGTGCTGGAGTACGAGGTGGGCCTGGGCTGGCAAACCCCCAACGGCCGGCTCAAGCTGCGGGCCGGCTACTATGTGGCGGCCTGGTACAACATGGTCACCACCGGCGGCTGGATCAACGCGGTGCGGAGCGACAACTTCGTCAACGTCGACGACGTGCTCACGTTCGACGGGCTGGTGAGCCGGGTCGAGGTGAACTTCTAACCCGGCAGCGGCAGGCCGTCCGCCCGAAACACGCTCGTGGTCTCCCTGGCCCTCTGCGGGCCGAAAATTCGATATCGACCAACCGCCCCGGCCCTACGGACCGGGGCGTTTTTCGTTGGCCCAACCGGCCGCGCTACCCCGCCGCCGGGGCGAGCTAGAAGAGCGTGTATACGAACGGCGCGGCACCGGTCGAGGAGAACATCGCCAGCAGGCCCACTCCGCCCACCACGATCAAAATAGGCAGGAGCCACCACTTCTTGTTGTGTTTGAGAAAGTCGATGAACTCGACCAACAAGCTGGGCTGCTCTTCCTCCGACAACCGTTCAAAATCGTTCGGTTCGCTGCTCATAGCCCTATTCTCACCGCCGTTGGGAAGTGGATTCGCTCAGAGACGATTACAGGTCAAAACTGCCGCAGGTAGCGGGCCTTTCCCTGATTGGGATTATACGCTTCCCAATAGGTTGCCGCCGAGCGGTCGAAGCGGCGCTGGAGCGGGTCGCGCCCCAAGAGGCGAAAGACCAACCCCACCGCGGTGAACACTCCGAAATAAATCACCCCCAGCGCCAGGTGCGAAACCACCCAGCCGATGGGCCAGGTGGCAAGCGTCAGCCCCAGGAACACCGGTCGCATCCAGCGGGGCCTGAGCGCGCCCAGGAGCCGGCCCGCCACCGCTGCCACCCAGAACGTGGCGGCAAGACCCCAGTGGCCGCGCGACCAGGCCAGGGGCGAGGCCACCATCCCCAGGAAAAACAGCCACCACTCGGAGAATTCGCGGAGCGTTTTCTCGTCCGGCTGCCAGTTGATTTTGACCAGTGACATGGCGGGCCTTTGCTTGCGGTCGGGCTACGTTGAGCGGTGCTAGGGGGTTGGTGTTTACGCAGCTATCGGTGGTGTCGTCGGGGCGAGCGCTCAACTTCCGCTCGATGTTTCAACCGTCGGCTAATCCAACTGAAATTTCGCCAGGTACTCGGCCTGTTGCTTCTCGCTCAGGGCCGGCTGCTTGTCTTTCTCGAGCACGCAGCGGCCAAGCACGAGCACATCCATATGCGTACCCCGGAAACAGTGATACGCGTTCTCGGGCGTGCAGACGATCGGTTCGCCGCGCACGTTGAAGCTGGTGTTGATCAGCACCGGGCAACCGGTCTGGGCCTCGAACTCGCAGAGCAACCGGTAATAAATTCCGTGGCGCTCGGCGTCGACCGTTTGCACCCGGGCCGAATAGTCCACGTGGGTAATCGCCGGCACCACGCTCCGGGGCACCTTCAACTTCTCGATGCCCTCGAGCCCCGCCGCCTGGCCGTTGACCGGCAGCCGTTTGTCGGGCCGGACCGGCGCCACCAGCAGCATATAAGGGCTGTCTTCCTCGGGGCGCATTTCGAAATAATCGTCGACTCGGTTGCGCAACACGCTGGGGGCAAAAGGCCGGAACGATTCGCGAAACTTGATCTTCAGATTCATCAACGATTGCATCTGGGTGCTGCGCGAATCGCCCAGGATGCTTCGTCCCCCCAGGGCCCGGGGACCGAACTCCATTCGCCCTTGAAACCAGCCGATGACTTTCTCGCTGGCCAATAGCCCGGCCACTTCGCGGCAGAGCGCTTCATCGCTTTCATAGCGGGTGTACTGGGCGCCCTGGGATTTCAGGAATTGTTCGATCTGGTCGTCGTCGTAAGCGGGGCCCAATAGTGAGCCCGATTGATGGTCGGTGGTGGTGGGCCGGCGCGGCTGATCGAGCAATTGGTGATGAATGAACAGAGCCACGCCCAGCGCCCCGCCCGCGTCGCCGGCCGCGGGCTGGATCCAGATTTGCTCGAATGGCCCCTCGCGCAGCAGCCGGCCATTGCCCACGCAGTTCAGCGCCACGCCGCCGGCCAGACACAGCCGCTGCTGCCCGGTCTGGGCGTGCACGTGCCGGCCGATTCGCAGCATGATCTCTTCGGTCACCGCTTGAACCGAGGCGGCCAGGTCCATTTCGCGCTGGGTCACCCGCGACTCGGGCTGCCGCGGCGGACCGCCGAACAAGCGGTGAAATTTGGCCGAGGTCATGGTCAGACCCTGGCAGTAGTTGAAATACGACATGTCCATGCGGAACGAGCCGTCCGGCTTCAGATCCAACAGGTGGTCGTAGATCAACGGGGCGTAGCGCGGCTCGCCATAGGGGGCCAAGCCCATCACCTTGTACTCGCCCGAGTTCACCTTGAACCCGGTGTAATAGGTGAAGGCCGAGTAGAGCAGCCCTAGCGAGTGCGGGAATTTGAGCTGGTGGGTCAATTCGATCTGGTTGCCGCGCCCCACGCCGTAGCTGGCCGTGGCCCATTCGCCAACGCCGTCGAGCGTGAGGATCGCGGCTTCGTCGAACGGCGATGGAAAAAACGCGCTCGCCGCGTGCGATTCATGGTGTTCGGCGAAGACAAACCGCTTTCGGTACTGGCCCCCCAAGCCCTCGCGCATCACCCGGGGCAAAAACAGCTTCTCGCGCAGCCAAAGCGGGATGGCCATCAGAAACGAAGCAAATCCGGCAGGCGCGTAGGTGAGATAGGTTTCCAGCAGGCGCTCAAACTTCAACAGCGGCTTGTCGTAGAACCCCACCCAATCCAGATCGGCCGGGCTCAGGCCGGCCTCGCCCAGGCAATAATCGATGGCTCGCTGGGGGAAGTTGTGGTCGTGCTTGATCCGGGTAAAACGCTCCTCCTGGGCCGCGGCCACGACCCGGCCATCGACCACCAGCGCGGCGGCCGAGTCGTGATAAAACGCCGAAATGCCCAGAATTGCTGCCATGCCGCTCGGCACCCCCGTTTTGGGTGGGGGCGATGGATCCGCCCCCGCTGGTGGAACACCTTGGTTATATGGCTTGTTTTCCGGCGAGGGAACGGCCAGCGGGCCGGCCAAGTGCCGACCCATCTGCCGGCCGGTGGCTGGTTCCGCCCCGCCAATCGCTGTGATCGATGCGGCCGCCCACCGACTGGCCCGAAACCGCGAGCTGTGGAACAGGTAGCCCAACGGGCTGGAACCAGGCGCTGGCCAGGCAAAACCAGACGCTTTGTCGCCAGAATGGGTAGCCTTTGCAGGCTCCGGCTGGGAAACTTCCCTTGCTGGTTCCTTGCCCGACACGCAGCCGGGTCGGCGACCCCGTTTCTTTTGGCGGCCCCGCAAGGCAGGGGCAAGCCGTGCCCAACTATTTTTCGGCCCGCATGAGTGCCTCGAAACAACCCGGCAAACGGCGCGGTGGAAACCGCGGATCAGGGGGGCACCATGCCCCGCGCCGGCCCTCGCTGGGTCTGAAAAAAACTGATTCCGGCACCGAATCGGAGTTGGTTCACCCGCGCTGTGCCCGAGAGCGAGCCGAGGATTTGGCGGAAGTTGAGCAGATGCTCGACGCCGGCGAAACGGAGATTGCCCGCGACGAACTGCGTTGGCTGCTGGACGGCTGCGATGCCTGTCTGGCCTGTCATCGCCTGCTCGGCGAAATCGCCCTGGAAGATGGCGACTATCAACTGGCACGCGGCCATTTCGGCTACGCCTACGAACTGGGCCGGGCAGCCTGCCGGCCCGCCGGCGCGGCGGTCCGCTTGCCCTATGCGCGGCCGGCAAACAAGTCGCTGTTGGAATCGGCCAAGGGGCTGGCGTTCGCTCTCCTCCAGTTGGGGCGGCTCCGCACGGCTCGCGACGTATTGCTGCAATTGCTCGATTGGGATCCCTCTGACCCGCTGGGCGGAAAACGGCTGCTCGACGAAATCGAGCACAGCCCGAACTCGACTGCCGAGATCGACGAGGTCGACGATTAACGACTTGGATTGCGGCCGCGCGCCCCGCGAGGGCCGCCCGCCTGGGCTGCCGCCGGGCAACAAAACCGGCGATCAGGGGGCTGGCCCGGACGGCTCGGCTTGGGGGCCCGCCGAGCCGGGAACTGCCGATTCGGAAGCAGCCGAACCGGCCGCGGTCGTCGGCGGCACCAGTCGTCCCGTAGCCGGATCGCGATACGGCATTTGCCCGGTGTATTCAACCGGCACTTTCTTGCGCTGTTCTTCGGCGAGTTGACGCAGCTCGTCGGCCGCCACCCGGTGGACCAGTTCCCCGCGAACCTCGTTCAGGTCCCGCGTTCCCTCGCGCAGCTCCGTGGCTTGAATCAGGTGAACTCCCCAGGCGCTGAGCACGGGGGGGCTGATTTGCTCGGGTTGAAGCCCTAGCGCCGCGCTGACCAAGGGCGCCTGCCAGGGGGTATTTCGCTCGACCCAGCCCAGGTCGCCGCCGCGGCGCCGGCTTGGCCCGGCCGAGCGTGCCCGCACGGCGTCTTCAAACGAAGTTTCTCCAGATTCAATTCTGGTCCGTAGCTGGGCGGCCGCGCGCATCAGTTCGCCCAGCGAGGCCTCGGTTGCCGGGCCGGCTGGCCGAAGTAGGATGTGGCGCACCCGCACGGCTCGCCCATCGAACTCTTCCCGATGCGTTTGAAAGAATGCGGACAGCTTCTGGGGCGTAACGAGCGTGGCAGCGCATTTCTCCAACTGCAGTTGGCCGACCAATTCCTGCCGCAATCCGGCTTCGTCCAAGTGGCGGCGGCGCAGAAAGTCGTCCCACGACCCGCCGCGGTCGATCAACTGCTTGCGCAACGCCTGGCGGCGGGTTTCCACCTCTTCGGCGGTCACCTCCAGCCCGCGCTCGGCACAGGCGTGATCGATCAGCCGCTGGTTGATGATGGCTTCCAGGGCCTGGGCTTCCAGCGCCCAGCGGGCCGAGCCGGTCGCCTGCGGGTTGGCCAGCTCGACGATTCGGACCACGTCCGCGGCAAGCACCTCGTGGTCGGCCACCCGGGCCGCTACGACCGGGTCGGGTTCGGCGGCTACGGCCGGGCCCATCGCCCACACGGCGGCCAGCCCGAACCCAGCGGCGGCCAGCCAGCACCTAGCGGCGAGCCGGCTGGCGATCTGGCGGCGCCAGCCCATGGGTGGCGGTGAATTGAGGTGCAATCGTCTCACGGCAGCGGCAGGTCTTTCAGCTCGAACGACAATTCCGAGTTCAGAATCGCGGCCGGCGTGCGGTACACCAAGGTGTAGCCGCCAGGCCCTTGGGGAAGATCGAACAAGTAGGCCACGCCAACTCCGTTCTCGCTTTCGTAGGTGGTCTGATAACCGTCGTTGGCCAGTTGGTTTCCCTGGGCGTCCAGCAAGAAAGCCTCGTTGTCGTAAATCCAGCCGCGGTGCGATTCCAGCGCGCCCGACGCCTCGTCGAAAGCAATCAGCAGACGGGCCTCCCAAAGGTCGTTGTTCTTGCGCATTTGTTCCAGCGTCACCTCGACGCCGCCGCGGCGCTGCCGGGCATCGCGAGCACTCTCCAAGCTCTGGAAGCGGAACTCCTCGATTCCCCCTGGTAGCAGCACGGTGAACTTGCCTTGCAGCCGGGCGATCTCTCGGCAATCGGCCGGAGGCGGGGCCAAGGGTACGTCGATTTCGGCCGTGACACTGCCGGGATTGACCATGGCTTCCAGTTCCGCCTCGGCGTCGGCCGCCTCGATCGCGCGCCCCTCGGCGTCTTGCCCCTTGAGGTCGATCGGGTCGAGCACAATGGCGACGGGCCGCAGCCGCGGTTCCCAGGCCATCTCCAGACCCAGCGAAAGCGTGGTTTGACCGTCGTCGCGCAGATCGCGGTGCGCGTCGAAATGCAGCGCCTGCACGCGAAAAGCCCCGCTGTAGCTAGCGCGATTCAAGCGGTCGCTTTCTCGGGGGCCGCGGGCCACGATCGCCACGGCGGGTTCGCCCGAATAGGAGTAGACGCTCAGGTCCAGGCGATCGAGCAAGTCGTCGAGGGCCGGCCAAAAGGGCCGGGCTTCCAGGGCCGTGTCGACCGTTAAGTCGTCGTTGTCCTGGCCGAACTCCGAGCGGTAATCCCAAATGCGGTTGCCGGTTTGCTGCTGCCAGGCCTCGAATAGCGCACTTAGGGCGATCCCCGACTCGGTCGCCGGCACCTGCGATGCATTCAGCACCGACTCGGCCCGGCTCGTGAGCAACGTCTGCCGAATTCGGGCCAGCCGCTGCCGGGTTTCCGCCGAGCTGCGGGGAGGGGCCTCGGGCAGCTCGGCCAGCACCCCCGGCCCAAGCGCCAGGATGGCTTGTTCCGCGGCTTCTCGTTCGCTGAGCGAGCCCGCGTCGAGCTTGACGACCAGTTCGGCCAATTGGGGAAACCTGGCTCCGCTGGCCGCCTGCCCCAGGACCAGCGCCGCGCAGACGACACTCGGCCAGAGTCCCATGGAAAACACCCTTTCGAGATTGCGATCGAGGGCCTGCATCGGCCAGGGCGGGCCGGGAACTCAGCCCTGTTCCGCGGCAACAGGCATTGGTTTAGCGGCAGCCGGCATTGTAACGGCCCAGCAATGGCAACCGCTACAAACCGCGCCGCCGGAGGGTGCCCACCCAACACCACCCTGTGACCCCGCCGCGGCGAGCGACCGCCCCCCGCGCAGCCGACCGCCATGAACTAGGTTTGCAATGCCGAACCGTGAATCGGGGCCGGAAGCCGGCTCGCATTGCCACCTGGTACGCCTTAAAAAAAACTGGACTTCGGAATTCGCTTATGCGCACGAGCGCCCTGGGGTTGGCGGCCTTGATCTGCTTTGGCGCACCTTCCTGGAGTGCTGCCGAGAACAACAACCGCTACACCTTGCAGCTCACGATCGGCCAAACAAGGGTCGAGGGTACGCCGCTCACCTGGTCGGCCGACCCGGTGCTGCTGTTGGGTCGCGACGGCCGGCTGTGGGATTTCGACCCCGACTCGGCACGCGACTTTCGCAAATCGGCTCCGCGGTTTCAAAGCTTCACCGTGGGTGAAATCCGCGAACAGTTGCAGCGCGAGCTGGGGCAAACATTCGAGATCACGGCCACGGGCCACTACCTAGTGGCCCATCCTCGCGGTCAGCGCGACCTGTGGGGGCAGCGATTCGAGGATCTGTACCGCACCTTCTGGCACTACTTCAAAGCCCGCGGATTCAACCTGAGCCAGCCCGAGTTTCCCCTCGTGGCCGTTGTGTTTCCCGACCAGGGGGGCTTCTTGCGCTATGCCGCGGCCGACGACAACGTGCCGCGCCAGGGCCTGTTGGGCTACTATTCGCCGGTGTCGAACCGCATCGCGCTTTACGACGTAACGCATGGCAGTTCGGGCGACGACTGGAGCACGAACGCGGCCACGATCATTCACGAGGCAACCCACCAGACCGCGTTCAACTGCGGCGTTCACGGCCGGTTCTCGTACACGCCGCGCTGGGTCGGCGAGGGGCTGGGCACGCTCTTCGAGGCCCCCGGCGTTTGGAATTGGCGGTCGCAGTCGGCGGCTCGCGAGCGGGTAAACCGCGAGCAGTTGGCCGCCTTTCGCGCCTCGCTGAAGACCCGCCGCGGCGAAAGCCTGCCCGAGATGATCGCCTCGGACCGGTTGTTTCAAACCAGCACTCAGGCGGCCTATGCCCAGGCCTGGGCATTTACCTATTACCTGGTGGAAACCCAGGGGAAGAAATACGCCGACTTCCTGGCCAAAACGGCTGCTCGTCCGGCGTTTGAGCCCTATGGTCCGGCGGAGCGCACGGCCGATTTTACCTCGGTCTTTGGCGACCACTGGGCCATGATCGAGGCTCATTTTCTCCGCTTCATCGCCGCGCTCGACTAGGCGCCTCGGATCCCCAAAACAACCCGGCCGGGCGACCTGACAAGCCAGATTCCCAGGCCATGGTTCGGCCAGTGGCCCAACCAGTAGAGCAACGCCGCGGGGGTCGTTAGAATACAGCCATGGGCGCCCACCGGGGCGGCTGGATTCCCTCTGGCCGCCGTTGGCGTGAGGCGGCCACGCGCCCGACGCGGAGGCGGCCGGGCGCCGGGAAAGTGAACTTCGAGCTGTGCCAACCGCGTGGAGTGGCTGCTGGCCGGTCGCTGCTGGAGGAGCGTTCCAGATGGCGATTGAACGAGCGCTGGCCCTGGGTTTTCTAATCGTCTCCAGCTTGGCCTTGCTGGTGGCGGTGCGCCCTTGGGTGCGCCGTCGCGCCCGGCAACGTGGCTAAGCGGCGGTGGCTGGCGCGGCAGGGTACGACGAGCGATTCCACGCACTCCGTTGGCACTCCGAGCGCCATGACCCGCCTGAACCATCCGCAAACCGCCGCTCCCGCGGCTTCGCCCTGGTGCGAGACGGCTGATTTCTACGCGGCCGTACTGCGCGGCATCGGCGATGGTATCGTCGCCCTCGACTCCAGCGGCGAAGTACTCTTTATCAACCGCAGGGCGACCGAGGCGATTGATCTCGAGCCTCCGTTTGCCAAGGTCGACCCCGCCGAGTGGGCCGCCAGGGCCGGCGTTTACCTACCCGACCGGAAAACCCCCTGTCCCTCGGATCAACTCCCCATGGCCAGGGCCCTGCGGGGTCAGGACGTGGACGAAATGGAGTTGTACTTGCGCCCCAGCGGCAAGCCGGGGCGCTGGATTTCGGTTACCTCCCGGCCGCTCGTCGACCGCCAGGGTCAGCCGCGCGGCGGGGTCTCGGTTTTTCGCGACGTAACGCAGCAGAAACTGGCCGAAGAGGCACTTCGCGAAAGCGAACTCCGCTTTCGCGAGTTGGCCGAGCACGTCAACGAGATTTTCTGGATCGTCTCCGAAGATTTTCGCCGCGCGATCTACGTAAGCCCCGTGTACGAACGGATCACGGGCTGCACCGCCGAGAGCTTCTACCAAGACGCCCGTTCGTTCGTCGAAATGCTGCACCCCGACGATCGCGAGCGGGTCATCGCCGCCTGGCGGCAGGCGGCGTCCGAGCCTTTTACCGAGCTGGTTTATCGCATCGTTCGGCCCGACGGCCAGGTACGGTGGCTGCGCGCCCGCGTGTTTCCGATTCGCCTGGCCGGCGAGGAAAAGCCGGAGCGCATGGCCGGCATCTCGGAAGACGTGACGGATCGCCGCGCGGCCGAAACGGCTCTCGAGGACCAACTACGCTGTCGCGACGCCATCGCCGATTTAGGCCGGCTGGCGGCTTCGCCCGTCGACCCCGATGCGTTGGTTCGTGAAATCGCCCTCCGGGCCGTCGAATGCCTGCGCGTCGACCGGCTCGGCTACTCCGAGCTGAAGGCGGAACTCGATCAATTCACCTTTCACCTGCTCGAGCCCAACCGCGACGCCCCCGATGGACTGGCGCAGATTTGCCTGGCGACGATGCCCCTGGCCGATAGCATGCCGGGCCTGGTGATGGCTCAAGGCCAGCCGGTGCTGATGCTCGACTCGGCCAGCGAAACGCGGTTCGATGCCACGAATCTCGTGCGTCAGGGTATCGCCAGTTCGTTGGCGGTGCCGGTGCGGTTTCGCGAGCGGGTCTTCGGCACGTTGGGGGTCCATTGCCGCGCGCGGCGCGCGTTCAGCGACAACGACGTCCGCTTCCTCGAGTCGTGCGCCCACGTGCTGGCCGCGACCTGGGAGCGCAAACGGGGCGACGACCTGCTCCGGTTGACCGAGTCGCGACAGCGATCGGTCCTCGATCATCTGCCGGATTGGCTCTACACGGTCGACCGCCAGGGGCTGCTTCGGTTCATCAACCGCGCTCCCCCCGGCATGACCATCGAACAACTGGTGGGAACCCCCTGGGCCAATTACCTGCCCGAGGACTATCGGGCTCGGCATTCCTTGGCGCTAGCGCGGGTATTCGGCGAAGGCCGGACTGACGCCTTCGAGCACGTGGCCATGAACGACCGCTGGTGGTCCACGCGTTACGTTCCCTCGCGCACGGAAGACCACAAGCCCTTTGCCCTGATGATTTCGACCGATATCACCTTCCGCAAAGAAGCTGAACTTCAGTCGCAGCGGCAGCAGGAGCTACTGTGCCAGTCGCTCGTGGCCCACGAGCGCGACCGGCAGCTCGTGGCCTACGAAATCCACGATGGCCTGGTGCAGGACGTGACCGGGGGATTGATGCACCTGGACGCGGTCGACCCGGAAACCCTGCCCGCCAAAGCCCGCGAGCAGTTCGACCTGGTGCGCCGGCTGCTGCGCCGTACGATCGACGAGGGCCGCCGGATGATCAGCGGCTTGCGCCCACCCATTATCGACGAACTGGGGGTCGTGGCGGCAATCGAGTACCTAATCTCCGAAAAGGAGCCCGACTGCCCCACCCGGTTCGAACTTCGGGCCGAGGTCGAATTCGACCGGCTCGATCCGCTGTTCGAGGGGACCATTTACCGCATCGTCCAGGAATGCCTGACCAATGTGGTGCGCCATAGCCAGGCGCGGCATGCGCTAGTTTCGCTGAAGCAGTCTGGCAACCGGCTCGAACTGCAAATCGTCGACGATGGCGTCGGTTTCGATCCCAGCCAGATACACGAGCGCCGTTTCGGGCTGCAAGGGGTTCGCGAACGAGCCCGCATGCTGCACGGTCGGGCAGACGTGGAAAGTGCGCCGGGAAAAGGTTCGCGAATCTTGGTTAGCTTGCCGCTCGATGTGCTCCCGCCCCCCACGGGCATTTGGGATCTTGGAGGACCCGCTCTATGAATCGTTGCTTGCCCGCTCGAACCGGCCTCACCCCAGGGGGCATCCCGACGGCGCGGTGGTCGGCTGCCTTGGCCTTGGCGATCCTGCTGCTGGGCGGCTCGGCGGCCTCCGCCCTGGAAGTCGGCTTCTCGGCCAGCGACCTGACCCCCGAGGTCGAGGGCCCCGCCCCGGTCTGGTTGGCGGGACAGGAATCGGGCCGGAAGGCAACTGGCATTCACGATCGCCTCCAAGCCCGCGCCGTGGTGCTGGCCGACGGAGATAAGAAAATTGCCCTGGTCGGCGCCGACCTGATCGGCATTCAGTATCCCCTGGTCCAGCGCATCCGCCAGGAACTGGCCGACTTTCAATACGTGCTCGTAGCCAGTACCCACAACCACGAAGGGCCCGATGTAGTCGGCATCTGGGGCCCCGCGCCTCAAACGTCGGGGGTCGACCCCCGGTATCTGGATCGGGTGCTCGGCCAGGTCGTGGTGGCAGTGCGCCAGGCCGATCGCCAACGGGTAGCCGCCACGGCCCGATACGCCCAGGCTAGCGACCCCAGCCTTTTGGCCGATTATCGCTTGCCCAACATTTTTGACAGCGTGCTTCGCACGATCGAGTTTCGCCGCCTGGAAGACAACGAACCCTGCGGACTCATCGTGCAGTGGAACAGCCACCCGGTGGAGCCCGACGGAAACCACCTGCTGACACGCGACTTCATGGGCTACGCGGTCGATTCGCTCGAGGCCCGGCACCGCTGCCCGGTGGTGTATTTCAGCGGGGCGGTAGGCGGACTGATGGGAACCCCGACCGCCAGGTTTCGTGACGCCAGCGGCAAGATCATGGCCAAAGACGTGTTCGATTTCATGCGCCTTTATGGCGAGGCCGTGGCCGACCTGGCCCTGCTGGCGCTCGAATCCGCCGCGCCGATCGAATTGGCCCCCTGGCAGCTTTCCACGCGCGAGCTGGCGGTGCCCCTGGATAACACCGGCTACCGCCAGGCGCGAGCCGCCGGAGTGCTGACGCGCCCGGCCGTGGTGTACGAGGGCAACCCCGAACAACCGGGGGCCGAGGTTCCACCAACGGAACTCGAGGGCCCCCAGGCGGTTCTCTCGGAAGTGGCCTACCTGCGGCTGGGCCAGTTGCACCTGGCCGCCATTCCGGGCGAGCTTTACCCCGAGTTGGTTTACGGCGAGTTTCCCGCGGCCCCCGAGCCGGGGGTCGATTTTCCCGAAGCGCCACTCGAGCCCGCCGTGATGAACGCCCTTCCCGGCCCCCAGACCATGTTGATCGGCCTGGCCAACGATGAAGTGGGCTACATCATTCCTCGCCGCCAATGGGATGTCGCGGCACCCTATGCCTACAACCGCAAATCGCCGCAATACGGCGAGCGGAACAGCCTGGGCCCGGATACGGCGCGTGTCTTGCTCGAGGCGCTGGTCCGCCGGGTAGCCGAGGTGGTGCCTGCCCCGGCCCCACGATCGGATCCGTAAGTCGTGAATTCGATGACCACGCTCGCCCGGGTCGACCGCATGCTGGCCCGTCGATTCCAGCCGCCCAAGGGCTGGGGCGGCGTGGTTTGGCTGGCTCTGGTTTGCCTCGTTGTTTATGCCCCCACGCTGCGGTTTCCCCTGCTCGCCTGGGACGACCAACTCAACATTTCGTCGAACCCGCTCTACCATCCCTTGGGTTGGCACAGTTTGATTCGCGTATGGCAGGGGCCCTGGTTCGGTGTCTACGCCCCGGTGACGTACACGTTTTGGGGGGCCGAGATTTGGCTTGCCAATCTTGGGTCGGCGGCCGCGGGCCCCGGCTCGCCGACGCCAGTGGCCGAATTGCTGCATGCCGGAAACCTGGTCTTGCATCTGCTCAACGTATGGGCCGTGCTGAAGTTGCTCGAGCTGCTCGGCGCCGATCGAAAGGCCAGTTTCTGGGGAGCCGCGCTGTTCGCCGTCCACCCCCTTCATGTGGAAAGCGTGGCCTGGGTCACCGAGACCAAGGGGCTGCTGGCCGCCTTGGGGTCGACGCTGGCGCTGTTGTGTTTCGCGCGGGCATCGCAGCCGCAATCGGCAGCGAACGACCGCCCCGCCCGGTCGAGCGGCCACTGGATGCTGTTGGCCACCCTGGCCGCCGCGATGGCGCTGGGCTCCAAGCCCTCGGCCGCGGGGCTGCCGCTAGCCGTCTTGGCCTTGGCCTGGGCAGGCATTCACCCACAGAGCTGGCGGTGGCTGGTCTGGCCCGCCCTGTGGGCGCTGTTGGCCCTGGGCCTGGCCTGGATCACCCGCGCCGAGCAGCCACTACGGCCAGACCAGGCGAACCTCGGCTGGCTCGATCGCGCGCTGGTGGCCTGCGATGCCCTGGCCTTCTACGCGGGCAAGCTGTTCTGGCCGTGGCCGCTGGCCCCTGACTATGGGCGCTCGCCGACTATGGTGGTGGCGGCCGGCTGGTGGTGGGGCGCGGCGCTGGTGCCGTTGGGGCTGGCCGCGATACTCTGCCTGCGGCCGATCCGCCACGGTTGGGGGCCGCCCCTGGCGCTGCTCCTCGCCGGGCTGCTTCCCACGCTTGGGCTGGTGCCGTTTGAGTTTCAGCGATTCTCGACCGTGGCCGACCGTTACGTATATTGGCCCCTCTTGGGCGCCGCTTGGATCACCGCGCGGCTGATCTCCACGCCCGACGGCAAGAACTCGCCCACCGGCGGTTGGCTCAACCCGCGCGCGGGGGTGGCCGCGATCTTGCTGGCCGCATCCATGCTGGTGAGCATGTGGCAGCTACCCGCCTGGAGCAGCGACCGAGCTCTTTACCAGCACACCGCGCGGGTCAATCCCCGCAGCAGCTTGGCGCTCAACGGGCTGGGAAACCTGGCGGCCGAGTCGGGCAATCTGGACCAGGCCGAAGAGTTTTATCGGCGCTTGCTTGAAATCGACCCAAGAAACGCCGCCGCCTGGTTCAATCTGGCCACGGTCGCCGAGCGGCGCGATCAGTTACCGCTGGCCATCGAGTACCTCGAGCACTGCGTGCGCTGGGAACCAGGCTATGTTAAAGCCTGGCGGCGTTTGGCCCAGCTCTTGTTGGCGTCGGGGCGCGGGCCCCAGGCTACCTCCACGCTGGAGACCCTTTTGGTCCAGTTCCCCGACGATGGTGAGCTGCATTCCCAACTGGCCCAGGCACTGCAGGAGCAAGGACGCGGCCTCGAGGCGGTGCCCCACCTGCTGGCCAGCGCCCAGTTGCAGCCAGCGCTAGCGGGGCCGGCCAACGACCTGGCCTGGACCCTGGCGACCGACGCCGATCCGCGGGTTCGCCAGACGCAACAGGCGGGACACTGGGCGAAAGCCGCGCTAGAGCGCAGCGGCCGGCCCACGGCCAACCTGCTCGACACGCTGGCCGCGAGCCAGGCTGCGGCGAACCAGTTCGACGAGGCAATCGCAACCGCGCGGCAGGCGGAAGCGTTGGCGATTGCAGAAGGCAATCCGTCTCTCGCTCGGCGGATTGCCGAGCGGATCGCGCTTTACCAGACCGGGCAGCCTTATTTGGCTCCGGCTCGGCCGAACGCATCCACCTCCGCCCCGGTTTCGCCATGAGCCACGCACCAGCCAGGCACTTCACGCGTCGACTGGGGTTTCGCCTGGCGGGGATTCTGCTGGGCCTGGCGGCCGGCTGCCTGTTGTTGGAGTTGGCGATTCGCCTCTTCGAGTCAGGCTCGCTTCCGCCGCGGAGACGGCAACTGCTATGCGGCGACTGCCGGCCGCCGCGCGACCTGCACTGTTACTCCTCGAACCCCCACGGAGAGTTCGTGCCCGTGCCCGACTGCCAGAGGGGCTCCTGGCGCCTGATCGACTTTTCCAAGCACCAGTATCCGCTGACCGATTTGTCGCTTACCCCCTGGTCGGTTGAATATCGGCGAACATCGCTTGGGTTGCGCGAGCCCGAGCTCTCGCCGACGGACGAAACCGACCGGCTGCGGGTTTTGGTGCTGGGCGACTCGTTCGTATTCGGCGAGGGAGTGCCCGTCGAGCGCTCGTTCTGCCGCTGGGCCGAAGAGTTCTGTCCCGTAGCCAGCCAATGGATCAACGCCGGTCGCTCGGGCGCCGACACGCGAGATGAATTGCACTTGGCCAGACAACTCGAGCCGCTCTTGCGCCCCGATCGGCTTCTGGTCGTCTGGACCCCCAACGACGTCCCGATTCCCGAGTCGATGGTCCGCCAGGAGAACGCGATATTCGACCTGATCAATCTGCGGCGGGAATTGCTCGAACATCCCACGGGGGCGCTTCGCTGGCTCAGCGCCGCGCGCTTGGGCCGCTGGTTACTGTCCGACTTGATTCTGCGGCGCGTGCAGGGCGACACCATCGCCTGGTATCAGGCCATTCACGACCCGGCCCGTAATCCCCAGGGGTTGGCGCAATGGGCCGCGGACCTGCGCGGTTTGCGCGATCTGGCTCCCGGTCGGATGGTGCTGGTGCTATATCCGCTGTTGGTGCAGCTCGAAAGCGAATACCCATTGGCCGCAGCGCATCGAGAGGTAGCCCGGCTCGCCCGTGCCGAGGGAATCGCGGTGTGCGACTTGGCGCCAGCGCTCAGTGGCCAGCAGACCGAGTTGCTTTGGGTGCACCCGGTCGATCATCATCCCAACGGCGAGGCCCATCGCCTGGCCGCCGCGGCGCTGGTTGCCTGGCTCGAAGCGAACCAGCCCACTTTTCTGGCAGGGGGTGGGTCCCAATCGCCGGCCGATCGCTAAACCGGGTTCTCGAATTGTCGCCCGCTGCCCGGCAAACTAGAATACCCCCGCGCCGCCCACGGAACACCGCCACCCGGGTGCTCCGTTCGCTTAATGTCGTCGCCACGCCTTGGGTGCGGCGTCGGCGGCCGTGCGCCGTGCGAGGGCCCCTTGTTTCCCGCATTCGTCTGGGAAATTCTGATTATTCTTGGCCTGATTTTGGCCAACGGCTTTTTTGCCGCGGCCGAAATCGCCATCATCGCTTCGCGGCGCGGCCGGCTCGAGCAATTGGCCAACAGCGGAGATCGAGCCGCCCGAGCCGCGCTCGACCTGGCCCGCGACCCGAATCGTTTTTTGCCCACGGTTCAGGTCGGCATCACGCTGGTGGGGACCTTTGCCGCGGCGTTCGGGGGCGCGCGGCTGGCCGATTTCCTGGCCGAGCGCCTGGCCCGCGCTCCGCTGGCCTGGGTGGTCAACTATAACGAGGAGCTGGCCCTGGGGCTGGTCGTAGTCGGCATCGCGTTTACCTCGCTGGTGCTGGGCGAACTGGTGCCCAAGCGGCTGGCCCTGCGCAGCGCCGAACGGCTGGCCCTGATCGTAGCCTTGCCCATGACTGCCCTGGCCCGCCTGGCCCGGCCCGCTGTTTGGGTTATGAGCTCCGTTACCAACGGCGTGCTCTGGCTTCTGGGTGGCAGCCGGCAGGCGGAAGAAACCTCGGTCAGCGTGGAAGACGTGCAGCACCTGATTAAAACCGGCGCCCAGGAGGGAGTCTTCGAACCGGGGGAACATAAGGTCGCCCTCGAGGCGCTGCAGCTCTCCGACCGCACCGTGCGCGACATCATGCGCCCCCGGATCGAGCTCGATGCCCTGGACCTGAACACGCCGCCCAGCGAGGTGATCGGCACCGTGGCCATGGCGGGCTTCTCGCGCTTACCGGTTTACGAAGGCGATCTGGATCACATCGTCGGGTTCGTCCATTTCAAGGACCTGTTCCGCCAGCATTACCTGGGCTGGCCCATCGAGCTGCGCAAGCTGCTGCGGCCGGCGCTGTTCGTTCCTGAAACCTTGCCGCTCGATCGCTTGCTCGAGCGGTTTCAAGAGCAGGGCACTCAGTTGGCCGTGGTGCTCGACGAGTTTGGCGGCACCGAGGGAGTGGTCACCCTCGAAGACGTCGTCACCGAGTTGGTCGGCGAAATTCGCGACGAGCATGCCCGCGATCGCCGTCAGGCGCTTGTGCAACGCGACGACGGTTCCTGGCTGGTCGACGGCCGGCTGGCGATCGAAGACCTGGTCGAGGGTTTGAAGCTCACCTCGTTCGACGTCGACGAGCCGCGCAGCTACACCACCGTGGCGGGGCTCGTGCTCGACTGCCTGGGCCGAATTCCCACGGTGGGTCAACAGACCACTTGGGACAACCTGCGGCTGGAAGTCGTGGATATGGACGGCCAGCGGATCGACCGGGTTTTGATCGCGCCGCTGGAGCCCTCCACGCAACCTCCGCCGACGACGACCTAGCACGCCCCCCGCCGAGGTTCCGATGACCGAGCCGCCTGCCCCGACCTGGGAGCGCTATGCCCGGCAAATTCGCTACGCGCCGCTGGGCGCGTCCGGCCAAGAGCAGCTCGCGCGCGGCCGGGCCCTTGTCTGTGGCTGCGGCGCGCTGGGCACCGTGATCGCCAACCTGTTGGCCCGCGCCGGCGTGGGCCATCTGCGAATTGTCGACCGCGATTTCGTCGAACTAACCAACCTGCAGCGCCAGGTGCTGTTCGACGAACAAGACGCCGCCGAGGGTACCCCCAAGGCCCTGGCCGCGGCCGAAAAGCTGGCCCGGGCCAACAGCCAGATTCAGATCGAGCCGGTGATTGCCGACGTCGATCACCGCAATATCGAAGCGCTGTGCCGCGATGTCGACGTGATTCTCGACGGCACCGACAATTTCGAAACCCGCTTCTTGCTCAACGATGCCTCGCAAGCGCTCGGCATTCCCTGGGTG
The DNA here is from genome assembly GCA_964399535.1 of uncultured Pirellulales bacterium. Lineage (GTDB taxonomy): Bacteria > Planctomycetota > Planctomycetia > Pirellulales > CAYNRE01 > CAYNRE01. The sequence continues at coordinate 257,895 of CAYNRE010000055.1, read as the reverse complement.
TACGGCGGCTGCTTGGGGGCCGAAGGGCAGACCATGACCATCGTGCCCGGGCAGTCGGCCTGCCTGGCCTGCCTGCTCGGCGAGCCGCCGCCGCCGGGATCGCTGCCCACCTGCGACACAGCGGGCGTGGTCGGGCCGGCGGTTACCGTCATCGCCGCGCTCCAGGCCATGGAGGGACTGAAGCTCTTGGCCGGTCGGGCCGAGGCGGTCAGCCGGGTGCTGACCGTAATCGACTTGTGGGACAACCACCTCCGCCAGGTGCGCCTCTCGGCCTGGGGCGAGGCGGTTCAATGCCCTGCCTGTTACCGGAAAGATTGGCCTTGGCTGGCTGGCCAGCGGGGGGGCCAGTCGGCCGTGCTCTGCGGTCGCAACGCCGTACAACTCGCCCGCCCCGAATCGGGCCTAACCGACCTGGCCGCCCTGGCCCAGAAACTGGCCCCGCTGGGGCGCACGGTGGCCACGCCGTTTCTGGTCCGCTTCTGGGCGGGCGAGCACCAACTGACCATCTTTGCCGACGGCCGGGCCATCGTCTCGGGCACCGACGATATCGCCGCCGCCAAAACGCTCTATGCCCGGTACGTGGGCTCCTAACCCCTGGCCGCTCAGGCGACCCCGGCCAGGTCGGCCAGGGTCACCGCGGTCAGTTCCTGCTGAACGGTCTGATCGATCTGAGCCAACAGGGGCGCCAAGCGCGAGTTCAGGTCCGCAGGCAACGAGGCCGCCGACCGCAGCGCCGCGTCCGACTCCCCCTCGACCGCGGCGACCAGATCCCACACGCTGATCTGGCTCGCCGCGCGGGCCAGGGCATAGCCTCCCTCGGCGCCGCGCACCGACCGCAACACTCCGGCCCGGGTCAGGGCCTGAAGAACCTGAGCCAGGAAGCGCGGAGGCAACTGGTTGTCGGCGGCCAGTCGATCGGCCGCAATCCAGGGTCGCGAACTGCGGGCCAGGTCGACGGCCGCGACCAGGGCGAGTACCACGCCCCGACTTAGTCGAAATCTCATCGAACTCCTCCCGGCACGCAACCCTGCAGGGCCGTAGCGCGCCATGTTTCCGAGAGAGGCGATTGCCAAGCGCCGCAGTTTCCGCCGGTCCCCGCTTCATCGACCACCATCGAGCGCCCGGCCAACTCCGCCGCCACGGCCACGCGAACCAGGTCGGCCAGCGAGCGCGAGCCGGTCTTGCGGAAAACCTGCTGACGACACGACTCCACGGTCCGCAGCCCCAACTGCAATCGCCGGGCGATGGCCTTGTTGGGTTTGCCGGCCAGGATGAGCCGCAGCACCTCCCGCTCGCGGCGCGTAAAGTTGGGCGACTCGACTTCGGTGGTCCCGCTGACGGCGATCGACGGCCGGCGAAGCGACTCGGCCGCCAGAGCGGCCGACATGGCCAAACGCAGGCTCTCGTCGCTGGCCGGCTTCTCCAGCACCGTGACCGCCCCCTGCCGCAGGGCATCGACGACCATCGCAATTCGCGCGCCGGCCGTCAGAAACAACAATTGCAGCGAGCCGGGCAGGCGATCCTGCAAACGCAGCCCGTCCATGCCGGGTAGCACCAACTCGCTCACCACCAACCCCTGAGAGCCGGCCGGCAAGTCGGCGAAAAAGTGCTCGGCCGAGGGCCACCAGCCGATTTCCTCCGACGAGCAGGCGGTACCCGCCCGGCGCAAGCTGTTGGTCACCGACCGCACCTGTGCCAACGTGGCCGGATCCGGGTCAACAACGAATATTTGCGTGTTTTGAGACATGGTTTCTTTCCTTCGGCGGAAACTTCCCCGGGCGAAGTTCGGCACCCAGCCGAATCACTCACTCCTGGGCCGCCGAACTACGCGACAACCCGCAAGGGAACCCGCCAAAAAACCCGCAGAACCCTCCCGGGGGTCCCCCCGCCGGCTAGGGAAGTTGTCGCCGGCGATGGTTTCGGCGGCGCGCCGAACCGTTAGACTGGTAAGAAGTTCCAGCGCCGGGGGGACGACCAGTGACGGCCGAGCAAAACCCTGAACCGCCCGCAGCCGAAACAACCCCCCCGGCAGCCCAGACCGGCCCGCTGGAGGCTGCCCAGTTGCTCCCCCAGCTCTATGCCGACCTGCGGGCACAGGCGGCCCGGGTCATGCGCCGCGAGGGGCAGGGCCACACGCTCGAGCCCACCGCGCTCGTGCACGAGGTTGTGCTGCGGCTGCTGCGCGAGTCGCGGCACGATTGGCGCAATCGCAGCCAGCTTCTGGCGGTGTCGGCATCGGCCATGCGGCGCATTCTGGTCGACCACGCGCGGCGCCGCGCGCGGCTTAAGCGCGGCGGAGGCCGGCATCGCGTGACGCTCGACCCCGGACAACTGCTTTCGCCCGAGAAGCCGCTCGACGTGCTCGCGGTCGATGCCGCACTCGAGAAACTCACGCGGCTCGATCCGCAGCAGGCCATGATCGTCGAGCGGCGCTTCTTCGGGGGCATGACCGTGCCCGAGGTGGCCGAGTCGCTGCAGCTTTCCACCCGCACGGTCGAGCGCGAGTGGACGCTGATTCGAGCCTGGTTGCGCCGCGAGCTCGAGCAGGACTCCGCATCGTGAGCGATTCGACTTACCTGCGCGCCAAAGAGCTGTTTCTCGCCGCGGTCGAGCAACCGGCCAGCCAGCGCAGCGCCTATCTGGACCAGGCTTGCCGCGGCGACCAGCGCCTGCGCGACGAGGTCGAGTCGCTCCTGGCTCACCACGAAACCCGGACCCTGTTGGCCACCCCGGCGCTCACCGAAACCCTGCCGGCCGCTGGCGCCGCCTTGGCCGACGAGCCCACGCGCTCCCAGCCCGGGGCTTCGCCCGCGCGCCCCGGAGTCTGGCGCGGGCTCAATCGACTCGACCCGGTCGGCTGGCTCGCGCTGGGCGCCGCGGCTGCCCTGCTCACGCTCTGCCTGGCCACGGTCGGGCTCTATGTGGCCGTTCAACGGTCGGTCGAACACGCCCTCCGCGATCGACTCGGCACGTTCGTCGACGTGCAATCGCGGGCCGTGCGCAACTGGCTCGACAGCGAGCGCCGGCAGGTCGAGAACTGGGCCCGCCAGAGCGATGTCGCCCAACCGATCGCCGAGCTGGCCGAGCTGCACCGCCAGGCCGACCGACAACCCGCCGACCTGGCCGCCCAGCCCGCCGCCGCCGCCCTGCGCGCCGCCCTCCGCGAACTGGCCGGACCGCAGGTACGGTACCTGGTCTGGTCGCGCGACGGCGTACGAATCGCCGACTGGACCGACGACGGAGACGCCCTGGGCAGCCTGGTCTCGCCCACCGGAGCCGCCCTGCTAGCCCGCGTGGCCCGCGGCGAGTCGGTCATCCGCACCCCCTATCTGAACGACACCATGACCGCCGATCGTCCGGTCGAAACGGGCCAGCCGACCATGTCGGTCGTGGTTCCCGTGCGCCACCAAGGCCAGGTCATCGCCGCCATGGTCGTGCGGGGAATCGGCACCGAGCAAGAATTCTATGACATGCTCACCCTGGGCCAGGCCGGCCTGTCGGGCGAAACCTACGCCGTCAATCGCGCGGGGCTGCTCATTTCCCCCAGTCGCTTCGACAAGCAATTGCTCAAGCTGGGCCTGGCCACCCCCGAGCGAAAACCCGTGGGGGTGCTCGAAGTGGCTGTTCGCGATCCGGGCGGCAACTTGCTCGAAGGCTGGAAGCCCAAACTGCCGGTCGGCGCCCGCCCGCTCACCGAAGCGGCCGCGCTGGGTTTGGACCGCCACGACGGCTGCAAGGTCGAGGGCTATCGCGATTACCGCGGTGTCACCGTCGTGGGGGCCTGGCGCTGGCTGGAAGACCCGGGCCTGGCGCTGGTGGTCGAGATCGATCGCAGCGAAGCGCTTTCCATGCTCGGCTTTCTGCAAATGGGGTTCGGCGTGGTCTTTGCCCTGCTGACCCTGGCCACAGGCGCCGCTGGCACCAGTTGGCTGCGGCTGCGCCGCTGGCAGAAAGAACAGGCCTCGGTCCGCTCGGTGGGCCCCTACTTGCTCGAGGGCAAAATCGGCTCCGGCGGCATGGGCGAAGTCTTCCGCGCCCGACATGCCCTGCTCAAGCGCCCCACGGCCATCAAGTTCATCCGCCCCGACCTGGCCACGCCGGCCATGCTGGCCCGCTTCGAGCGCGAAGTGCGCCTGGCCGCCCAGCTCACGCACCCGGTTACGATCGAAATCTACGACTACGGCACCACCGAACAGGGCACCTTCTACTGTGCCATGGAGCTGATCGACGGGCCTAACCTGGCCGAGCTGGTCCGCAAGACTGGGCCGCTGCCGGCGCCGCGGGTCGTGTACCTGTTGCGGCAAATCTGCAGCGCCTTGGTCGAAGCCCACGACCGAGGCCTGGTCCATCGCGATATCAAGCCGCAAAACATCATGCTTTGCGAACGCGGTGGGCAGTACGATTGCGTCAAGCTGCTCGACTTCGGGCTGGCCCGTCCGGTCGTGGTCGAAGGCCCCGAGCTGACCCAGCCCAGCTTGCTGGCGGGAACGCCGGCGTACATGCCCCCCGAACAATTGCGCGACCCGCGGCGCGTCGACCGCCGCGGCGACTTGTACGCCGTGGGTGCCGTGGCCTACTTCCTGCTGGTGGGCCGGCCCGCCTACTCGGCCGAAAACCTGGCCGCGATTCTCAATCGCGACCCGGGCACCCCGCCCCCGCGCCCCTCCGAGGCCGGCATCGCACTGCCGCCCGAACTCGACGAGTTGGTGGCCCGACTCCTGGCGGCCGACCCCGAGGCCCGCCCCGCCACGGCCGACGAGGTGCTCGAAATCATGGCCGCCTGGCCCTGGGCTGAAACTTGGGGCCCCGCCGAGGCTAAAGCCTGGTGGGCACCCCAGTCGCGCACAGGCGCCTAGCTTGCGCGGCCCCCGCCTAGCCACGCCGCGCAACCCAGGCTAGCAAAGGCCCGCCGAACCGAAAACGCCGCCGACGCGCCTGGGGCTTTTCGCCCACTGCTTGAGCCTTCCACGCGGTGTGAGTATCGGGAGTGCGATCGTTGGAATTGTGGCCGCCGCGTGTCTTGGCGGCGCCGGTGGCCTTCGGCCGCGAAAGCTGGTTCGGGCCACCCTGGGCCGCCAGAACCGAGCCGCGTAGCCCCCCATGTACGCCAGCGCCAGCAGGGCCGCGAGCGTGGCGACCGGCTCGCTAAACCAGGTCGAGGTGTCCATCCAAGCGACCATTTCCCGGTAACAGGTCGCGGTAAGCAGCAGGCTCACCCCCAGCGTCGAGGCCCGCGTTTGCGACCAGCGGCGCGGATGGACTATCGCCACGATCAGCCCCGCGGCCAGTACCGCCGTATGGTGCCCTGCCAGCGCGGGATAATTGAGATACACAAAGGTCCAATTCCAAAGCGTATAGCCGATCACCCAGCGCCGGCTCATAGTGTAGCGCAAGTCGCGGTAACGGCCCGCCGTGTCGATCCGCGTGGTTTGCTTGCCGTAGGGCATGGTCGCAATCAGCAGCAGGCCGGCCGCCGCGTTCACGAAACGGGCCGCGCCGTGGCCAACCAGGTCGACCGTTACCGCCTCGGCAATATTGGCCGCCAGCAACAGGGCGATGGTCGCCCGAGCCCAGGGCCGGCGTCCCAACCAGGTGAACCGCAGCGCCGTGCCCCAACACACGCAGAAGAAGACCGTGTAGAACTTAAACCACGAGAACAGGCCCAGCTCGTTGATACGTATCCAGTAGGGCGTGAGCAGAACCGGCATCAAAAGAAACACGCCCCACACGGCCCAGCGATTTGCCCTTCGCAAGGCTTCCTGAGCCCAAAGCAACAGCCCCGTGACCGCGATGATTTGTGCCAAGGCGTAAATCGGTTCGGCTCCAGTTCGGGGCGCACCCTCTCCCTGGGCAACAGCGCCGGGCCTTGGCTGGCCAAGGTGCCGGGCTGCTCAGGCTGGGTAGGCAGAGAGAATCGCCGAGGTTCGACTTGCCGGCGCGAAGCGGCGGGCCAGTGCCCCCAGCGCGCGCCGGGGCCAGAACGCCGACCGACGCCGAACCTTGGGCAGAGGCCAAACCGCAGGCCGGTAACACACGGGCCCGGCGAAAACTTCCCGGGCTTCTAGCTAGCTGAGCGGAGCCGGCCCGCGATCGTTACAGGGGGGCGCTGCTAACTGGCGGTTGGGCCGTTGCCGAGTAACTGCTTGAATTCCGGCCACGGTCGCTCGTAGCGTGGGCCGTGCGTGGCGGTTGGTGGGCAACTCGCCGACCGGCGATTCAGCTTCCGCCGCGCACGGGGGCAGTGCGCTTGGCCGAGCCGATTTACAACTGGGAGCGCCGCGAGAAGCTGCTGGAAATTGCCCGGCGGCTCGACGAACTTGCGGCGCTGGCCGCTGTCCGCGTCGAACAGGCGGAGCGCGCCGCGGCCGCTCGTCGTGCCGCACATGCAGCCCTCTTGGCCGAAGCCCGAGAGCGCATACGTAGCTTCGACCCGCTCAGCTCTCGGCCGGACCCCCGCAGCCTGGAAGCGCTGTACGAATTGGCGCTGCGCGAGCGGACGGCCGAGTCGCCGGGCACGGCGAGCGACGCCTCGTGGGATTGGCCCAGTCTGAGCGATTATTGGCACTACCTTATCCATCCCTCGCAGATGGACTCCGATCTGCAAACCTACCAGCAGATCGCGCTCGGCACTTCGGCGCTAGCGCTCGGCGGGGCAGGCGGGCTGGCGGCGGCCGGCCTGAGTGGATTGACGGTAGGTGCGGCGGCGGCCGCGGCCACACCGTTGGTGGTGACCGAGCTGGCCGATACGGCGGTGGAAGAGGCGGCGAGCCAAATCGCCGGCGTCCCGATCATCCTCCCCTTCGGCGTTGTTGACGTCGTTCAAGACACTGCCAAACTAGGCGTCAAGAAGCTTGCCCAGGAAGGTCTGGAGGAAGTCGCCGAATCGGTCGCCTCGAAGGCAACCCGATCGGGCGACACGGCGGGTGCCGCAAGTAGTATTCCAAAAACGTACGACCGCCCGTCGGGGTTCCGGAAAGGTGTGCGAGAGGAAGTTTGGGAAAGTGCAAAAGGTCCAGACGGAAAGGTTCTCGATCCCGTTACTGGTACTGAAATAATCTCTGAACAACCGTGGGATTTGGGTCATAGGCCCGGTTTCGAGTTCAGGAAACATCAGCGTAGTGCAATGGAGCGCGCGATTGACCGCAAGCGATTCTTAGACGAGCATAACGACCCCAGTCATTACCGATCTGAGCCACCGGTATCTAATCGGAGTCACGCTGGAGAAGACAATACCGATGGCTATTTTGGCTATGAATGATGGAAGAGTACGCGATGAGTGCGTCGACGGAAAACAAGGCTATCGCACAGCACGCATGGAAGGCGTTTGGTGGAACACCTAAGGTGCGTGCGTATCAGCATGACACGGAAGCAATAAGTGTAGATGTCCTACGGTGCGACAATCGCCCTTACAATGGAGTGACTTCATACTCGACTATCGGAGTGTCGGACACTCGGATTATTGGACTGGATGGTTCGGAGTGTCACGTCAGGATTGAAATCGCTGGGTCCTGCGCTACCTCTTCTGAACTCTACCCCAACGTCCTAGCTTCAGCGGCGTTTTGCATCATGAGGACACGTAGGTTCTACGGCCCTGGCAGTGCCATGCTAGGTTACGTGCGCGAATACTATCCTTCGACGACCGTTCCGCATTTATATTTTACTGCACCATTCCTGTGGGAGAGCCGCATTAAGACATTACAGTGTGGCACTAAGGTCGTAAGTTGGGTGCTTGCCGTCCCAATTTCTGATGCCGAGCACGACTATCTGCAAGGCTTTGGCGATCATGCGCTCGAGGAACTGTTCGAGAAGCATCAAATTGACATATTTGATCTCGATCGAGTATCGGTAGCCCCGTAGGGTAACCGTTCGCACCCTGGGGAACCGAAAGGAGACATCACTGCTCTGTAGCCCCGTAGTTCAGGCGCTTCGCCTGACGGCAATTTCTCGGCACTCGTCAGGCCGATGACCTGACCTGCTTGGCTGAACCTTGAGCATCGAACCATGCTAAGGCTCAAGGAAGGCAGGCGGGAGCCTGCCCTTCGGAACTCTGGAGGAAGTCGCCGAATCGGTCGCTTCGAAGGCAACCCGATCGGGCGACACGGCTGGGGCGGCGGGTAGTAATGTACGACTCTCTGCAGAACGCATTGCGGCGGATGTGGAAAAAGCACGTTCGTATCCGTACCGACTCGACACATCATCAACCCATGCAATGGGGCGCATGGCTACTCGCGACGTGTCATGGGCTTCTGTTCAAGAAGCCGTACGGAACGGCGTGCGTACTTTCGATCCGCGAACAGGCGTAGCAACGTACAAGCTGCTCGCGTCGCTGCCATCCACTGGTCGGGGCGTCGGCGTTGTCCGCAACGAAATCACGGGGAACATCATCACTGTAATCGACAAGGGGTCAAGGTAAATGAGTAACAATCCCCACATCATTGCAGTCGTTCAAGCCGCTGAAGCATACTTGGCTGGCCGCCTCGAGGGACAACACTTAGTACGTTGCGTTGATGATTTCGTAGCTAACGGCCATTTGAATGACTGTGATCCTGTCCTCCGCTCGTTAATTGACGAGTTTCAGGATGAGCTAAGCCTTTACGTCCGTGATGAAATCACGAAACGGGAGGCACCAGGGGTCTATTACACGGACGATATGCTGAAAGTACAGGTTAGCCGTTTTTTGGAAAAGCTGGCTGCGCTGTAAAAGAGACATTCCGCCATGATGCGTGCCGGCGCACCGATTATCTTCCTGCTCTTGCTCCAGGAGTAGTAGGCGAGGCTCCCGCCTGCCTGACTTGCGGGTCGCAGGGCGCTGGCCAGCTTCAAACCGCCTCTCCATAGTCGCCCCTGGTCTCTGGAAAACGAAGGCGGCGGATACTTTCCACAGGCCCGGCCCCGTAGGTCAGGCGCTTCGCCTGACGGCAATTTCACGGCACTCGTCAGGCCGATGACCTGACCTGCTTGGCTGCCCTACGGGACTGGCGCTATCGGAGCTGCATTTTCTGACCCAATGGTCCGTGCAAGACGGGGCCAGGCGCCGGTCCGCCGAACGGAATCGGCACGTCGCCAAATACGCCGAAGATGCGAACCGTTACGATCTTCTCCAGCTCGCGATTCCAGAAACCGTCCGGCAACTCGATACCTGCAACGTTCGCTTGCCAACCCATCAGTTGCTGTGGCGCGAGGCTCTCAACCTCCGCGGTGACCACTCGCTCGGCGCCGGGATCCAGGTCGGCCACCACAAGGTCGGGCAGCGATCTTCCGAAAACCTGCTGTTGATCGGCCGCCGGAAAAGGGTGCACCGTCAGGCTCAGCCGCAGCTTCGAGAATGTCAGCTGCGTGGCGTTGCGGATCCTGAAAGCCAGTTGCGATCCGCGCGGTGTCGGTTGAACCGATAACGAATCCAGGTGGATGTACTGCTCCTGATCGGGACCGTGCTCGGAAATCGCCATGTCCAGGTACAGGCGGGCGCTCTGGGGAAGAAACGAGTACCCCACCAGCGCGGCCGCGACCAGGCCCAAGCCGACGAACCAGCGCCACTCGCTCCACAGCGTCCAGCGATCGTGTACGGGATGCCCACACTCGGGACAAGCGGCTCGGACCACCTGTTTGCGGCTGCCGATCCAGCCGCAATAACTGCACCCGAATTCGAGAGCCATTGGTCGACCTCGGCCAAGCTCGCTGGGTCGCCCCGACACAACAGGCGCGGCGGGGTTACCCGGCAACGAGAGGCAACAGGATCATCATAATGGCCTTCCGGGCCTTCGGCAGAGCGACAATGAGTTGCCAGCGGCCACCGGCAAGCAACCAGCGCTGCCGAATCAGTCCGGCCAATGACACACAATGCTTGGCTACGGTCGATGGGTCCGACGCGGCTTGTTGGCAATCCCGTTCGTGACCCAGGACGGTTCGACCTGTGGCATTGGCCAGCCACCTTCGGAAGTAGAGTCCGAAAAGATTCGATGTTACAATTCGGGATGAGTCGCGGTGGTTGAAGCCCGGTGGACCGGATGGCTGGCGATCTTGATAAGCGATAGCTGAAACAACCTATCAAGCAACGACAACCTAAAGAATTCACCAAGTAGTTGACGCGACACACGTTGTAATTGCGCGTTCGGATAACACCTTTGCAGGATACTGGTAGTTCAATGACCATTCTATATGGCAAGTTCGCCCAACGCTTTTAGCAATCGGAAACGAGTGAATGGACCCCGTCGCAATTCTGAAGGTTGGCGTTTCAGGGCTCATCTTTTTCCTGTCGCTTTGGTCATACCGTCTCATTAGCCGAGAACAGGCGCGAAGTGGCAGTCCTCGCAAAGGAATTTTGAACACAATCTATGTCTTTCTCGGCGCGAACTTGCTTTTCGCCACATTGGTTGCAGCATCCGGTGTTCTGCAATCACAATCAGAAGGGAAGGCAAATGCGGCTGCCGTTACCCAAGCTGAAGAAGTCGCCACAAAACTAACTCTTGCTGAGACGAAGAACGCTAGGTATCGGGAGTTAATGTCTCAACTTGCCGCAACAATCGATCAGAAGGTTGAGTATGAACTGTTGCAGGAGCAAGGCAACCTCGCAACGCTTAAGCCGTCGATAAATGCGCTCGTCGGCGCTGTTAAGAAAGCTCGCGCCGAAGGTTTGATTGATCCCGATTCATAGGACGAACAAGGCGGTCAACCCGAGCGGAGGTACGGGCGGATTATGAAATCAACGGTTTGGCCGTCCCCGGGTTGCTTTGGTCGTTCGGTAGCGTCAGGAGGGCGTGTCCTGAACGTCCAAACGCAGTTGGCCCCCTAGTTGGCCCCGACACAACAGGCGCGGCGGGGTTACCCGGCAACGAAAGACTTCAGGATCATCGTAGTGACCTGCTGGGCCCTCGACACCTCGATGACGAATTGCCGGGGTGTCACCTGGAGTATCGTCTCACCGATCGCCTTGACCAGTTCGGCGGGTCGGTCTCATAGCCGGGCGACGAAGGCTCGCCTGCCCCCCCGGCGGCCGATCGGCTGACCTAACTTGGCTACTTGGCTCACTACCATTCGCGGCTTGGGCCCCCAGTTGCCCGCTTGCCGGGGCATTTTGGCCGCCCCGGCCCCCCCGAATTGCCCCCGGCGGGGCCGGTTGAGCTACCGGCTGGCCGGCCGCTATACTGCTCGGCTTCTCAATAACCAAACGGCCACGATTCCAGAGCAGAGAGAGCCATAGCCATGCCCGATTTACTCCCCCCCCATGGTGGACTCAAGGAACCGGTTTGCTGCACCGTGCCCGCCGATCGCAAGGAGGCCTTTGGGGCCGAGGCCGAGAAGCTCGTCAAAGTGCCGGTTTCCGACGCCGATCTCTCGACCGTGTACCGCTTTGGCGACGGGGCCCTCAGCCCGCTGACCGGTCCGATGGACTCGGCCACCTATAACCGGGTGCTCGACGAGGCCTACATCGAACACAACGGCCAGCGCTATGCCTGGACCATTCCGCTGGCGCTGCCGGTTACCACGGAAATGGCGGCCCAGATCAAGCCGGGCCAGAAGGTGGCCCTGACCAATTCGGCCGGCCAGGTGGTGGCCACCTGTGCGGTGAGCGACGTGTTCCCCTGGGACAAAGCCCGGTACCTGAAGAGCGTGTACGGCACCGAGCGCACCGATCACCCGGGCGCCGACATGGTGCTCAAGGGCGACGCCGACAAGACCCATCTGATCGGCGGCAAGCTCGAGGTATTGCCGCAGCCGAAGCACCCCAAGTTCGGCAAGTACGTGCTCTCGCCCCGCGAGGTTCGGGCCGTGCTGGCCGATCGCGGCTGGCAGCGGGTCGTGGCCTTTCAAACCCGCAACCCGCTGCACCGGGCCCACGAGTACGCCCTGGTCTATGGGCTGGAAACGTTGATTCGCCAGGGTCACAACGCCGGCGCTTGCTTGAACCCGTTGATCGGCGAGACCAAGGGGGACGACGTGAACGCCGAGGTGCGGATGCACACCTACGAGGCGCTGATCGACGCCCGGGGCATCGGCGAGGGCGACAGCGACGCGGCCCTGTGGGGTCCGCGGGGCGAGCAGGTGCCCGACCGGGTGATTCTGTTGGGCCTGGATATCAAGATGTTTTACGGCGGCCCGAAGGAAGCCGTGATGCACGCCATTTACCGGCAGAACTACGGCTTCACCGATATTGTGATCGGGCGCAAGCACGCCGACGCCCCCTATCACGACGGCACCGCCATTTGGGGCGATTTCGACGCCCAAGACATCTTCAAGAACCTGGCGGGCGATCTGAAGATCAAGCCGCTGAACGTGGGCTTCGCGGCCTATTACGAGTCGGCGGGCCGCGTGGACCTGATGGAAAACCACAAGGACGAGAAGCCGGTGTTCATCTCGGGCAAGGATGTGCGCAAGACGCTGCTCGAGGGCCAGCAGGTCGACCCGCGAATCATGCGGCCGAGCACGTCGCAGATTCTGGCCGAGGCGATGTCGGCCGGAAAGGCGTAGGCGGCCGGCGTTCGCGGGCGCCGGTAACCCAGTGCCGGCGGCATGCTTCGAACCAGGTGTGCTTTGCAATAAGCGCGGTTGCGCCACGCCGCGGTCGAACGACAGCGAGAGCCCCCCGGTCTGCGGATCGGGGGCTCTTTTTTTCTCCCGCGGCACGCGGCTAGTGTGCTGCGCGCGGCCCCGCCGCGAGTTGCACCCGGCGGCCGCCCCCGGGCCGGAGGGGCGCGAATTAAATGTAGTACATGCTCTCGGCGTCTTGCTGCGCTCGCTGGACCAGCTCGGCCAGGGTAATCTCCGAGAGCATTTCCTGCTGGGCCCGGGCCGATTGCCGCCAAATTCGCATCAGCACCTTGGCGGCGACCGAGTCGGGCGAAGCGCTGGAAACCAGGCCTTGTTCGGGGGGGCCGTCGATCACGGCCATGACTTCGGCCAGGGTGATTTCCTCGGGCGGCCGGGCCAGTTGATAACCGCCCCCCGCACCGCGGGTGCTGGCCACGAGCCCCGCTCCCTTGAGTTGCAGCAGAATCTGCACCAGAAAGCGCGAGGGAATCTGGTGCTCTTCGGCAATTTGCCGGATGCGAACCGGCTCGCCCGCCTCGTAGGCGGCGGCCAGCTCGAGCATGGCGATGGCGGCATACTCGGTTTTGGCAGAGATGCGCACCGGTTTCCGCCCTTTCAAGCTCGGCGAACCGCACGCGGCCAATTCACGCCGAACCGCGAACGCGTACTGAATTTCGGCAACGGGCGCTCGAGCCTGCCCCGGTTCAATCGGCCGTATGCAGGCCGCACTCTTTCTTGGCAGAGCCGCTCCAACGGCCGGCCCGCTCATCCTCACCGAACATTACCGCCCGGGTGCAGGGCCAGCAACCGATCGACGTATAGCCCTGGTCGTGCAACGGGTTGTAGGGAATCTGCTCGTCGGTGATCAGCTTCCAGACTTCCTTCTTGGTCCAGTTGGCCAAGGGGCTGATCTTGACCAGGCGAAATTTTTTGTCCCAGCCGACGATCGAAGCCCGGGCTCGGTCGGTCGATTGATCGCGGCGAATGCCGCTCATCCAGGCGTGCATGCCGGCGACCGATTCGTGCAGCACCTGAATTTTGCGCTCGCGGCAGCAGCGATCGGGATCGGTCTTGTAGACTGGCCCGCCGTTGATGCGTTCGTATTCTTCAACGCTGGTCGCGGGGCGGCGCATTTCCACCTCGACGCCGTAGCGTTTGGCAAGCTGGTCGCGCAGGGCGAGCGTTTCGGCAAACTGGTATCCGGTGTCCATGTTGAACACGTAGGTCCGCGGCTCAATCTGCGCCAGGTAGTGAATGATGACGCAACCCTCGGGCCCAAACGCCGTGGCCATCGCCAGCCGGGGAAAGTAGCGCTGCACGGCGAACTCGATGATCTCGCGAGGCTCGGCGTTTTCCAGCAGCCGGCTCGATTCGGCCAGGTCGGCCAAGAGCTCGTCGGAGGGAATGAGCCGCCCGTCGGCGTCCTCTGGCCAGAGCGTGCGCTGCGGCTCGTGCAGCCGCGGCCCAACCGGTCGCGCTGCCGCCTCTGGCGTTGGTGGGCCAGCGAGCTCATTGGCCGCGTCCGACTGAGGCTGGTCGGCTTCCAGCGGTGGGTAAATGCTCATGGCCGGAACCTCTCGTCGAGTATCTGCGGTCGCACGAGTCTCTGCGGTAACACGGGGCTCCGCGACCGTACGAGACTGCGAAAAACCCATCGCCCGGTAGCTTCTGGCCGGGTTGCTCATAGCGGGGAATCCTCGCCTGGCGGTGGTCCGCCAAGTGGCTCGAGTTGGTCAATGTTATGAATGTTGCTGATCTAAGTCAAGTATGGCACCGTCTCAACAGTATTCATCGTCGCAGGGCGCGCCGAGACTACAGCCTTTGCCGGTTTTGTCGATTCTCTCAAATCCACCCATTTGGGTGGTTTCTAGCGTCGGTTTCCGACCCGCTTCGCCGGGTTGCTTGACTGCCGACCGGATTGGCCCGACGATCCAACTCCCTACCCGAGCGGTCACTTCCGATTGGCCCCGGGCACCGGTCGTAGGGTTCGCCCGGTCCGGGATCGGAGGGGGGGGAAGGGCCGTCGTGAGGAGCGCGAAACCAATGGCCAGCCAACGATATCTGGCGGTAGATCTGGGGGCCTCGGGCGGGCGCGTGTTGTGCGGGGCGTTCGACGGGCAGCGCCTGGCGATCGACGAGTTGCACCGATTTCCCAACGGGCCGGTCAGCGTTGGCCCTCGGCTGTACTGGGATCTGCTGCAGCTTTGGACCCAGGTTCAAAAAGGGTTAACCCTTGCCGCGGCCCGGGGGGAACCCATTCAAAGCGTGGGGGTCGATTCCTGGGGAGTGGATTTCGGGCTCCTGGGACCGGGCGATGAACTGCTGGGCAATCCGGTTCATTACCGCGATCGGCGAACCGAGGGCATTTTCGAGTACGCGTTTGCCCGAGTGCCGCGGAGCGAAATCTTTCGGCAAACCGGCCTCCAATTCATGCCCTTCAATACGCTGTTTCAACTGCTGGCGATGCAGCGCGAGGGATCGGCCCTGTTGCCGGCCGCCCGCCGACTGCTGATGATTCCCGACCTGTTTCATTGGCTGCTGACGGGCATCGGCTCGGCCGAATACACCAACGCCACGACCACCCAATTGCTCGACCCGGTTGTCGGGCAGTGGTCGTCGCAGCTTTGCCAACAGTTTCAATTGCCCCGCGAGCTGCTCGGCGAAATCCTGCCGGCAGGGACCCGCCTGGGGGCGCTGCGCGAGTCGGTAGCGCGCGACACGGGGCTAAGCGGCGTGGAAGTGGTACTTCCGCCGACCCACGATACGGCCAGCGCCGTGGTGGCCGTGCCGGCCGACAGCGCGGCGGGCCGGCCCATCGATTGGTGTTACATCAGTTCGGGCACCTGGTCGCTCTTGGGGGCCGAGTTGCCGCGGCCGGTACTGACCGAGCGGTGCCAAGCGCTCAACTTCACCAACGAAGGGGGCGTCGAGGGAACGACGCGGTTGCTCAAGAACATTACCGGGCTCTGGCTCGTGCAAGAGTGCCGGCGGGTTTGGGCGGGCCAGGGCCGAGATTTCAGTTGGGAGGAATTGGTGCGGCTGGCCGATACCGCCCCGCCGCGCCGCTGGCTGATCGACCCGGACGATGCCCGGTTCGCGGCCCCCGGAGACATGCCGGCCGCGATTCAAGCGGCGTGCCGCGAATCGGGGCAAGCCGAACCGCGATCCGAGGGAGAGATCATCCGCGCCTGCCTCGACAGCCTGGCGCTGAAATGCCGCCGGGTGCTGGAGTGGCTTGAAGAGCTGGCCGGCGGACCAATGCGGGTGATTCACATCGTGGGGGGAGGAGCCCAGAACCACCAATTGTGCCAGGCTACGGCCGACGCTTGCGGACGCCCCGTACTGGCCGGACCGGTCGAGGCGACCGCGCTGGGCAACTTGCTGGTCCAGGCCATGGCCGCCGGGGCCATCGGCTCGCTGGCCCAAGCCCGGCAGGTGGTGCGCCAGTCGGTTACGCTCGATCATTACGAACCGCGCGAAACGGCCGCCTGGGACGAAGCTTACGGCCGGTTTCTGAAACTACTCGGCTGACCAACTCGTCCGGGGCGATGGGCAATCCCCTGGTTAGAACACGCAACGTTTCGAACCGCATCACATGCGAGGAGCTGGAATGATTCGGGTGGGTCTGGTCGGCGTGGGGTTCATGGGCTGGATTCATTACCTGGCTTACCAGCGGGCGCGCGGCGTGAAGGTAGCCGCCTTGGTGAGCCGCGATGCGAAAAAGCGCGCCGGCGATTGGCGCGGTATTCGGGGGAACTTCGGCCCGCCCGGCCAACAAGTCGATCTGCGAGGAGCGGCGGCCTACGAAGACCTGGACCAGCTCCTGTCCGATCCGCAGATCGACCTGGTGGATATTTGCCTGCCTCCGTATTTACATGCCGAGGCAACCGTCCGCAGCCTGGCGGCCGGCAAACACGTGTTCTGCGAGAAACCGATCGCGGTCAGCCTGCGCGACGCCGACCGCATGGTCGCCGCCGCCGAGCGCCACGGGCGCCAGTTGCTCATCGGGCAGGTGCTGCCCTTTTTCGCCGAGTATGCGTATGCCCTGAGCCTGGTGCGCTCGGGGCGCCATGGCCGGCTGCTGGGCGGCCACTTGAAGCGCATGATCTCCGATCCGCTGTGGCTGGCCGACTTCTACGACCCGCAGCGCGTCGGCGGGCCGCTGGTCGATCTGCATATTCACGACGCACACTGGATTCGACTCGCCTGCGGGCAGCCGAAGTCGGTGTTTTGCCGAGGCAGCCTGCGGAACGACGTGGTCGAGCGCGCCACCACGCAATTCATCTTCGAAGATCCGCGGCTCGTCGTTTCAGCCGCGACAGGCGTGATCAACCAGCAAGGGCGGCCGTTCACGCACGGTTTCGAGCTGAACTTCGAGAAGGCCACCTTGCTGTACGACTTCGCCGTGCTCGGCGGAAAGGCCTGTCCCAGCTTGCCCCTGACGCTGTTGAGGGCCGATGGCCGGGTGGAGAATCCCAAGCTGCCCGAGGGGGACGAAATCAGCAGCTTCGTGGCTGAAATCAACGAGGTCGTGCGTTCGATCCGGCGGGGGCAAGCCTCGGAAATTCTGGCGGGGCGATTGGCCCGCGACGCGCTGGCCCTGTGCCATGCCCAGACCCGCTCGGCCGTTCAAGGGCGGCTGGTGGCGGTCCGGTAGCCTTCTTGGGTGCTCCAGCCTCCTTGAAACCCCGGTCCGACCCGGCTTTCCAGATTGGGGACTCGCCGGGGCCCGGGAGGGGAAAATAGCGAAAGTACCGAACTTGCCGGCGGGCCCTCCGGGGGTTGGCAGACCGGACGATCGCTGCCCTTGGTTCTAGACGTTACCTACCGATCATTCGGCGTAACTCTTTTTTCAAGCCGCGGCGATATGTCCGCTGCCACCGACCGCCGGTGGTGCCGAGACTGCCGGTTGTAGGACACTTCGGCCGCGCGCCGCCGTGGACAGCTTTTTTGACCAGCGGCGAAACGTGACCTATATTCGACTCTAGCCGCTCTTCGACGCGCCGCGAGCGAGATGCCGCGCGCCCTGACGGCTGCAACCGGGTTGGGCAACCTCGTCAGTGGGTATCGGTCCTCAAGGCGGCTGCTGAGCTTATGACCAACGAATCCGTCGAACAGGAGTCGAAAGCGCAAGGACGCGCCGGGCGCACTTGGGCTGGCCGGGCCTGGATGCTCGGCATCCTGGCCGTTGGCATCCTGGCCCTGGGCGCCGCAGGGGCGCAGGCCCAGGGAAATTCGATTCTGCGGGTGGCCACTCCGGCCGCCGACGCCGCCGGTTCCATCGATTCGCTCCTGACCCGCGGCTACGACCTGGAAGCGGGCCGCCGCTGGGGCGAAGCCCTGACGTTGTACGAAGAAGCGCTCCGCGACTATCCCGGCGAGCCCCGACTGGAAGAGCGATTTCATCGATCGCGGATTCATTACGACCTGGCCCGCCGCTATAGCGACACCTCGTTCCAGCAGTCGATCGGCAAGCTCTCCGAGCTGGAAGCTCTGAACTTGTACAACGAAGTGCTGCTGAAGATTCAGTCGCACTACGTGGATCAACCCAATTGGAGCGGGTTGGTGATGGCCGGCACCGAATGCCTGGAAACCGCCCTGGAAGACGAAGTCTTCGTGGCCCGCCACCTGCCGCGCCGGTCGCCCGAGCAAATCGCGCGCTGGCGAAGTGAGTTGCGTTCCCAGATCGCCCGGGTCGAGGTGACCACCCGCAATCAGGCCCGCGACGCAGCGCGACTGATCGCCGGGCTGGGAGCCAAGAACCTGGGGATCAGCCCCACGGCTGTGATCCTGGAATACGTGTGCGGGGCGGCCAACTCGCTCGACGACTATTCGACGTACCTCACCTCGGGCCAATTGAACGAGGTGTACTCGCAAATCGACGGAAACTTCGTGGGCCTGGGGATCGAACTCAAGGCCGATAGCGGAGCGCTCTCGATCGTCAAGGTCATCACGCGAAGTCCGGCCGAGGGGGGCGGCCTGCGAGCGGGCGACCGAATCGTGGCCGTCGACGGACGCTCGACCACCGACCTCTCGACCGACGAGGCGGCCGACCTGCTGCAAGGCCCCGAGAATTCGCTGGTCGAGGTCACGGTGATCAGCCCGGGCCGCGCGCCGCGCCGCCTGCAACTGCGCCGGCGCCAGGTCGACGTACCCAGCGTCGACGACGTGCGTATCATCGACCCGGGTCTGGGAATCGGCTACCTGAAGCTGGTGTGCTTTCAGAAGACCACCACCCGCGACCTGGACGCGGCCCTGTGGAAATTGCATCGCCAGGGCATGCGTTCGCTGGTGATCGACCTGCGCGGCAACCCGGGCGGACTGCTCACCAGCGCCGTGGAAGTGGCCGACAAATTCGTCGACGACGGCGTCATCGTCTCGACCCGCGGTCGCAATCCTCACGAGGACTACAGCTACTCGGCCCACCGGGCGGGCACCTGGCGCTTGCCGCTGGTAATGCTGATCGACGGCGATAGCGCCAGCGCCAGCGAGATTTTGGCCGGCGCCATTCGCGACCACCGCCGAGGCACCATCGTCGGCAGTCGCAGCTACGGCAAGGGCTCGGTCCAGGGCATCTTCCCGCTGAATTTCGCCGGGGCCGGCATCCGGCTCACCACGGCCAAGTTTTACTCGCCGCTCGGCCGGGGTTACTCGCGAGTCGGCGTCGAACCCGACGTTGCGGTCGAGTCGGTGCCGCAGCCGGTGGCCTCTGCGTCGACCGCTGACCTGGCAGACAACGCTCCGGACAACCTCGATCCGGTGCTGGACCGCGCTCTGCAAATCGCCCGCGGGCATCTGGCCCGCCGCTAACCCCCAAACGGCACGCTGCGAGAAGCCGCGCTCCGGATCCGGCCGCCTGACCCGAGCCCCCGGCCGGCGGACCATCGCGACTTCGATCGCTCGCGCCGGACTGTCTCTATGGTTCGTCTAGTTGTCCATTGAACGATCGGGTGTGCTGCAAAGGCAATTGCGGTAGCGGCTGTTCTAGCCGCTTCGCGCCGGTCCCAAAAATTCATTGACTCTTTGCCCAGCGTTAGTAGAGTGACCAGTTGCCCCCTTCTGGGGAGGTAGCGACACGGCGGCCCGCGAGGCATTCTCCGGCCAGGGTCGCGGATGGTCCGGGGGGAATGCTCCAGGCTTCGGGCAAAGGTGACCTGTCATGGCGGTACGCACTAGTCTACTGGTCATCGTGGCGTTTGGCATCTTGGTGAGTGGGCAAGGCACTGCCCGCGCCGCGATCATCGTGAACAACTCGAGCTTCGAATCGGGGCCGATCAATGCCTCGCCCGGCTACGGACCTGTTTCCGGCTGGACGGTCGGTGGCGGTGCCGGCAACAACGCGGTGAGCGACCCGTTTGCCAACGGCACACCGATTCCCGATGGCAGCCGCGTGGCGTTTCAGCAGGGCAGCGGCACGCTTTCGCAATCGCTCACCGGCTTCGTACCGGGGAAGACCTATACGCTGCAGTACCGCTACAACGAGCGCGGCATCGGCGGGGTGGCGCAAACCTACGGCCAGCTTGGCGGCTCGACCGTGGCCGGCCCCACTAACACGGTGCTTACCGATCGTTACCTGCATGCCGTCAGCCAGCCCTTCACGGCAACCAGCACCTCGCACACGGTCACACTCGGCAGCAACGGCATCTCGGGCGACAACACCGCGCTGTTCGACCAGGTGATCGTTACCCGGGCGGTGCCCCTGATCACGAATTTTAACTTCGAGGTGCCCGCACTCGCGGCCAACAGTTTTGTCTACGCCCCCAACGGCACCTCGGGCGTGGGCTGGAGCTTCACCAGCCAGGCGGGCGTGTCGCGCAACGGCAGCGGGTTTCAAGGGGGCGGCGTGACCGCGCCCGAGGGGAACCAGATCAGCCTGTTGCAACAGGTCTCGACCATGTCGCAGACCATCTCGGGCTTCGAAGTGGGGGTGGCCTATTCGCTCTCGTTCTTCGAGGCGGCTCGCTCCGGCGGCACCGGCAACGATTTGAACGTGCTGCTGGGCGGCTCGCCGATCTATAGCAACGGCAACGTCACCAGCAACTCGTTCATCGACCGCACTTCGAGCGTGTTCATCGCCACCAGCACCTCTTACACGCTCACGTTTCAAACGACCAACCCGCTTACCGGCGACCGGACCACGTTCGTCGACGACGTGCGCTTCAATTTCGTCAGCGACCCTCCCGTGGCCGAGGCCAACGGGGCCTATGTGTATAGCGCGAGCACGCTGAGCCAACTGCTCAGTTCCGCGGGCAGCGCGGATCCCGAGGGGGCGTCGATCGGCTACAACTGGGTGGCCGACGGCAATTCGTTCAGCACTTCGGCCAATCCCACGCTGGGGCTGGCCGCCACTGGGCTAACCGCGCCGGGCCAGTCGAGCAACGTGTCGCTGACCGTAACCGACAACTACGGCCAGACCGGCACCGATACCGCCACGGTCTCCTACGCCAACGCAGCGCCGAATGCCAATGCGGGGGGGCCCTTGGCCTTCAACGCCTCGCTGGCCTCGGTAACGGCCAACGCCACCTTTAGCGACCCGGACTACGCCGCCAACGCCGTGGTGCCAGGTTTCGAATCGGTCTCGGTGCAATGGGGATTCGGGTCCGCCGCCACCCAGTCGGCTCCGCAGCCGGGGAACTCGGGCTTCGAGAACTACGCCTTGGCTCCCAACGCCCACGAGTATGGGCCCAACGGCCAGCCCGGCGTGGTCTGGTCGTTCAGTGGCGGTGCTGGTCTCTCGCGCGACATCAGCGGCTTTCAAGGGGGCTCGGGCGTTCCCGCCCCCGAAGGGAGCCAGATTGCCTTCATTCAAGGTGGAGGCGCGGTCAGTCAGAACGTGAGCGGGTTTACGCCCGGCGCGGGGTACAGCGTCGGTTGGTATGAAGCCAGCCGGGGCGCGGGCAATTCTCCGCCGACGTCGCACGACGACCTGCGCGTCGTGGTCGACGGCAATGTAGCCGGCCCGCTGCACGTGGTGTCGAACCCCAACTACACGGCCGGTTCGGCCAACTTCACCGCGACGGCCGCCACGCAATCGCTTTCGCTCGAGGCCACCGGCAACCTGGGGGGCGACGTGACCACGTTTGTCGACTACCCCAGGTTCGCCCTCACCTCGGCGGCACCCAACCCGGTCACCTTCGCACAAGCCGTGGCCAACGGGCTGACCAGCACCACGGCCTCAATCCCGCTCAATCTGACGGTGACCGACCGGGCCGGTGCCCAGGCCAATAGCTCCACCACGCTAAGCTACACCAACGTGGCCCCCAGCCCCTCGGCAACCGCGGTAGGGGGCGCGGGCTACTCGATCACCTTCAACGGCTCGTTCAGCGATGCCGACCTGGCCGCCAATTCGGTGGCGTCGTTCTTCGAAAAGCTGACGTACGAATTCGACCTGGCCCCGGCCGCCACCGCGGCCGAGGTGGGAACCGGAGCCGGAATGTTCGCCACCGGCATGACCACTGGCAGCCAAACCACACCGGGCCTGCTGGGCATTACGCTCAACTACAACCAGTTGATCTCGCTCTTCGGCGGCGAGGGGGTGTTCGACGTTTACGCCAACGTGGTCGATCAGGCGGGCTCGGTGCACAGCTTCCAGTTCCAAGCCCACGTGGTGCCCGAGCCCCAGACCCTGATCATCTGGGGTACGCTGGCCGTGGGCGGATTCGGTTTCGCCGCTTGGCGCGCTCAGCGTCGGCGGGCCCGGACCGATGCCTAGCCGGCCCCTGCCAGGTTGCCAGTGCCCTTGCCTGGCGGCGCTGGCTGTGGCTGGTCTGTCGCTCGTAGCCGTTAGCCGTGGGCTGGCTGACGATGCCGGGCCGCCGCTGGCGGACTGGCTCGCTCGGTTTCCCTTGGCGGCCGACACCCAGGCCCAGGCGGTCGTAGCCGAAGTTCGCGCTCGCGGCGCAACCTTCACGCCCCCCACGGACCTGGCTCGCTGGCAGGCCGAGAGTGCCGCGCTTCGCCAACAGGTGCTGGACCAGGTCGTGCTGCGCGGCCAGGCTCGCGCCTGGAGCGAGGCGCCCACTCAGCTTGAACGGCTCGACCGGGTGGGCCAGGGGCCCGGCTACACACTTACCCGAGCTCGCCTGCAAGTGCTGCCCGGCTTGTGGATTCCGGCACTCTGGTACGAGCCCGATCCGCCGCTTCAGCGCGCCCCGGGCATTCTGCACGTCAACGGCCACGAGCCGCTCGGGCAAGCGGCCCCCTACAAGCAGCGGCTTTCGACCTGTTTGGCTCGACGCGGCTGTTACGTGCTGGACCTGGAATGGTTCGGCATGGGCCAACTGCGCCAGAGCGGGCTGTCGCACTACCGCTTGAACCAGTTGGACCTGTGCGGCACGAGCGGCCTGGCACCGTTTTACCTGGCGCTGCGGCGGGGAATCGACGCCCTGGCGGCCAACGAGGGGGTCGACCCCCGGCGTATCGCCGTCACGGGGCTCTCGGGCGGCGGATGGCAAACCATTCTGATCGCGGCGCTCGATACCCGAGTGGCCCTGGCCCACCCGGTGGCGGGCTACGGCAGCCTGCACTCGAATGTCACCTTCGGCGACTTTGGCGACTCGGAACAAGCACCGGCCGACCTGGGCCGCCTGGCCGACTATACCCACCTGACGGCCTTGGTTGCCCCGCGAAATCTGTTGCTCACCTACAACGCGGCCGACGACTGCTGTTTCCGGGCCGATCACAGTTTGCCGCCGCTCGCCTCGGCGGCCGACTCGGTGTACCGACTGCTCGGCAGTGGCGATGCCTGGCGAACTCACGTCAACGAGGTTCCAGGCACGCACAACTACGAGCGCGACAATCGCCAGGCCTTCTACGCCGCGCTGGGCGATTATTTCTTTCCCGGCGATCGTGCGATGGCTCGCGAGGAGCTCGATCCCGAGGAGCCGGCCCGCAGCGCCGAGGAGCTGGCCGTGCCGCTGCCAGAGGGGAATCTCGATTTCCACCGCCTGGCACTCGGGCTTGCCGACCAATGTGCCCGCGCCCGTGCCGAGCCGAGCTTTCCATCAGGACACGATTCGCCCGGTCCAGAGGCAATCGCTGCCCGGCGCCAGCGGCTTACCGAGTTGATCCGCTCCGAGCAAGGATCGGCCCAGGCGGCACTGCTCGATCGAACAACGTATGTTTCGCACTCGGGCCAACTCGGGAGCGCGGCCTGGTACCGGCTGATCTATGGGGCGCATTGGACCA
Organism: uncultured Pirellulales bacterium; assembly: GCA_964399535.1. Lineage (GTDB taxonomy): Bacteria > Planctomycetota > Planctomycetia > Pirellulales > CAYNRE01 > CAYNRE01. Next base: position 234,180 of record CAYNRE010000055.1, on the reverse strand, counting down.
TCCCGGTCACCGTAATCGCACCTCAAGAAAGCAAGCAGTGCACGCTGCTGCTGAGCGATGCCCCAGAGGGCCTGGCCGAGCGGGCGCGGCCGCTGCTCGAGGCGTCGAAAACCGTGATCGTGGCGCACTTGTACTCGCTCGGCGCGGCCGAAGTGCGGGCCGCCGATCCCGCGGTAACCTACGGGCTGGCCCTGGATACCGTAGGGCGGCGGCCGTTGGGGCTGCTGGTCGACGAGCTTCTGGCCACCGTCGGCTGGATCAAAGAGCAGTTTCCCGGCCGACCGGTCGGCGTCGTAACCTACGGGCCCCGCTCGGGCCTGGCGGCCCTGGCCGCCCAAGCCATCCAGCCGCGTTGCTTCGGCAGCTTGGAAAGTCACGAGGCGCTCGAAACCCTGCGCGAAGTGATCGACCGCGACTGGACGGCGGAAGCCGGTGTCGATCTATTCTGCTTCGGACTGCTGGCGGAATTCGAAGTCGACGACCTGGCCGCCCTGGCTCGCCAGCCGACACCCTAAACGTAAGAACCCGCACTCGACCATCCGAACTTTTCCCGTCAACGGCTCCGTGTCGCGAAAGGAAGCACCCCGATGCACACTTTCGGCGGAAGGCTGCTCGTTCCAGAAGGCCCTCGCGGCGCTGGTCCCTGGCTGCTGGGGGCCCTGCTGGCCGCCGGGATTCTGCTGGGTTGCCTATGCCGGAACGTCCAGGCACAAGTGGGGCAGTTCGACCGGCAAGAAGTCGATCCCCACGAAGAGGCCTACCTGGTAACGCCGCCCGGTTTCGCTCGGGCGGGCCAACCGCGCACCGACGCGGGGCCCCAGGCTGGCCGGGTGCAGGTGCGCGTGGTCGAGGAGGCCACGGGTAGGCTTTCTCCCTGCCGGGTCAACGTCGTGGGGAGCGACGGCAACTTCTACTACCCGCCGGCCGACCGGCTCGCGCCCTACCGTCTCACCGGTGCCTGGCCCGAGGGAATGGGCAATCGCCCGAGCAAGGCGCCGATTCGCTACTTCGGACGGTTCTTCTACAGCTTGGGCGAGTTTAGGGCGGAAGTGCCCCCCGGCCCCACGCGGATCGAGGTTTGGAAAGGTTTCGAGGCTACTCCCAGAACGAGCACGGTCCAGGTCGCCTCTGGGCAAACGGCCGAGGCCGAAATCAGGCTGGGCCGCGAGGCCGACGTGTCGGCCCTGGGCTATTACAGCGGCGATCCGCACTTGCATTTTCGCCGCGCCACGGACGACGACGATTCGCTGATCTTCGACCTGCTCGAGGCCGAAGACATCCGCTACGGCCAGGTGCTTTGCTACAACGACGACACGAGCCGCTACCAAGGGCGGATGGACGCCCAAGCCTCGCCCCAACTGCGTGGCATGGGACTCGAGTCGCACGCCCACCGAGGCCCCTACCACATACTCTCGGGCCAGGAATACCGCTCGGGCCACTATGGCCATTTCAATCTGTATCTGCGCCCCACGATGGTGCTGGAACAGCAAGCACTGGACCCCAATACCTGGCCGGTGTTTGGCCAAGTGGCCGAAGAAACGCGCTTGCTTGGCGGAATCGCGATTCATGCCCACGGCGGCTATGCCCAAGAAATTCTGGCCGACGCGGCCCTGGGCACCACCCAGGGGGTCGAGCTGCTGCAGTTCGGCTTGTATCGCGGGATCGGCCTGTCGGGCTGGTACCACCTGCTCAACTGCGGAGTCGCTTTCCCCGCGGTGGGCGCCAGCGATTATCCGGCCTGCCGCAAACTGGGCGATTCGCGGACCTATGTTTACTACCCCCAGGCGCCGACCGCGGCGGACTGGCTCGCCGCTATGGCCCAGGGGCGCAGCTTCGTCACGACCGGTCCGCTCTTATTGCTAGAGGTCAACGGCCTGCGGCCCGGCGACTCGCTTCACCTGGACGAGCCGGGCCCCACCCAGGTCACGGCCACGATTCGGATGCGCAGCGAGGTGGCGCCCGTAACCCAGGTCCAGTTAATCGTGTCGGGACAAGTCCATCAGCCATGGAAGCTTGAGCCCACGGCCAGCACCGGTCAGTGGCACGAGTTTTCAACCACACTCACGTTGAACGACCCGAACTGGATCGCCGCTCGAGCCTTCTCGGTCGCTCCCACGGGCAACCCCGACGCCGAAGCGCACACCAACCCGGTTTGGATTCGCAAACCGGGGCGCACGGTATACCGGGCCGAATCGGTAGCCTGGTGGCTCGCCCATCTCGACGAGCAGATCGCCTCGCTGCGCGCTCGAGCATTTCCGGGGCAGGACAGGTCGCTGGCTTATTTTCTGGCGGCTCGTGCCCGGCTCTCCCAGATCGAGGCCGCGGCCGGCCAAGCCACCCCCCCACCCACCCCGCCCGCTGGCGGACCTTGAAAACCGCAGATTCGGCCCGCGCGACGTAGGCCTGGTAGCGATTATGCGGGGCAGGTTCCCCGGTCCTTCCGCGCCCGAATCGCCGGCGCGGGCTATTCTTTCCGCGAGGCTCGCGCCGCGCGCCGACAGGGCCACTCACGGCCCGCGGCTGGCCCGCGCTGCCGAATAGGGCGACGGACCCCAGGGCATCTGCGCACCATGTTTTCCGCCTGCAAGAACCTTGCCCGTAGTGCCCAGCGCCACGGCGCGGCCGCGGCGATTACGCGCCTCGGTCGGCGGATGCTGCATCGCTGGCTCGGTGTGGAAGTCAACCAAATACTCCTGCTCGAGGCCGGCCATCTTGCTTCCCGCCCGAACGCCTGCGACCCCGCTTTCGAGTTTGCCTGGTTGTCGTCGGCCGAGTTACTCCACCTGGCCCGAGAACCCGAACTCGAACTGTCACACCACTTCGCCCAGCGAGCCGCCACGGGACTCGATCGTTGCTTCGGAGCCTGGCACGACGGAACGCTGGCTAGCTACAGTTGGTACGCCATCGATTCGATCGAGCCCGAACACTGTGGGGGCATCCCGCTTTCGCTTCCCAACCGCACGGCCTACATGTACAAGGCCTACACCCGACCTGAATATCGCGGCCGCAAGCTCTATGGCGCCGGCATCGCCCTGGCTTTTACTCAACTTCGGGTTGAAGGAATCGAGCAGTTGGTGGCCCTGGTCGACTGGACCAATCTCAGTTCGCTGAGGGCCTGCCATCGCCTGGGATTCGAAGACCTGGGCCGGCTGATTCGTTGGGGCGCGGACGCGCCAGCTCGCTTCAGCGTGTCTCGGGAGGCCGGACGGCGCGGGCTGCGATTCGGCGCTCAGGCCGATCTGTCGCTCCGCCAGATGGCCCTTGCGGGCACCATTCAACCCTCGGAAGCGCCAGCGCCCGGCGACCGCACGTTCGAGACCGCCGAGGTGGTCTAGCAACCCCTCGACGACTGCCTGCGTGGCAAACGCCGGTCTTGCCAAGTACCGCGCGAAGCTCCGCGCGCCGGCGTGCGCTCTGGCATCGCCGGCCTGGCCGCGTCAGGGTTCCGCGCGCCGGCGGCGGCTGCGTTATACTGCCTGCCCGGTATCGACTCCTAAGCGTTTCCTGTTCGTCGCCTACCGGGCGCTAGCGGAGGGGTATGAAAAGGGTCGTTTCCAGCTACCCCGGCGGGTGGGGCGTCGAACCCGCGCGGCATCGCTCGAGTGTGTGCGCGGCGCTGATTCTGGCGCTGGGCCAACTTGTTGCCGCGCGCGCCCACGCCGAAACCATGTTGGAGCAATACGCGGCGACCCAGCGCTTTCGGGCCGGGCAGCCCACCGCCATCCACGTGGCCGACGACGGACGGGTTTTCTACCTGCGATCGGGACCACGCAGCCGCGACCAGGCGCTTTATTGCTGGGACCCGACAACGCGCTCGAACCAAGCCTGGACAACGGCCGCCGAGCTACTGTCGGGGCAAGCCGAGCAGATCACCCCCGAGGAAGCCGCCCGGCGGGAACGACTCCGACAAACCGCCCGGGGCATTACTTCGCTGAAACCCAGCCAGGATGGTCGCTGGCTGCTGGTGCCCCTGGGCGAGCGACTGTTTCGCATCGACACCAGGAGCCGGTTGGTGAGTGAGCTGCAACTGGGAGACGGAGCGCCTGTTGACCCCCGCTTGTCGCCCGACGGAGCCTGGCTAGCCTTCGTGCGCGAGGGCGACTTGTACGTTTACCACTTCGATAGCAAGGCGACGACCAGACTGACCGATTCAGCGAGCGCCACGCTCACCCACGGACTAGCCGAGTTCATTGCCCAGGAAGAAATGGCCCGCATGCACGGTTGTTGGTGGTCGCCCGATAGCCGACAGCTCGTTTATCAGCAAACCGACGAAAGCGCCGTCGAACTGCTTTCGCTCCTGGATCCACTGCGGCCCGAGCAGGCCCCGCGCCAAAGTCGGTACCCGCGAGCCGGGGGTGCCAATGCCCAGGTGCGGCTCGGCGTGATCGACCGTGGCGGCGGACCCACGGTGTGGATCGAGTGGGATCGCGCAAAGTTTCCCTACCTGGCCTCGGTGCATTGGAAGCCTGGGTCTCCGTTGACCTTGGTTGTCGAGGATCGCCCGCAGCACGAACTGGTCGTTCTCGCCGGCGACCCCGCCACCGGAGAAACCCGCGAGCTGCTCCGCGAACACGACCCCGACTGGCTCAACCTGGTACCCGAGTGCCCTTGGTGGCTGGACGACGGTAGCGGGTTTGTCTGGGCCACCGAGCGCGAGGGCGCCTGGCGGCTCGAGCTGCGCGATCCGCAGGGGGCCTTGCTTCGCCCCCTCGAGTTTCCCGGCGCTCGCTTGGTCCGCTTGGCCCACCTCGACTCGGCCCAGCGGCGCGTGTGGGCGGTGGTGACCCGCAATGGGTTGGATACCGAACTGGTTTCGCGATCGCTCGATGGCGATCCGGCCGTGTGGATGCCTTCCCCGGACGGCGTGGGCGAGCTAGGCGCCACCTTCGCCCGCGGCGGCGACTCGGTCGTGGTACAGCAATCACCGCGACAAGGGGCGCCCACCTGGACGGTCTTTCGGCACTCGGCCGGGCAACTAGGCGAGCCGTTTGGCGCGCTCGAGTCGGCGATCGAGCCGCCTCGGGTTGCGCCGCGCGTCGCCTGGGTCGAAACTTCGACCGAACCGAGTTTTTCGGCCTCGATCGTCCGCCCCTCGACGTTCGATTCGAAGCGACACTACCCGGTGCTGGTTCACGTTTACGGTGGTCCCGGCAGCCAAATGGTCGGCGGCAACGCGCAACGTTATCTCTTGGCTCAGGCCTTGGCTGAAGAGGGATTCTGTGTCGTTTCAGTCGATGGCCGCGGCACCGCCGGCCGGGGCCGTGCCTGGGAGCGATCCGTGCGGGCCGACCTGGCGGGGCCAGCCCTGGCCGACACGGTCCGGGGACTGCAAAGCCTGTGCTCCCTGCACCCCGAGCTCGACCCGAAACGCGTCGGCGCGCTGGGCTGGTCGTTCGGCGGGTATTTGGCCGCCATGGCAGTCATGCGGCATCCCGAGGTGTTTCGCGCGGGCGTGGCCGGAGCGCCGGTTTGCGACTGGCGCGACTACGATACCCATTACACCGAGCGCTACCTCGGCTTGCCCGCCGAAGATTCGGCCGCTTACGAACGCAGCAGCCTGGTAACCTACGCGGGCCAACTCCGTCGCCCGCTGCTCATTGTGCACGGCACCGCCGACGACAACGTGTTTTTTCGACATGGGCTATTGCTCAGCGAAACATTGTTCCGCTCGGAAATCGAGCATGAGTTTCTCCCTCTGGCCGGTCAGACGCATGTCATCGGCGACCCGGCGACCACGCGGCTGTTGTACGACCGCATCGTCACCTTCTTCCGTCGCACGCTTCTGCCAGAGCAGCCTTGAAGGAACCTTGGCGATGAGTGATCCAGTGGCTCGGCTCATGGCCGGCGTGCCCGCCTTGAATGCGGCGCTCTATCATCAGGTTCGTTTTCTGGTCGGCGACCCGGCCGCACTGGTCGAGATTCCCTCGGCCGGCGGCGCGGAGCGGACCCTGATCGTGCGCGATATCGAGCTGGACCGCGCTCGGCAGACCGCCCGCGCCAATCACGTGGCCTGTCCGGCAAGTTTTCCCCCACCCGGCGGACTCTCGGGCGATCGCGAAACGGCCACGGCCCAGGCAGCCGCCGAGCTACTCGTACGCTCCGGCGCGCGGCGCGTGGTGGTCGATCGGTCGCTGCCGATGCTCTTTGCCGAGCAACTCAGGCAGCGCGGTCTGGAGACGGTCTTCGACCCGGACTGGGGGGTCGCGGAGCGCCGCGCCAAGGACGAACAAGAAATTGCCTGGCTGCGGCAAGCCCAGCACGACACGGAAGACGCGCTGGAAATGGCCTGCCGCACCGTCGCCCGAGCCGAGCGAGACCGCGCTGGCCAATTGCTCCACGAAGGGAAACCGCTCACCTCCGAGCGACTGCGCGGAATGATCGACGTGTGGCTCCTGGAGCGCGGCTACCTGAACCCCAGGGCCATCGTCAGCGGTGGACCAGCCGGGGCCGACTGTCACGATGCCGGTTGCGGCCCGCTGTTTACCGGGCAACCGATCATCATCGACGTTTTTCCCCGCAATCGGCAAACCCTTTACAACGGCGACTGCACCCGCACCGTGGTCCACGGCGAAATTCCCCCGGTCGTGGCCGCAATGCACCGCGCGGTGCTCGAGGCCAAACAAGCCGCCATCGCGGCCACCCGGGCCGGCGTCAGCGGAGAGGCCGTGCACCAGGCCGCGATCGACGTCATACGGGCAGCCGGTTATCACTCGGGCCTGCCGGGACCAGATGATCCGCCCGAGTGGACCAGCATGGTCCACGGCACCGGGCACGGGGTGGGGCTCGAAGTGCACGAGCCACCGCTGCTGGACCGGGCCGGGCCGCCCCTGGTGGCGGGCGACGTACTGACGATCGAGCCCGGGCTTTATTGCCGAGCCGTGGGGGGCGTGCGGGTCGAAGACATGGTGGTGGTGAGGGCCCTCGGGGCGGAGAACCTCAACCGCCTGCCAGAAGGTCTGGATTGGCGCTAGCGCCTTAGGCCCGGAATCAGTCGGCCAGGCCGTCGGCTGCCGTGGGCTCGCCGCCGTTGCGGGTTGCCAGGGCCCGCCACACGGCCAACTCGATATTGTTGGCGATCACCCGGGCGGAACCATCCATGAGCATCACGCTCACCACTCCCGGATGAAAGCTGCGCGAAGTGACGGCGGCGTAGGTGGTTACCAGGTGCGACTTGCCCTCTTGCTGGTTGTTCCAATCCACGTCGAACTCGGTACCGGAGTTCACGCACGGCACGCGGAAGTTTGGCGTGAACAGCGCCGTAAATCCGCATTGATGCACCCGCCCGTCGACCCACTCGGTGTGGCCGCTATTTTTGTGAATGTTGGTGGGGTTCATTTTGGCTTCGCCCCCCAGGGCGCAAAGCTCGCTGGGTAGTATCGGCAGCACCTCGGTGGCGTTGGCCGCATTGCGAAAGTAGGGAGTAAACGCCTTCACCTCGGCAAAGCCCAGGGTGTTGCTCAGCCCGTCGGTGATGTGCTGCGGCCCGACCTTCGAGTTCGGATAAAACACGCCCGGCCCTCCTCGATTCGTCACCGGGTCGTACACCATCCAAATTCCGCAGTTGGCGCCGTAGTTGTGCGGATGGTCGCTGGGCGCCGGCCCAGGATCGCGGCGCGGCTGGTCGTTTAACTCCGTCGGGCAAAGCAAGGTGCTCACCCGTAGCGGCCGAATCGATTCACCGCTGGCAAGGGTCTGGTTCTGGTCGTAACCGCGGGTGAAATCGATGCCGGCATAAATACCGCCCTGCTCCAGATACGGCAGAAGGCGCGCCTGGGGCGAAAAGTTCCCGCCCGATGGCCGGTCGGAGGGGTTGGCTGGTATCGGAAAGACGGTGCAGTAGCTGGGCGGGAACACCCCCAGGGCCGATTGATAGTTGTGCAGCGCCAGGCCGATCTGGCGCAGGTTATTCTTACATTGGCTGCGCCGCGCCGCTTCGCGCGCGGCCTGCACCGCCGGCAAGAGCAGCGCGATTAGAATGCCAATGATCGCAATCACGACCAAAAGTTCGACAAGGGTGAAACCGTTACGGGCGCGGAATCTCGGCATCTTGGCTCACCGCGGTGAATGGCTCGGGGGTGCTTGGTGATCCGCGTCGGGCCTCTGGAGAGACCGCCAACCGGCACACGAATCACTGCCAGAGGGCAAACCAGTCGCCAGCGACCAGCGAACCGATCGCAGACGGCAAACAATTGAAAATGAGACCCAGTATCAATTTCAACACAAAGATCGTAACGCCGCCTGGGGGGGTGTCAAGCATCGAAAAAGCAAACCAGGTCAACGCCGTTGGAAAACCTGCCCGGGGCGTCGATTTGCCCGAGTGGCTAGGCAGGCGTCTGACGGCCTGGCGCAAAGAAAGCGGGCAGGACCAAGCTCGAGGCGGGTAGGACCAAGAGGTTTCGGGCGTAACGTACGCGCCGTTTTGCGGCCCACCGCAGCCGGGTTGGCCGCGCTCTCAAGACCCCGCGCGGCTACTCGGCCACGTAAGGCAGCAGGGCCATGAAACGGGCCCGCTTGATCGCCTCGGATACAGCGTGCTGGCTCACGGCGGTGCAGCCGCTCTTGCGGCGGCCGACGATCCGGCCATGGCGGCTGACCATTTTGGAAAGCAGCTCCAGGTCGCGGTAGTCCACGTACATCGGCCGCGGACGCTTCCCGTCGATAAAGACAGGATCCTTCTTCTTCGTGCGGGTGCTGGTTTTGCTCCGCTTCTTGCCCATGACGCACCTGGCCTGCGATCCGTGCCGTAAAGCACGCGTGAAAAAAAAGAGAGATTTACTTCCTAGCGAGCCCGGCAGTTTAACCCACGGCGAGCCACATTGCAAAGCCCGCCCGGGCGACTTCGACCAGATTTCGCTCGGGTTCCGGCGCTGGTCCCCTGAAGCGGGATCGCGCCGGCTTAGTTGCAAGGTCTGCACGAGGGGCTATTATGACAGTTTGCGCTGCGGTTACCAATCGGCGCATCGTGCCGTAACCAGTTACGGCCAATAGGGGATGCGCGAACCGTCGGGGGTATTTTGGCGTACTAGCTCCTGGCCGATGCCCTGGGGGTTGATGCGCGAGCAGTCGCATCCGCCGGGCACAGGGGGTGGACCCGACCCGCTCTGGCAGGCTGGCGCCCCGCGGGGTACCAGCTGCCCGTCGCCGCGAGGTCGGGTACCAAAACTGCCGCCCAGCCGTAACGCGCACACTTTAGGGGGAAAGGGGTCCGATGGACTCAGAGGTCGTAGTCGAAACCCGGAACCTGTCCAAGGTGTATCGCGATTTCTGGGGCCGCCAGAAGGTGCGGGCCCTGAAGGCGCTCGACCTCGAGGTTCGCCGCGGTGAAATCTTCGGCCTGCTTGGCCCCAACGGGTCGGGCAAGACCACGACGATGAAGTTGCTACTAGGGCTTCTGTTTCCCACCAGTGGCCAGGCGCTGGTCTTCGGACAAGACGCGACGAACGTGGCCAAGAACGAACGGCTGGGCTACCTACCCGAGGAATCGTACCTGTACCGTTTCCTGAATGCCGAGGAGACCCTGGATTTCTACGGCCGGCTGTTCAACATGTCGGCTAAGGTGCGCCGAGAGCGCACCCGGGAGTTGATCGACCTGGTCGGCCTGACCGGGGCCCGCCGTCGTCAACTGCGCGAGTACTCCAAGGGCATGACGCGGCGCATCGGGCTGGCCCAGGCGCTCATCAACGATCCGGAGCTGATCCTGCTCGATGAACCGACCAGCGGGCTCGATCCGATCGGCACCCGTGAGATGAAGAACCTCATCCTTCGGCTCAAGGCGCAGGGCAAGACGATCGTGATGTGCAGCCACCTCCTGGCCGACGTGCAAGATGTGTGCGATCGAATCGCCATTTTGCATCACGGCGAACTGAAGGAATTGGGCCGGGTCGACGCGCTGCTTAAGCTGCGGAACGTGACCGAACTGCGCATCGAGGGCCTGAGCGAGCCCGCCAAGCAGGAATTGCTGAGTCTGCTCGAGCGGCACCAGGCCAAGGTCGAGCGCATGGACCACCCCACGACCACGCTCGAAGAGCTGTTTCTGGGCATCGTGCAAGACAGCGAAGCGCGGCCTGGCCGCCGCGTGGTGGGTGGCGGCGATTCCGGGTCGGCCTCGGCCAACTGACCGCTTTCTCATCGTTTAGGGCGTCGCGCGTCGCAAGCTTTCGTCGGGTTCCCCTTCGGCAAGGTGTTTGAGCAGGCATGGTTGTCGAGAATATTCCGGTCCCCCTGACGCAGTGGCTCCCCGCGGCCTGGACCATCTGGTGGCAGGTGATGGCCCTGATCGCGGGCGCCGCGCTGGTGCTGGGCTACCTGGTGGCCGCCATCCGGCTGGGGCCGATCACGGGCGCCGTGAGTTTGACCAGATCGCTACTGGGCGCCTGCGGCGACCTGTTGCGAATGTCGCCCCGTCGGATCGCGGCCTTGGCCTGGCTGGCCGTGAAGGAGTCGATTCACCGGCTGGTGATCGTGGCCTTTGCCGTTTTCGTCGTGATCCTGCTATTTGCCGGCTGGTATCTCGATGCCTCGGCCACGAACGTCATCGAGCTGTACCTGACCTTCGTAATGAGCTTTACCGGCTACCTGGTGCTGCTCCTGGCGCTGTTTCTCAGCGTGTTCAGCCTGCCGAACGATATCGCCCAGAAAACCTTGCATACCATCGTCACCAAGCCCGTCAGGGCCGGCGAGATCGTGCTCGGCCGCATCCTGGGTTTCTGTCTGACCGGCACGGCGCTGTTGGTGGTCACCGGGTTGATTAGCTACCTGTTCGTGCTGCGGGGGCTGAACCACGAACATCGCGTGGTAGTGGCCGACCTCGAAGAAGTCGAGGTCCAGGCCGGAAGCGACAATCCGATCGTCCGCCAGGGGGAAACTTCCTCCGCCCAGGGGCACAAACATCCGGTCTTTATCTACCGCGATGGCCGTGGGCGAATCGAGACGGCGCGCGGCCATTACCATGCACTCAGCCCTGTCGAATCGGATCGCGATGGCGAAACCGAGTACCAGGTGGGCCCCCCCCAACTGCCTGCCCGAGTACCCCAGTATGGTCTCTTGCGATTCCGCGACCGCGCCGGCAAGGCCGGTGCCGGCATCAACGTGGGCGACGAATGGACCTACCGCCAGTACATCGAGGGCGGATCCCAGGCGGCCGCCATCTGGCGGTTCTCCAATCTCGACCCTCAGGCCTTTCGTAGCGGCCTGCGGCTCGAGCTGACCATTCAGGTCTTTCGAACCCACAAGGGCATTATCGACCGGCCGGTCAATGGCAGCATCGTGCTCCGTAACCCCGATACCGGCCTGGCCACCGAGGACGTGTACTTCGGTGCCCGCGAATACTACGCCGACACGCACTTCATTCCCCGCAAGTTGCTCGACCGCCAGGGCAACCCGGTCGATCTCTGGGAAGACCTGGTCAACAACGGCCAGATCGACGTCGAGGTCAACTGCCTGGATTCGGGCCAGTACTTCGGCATGGCCCAGGCCGATTTGTACTTGCGAGCCAACGACGCTCCGTTCTGGCAAAACTTCGTCAAGGGTTATCTGGGCATCTGGCTGCAGATGGTGTTGGTGACCACGATCGGCGTGCTCTACAGCACCTTTCTCAACGGAGCGGTCGCGATGCTGGCGACCGGCGCCACGATCTTGGGAGGGTTCTTCACCAAATTCATTCTCGATCTGGCGGCTGGCCGCACCTACGGCGGGGGGCCGATCGAGTCGCTGATCCGCCTGGTGACCCAGGCCAACGTCATGACCGAACTGGACCCCGGCCTGACGCGCGACGTAGCCAAGCTGGGCGATCAGGTTTTCAGCTATGTCTTGTTCGCGGTGGGCAATGTGTTGCCCCGTTTTCGGGTATTCAGCGGGGTCGACTACGTGGCCCAGGGATACGATATCCCCAGCGAGACCCTGAGCGCCCAGGCCATTACGGCGCTGGCCTACGTGGTGCCGGCCCTGGTGGCGGCGTACTTCTTCTTCCGTAGCCGCGAGGTGGCTCAATGAACTACGAGCGCCCTTTCGTTCGCAAGCTGATCTACGGCAGCATCATCGTGGTGCTGATGTTGGTCCTGGCCTGGCTCAGCCCCCCTTCGACCGTGGAAACGCCCGGAGCCCCCGCCACCGGCGGCGGCCTGCTGGCCCAGAAGCGGACCGAGTACCACCTGAATCAAGCCAATATTGGCGAGATCGACCCCACCAGCGAAACGATCAAGCTGGCCACGCTTGGGCTGCGGGGCGTGGCGGTGAACCTGCTCTGGTCCAAGGCCAACGAAGCGCAAAAGACACGCGACTGGACCACGCTCTCGGCCACCGTCTCTCAGATCATCAAGCTGCAGCCCAACTTCGTCGCCGTCTGGCGGTTCCAGGGCTGGAACCTGGCCTACAACGTGTCGGCCGACTGGGATGACTACCGCGATCGCTATGCCTGGGTCATCCGTGGAATCAACTTCCTCAAAGACGGCACCAACTACAACAAGCAGGAGCCGATCCTGGTTTGGGATATCGGCTGGTTTACCTCGCAGAAGATCGGCCGGGCCGACGAACGCGTGCAGTACCGCCGCTTGTTCCGCGACGACGACGACTTCCACGGCGACCGGCCCGTTTCCGAACGCGACAACTGGCTCGTGGGCCAGCTCTCCTTTCGCCAGGCCGAGGCCATGGTCGATAGCGGCATCCCCCTGGGCGGTATCCGCGAACTGCTCGATCCCGATGCCATCGTTACCGGCAAAAGCCCGCTCTTGTTCCGCGCCGATGCACCCCGCTGTCAGATCAACTACGCCGGTGCGTTGGAGGAAGACGGCACCTTCGGCGAGGTGGCACGCGTCGCCTGGGCCGATGCCGCCCGGCAGTGGGATGAATTCGGCGACAAAGACATTCCCAGCCTGGAACCGACCATTAAGAGCTATCGGCTCGACGATTTCGACCGGGCTTTGGCGAACCAACAACGCCTGAACGGGCAACTGGAAGAGTTGGCCCCCGGAATCCTCAAGCGGCTGATCGAAGAGCGGCACGCAGCGCTCTCCGAACCCGAGAAAGAGTTGTTCGCCATTCCCGAGCAAAAACGAACTCGAGAAGACCGGGCGCGCATTTCCGCCATCGAATATAAGATCGAGGTTTCCCCTCGCGACGTAGCCCAGGCAATCGAGGACGAGACACGACGCAAACGGGCGCTCGAGGTGGCCGACGAGATCCTGGCCAACCAACTGCTCTTGCGCGAACTCGACATCAGCCGTACCCAGGTGGCCTATCCCTACTGGGTGGTGCGCTGCCGCTGCGAACAAACCGCTCCCACGCTGACCACGCGCCAGGCCTTGTTCACGGCCGATCGCGCCTACCGCGAAGCCAACCTGTTGGCCGCCCGCACCAATTACGAGCTGGCCTTCGAAAACTGGCGCCAAGTGCTGGACGAGTTCCCCTCTCTAAAAACCGACGGGCTGACCGCGGAAGAACTTCTCGATGGCGTGCGTCGCTACCGGGAATGTCTCAAACAGCTCGATCAACCGTTTCCCAAGCCGTTCGTGCTCGACGACCTGATGGACGAGTTCAGCGGCTATCTGGAATTCGGCAATTAGGGTTCGGCCGCGGCCCAAGAGATCGAGCCTGCAGGGCGCGCCACAGCCCTTTTCGCTGGCAGCCAAACTCGATGCGATCTTGAACCGGCTTGGTACCCCTGGCCGGCCACCGGCGGCCCGGTTCGCAGCGCGCAGGGCCTGGAAAACCGTGCCGATTCTCCACAGGGGGGGTAGCCCCTAGCCAGAGCCGATTGCCCTGATTACCATGCTGGTTATGCAAGCCCACCCCAACTCGCCTACCGTAGCGCATCCCGATTCCCCGCATCAACGCCCGAGCTGGAGCGCGTTTGTCGGCGCCCTGCTCCTGGGGTTTGCCTTGGTCACCGGAACCGCTGGCATCGCCCGCGCGGCCGGCGACGAATCCGCAATTCCCGGGGGAGAGACCGAGGGGAAGGCCTACGTCAACCAGTACTTCCTCACCGCGGCCATGGTTGGCATGGGGCTGTTCTTGCTCTGCCGCCCGGCTCGGCGCAAACGGGAAGCCAAGGTCGAGCGCGAACTGGCAACCGCCTCGAAAGATGGCGCCAACGTCTAGCGGTTCGCACCGGGCCTTCGCCTGCGGTGCCTGGTGAATCGCGTGCCGACCGCCGCTCGGCCGCGGATCGGAGATCAGGCCTCGACCCGGTAGCCGCCGCGCCGCAGGAACTGGGGTTGGGGCACCTGGCCGCCGCGGGAACGAGCCGCACCGAAAAAGTCGGCAATGGCCCGCACCACCGCCCGTTGCTCATCTTCGCTCATCTCCGGATAAACCGGCAGAGCCAGCGTTTCTCGCGCGGCCTGTTCCGTGTGCGGCAGCATCCCCCGGGCATAGCCCAGCGAGCGGAAGCAGGGCTGCTCGTGGAGCGGCACCGGATAATAAATCTCGGTACCGATCTGCCGCTGCTTGAGCGAGTCGCGCAGGGCGTCGCGCCGGCCATCGGGAACCCGCACCACGTACTGGTTCCACACATGGCGGCCTTGCGAAGGCGCCGTGGGTAGCCGTAGCACGCTATCCAAGCCGGCATCGGCAAACAACTCGCCGTAGCGCACCGCGTGCTGCGCGCGGGCCGCCGTCCACGATTCGAGATGCGGCAATTTCACGTTCAGAATCGCCGCCTGAATCGCATCCAATCGGCTGTTGATGCCAACCATCGCATGGTGGTAGCGCGGCTCCATGCCGTGCGTAGACAACAGCCGCAGCCGCTTGGCCAGGTCGGGCCGCTGGGTCGTAAGCAGGCCGCCGTCGCCCATGGTCCCCAGGTTCTTGGTGGGATAGAAGCTGAAACATCCCATATCGCCCATCGAACCGGCCCGGCGACCCCGGCACTCGGCTCCGATGGCCTGCGCGGCATCCTCGATGATCCACAGGCCGCGCGACTGACCTAGCTGAAGTATCGGGTCCATCGGCGCGCAGCGGCCGAAGAGGTGTACGGGCACCACGGCCTTCGTCGCCGGCGTGATCCGTTCGGCGATCAACGCAGGATCCAGATTGAAAGTGTCCGGATCGATATCGACGAACACGGGTCGGGCACCGAGCCGCCAGGCCGCCGAGGCCGTGGCGAAAAACGTGTAGCTCGGCAAAATCACCTCGTCGTCAGGTCCAATGCCGCAGGCCATCATCGCCAGCAGCAAGGCATCGCTGCCCGAAGCACAAGCCACGGCATGGGCGGCGCCGCTGTAGCGGGCCAGCGACTCTTCCAGTTGCTGGCACTCGGGACCCAAAATGTACTGCCCCGAGGCACACACCCGGCTCACGGCGGACAAGATTTCGTCGGCAAGCGGAGCGAACTGACGACGCGTGTCGATCAGCGGAACCGCGGGAGCGGGCGAACTCAGTAGCTGCGAGCGATCGGCGTGGCTCATGGGGCGTCCTGCCTGTGGGGTTGGGGGCGGCCAGGCTGTCCGTTGCCGGCCGTTAGTGGCGGAGGCTTCTTCGGCCCGGCCCGAGCGTCGCGGCAAATCGGGCTATCCGCCTGCGAGGCGGGACATTACGAACCCCGGCCCACCAGGGTCAAGCCCACTGGCCACCCATGCCGGCAGCGTCTGCGGGGGCACCCTAGCAGTCTGTTGAAATGTGCCCTCGTGGCCTATTTCAAGAAGCGCCAAGCGCCGAGCAAAGCTCGTCGCGGCTCGCGGAATAACGACTTACGTCGTAATTCTGGCATCGAATCCCTGCGATAACGCAGCCCGATGCAACCTTCAACAGGCGGCTAGGGCGGGCCAAATACCCCAGCTTCTGGCCAACGCGAGCGGCCAGGCGCACCCCCCTTTCGAACGGTTCCGGGTAAGTCCGGGGGCTCCTACCCCCCCGGTGCTGAATCGTCCCCCCAAGTGAAACCGGCATTAAGGCCCGAATCTTACTGCTTGAATCGACCTAACTCGCGATATAGCTTCTAGATTCGTACCCTGAAACGCGAGCGGCGTCTCGGTTTCCAGCGGGGGGTGACGCGAATCGATCGGTTTCGATAGCCATCCTGCGCCAGACCAGATGCCTCGCCTTTCGCGGTCTTCGGACCTGCGGCCAAGGGCACGATTCGGTTACATCATGTACAGCTTTTGGCTGCGAAATCTGCTGTTGCCCGCGGCCTTGAAACGGACTCGCAGCAGGTTTCTCACCACCGCCCGCGCGATCCGTGCCCACCAGTTTCTGCCCGCCGAGCGGCAGCGGGCCCGTCAACTCGAGGCGGTTCGCTGCCTGGTACGTTGGGCACACGAGACCTGCCCGTTCTATCGCGAGCGATTTCAAGGGATGGGTGCCCCGGACCAGGCACTGCGAAATCTTGCCGACCTACCACGGCTTGGCGTACTGACCAAGTCTGAATTCCAAGCCAACTTTCCCGATCGCGTCGCGGCGGCCGGTTTTCGCTCGCCCCTTTGGCAATACGTGGGCAGCCGCGGGACCGCCAATCGCATCATCGTGATCCACGATTTCGAGCGGCGCGATCGTGGTTTGGCAGCCGACCTGGTAGGCCTGAGCGAAGACTCGCCCTATGCGCTGGGGCGACACGCCGTTTTCATTCCGCCCGACGATTGCAGTACGCTCTGCGGCCCCGGCGGCATGCGCAGTACGACTCCGCTGCGCCACCTGGGTCAAATGCTGCGGCAGGGGCGCCTCGGCGACCGAGAGGCCCAAAGCGATCTGCGGGGCCTGGTCATGCAACGGTGGATTCGCCGTGCCCTGGTCTGGGAATCCTTTGGCCCCGAGGGTACCCACCCCTCGGCGAAGCAACTCGATCAATACATCGACCGCCTGCATGCCAGCCGCCCGGTACTGCTCAAAGCGCTACCCGAATACCTGCGCGGCCTGGCTCGCCACAGCCGGGTCACGGGCCGCCCGCTGCCGCGGGTGCCGGTGGTCAAGCCCATGGGCTCGCTACTGGCGAGCCCGGTGCGTGACGAGATCGACCAGGCATTTTCCACCCGCACCCGCTCGGACTACGGCAGCCGAGAAATGGGCACCATGGCGTTCGATTGCCGGTTCCGCCAGGGCATGCACGTGCTAACCGACCAGTTTCTGATCGAAGTGGTTCGCGACGGCCAACCGGTGCCCGACGGCGATCTAGGCCAGGTGCTGGTGACCGATCTGCACAACTGGGCCACGCCGCTGGTGCGGTACCAAATTAGCGACGTGGGGCGGCTGGTTACCGAGCCGTGCCCCTGTGGACGGCTCAGCCCGCGCTTGTTCGTCGAAGGCCGTCTGGAAGACACCCTGGTCGGGTCCTCGGGGCGTTGGTTCTCGAGCGAAATGCTGGCGCGCTGGCTTTATGCCCTGCCCGGCATCGACGAATTCCAGTTGGTCGAGGATTCCTCGGGCCGGTTGGAGCTCAAGGTGGTGCCGCGCGACGGCGGGCCCGATGCCGCTGGCGTAATCGCTGGCTTACGAACTCTGTTAGGCTCCGAACAGCGAATCGTGCTGCGGACCGTGCAAACCATTTTGCCCGAACGTTCGGGCAAATTCCGCCACGTGCGCTCGGCCAGCTTCGATCGCATGAGCGCGGGGCCCGCGCTGGTTTACGGTTGTTCCTAGTCGGCCTCCCGGAGACGGAGTGCGGTCTCCCGTGAATTCACCGCTACCCACCGACGAAATCCGCCGCGAGTATCCTTTGCTCGAGCGGCGCGTGAACGGCCGGCCCATCGTGTATCTCGACTCGGCCGCAACCGGTCTCAAACCCCGGGCCGTGATCGAAGCGGTTACCCGGTATTACACCCAAACCACGGCCAACGTGCATCGAGGAGTGCATTTATTGGCCGAAGAGGCCACCGAGCAATTTGAACAGGCACGCGACACGGTCGCCGCTTTTATCGGCGCCGAACCCCACGAAATCGCGTTCACGCGCCATGCCACGGAAGCCATTCACCTGGTGGCTCAGAGCCTGCCCCCGGCAGGCCGGGTGCTGTACACCCTGCTGGAGCATCACAGCAATTTCTTGCCCTGGCAAAGTCGGCCCGCGAGCCGCGCTGTGGGGCTCTTGGCCGATGGCCAATTGGACGAAGACGATTTTCGCCACGCGCTGCGCGAGTTTCGTCCGCAACTGGTAACTCTAAGCTGGGTTTCCAATGCGCTGGGCACCCTGCTGCCGATCCGGTCGCTGATTGACGAAGCACACCAGGCCGGGGCGGCCGTTCTGGTCGACGCCAGCCAGGCCGCCGCGCACCGACCGATCGATGTGCAAGCCTTGGGCTGCGATTACCTCTGCTTCTCCGGCCACAAGCTGGGGGAACCCTCGGGGGTCGGAGTGCTCTACGCCCGCCGGACCGCCATGGCCTGCCTGCGCCCGGTGATTCTGGGGGGCGATATGGTCGAGGAAGTCCACGCCGACCGTTTCACGCTTCGGCCCGCGCCCTACGTGCTGGAAGCGGGCACACCCAACGTCGAAGGCGTTTTGGGGCTGGCGGCCGCCTGCCGCTTTCTGGTCGATTGGGGCCTGGAAAGCATCGAAGCCCACGAACGCGGTTTGATGGAACTGGCCCTAGAGCGGTTCGCCCGGCTGCCGGCAGTCGCGCTGGTCGGCCCGCGCCAGGCGGCCCAGCGTTCGGCCGCCATTACCTGGACGGTCGCCGGGCTCGACTCGGCCGCGGTCGCTCGCATGCTCTCGGCCCGCCAGCAAATCTGCGTCCGGAGCGGGTACCATTGCGCCCAACCGGCGCATGAAGCCCTGGGGCTTCCGCCGACGGTTCGAGCGAGCTTCGCCCCCTTCAACACCCCGAACGAGATCGAATTGTTGGCCGAGAGCCTGGCGCAAATCACCGCCAATCTCCAGAGTCGCTAGTCGGCTTCGGGGCGCCGGCCGCGAACGGGCGGCGGGTTGCCTCGCGCAAGGAAACCGAGCATGCCGCGAAAGCCCCCCTCGCAGAAACCGAGCCCGTCGCGCCGCTCTCGGAGCGACACCTCGGTGGAGCCTGCATCTCGCTCGATCAATACCGAATTGGCCGTTGCGCTCGGCCATTTCTGGAGGAACGAGCCTCGGCTGAGGCCGGGAAAAATGTTCGGTCTGCCCGCCTTTTACCTGGGACGCCGGCTAGTGGCCTGTATCTATGGCGAGGCCCTGGTACTCCGGCTACCCGAGCCGATGGTCGCCGCCCTGATCGCCGCGGGACGGGGCTACGTTTTCCGCCCGATGCCCAAGATTACGATGCGGTCCTGGCTGCTGGTACCCTCGGGGCCGGGCGAGGTAGCCGACCAGGCCGATCTGCTCGCGGCCTCGCTCGACTATGTCGCGACGTTGCGCGAACCGCCGGCCTCGACCCGGCGGGCCCGCGGTGCGCCCCCCGGGGCCAAGGGGCGCAAACCTGGGCCCCGGCCCAAACGGCCAACCCAACCCTAGCCCGGCGGCTCGCCGGCCCCGCCCTACTTGCCCTGACCGTGCCTGGCTTGGATGATGGCATCGTCGCCCGCCCCTGGGTATGCCGACGTTTCGTGCCGGCCCGCTGCCGCGAGTCGGCGGGGGGGCCTGGTCTTTCCAGTATCCGTTCCGTAGCGAGTTTCACGATGATCGAGCGCAGCTTGTTCGAGAGCGATCACCGCATCTTTCGCGAATCGGTTCGCAAGTTCTGCCAGGAACAAATTGCGCCGTTTCATGGCCGCTGGGAACAAGAGGGGGTCGTTTCACGCGAGCTTTGGCGTCGCGCCGGCGAGCAGGGCCTGCTCTGCATGGACGTGCCCGAGCAATTCGGCGGCAGCGGCCTGAAAGACTTTCGCTACAACCAGATCCTCAACGAGGAAATCGTTCGCGTTGGCGCTTCGGGCGTGGCCTTTGGCCTGCAAAACGACGTGGTGGTTCCCTACATCTCGGCCTATGGCAACGAGGAACAGAAGAAGCGCTGGCTGCCCAAGTGCGTAACGGGCGAGATCATTACCGCGATCGCAATGACCGAGCCCGGCACCGGCAGCGACCTGGCCGGCGTGGCTACCTCGGCCGAACGGCAGGGAGACCACTATGTGCTCAATGGCCAGAAAACATTCATTACCAACGGCTTGCTCCACGATCTGGTCATCGTGGTTGCCCGCACCAATCGCGAGGCCCGGCATGAGGGGCTGAGCCTGATTTGCGTCGAGCGCGACCGCCCGGGATACGAAACGCCCCGCAAGCTGGCCAAAGTGGGCATGCACGCACAGGACACGGCCGAGCTATTCTTCACCAATTGCCGGGTTCCGGTCACCAACCTGTTGGGCGAAGAAGGCATGGGCTTCTACTACCTGATGGCGCAGCTACCTCAGGAGCGCATGTCGATCGCCTGCGCCGCGATGGCCGCGGCCCAAAGCTGCCTGGATATGACCATCGAATACTGCCAAACCCGCAAGGCTTTTGGTCGGCCCATCGGAAAATTCCAGAATTCACGCTTTAAGCTGGCGGAGATGAAAACCGAAATTCAGATCGGCCAGGTATTCGTCGATCGCTGCGTGATGCTGCTCAACGAGGAACAACTTTCGGCTGAAACCGCGGCCATGGCCAAATGGTGGACGACCGAAATGCTCAAGCGGGTGGTCGACCAGTGCGTTCAGCTTCACGGCGGCTACGGCTACATGCTCGAGTACCCGATCGCCAAGGCCTATCTCGATGCCCGCGTACAAACCATCTTCGGCGGCACCACCGAGATCATGAAAGAGATCATCGGCCGCTCGATGGGGTTCTAACCGCCGTGGGCGGCGCTGCCCCGAAGGGCCCCCGACGGGGCTTGAAAACGACGACTTGCCCACCTCCCTAGAATGCAGCGGGTGCCCCGGGCGGGGCGCAGCCCGGTGCCCCCGGGCTTGCTCGGAACTCCGCCTGTCTGGCATCGCTCCCGTACCGCAGGCTGTGGGCCCCCGGAGTCGGTCTTCGATGGTGCAGGTATTCTACGACGGCGATTGTCCTCTCTGTGCCCGGGAAATCTCGCTCTTGCGTCGGCTCGATCGCCGCGGTCGCATTCGCTTCACCGACATCGCGGCTCCTGGTTTCGACGCCACGGCCTACGGCAAGACCTGGCAAACCCTGATGGAGCAAATGCACGCCCGGCTCGACGATGGCCGCTGGGTGCAAGGGGTCGAGGCGTTCCGGCAAATTTACCGAGCGGTCGGGCTCGGTCCCCTGGTCGCCCTGACCCGGCTACCCGGGCTCTCGCACCTGTTGGAATGGGGCTACCGCATCTTCGCCGGCAATCGCCTGAAGTGGACCGGTCGCTGCGAGGGGGACGGCGCCTGTCGACGGGTAGCGAGCCGACCGGCGCGGCCAACTTCCCCGAGAGTTTGACAAAACTCGCGTAGTTCGAAACTGGAAACCCCGTGCAAGCATTCGCCAACCGGTGCGTACCGTCGATCGCTCTGCTCTCCCAATCGGGAGAGGGGGGTGGCAAAGTTCCCACAATTGTCCGACGAAGCGCGTTCTGTCAAACGAGCCGCACATGGTGACCCCCACGGCCCAACGCCGGCTGGTCGAATCCCCGATCGATCGGTCGACCGACCCGTTTGATCCACTCGATCTGGCCAGCAGACTCGAAGCCACCCAGACCAATCAAGGCACCACCCTGGGCGAGCTCTCGCGGCGGCGTCCAACCTTGGTGGTCTTCCTCCGGCACGCCGGCTGCACCTTTTGTCGCCAGGCGCTGGCCGATCTGCGGCTTCGCCGCCGATTTATCCAGGAGCAGGGCACCCAGCTCGTGCTCGTCCACCTAGGCAGCGAGGAACAGGCGGCCGAGTTCTTCCCTCGGTACGAGCTGGGGGAAGTGCCCCGGATCAGCGACCCCCAAGGGGCGCTGTACCGCGCCTTTGGCTTAGCGCGCGGCTCCTGGCGCCAGTTGCTCGGCTGGCGGGTCTGGTGGCGGGGCCTAATCGCGGCCCTCGTCGAGCGCCACGGCTGGGGGGGGCTGAAAGGCGACGGCAGGCAAATGCCCGGCGTGTTTCTGATTTCCCAGGGGCGCATTGTTCGCGGGTATCGCCACGCCACTTCGGCCGACAGGCCCGACTACGTGGCCCTGGCTCGCTGCGGCGAGTGCTCGGACCGCTCCAGCGCCGCTGGGGTCTAACGGCCCGATAGCTTCAAGCCGACAAAGGCCAGTCCGGCGGCGACCAGCCCCGCCGGCACCGCCAGCGTGGCCGCGCTCAAGAAGCCCTGCGGCGGCAGGCGAAAACTGGTCTGGTAGATCATCAGCCCCATGAAGGTGAAATTGAAGGCCATAAACGTAATCAACAGCCGCTGGCGGCGCGCCTCGGGGCTAAGCGGTACGTTCGCGGCAGCGGCTCCAGGCTTCGAGGGCGAGGTGCCCTGGGCGGCCAACTCGGCAGCCGCGCGATCCTGGGGGAAGTGTTCGGAAATCGCCGCGTTGATCGCCGCCGCGGTGCACAGGACCGACCGCACGGGCATACCCAGGCGCAGGCGCAGCTCGTCTTCGACAGTCGGATTGATCGGGCGCGGCGAGGCCATGAGCAGCGTGCCGTCGTCGATCATCACCGGCACGCACGAATTCTGCCGGGCCAGCAGCGCCGAGATATGGGGCACCATCTCGACGTACACCCCCACGTCGGCCAATTCCACGTACGGCAATCCGAGCGACTCGGCCACTAACTGCATCACTACTTCGGGCTTGGCCAGTTTTTGCTGCACCACCGCGTCGCCCAGTTCCAACCCCACGGCGTCGGCAAAACGGCGGGCTTTCTCCAACTGTTCCCGGTCGATAACCTGGCGCCGCAGCAACAGTTCCTCGAGGCTGAGGCGGCGATGTTCTTGACCGGTCGGACGCCCCAGGGCCGCGTCGTATTCGCGCTTGCGCTGATCGTCGGTCAGACAGAGCATGGCCTTGGCCAGCTCGTTCAAGAGCGATTGCGATTGGCTGGCAAACTCGCCGGCGGCAAACTTGCGGACGTGGGCGTTGAGTTTGCGATAGTGAGCGCGAACCTGGGCGGCGTCGTCTTCGAACTTTTTGAGCCGCAGCAACTGGTAATGATTCAGCGGCCGCGCGGGATCGGTAACGCCCAACCAATCCCGGTAAACGTCCAATTCAGCCGGCATGCACGATCCTTCAGGCCCTGGCCCCGACGCCGCCGAGTTCCGCGTTGGCCCGGCGGCGCATCGCTGCAGGCAAGTAGCGGTTAATCGACCTTGTATTCTTGGGCCAGGCGGGTATAGGCGTCGATCTGCTCGTCGCTGAGACCGCCTTTGCGATCGATCGAGATCGCCGCTTCCCGCCCGCCGGCCTGATCCTTGGCCCGCACGTTCACGCGCCCCTCGCGGGTGAATGAGTAGGTCACCTCGATCGGCGACCCCTGGGGTAAATTCGCGGGCAAGTCGGTGATGCGGCAGTTGCCGATCAGCGAACATGCGGCCGGGTCGGGCGCGTCCCCCTCGATCACTTGCACGTTCACGCGCTGTTGATTGGGGTGATTCGTGTAAAAACACTGGCTCACTTCCACCGGCAGCTTGGAATTGCGAGGAATCATGATGTGATTGCTCGCCTTGCCGGTCTTCGGGTTCTTGATCACGATGCCCAGGCTGTGCGAGTTCACGTCGTCCTGGCGAACCGACCCCAGGTGGCGGCGGACCTGCTCGGCCACCACGCTCTTCTCCCCCCGGTTGCGAATGTCGAGAATCGCCGCGTGAATCGCCGCCCCTTGAGCCACGGCGGTATGGGGCGAGAGCCCCCGGTAGGGAGCCTTGCCCATGGCCTCGGCCACTCGCTTTTGCACGCTGGGCATCAGCGTCGATCCGCCGACGAGCACCACCGCGTCGATCTGCTCGGGGGTCAGTTTGGCCTGTTCGAGCACCAACTCCAGCGTGTCGATCGTGCGCTGCAGCAAGTCGGCAGTTAGCTGTTCGAGCATGTCACGAGTGATCGTGAGCGAAAGCGCTTTGCCCGCGTGACGACAGGTGACCATCGTTTCGTTGGACTGCGAGAGGGCGATCTTGGCCAGGTCGCAGTCGTTGCGCAATAACTGCATCGTGGCCGGGTCTTGGCGAATATCCTGGCCATAGCGCGACTCAAATTCCTGGGCGATGTGCTCGGCCAGGCGGTCGTTCCAGTCGACCCCTCCCAGGTGCACGTCGCCATCGGTGGCCAACACCTGGAAATGAGTGGGCGTATAGCTCACCAGCGTCACATCGAAGGTGCCGCCCCCCAGGTCGTACACCAACGCGGTCTTGGGGCGCTCCAACCTGGTCCCCGTGGCGCCCAGTTCCCCCCGGTCCCAGGCGTAGGCCAGCGTGGCCGCCGTCGGCTCGTTGATAATGCCGATTACGTTGACACCCGCGATCCGCCCGGCATCCTCCGTGGCCTTGCGCCGGGCATCGTTGAAGTAGTAGGGCACCGTCACCACGGCGTTGCCGATCTTGCCAATCTTGGCCTCGGCGTCCTGCTTCAATTTTTTCAGAATCAGTGCCGAAATGAACTCGGGCGTAATCTCCTGGCCGTCGAAGAACCGGCGGAAATCGATCTCGCCCATGTGGCGCTTGATCCGCTCGATGACATTCTGCGGATCTTCGACCGCCGCCCGGGCGCGATTGGGGCCAACCACCACGTGGCGCCCCTCGACCAGCAGGATCAAGCTGGGGGTTTCCACGTCGCCTTCGTCGTTGGCCACGGGCACCGGGCGCCCTTCGGCGTCGAGATAGGCCAGCGTCGAAAACGTGGTGCCCAGGTCAATCCCGACCGTTTGACCATCTTCAAAATGCATCGATGCTCCGCTCCGAAGAACTCGCCCCACCGCCGCCCGGGCCGCTGAACCGCCCCGCCGGCATCGCTGCCTACGCGCCACGACCGATCGACATCGCCGTCCGGCTTGCCCCCGGCCGCCCGGGGATCGCGGCGCCTCCTGAGCTACCCAGCCCCGGGGCGATTTTGGATGGGCCCCATGCCGCCGTCAAGTTTTCCATCCGGGCACGAACCGCAAGGTCGCACCCTCCGCGCCCGCCATGGCAACCAGGACTCGAGCGAACGGTGTTCCGCAACCTCGCCCAGACCGATGGCACTCGCCAGCGCGAAAGCCCCCACGGCCGGACGCTGGCCCTAGCACGATGGCTCTGACCCCTCGCGCCGTCTCCGTCCGAACTGGTGGCAAAGTACCACCAAGCTCACGCAGGGTAGTCCTGAAAACCACCAAAGTGGCTGGCCTGCTGTCCAGACCAAAGCGATGGCGTGTCCTTGGGGGGCCCGCTGAGGCGCGCGGCCGAAAACCCACGCAATCGCAGCGAAACACACCCGGCGAAGATGCTGTAGACCCCTGACCATCCAAGTGCGGCAGGGCCGTCGATCGCTCCAGAGGGCAACGAGCGGCCTGGCAGCCTCGATGAAGATTTCAGCAGGCTGCCTGATCGCGGGGACGCACTCGCGAGCAGCTCCACTTTGGGCTTGGCTCTGGTTGAAATAAGCCACGACGGATTATTTCAACGGACTGCTCGGTGAGGCCTGACGAGGGCTATTCCTCGATGACTTCGTTATCCTGCTTGATCCAGTGCTGCGACTTCTGCGAGGCGGTCAGCTCCGCGGCCTTCTTTTCGGCCTGCTTGCGCTGGGCGTATTCAAACAGCGCTACCCGCTTGCCTGAGGGGTTATAGACTCCCCAGAACGCCTTGAGCCGAACGACCTTGTCGACTTTGGCACGCGACTTACGCTTGGGTGCCGCGGTGGCCGCCGCCTTCTTGGGCTTTTCGGCCTTCTCGGCGGCCTCGGCCTCGGCTCGCAACTCTTTTCGATTCACGACCTTGCGAGCCATGGGCAATACCCTATCGAAGACTTCGGTGCGGAAGCATAGCCCCCTGGAAACCCACCCCAGTCGGGGGTATGGCTCCCTGGTTTCGCCGCATTTTAACGGACTGGCGGTCTCTTGCCTAGTTGGTCTCCCGGGGTGGCGGCTCGTCCGGCAGCGGGGTAGCGCCAGCCGGGGGGGTTCCTCCCCCTGCGCGGATGTAGGCCGCCCGATCTTGGGCGTGCTGATTGGCGGTGGGCTCCTCGCCGGGCTCGTGCCCCTGGCGATTGGCCTCGAAGTAGCGCTCAAGCGCCTGCCGACACCAACCGCAGCCGGTTCCCGCCCCGAAACACCCCGCCAATTGGCTCGCGCGGCGCGGGCGCTCGACGCGCAAGTAGTTCAGTACCTTGCGCTTCGTGACGTGAAAGCAAAGACAAACCTCGTCGTCGAGCTGCATGAATCGTCGGCCGCCGTGGCAAGTTTTCGCGGCCCCCCATAGGCTCGGCAGCCCGTCGAGCTGCAACGCGGGCCGCTAGGGCAGTTCCTCGCTGGCCGTGGCCAACCGCAAGGCAATTCGACAGGCCGTTTCGTAAACCGGCACGTCGAGCCGCTCTTCGATGGTGTGGATATTTCGTTGCCCGCAGCCCAGGGTCACGGTTGGAATTCCGTGGGCTGTCATCCAATTGGCATCGAGCCCCCCGTTGCTGATTGTGGGCAGCGGCTGAAGCCCCAGCCGCCGGATGGCCGCCGAGGCCGCCTCGACACAGGGCTCGTCGGCCGCCAATCGAAACGACTCGTAGTCCAAATGCTGTTCGACCGTAACCGTACCGCGCTTGCCCGAGGCGCTTTGCACCTGTCGGGCGGCGCGGCGGAAGGCCTGTTCGATTTCCCGGGCGATTCGCTTGCGAAACTCGGGGTCATGGCTACGGGCTTCAGCCCTCAGCTCGACCTTGGGAGTCACTACGTTCGTAGCTTCTCCCCCCCGGATGACCCCGATATTGCTGGTTCCGCTGCGACGTCCGCGCTGGACCGCGCCCAACCACCCTTGGCTCTGTAGTTCGGCGATCGCCAAGCCCGCGATCGCAATGGCGCTAACTCCCTGCTCTGGAGCCACCCCGGCGTGGCTGGCCAGCCCGCCCACCTCAATCCGAATTCGATAGGCCCCGGTCGCTCCCAGGGTGATTTTTTCGGCCGGCCCACCATCCCAGTTAAAGGCCAGTTGCGGCTTACCGAGCAGGCTTTCTTGCAAGTAGCGCGAGCCGTAGAGCCCGATCTCTTCTTGCACAACCCAGAGAAACGTTAGTGGAGGATGCGGCAGCTCACGGCTGAGAATCTGCATCGCCGCATGCAAAATGGCAGCGGTGCCGGCCCGGTCGTCGGCCCCCAAGCCGGTGTTCGCATCGGCCGAGCGGACCACGTCCCCCTCGCGAACGGGCCGCGCACCCACGCAAAGTGGAACCGTGTCCAGGTGCGCCATCAACAGTCGCCGCGGTCCACGGCGGGTGCCGGGCAGTTTCAGAATCAGGTTGCCGACCTCGCCCACGGGCTGACTGGCCTGGTTTGCCCGATCAAAACGAATCGAACCCTCGGGCGCGCCGGCACGCTTGAGGTGGTCGACCACTCGCTGGGCGACCTGCCCCTCCTGGCGACTGGCGCCCGGAATGGCCATCAGTTCCAGCACCAGTTCCACGGCCTGTTTCAGGTCGGGCTCGGGTGCCTGAGCTGGGGGAGCGCCGGGGGAATCTCGACGGATGTGCGTTCGTAGGGCCATGGCAGCTCGTGGGGGGGAAAGGCAAGCGCGGGGGCGAATACCTCCCGCTCGGCAGGCGTTATGCTATGCGGCTTGCGACGCCCCGAGAAGAGCGGTGCCACGGCCCATCGTTCGGGGCTTGGGCGCCGAACCCCCTCGGAGGACAAGAAAGGTTACCGTGCGGATTTTCTTGGCCGGAATTATGCAGGGCTCCCATCGCGCGGCGGCGATGCACGGCCAGGAGTATCGGGCTCTGCTGCGCCAGTTGTTGGCCCAGCACCTGCCCGAGGCCCAAGTCTACGATCCGCTGGCCGACCACACGGGCTCGCTGGAGTACGACGACGACCAGGGCCGGGCGGTCTTTTTTCAGCACAACCACCTTTGTCGCGAGGTCGACCTGGTCTTGGCATTCGTGCCCGAAGCGTCGATGGGAACCGCCATCGAAATGTGGGAAGCCCACCGCTCGGGCCGGGCGGTGATTGCCATCAGCCCGCTGGTGCACAACTGGGCGGTCAAGTTTCTGAGCCGGGCGGTGTACCCGACACTCGACGAGTTCATTGCCGCACTGGAGCGGGGCGAGGTGCGGCGGCTGGTGGGCAACTAGTGCTCGTTCACAACTTGTATTTCGGGGCCGGGCATATCACGGAGCACTAGGAATTCGCTTGCCGCCGAACCACTTGCGTGTTCGGCGGTCGTGCTGCGTCACCCGTAATGCTACGTGTGACACAGCACGAGCGCGCCGCGGCCAGCGGCGGCCCGATCATTCGATCGACTCGATAATCTTGGTCACTTCCTGTTCGTCGAAGCCTTCGGCCGTGGCGAAGTAGATAAACAGGCCCGGTCCGTGTTTCCCGGGAAAACTGCCGAGCACCCTCACGAATTTCTCGTCTGGGTTCTGTTGTCCGTGCCCCTGGGCCACCTCGAACCAGGCTTGTTGGCCGCGGATTACGTATTCCCGCTCCTCGGCCGATTCGACGTTGATGTCTTGGTGCTCGTTCGATTGCAGGTACAGCTTGGCGGTTTCGTGCAGGGCTTCGCGGCTAGCGCCGGTGTTGTCTTCGTCCAGTTCGGCCAGGGCCAAAAACCCGTCGGGGGCGTCGCTCTGGTACCAGGCACACACGAATAACGGTAGCTCGGTATTGGGCACTCGCAGGTTGAACGACCCGCGCGGCCGAAATCGCGACGGAATCGCCACCTGGGCAATTTCCTGCGTCAGCTCGGCGGCCACGACCGGGTCGGGGCTATAGGCCTGCTCCACCACCTGGCGAATCACCTGACCGGCGAAACGGGCCCCGCTAAAAGCCACCACGCCGATGGCTCCGCAGGTGATCATCGACAAGAGCCCCGCCCCGATCAGCAGCACCAGCAGCACCTTGGTGAACGTGCTCATTCCCCGGGGGGTGGTGGCATATGCCGGCGGGATGAGGCCCGTGGGTTGTGACATGACCGGTGGCTCCCTCTGGCTAGCTACCAACGATTCGGCCCGCCTCTGGCCGGTCCGCATCGCATTCTCGGGCTCTCCCCGGGGGGTGTCAATCAAGCAGCGAGCACCAGGCCAGGCGGTACGGTTCCCCGGGGGAAACCCGCCCCACCCACTTGGCCAGACCACCCGGTCCGGCCAGAATTGGCTAGGGGTCGCTCGTGCGCCCCGCCTCGGTACCGAGCGAGGCCCGATTCGCGGTTCTCCCAGGGCGTTTAGGCTACGGCGTCGCGCATGGCCCCCTCGAAACACTTGCTGGACTATTCGCCGGCCGAGCTGGAATCTTGGACCACCCAGCAAGGGCAGCCCCGGTTTCGTGCCCGCCAGGTGCTCGACTGGATCCTGCAGCGCCGTGCCGACTCGTTCGACGAAATGACCAACCTGCCCAAGGCCTGGCGAACTCAGCTTGCAGAGCAAACCCAGCTTTGGACCGGCCGGATCGCCCGGCACCTTCGCTCGGCCGACGGCACCGAGAAGCTGCTTCTCGAGTGGCCCGACGGCCACCAGGTCGAGTGCGTCCTGTTGCGCGACGGCGAGCGACGCACCATCTGCATCAGCACCCAGGTCGGTTGCGCCATGGGCTGCGTGTTCTGCGCCAGCGGACTCGACGGGGTAGCCCGTAACCTGACGCGCGGGGAA
Source organism: uncultured Pirellulales bacterium (assembly GCA_964399535.1). Taxonomy (GTDB): domain Bacteria; phylum Planctomycetota; class Planctomycetia; order Pirellulales; family CAYNRE01; genus CAYNRE01. Next base: position 204,619 of record CAYNRE010000055.1, on the reverse strand, counting down.
ATCGTCGAGCAAATGCTGCGATTGCAACGCCTGCTGCCGGCCGACGAGCGGTTGAGCCACATCGTGGTGATGGGCATGGGCGAGCCGCTGGCCAACCTGGAGAACCTGCTGGCGGCGCTCGACGTGGCCCACGACCCCCAGGGACTGGGCATCGGTGCCCGGCGCATCACCATCTCGACCGTCGGGCTCCCTCCGGCGCTCCGACGGCTCGCCGATCGACAACTTCAATACCACCTGGCCGTTTCGCTCCATGCGCCCAACGACGCACTCCGCAACCAACTGGTGCCGGTCAATCGTCAGATCGGCCTGGCGGCCGTGCTCGAGGCGGCCGACTACTTTTTTCAATCCACGGGACGCCGTCTGACCTATGAATACGTGTTGCTGGGAGGAATCAACGACCAACCCGAGCACGCCCGAGAGCTCGCCACGCTGCTGGCGGACCGGCCCAGCCTGTTAAACGTGATTCCCTACAACCCGGTCGCGGGGTTGGGCTACCACACCCCCAGTGCCAGCGACCTGCGCCGGTTCACCGATATCCTGGAGCATCAGGGCATCAACATTCAGGTTCGTGAGCGCAAGGGAGACCAAATCGACGCGGCCTGTGGGCAATTGCGCCGCTCGGCCGGCGGCACCTTGGGGGGCGGCCCGCCGCCGGGTGCGCAGTCCGACCAACCTCATACGTCGAGCCGCTGCGAGGCAACCAGCAGCCCGTCGCCGTCGGCGTAAAGCCAGTCGCCCGGGTTGAGGGTCATTCCCAGAAAGCGAACCGCCACGTCGCGCTGGCCTTCGTTGCGCTTCAGGCTCTTGAGCGGATGGGTGGCCAGGGCCTTAACGCCCAGATTCAGCCGGGCGAGCACGGCCGAATCGCGTATGCAGCCGTGCACCACCACGCCGGCCCAACCGTTGGCCACGGCCAGCTTGGCCAGCTGATCGCCGAGCATGGCGCAGCGCAGCGAGCCACCGCCGTCGATGACCAGTATTCGTCCCTGGCCCGCTTCCGACAAGGCAACTCGAACCAGCGAGTTATCTTCGTGCGCCTTGATCGTGGAAACGGGGCCGGCGAATGCCGATCGCCCTCCAAAATCGCGCAGCCCCGGATCGGCCACTTGCAGGCGGTCGGCAAACTGATCGCTCAGGTCGGCGGTAGTCCAAGAAACCATCGATGAAACCTTCGGTGCTCGCTTGCTGCGGAGAAACGACCGGCGGTACCGCTCCGGCTACCAGCCGGCTCCTCGAGTTGCCAGGCGAACCCGGCAAATGTGCATGTCCGCCGTCACGAACAGCGTGGAACCGTCTTCGCCCCAGCCACAGTTGGCCGTGGCCTCGCCAGTGGCCAACGTGCCCAGGTGTTTCCCCTCGGGCGTCAGCACCAGCACTCCGCCCGGGCCGGTCGCCCACAGGTTGCGCAGGTGGTCCACCTTGAGCCCATCGGGCAGGCCCTTGTTTTCCGGCCCCACTCGGTCGGTGGCGTCGAACAGAATCTTGCCCGGACCGACGCTGCCATCTTCCTGAACGGCAAAGCTCCACCACACCGCCTTGTTCGGATCGGAGCTGGCCACGTACAGCGTTTTCTCGTCGGGCGAGAACGCCAGCCCATTGGGAAACCGCACCTCGCGCGTCAGCAAGGTCAGCTCGCCCGCCGCCGAGAGCCGATAAACGCCGTTGAAATCGAGCTCTCGCGCGGGGTCTTTCTCACCCTGCTCCAATCCATAGGGTGGATCCGTGAAATACAGGTCGCCGTTTTTGCGAAAGGCCCCGTCGTTGGGGCTGTTGAACCGCCGACCTTGGTAGCCGTCGACCAGCGTGGCAAAGGTGCCGTCGGCGTTGAGCCGGGCCACGCGTCGATCGCCATGCTGGCAAAGCACCAGCCGGCCCTGATGGTCCATCAACAGGCCGTTCGAACCCGGCTCACCCCCGCGGGCGCGGGGACCGGTATAGCCGCTCGGGCGGAGAAACTCTTCCACGGCCCCCCCGGGCTGCCACCGGTAAACCACGTTCTGAGGCACGTCGGAAAACAGCAGCCGGCCCGCGGCGCGATCCCAGACGGGCCCCTCAGACCAATCGAAGCCGGAGCCGAGAACCTCGACCTCGGCACCCTGGGGAATCAACTCGTCGATCCGCGGATCGAGACGCACGATGGTTCCCAGCGTCTTCTGCGCCGGCGGATGATCGGCCACGGCCTGCCGCGCGCCACCCATCGCCAGGAACCCGAGCACCACTAGCCGAAAGCCTCGCTGAAACATCCGTTGATTCCCCCGGGAGTACGGTCTTTGCACGGTTTTCCATCGTCCATCGCCTCGCCCGCCGCCCCCAGGACACAGCCCGGGAGCCGCCGCGATGGCACCGAGTATGCCCGTCCGGCGGGCCCGATGCCACCGGGTTTCCCGTTTTCCGGGGCACGCCTGCCGCCCCTTCCGGTCGACACCCCGGGCCGCCGCCGCGGGGGTGCGGGGGCACCCCCGGGCCATGAAACCTCGTAACGATCGGCAGCGCGTTTTCGCTGGGAATAGCGGCGGCCCAAACGGTTCAGCCGCCTGAGTTCCACGAGCCTTTTTTCCGGTAATCGCCAAGCCCCGTTTTTCGATTCCGGCGGAGATCCAACCATGCATCGGCGCGTTTGCTCGCTTGCCATCTCGGCCGCGGTGGGCCTGACGGTCGTGGTGGTTTGCCTGGCCGCACCTCCGGCCGCCCGCGGGATCGGGCTCAATCGGTCGCTGGTGTGCGTGGCAGCGGGCAGCCCTAGTCAGGCGGCGCGTTTGGCACCCGCGACGGCCTGGCGGCGCACCCAAAGCAGTACCCCCCGCCCGGTCAGCGCTGAGCGCCGGGTGTTGCCGTCGGCCGTCAGCCATTAAGATCAGCGGAGGCAACCCGGCGGGAGAACGGTTCGCTCCCAACCAGACGGGCGACCGGCGCCGCCGCGGGCCAAAATCCGCTGAGTATTCATGCGCAAGATTGTGGCCATTGGCGGTGGCGACCTGGCCTCTGGGGCAACGCTCGCCATCGACGAGTGGGTCGTTCGGCTCACCGAGCGCCGCTCACCCAGGGCCCTGTTCCTGCCCACCGCCAGCCGCGACGCCGAGTCGCAGTGCGAGGCGTTTGCCGCGATTTACGGCCAGGCCCTTGGCTGCCAGGTCGAAAACCTGCTTGTCGCTCACCCGGAAGCCGACCCCACGCTGGCCGCCGAGCGCATCGCGGCCGCGGAACTAGTCTACGTCGGCGGGGGGGATACCCTCTTTATGCTGCGGCGCTGGCGCGAACTGGGCATCGATCGGATGCTCGTCGCCGCTGCGACCGCGGGCAAGGTTCTGGCCGGTATGAGCGCCGGCGCCAACTGCTGGTTCGCCTACGGCCTGAGCGATGCCCAAAAGTATTACTCGCCCGAGGAGTGGAGCTATCTGCGGGTTCGCGGCCTGGGGCTGATTCCGGCCCTCGGGTGCCCGCACTATCACAGCCAGGGGCGTGAGGCCGCCCTGGAAAACCAGGTGGCCCAATACGGCGAACTGGCGATCGCGCTCGACGATCACGCCGCCCTGGTGGTGCAAGGCGAACGCTGCCGAATTCTCAAGAGCCAGCCCCGCGGCGCAGCCTATCGGCTGTACCTGGCCGGGCTCGAAGTCGTCTGCGAAACGCTCGAGGAATGCCGTGGCGACTGGGCTCTGGACGAGTTGGTCGCCCGCCGGGCAACGTCGCAGTTCCCACGGGCTGCCCGTCCCCGGATGTTGTAAGGGCGCCGACGGGGGGGGACGGCCCTTTCCAACTGGCAAGGCCCCGGAACGCCGCCGCTACCTCGCGCTCAATCCCCCGCGGCCGAACGAGTAAACTCGTTTTCCTCGAACACTTGGATCAACGCCCCGCAGGTGTCGGCCGGGTGCAGATAACAATGCTTCCAGGCCGGGTTCTCGTTACTTTCGGCCAGCACCCGGATGCCTTGAGAGGTGAAATACCCGATCGCTTCTTTCAGATTGGCCACGCTGATCGAAAGGTGGTGAAACCCTTCGCCGCGCTTCTCGATATATCGCCCGACGCCTCCGGCCCCGGGCGTAGTGGCCGCCACCAACTCCAGCTTCTTTCCGCCCAGGCGAAAGGTGAGCCACTCGAACTGCTCGGCTTCGCTCACCCCGGCGTCGGGTAACAACTCGCCACCGAGCACCTCGATAAACAAACGCCGGGCGCGCTCCATGTCGGCCACGCCGATTGAAACATGATCCAGTCGCTGGAAAACCGGCATCGTGGGCCCCGTCCTTCGCTGTTGAAGTTTCGCTAAAACCCGGTTCCGCCGGCCGCCCGGCGTCAGTTCACTGCCTCGCCGGCCATTTCGTAAATGGCCAGGTGCTTGCCATCGGGCCCCAACAGTTCGCGGATGCCGAAGGTTCCCTCCACGGCCACCGGCCGCACGCTGTAATCGGCCTCTTTACCGGGCTTCATGTTGATCACCACGCAGTCGTACAGCGCGGCCCCCGGACCGAAACAACACTGCATGTTGTCGCGCACCAGCACGAATTGCTTGAGCCCCGACTGCTGGAAGCTGGGTAGCATGTAACCGCGAATCCGCACTCGCTGACCCGCCAGGGCTTCGATGGGCGGGGTCAGCATCGTCCGCAAGAACGGGTCCCCCTTGACCATCTCAAACTTGATGTCGTCGAACGAAATCTCCCTTGCCTCGCCGCGCCGGGCGGCTCGCTGCCGGAGGGGCTGGGCCGGTGCCGGGGCGCCAGGCGGCGCAGTAGCACCGCTGGCCGAACCAGCGGTTCCCGCCGGGGCCGTATCCGTGGCCGCCGAAGAGCCGCCGCCGGGCCCGGGGCTGCCTCCGCCGGTCGGCGGCTCGGCCAGTGCGGCACCCGCGGTTTCAGCGCCGGGAGCCTCGGCTTCCCCTGCTACCGATTGCGTAGCGACCGCCGTTTGTCTGGGGTCGGCGGCCGACTCCGTCGTTACCACCGGGTTGGTGGCCGCCGAAGAGCCTTCGAGCACGTCGCTTTCGGGACGGCAGCCCGCCGCCGGGACCAACGCCAGCAGGAGGCTCCCCAGTTTGCAGAGCCACACGCACCGATCCCGCCGGGCCGGTCCGCCGGTAGTGGTTCGACCGGTACCACTCATTTCAAATAGTCCGCATCCAAGCGGTAAACGGCCCCCCGCGCGTTCGGATCGCCGGCGTCGCTTACATGAAATACGCCGGCCACGCGGTGCAACTTCTTCGAATAGCTCAGCGAAAGCTCGTTGAGCAGGTTGACGTCGATCATGTCGGTCAGCTTGGGCGTGCCGCCAAAGCAACAATCGCCGTTGTCGCGGCAAAGCACGAATCGCCGCACCCCCGTCATTTGATTGGGCGGGTAGACGTAACCGCGGATAAACACCCGCTGGCCGTCGAGCGCCCGGGCCGAGTCGGGAATTTCGGTCAGCGGCTTCCCCTCGGCGGGTTGTAGTTGGTCGTAACTAATCGACAAATAGCCCGGCGGAACCTCGGTGAGGTACTGGTACCAAAGCCACGACCAGCCCCCGATCCAGAAGGCAACCGCCAACAACATTCCCAGTTGCGCCAACCGCAGCCCGGTGTATTCCTCGGGAGCCGAGTGAATGCGCCACCAGGCCCTGGCTCCGACCAGCAGGGTCAGCGCGGGGATAACCGCCATCGGCCAACCCAAAAAGGCGGCCGCCGAACACGCGCCGCCAGCGGCGCTGGCCACGGCCAGAGGATTCAAAGCGCGATAGGGCGCCGTCGGTTCGTTGTAGAGGGCTCGGCTTTCCACCAAAGTACTCATGACACTTCAACCGTTGTCAAAAAGCCGGGATCCCTACGGAAACAAGCGCCGGGGGCGGCACTTCGGGCCGGCGACCTGGTTGTTTAAGCTTGAAACGTTCGCCCTAAGCGGTTCGTCGCGACTCTCGGCCGCGACCTCCGAGAAACACGATTGCCAGCAAGGCAACCAGCACCACCAGCCCCAGGGCTCCGGCAATGGCCAAAAGCCGGCTCGCTCCCACCGACGTCGCGGTGCCACCGGGCGGCACACCCGAGGGCGGAGCACCACCCGCGTCGGCCCCAGCGCCCGCGGCAACGGCCCCAGTTGCCGAGTCGGTATTCTCAGCTGCCGACTCGGCATCTTCATTCGCCTCATTGGGCAAGTTGGAAGGTTCGCTTGCCGCGAGGGAAGTCGGCTCGGAAGCGGTCGCCTCGGTATCGGCCGGATGGCTCCCCGTGCCTGCGGCCGAGTCGGCCGAACTCGGTAAGCGATCGGTTTCGACCGGCGGGGGTGGAAGCGCTGGCGCGGCCGCCGGATCCGATTCAATGGGGGCCGGAGCGACCGCCGCGGCCGCGTCGCTTGCGGCTGGCTGTGCGACGGCCGGGTCGGCCGTCTCGCTTGCGGGGGCGCTCGGAGCCGGTACCGGCGCGGTCGCCGTGGCGAAGGGCAAGAAACTGTTGGCTCGCTTCACCGCCTCGGGATCGATCGCTTCCAATTCGCTAATCGCCGCCGCGGCTTCGGGCAGCGGACACACGCGCAGGTACTGAATCACCGGGGTGCGGACCCAGCTCGATTGCTCGTCGGCCTCTTTGAACAACTGAATGAGCCGGTTCATCGGCTCCCAGTCTTCCCAGCGGGCCAGGTCGGGAATGACCAGGTCGGCGTACTGGGGCCGATCCAGCATCAGCCGAAACGCTTCGAGCAACCGCTCTCGGGGAATGATCTTCTCTTCCTGGCCGTGGAACCGCAGCGCCACCAGCGCCGAGTAGGTGTCGGTGAAGTCGGCCGCCGGATCGCGGAAAAACAACTCTTCGATCAGCGGCATGCCCTCGGGGCCCTTGAGCGTCAGGTACGCGGCCACCATGGCGTCGAGTGTCGTCCGCAACTCGGGGTCCTTGGCTCGAATCATCTGTTCGAGCACGGGCAAATCTTGCTCCGTGCCGCACACCCCCAACATGGTCAGGTACAGCCGGCGCCGGCTGGCGGCCACGTTCTTGTCACCGACCCGGGCCAAAAGCGTGTCGTGATCCATTTGGTCGCGAAAGGCTTTCACGTCGGCGTACGGCGCCTTGGCGAATTCGTCATACGAGTCTTGAGCCAGCATCGGTTCGGCATGTTCGAAATACTGCTGAAAAAACTTCAGCCGATCGGGCCCCGTGGGGGGTAGCTTGGGCAACTGGCGAACGTACTGGATCGCATCGGGCGAGAGCGCGATCGGCGTGGCCCAAACCAATTGCGCGGGGTCGCTCCCCATGATGAAGAAGGTTTGCCCCAACTCGGCCTGGCCGAAATACACCACTTCGACCTCCCGCCGGTCACCCAGCAGGTCGCCCCCTTTGAGTACCTCGACGATTTCAAACCTGGAAGGAGTACCGTCGAGCGAGGCCGCGGCGGCCGGATCGGCCGAATTGGCGGCCGACTGCGGCGCGCTGACCAGCTTGGCCAGAACGCCCACGTCGGACCCGGCCAGTTCTTCGCCGAGGGTTTGGGTCACGGCGCTACAAAACGGGCAAGCTTCGGCGGGCCGCGTCCAGCTTCCCAGCGCCGCCAGCAGGCATGCCACGGCCAGGGCGCTCAACCGTTTGGTTCCAGTCGTCATCGGTCACCTCGGTTTCGGAAAGCGGATGCCAAGAGTCGTTTGAAAATGGGGACTACGGCCCGGGGCCCGCCGCTCAGGGAGCGCTGCTAAGGGCTTGCGACACGTCGGTCCGGTAGGCGGCCATCGCCGGCAATAGCCCTACCAGCGAAGCCAGCACGGCCAGCAGCAGAATCAACAGTAACTCTCCAGCCTCAAACTGCAAGAAACCGACCGACACGCCGGTTTCCGCCTCGATCCAGGGATTCAACAGGCCGATCCCGCCGTGGCCCAGCACCAGGCCCAACAACCCACCCCCAACGGCCAACAGAACCGATTCGATCAAGATGATCCACATCACGGTCGAACGGCGAGCCCCCAGGGCCCGCATAATGCCGATCTCGCGCCGCCGGTCGCTCATGGAATTATAGATGCTGACCATCATTCCCAAGGCCGAGACCACCACCACCATGGCCGCCAGGGCCAACAACAGCATCTGAATATTGCCCACGATCTCATCGAACAGCGAGGCCACCTCACGAATCGGGTAAACGGCCTGGGCCACGTTTCCTTCATTAATGGCTTGAAACAAGCCGGGCGCGTAGATCGGGCTGGCCGAACGAACCAAAAGCGCTGTCACCTCGCGCTGCTCCTCGGGCAGCGGCCGATGATGGTCGTGGTCATGAGCATGATCATGGTCGTGGTCGTGTGCAGGGTCATCGGCATGGTCGTGGTCGTGGTCGTGTGCAGGGTCATCGCCGTGGTCGTGGGCCGCGTCATGCTCAAGCGCACCGGCCGTCTCGGCTTCATGCGCGTCATGCTCATGCCCGTCATGCTCGTGCGCCGCGTCGTGTTCGTGCGCGTCGGTCGTGTCGGCTTCGTGCGCGTCATGCTCATGCCCGTCGTGCTCGTGGGCCGCGTCATGCTCATGCGCACCGGCCGTCTCGGCCTCGCGCGCGTCGTGCTCATGCCCGTCGTGGTCGTGGGCCGCGTCATGCTCATGCGCACCGGCCGTCTCGGCTTCGTGCGCGTCGTGTTTGACACCTGCCGCCTCGCCAGCAGCAGCTTCGCCTGCTGTCGCCTTCGCCGCGACCGGCTTGGCATGGCCATCGAGCAGAAAGAACCCCTCGATGTTGACGAACACCGCCCGATCGTTGGGCGTGCCGGTAGGCGCCAACACCCCGACGATGTGAAAGGCTTCGTGCTCGTGCCCTTGCCCTTCTTCGGTGTCGATACCGTGAGTGGGCTGAAACTGGTCCCCCACCTTCAATCCCGTTTTGCCAGCCACGACCGAACCCACCACCGCGCCGTAAAAATCGTCCGCGCGGAAATTCTCGCCCGAACGGAATTCGTACCTTCGCCCGGGAGCGTATTCGTGCTCCTCAAAAATCGCGGGCACGGTCCCCACCACGCGAAACCCGCGGAAATTGTCCCCCAAGCAAATCGGAATCGCGGTGCTCACCAGCGAGGCATACTGGCCCTTGGTGAACTCCTGGTAATAGCTCCAGGGAATGTTCTCGATCGGCTGGCTCAAGTGGTAGAGCGTATTCAGAACCAGTTGCAGCTTGCCCCCCTTGGCGCCGACAACCAGGTCGTAGCCCTGGGCACTTTGCTGAAACGAATCGCGCACGGTGCCGTAGATCACCAGCACCGCCACGACCAGGGCAACCCCCAGGGCCATCGACAGGGCGGTCAACATGCTCGACAGCGAGCGCTGTTCAATACTGCGCCAGGCAATCTTTCCCAGGTTCATCGGCTGCTCACCACCGTATTGAGTTGGTCGAGATGCTCGACCCGCTCGAATTGGGCCGCCACCTCAGGCTCGTGCGTCACCAACAGCAAGGCCACCCCCTCGGCCTGGCAGCCCTCGCGCAGCAGGTCGACAATCTGCTGCTGGTGCCGGGTATCGACGTTGGCCGTCGGTTCGTCGGCCAGCACCAGCTTCGGCCGGTTGGCCAAGGCCCGGGCCACCGCCACGCGCTGCTGTTCACCCACCGAAAGCATGTTTGGCTTGTGCGTCAGCCGGTGGCCCATGCCTACCCGCTCGAGCAGTTGCACGGCGCGCCCGCGGTCGACCCGGTCCTGGGCAAAGGCCATCCCCAGCAACACGTTTTCGAGGGCCGAAAACCCGCCCAGCAGGTTAAAGGTTTGAAAGACGTAGCCGATCGTCGAGGCTCGAAACCGATCCCGCTCTTGTTCCGAGAGACCGGTAATCTCTCGCCCGGCGATGCGCACCTCGCCGCTGTCGGGCCGGGTAATGCCGGCGATGACGTGCAGCAGGGTCGTTTTGCCGCAACCGCTGGCCCCCATCAGCACCATTTGTTCGCCCGCCGCCAGCGCCAGCCGCGGCAAATCCAGAATCGGCAACGTCGCCCCGTCGGGCTGCCGAAACGATTTGCGAATTCCCACCAGTTCGAGCATGGCTCTCCATTCGGCGGTACGTGGAAACTCGATGCACCAGGGCCGCCAAGCCGCGACGCGGATGCCCAGGTGGCTCTGTTAAGGGCGACCGAATCTGGCCGAAGCACGAATCGTTACGCCCCCCGGGCCGGGCTCGATCATGGCCGGCCGAGGGCCCCCTATCGTAGCAAACCGTTCGAGTCTGTAACGGTGGGGGCGGCGACGCTTGGAATCTCCGCCCAGGGACACCCGTCTCGGCCCACAGGCGGGCGAACGTAACTACGCTAACAGTGGCTACTTGGTTCGATTTCTCTGGCCGAACGGTTTTCGTTCCGCGGGTGGCTGGGGTAAAATCGGGCCGCCTCCCACCCCCCCGTGGATCGGGATCCTCCGCCATGGCCAATCTTGCCTGTCCTGGACCACTCGGCCGGCGCGAGTTTCTCCGGGCCGGCGCCCTGGCCTTGGGGGGCCTGACCCTGGGCGACCTGTTGGCGGCTCGCTCGCGTGCCGGTCAGGCCCGGAGCGCCACGTCGGTCATTCTGTTCTGGATGTGGGGTGGCCCAAGCCAGTTGGAAACCTACGACCCCAAGCCGCTGGCCCCCAGCGAGTATCGGGGGCCGTTTCGGCCCATTGCGACCCGGGTTCCGGGGCTCGACCTGGCCGAGGTATTTCCCCGCCAGGCCGCGCTGGGCGACCGGATCGCGCTGGTCCGCTCGCTGCACCACGAAATGTCGGCCCACAACGATGGGTCGATCGAGCACCTGACCGGCAAGACGCCCTCGCAGCCCGACCCGACGTCGACCGCCCGATCCGAGCACCCCGACTTCGGCATGATTACCAGCCGGGTGCGCGGCCCCCGGACCGATGGCTTACCGCACTACGTCGGCATTCCGCGGCAACCGTTCATGACCCAGCCCACTTACCTGGGCGTCAGCCATGCGGCCTTTGCCACGGGCGACCCTTCGGCCGAAAAGTTTTCGGCGCCGAATCTCACCTTGTGCGCGGGGGTAGACGGCGCCCGCCTCGATCACCGGCGCGAGCTGATCGCGCAGCTCGACCGGCTTCGGTCCGACGTCGACCAGCATGGCAGCCTGGCGGGCACGGGCGACTTTCGCGCGGCCGCGCTCGAACTACTCACCACGCCGAACGTGGCCCGCGCGTTCGACCTGGCCCAAGAGCTGCCGGCAACCCGTGACCGCTACGGCCGGCATCTTTGGGGTCAGGCCTGTTTGCTGGCTCGCCGGCTGGCCGAGGCGGGGGTCGGGGTGATTACGATCGATGCCCTGGCCCCCACGCTGTCCGACCGGTATTTCAGTTGGGACGATCACCTGAACGCCGAAACCGGCTGGGACCTGGCCGACGCCATGCGGTACCGCGCGCCCTTCATGGACCAGGCCGTGGCGGCCCTGATTTCCGACGTCTACGAGCGGGGGCTCGATCAGCAAATTCTAATTGTGTGCGTGGGCGAATTCGGCCGCACGCCACGCTTGGTCCATTACCAGGGACTGACCGGGCGCGACCACTGGCCCCAGGCCCAATCGGCCCTGCTCTCCGGCGGCGGCCTGCGGATGGGCCAGGTGGTGGGCGCCACCAATGCCCGGGGCGAGTACCCGGCCGAGCGCCCGCTTCACCCGCAAGACCTGTTGGCGACGATCTATCGCCATCTGGGAATCGATTGGCGGCAATCGCTGGTCGACAACCGCGGCCGCCCGGTGCCGATACTTTCCTCGGGCCAGCCGATTGGCGAGCTGGTCTGAGCCCACCGGTAAATACGCCCCTTCTAAAGCGGTGCCGGCAGATCGCGCCGGCAGAAGACCACGGCGGCCACCACGTAAGCCACTAGGGACAGGCCCAGCAGCAACCCGTCGCTGCGCAAACTCATCGCCAGGGCTTCCTGCGGGTGGCTTACCATGGGTTGCGGCTCGAAGGCGGCCAGAAAGGTGAAATAGCGCAGCCAGGCGAGCGAATTCACCATTTTGCCGAGGACTTCGGAGATCATCGAGAGCACGTAGTAGGCCCCCACCAGGCCGATCGTGCGCCAGCGGTAGCGGTCGCAGGCCGAGACCAGGGTGCTGATGCCCGCCACATAGGTTCCCATGGCGAAAACGTTGAGCGCCGGATACACGAACAACCGCGGCGAAACGCTTTCTTCCAGTGCCACGGTGGTCAGCCCGGCCGCGGTGCCCAACCAGGCCGCCAGCGCGATCAGGCCCACGCCGGCCAGGGTCACGATGGCATGCACCACGAGCACCGAGATCCGCCGCAGGGGCTGCGCTAGAAGCAGCTCCATGGTGCCTCGGTTGAGCTCGCCACTGACCACGTCCGAACCCCGGGCAATTCCCCAAACGCCGGTTGCCACCAGCACCACCGGGTCGACATAGCCCAGGGCGATGCGCCCCGCCACGGTCGCCACGTCGCGCACCGGCACGCCGGAAAGGTTCTGAAACCCCTCGGGCAGCGACTGCATGAACTCTTCGAGCGCCCCCAGCTTCACCTGGGCCGAAACCCAAACATAAAGCCAGTTGAACACGAACATCAACAGGGCGCACGCGGCTAGGAGCAGCCGGGCCTCGATCAGGGTCTTGGTCCACAACGCACGGTTGAACATTTCGCCTAAGTCTCGCTTCGGTGGGGGCTCCGAGGGCAAGCTACGTGGCCGTCGAATTCTCGCCGGCTGGTTCCTCAGCCTCGGTGCCGCCGCTGACCTCGGGCTCGTGGGGCATGGGGTCGCTGGCCGACTCCGACCAATGGTAGCGCTCGTACACGGCCCGCAAGCCGACTGGTTCGATCTGAACTTCGGCCAGCGGGGCTTCGGCCAGCCAGCCCAACAGCGGCGCCAACTCGCCGGGGGTGTAAATCGTAACCCGGTCGCCCGAGTGGGGGTGGACCCGCAGACCCGGCTCGAGCCCCGAGGGAATCGCAGGCAAGGGGCCAGTCAACTGGGCCCGAATGCGGTGCTGCCGGAGCAGATCGGCCATCAGCTGGGTGTGGACCAGCCGGCCGCGTCGCAGAATAACGACCCGGTCGCAAACCTCTTCCACCTCCGAGAGCACGTGCGACGAAAACAGAACCGTGCGCCCCTCCTGCTGCGCCTCGCGCACCAGGGCCAGCACCTCGCGCCGCACCGTCGGGTCGAGATTCGAGGTGGGTTCATCCAAGATCAGCAGTTCGGCCGGGGCAGCCAGGGCCGCCACCAAGGCCAGCTTTTGCCGCATCCCGGTCGAACAGTAGGCCACGGGGCGGGCCAGGTCCACGTCGAGCCGCTCGGCCAGCCGCAGCGACCGCTGGTAGTCGCCTCCCCGTCGCACGGTGGCAAAGAACTTGAGCACATCGCGGCCGCGCATCGCCCGGAACAGCCGCGCGTCGCCCGGCATATAGGCCACGTGCTCGTGGACCGCCACGCTCTGGGCGTAGCAATCGCGCCCCGCGATGCGGGCCTCGCCGGCCGAGGGGCGCAAGAACCCCAGCAGCAGGCGAATTAGCGTCGTTTTGCCAGAACCGTTGGGGCCCAGCAGGCCGAAGATTTCGCCGGCGGGCACCCCCAGGGTGCAGTTCTCCAGCGCCGTCACCGCCTCGTAGCGTTTCGTCAGCCCGCGCGTTTCCACCAAGGGAGCAGCGCTCACGAGACGCTCGCCTTCATTTTTTCCAGGCCGGTTCGGGCCACTTCGAGCGGGTCTTGCTGCCAATAGTCGCGGTTGAACAGCTCGAGCGAAAGCGTGCCCTGAAAACCGATCTTACGCAATTGGCTCGCCAGCCCGTGCAGGTCCATGATGCCGTCGCCGGGATAAACCCGGTGCGAGTCGTTCTGCTCGGCGCGCGGCGGTTGGGCCGGGGCGTCGTTCCAGTGGAAGCAGGAAATATGCTCGGCGGGAATGTCGTCGAGCAGGGCAAAATTCGAGCCCCCGCGGAACATGTGCCAGGCATCGGGCGTAAGGGTGCCTTCGGAACGCCCCGCGCCGCCGCAAATGGCCCAGGCCGCTTCGAGCGTGTTGACCCCGTCGACAAAACCCAGGAATTCCACCGAGGCCGGCACGCCAAACTCCAGGCTGGTTTCCAGCAGTGCCCGGTAGCGATCCGATGCCAGCGACAAATCGACCACCTCGCGCGGCGGCCCGGCCACGATCCGCTCGACCCCCAGCGCCGCCGCCTTTTCCAGCCGGCCGCGTGCCACGTCGAGCGCCTGGCGAAACTTCGCTTCGTCGGGCGTACACCAGTCGCGCAGTGAAATCATACTGGGCCGGGCCAGCCCCGCGTCGTCGAGCGCCCGGCGCAGATCCTCAAGGGGCCGGCCGCCGGCGACGAATTCCTCCACTTCGTTAATCCACAGCTCGATGGCATCATAGCCCGCCTGTTGCGCGATGCGGATCTTGTCGAGGATCGGCGCCGGTTGAATGGTGCTGGTGTTCAGTCCAAAGGAAAAATCCGCCATCGACCGCTCCCTAGAAACCTACTGCGGGCCGAGCCCTCGGGGCGCGCCCAAGGCCCCCGCGCCGACCAGTTGTTGTATTGTCCGAACGGGGCTCGCGCTCCGCAAGTCGCTGGCCTAGGGCAAGGCGGCTCCGGCCGGCTGCTCGATGCGCGCCGAAATCAATCGGTCGCTTCGATACGCACTGTAGTATTCCCCCGCGATCCAGCGCGGAAGTTCACTGAATTGCTCCGCGGAAATGCCCCACCGCTCGGCCGCGAATTCATACTGGGCCAATGGGGGGGCAATCCAAATCACCCGGACTGGCACCACGGGACCCGCACCTAGGGGCACTCGAATCGGCACCGCGCCGGCCTGATGCAGGTAATAGTGCACCACGCGAAAATCGGCGGCGTCGCAGGCAATTAGGTAGGGTTCCTCGGGGGGCAATTCGGCCAATACCCCCTCGACCAGCGCGGCGGGTGCGAAGCGCGCCGCGTAGTAATTGAAATAGCCGTCTTGGGCCGGCCGTAGACGGCGTACCCGGTCGAGCCGCTCGGGAAACGAGACCAGCGCCGGCCCCACCACCAACAGCAGCAGCCCGGCCGCCCAGGCGGCGGGCCAGGCCGGTCCCCGCGGCGGTGCCCGCTCGCCCTCCGGCCGGGACTGTCGCCCAAGTAGGCTGCTGGCCAGCCACGCCAGGCACCCCCCCAGCAACAAGCTCAGGACGGGCAGCAGCGGCACATAGTTCCGCACAAACGGTGGGCGGCCCAGGGCCCAGGTTCCTGCCAGCGTTCCCACCAGGGTCGCGGCTAGGGCCGCCAGGAGCCACGCTTGCCCCCGCCAAGGCGTTTCCAAGCGGGGCCTACGGACCAGCCAACCCGACAGCGCCCCGCCCACGGTGAGCAAGGCCACGATGAGCCAAAGGGGCCAAAAATCGTACTGCCCGGCCCAGGCCAGGTCGACCGAAAGCCAGACCAGCCAAAGTGGGTCCAGTCCGGCACCGTCCCCCTGCGCGGCCTGCAGGTCGTGGCGAATCGGCCAATAGACCGCCGCCGCCAGGAGGGCGCCCGCCAGCCAACCCGCCGTGGTCAGGGCCAGGGCGGCCCCGTTGCGCCGCGAGCGCCAGCAGCCGGCCATGGCCAGGGCGGCCAGCGGCAACCAAAACAGGGCGTTGGTCGGCACCGTGGCCAGGCAAAGCCCGCCGACCAGTGCCACGGCCATCGCGCGGCCGAGCGATTCGGCCCGGCTGCGCGGCGCCACGGCCGACCAAAGCGCCAACTCGAGTAATCCGGCCACCAGCAAAGCCGAGAGCCCGTAGCCGCGCAATTGGGCTACGTGGCTCAGGTACATCTGATTCGTACCCAGTGCCAGTACGGCCAGCTCGCCGGTCCCCGCGCGACCCCACCGCTCGCCGATGCGAAACACCAGGGCCAAAGTGGCCAAGGCCATCAACAGCCCGGGTAGCCGCAGCCAAACCGTAACCAAGCTGATCTCGGCCCACGCCTTGAGCAAGGCGGTATAGGCCAGATGATGATTCGGCTGCCAGGGCCCGGTGAACAGTTCGCCCCAATCGCGGACAACGAAGTGCACCAGGGTGTAGACTTCGTCCGCCCAGAGATCGAGCGACAACCGCTGAGCGACCAGCAACGCGGGGAGCGCGGCGGCCAAGGCCCAGCGCTTCCATGCCGCCAGCGGCGCGAACGGCTCGGCCGGAACCGCGGGGAGCGGGGCGCTACGGCGATGTGGTTTTCGCGCGGCCTCGGCCACGACTTCCTTACGGCCAGCGGCTGCTAGTGATTGAACAGAAACGCGGGACTGTTGATCAGCGCCCAGGCCAGGTCTTGGGCTCCCGCCAATCGGCTCTCGGCCTGGCGAACCGCTTCCACCCCGGTCGAAAGCTCATCGGGCCGGGCCGGTCGAGCCAGAATCGCCATAAACAATTCGCCCACCAGTGCGTCGTCGTCGGCTTGCGTGGCGACCAATTGCTCGATCCGGTTGCCCGGGGCGGCGATGGCTTCGGCAATCGTCGGGCCGTTCACCAGGTTCAGGGCCTGGCCCAGCACCACACCGCTCGATCGCTCGCACTCACAAGCGCTTTCCCGCGGAGGGCGGCCGAACAGGTCGAGGAACCCGCCGGGCAGGTTCACTTGCGAGTCGGGTAGCTGCGTAGCCCGGTAACCGACCGGCACGCCCGGCAAATGGCTCACCGCGCCCGTAACGCGCTGGATGGCGTCGTAAAGGGTTTCGGCCGGTAGCCGGCGGGCCAGGGCGTGGGAGTAGTTCGTTTCGTCGTCGTCATTCCAGCGATTGGTTTCCAAGGCATGGCCGTACACCCGCGACTTGCAGATCAGCCGAATCATGTGCCGCACGTCGAATCCGCTGGAGACGAACTCCTCGGTTAACCGCTCGAGCAAGGCCGGGTTCGACGGAGGATTCCCCGCCCGGATGTCGTCGATCGGTTCGATCAGCCCCACGCCAAGCAGATAAGCCCATAACCGATTGACATAGCTCTTGGCGAAGTAGGGGTTCTCGGGCGAGGTAACCCACTGGGCGAACTGCTCGCGCCGGCTGGCATCGTCGGCGATACTGCCAGGGTGCTGGTAGGGAAACGAGGGCGCCACCGGCTGGCCGCTGGTGGGATGCATGACCTCGCCGCTACCCCGGGTATCGAAGATCACTTCCTCGTCGGGCACGCTTCCCGGCTTGCGCCCCACCTGCGCGAAATAGGCCGCCAGGTGATAGTACTGGCTCTGAGTCCAGCGCTCGAAGGGATGGTCGTGGCACTTGTTGCAATTGAACCGCACCCCCAGAAACAACTGGGTCGAGTTCTCCATGGCCGCCTCGGGCTCGCGCAGCACCCGCAGGTAGGCGGCCGGCGGATTGGCAAACGTCGAGCCGCTGCTGGTCAGCACCTCGTAAACGAACCGGTCGTAGGGCAGATTCTCGGCCACGGCCTGGCGAATCCAGTGGCGCAGTGCCCACGCTCCTTTCTCGGACAGGAACTTGCGATTTACCTGCAACAAATCGGCCCATTTGTTGGTCCAGAACTCGACATACTCGCTGCTTTCGACCAACCGGTCGATCAGTTCATCGCGCTTCTGTTGGCTCTCGCGCGGGTCGGCCAGAAAGGCCCGCACGTCGTCGGCCGAAGGGGGGAGCCCCGTCAAGTCGAGCGTGACGCGGCGCAAAAAGGTGGCGTCGTCGGCCAGCGGGCTGGGTTCGATCTTCATCCGCCGCAGCTTGTCGTAGACCAGTTCGTCGATGAAGCCCCGGCTGGGGGTTTCGTGCCACTGGAAGCCCGAGCGGTCGCCCATCACCGTAATCGTGGCAGCCGCGTAGGCCCCCTCGTAGCGGGCCAACATGGCGGCCTCGCCCCGGCGCACGGCGGTGGCCAGCGACCCGCGGTCGACCTCGACGGTATCGGTCGAGCTGCTCTCGACAAACGCCTCGGCCGTCACGTCGCGCACGGCGCCGTCAGCATAGGTGGCCAGCACCACCAGCTGCTGCTTCATGCCCGGCAGCGGGATCACGATTTCGCGTGGGTGGACCTCGATCGAGGTGACCCGGGGAGCCGCTAAGTCAAGTTTCACGCCGTCGGCGATCCACTGCCGCAATAGCTCGTAGGCCGCTTCGCCCGGCCGGGTCAGCACCCCGCCCACGTGCGGCACCGCGCCCGAGGGCTTGAGCAACATCAGGCTCTGGTCCGGCGCCGCGCGGTTGAAGCGGCGACCGGCCAGGTCGTCGGTCAGGGCCAGGTAATCGAAGGCCGGGTCGTAGCCGCGCAGCGAAAGCTTAAAACCGTTCTTGCCCTGGGCGGCGCCGTGGCAGGTGCCGGCGTTGCAGCCCAGCTTGCTCATGGCGGGCATCACGTCGCGGACAAAGCTCACGGCCAGCGGCTGATCCTGACCGCTCACGTCAACGGGCACCTCGAGCTGCGAGGCCCCCAACCGCAGCAGGATCGCGCCTTGGCCGTTGCCCACGGGGCGCACCTGGCCCGCGGGCGACACCGTGACCAATTCGGCCGGAGCGGTCACCTCGACCATTCGCGTCACGTCGATCTGCTCGCCGCTGGAAAGCTCGGCGGTGATCAGCAGTTGCCGGTAGGCGAACCGGTGCGGCAACGCAATCCGCTCGGGAAAGGCCGCTAACCGTACCACGATCCGGATCGATTCCGGCAGGCGCTCGCTCGCGCCCTGCGCCAACGAGGCCTGGGCTGCCCCCAGTCCGAGCCCAATCAGCCAGCAACCGGCTAGCGCCCAACGGCGCCCGGAGCGCACTCCATCCATTGCTCTACTCCTCGGCCACGCTGGCCACGGTCGTCGGCCCTAGCGGCACGGGCAAGAATTCCTTCACTACCTGGCCGGTTTGTGCGTCGCACAGCCGAACCGGACCGTCGAATCCACCGCTGGCCACTTGCTGGCCATCGGGTCGAAACGCCACCGCGTAAACCGGCCCCGACTGGCCGGCCAGGGTCGAAATGAGCTGCGCATCGTCGGTCTGATACACGCGGGCTTCGCCCCGCAGTTCGTCGCTCGAGCCGACCACCAGCCGGCTGCCGTCGCCGCTGAAGTCGCAGGAGAAAATGCGACCCGGCAGCCGGGCATATTCCCGAATCAAGTTGAAATCGTCGCCGATGACCCGGGCCTTGGTGCGATAGGTTTGGTACAGCTTGGGCACGCCGTCGGCGCCGCCAATGAGCAGTTCGTCGCGCGCGGGGTGGCGCGCCACGGTCTGCAGGCCCCCCTTGAGCGCCCCGGGCGTAATGCTCGTGATGTTGTCGACAAATCGCTCGGTGGCCACCTCGGTCAGCTTCATCGAGCGGTCGCGGCTCACCGAGATCAGGTGCGAGCTGTCGGTCGAGAAGATCGTGTCGAGCACCCAATCGCTGTGAGCCCCCTGGAACAGCACCTGGTGGCCGGTCTGCGCGTCGATGGCCCGAAGCGTATTGTCGGCGCAGCCAAATGCGATCTTCGTGCCGTCGCCCGACCAACTCACCCCGTACACGGTGTCGTGCGTCACCGGGACCGAAAGTTTCAACTGGCCGCTGGCCACCTCCCAAACCTGGACCTCGCCGAAACGCGCCGGCGATCCGCCGCTCACGGCCAGCCATTGGCCATCGGGTGAAAACGCCACCGACTCGATTCGCTCGGAGAGGCCCACCAGCCGGGCCACCAATCCGCCGCCATCGGCCCGGTGCAGCAGCACTTCGTGGTAACCCGAGACGGCCAGCAACGAGCCATCGGGCGAGTAGTCCAGCGCGGTAATCAGCGGCGGCTGCTGGTAGACCGGCGGGTGGTCTTGGTCGATCGAAGGACCGCTCGCCGCCGGGCTGTCGTCGACTGCCCCCTCGGCGATCCAGCGAGCCACGAGCGCGATTTGTTCAGCGGCCAGCGGCGGGCGACCCTTGGGCATCGCCGCCTGGCCGTCGGTGGGGGTAATTTGCACCAGGAGCGGGCTCTGGTCGGGTGCGGCCGTATTGACCGCGTCCTCGCCGCTTTCTCCCCCCCGCCGCAGGCTCGCGTAGTCGGTCAGCACCAGTTGGCCACCCTGCCGGGCCGGCTGGTGGCAACCCTGACAGTGCTCGACCAACAGCGGACGAATTTGGGTGTGGTAACTGACCGGAGCGGGGGCCGCTGCCGGCTCGTCGGCCCCCGGCGCCGGATCGACCGCGAGCCCCAGGGCTACGACCAGCGCGGCGGCGGTGCGGCCGGCGGCCTTGGCAAAACCGAGCATGCGTTCGTTCCCCCGTCGATGGCCCGCGCAGCACGAGAAACCCGCGCGGGGAAAGCTCGACCAGCTTTCTAGGGTACCAAGCGGGCCGGCGCGGGGAAAGCAACGTCCTGCCCAGGCGGCCGCGCCGGCCAGCGAGGCCAACCAATGCCTGCGCAACCGCGGGCTCCCCGGCACCCGCCAGGGCCCGGTTGCCGGCTTAGCGCCCCGAGCTGGCCGCCATACGGGGCTCGGCGGGGCCCGCGCCGGTTCGACGCGCGGCCAGCAGCTCGGCCGCCGGGCAAAGCTGGTAATGACCCACCGCCCGGCCCCGCAGTTGCGTCAAATCCAGGTACTGCTGGGCGGCACGGCGCCGCTTGTCGGGCAGTGCCAACCACACGTTCCCAGGGGGCGCGGGCATTCGGCCCAGCTCGGTCCAGCTCAGGGGGCGCAAATGCTCGGCGCTCATTCGCCGGCGCAACTCGGGCGAAAGGTAGAACACCACGGAACCGATCCGCTCTTCAATGATCCAAATTCCCTCGGGTGCGGGCTGAACCTGGTTCAGATGTTGGGCCAACTCGCGAGCCGAAAGATAGTGGCCCAGCCGGGGCAGCACCGCCGCGGAAATAAACAGCAACACCGCCGCCAGCGCGCCAGTCTGCACCATTAACGTGGCTCGGGGCCAGCCGCGCCACCAGCAGGCCAGCGGCAGCAACATGCCGAGCGAGACCACCGCCCCGATCCCGCGCACTTCAAGCGGCCACTCGACCCCGAATCGCCAGCGACAAACTCGAAGCGCCACCGGCAGTATTCCAGGGCCCACCACCGCCAACCCCACCACGGCCCAGCCCAGCCAGCGCCGCGAGCGCGGGACCAGCTCGCGGCTACCGTAGCGATCCCAAACCCAGGCCGCCAGAATCGCCACGGCCGGAAACACCGGCAATAGGTAAGTAAGCAGCTTGGAACTGGCCAGCGTGAGAAACACCAGCGAGCTGACCAGCCAGCCCAGCAAAAAGCGCAAGGCCCTTTCGGTCGAGCTCCATTCGGGCCGCCTCCGGCCGACCCAAGCCTCGTGCAAAGCGGCCGGCACAAACAAAACCCAAGGCAGCGCCCCGCCCAATAGGATCGGCAGGTAATACCACCAGGCCGCGCCGCCGTGGCGCTGCGAATCGGTTACGTAGCCCAGCAGATGTCGCTCGACGAAGTAGTAGTGCAAGTAGCCCGGATTGCGCCACTCCATGGCCAGGTACCAGGGGGCCGCCACCGCGGCGGCCACAGCCAGGGTGCCCAGCCCCCGCAGCACGGTGCCCAGATTGAGTTGGCGCCGGCCGAGCACCAGCAGCCCCCAGGCCAACAGCACCAGCGCCACGCCGATCAGGCCCTTGGTCAATATGGCCAGGCCAAGCCAGAGGCCGACGGCCGCAAACCAGCGGCCAGGCCGTCCGTGGCGCTCGGTTTCTTCCATGGCGCGCCAGGCCGAACCCAGGGCCAGGTTCGTCCAGGGCACCAAGGCCACGTCGTGTACGGCGGCCTGGGCCATGGCGACGGGCAGCACCATCGTGGCCTGAAAAATTCCGGCCAGCCAACCCACCGATCGGCCCAGCAGGGTGCTGGCCAGCCAATAAGTGGTCCAGACGCCGGCCAGGGCAAAGAGCACGCCGGGGAGCCGGACCGCGGCCTCGTGCATCCCCCATAGCCGGAGCGATGCCGCCTGGGCCCAGAAGAACACGATCGGCTTATCCAGAAACGGCTCGCCGAACAGCCGCGGCGTGACCCAGTCGCCACGCTCCACCATTTCCTGGGCGATGGCAGCGTGCAAACCCTCGTCGGGGTCCAACAGCGGAGTATCGGTCGCCAGCGGCAAGAAGTAGACCGCGATCACGACGGCTACCGTCCAGACCACGAACCCATGCCGGCGCGCTTCCATGCACCTTTCCCCCCGACCTTGTGAACACGCAAGCAACCGCCGACTTGTTCGACGATGCCTGGCCGGAGGGGATTATGCCCCGAGGCAGGCCCGGGGGGATAGGCGAGTTTTCTGGACTCGGCCGGGCCAAAAAAGGCCGGCCAGGCCAGCAGACCGGACGCACGGCCCCCACCTTGGCGCCATTGCGCCTTGGCGCCTTGGCGTTCTTTTTCCCCGACGCTCGCCCCACCTTGGCGCCATGGGGCCCTGGCGACTTTGCGTTCGTTCGTCCCGACCCGCGTACCGCGGGGCGAACCGGGCACAGTCTACTGAATCACTCGCTACTGAATCACTCGCTACTGAATCACCCGCTGGAGCACGATGGCTTGCTTGGCGTTGTGTACCTGTCCACGCTCAAACGCCACGGGAATCGAGCGGTCGATCAGGTAAAACGCCCGTTGCCGGCGAATCGTGCCGGTGTCGGCCCCCAGCTCCTGCCCCAGCCGGAAGCCATCGGGAAAGACCCGCAACAGTTCCCGGGCACCCCAGGGGGCCACCGCGGCGTTGGTCGGGTCGGCCCAAGCGTACTGCGTTTTGTAGGGCTCCAGGTTCACATTGATCGGCTCCACTTCAAAGAAGCCAACCGTGATCCACACCGCGTACACGTTCGAGCGGGTCGTGGCGATGTTGCCCAGCTTGGTCAGGAACTGATAGCGGAAAAACGGGTTCTGGTTGGTGTTGTGCCAGGTGTCGGTGGCGCCGACATAAGTGGTGGCGAACAACGGCTCCAGGCCCGTCGGCAGCGGGCGCAGCAGCCCCACGTCCAGATCGGTGCGCGCCCGAACGCCAGGCTGCGTCGGATCCAGATTGTCAAATCGCAGCGCGTTGACCGGCACCAGGAAGTTCCCCCCCGGGCCGCGGAACGGGTTGCTGAAATACGAGGGGCTGCGGGCATCGAAGTCGGCGCTTACCCCCTTGCCCAGCGGCCGCTGCGAGCTGGCCCACTGGTCCAGCGGCGGTCCGCCGCCACCCACCGCCGGGCTATCGAATCCGCGGCGACTCGCCCACAGTTGATCCCAGAAAAACAGTTCGTTGGCCCCCGCCAGGTCGTGGGTCATCCCGCGCCACACCAGTGGATCGAAGATCGTGTTCAGGTTCACCCGGCCTGGTTCCCGGAACTCGGAAACCCGGTTAAAGGGCAGGGCGTAGCCCGAGGTTTCCAGCCCCGGCTCGAACTGGCGATAGGCGCCGTCGGCCAGCGGAGCGATCGAGTAGTCGGCCATGAAGGCCCGCTGAGTCCCGTCTGGGTCCTGATTGGGTTCGGGGTCGAGCCACTGCTCGGCCCCGACGAACCGCGTCGGTACGGTCACCAGTTCCAACAGCCGGTGCATGCCGGGCCCCGGGTGCGGCAACTGGAAGCCCGTCTGCAACGGCCCGTCCGTCGCAGCAGGCTCTTGGAGCTTTGCCCCCTCCTTGAGGAACCAGGGCGCCAAGTGGCCGAACGATAGTTCGACCAGGTCCAGGCCCTGCGGTGGCGCGGGCGAAACCCCTGGTTTCCAGTATTCGCCGTTGGCCTGCCGGGTATTCCAGCCCAGGCGCCCCGTGGCCATGCTGGCGCGGCTGGTCGGCACCCCTAAAAGCTGCGACGGTCCGGCGGCCGGAACCTGAAGCAACTCGTAGGCGCTGATCAATGGCCGGTTGGGCCAGGTGAGCCAGGGGAAAGTCGACCCGCTGGCGAATCCCACCGAGGTCGTATCGGGATCTCCCACGTACTGATGGTAGTAGTCCGCCACGGTGATCGAACCAGGCACGGGGGGCAGCTTGTCGCCGTTGGTCGAATCGCGATGGTAGCGCCAGCCAAAACCGAAGAACTCGCTCGTCGCCGATACCTCGCCGGTGCCGGGCATGGCCACGGCCGGCGGCAACGGCACGGTCTTGGCAGTGCCCGAGTAGGGCAGGCTCATATTCAAATAACCGAGCGTCGCCACGGGAATCGGGGGCGAGACAGCGGTTTCGTCGCCGCCGAACTCGGCGCCATCGATGTCGGTCACCCGGCGCGGGTCGCGGCTCAGCTGCGTCCACATACTACGGGTGCCCGAATCGCCCCGTTGCCGGCTATCGAACTTCGTGGTCAGTAGCGCGCCGGGCAGCGAGGTGTCGGCCGGCGAGGCCGTCTCGCCGTTGTACACCGTCAGGTCGATCGACATCTGGTCGACCGTCAGATACGGATTGCTCACCGCGTTATAGGGCAGCGTCGGATCGGCCAATCGCTGCAAATACACCGTCGTGTAATTCAGATAGGTGCCGTTGTTGTAGTTCACCAGCGGCGGATTGGGGGTCGAGGTGTTGTCCTGGTCGAACGGAATATCGGTGGGCGTGTAGGCACCCTCGATCATGCCCGTGGGGGGCGTATTGAACAGGCCGTAGCCTTGCGACTTTTCCGAAACGCTGAAGCGGCGGAAGTTCGAGGTCGGTCCCGAAGTGTTTTGATTCGCACCCGAAACGTCGGTCGCCTGGTCGACCACGATCACCAAGGGAGGCTGAATCGTCTGGTCGTTGCTCGAGGGGTCTTCCTCGGGATAGCGCTGCGTCCCTCCGTCGTCGTAAATAAATAGCCGGTCGATCTGGTCGGCCGAGGTGGTGGGGTCGAGCACGATCTTGCGAGGAAACACCCCCGAACCGTTGTCGCGCCCCAGGAAGGTGGTTCGCTGCTCGACGGCGCCGTTGTCCCAGGAAAAATCCTTGGGCCCCAACACCGCGTACCGGCCCGGCGCCAGCACCTGGTAGGGGTTCGTGGCCGAGTCTGGATAGAAATGCAGACCGGCGCCGTCGTTGATGCCCGAGGCATCGGCAAAATACATCACTCGCCAAATTCGGTTGGCGGTGATGTTCGTCAAATCGAGCAGGGGGTTAAAGCTGGTCGGCTCGGGCGTGGCCGTCGGGTTGGGAGACTCAAGCCCCGGGGCCAGGGCCAGCCGCCACACCGGCTGCCCCCCGGGCGCGGTCAGATTGAGCTGCAAGCCCGTGAGCGTGGCGTCGTACAGCTCGACCGGCGGGGCCGGCTGGGTCCCCTCGGGCGTTTGCATGGTGCTGGTCGAGCCGGGGTGATACAGCTCGATGAAGAGCGAGCCCTTGGGCCGCTTGGCTTGATCGAAGTCGTCATCGGTCATGGCGGCCACGGTACCGCCGCCGACTCCGTCGTCGGTCGAGCGCCGGTCGTGAAACGCCAGGGTCTCGGTAATCAGTAGCTCGGGCCGCTCCGCGCCCCACACCACGCCGCGAAACGCGATCGAGCCGTCGTCGGGCGAGGTTACGTCGTCGCTGCCCGAGAAGCCCTGCTCGTCCCACTCGTCGACCTGGCCGTCGCCGTCGTCGTCGGTATTGCGAAAACCCCAGGCTCCGTCCGGGCCGGGCGCCACTCCAATAAAGCCGTCCACGTCCCAGGGCAGTCCGTCCGGCGGCGTATTGTCGTCGCGGAAGGGGTAAATGTCGTACTCGAAATAGGTCATGATCGAATCGCGGTCGCGGTAGTCGACCACGTTCACGGCCCATTGGGCGAACAGCCGGGCTTTCTCCTCGTCGTCCAGGGTGCCGTCGCCGGCCGCCCCGTCGTCGATCAAATCGAGCACGAACGGCTCCAGCCCCGTGTCGTGCAACAGGTGCAGCAGCACATACAGCGTTTTGGCATACTGCTGCCGCACCAGGTAATCGGCTCCGTCCAGCTTGCCGTCGCCGTTGGTGTCGAGCGGGTAACCGTAGTTGGGAAAATTCAGCCCCGTCGGCACCTCGGAATCCGGGTCGCCGTCCAGGTCGTTCAGAGCTGTCTCGTTGCGCACCTCGGTCACGTTGTCGAGCGAGCCGCTGGTGTCGACGTCGACCCCTCGGACCATTTCGCTCGGTTCGTCGATCACGTTGTTCAAATTGTCGTCGCGGCCGTTGCCCAGGGGCCGGTTGAGATCGAACTTCAACCCGGCCGCCACGTCGGGGGGCAGAAGCTGGGCCACGGCCAGATTGAGCCGGGTGCGGTCGCGATCGACCGCGGCGCTGGCCGCCGGCGGCGGATTCAACAGGCCCACCGGGTCAAACGGATTGGGGGGCGCGGGCGTAATCGTGGCCGAGGGAAAACTGGCCGTGTCCTGCCGGGCTAGCGCCGCTCGCAACAGGTCGACCACCTGGGCCTGTCCCGGAGCGACAAAGTCGAAGGCGGCGATATTGCGCACCGGCAGGTCGGTTTTGGCCGCGTCGAAGGTCAGTGGCAAGCCCGGCACCGGCAAATCCCAGCTATCGGTCGTCACGATGTTCCGCAGCCGCGGATTGTTGAACAGGCTGGGGGCGTGCAGCGTAAGGCGGTTGAGCAGGGTGCCGCCGTCGGCGTCGTAGGCCCTTAGCAGCGCCTCGAGCTCGTCGTAGCGATAGGGGTTGTCTCGGCTGGAAATATACGTGTTGCCGCCGACCGTTACCTGGTACTTCGCCCCCCGGGCATTGCCGTACAGGTTCACCTCATACGGGTCGTCGAGCCGTTCGGTAAGCCGTTCGCCGAATCCGGTGCCGGCGATGGGGTTGACCAATCCGCTTTCGTCGAAAGCCGGCAGGTACATCGGCTGCCCACGGTGATCGAGCGCCAGGAGCCCGTCGCCATCCACATCCGAAGGCGAACCGTACACGCCCGTCAGCCGCACGAACGGGCGCGCAATACTGCCCGTGCCGTCGGGCTGCAGGTTCAGCATTCGGTTGATGCCAAAACGGTAGTTGTAGGGCTCCGCGGCGGTAAACCGGGTGCTGGCCCCGCTGCCCGAGGGAATCTCGATGTCGGCGTCGTAAAGAAACGAATCCAGCCCGGCGAAGGCCTGCCGCATTTCCTCAAACGGGTAGGTCGTGGTCGCCGTGCGCCCCGGGCCGCCCGGCGGATTCGGTGTGCCGCTGGCCGAGTACACGTTCGACTCGCCGTAGCGACCGTCCAGTCCGAACGGCTGCGGCCAATTGGCATAGGTCGGAAAACTCGCGCCGTTGTAGTAGAAACCCGCCTGGTCGTCCTGCCCGCGGAGCAGGAAGTAATACTCCCGGTTGCCCAGCACGGGGTCGCTAAAGTCGAACAGCAGCCGCAGGTTGATGTCGGCGGGCCCGTAACCCTGTCCGTAGTAGCCGGGCGTCACCCCCGACAGAATCGCGTTTCCTATTCCGGCAAAGGGGGCCGTGTACTGCACCGTGGTCTGGCCGCCGTTGAGCGCCGCCGGGTCGCCTGCGCCCGGTAGCTGGGCCAGGTTGCCGTGGGCGTTCAGATTGAGCTTGCCGTCCATGTCGACGCACAAAATCGCCACCAGCGGCTTATAGCGCCGGCCATCGCTCGACGATTGCACCGGAAAGCCCAAATCGACCCACACGCTGTCGGCCGCGCCGTCGCCGTCGTTGTCCACATCCCACTGGGGCACGGTGTACACGGCCGGGTTGATCGGCGAGGTTCCCACCGCCGCCGGCCCCGTACTGGGCATTCCCAGCCCGTTCACCTCCCAGGCCCTGCGCATCACGTCTTCCAGCGTGGTGCCGGCGTAACTGCCGATTTCGGCCGCCAGCGCGGCGGGGGAATAAACCGATTGGGCCGGGTTCGAGCCGGTGAAGTTCGGGTGGTCGTCCCGCAGCGGCCGCAGCGATACCCGCCGCTTAAGCGAGGTAACCAGTAGCTGCCCCACCGCCGGCAGCCCCGAGGCGGTTCCGTACACCCCCATCGGGTCGAGCACCATCAGCGCCGCCTGCTGGTCGCTCGGCGGCGCCCCCAGCCCGTAGGCGGCCGGGTTGGCTTGCAGCTCGCGGGCCAGCCGCACATACCAGTAGAAAAGCAAATCGGGCCGGTGCAGCGAGGGCATCTCCACGATCGGCGGCGCCGACAGTTCGGTGGCCGGCGCCACGTAGTCGAACACGGTCCGCCGCATCGCCAACAGCATGTTCTGGTAGTCGACCGCGTCGTAATCTTCGTCGGCCCCGCCCAGGCCGGCCGGGTCGATGTACACGTCGCGCGCCGTCAGGGCGCCCGGCCCCCAGGTGGCGGGCGTGCGATCGAACGCCGCCGCATTGGGCAGCAAGGCCCGCTCCCAGGGCACGGTCAGCGGCAGAAACGGGTTCACCAGCGGCGACGCGGTCGCTCCGAGCAACAGTTGCGGCGAGGCCGGCAGCGCCGGCGGACCGGTCTCGCTCTTGAACCGCAGCACGGTCTGCGGGCTGACGCCAAAGCCCAGCCCATTAAACGGCCGGCCGTTGATCAAGAACCGGCTGCCAATCAGGTCCCGGGGGTCGGAAACGCCCACCGGCAGCGTTACCCGCAGTTTGCCCACGGCGAATTGCTGCACGGGGTTCAGCGGATCGGTGCCGTTGGGCTGCCGGGGATCGAGCTCGTTGTCGCTCGCGTCGGTGTCGCCCGCCGTGTCGGTCAGCGAACTATCGGCCGTAAGGTCGTAGGTGCCCCCCTGGACTTCGTAACCGGTGATGCGAACCGACTGCCCCCGGGCCGGCCCGGAAAGGAAGGTGAGCACCCGGCCGTTGTAATAATTGTTGATGGGCGACAGGCGGTAGTCGTCGCTTCCCGGGGCGCCCCACTCGCCGAAGTCGGGCTGGCCGGTCGGCGCGTAATCGACGAAGCCCAGGTTGTCGTCTTGCCCGTTGCCGTCGTCGTCGTCGTCGTCGCGGCCGGCAAAGCCCGGCGCGCCGCTCTGGGTCAACTCGCGGTCGTCGCTGCCGGGCCAACCCAGTTCCAGCGCGTCGTCGGCCGTGCCGTTGCCGTCGTCGTCACCGGGCGAGCCGGGCACACCGTCGGGGCCCGGGTCGTAGGCCACGTCGCGGCCGAACAGGTTGTCGTCCGAGCCGCGCCAGCCCACCTCGCCCAGGTCGTCGATCCCCGAGACTCCGTTGTCGTCCACACCGCCGATCCCGGGCCGGCCGTCGGGCCCCAGGTCGATCGAGAAATCGAAGATCAACATCGCCTGGCCGACCAACTGCGGGTTTTGCGCCGTCACCGGGTGGGAAATGGCGGTGCCTTGCCCCACGATTTGCCCCGCGTAGGCATCGCCGCCGTACAGGTCTTCGAGCAGACTGTGGGGGCCCAGCACCGAGCGCGGATTGCGGGTGCCGGAAAGCACCTGCAGCACCGCCTGGTCCAACAAGGCCGTAGTGTCTTGCGCGCGCAGCGAGGCGGCCGCGCTCGACCGGGCCGTACGACGAAACTGCGAGGCCACGAGCACATAGGTCAGCGCGATCACCGAAAACAGCGACAGCAGCGCCAGGGCGACCAGCAGAATTACGCCGCGGCGGGATCGCGACGCCCAGCGGCGCGGGGCGCGCCGAGGCCGCGGGACAACGCGCAGGGCGCAGGGCAAGCGGGGGGGTGTCATGGCTTCGTTCTCCCGACACCCGCTCCGGCCATCTTGCCCACGGCCGGGGCGCTGTCGTACTTCGGCAAATTTGGTTGACGGTTCGGGCCCGGTCGCCTGGCCCGGCGGCCGGATGCCCGAATGCGGTTCTTTCAAGCCTACGGCGTCCAGGTCCAGTTGGCCTCGTACACGCCCACCACCCCCTCGACAATCGTGGCCCAAGTCGAGGGAAACGACGCCACACCGCCGCTGAGGGGCCAGCGGTAGTTGCCGTCGCCGTCAGGGTCGACAAACTCTTGCTCGTTCCAATCGGACCCTTGCAAGGTGACGTCTTGATACCAGCGACCCTGCAGGCCCGCGGGAGGCATCGGGTTGGGCGCGGCTCCACCTTGATAAGCCACTTCGTTGTCGGCCGCCGCCACGCGATACCACTTGAACTCGGCGACCGCGGTCAGCGGGCTCACCTTCGACGAGGGGCGCCAGGCCGAAAGCATGATCCACTGCCCGGGGCGCACCCGGGGCAGGTCGCTTCGATCAGGGGCCACGGGGTTATTGTTCGCCGCGCCGGTGCGCACCGGCAGCCAGAGCCGCGCCGGGCCGCCGCCGAGCCCGCCCCCCAGAAACTCGCAGCACACCATCCGCTCTTTCGGCGCGGGGCGCAGCCCGGGAACCTGGTTGGCCGGGGGCGAAGCCGCCTCGCGCAGCACCCAGTTCAAGTCGCGCTTGAAGCAGACCACCACCGAAATGCGGTACGAAATGGGCGAACCATCCAGCGGCGTCGGCGAGGGGCTGGTCGGCGTGAGCGTGGCGAACCAACTGTATTCGGCCGCCCGGGCAGGCCGAATGCCTTGCCCCAGGCTGTTAAAAACGATGTTCGGCACGGGCCGCCGGGTGCCGCCGGCGGGCAGCTCGAACACCACCTCGTCTTGCCAGGTGAAGAGCCGCTCGGCCACGGTGTCGAAGGGCACCACGTCGTTACCGCCGGGCGGGGCCGGGTCGAACCGAATCATGGGGGCCGGCGCGCCCACTAGGTTGGCCGCCTTTCGCGAAACGCGGAGCGTGGCCCGCTGCATCCGCGGTGGCACGGGGCCGGTGAGGACATCGCCGTCGACGTCGGGCTCTTGGCCCGTGGCGCCGGGAAAACCATAGTCGAGATGAAACGGAAACGAGGCCCGCGCGTTTTGACGCGCCGGCAAGGTATCGTTGAAGTTGCGCGCGATAAACAACGGATCGATGCAAACCGAATTACCCAAGGCAATCGGCGTGGGGTCGATGGCCCCCAGCACGGGATTGGCCGTAAGCGGAGTGGGAGACGCCGCAAGCGTCGAATCCCAGGCATCCCAATCGATCCAGGCCGCCGACGCGGTGTACGGCGCATTGGGAAAGAAGAAGTTCGTCGGCCCGTAGGAATTCCCCAGATGGCTCATCCACATCTCGGGGTTCAAATAGTCGCCCACCAGCACCTGGTTCATGCCGGCCCGGCCGCAGGCGGCGGCCCGATCGTACTGCGAACCCTGTTGAATCTGCCGCTTGCCCACCGGCACTAGCGCAGCCACGCCCAACAGGCCAATCGACAGCACGAAGATCGAGATCAGCACTTCGAGCAGCGTCAGGCCGCGGCGATGCCCTCGCCCAGGCGCGCCGCTGGTCGCGGGGCCGGCCGCGCTCGGCTGGTCGAAATTGGTTGCCATCGCCCGCATCATTCTTCTCCCGCCCGAATGCCCCGCGCCACCAGCCGCCGCGAGGTGGAAACCCCCGCGTACAGCCATTCAATGGTCCTGGGCGCGGGCTGGTTCCAGGTGAAGTTTTGATCGAGGCCGTCGATCGGCGGGGCCACGGGGCTGATCAGCACCCGGCCCGCCTGCGGCGCAATGGCGATCCACAGGTTCGATTGGTCGCGCCAACTGGTCTCGACCTGGGCATCGGCCGCCGTGCGGCGCAACGTGCTAGGCCAGCTCGACTGGCTCAGCGCCGCCGCCGTGGGTACCTGTTCGCGCTTGGCCAAGAGCAGGTACACCGAATCGAGCGGCCGGGTCGAGTACCAGGCCCAATCCGCAAGCAAGGCCCCGTTGATCTGATTGAAAATTTGCGGCTGGTAAACCCGCTCCAGCGTGCCCGAGGAGCCGAACAGCACAACCACGGGGCTCCGCTCGACCGCCGGGGACAAGACGATGCTGCCACCGCCAAATCCCAGTTCGCTCGCGTCGCGCTTGTACCTCTTACCGTTGTTCGAATTTCCTTCGAGGTTGTCTTGCAGCGGGAAAAACGTTTCCCGGCCGTTCCGCGCCGAAGCGCCGAAGGCCAACGGATTGTTCAGCGGCAGGCTCACCCCCACGCCCGAGGAAATCAGGTCGATGACCATTCCGCTGGGCAGCACCAGCGGCCGGTCGGCCGTGCGCTGCGGCCGGCGAAACACCTGGAACGAATACATCCGGGGAGGCGTCAGGAACGGTGGAGGGGCGACCGGCGGAATCGGCACCGTCGGCGGCTGGGTAGCCGGATCGACCGGCACCAGCAGCCAATCCACCGCGGTCATCGAACCGCTCTCGGCCGCGAAATCGGCCTGCTGCGCGATGCGGTACACGGTGTCGCCAAAATCCAGTTTCACCAGATCGCCCACCTGGGTCAGCCGCCGCGGGTCGTCGATCGCCCCGGGGGCCACGTTCACGTAGCTGTCGGGCAGAAAATCGGCCTCCCAGTCGAACTCCTCGCCAGCAATCGCCGAGGTCGGGTGCAGGATGTCGTCCGAGGCCACGCCGGGCGTTACCACCAATCCCCAGATCGTGTTCAGCGGAAACGGCGGCGATAGCCCCGGCGGAATCGTGCTGAAGCCCCGCACGATGGCCCGGCTCTGGGGGCTTTCGCCCGCGTACGGCTCGGGCACCCGGCACACGTAGAGCGAGCTCGACAAATGCGGGTTGTTGGGTTCGCGCTCGATCCACAACCCGAACGAGGCGTTCGACTCCAAGGCGCGGGCTCGAATGCCCTCCAAATAGGTGCTGATCAGCCGGGCCGACTCGCGCTGCCGCCGACCTTGCAGGGCCGGGCGCACCAGCGGAATGGCGGCCGCCGTGAGCATGAGCGCAATGACCAGCCCCACGAGCAATTCCAGCAGCGTCGCGCCGCGGCGGCGCGGCCCAGCAAGTGGTAACCGCCGCGCCGCGGGTCGGAATCGAAGCCGCTCGCGCGAGCGACGTGGTTCAAGCCCGGGGCCGTGCATTAGGGAACCCCCAGGTCGTGGTTGTGAATATTGTCCAGGTGAAACTCGCCCGTGTCGGGGTCGCTGGGGTCGTAGCCTGGGTCGCCCTGCGATGCGGCCGTAAATCGCTCGCCACGCTTCTGCACCTTCATCGGGTCGCTGTTGTAATCGGCGTAGGGGTCGGAACTGAGCGGCGAAGTAAGTGAGTTCAGGCCGGTTTGCGTATCGTTCGCCTGGTCGAGTCCCAACCGGCCGTCGCGCCCCAGCGAGACGATCAGCGGAATCAGCCGGTAGCCCCGCTCGGCCCGCTCTTCGGCCTGGTTATCGTCGCGCGGCCAAGGGTCGAGCCGCAGCGGATCGAACGGATCGTAGTTCGAGGCCGGATCAAACGTCAGAATCCGGTTCTGCGAATCCCGCTCCGGCTGGGTCGAAGCGTACTGGCTGTATTCGTCGTTGGGGTCGGGCGTGTCGACCAGAGTGCGCTGGGGCTGCATCAACGAGCTAAACCCGGGCGCCCAGCGGAAGAACTGAATCGGATTGCCCCAGGCGTCGACGAACTCGAGCATTCCATCGCCGTCGGTATCGCCCACTTCGCTCTCGAAGAACTGGTTGCGCCCGAAACTTTCGTCGGTCATGCCCGTGGTGAGAATCAGGTACAGGCATTCGGCCGATTGATTGGTTTCGCGAATGGTCGCCAGGGCCGTCTGCACCGCCGCTTCGTCGTTGATGTCGAAATTCGGATCCTGTGGCGGACTGAGCTGACTGATCACCCGCACAATCTGGCGGTGATAGGCCCAGAACAGCGAAGTGCGCAGCCGCTGCCGGGAGGTCGGAATATCCGAATCCCAGGGCGGCGGGGCCCCCCGAAACGTCGCAGCTTCCAAGTCAAACGGCCAGAGCGGTAAATCGGGCGCCAGATAGGCCTGGAAGTAAAGGTCGTAGTACCGGTCGGGCATTTCCCGCCGCATGAGCTGCCGCTGGTACCAAAGCTGGCGGCGGCGCAACTTCTTCGCGCTGACCAGATCGATCGGGTCAAAATCCAGGCCCAGAATAGGATTGACTGGATGGTCGTTGTCGTTGTCCGCGTCGTTCAATCCGCCTGGTCGGTCGTACACATTCAGCGGCAGCCGACGCGTGGCGTAGCTCTCCCAGCGGTCCATCATCTGGTTGTGCAGCCGCGTTATGAGCGACCGCGTGCGGGCCTCGCGGGCCGACTCCTGGGCCACGAAAATGCCCGAGAGCAGCACCCCGCCCAGAATGCCGATGATGGCAATCACCACCAACAACTCGAGCAAGGTGAACCCCGAGCGGCGCACCCGCGCGGCAGGGCGCGCCGCCGCAACGGGAAACACCGGCGCAGCAGGCAGCGCGGCCGCGGGCCAGGAGGCCCGATTGCTCGCTCGCGCTGGTCGAGGGTGCCGGTTCATGGTTCGACGCTGCCTGGGCTTGCGGTGGTCGCGGGGCTTACGATCCCCGCGGGGCTCACTGACCGGGCGGGGTCAGCTCGCTCTCCAGCCGGCCCGAGAAAAAGTTGGAAAGGTTGTCGTAGGTGCCGTAGCCGGGGGTTTTAACGACGGGCGGGACTTCGGCGCCCATGGGAGTCCGGCTGCCTGAAGGATACAGCCGCAGCACCGTATCGCGCGACTCGACCTGCTCGCTCATCGCCGAGGACATCACGATTGGTGGCTGGCCCAGCACGGCATCGCGCCCGGCGGAAAGAATCTGGAAGCGATCGGGCTCGATCCAATTAATGCGCCACGTGGTGCGGTTGCCCCAGTCGAAGACGCTGGTGTCGTTCGTGTTGCTCAGATCGCGGGCATAGGGCTTGGCCAACCCCAGCGTGTCCATCAGCGACTGGTGAATCGTCTGGGTGTTGTCGCCCGGGGCATCGGTCGCATCGCGCGGAGCCGGATCGGGATAGGCCGGCTGCAAGGCGTAGCTGGTCCCCTCGAAGTAAACGTAGGGGGCCGGGGTGCCCGTCACATCCTGGCCCGAATGGGCGTACTCGGGCCAACCGTCTTGATCCAGATCGACCAGCCGCGTGGGGTCGAATTCGAAGAATTTGTCAGTCCGCGAACGGTTGTTGCCCCAGGCCCCGTTCACGCTGCCCGGCGCGTACGAGGTATCGATCGCGAAAGGGTTCGTGGGGTCGGCGTTGAACCGGGTCAGCTCGAAGGCCAGGCTGCCGGTGACCCCGCTAGCCCGGCGGGGCAATCCGCCCAGCCAAAAGACCAGCGCCTCGGCCGCGTCGAGCGTGTCCAAGTCGCAGCAGTTCCGCGTGGCCGGAGTGAAATCGGGCACGTTCGAGCCACTGCCCGGCGCGGCGGCCCAATCGGGCGCGCGGAGCGTGGCCAGGCCGACCTGGTATTGCAGCGAGGGGTAGTCGGCAACCGGGTACTGGGAAAAGGCCCGGCTTACGAAACTGAGCAACCGGGCGCGCCGCTCGAGCGCGGTTTCGGCGATCGGCGTGGACGTGCCCGAGGTGTTGGTCAGTGTGCCGGCTCCCGGCGGGTAGCTGCCGAACTTGCTCTTGAAGCTTTCGGCGGCCGCGGCCAGTTGATCGATTTCCAGCGTGATCCGGGCCTCTTTGCCGCGGTTGAGCGCCTGAATGGCGGCGACGCTGATCAGCGAAGCCACGATGCCGATCAGGGCGATCACCAGCAACATTTCGGTCATGGTGAAACCAGCGCGTCGCGGCCCGGTCGTGGCGATCGGTTCTCGTTTCCCCCGCATCGTTCAGTTCCTCCGCGCTTGGCAGTCGCAATGGGCTCGCGGACCGCTCCGCCCTCGCTCGGCCCGGCGGGGGCAAACTCCTGGGGAGTCGCCCTCGGTCGGGCTGCGCGGGAGCCGCGCCCGTTGCGCTGGTTAAGGTCCCCGCCGCTCGAGCGGCCGGGCCGAGTTTCCTTGGGGCCAAGCCGCGCATGCGGCTGGGCGTGTTTAATTGGGGCCAAGCCGCGCATGCGGCCGGGCCCGTTTACGACAAGTGTTGAATCAGGCTAATCAGCGGCAAGAACAACGAAATGACGATGAAACCCACCATGACGCCGAGCACCACGATTAGCAGCGGCTCGAGCAGACTCACCAGGCTTTCGGTGAGCACGGCCACCTCTTCGTCGTAGTTGTCGGCCACTTTGTAGAGCATCGTGTCCAATTCGCCGGTCTCTTCCCCCACGTCGACCATGTTCACGACCAGGTCGTCGACAATGCGTTGGTTCCACTTCATCAGGTACATCAGCAGCCCCACCGGCCCCGCGCAAAACAGGGCCCAGAAGAAGGCCGCCACGGGATTGAACTTGGGGCGCGAAGCTTCCTTCATGGGCCGCGAAATGGTTTCCCCCTCGCGGATCGAGCTGTGAATCTTGCCGTACATGTTCTCGAAGATCGCGTTGCCGCTGGTTTCCCGGGCAATGGTCAGGGCTTCGAGAATCGGCACGCCGCTGGCCACCAGCGTGCCCAGGGTGCGGGTGGTGCGGGCCACGATGTTTTTCTCGATGAGCTGGCCGAAGACCGGCATTTTGAGCAGGAACAGGTCCCAGCCGGTGCGGCCATAGCGGAACTTGCAGATCAGCTTGATCATGAGCCACAGGGCCACGGGCACGGTGGGCAGCAGGTACCAGTACTTGGCCGTGGTTTGCGACATCCAGATCAGCAGCATGGTCATGGCCGGCAGCGGCAGCTCGAACTCGACAAACATCTTCTCGAACGTGGGCACGATCTTGAGCATGATGAACACCAAGATGCCCACGGCCACCATCACCACCACCACGGGGTAAACCAGCGCGCCCTTGACCTTGCGCTTGAGCGACTCGCTCTTTTCGCGGAACTCGGCCAAGCGCTGTAGAATGATTTCCAGGGCACCGCCGGCCTCGCCCGCCTTGATCATGTTTACGTACAGGCGGTCGAAGCACTTGTTCTGCTTGCCCATGGCCTCGCTGAGGGTCATGCCCGACTCGATGTCTTCGCAAACGTCGATCAGGCTGTTTTTCAGCCGGCCGGGCTTGGACTGGTTCTCGAGAATGCGCAGCGAGCGCAGGATCGGCAGGCCGGCATCTTGCAGGATGGACAACTGCCGGGTGAAGGTGGTCAGCACCTTGGACTTGACCCCGCCGATGGCGAAGGTCTTTCCCTTTTTGTTCCCCTTTTTCTTGTCGGCGGCCGTCTTGCGGGCCTTCTTCACCGTGAGCTTGGTGACGAAGTAGCCCATTTGCCGGATCGTCTGCTGCGCTTCGGCTTCGCTGGGCGCATCGATCACGTCCTTGATCTCTTGACCCTGGGCATCCATCGCCTCGAATTGGTAAGTGGGCATCGCTCGGTCCTCTTCGGGCTAATGCGGGCTCGCCCCGGGGGCGGGCACCGCCCGGCCAGTTTTTTTTGGCGCGGGGCTTTTCTTGGGGGGCGACGAACCGTCGACGAACCAAGTCTGGTTTCTTCGACGGTAATCTGTTCGACGGTTATCCTTCGACGATGGTTTCGCGAATCACTTCTTCCATGGAGGTGATTCCCTCGTTGGCAAGCTGCAGTCCGTACTCGCGCAGGGTAATCATGCCGTAGCGCCGCGCGGCTTCGCGCAGCTCGTCGGTATTGGCGTTCTTGACGATCATTTCCCGCAAATCGTCGTTCAAGATCATCAGCTCGAAAATGCCGACCCGGCCCTTGTAGCCGGTGTGATTGCAGGCGTCGCAGCCGCGGCCGCGGTAGAACTTTTTGCCGACGATGTCCTGGGGAGTCAGCTTCAGGTCGGCCAGCATTTCCGAGGTGGGGGGCATTTCCTCGCGGCACTGGGCGCAGACCCGCCGCACCAGCCGCTGGGCCAAAATGGCCTCGACCGTGGCCGTGACCAGAAACGGCTGAACCCCCATGTCGCGCAGCCGGGTAATGGTGCTGGGAGCGTCGTTGGTGTGCAGCGTGCTGAACACCATGTGGCCGGTGAGCGAAGCCTGGATGGCGATTTCGGCCGTTTCGATGTCGCGAATTTCGCCCACCAGAATGCGGTCAGGGTCTTGCCGCAAAATGGCCCGCAGGCACGAGGCGAACGTAACCCCGATCCCATGATCGATCGGCACCTGGATGATGCCGTCGATGTCGTACTCGATCGGGTCCTCGGTGGTAATCAGCTTCTCGCGAATGTCGTTGAGTTCGGAAAGCGCCGAATACAGCGTCGTGGTTTTGCCCGAACCGGTCGGCCCCGTCACCAGCACAATGCCGTTGGGTTTTTCGATGACTTCGTGAAAATGGTGCAGCGTGCGGGCATCCATCCCCACGGCCCGCAGATCGAGGTTCACCACCGAGCGATCGAGCACCCGCATCACCACGCTCTCGCCGAAGATGGTGGGGAGCACGCTCACGCGCAAGTCGACCGGGTGCCCCCCCACGGTCAGTTCGATGCGGCCGTCTTGCGGGAGCCGCCGCTCGGCGATGTCGAGATTGGCCATGACCTTGATGCGGGTGGTAATGGCAAAGGCCAGGTGGCGCGGCGGCGGCACCATTTCGTAGAGCACGCCGTCGGCCTTGATGCGGATCTTGAACTCGTCTTCGAAGGGCTCGAAGTGAATGTCGCTGGCGTGGTCCTTAATGGCCAAGAGCAAGACCATGTTCAGCAGCTTGCGCACCGGGGCGCTATCGGCCAGGGCCTCGACGCTGGTCAGGTCGATCGGGCCGTCTTTGTCCAGCGCGGCCGCGGCGGCGGCCAGCTTCTTGTCGTTTTCCAGGTCGGCCACCAGGCCTTCGACCGTGTCGGCCTCGCCCGTGGCGTAGTACCGGCCCAGCGCGGTCTGTACGTCGCGCTCGGTGGCCACCACGCCCCGCACGTCGTAGCCCAGAAAGTTCCGCAGCTCGTCGAGAATCGACAGCTTCTGCGGATCGCACATGGCCACGACGAGCGTGCCGTCTTTGTACGAGACCGGAATGATGCGGTAGAGCACCGCCATCGGCTCGGTCACATAGGCCAGCACCTCGGGCGGCACCGTGGTATCGCCCAGGTTGATCACCTGCATGCCCATTTGCTCGGCCAGCGCCTGGGCCAACTGCTCCTCGGTAACCAGCCCCATGCTCTCGGCCACTTTGCCGATCAACTCGCCCGGCCGATGCTGCTGCTCCTCCACGATCAGCTCGAGCTGCTCGTCGGTGATGAAACCGAGGTCGACCAGGATTTGTCCGAGACGCCGCATGGCCATGGGCCGAATTTCCCGCTAGGTCTCGGGCGCCTCGCTGCGCCCACGTTCGTGCCGGAATCGCTCCGCATCCGGTTTGCTGCAAACGCGTGGTTGGTTGGTCTGCTTCCCACCGCGGCTCGCCCGGCAGGGGCCGCCAGCGGTGTCGCATGGTCTCGTCGGTTGCTAATCCTCGTTGGGGTCGCGGTCTTCTTCCTCGAACACTCCCTTCTTGGCCCGCGCGAGCCGTGTCTTCAGATCCTCGACCTTGTTGGCCTTGGCGACCACGTCGGCCTCGGCCACGATGCCCCGCTTCCAGAGATTGAACAGGGCATCGTCCAAAAGCTGCATCCCGTACTTGGCCCCGGTTTGAATGGCCGAGGTAATGCGGAAGGTTTTGTTTTCGCGAATCAGGTTCGCAATGGCCGGCGTAACCACCAGCATCTCGTAAGCGGCCACGCGGCCGCCCCCGATGCGCGGCAGCAGCGCCTGGGAAAGCACCCCGATGATCGAGGTCGAAAGCTGCACGCGAATCTGTTCCTGCTGCGTGGTTGGAAACACGTCGATGATGCGGTTGACGGTTCCTTCCGCTCCCGTGGTATGCAGCGTGCCGAACACCACGTGGCCCGTTTCCGCAGCCGTAATCGCGGCTTCGATCGTCGCCAGATCGCGCATTTCGCCCACCAGGATCACGTCGGGATCCATTCGCAACGCCCGGCGAATCGCCTCGGGAAAGCTGGGAACGTCGACCCCGATCTCGCGCTGGTTGACCGTCGACTTCTGGTGCTTGTGGTAAAACTCGATCGGGTCTTCGATCGTGATGATGTGATGGTCGACCGTATGGTTGATCACGTTGATCATGCTGGCCAGGCTGGTGCTCTTGCCCGAACCCGTCGGGCCCGTGACCAGAAACAGCCCCCGGGGGCGCATAATCAGGTCGCTCACCACCGGCGGCAGGCCGAGCTGCTCAAAGGTCAGAAACTCGTTGGGAATGCGCCGCAGCACCATTCCCACCGTGCCCTTTTGCTTGAACACCGCCACGCGGAACCGGGCCTGGTCGCCAAAGGCAAACCCGAAGTCCGTTCCCCCCACCTCCTGCAGCTCTTGCTGGCAGCGTTCGGGCGTAATGCTCTTCATCAGGCCGATGGTGTCTTCCGACTCGAGCACCTTGGTTTCCAGCCGCCGCAGGTGGCCGTCGAGCCGCACCACCGGCGGCTGCCCGACGGAGATGTGCAAGTCGCTTACCTTTTGGTTAACGACCGTCTGCAGCAGCTTGTCGATCAGAATCGTGCCCATCGCCCTCTCTCAATCTCCGCAGTGCGCTCAACTGCCACAGAACCGAAACCAGGCCGACCGGCCAGCGCCCGGGATCGCTCAGATTCCACCGCGCCGGGCGCCCCCCCCGCCTTACCGGCGAACCGAGCCCAGGCAGGGCCAACCCGCCCCCCCAGCGGCTCACTCCGCACCCGGGGCCCAGCCAAAATTAGGCCCACCTTTCCCACCGGCAATCGCTCGAAGACCGGCGGAAAGCGGAACCCGCTCGACCGGTTTGGCGCACCAGGCCGCCCCCGCAAGCCTGGCCAACGCATTGAGCGGCCGGGATACAACCTCCCCCGCATCGCAGCCGCATTATTCGCCCGGTGCCCGGCAACTGACAAAAACCCCCTGCCTGAATCCCCCCGATCGGGCCAATGAATGCGGAACGCTGGAACCTAACTGTTCATTTGCACATATCCGTCAACGCGGTCTGGTGCGACCCCAAACAGCCATGGTGTGCCCCCCGTTCCTGGGGCATCGCGACAAGGTTCCGTAACGGCCTGGCCTGGCATCGGAAGCATAAGCCTGCCGAGAGAGCAGCGCGGTTGCCCGCCGCTAGCGACTTGACCGTACGCCGGCAGCGAAAGACGAGGCCTCGTAGTCGAGGGTTTCTAAGCTTCCGTGCGTTTGGCTACCCGGAACACCTCCTCCAGGGTGGTAATTCCTTGCATTGCCTTGGCGACTCCGTCGTCGAACAAAGTTCGCATCCCCTGACCCTGGGCGACTTTACGAATATCCTGCGACGAAGCGTTCTTAAAGGCCATTTCGCGCACCTTGGAAGTCATCAGCATCAGTTCGTACAAACCAATGCGGCCTCGGTATCCCTGTTTTCCACACGCCCCGCATCCTTTGCCTTTGGCAAACTTGGCCTTGGCGGCCATCTCGGGCGTAATTCCGGCCGTCTCGAGCACTGCGGCGCTCGGCTGGTGCGGCTGCTTACACTTGACGCAAACGACTCGGACCAGACGCTGAGCAACGATGGCTACGACCGAGCTAGCCACCAGATAGGAGGGAACGCCCATATCGACCATGCGCGTAATAGCGCTGGGCGCATCGTTCGTATGCAGAGTACTGAATACCAAGTGTCCAGTTAGAGAAGCCTGAATTCCCATCTCCGCCGTTTCGGAATCCCGCATCTCACCCACCAGAATCACATTGGGCGCCTGACGCAGCATCGAGCGGATGATCCGGGCAAAGTCGAGCCCGATCGCGTGCCGAACCTCGACCTGGTTGATGCCGGGCAGGTAGTACTCGACCGGGTCTTCGGCGGTAATGATTTTGCGGTCTGGGCGATTTAGCTCGTTCAGGGCGGCGTAGAGGGTAGTCGTCTTTCCCGAACCCGTCGGCCCCGTGACCAGGATGATTCCATTGGGGCGGCGAATCAGATTCTTGAATTTCCGGAAATCCTCATCCCCCATACCAAGCTGCTTGATACCCACCCGAATGTTGTCTTTATCCAAGATTCGCATCACGACCGATTGGCCGTGATTGGTCGGCAGCACGCTCACCCGCAGGTCGAGATCCTTGGTGCCGACCGTGATTTTGATCCGCCCGTCCTGGGGGCGGCGTCGCTCGGCGATGTCCATCTTTCCCAGAATCTTGATGCGAGACAGCATGGCCCCCAGCAGCCGGCGAGGGGCCGCGTCGCGTTCGACCAGCACGCCGTCGATCCGGTAGCGGACCCGGACCCGGTCCTCGAACGGCTCGACATGGATATCCGAGGCCCGCAACTGGACCGCCTCGCTGATGATCAAATGCACCAGCCGCACGATCGGGGCTGCCGACTCATCGAGCGCTTCGTCCTGCTGCTTGGTCTCCTCCGTGGTTTCGGTGAAGTCGATCGCGGTATCGGTAAACTCCTGCAGCATCGAGTCGGCGCTTTCGCCCTCGGTCTGCCCGTAGTAGCGGTTGATCGCCTCCTGAATGCTCTCGCGGGGAGCCAGGGCGATCCGCACGTCGGAATCGAGAATAAACCGCAGTTTGTCGAGCGTGGCGTAGTCTTGCGGGTCGCTCACAATCACCCGCAGCACCCCGTCTTCCTTGGAAAGCGGCAGGATCGAGTTTTCCCGGGCCACCGACTCAGGAACCAACTCGACGATCGAGGGGGGGATTACAACCTCGGCCAGGCTCACGTAGTCGAGCCCCTGGTCCTCGGCCATGGCCCGAGTAACCTCTTCGCCCGTGGCGTATCCCAGCCGCACCAGCGAATCGGCCAGCGTCATCCCCGACGCTTTGGCCATTTGCTCGGCTTCTTGCAATTGGTCGCGGCTGATTACGCCTTGCCGCAGCAAGATATTGGCAAACGAACTCATCGCGGTGCCTGCCATGGGGCCAACGATTTCAGGAGGGTGACTGCGGCTGGCAGAGATCGGCCGGCAACCAATTCTAACCAACGATTCGACAAGGAATTGCGATGTGCGAACGGATAAGGTTCAGCCCACTCCTCGACGGCCGCTCGAGCCAGCGCCGCGGGCCGAATTGCAGTGCCGAGGGGATCGAGGACCAGCTACCGACGAGACAACACCCCCCGATCGGACGGTGAACTTCGACCATTTGGCAGCCGCGCGAACCAACTCCCGGCTCAGGCCGCCGCCCAGTTGCCCACTTACCGCGTCCCACCTGGCTATCCCAGCCACTAAATCCCTACCTGTGCCAGACTAATGGCGAGAACTGGGAAAGTCAAACTCCCCCCGTCGCCGTCCAATAGACATTGGATTCGGGGGGGAACCCTTTGGCCGACGGGGGAACGGCGCTGTTGAGCAACCCCTCAGGTACGGTGGGACCGGCCCCGCTTGGCGCCCCACCCCTGGCCAAGCCAATCGCCCCCGGAGTGCGCGCATCGCCGGGGGAGCCAGTCACCGTTGACGCAAACCGCCCCGCTCGGCATAATCCGCCGCCTTTCAATTCGATCTAAACCTCGTCTCGTCAAACACTTTTCGGCTGCTTGCCGAGCCGCGTCGGTCAGTTCCGGCCAGCCCTCTTGGCCGGCCTCGCACCGTGGCGGAACAGGTTCCACACGCGCCAACCCTAACGAGCTCAACCGTGACGGTCGACCGCCGAGCCCTCGGTCCGCGACCTGTGCGTGGGCGTCGCTGCCCGCGCAGGGGGGCGATCGGCGCTGCGCTGTTGGTGGCGATGCGGTTTGCCCTCGGCGTTAGCGCATCCGGCGACGAGGTCCCCCGGGGGTTGCGCTGGTCGCGCCCCGCCGTCTCTTCCCCAATACCCGCCGAGGCTAGCCTTTCGGCCGACGACCAGGCCGATGCATCCGGTCCCGCGCTCCTGGCAAACGCTCCCCGATTGGCAGCCCACGTCGAGACAACCGCCGCGGACCAAATCCCTGAGTTGCCGAACCCCGCGGGCGATCCGGCCGACCAATGGCTACCCGACCCCGACTCGATGGACGAGGCCGCGGAGGCCGATCCGGAGGACGAAGAGCCTGTCTATACCGACTCCGAGCCCTCGGAATTCGAGCGGGCCGTGGCCGACGAACCTCCGCTAGAAGAAGCCTACGCCCAGCCCGAGCCAATCGGGCCGGCGCATGGCACACCCCTTCGCAGTCACCTGGCCCGTCAGCGCCAACTGGCCTGGCCCCGGTTCCACCAACCGCTGACGGGCGAGACCTGGCTCCGGCGTCCGTGGAGCGCCAGCTACTTCATGGGGGGCATGTTTGGCGACGCGCTCATCCCCGACCAGGTCGATCAGCACCAGGGCTTCTTTACGGGCGGTCGGTTGGGCTGGGATTTTGACCTGCACTGGGGTACCGAAGCGCGGCTCGGGTTCGCCTCGATCGGGCTCGTCACCAACCCCGTGGCACCGGGCACCGACCGGAGCAACAACTGGGTATTCGACACCAGCCTGCTGTACTACCCAATGGGCGACAACCGCTGGCGGCCTTACTTTCAGGTGGGCGTGGGGCTGTTCGATGTGCTGTACTACGACGCCAACCGCAGCAAGCTGCACGAAACCCTCTTCTCGCTCCCCTTCGGCGGCGGCATCAAGTACCGCTGGAGCGATCGGGTGGTAATGCGGTTCGACGTGCTCGACAACCTGGCCTTTGCCGCCAGCAAGACCGCCACGATCAACAATTTGTCGATCAGCCTCGGCCTGGAATGGCGCTTCGGCGGA
This sequence comes from uncultured Pirellulales bacterium, assembly GCA_964399535.1. GTDB lineage: Bacteria > Planctomycetota > Planctomycetia > Pirellulales > CAYNRE01 > CAYNRE01. The sequence continues at coordinate 160,518 of CAYNRE010000055.1, read as the reverse complement.
CCGCGCCGCAGCTACTGGCCGTGGGAGCCCGGATCGCTTTACTGGTAGCCCCCCCCTCCGGGCGGCGATTATCAACCGTCCGACGGCGTTTCCGCCAACAGCTCGCCGATCTTCTGCTCCAGGGCCCGGGCGTTCGTCTCGCCCGAACCGACGCGGATCATGCGAATCTTGCCGTTGCGATCGATCAGCACCATCTGTGGAATCCCCTCGACCGCGTACAGTTCGTCGGCCGACTTTTGCCCGTCCGACGGGCTCGCCGGCAGAACCGCCAGGCGATGGCGTAGTTGATGGTGCTTGGCAAAACGGCCGATCGCCTCGCGTTCTTCCTCGGGGGGTAGCCCGGGCTGCTCAACCGGAGAGCCGGCCGCGTCGTCGAAACCCATCTGGTAGTAGTTGGTGACCCCCACGATCTCCAGCCCCTGGCTGCCAAAGCGATCGGCCCAATCGATCAGATGCGGAAAGGTGCGAATGCACGGGCCGCACCAGACGGCCCAGAAGTCGAGCAAAACCACCTTGCCGCGCAAATCCTTCAGCGAGGTGGCCTCGCCGTTGACCCAGCCATCGACTGCGAAATCGGGAGCCGCTTGGTCGATGAGCGGTTGGTGAGCAGGTTCAGTCGCTGCATCCGTTGGCAGGGCGGTGTCTTCGGCACCTTCCGCATCGGCCATGGCGGCTTCTCGGGCGGCATCCGCTTCGACCTCGGCTCTTTGTGCCTCTTCCTCAACCGCCTGGTGCGAGGAGCACCCGCCAAGCACCAGCCCTAAAGCCGCACTGAACCCAAAAAGTTGTTTGCGTCCCATCGCTCCCTCCTCGCTTGCGTTGACGAACCCAGCCCGGCTCGACCCGAAGTGCGTTTGCCGGCTCAACTCTCCCTGGCTCGGCAGGCGGTCGCCTACCCCGGGGCGGCCGGGCAATCGCTGTCGAACACCCGCACCTGCTTCCAACTCGCCCGATTCTCTTCGATGAACTTCACATGATCGGCCGACACCTGGTAGGCATCGTGCGCGGCGCGATCTTGAAACACCACGTGCAGCCCCACGTCGAACGCACGGTCGTTCACCGGCCGATTCAAGTCGCTCAGCGTGCCGCAGGCGAAAAACACCACGCCCGGGTGGAGAACCAGGTACTTGCGGCAATCGGCCAACAGCTTCTCGCGATTCTCCGCGGTGTTCTCGTGCAGCGTGAAATAAACGTTGTGAACGAGCAGCATGACGGGCAACTCCAGCGTCAGGGCAGGCCGCTCGACCCCGAGCCGAGCCAGAAGTGGCCCGGCCCGGCCGAGGCCGACCAAGAGAATACCGCGCGGCGACAAAAGCACCAGGCGCCGCGTTCGGGGACGGCGGCACCAGGGCGAAGGGGTTTAATCGGCCGGCCGCACCTGGTCGAACATCCAAGGAACCACGCCCATCGGGTCGCTGTAGGCCGGGGTCCAACTGTCGTGCCCCACCCCCTCCAGCTCGCTGTACTTCGGTTCGGCGTCAGCGGCCCGGAGGGCCTCGATCATTACCCGCGTCCGGGCGACCGGAACCACGGGGTCGGCCGCGCCGTGAACGGCCCAGAGCGGCAGCTTGACGAGCCGCGGCGCCCAGGCCGGATTGCCGCCCCCACAGATGGGCACCACGGCGGCGAAGCGCTCGGGATACGTGGCCGCCAAATGCCAGCTTCCGAAACCACCCATCGAAAGGCCCGTCAGGTACACGCGGCTGGGATCGATCGGATGCTCGGCCAGGACGCGATCGAGCATCTGAGTCACGGCCCTCAGTTCATCGGCCAGCGGCGGAGGCCCCTGGTCGGTCGAGCTCGTTTCGTCGGTGTCGCCGGTGGCGGGGCGAGCGCCGCCCGGTATGAGCCGCGCCCACCATTTGCCGCTGGGGCACTGCGGCGCCAACAGAAAACAGGGGTACTTCTCACGCCAGGGCGTTTGGGCCATCTGGGCCGGAAAGTAAAGCAGTTGAGCCCGGTTGTCGCTGCCGCGCTCGCCGGCGCCGTGCAGAAACAAGACGAGCGGGTACCTCTGGCCCTGCTCCACCTCGGGGGGCGCAAGCAGCCGAAAGTGAAACTCATGGTCTTTGTAGTCGCCGCCGCTGTAGCGGAGCGTTTGATCGGCGAAGGGTTGCACGGTTTCGTCCGGTACCTGAGGGGCCATTAGCAGCAGACCGGCGGTTTGCCAGGCCAGAATCACACTTCCGAAGATGGTCAGCACAGTTATCGCCCTGGTCGGGAAGATTGCTTAGTTCACTTGCGCGGGCAGCGCCCGCCGCCCCGCCGGCCGCTTGAGGCTAACAAGCCCGGGCCGCTCAAGCAAACCTACCCCAGCGGCCGACCCCGTTGGCCTAGCAGTCCGTTGAAAAAAGCCCTCCTGGCATTTTTCAAACTCGCCAAGCGCCGAGCCAAGCTCGTCGCGGCTCGCAGAATAACGACTTACGTCGCTATTCTGGGATCGCGTCCCTGCGATCACGCAGCCTGCTGAATACTTCAACAGGCTGCTAGCGCCAGCTCGAGCCGTTTGACCAGCAGCGTCGCGTACGAGGCCCTTGGCAGGGTGAAGCGCAGCCGGCACCGCAGTTGGCCGGGAGAGAGCTCATCGGCCCCGAATTCGGACTGAAGCTCGCCGGGCTCCACAAACAGCGGGCGCTCGCCGCGGGCGAAAAAATTCTCGCGCGGGAAGTCGATTCGTAGCCCGTTCCAACTGGTACCCTGTTCGGCAAGCACCCGTGCGACGAGCTGGCCCAGGGGGCCCTCGGGCGGCTCTCCCCGGGCCGACGGGAGCGGCAAATCGAGCGTCATTCGCGGTTCCCGCTGGGGCGGGTTCAACTGCCGCGGCCAAACGAGCTCTTGCCCCGCGATTTCATAGCCCCAGCCGCCCGACTCGGCGAAGTCTTCGACCAACCAGCGGCTGGCGATGCGATTCCAAAGCCAGCTCTGGTAGGCGCTCAGCCACAGGCTGCGAAGCTCCGCCGGCCATGAGCAGAGCGCGCCACGAAAATCACCCGGCCGCCGAGCCAGGTGCGCCATCGCCTTGGCAGCTGGGCCCGCAGACAGCAGCCCGCGGCAGCGGTCCCATCGCCCCCAATGCTTGCGCAGCGATTGCTTGGCCTGGCGCTCGGCGGAAGAATCGTGCGCATGGTCGTCGGCCGCGGCCAACCACACGGCCCGCTCGTAATCTTGGCGATGCCAGGCATCGGCGATGAACTGCCGGCTCAAACCCAGGGAGCCAAATCGCTGCTCGTCGAAGTAATTCACCAGCCCGTCGCGCCGCACCTCGGCCAGCGCCTGCTCCAACCGCGGTTGCTGGGCAGACTGAATCTGGCGGAGCACGATCGTAAACCGGTTTCCCCGAATTTCTCGCGAACGGAAGGGACGATCGAGCGTGCCCAGGTACTCGAGTTGCCAAGTGTCGGTAGCCAGCCGTTCGGGTTGGCCGTGCTCGATTGTGAGGAACTGCCGGGTCACGGCCCGGCGGTCTTTCAAACCACCGTAGCTAATCCGTTGGCGGGAGATTCCGAGCCGCGTGGCCAACTCTGCCACGGCCTCCAGGGTGCCCAAGTCGCGCTTGATCAGCCGATACAAGCCGAACTCGCCCGATACAGGGCGAACGTCGCTCAGTTCCTCGACCAGAAAATCTTCGACCACCCGCTGAAATTCCACGCTCGCTCGTTCTCTCGCCTTGGGGCTCGCGGGGGCGCCCCCCGCGAAAAAACGCGCCGACGCCACGATCGATGGTTCGCTCCGACCAACGGGCGGCGCACCCCCAGAGGCCGGAGCCAGGCGGCCGCGGCCAACGGTAACTACGGCTGGCCGCCGGCCGCGTCGATGCGCCGCTCGAGTGCTTCCCAGCGCGGTTGCCAGTCGGCTCCGCCCAGGTCGGGATGCAGGGCGCGGGTGACCCGGACCACCTTGCGGGCTTGTTCCACTTCGCCCAGATTCAAGTGCAGTTCAACAATTTCCGACTTCGCCTGGTACCAACGCTGGGTGCCCGGTCGGCTACGTCGCTCCACTTCTCGCCAAAGCCGCAAGGCGGCCCGCTGCGCCTCGGCGGTTTCCAAGCGGGAAAACGACCGGGCGAATTCGATCGTCAGGGCCGGATCGGCTGGGGCTGCCCGAACCAGTTCCGCGTAACGCTCCAGCGCCTGGGGCACTTCGCCGGCCTGGGCCAGCAGCAGGGCCTGGGCCCGCAGCATCGCTTGCCGCTCGTCGGAAGTCCAGCGCACCAACTCCGAGTCAAACAGTTCGGCCAGCGCCAGGCCAAGTTTCACCAGCGGCTGGCCTCTCCCCTCGAGCAGCGCGGCTTGGGCAGTGCAGCGTTCGACCAGGGCGACCATGTCGGCTCGCGAGGTGCGCGGACGCCGCGCCAAGAGCCCGGCCGCGGCTTGCGGGTCGCCGCGGGCGCTCGTGGCCCAAGCCTGGCACAGCGCCGCCCGGCGATTCCACGCGGCATCGTCGCAGGGCACCGCCATCGCCCGATCGAGCAGTTCGGCGGCCGAGTCGACTGATTCGGGGCGCTGCGCGAGCCAAAGCTCGGCCAGTTCCACTACCGCTTCGCGTTGGCCCGGCGTCCAATCGGTGGGCCATTGGCCCTCGGCACCGAACAGGGCCCCGCGGAAGTACTGCTCGGCCTGAGCGAGCGGCGCCGCGGGGTCGCCCGCCGAGGAGCGCATCTGGGCGATCCAAGCCCGGTACACCTGGCCCAGGGCCGCCACCGCCTCGGCAAATCGCGCGTGCTGCGGCCCTACCCGGCGGAGATTCGAGGCGGCCGATTCCCAATTCCCAGCCAGTTGGTCGAGACGCCCCAATTGCCAAGCCGCGTCGGCCGCGGTCGGGTCTTGCGGCCAAAGCCGCAGATGTTCCTCCAATAGCCGGCGGTACCCTGCCAGGTCGGTTAGTTCGGCCCTTTTCGACGATGGAACCGCTTCCAGTGTTTGGTGGGCCGCCAGCAGGTGGGCCTCTGGCGCCCGCGGGTGATCCCACAGATCGACCGCTAGCTTGCGGAAGCGGTCGGCCGCCGCGGCCGGTTGATTTCGCTGATAGTCGATCGCCGCCGCGCGATAGGCCATGTCGAAGGCCTGGTTCGAGTCGCCCGCTTCGCGGGCGGCCTGAGCCGTCCGATCGTAGAGCGACTGCGCTTCGTCGAGCTTGCCGGCGCGATAGGCGGCGTCGGCCGCGTCGGCCAGCATCACCGGTCCCGCGGTGGTCGAGACCTCGGCGCTCCATCGAGCGACAAGTTGCTGAGCCCGCGCGCGGTCGAGCGGACCACCGTGCGCGTCGATCGCAAGCCGCTCGGCCTCGACGCGACGCTCGAGCGCCGCGCGCTGGGCCGGAGGACCATCGGCGGGCAAGGCCGCCTGGGCGGTCAACAGCGTTTCGAGGCGGGCCAGATGCCAGTCGGTGGGCGGCCCGTCGGTGGGCGGGGGTTGCTCGGCGTCGCGCTTCGAGACCGCGGCCAACGCTTCGGCAAGCTGCTGCCTGGCCAGGGCCAGTCGCATGCGCTCGGCATCGAAAGCCGCCTCCAGCGCCGGTGGGGGTTCATCGTCCGCCAGCCCGGACAACCGTTCGGCCGCCGTGTCGCGCTCGCCCAGCAGACGCAAACAGCTCACTTCGTCGAGCCGGGCCCGCCAACTCCAGATATCTCGGGGATCGCCGCTGGCCCAGCCGCGCAGCCGCTCGAGCGCCTGCGAAAGGGCGTCGGCCCGATCGGCCGCGTCGGCCGGATAGGTTTCGGCCAGAGCCGTCAGGCCCCGGGCCGCCTGATACTCGGCCTGTTTGGCCAGCGAGCGAAGTTCGTCGTCGGTCCAGGCGTCGGCCGAGGGCTCGGGTCGCGCGGGGCGGCGTAGCTGTTGCGGCAAGTCGGCGGCGATGCGATCGAATCGGGCCACGGCCTCGCGCAAACCAGTGCGGGCATCGGCCAGGCGGGTTCGCGAATCGCCTGAAACCGCGGCTAGCTGAGCCAGATGCTGCCCCTGGGCCGCAAGGATCAAGGCGCGCTGGAAATCGATCCACCAGCGGCCCGCGCTCTGCGGGTAACGAAGGGCGAACTGGCGCAGCACTTCCACCGCCTCGCGCCAGGCGGCGTCGGCCTCGCTCGCCTCGAGCGACTGGGCCCGCTGGGCCTGACACTGAGACACCAGCACAGTCAGCTCGGCCCGGCGGCGGTCGGATCGCTCCTCCCCGGCCAACTGCTGCTGGCACCAATCCAGGGCCGCTTGCCATTGCCCGGAGCGGAGCAGCTCGAGGCAGGGCTGCTGCCATTGGCTGCCCGGCGCGGGCTCTGGGCGATTGTCCGCGGCAGGGGGCTGGTGCCCCTGGGTTTCGCTAACCGCGTTGACGAGCGCCAGGCCAACGACCCAAGAGGCCAGCCTCGTGGTTGCCGACTTGAAAACGGGCGGCTTCATGAATCACCCGGCCTGTCGCGGGGCCGCGAACTGCACCTGAGTGAATCCCAGGGTACGGCAAAGGTCGTATACCTCGATCACGTGTCCCAGCTCGACCAGGGGCTCCACATTGAGAATGACCGGCAAGGCGGCTTCGGCCTCGACCAGGTTTGCCAGCACGGGGCGAAGCGACTGCCGATCGGCCAACAGCGCTTCGCCGACCTGGTAGTGCACAGCGGCCGAGTCGCCGCGGATCCAAATCACCACTTCCTCCAGCTCGGCCAACTCGGCATCGGCCGGCTGGACCGAGGCCGCCTCGGCCCCCGCGGCCAGCGGCGTGGGGAGCGAACGCTCGACCACCTGAAAGCTGGCCGTGCAAACAAAGAAAATCATGAGCAGAAACACCACGTCGATCATGGGGGTCATGCTGGCTTGCATGTCGCCCAGCCGGGCTCGCGATTGGCTCTTCCAGCGCATGGCACTTTCCGGATCGAACGCTTGCGAAATCAACCATCGGCCTGCGCCGCGGGCACCACGGCAAACGTCACCTGCCACACGCCCGCCCGGGCGCAGGCCGCCAACAGCGGCTCGACGGCGCCGTAAGGCGTGTGCCGATCCGCGCGGATCCGGACCTCGATGGCCGTGGCGCGGCGCTGCCGGTCTTGCGCGAGGCGGCGGACGAACTCCTCGGTATCGACCGCTTCGCCCGCGAGCAGAATCTGCCCCTCGGGCATCAGGTTGACCAGCACCTGGTGCGGCGGTTCCACGCGGGTGGGGTCGGTCGAGCTGGCGGTGGGCAGCTCCATCGGCAGGCTGGTCTCGCGCTGGGCCAGATGGCTCGAGAACAGAAAGAAAATGATCAGCAGAAATACCACGTCGATCATTGGCGTGAGATTAATGCCCAGCGTGCCCGCGGTACGCAATGTGGGAGAACGCATCAGTCGGTCTCCCGAATTCCACCCGGCGCGGACCGCCGGGCCGGCTGGCCCGCGTGACGCAGGGGGCGAAGCACCTGCTGGGCGACCCGGGCCGCCTCGGCCAGCAGTCCGTCGGTGCGGTTGCGAAACACGGCGTACGCGCCGAGCGCGGGAATGGCCACCACCAGGCCCTCGACCGTGGTGACCAGGGCCAGGTAGATGCCTTCGGCCAGGTCGGCGGCCCGCGCGGTGCCCTGCGAGAGGGCCACTTCACGAAACGCGAAGATCATGCCCACCACGGTCCCGAGCAAGCCGAGCATGGGAGCCAGGTTGCCGATGACGGCCAAGTATTCGATTCGCCGTAGGAATTGCGCCCCCTCGTCGGCCAGGGTCTCTTCCATGGCTTTCTCCGCCGCCGGCCATCCCTCGTCGGCCGAGGTCAATCCGGCGTCGAGCACCTGGGCCAACAAACAGGGGCGGGCACGGCAGCGCTCCTGCGCCTTGGCGTAGGCGCCCTGCCCGACCAGCGCGCCGACCGCTTCGGCCAGATCCTGGGGCAAGAGCCGGCCCCGACGAATCGTAACCAGTTGTTCAATGCCCAGGGCCACGGCGGCAATCGACAGCCCGATAATTCCATAGCCGATCAGGCCGGCGGAGTTCAGGATTTGAAAGAACGTTTGCGGCGTGTCGTCTCCCGCCCCACTCGCCCCCTCCGCGGGCTCGACGGCCGCGCCCGAGGATTGTCTGGCCCGGGCCATTTCCTGGCTGCCGCACGACAGCAGCACGGCCAAGAGCAGTCCAACCCAACTAGCGCCGCATCGTTGTTGCGTCATCGGCCCAGGCTTTCTCGTTCCACGGAAGGGTTTTGCCGCCGACCCGGTGGGCTCGCCTGCCGCGGCCGCGCGCCGGATCGTTTGGCCAGTCTAGGGGCTCGTCTGCCCCAGTTGCGAGACATCGATATAGGTGTGATTGCCGCCGTTCTGACCGGCCAGTTGAGTGAGGAAGTTGTCCGACTTGAGCGATGGCCCCAGCCCGAACTCGATGGCGTGAATCACGCATTGCCCGGAATTCAATTCGGCGATCCGCCGCAATTGGGTCGGCGTCAGCATGGGCTGATCGGCATCGGTCAGGAAAAACACGACGTCGGGCGCCAGGCGCAGGGCCAGCGTCAGCGCGCGTTCGTGTTCCGTCGAACCGTCGGCCTTGACGCTCTGGACAAACTGCCGGGCCAGCGCTTTGTTCACATCGGTGGCGAACACCAGCCGCCACTCGCGATCGTCGATCCGGAACAACTGCGGCTCGTCGTTATAGAAGACAATCTGGAACTGGTGATTCGGCTCCAAGCTGGCCAGGCTCGCGACCAGCTCGGCCTTGGCGGCGGCCAGGGCGCTGCGCCCGGCGCCCCCCATGCTGCCCGAGCGGTCGAAGACGTAGACGAACTTGTAGCCGTTGCCTTCCAGGCCAAAGACGCGCGTCGAGCCGCGCCCCAGGGCATTGCCCCGCGCCCCGCCGCCCCCCGCGGCGGTCAGCTCGCCCGCCCCCAACACAGGCCCCACGGTCGAGGGGCCGGGGCCGAGCGTTTCGATAGGCTTGGGCAGGGCCTCGGTCGGGTCGACCGCCGGAGCCTCGTCGAGCAACCGACGCACTGGCTGCTCGTCGGCCGCCGGGGCCACCTCGCCCGGCGAAGCCTCATCCCAGTACTGGGTTTCCCCCGCCTCTTGGCTGCGGAGCACAATCCCCACGGGCCGGCTAGCCTCGATCGCGGCCCCCGGAGTCGCCGCCCGCAGCGAAAGCCCCAAGAGCACGAGCGTCAGCAAGTGGAGCACGCCGGATACCGCCCACGACGGCGCCAGGAAGCGCCAGCGCGAGGTTTGCGACCAAATTTCGGAGCGCGGAGGCAACACCCGACCACCACCCAAGAACCTACAGCCCGGGGCCCCCTGGCCACTGGCCAACCCACGAACACAATCCTATAAATACCAAATAGTTATGTCAAACTTACCTGGCTCCACGCCTCCTCGCTCCGGGGGCGGCGGCCGGCGCGCGAACGACAATCGCCGCGGCTATCGGGACCGAACCGCGGGCGTCGCATAGAATACCGCCCCCGGGCGTTGCCGCCACCTCGGGAAAGGGCCCACCCGTCGCGAACTGTACAATCCAATCTCCTCTGGAATGATGGCTGCCCACGTGCTTGAAATCGTTCACTATCCACACCCCGTGCTGCGACACGTTTCCAAGCCGCTCAAGCGGGTCGACGACGAGCTGCGCGCCATGATTCGCGAGATGTTCGACCTGATGTACCAGGCCAAGGGCATCGGGCTGGCGGCCAACCAGGTGGCGCTACCCTATCGCATGTTCGTGCTGAATGTGACAGGCGACCCCGAACAGGCCGAGCAAGAGCTGGTGTTTCTCAATCCGGTGATCAGCCGCCACAAGGGTTCGGCCGAGGCCGAGGAAGGGTGCTTGAGCCTTCCCGGTCTATACGCCCAGGTCAAGCGACCGGAATCGGTGCGCGTCAGCGCCTATAACCTGTCCGGCCAGGAAATCCAGCTCGACGCCGACGGCTTGCTGGCCCGGGCCGTACAACACGAAGTCGATCATTTGGACGGCGTGCTTTTTGTCGAGCGGCTGAGCCCGACGGCCCGGCTCGAAGTGAAAGAAAGCCTGGAGGAGTTCGAGGTCGATTTCGCCAGCCGGCGCGGCCGGGGCGAGATTCCCAGCGATGAGGCCATCGCCCGCGAGGTCGAGCGCTTGGAACGGCAGCGCACTTGACCCGAGCGAGCAAGCGATCCAGAGACGAGCCCCCTCGAGGAGCACTATGCGGCTGGTGATGATGGGAACCGGGCCATTCGCGGTGCCCACGTTCCAGCGGCTGTACGAAACCGCGCATCAGGTGGCAGCGCTGGTCACGCAGCCTCCGCGCGAGGCAGCCGGCCGGCGAGCCGCGGCCCCCAGCCCTCTCCGCGAAGTGGCCCAGCAACATGGCACCCCGGTATTCGATCCGCCGGACGTGAACGCGGCCGAGTTCCAGCCCACCTTGCAAGGCCTGGAGGCCGATCTTTGGGTGGTGGCCGACTATGGTCAGATTCTTAGCCGCGAAACGCTGGCCCTGGCCCGCCTGGGGGGCATTAACCTGCACGGTTCGCTGTTGCCGCGGTACCGCGGCGCGGCGCCGATTCAATGGGCCCTGTACCACGGCGAAACAGTGACCGGCGTTTCGGTCATCCACATGACCCCCCGGCTCGACGCCGGACCGGTCTTGGCCCAGCGGCAACTGGAAATCGATCCCCAGGAAACGGCGCCAGAGCTCGAAGCCCGGTTGGCCAGCCTGGGGGCGCCGCTGGTGGCGGAAACGATCGAACGCCTGGCCGCGGGCCAGATGGAACCCCTGCCGCAAGACCCAGCGCTGGCCACCGGTGCCCGCCGGCTGCGCAAGACCGACGGGGCCATCGATTGGCGCCGCCCGGCCCCGGCCATTGCCAGCCAGGTGCGAGCACTGGAACCCTGGCCCCGGAACTTTACCTTCTGGCATCGCCCGGATGGGTCGACCCTACGGCTGATCCTGGGCCGGGTGCGCGTGGGCAGCGGGAAGTCGCCCCTCGGTTTGGCGACTGCCGCGCCCGGATCGGTGCTCGTGGCGGAAGCCGGGCAACTGGCCATCGCCACGGGGCAAGGCTGGATCGAGATCGAATCGGCCCAGCCCGCGGGGCGCCAACCGCTTTCGACCGACGCGCTGCTGCGCGGCTACCCGATTCGTGCCGGCGAACGATTGGGGCCGGAAACTGGCTCCGGGTAATTCACCGACGTCGCTGCCCCGCGCTAGTCGAACCAAAAATACTTCCAGTGCGGCACCCCCGCGTCGTGAGCCAGGTACCAACCTTGGCTGCGCTCGAGCTGCTCGGGCGAGAGCAGGAGAAACCAGGACGTGTGGCTGTAGACCCGATGCTCGTCGCGAGGATTGTAGACAACCCACTCGCGGGTACCGAATTGATCCAGCAGTAGCCGGGGCTGTTCGAAGAAAAGGTTGTAGCCTTCGCCCTGGCGCGCGTAGTGATACCGCTCGACGCCGACGACGCCGGGATCGTAGTCTCTCCACATCGCGGTCAGCGTTTGGGGGTACCGGCCAAAGCGGGCGCGAAACTGCTCGATCCGAGCAATCAACTCTCGGCTGTTGGCTATTGCCCGGTGCCGGCTGATTTGCGTGAGCGGGCTGGCGAAAGCCCAGGGAAACAGTACGGTCATGGTCGGCACGGCGACCAGGTACCAGGGCAGGGCACCGGGGCGCCGCCGGATCGAGGTGCGAAGTCGCCCCACTCGGGGCACCAGCCAGCCGAGCCCGGCGATCCCGGCCGCCAGCACCAACAGGCCGAGCGAATATCCCGCTTCGGCCACCGCCGCCAGAGTCGCTACGAACAGGGCGAGCGAACCGACGACCAGCGCTGCGCTGGCGCTAAAAAAGCCCTGTCCAGGGGCGGGGTCCGGCCCGCGGCGAAGTTCGCTTACGGCCCACCCAAGGCCGATCGGAACCAACAGCAGCGCGGGGAGGCTCGCCGCCTGAACCACGATCGCCAGGGGCCGGGCCAAACTGTCGTAAGGCCCGGGCAGCAATGGGTAGAGGATGCAACCGACCATCAGGGTCGCGATGGCCAGGGCCGCTACCAGGTGCACGGCGATCCGGACGGCCATCGCGCACCTCGCTCCTCGGCTTGGGCCGCCGGGGGTTTAGCGGCTACCGGCCAGGGCCAGTTGGCTACCTTGCCGGCTTTCGGCCAGCGTGGTGTCGAGTTGCAGCGTCAGGGCCACTTGCCAGCGGCCTTGGGCGTCGGCCTCGACGATCCAGTGCGGCTGCACCACCACCGATTGATGGACCAGTTCGAAGCCCCCCTCGGACTGGCTGACCGTTTCGATCGGGTAGGCCCAAATGCCGCTTGGGCGATCGAGCCGCAGGCTGACGCCAATGCCGAGCCACTGATCGGCCAGGCCCAGGCCCCAGGCCTCGCGCAGATCGAGCCGCTGACCCAGTTGGCCGAGCCGCTGGTTCTCGACGTCGTAGAAGTACCGATCGTCGGCCCCCGAGGGCAGGCCGGCGAAATTCAGCTCGATCGAGAAATGCAGCGGCGAACCGGGCTCTAAGCCTTCGAGCAGGTACGCGATCTCCAGGGCCGAACTGCCGGCTTCCAGGGTCACGCTCTTGGTAATCCGCAGATTCTGGTCCAGGGCACGGCCATCGCGGCTCAACTGCACCTGGCAGCGGTCGGGGTTGCGGCGAAGCCGAGCTTCGTAGGCCCCGCCGAGGAAATCGCCGCGCTCGGGAGCGTGGCCAAGCACCACCGCCTCGAGCGAAGTTTCCAGGTCGTAAACGTGGTCCAGCAGACTCTTGCGCGGGTAGGCATCGTACTGCAGCCGCTGGTCGAGCCCTTCTTGTTTGAACACCACGCGGTCGTGGATGCTGGCTACGTCACCGCCTGAGTGATTGCCTCCGGCCAATACCTGGCGATGGTAGGCCTCGGGCCGCCGGGCCAGCGTGGCGAGCAAGTTGTGGGCAATTGCCCGCACGTCGAGCTCGTACATCTGTCCGCCGCGGGCCGGCGCAAACCAGGCCAGCAACCGGTCGTTGGCCAGTTGCACTTCCTGCCGGGTATCGAAATTGAAGTCGCCGGCCACGGCCTCGACCCAGGGCTCGTGCCGCCCCTGGGCCTGATCCAACAGCGAATCGGCCGCGATCAGGCTGCGGTACACGGCATTGCGCAGGTGGGGCAGGTAAATGCCGCCGAACGCCCCGTGCCAGTAGCTGCAGTTGCATTGCCCTCGGTACAGTTCGGTCCGGGCCCGGTCGAGCAGGTCCTCGTTCAGGCCGGCTTGAAGGGCCGCATTCAGCCGTTGGCTGACGTGCAGCATCCGACAATACATTTCGTCCGATTCAGGGTACTTGACCTTGAAATTGCGCCAGAACCCACCCCGCACGAACCGCTTCAAACGGCCCCATTGCGGCGTGTGCTCCAACTCGTGGACCAGGGCGTGGTAGTCGGTCTGCACATCGGCCGGCAGTACCCACTCGGTCATTTCCCGGTAACTGCCGTTGGGCAGATAGACCTTGCCTACCGGCGGCAGTTGATCCACGGCCTGGCTGGGCGTTACCGTCCAGAGCCAATCGGCATTGGCCCGCAGGCAGTCGAGGAACCGGTAGAGCCAGCCGTTGTCGTAAACGTGGCGCTTGGTTTCCGGCCAGGTGCCGAACTTCTCCCCGTCGTCGCCGAAGACGACCACCGCGCCCGGCTGCCGCTCGGCGATTCCCCGCAGGTGATAAATCGTTTCCTCGGGGGAACCGAACGGAATCAGGTAGCGGAGCCGCTCGCTGCCCGGGAAAATGCGCAGCAGCCGGCCGTCGTCTTCGCTGGTGTAGTAGCCAAAGAGCTGATCCTCGTTGAGCCCGGCCATCTTGAAGTGATAGTCGTCGAGGATCGTGTATTCGATGCCCGCCTGGGCGATATCGCTGGCCAGTTGGGGCTCCCAAACCCGCTCGGGAATCCACATGCCGCGAACCTTGGCCCCCAACCGCTGGGAGAGCCAAGCGGAGTAGCTGCGAATCTGGCCGATGCGGTCCCGGCTCGGGAGCATGGTCAGGATCGGTTCGTAATAGGCCCCGCCGATGATCTCCAATCGGCCCTCGGCCACCTGCTCGGCCAGACGGTCGAGATACTCGGGATGATGTTGTTCGAGCCATTGGGCGAGCGAACCGCTGGTGTGCAGGGCCCAGCGCAGCTCGGGATAACGCGACATCACCTCCAGAAAAGGCAGGTAGCTGTCCTGGTAGGCTGCCTCGAAGACGCCATCGAAGTTGCCGATGGGCTGATGATTGTGGAGGGCCAGTACGAAGCGGATGGGGTGAGGCATGAGGCTCGCTGGAACTTCAAGGGGGGAAGCGGGGAGTCAATCGACCCGGCGGGTAACCGGCCCGCGCGGCAAGCATTGCCGAGCCGTCAAGCTTTACCCACCGACAACGGTTTACTTAATCGGCAGACACTTCGCCGTTTGTACAGCTTTCCTGGACGGCAAAGTTTCTCAAACTACCATCCTGGCCCCCCAGCCAGGTCGGACTCGCCCCGCAGGGCGGCGGCCGCGCGCTCCGGCGCAACCGGATTGACAAACCAGTTGGTCCCCCATTCAAACCCAGCCACGGTCGACACGCGCGGAATAATCTCTACATGCCAGTGATAGTGGGGCAGTTCGAGGCTGTCAAAGGGGCCCTGATGCAGAAAGAAGTTATAAGCGGCTCGACCCAAGACGGCCTCCAGCCGGCCCAGCACCCGGTGCAGCATCCGCCCCAGGCTGCGAGCCTCTTGCGGATCGATCCGATCGTAACGACTGGCATGCCGCCGGGGTAGAATCCAAACTTCGCAAGGCCAGCGACTGGCCCAGGGCGCCAGCGCCACCAGTCCCTCGGCCTCGGCGACCAGCCGCGTGCCCAGGGCGGTCTCTTCGGCCAACATCTGGCAGTAGCCGCAGCCACCTTGGCTTTGCCACCACCGCTCGGCCAAGGCAAGTTCGCAGGCGAGCAGGCTGGGGACCTCGGTCAGCGCCAGAATCTGGCTATGGGTATGCTCGAGCGAGGCCCCGGCCTCGGCCCCGACGTTCTTGAACAGCAGGGCGCTGCGCAGCCGCGAGTCGCCGGCCAGCGCCGCCAGACGCCGACGATAGACTTCGGCCACCGTGGCCGCCGAGTCCGAATCCAGATCGGTCAGGCTGGCCACATGGCGCGGCGACTCGATGATGAGCTCGTGGGCCCCCAGCCCCGCCTGGCTGGCCCTCAGCGGTTCGCTTGGCGGCGGTTCCTTGCGGTCGCTCCAACCGACGGCCGGATACTTGTTCGGCACCACGCGAATTTGCCACTCGGGCGCGCTGGCCGCTGCCGGCTCGGGCCAGATCATTAGGGGGCTGGGAGTCTGGTCTTCGGCCCCCGGACAAAACGGGCAGCTTCCGGCCGAAAACTCCCAACGAGCGGCGGCCGTAATCGGCCGCTCGGCCCGCTCGGGCGCGACAATGACCGAAGTGCCGGTGAAGGGGTCGCGCCGAAGCTCAGACATGCGCTCTTCCCAGGCCCGGTCACCCTTGCCAGGTAGGCATCGGCGAGAGCCCTGCGGATCTCGGCGGCTCGCGCCGCGGGCAGACGGGCCAGCCACGCTTTAGGAGTATACGGCCTGGCGGGTGCGGACCAACAAATGTTGGTACAGGTCGGCATATTGGCGGGCACTAAAGTTCCACGACCAATCCTGGTGCATGCCGGTTTCGACCAGGCGGTGCCAGAGCGGGCGGTCGGCAAACGCCCGGCAGGCACGGTCCAGCGCGCGCTCGAGAGCTTCCACCGTGTATTCGTCGAAGCGGAACCCGTTGGCGACACCCTCGGCCAGGGTCTGGGGGTTGGCGTCGGTGATGGTGTCGGCCAATCCGCCCGTTGCCCGCACCACCGGCACCGTACCGTATTTCAGACTGTAGAGCTGATTCAGACCACAGGGTTCGTACAGGCTGGGCATGAGAAACAGATCGGCTCCCGCCTCGACGCGGTGGGCGAGCGGACCGGAAAACTCGAGCCGCGCCTTGACGCGATCGGGTGCCCGCCGGGCCAGTAGATTCAATAAATCGTGATATTTCGGATCGCCGGTGCCGAGCACGGCCCACTGCACGTCGCGCGATTCGGCCCACTGCTGCATCAGGGGGCCGATCAGGTTCCAGCCCTTCTGATCGACCAGCCGGCCGACGATGCCGATCAACGGAACCTCGGGCCGCAGGGGCAGCCCCAGCTCGCGCTGCAGCGCCGCCTTGCAGGCCGCCTTGCCCTCGGCCACGGTTTCCTGGCAATAGGGCACCGGCAAATTGCGATCGGTGGCCGGATCCCACTCTTCGTAGTCGACGCCGTTGATAATGCCGCTGAGCTCGTGGCGCCGCTGCTGGATCACCCCCTCCAGCCCACAGCCTTGCTCGGCGGTCTGAATTTCCTCGGCGTAGCGGGGGCTGACGGTCGAGAGCCAATCGGCGAATACCAGCCCGGTCTTCATCAAATTCAAGTCGCCGTAGAACTCCATCTGGCGCCAGTTGAAGTATTTCCAGTCCAACCCGGTGAGCACCATGTCCCAGTGCCAGAAGCGCCCCTGGTAGGCCAGGTTATGAATGGTGTAGAGCGTGGCCAGGTTTTCGTAACCGGGAGTGCCGCGGTATTCCAGCTTGAGATAAGCCGCGGCGAGCGCGGTCTGCCAATCGTTCAGGTGCAAGATATCGGTGCGTAGATTCAACAGCCGAATGGCCTCGATCACGGCACGGCTGAAGAACACGAACCGCTCGCAGTTGTCGGCGTAATCCTTCCCCCCCTCGCCATACAGCCCCGGCCGGTCGAAGTAATCGTCTTGCTCGACCAGGTAGACCGTTACGTCGGAATTGGGCAGCCGGCTTCGCAAGAGCGAACCGGCGACCATCCTGTTGCCCACTGGCAGATTCAGGTGCACGCCGGTGCCCTCGATCGGCAGCCCGGCCTGGCGGCACGGACGGAAGCAGGGCAGGATCAGCGTACAGCAGTGCCCCAGCCGCTGGAGCGCCGCGGGCAAGGCCCCGCAGACATCGGCCAGGCCGCCGGTTTTGGCGAAGGGGACTGCTTCGCTGGTCGCCATCAAAACTTGCATAGTGCCACCTGCTTCGGTTCGAACCGCCAGGGCCGGGGCAGCCCGGCCGATGGTTCGGTCTTACCGCAAGTATTGCTTACACCTTGGCGGGCAAGGCGCAAAGGGCGGTTCGCCACCCCCCCGGGGTGGCCGATCGTTTCCCGCGGCGCGGCCCTGCGACCCGGGCCCCCGGGCCGGAAGGCCCCGCGGCGCTCAGGCAGGGCTATTCAGAAAGGCTTCGATTCGCTCGAAACCACCCCGCAACGTGTCCAAATCGGTCGCGAACGAAATCCGCACGTAGCCTTCGGCCCCGAAGGCCGAGCCCATCACCGTGGCAACCTTCTCCTGCTCGAGCAGCATCTGGCACCAGGCCGCGCTGGTCTCGATCGGCTGTCCGCGGTAGCTCCGCCCCAGGTGGCGCTGGATGTTGATAAAGGCGTAAAACGCGCCACCCATATCGCTGCAAGTCAGCCCGGGCAATTCGCCGATGCGACGAGCGACGAACTCGCGCCGCCGGGCGAATTCAGTCAACATTTCCTGCACGCACTCCTGCGGACCTTCCAGGGCCTCGAGCGCGGCATACTGGCTTACGCTAGCCGGATTGGAGGTCTCCTGGCTTTGCAGGTCGGCCATCGCCTTGGCCAGCACCAGCGGCGAAAGCGTCCACCCGATTCGCCAGCCCGTCATGGCGTAGGTTTTGCTGACGCCGTTGACCACCACGGTGCGGTCGATCAAACCGGGCCGCAGGGTGGGGAAACTGGCAAACCGGTGTTGGCCGTAGATCAGCTTCTCGTAAATCTCGTCGGCCACGACTACCAAATCGCGCTCGATCGCCACGTCGGCCAAGGCGGCGAGCTGCTCGGGCGAGTAGAGCGACCCGGTCGGATTCGAAGGGGAACACAGCAGCAGCACTTTGCTGCGAGGCGAAAGCGCGCCGCGCAATTGTTCCGCAGAAAGCAGAAAGTTCTCGGCCTCGAGCGTGGGCACGATCTTCGGCACGCCGCCAGTCAGCTTGACCAGCTCGGCATAGCTCACCCAATAGGGCGCGGGAATAATCACCTCGTCGCCCGGGTTGCAGAGCACCGTGAACACATTGTGCAGCGAGTGCTTGGCGCCGTTGGAAACCACGACCTGTTGAGGCGAGTACTCCAGCCCGTGAGCCCGCTGGTAGCTCTTCGCAATTGCCCGCTTCAGCTCGACGATGCCGCTGGCCACGGTGTAATGGGTATGGCCGGCCTTCATGGCCCGGATGGCGGCTTCGCAAATGTGGGCCGGGGTGGCGAAATCGGGCTCGCCCACGCTGAAGTCGTAAACGCGGTGCCCGGCGGCCTGCAGCTCTTTGGCCTTGGCGGCCATGGCCAGCGTGGCCGAGGGCTCTAGTTCAGCAATCCGCTGGGAAACCTGCAGTCGCATCGGGGAAAGGGCCTTCCTCAAGCGGCGTGAAGCCGCCGCCCGGCCCGTACCCAGGACCCACGCGCCGGCGTCGCCAATAGTCGAGACGGAAATCGTAACGCGCAGGTTCGCGACCCAACAGGGGCACCCAGGCGTGGCCCAAACCGATCGGCGGCCGGCCCCAAAAGGCTATCGCAGCGTGCCGCGAGGGCGATTTCGCCCCGCGACCGGAACCTGGGCCATTTCGCCCCACAGCGAGCGGGCCAACAGCTCGTGGCCCAGGCGGTTGTAATGCGGATCGTGGGGGAACGAGGTGGCCTGATCCTCGCCGGCCGCCAGGTGGGCAGCCTGCCAACCGGGGCCGATGTCGATGACGCCCACGCCGAGCTCGGAACAAAGCTCGGAGATTTGGCCACCGGGCTTGGCCTCCAGCACCACGCGGAACTCGATCCCGGCCTTCCGGCAAGCGGCGTCCATCCGCCGGTAGCATTCGGCAATCGCGGCCCGCTCCAGGGGCGGCAGGGGGTCGGTCATTTCCGTGTGGGGCAAAGGCTGGCCGGCGCTGCCCGGCGGGGCGTCGCTGGGCCGCTCGCCCCGGCGCCAGGCGCCCAACCGAAGCTTGGTTCGAGCCAGGGCGAAATGCAGACGATTGAACAATCGAGAATTCGTTTTTAGCCAACTGGTGAGATTCCACCCTCGCGACGGGCGGACCGGGTGGTTCTCCAGCGACAGCCTGCCCCCGCTCTCGGCCAGGTAGGGCCGCGGCGGATGCTGATCGCGCGCGTCGACGTTTTCCCCCAGATCGTTGGTGCAAAACAGAGCCAGCACCCGATCGGGACGGTACCCCTCGCTCAAGAGCCGCTCGAGCAAGAGCATCTCTTGAACGGTGGAGTACCCACAGATGCCCAGGTTGCGAAATGTTTCGCGACCCGCCGCGATACGGTTCAACTGGTCGACATAGGTTTCGCCATCATCCACGCCCCAACCCCAGGTGCCCGAGTCCCCCAGGCACCAGGTAACCGGTACCGCTTCGCTAGCGGCCGAGGGGGTTTCGGAGCTCTGCGGGTCGCGTCGCCAGCCCCCCAGATCGTGAGAGACGAAGACATCGAATTCCGTCGTTACGAAGCGACCGGCGGCGGTGGGCCGACCGGTCCAGCCGCTTTGGCGGTCGTAGGCGAAGTAGGTCGAAAGCACGGTGGCCGTGCGCGGACGCACGCCGACCAAGCGCAGAGCGCTTTCCAAGGCCACGAGCGCCAACAGCGTCGAGCCGACCGCCACGGCCAGTTTGAGTCGCCAGGAACCGAGCCGCGCGCGACGCGCGGGCCGCCCCGTTGGCAGATTCCCTTCCGCCTGGGACGGGGACGACGGGCCCCCCCGAGAATCGTGCATCGTGTGCCGGCCTCCTGCCTGGCGACGGAGCTTCCCGTCGCGGGGCCGGATGGTAGGGGCCCCCTCGCCCCCGGGGCAAGGCCACTTCCGCGCTCCGTCGGGCTGCGCCACTCGGGCCAGCGGACCACGGCGCGCAAGGTCTCGCGGTACGGATAGTTACCGCGGTCCGGCGGCGAGAGGAAGTGACGAGACCAGCGGGGCTGTCAACCGACGATGGCCGGCCGTCAGGGCTGGAAGTCGGCCGCGAAAGCCGCGGCCCCCAGCTCCTCGCCCGTCGCCGCCTTGGTCAGCTCGTTCCAGGGCAACAATCGCCCGTGGGCGAAAACGCGCTGTTTCATGAAGTCGCCTGCCGCGGTCAGCCCGGCGTAGTT
The DNA here is from genome assembly GCA_964399535.1 of uncultured Pirellulales bacterium. Taxonomy (GTDB): domain Bacteria; phylum Planctomycetota; class Planctomycetia; order Pirellulales; family CAYNRE01; genus CAYNRE01. The sequence goes on along the minus strand of CAYNRE010000055.1, from coordinate 140,431 downwards.
GGCCTGGCGCGGATCGACCCCCGGCAGGACCGCCTTGCACAGGGCTCGATGCACCTGCGAGGCGAAGAGCTGGCCGAGCATGTAGTTGTGGTAGTAGGCCGGCGCGCTGACCACGTGAATTTTGCTAGCGTAGTCGGGGGCGCTGCGCCCCTCGGGCCGATGCAGCAACTGATACTTTTCGACCAGATCCCACCAGAGGCCGTTCAGGTCCTGGGAGGGGTTCTCGTACAGCCCTTTTTCAAACCGCAGCATCACCTGGCACCAGCGCGAGAAGATGAGCAATTCGGCCCGTTCGCGCTGGGCCGCCGCGGCATCGAAGGCCGCCGGGTCGGGCACCGTCACTCCCAGCGCGGCGAGCCAGCTCGATTTGCCGGCGAACCGCTCGTACATCATGGCCACACCCTCGGTGCAGAGAATGTGTGCTTCGCTACGGACCACATAAGGGAGCGAATCGGGAATATTCTTTGACGAGTAAACCGCGTGCCCCAACTCGTGGAGCATGGTCGAAAGCCAGCGCTCGCTAGGCACCACGTTGGCAAGCACCCGCACGTCGCCGTCGCGGTCGATGTCGATGCAGAAGGCGTGGGGGCTCTTGCCGGGTTTCTCGTACAGATCGCTGCGAGCCAGTACGTCTTCGATCGGCAGCCCGATCCCCGCGTAGAACTCCCGGCACAGCTTCAGAATGTCGAGCTGGCTGTAAATTGCCTCGAGATCCGCCTCGCCGGTGTCGGGGGGTTCCTGAAAGAAAGGATCGTGGTAGTGCCAGGGGCGCAGCGCGTCGACCGCGACGTTTTGTTGCCGCGAGAGCGACTGGTCGATCCGCTCTTTGACCATGCGAAACGGCTCGCGCGTCAATTCATCGAGCTGGTCGAAGAGGGCCACGATTTGCGCCTGGTCCTGTTCGGCCAGCGCGAGCTGCATCACGTGGTAATTGGCGAAACCCAGGCTCCTGGCCGCCTCGTTGCGCAGGGCCACGAGCTCGACCAGCCCCGGGGCGATCAGGGCTCCCACCCCTTTTGAGGATTCCCAAACCGCTTGCCGCTGGGCCGAATCGAGCGACTGGCGCAGCACCTTGCGCACCTCGTTGTCCGATAGCTCGCGCCCCGCTTCCTGGGCCCGATAGGTGTTGAAGATCTTCTCCACCTCGTTGGCCTGGTTGATCATTTTTTCCAACAAGGCCGGCTCGACCTGTTTGGCCAGGTACTGCAGGTACAGCACCCGAATCTGGCGCTTCAAGAGCGGGTCGGCGGGGCCCGCCTCGTCCAGGGCCTTGAGTTCGGCAAACCGCTCGCGGTCGGCCAGGGCCAGATCGAGTTGCGTTTCGATCTCGATCTTGCGAGCGAAATCCTCGTCGCGGCCCGTGGTGTTGGCCAGCCACCACCGGCGGCCCACCTCGATCTCCAGCGGACGGATGCGCGATTCGTGATCGGCGATGAACGCGATTGCCCGCTGATCGATGCTGTCGGCGGCCCGGGCCACGCGCACCGTGCCCCAAACGCTGGCCAACCCCACCAGAAGAATGCCCAGGGCCGGCCCCGGACTGCCCCACGCGTCGCCTGCCGCCATCACGGTATCCTCGCTCGAAGGCTGAAAACCACTGGATGCCCGGCCGACGATGGGCGGGGTTCGCTCATTTTCCCACGGCTCGGCCGGCCACGCAACGCGCCTGGCAGCCCCGAGGCCGCGGCGAAGCCGACCCGAAGCCACCTGGGCGATCGGCTTGGGCCCCACGGGGCGATTCGCTCGCCGGGCCGAACCGCACGTCAATTGCGAATTTTTTCCGCGGTCACCGCATTGACCAATCGCTCCCCTCGTTCAAACGCCGTGACATTGGCGACCGTGGTTTCGGCAATTCGCTGGACCGCCTCGCGAGTAAAAAACGCCTGATGGCCCGTGATCAGCACGTTGGGAAAGGTGAGCAGTCGGCTGAATACGTCGTCCTGAATCACCTCGCCCGAGAGATCCTCGAAGAACAGGTCGCCTTCCTCCTCGTAGACGTCGATGCCCAGATACCCGATCCGGCCATGCTTGAGCGCCACGATGACGGCCCGGGTATCGACCAACCCTCCGCGGCTGGTATTGATCAGCATCACGCCGGGCTTCATCGCACCGATCGCCTCGCCATCGATCAGGTGATGGGTCTGGGGCGAGAGCGGACAGTGCAGCGTAACGATGTCGGATTTGCCCAGCAGCTTGGTCAACCGCACATACTGGGCACCGAGCGCTTCGCATTCCGGATTGGGAGCCACGTCGTGGGCCAGCAGCTCGCAGCCGAAGCCGTGCAGGATGCGGGCCACGCAGGTGCCGATTTGGCCGGTGCCGACGATGCCGACCGTTTTGCCGTGCATGTCGAAACCGAGTAGTCCGTCGAGGGCAAAATTGCCCTCGCGTACGCGGACGTAGGATTTATGAACCCGGCGATTGAGTGCCAGCATCAGCGCCACGGCATGCTCGGCCACGGCGTGGGGCGAGTAGGCCGGCACCCGGACCACGGCCAGCCCCAGCCGGCCGGCGGCCCGCAGGTCGACGTGGTTGAACCCGGCGCTGCGGAGGGCGATGAGCCGGGTACCGCCAGCCGAGAGGGCCTCGAGCACGGTCTCGTCCAGCCGATCGTTGACAAAGGCCGAGACGCAGGGGAAGCCCTGGGCCAATCCCTTGGTTTCCACGGTCAAGCGAGGTTCCAGGAAGACCAGTTCGTGGCCGGCCGATTGATTCGCCTCGCCGAGAAATAAGCGGTCGTAGCCCTTGGTGCTGAAGACGGCGACACGCATCAGTTGCTCCTCCGTCGATTGTGCCCGGGGGCGCTCGGCCAGCGGGGGGCGAGCGGCCCCACCACCGGCGCGCCGCGTTGGCCAACCAGGTCATTCGTGTGCTCAGCAATTCACCCTTTGGCCGGCCAAAGGGCGGCTCGCAGCCGGTGCCGGCAGTTCCGATTCGCATGGGGAACCTACGCCGCAACCCTCGACGCGGAAGCCCGCTTCGGCCCAGCCGGGGCGAGCACCGACAGCAGGCCGGCCAGCAATGTAGGGCAAAAGGGCGGTGGCCGGTACCTCGGCGGTTCGGGTCTCGATCTCCCAATGCGGACTGTGCGAAAGAGCGCGGTTGGCTCATGTCGGTGAAGGTTCAGTGTGGCCGATCGCGCGCGTTTCGAGAAGCGCGGCGCGGCCTTGCTGGAGACCAGCCCGACGCCGAGAATTGGGCCTTCGCGGTGCCTAAGCGGGTTTCTATAATTACGGTTCGAGCGCGGCGGCTTGCCCTGGTACCACCCTCGGAGCGGAGCCACGCCACCCGCCTTCTCGGTCTGCCCGACCCCCTGCTGCGAAAGACCTCATTCGAGCCATGGAAGTAGCCACGAAAACCGCCCATGCGGCGCTGCTCGCACCTTATGACATTCACGTCGCCCACGTGCTTCGCAACGCGGTACCGGCCCAACTGTACGAGGCGGCGGTGCGGCACGACGAAGGGGTGATTACCTCGGTGGGCGTGCTGGCGACGCGTTCGGGCGTCAAGACCGGGCGCAGCCCCAAAGATAAGCGAATCGTCGAGAACGACGCCTCGAAAGACGACATCTGGTGGGGCGAAGTCAACATTCGCATGGACGAACACACGTTCCTGACCAACCGTCAACGAGCGATCGATTTTCTAAACATGTGCCACGAGTTGTACGTGGTCGACGGCTTCGCCGGCTGGGATTCGAACCACCGGCTGAAAGTTCGCGTGGTTTGCGCCAGGCCCTACCACGCCTTGTTCATGCACAACATGCTGATCCGGCCCACCGCCGAAGAACTCGAAAACTTCGGTCAGCCCGACTATGTCATCTTCAACTCGGGCCAGTTCCCGGCCAACAGCTACACGGCCCAGATGACCTCGAAGACCAGCGTGAACCTGAGTTTCGAGCGAGGAGAGTTCGTCATTCTGGGCACGGAATACGCCGGCGAGATGAAAAAGGGCGTATTTACGATCATGAATTACCTGATGCCCCGGGAAGGCGTGCTCTCGATGCACTGCTCGGCCAACGAGGGCGTGGAAGGCGACGTTTCGCTCTTCTTCGGCCTCTCGGGCACGGGAAAAACCACCCTCTCGGCCGACCCGCAGCGGATGTTGATCGGCGACGACGAACACTGCTGGAGCGGACAGGGCGTGTTCAATATCGAGGGGGGGTGCTACGCCAAGTGCGTCAACCTCTCGCGCGAAAAAGAACCGGTCATCTACCAGGCAATTCGCTTCGGCTCGGTGCTGGAAAACGTGGCGGTCGACGAACGCACCCGGGAAGTGGACTACACCGATATCTCGATCACCGAGAACACCCGCGCCAGCTATCCGATCGAGTTTATTCCCAATGCCCGCATTCCCTGCCTGGGGGGCCATCCCAAGAATATCATCCTGCTAACTTGCGACGCCTTCGGCGTGCTGCCGCCGGTGAGCAAGCTCACCCCGGCCCAGACGATGTACCACTTCATCAGCGGCTACACGGCCAAGGTGGCCGGCACCGAGGTGGGGGTGACCGAGCCCCAGGCCACGTTCTCGGCCTGCTTTGGCGCGGCCTTCCTGGTTTGGCATCCAACCAAGTATGCCGAAATGCTGGCCGAGAAAATGCAGCGCCACGGAACCCAGGTCTGGCTGGTCAACACGGGTTGGTCGGGCGGGGCCTACCCCCACGGAGACCGGATGAAACTGGGGTATACCCGAGCCATTATCGACGCGATCCACTCGGGGGCCCTGACCGATGCCAGCACCAGCGAAGATCCGCTCTTCGGGCTGGCAGTGCCCGACGCCTGCCCCGGCGTCCCCTCGGAAGTGCTCCAGCCTCGACTGGCCTGGACCGACGCGGCGGCCTACGAAGCGGCAGCCCGCAAATTGGCTGGCCTGTTCCATACCAATTTTGCCAAGTACAGCGCCGCGGCGAGCGAAGAGGTGCGCCGGGCGGGGCCTCGCCTGCCGGCTCCGGCCGCGGTGTAAACTCGGGCCACCGGGATTTGCCCCTTTGGGCGGCGGGCAACGAAGCGCCTGGCGCGCCGCGGGGGGGCGGGGCCGGTTATAGCTGCCGCACTCGTCGTGCGAACGCCGAAAACTGAACCGAACGAGTCGGTCCTTCGTAAAAGTTGGGCAGCCGACTTGAGAAATTCGGCGCGCCGATTCGCTGCCGGAAGCGAGTTGAGGTTAGAATTCAAGTACTGGGTTGCAGCCGCGGCGGGGACGGCGAATCTCCGGAGAAATCCGGGGCATTTCGACCGGACCCGCCGCCGAAAACTTGCCGATACTGGGTTGGGCCGGGCGTCAGGGCGCTGGCCGTGGTCCAGAATCGGCCGTTTCAGGTGCCGTAGGCCACGGCCGGATCGCAGGACGCGATTCCGGCCGGCCGGCTCAAGCCTCAGGTTGTTATTCCGTCGGGGGTGCCTACCCAAAGATCGTGAGCCGAGACCAACCACGGCCAGCGCCTAGCGCGGCCCGGTCTCCGCTCTTCTCGAAGCGACTCCACCGTCGCAATTCGACCCGAGGTTTGAGCCGGCCGGCTGGAAAAGCCTGGCCGGCTCTTTCTTTTTCCGGGCCGCCCGGCATGGGCCCTCTACCCCAACGCCGCCTCGACACCCCCCCGAGCGCGAGTCACACGGGCGCGAATCGCGCTCCAAACGTGTGAAACGGCGCCCGCGGTGCCGGGAATCCACCGCTGCTAGGCCCCGAGTTTTGCCGCGCCGGCGGCCGGCCAATGGGTTCGATCGACCTGTGGTAACCCATTCAAATTCCATCGGTTGCGCAGCTTCAGTTCGCACCGTTTCGCAGCCAATTCCGGGCGTGTCGCCAGCTGCCTGGCCGGGCGCTGCCGGCGAGGTCAGGGCCCGGTCACCGTCCCTCCGGCTTACCGCGAAGCGACTGGCCGAGTCACACGCAGGTGAACCGAGGGCTCGGTGCGCTCGGCGAGTAACCTCGCTTGAGAAGCGACGGAAACCCCATTGCTGCACGCCGTTTACGGTAATCTCGCGAGTGCCGTGGACAGAAATTTTTTCGATTGGCACGACGGCTGCAATCACTCGTCTCCAGAAGCGTGCTCATGGTGAGCGGCTTCCGAACAGCGGTGCCAACCGACGATCGCAGCGATCCAGGCCGGATGCTGGGCACCCGCTTGCCAGACAACCCAGAGGGGGATTACCCGAGCAGCCGGCCCTGCTTTGACGAGGAGTTTTAGCCATGAAAAAGATAGAAGCGATCCTCCGGCACTTCAAACTGGAAGACGTGAAGAACGCCCTGACCCAGCGCGGCGTGCAGGGCATGACGGTAACCGAGGTCCGCGGCTTTGGCCGGCAAAAGGGCCACACGGAAACCTATCGCGGAGCCGAGTACGAAGTCGACTTCGTTCCCAAGATCAAGATCGAGGTGGTGGTCAAGAACGCCGAGGTGAACACCGTGGTCGAAGCGATTGCCAGCACGGCCCGCACCGGCCAGGTGGGCGACGGCAAAATCTTCGTCAGCAGCCTGGACGAAGTGGTGCGGATCCGCACCGGCGAGACTGCCGAAGCCGCGGTCTAACCACCGGCTGAATTACCTCGCCCGACGCCCTCGGGGCTCACGCGCCCCGGGGGCGTCTTTTTTTGCGCCCTGCATCGCACCGGGGCGCGGCGCCGAGTACACTCATCGCTCTGCCCCGCGTATGGGCGGGGCCCTCTGCGCGGCCGGGGCGACCGCGCTACTCATTCCCAGTCGCAAGCAGCGGAGATCGTCGAGCATGGCCGAGCGCAGTCTGAAGGGTCGCACGCTATTCATAACCGGGGGCACTCGCGGCATCGGCCATGCGATCGGACTGCGGGCCGCCCGAGACGGGGCGAACATTGTCATCGCCGCCAAAACGACCGAGCCGCACCCCAAGCTGGCCGGCACGATCTTCACCGCGGCCGACGACATGCGCGCCGCGGGGGGCCAGGCTCTGGCCGTGGCTTGCGACATTCGCTTCGAAGACCAGGTGGAAGCGGCCGTCGCCCAGACCGTTTCGACCTTTGGCGGGATCGACGTTCTAGTCAACAACGCCAGCGCCATCTTTCTGGCGGGCACGCTGGAAACGCCCATGAAGCGCTACGATCTGATGCATCAGATCAACGCCCGGGGAACCTACCTTTGCTCGCAGAAGTGCCTGCCGCATCTCAAGACGGGGACGAATCCGCAAATCCTCAACATTTCGCCACCGCTTTCCCTGAAGCCGCGGTGGTTCGCCAATAACGTGGCCTACACCATGGCCAAGTACGGTATGAGCATGTGTGTCTTGGGCATGGCGGCCGAATTCAGCGAAGAGGGCATCGGCGTCAACGCCCTCTGGCCGCGAACTTCGATCTGGACCGCCGCGGTCGAGAATCTGCTGGGGGCCCACCTCCGCGACTCGAGCCGCAAACCCGAGATCATGGCCGACGCCGCCTGGTGGATTCTCACTTCCGACTCGCGGAAGACCACCGGTAATTTCTTCATCGACGACGATGTGCTCCAAAGCCACGGCGTGACCGATCTGGAGCCCTACGCCGTTTGCCCTGGCCATCCGCTGCAGGAAGATTTCTTCCTGGATTGAGCCGGGCGAATCGCCCGATCCCTGCCGGCGGTGGGGCCCCCGCGCCCAGTGCAAACCTGGGCTACCGAAGAGTTAGGCCCGCCAACGCGGTCGGCCGAGCCGCGTGGGGTGCGCGTTTCAATGCACCAGGTACTTCACGGCCATGAATCCGCCAACGAAGAGCACGGCCAAGATTACCGTGGCCAACTCGAAGTATTTCTCGAGCAAGTTCTTGACCGTCGGCCCGAAAAGGTAAATGCAGGTAGCCACCAGGAAAAACCGGGCCGACCTGCCCGCCGCCGACGCGATCAGCAGTGTGGTCAGCGGCACCTGAAACACGCCGGCCGCGATGGTGAACACCTTATACGGAATCGGCGTAAAGGCGGCCGCGAAAATGGCGAACATGGCGTTTTCGTGGTACTGCTTCTGCACGTACTCGAAGTTTTCGACCGTGAACCCCGGCACGTAGCCGAAGAAGATCCAGCTTACGGCATCCCAAAACAATCGGCCGATATAGAACCCCAGCACGCCGCCGGCCACAGACGCCGCGGCACTGACGGCGGCGTACAGGAACGATCGCTTCGGCCGGCCGACCGAGAGGGCGATTTGCAGTACGTCGGGCGGGATCGGGAAGAACGAGCTTTCGGCGAACGAAATCACCGCCAAGGCCGGAGTGCCGTAGGGCGTGTCGGCCCAATGAATGACCCAGTGGTAGAGCGACCTAAGGACCCCCCCCACCCAGTGGATGGGCGCCATCAGGGCGGCTGCCGCGCCTTGGGCGCGGCCCGCGTCGGGTGGCCCGGGACTGGTTTCGGAATTCGGTTCGGTCACGGGGGCCATCGATCGAAATCCACGGTCTGCTGGGGTGGTGACAACGCGCGGGACCGCGACAGGCGGAGCCCGCCGCTACCATAGCTGGAAAGCAGCGATCGGTCAGGTGGAAAAAAGGGGACCAACCATTTCGAGGGGTTTTCTTCCTTTTTAAGCGGATTGTCTGGTAGGGCGAATCGGATTGAGGCATATTCGGGGAACTCTGTCGACGGTTTTCGGGGCCGCTACGGGAGCCTGCTTCCGATGACTGACCGAGATGCCTGTGCCAGCGACGCCGTCCAGGGCGTGGTCGATCTCGCGTCGGAAGAAACCGAGCGGCTGCTGGCCGAAGTTCGCACTGGCTCGAGCGAAGCGCTGGGCACGCTGATGGACGCCTGTCGGCGTTACCTGCTCTTGGTGGCGCGGGCCCAATTGGGCGATGACCTGCAGGCCAAGTTCGGCGCTTCCGACCTGGTGCAGGAAACCTACCTGCACGCCCAGCGCAACTTCGGCCGCTTCGACGGCACGTCGCCGGCCCAATTGCGAGCCTGGTTGCGGCGCATTTTGCTCAATCGCCTGGCCACGGTCGCGCGCGACTACCGGCACACCGCCAAACGCGGACTGCGTCGAGAGCGGTCGCTCGACGTTTCACACGATTCGGACCGGGCACACCGGTTTTTGCCGGCCCGCTCGCCCAGTCCCAGCCAGTGCGCGGCGGCTCAAGAGGAACACGACCGGCTGGAGGCGGCCCTGTCGCGGCTGCCCGACAGCCACCTTCAGGTCATCTTGCTGCGCAATCGGCAGCGCTACAGCTTCGCGGAGATTGGCGAGATTCTGCAGATTTCGCCCGACGCAGCCCGCAAGTTATGGGTTCGCGCCGTGGAGGGCTTGCAGGCGGAGCTCGACGTGCGTGCCGCGAGTTCGCCGATTCGCCCCTTGCCGCTCGGGTAACGGCCATGAGCGACGGCGAGCCTCGCGAACCGGATCGCTCGACCGACGACACGGAGCTGGCCTCGCTGCTCGAGGCCTACGACCGCGCCTTGTCCGAAGGACAGCGCACGAGCGGAGCTGCTCCTCACCTCTCGCCCGAATTGCGTCAGCGCTACGAGTCGGCGCAGTCGGCGCTGCGCCTGTTGGACCAGTACTGGCGCCACGACGAAAGCCCCGGCTCGGTCCGGGAAGGGGCGGCCGAGCCGGTCGACGGCCCGGGCTTTGCCCGCCAAGGGGGCGGGGGCTGGCAGCGCATCGGCCGGTTCGAAATCGTTCGCGAACTGGGCCAGGGGGGCGGAGGGGTGGTTTTCCTGGCGTTCGACCCCTGGCTGGGCCGGGAGGTGGCCCTCAAGGTTCCACGGCCCGACGCCCTGGTATCGCGGGCTTTGCGGCGCCGATTCCTGCGTGAGGCCATGGCGGCCGCCGCGCTCGATCACCCCAACGTGGTCCGCGTGCTCGAGCCGGGCGAAGACGGGCCCATTTGCTATCTGGCCTCGGAATACTGCCCCGGCTCGACCCTGGCCGATTGGCTCCAGGCCCTGCCCGGCCAGGTTCCCCCGCCCATTGCGGCCGGATTGGTTGCGTCCTTGGCCGACGGGGTCGAGCACGCGCATCAGCGCGGCGTGTTGCACCGCGACATCAAACCCAGCAACGTGCTTTTGGCGCCGTCGCTTCGCTCCACCTCGGAGGGGGTATCGCTGGGGCCGGGATTGCCCTCGATCGTGCCCAAGCTTTCCGATTTCGGGTTGGCCAAGGTGCTGGAATCCGAAGGGGACGATACCCGCACCGGTTCTCCCTTGGGAACGCCCGCCTACATGGCGCCCGAGCAGGCCGAGGGGCGGGTCGATTCGATCAGCGCGGCCACCGACGTCTACGGACTGGGGGTGGTGCTTTACGAGTTGCTGACGGGCCGTCCGCCGTTTCGCGGCACTTCCGACCTGGAAACGCTGACCCTGATAACCAGCGAGGACCCGAGCCTGCCCCACCCCGTGCAGCGCCAGGTACCGGGCGACTTGCAGTCGATTTGCCTGAAAGCGCTCGAGAAACGCCCGGCCGACCGCTACCCGACCGCGGCGGCGCTGGCAGACGACCTGCGGCGGTTTCTCACGGGGCGCCCCACCGAGGCTCGCCCGCTCGGACGACTTCCCCGAGCCTATCGTTGGGCCCGGCGGCGGCCCCTGCACGTGGCGCTAGCGGTGGTTTCGGCCGCGGCGATCGGCCTGTTGGTTTCCGGAGCGGTGTGGCACCACTTCCAGATTCGGTCGTCGTTGGTCGAGGCCGAACGGATGCGGGTCGAAGCCGAATACCACTCGCACCAGTTACGGCAATACATTTACCCGGGCGACGTGCAGCTAGCCTACCAGGCGTGGAAAGAGGGCAACGCCGGCCGGGCTCGCGAGTTCCTTGCCCGCCATCTGCCGGTCGGCTCCGAATCCGACCTGAGGGATTTCGCCTGGCACTACGTCTGGCGGTTGTGCAACGCGGAAGCCGCGGTTCTCCAAGGGCAATCGGGCGATGTCTACGCGGCCGCTTTTTCGCCCGACGGCTCCCAAGTGGTGACTGGCGCCAGCGACGGCACGATTCGCTGGTGGGACGCACGGCAGGGCACCCAACTGCGCAAGATCACGGCGCATTCCGACGACGTAAACATCGTTCAGTTCTCGCCCGATGGCCGCTGGCTCTCGAGCGCCAGCGACGACGGCCTGGTCAAGATTTTCGACGCCACCACCGGCGAACTGACGCACACCCTGAGCGGAGATGGTTCGCGCGTTTTCTCCGCGGCGTTTTCTCCCGAGGGGGATACCCTGGTCGTCAATTCGCTGGTCGGCCCGCTGCGTCTCTACGACACCGCCGACTGGAGCCTGAGATACGAGCTCTCTGGCCAGGACGAAGGTGAGCTGGCGCTCGATTGCGGTCGGAACGGGCTGCTGGCCACGGGAGACCAGGCGGGCCGGTTGCAGCTCTGGGATACTCGCCAGCGCCGGCTGCGGACCACGCTGCGCGAGCAGGGGGGCGCGGTCGTGGCCGTGCGCATTTCGCCCGACGGGCAGACTTTGGCCGTCGCCGGCAGCGATCGAAACATTTCGCTCTGGAATATCGCCACGGGCCAGCTCGAGCGCGAACTGGACGGGCACCGCAACCGAGTCGAGCATTTGTCCTTCTCGCCCGACGGACGCCTGCTGGCCAGTGCCTCGAAAGACCTCACGGCCCGCATCTGGAACCTGGAAGAAGACAAGCTCGAGCGGGTGATTCGCGGCCATGCGGCCCGCTTGTGGACGGTGGTTTTCTCGCCCGACGGGCGACAGCTCATGACCACCAGCAGTGACCGGAGCGTCAAACTGTGGAGTATGGACGAGCGGCCCGAGTACCGGCGGCTTTCCGATCTCGACTGGGTCAAGCAGGTTACCGCGCATCCGGACGGGAAAAACCTGGTCCTGGCCGGCGACGAACGCGTCTTGGTCTGGAATCTGACGAACAATCTGCGCCGCTGGGAGTATTTACCGCGGCGGCGCGCCACCGCGGCGGTAACCATCTCGCCCAATGGCCAATGGTTGGCCACGATGAGCGGCGACGGCCTGCTGCAACTGAACCATCTGGCAACTTATTCCCGCCCGTTCCCTCCGCTGGAGAATCCCGCCGGCGTTTTGGCGGGAAGCATCTCCAATAGCGGCCAGTTGTTCGCGGTGGGCTGCTGGGATCATCGGGTTTACCTCTGGAACTTGCCCGCCGGCGATTTGGCGGGCCCCCTGTTCGGTCATTGGGCCCCCGTGAGCGCGGTGCAGTTTCTGCCCAAGACCGACGAGCTCGTCTCGGGCGACCTCCGCGGCGAGATCATCATTACCGATGTGGCGTCGGCCAGCGTCCGGTTGGAGCTGAGCCGGCACACGGCGGCGATTAGCGGTCTGGCGAGCACGCCCGACGGTCGCCTGTTGGTTAGCGCCAGCGCCGATGGCACCCTGAAGATTTGGAATACGCAGAACGGTGCCGAGTTGCGAACGTTGACCGGTCACCAGGGCTGGGTTCGCGCCCTGGCTATCAGCCCCGACGGCCACGTTCTGGCCACCGCGGGGGACGATGGCACCATTCGTCTCTGGTCGCTGGCCACGGCTCACGAATTGCTCGCGATTCAGGTGCCCCACCAAGGACCGGTCACCGGGCTGGCCTTTGCCAACCAGGGGCAAATGCTCTTGAGCATTGGCAAACCGACACCCCAGTCGCAGGAGCTGTATCTCTGGGAAGCTCCCCACTTGCCCCTGCGGATAAGTCCGTAGCCGGTCAGCAGCTGCGGCCAGGCCCCAGCGTTCCCGGAATTGGCGCGGGGAACCCGCGAAATTGACCCCCGCCTGGCCAATTCTATAATTGGGCACGTTCACGAGGCTCTTCCGCCGAACGGCATCATTCTGGCCCCTTGCCGGTGGTGGTGCCGAATCGGGTTCGCACCGGGCGGGGGTGCGAGTGGGGTGGCGATGTCTTCGCATGAGGCCGCGGCCGTGTCGCAAATCGAGCGGGCACTGGCTGTTGTCTGGACCCTGGTTGTGGCCCTGGTTTGGGTTTCCGCCGGGCTGGCCGAAGAGCCCGCCGAGCGTCCCCGGCCGGCGGAATCGCGGCTAGGGCGACTCGTTCGGTTGTCGAGCCCGCTGGGCGAGAACAGCCAGCGCCGCTTGAAGCGCGCGGCGCAGCAACTCGTCGCCGAGATCCAGCGCGAGGGCACGGATTCCGGCATCCTGATCCTGGAAATCGATTCTGGCCCGTGCGACTTCGGCGTGGCGGTCGATTTGGCCCGCCTGCTTACGGGGCCAGAATGGTCCGGCCTGCACACGGTGGCTTTTCTGCCCCAACCCTTGACCGGCCATGCCGTGCTCGTGGCCCTGGCCTGTGACGAGATCGCCCTGCCGGCCGAGGGAGCCCTGGGGGATGCGGGGGCCGACGAGCCGGCGATTGGTCCCGATTTGCGGAGCGTCTATCGCGAAATCGCGGAGCGCAAGCGCACGCTGCCAGTCGACGTAGCTCTGGGGCTGCTCGACCGCCAATTGGAAGTGCATCTGATCGAAACCGACGTCGGCCGCGAATTCGCGCTCGCCGAGCGACTGGACGAAATCGCCGACCAGCACGCGATTGCCGAAGACCAGGTGCTGTTTCGTGCCGGTGAGCCAGGCCGTTTGACGGGCCGCCAGGCCCGCGAGCTGGGGCTCGTCAGTCTGCTCGCGCCCGACACCGGCGAGCTGGCGCGCTCGCTCGGTTTGCCCACCAGCGCCGCGGTGGAAAGCCTGAGCCTGGCCGACGATTGGCGACCGATTCGGGTGCGATTGCAAGGTGAAATCAGCGCCGGCCTGGCCCGTCGGGTGCAGCGCCTGATCGAGCAGCACCGCCAAACCACCGGAGCCAATCTGATCATTCTGGAGATCGACAGCCGCGGCGGTTCGCCGCTCGAGGCCGAGTCTCTGGCAAACTACCTGACGAGCCTCTCCGGCGACACGGCGCGAACCCTGGCTTTCGTGCCGCGAGAGGCCGCCGGCGAGGCCGTGACGATTGCCCTGGCTTGCGACGAACTGGTGCTCCAGCAGCGGGCTCGACTGGGGGGGCCCCCCGCCTTTCCGCTCACCGCGGATCAGCGTGCCGGCCTGGTTCGGGCGACGCGGGCCCTGGCCGAACAGAAAAAACGCTCGCCCGGCCTGGCCGAGGCCCTTCTCGACCCCACCGCCGAGGTGCTCCGCTGCCGGCGACGAACCGACGGCGCAATCGACTATTTGACCCGGGCCGAACTCGAACAAGCCGCCGACCAATGGGAAGGCTTGGAGCCGCTGCGGCCATCGGCTGCCCCCTGGCAGCCCGACGCGGCGGAAGTGGAAGAACTGGGTCTTTCGCGAATCACGGTGTCGGACTGGGACGAACTGTGCCACTGGCTCGATCTGGCCGACCAGCCCCGCCTGGTCGAACCCTCTTGGGTCGATCAACTCGTTCAATGGCTTAACGAACCGGGCGTTGGCTGGATCTTAATCGCCCTGGGGCTGACCGGTTTGTACGTCGAGCTGCACACACCGGGGCTGGGAGCTGGGGGCCTCCTGGGTGGATTGGCGCTGGCGCTCTTGCTGTGGAGCAAGTTTCTGGGCGGCACTGCCGACTGGCTGGAACTGGTGTTGTTTCTCTCCGGCGTGATCTGCTTGCTGATCGAAGTGTTGATCCTTCCCGGCTGGGGGGTCTTCGGGCTAGGAGGGGGGTTATTGATCCTGGCGTCGCTCGTGCTGGCCAGCCAAACGTTTGTTTGGCCGCATAACGCCTATGAAACGCGCCAGCTACAGAACTCGCTGGTCCAATTGGCCGGCGGGGCGGTGGCTTCGCTCGCCCTGGCCGTGCTGCTTCGGCGGTATTTGCTCGTGCAGCCCCTGCTGGGTTCCGCGGTGCTGACCCCGCCCAACGACGCCGAGCGGGCCCGGATCGCCGAGCGTGAATCGCTAGCCCACTGGGATCACCTGCTGGGCCGCCGCGCGGAAGTTGCCACGCGGCTCTCGCCGGCGGGTAAAATCCGCGTGGGCAACGAACTGGTCGACGTGGTTTCAGAAGGGGCCCTGGTCGAGCCTGGCTGTGTGGTCGAAGTGGTCGAGGTGCACGGAAACCGGGTGGTCGTTCGCCCGGCGGGCGCCTAACCGCGGGCCAACGCAGAAGGAGATTCCGCCTTGGTCTGGGCTACGTTGCTGTTCATCTTGGCGCTGGCGTTTCTGGTGCTCGAGGTATTCGTACCCTCGGGCGGCGTGCTCGGCACACTCACCGCCGCGTGCGCATTTGGTTCGATCGTGTTGGCCTTTCGCGAGGGCCCGACCACGGGCCTGGTCTTTCTCACGCTCACGGTGGTGCTTTTGCCGGCCGCGCTGGCCCTGGCTTTTCAGGTCTGGCCCCACACGCCGCTGGGGCGCCGCTTTCTGCTACCCACCCCCACCGACCGGGACACGCGGCCCGACACGGCCCAGTTGCAGTGGCTTCGCTCGCTGGTGGGTGCCACGGGCAGGGCGATTTCGCCGATGCTGCCCAGCGGCGCCGTCGAGCTCCAGGGGCGCAGCGTCGATGCCCTGAGCGAGGGTTTGCCGATCGAAGCGGGCTGTTGGGTGCGCGTGATCGAGGTGCGCGGGGCCCGGGTCGTGGTTCGGCCGGTCGACGGTCCAGACCCTCTGGGTGCCGGCGCCACCGATCTTTCGCAGCCCATCGACCGGCTGGCGCCCGACCCGTTTCAGGAGCCCTCGGCTTGACAACCCGCGTCGGGGGCAGGAAAACGGGCCCAGGTTTCGCGGGGCCGGTGGCGGCGCCCGCCACCGAGGGGCCGCTGCCCCGCGCGCTTCGCCTGCCGGAGGATTGCCGACATGCCCGAACTGCCCGATGCCTCGGCTTTGCGCTGGATCGTGGTGGTTGTCGCCGCCGCGGTCCTGATTTTCTTCCTGGTGTTGATCGTCGCCCTGGCACGGTTCTTCCGGCTCTACGTGCAGTCGGTGGCCACGGGCGCCGGCATCGGGCTGTTCGACCTGGTCTTTATGACGTTTCGCAAGATCGATCCCCGGATCATCGTGCATTCCAAGATTATGGCCGTACAGGCAGGGCTCGACGATCGCGAGGGTATTACCACCAAAGCGCTTGAATCTCACTACCTGGCGGGGGGCAATGTGCCCCTGGTGGTGCGGTCGATCATCGCCGCCAACAAGGCCAAGATTATCGATCTGAGTTTCAAACTGGCCACGGCGATCGACCTGGCGGGCCGCAATGTGCTCGAGGCCGTGCAGACCAGCGTGTACCCCAAGGTAATCGACTGCCCTGCCCGCGGCGCCAACCGCCAAACGCTCGACGCCGTGGCCAAGAACGGCATTCAACTCCAGGTGCGGGCCCGAGTGACCGTGCGGGCCAATTTGAACCAGTTGATCGGCGGAGCCACCGAGGAAACGATTATTGCCCGGGTCGGCGAGGGCATCGTAAGCGCGATCGGTTCGGCCGCGACCCATAGCGACGTGCTGGCCAACCCCGACCGAATTTCCAAAGCGGTGCTTGCTCGCAAGCTCGATTCCCAGACGGCTTTCGAGATCGTTTCGATCGATATTGCCGACATCGACGTGGGCGACAACATCGGTGCCCGGTTGCAGGCCGACCAGGCCGAGGCCGATACCCGCGTGGCCCAGGCCAAGGCCGAGGGGCGGCGGGCCATGGCCGTGGCCCAGGAGCAGGAAAACGTTGCCCAGATCGAGGAATCGCGGGCAGCCCTGGTCGAAGCCGAAGCCGAGGTGCCGCGGGCCATCGCCCAGGCCTTTGAGCAAGGCACGTTGGGGATTATGGAGTATTACCGGCTGCGCAATATTCAGGCCGACACCGACATGCGCCGGGCCATTGCCGGCACGGGAAGCGTCGGGCAGAAAGGCTGATTGGCAATGGCGGCAGTTTGGCCAGCCGACCCCCGCGTGTTGCTCCTGGCCGATGGCCTGGCCGACTTGATCCGCGTGCTGGGGCCAATCGGGTTTTTCGTTCTTTACATTTTGGCCCAGGTGGGTTGGCGCATGCTAACCGGGGGCCCGAATCGCGGTGGTCTGAATGCTCCCGGCGGTGCTGGCGAGCGCCCCGCCCCCGGACGCCGGCTCCAGCCTCCGCAGCCCCCTGCCGGCGGCCAGGCCGACCCGGTGGCCGAGCTGGAGGCCTTTCTGCGCCGCGCCGCCGATGTAGCGCAGGGGCGAGCGGCGCCGCCGGCCGACCAGAACCCGCCGGGGCCGCCCCCTTTGCCCCCGAGCCAGCGCAAACGGCGCCGCGGGCGCAAACAGCCGGCGCTCCAATCGAAGCCCCCAACCAGCGAAACGGTCGAAGTGGAACTGGTCGATCGACCGCGCCGCACGGCGCGCAAACCGCTCGGTTCCGAGGTGCGGCAGCACGTGGCGACCCACCTGAATACCGACGAATTTTCTCATCGAGGAGAGAAGCTCTCCGACCTGGACCAAACCGACGAGCGGATGGATGCCCGGATCCATCGCGATCTGGATCACGAAGTGGGGAGCCTGTCGAACGACGTGGCCACGATCGAAACGGCTCCCGGGCAAGCGACGGGTGCCGCCGGCCCCGGGGGCTCGCCGACGGGCCCCGTACGCGCCGACACGCTGGCCGGCAGGCTACGCGACCCCAGCCAGTTGGCCCAAGTTTTTGTACTGCAAGAAATCTTCCGCCGCCCGGAAGAGCGCTGGTAAGAGAGCGCTACGCGCCTCGCGCCGGCCATCGATTCGGCGCAGGAAAGAACAGGATGCCTCATGAGTGCTGCCCAGGTATCTCCCGCTACGACGCGAATCGGCTGGATCGGAACCGGTGTCATGGGGACCAGCATGTGTGGCCACCTGATGGCGGCGGGGTTTGGGGCCACGATCACCAACCGCAGCCGCGCCAAGGCCGAGCCGCTCTTGGCTCGCGGAGCCCGCTGGGCCGATAACCCCCGGGCCGTGGCCGAGGCCTCGGACGTGGTGTTTACCATCGTCGGCTTTCCCAGCGACGTACGCAGCGTCGTTCTCGGGCCCGAAGGCGTGTTGGCCGGGGCTCGCCCTGGCAGTTACGTCGTCGACATGACCACCAGCGAACCCTCGCTGGCTCGCGAGATCGCCGCGGCGGCCGCCAAGCTGGGGGTGCACGCGGTCGATGCGCCTGTGTCGGGCGGCGACGTCGGCGCTCGCGAGGCCCGGCTCTCGATCATGATCGGCGGCAGCGCCGAAGCCGTGGCGGCGCTCGATCCCTGCTGGCGGGCCATGGGCAAAACCATCGTGCACCAAGGCGGCCCGGGTGCGGGGCAACACACCAAGATGGTGAACCAAATCCTGATCGCCTCGAACATGATCGGCGTCTGCGAGGCGCTGCTCTACGGCTACCGGGCCGGCCTGGACCTGGAAACCGTGATGCAGTCGGTGGCTTCCGGGGCGGCGGGGAGTTGGTCGCTCTCGAACCTGGGGCCACGGATCATCGCCGGAAACTTTGACCCGGGCTTCTTCGTCGAGCATTTCATCAAAGACATGGGAATCGCGTTGGACGAAGCGAAACGCATGGGGCTGGCCATGCCCGGGTTGGCGCTGGCCAACCAGTTGTACCTTGCCCTAGCCGCGCAGGGTCACGCCCGTTCGGGGACGCACGCCCTCGAATTGGCCCTGGCCAACCTGTCCGGCTTCGACTGGCGCTCGCGGAAGTAGGGCCTCGCCCCCCCCCGGCCGGTCCGGGCACGCTGCGACCGCAGCGGGGCGGCAGGATATACTTTCAGGGGTGATCGTCGCGCCCTAGGGGTGCTAGCCGGCCCGTGGAGCCCCCACGCCATGAGTCGTCGGGATTTGCTCTTTGTTCTGCTCTGCCTGGCGGGCCTTGCCGCGCTGGGCGGAGCGCTATTCCCGGCGCTCGATCTGCCGATCACTCGCGCTCCGCGCTCGCGGCGCGCCGAGCCGGCCCTGGCCGTGCCCGACGTGGTGCCCCGAATCGATGCCTCGTTTCAGAGAGAGTGGGCCGCGGCCGGCATCGCCCCCGTGGCCAGAGCCGACGATCTGACCGTGGCCCGGCGGTTGTCGTTGGCGCTGGTGGGGTCCATTCCGTCGCTGGAAGAAATCCGCCGCTTCGAAGCCCATCCTCCGGCCGACCGGCTCGTCTGGTGGACCGACCAGCTTCTGGCCGACGAGCGTTCTCCCCATTACCTGGCCGAACGGCTGGCGCGAGCCTACGTGGGCGTCATCCCCGGTCCGTTCGTGCTCTATCGCCGGCATCGCTTCGTTCACTGGCTGGCCGACCAGCTTCGCGAGAATGTGCCCTACGATGCCCTGGTCCGCCAAATGATCGCCAGCGAGGGTCTTTGGACCGACCACCCGGCCACGAATTTCATCACCGTGGCGATCAAGCCCGACACCGAAGAACCGCCCGACCCCGAGGTGCTGGCCGGCCGGGTAGCCCGGGCTTTTCTGGCCATTCGTCTCGATTGCGCGGAATGCCACGATCACCCGCTGGCCGACTGGAAGCAGGCCGACTTTCAGGGGCTTGCGGCCTACTTTGCCCAAACCGAGCGCAGCCTGATCGGAATCCGCGAGGGAGAGCACGAGTACCAGGCCGTGCTGCACAATACCGGCGAGGAGCGCGAAGTACCCCCGCGGGTCCCCTTCGCCACCGCGCTGGTGCCCAGTTCGGGTTCGCGCCGCCAGCAATTGGCCGCCTGGATTACGGCGCCCGAGAATCGGGCCTTCGCCCGGGCCACCGTGAACCGGGCCTGGGCGCTGCTGTTTGGCCGGCCGCTGGTCGAGCCGATCGACGATATCCCGCCCGAGGGGCCGCATTCGCCCGTGTTGGAGCAATTGGCCGACGATTTCATCGCCCACCGGTACAACTTACGGCGGCTGATCCGCACGATTGCCTCGCTCGAGGTGTTTCGCCTGGAGAGCCGAGGCACGGACGAGACACCGCCGACCGAATTGCAATTCGCCCATTGGGCAGCCTTTTCGCTGGTGCGGCTGCGACCCGAGCAGGTGGTGGGCGCCGCCTTCCAGGCCTCGTCGCTGCGAACGACCGACTACCAGTCGCATCTCATCCTGAGGTTTGCTCGGGCTCTCGGCCAACAGGAGTTCATCAAGCGATTTGGCGACGCGGGCGAGGATGAAATGGTGGCCGCCGGAGGAACGATTCCCCAGCGGTTATTGATGATGAACGGCGAGCTGTTGCACAACGCAACCGACCCCGACCCGCTGGACGCACCGGCGCATATCGGCATGCTGGCGCGCGACGGCGAAACCGCGGTCGAGATCGCCTACCTGATGACGCTGACGCGCCGCCCCACCGCGGAAGAGTCGGCCCACTTCGCGGACCGCCTGCGGAATCTCGCGGGAGAGCAGCGCCAACAGGCCGTGGGGGATTTGTGCTGGACGCTCCTCAACTCGACGGAATTCAACTGGAACCATTAGCCGCCACAGGCGCGCCGACTTCCAAGCACCCACCGCGCGGTGACCGATGAACGCAATTCAACCGCACTTCGCCAGGCAATCTCGCCGCCAATGGCTGGCCGCCAGCGGCGCGCTGGGGGCGGGTTGGCTCGGTGGCGTTTCACGCCTCTTGGCCCGGCAGGCCGAGTCGCCCGAGTTTCGCACCCGGCCGCAGTCGGTGATTCTGCTCTGGCTGGCCGGAGGCCCGAGCCAACTGGAAACCTTCGACCCGCACGCCGATCGGCCCATCGCGGCGGGCACCAAGGCCATCGCCACGAGCCAACCCGGAGTCGAACTGGCCGAAGGCTTTCAGGCTCTGGCCCAGCAGATGCACCGGGTAAGCCTGGTGCGCTCACTGGTCAGCAAAGAGGGGGACCACGCCCGCGGAACCTATCTTGCCAAGACCGGTTACAACCCCAACCCCGCCCTGGTGCATCCGGCCATCGGCGCCGTCATTTGCCACGAATTGGCCGATGAAGCCGTGGAGATTCCCCGCCACGTTTCGATCCTGCCCGACGGATTCCCCAGCCGAGGCGGATACCTGGGCGCCCCGTACGACGCCTTTCAATCGGGCGATCCGGCCCAAAAGGTTCCCGACGTGGAAGCCCGGGTGCCCGAGTCGCGCCGCCGGCGGCGTCTGGACGACCTGGAAGTGGTCGAGCGGCAGTTTGCCCGCGGTCGCGGCCCGCTAGTCGACCAGACTCAGCATCGCGCCACGCTGGCCCAGGCGGTTCAGATGATGAGTTCCCAGCAGCTGCGGGCTTTCGACGTTCAGCAAGAGCCCGCGGCCAACCTGGCCCGTTACGGAGCGACCGCGTTTGGCCGGGGCTGCCTGGCGGCGCGGCGGCTGATTGAAGTGGGGGTGCGCTGCGTGGAGGTAACCCTCGCCGGTTGGGACAGTCACGCCAATAACCACTCGATTCAGCGTGCGCTCGTCGAGACGCTCGATCCGGCCTTGGCCTCGCTCGTGGCCGACCTGGCCGAGCGCGATCTGCTGGACCGCACCATCGTGCTATGCCTGGGTGAATTCGGCCGCACGCCGCGGCTCAACCCGTTGGAAGGCCGCGACCACTGGACCAGCGGCTTTAGCATGGCCGTGGCCGGAGGGTCGCTGGCTGCCGGGCGCGTCTGGGGCGCCACCGATCCGGAAGGGGGCCGCCAGGTGCTCGACCCGGTGACCTTCGCCGACGTACACGCCACGGTGCTCGACGCGCTGGGAATCGACCGCCTGAAGGAGATCGTCGCGCCGGGCGGACGGCCGATCAAACTCTCCGAGGGAACACCCATCTCGGGCTTGCTCGCAGAGGTTTAGCCGGCGGCCGGTGGCGGCCCAACCCTGCCATCGACGGGCTCGACTCGGGCGACCGGCATCAATGCGACGCGCTTGGCGGCTCGATCGCCGGCAAACGCCACACCTCGCGACCCGTGGTGCCCATCGGCGATGCCGGCACGGCCAGCGACTGAGCCCCCCTGGTATCGGGCGGCAACAGCCGGGGCGCCGCCGGCAATGACGGTCGAGCGAGAAGGCCCGACGGGCTCGCATACGCCGTGGTGAGCACGGCCGAGTTGCCCGGCGAGCCCCCTGGAACCACTGGAACCGTCGGGGCGGCGGGGCCCTCTGGAGTAGTCACGGGCGCGACAGGCTGGTTTTCGCGCGGCGGGAACTCGGAGGGAGTTACCGCACCGGGAAGCTCGCCGCCTACAGGCGGAATGCGGCGGCTGCGAGCCGCGCCGGGCGATTGCGGTAGCTCGGGCGGCTCGGGAAGGCGGTCTCCGGGGAGGCTCTCCGCGCCCGGCGTGGGGATGCTTTCCGGTGGTAGCCCCGGCTGCTTGGGCAGCGGCTGCTCAGTACCGGGCGGCGCGAAGGGAGCCGGTTCCTCGAAGTCTTGTTGCTGGGCGTAGGGCCCCTGGGTGAGCTCCCTGGGCCGGGTGTAGCCGTAATTCAGGTAGCGGCTGGCCGCGCGGTGCCGGGCCTTGGCCTGGGCATCGCGGTAGGCTTTCATCGGCCAGGGGCCTTCCGACAGGTATACCTGGTTGTACTCCAGCAGCGAGCCCTTTTGGAAATGCACCTGTTTTACCGCCACGTTGTAGGCAACCACCGAGCGGAAATAGGCGACTTCGGCGGCGGCCAGGTCTTTCTGAGCGGCTAGCAGGGCATCGATCGTTACTTCGCCCGCCTCGTACTCGCGGCGCACTGCCGCGACGCGAGCCTTTTGCTTGGCCCGCAGGTTGAAGGTCGACTGGCTCAGGTCGTAGGCCCGCGACAATTCGCGCTGGGCGCCGGCCAGGTCGTGAATCACCTGCCGCTCGATCTCGTAGAGCGTGGCCCGCTCGCGAGCCAGCCGCAATTGAGAATTGCGCACGGCGGCCAACCCCTGGCGGAAGCCGATCGGCAGGTCCATCATCAGGCCCAATTGCCATTCCTGAAAATCACCGTCGGTCAGGTTTTGATAGGCGTTGTCGAACTGCGGCAGCGGGCCGTTGTTGGACCGAATCAGGTCGTCGCCAAATCCGCGCCAACGGTATCGGCCCGCCACGTCGAGGGTGGGCTTCAGGAAGTTGCGCGATGCCCGCAGTTCGAGCTCGCGGCGTTTGACCAGCCATTGTTGTCGGCGCAGTTCCACCCGGCGCGAAAGTGCCTCGCCGACCGTCTGCTCCCAGTCGAACACGATGCGGGCCGAGGTTGGTTCGTCGCGGGGGCGAATCAGGCGACCGTCGTTGGCGGGAAGCCCCATCAGCAGCCGCAAGTCGGATTCGCGGGCGTAGACGCCCCCGGCCCCCAGGAAGGGAGCTAGGCCGGGCTGAGGATTGATCAGGTTGGGGGATCCGCTGAGTGCGTTCTCGGCTTCCCCCTGAAACTGAAAATACTGAGCACTGGCCTGCGCCTCGCTGCTCACGTCGCCCCCCACGCCGCCAGCCTGCACCAGGCGATCGACGCGGCGCCAGGTTTCGAGGGCGCTATCGCGGGCCGCCACCTTGGCGTCCAGGTCGCGATAGGCGAAGTACAGCTCCCAGTAGGCGTTTTCCACGCTCGAAACCAGGTCGCGCACGCCCGCCTCGAAGTCGGCCAAGGCCACATCGGTATCGACCCGCGCAAGCAACACGCCGTTTTGCAGGTTCAAGCCCGGACGGGCGCCTGGACCCGCGATGCGGTTGAAATCGACCCCGGCCCCTTGCAACAGCGGATGGCGGAACTCGGCGTCGAAGGCGACGTCCCAATAGCTGGGAAAGAGATTCACTGGAAGATTGTTCTGGTCGTAATCGACCGTATTGCGCATGGTAAACGTGCCGCCCGTGGCGGTGCGCTTCTCGACCTGGGCCAGAAAGTTGCCGGAATCCTGCCGGAACTCGCGAACGCCACCCGCCAGAAACAAGTTGTTCAGTACGCGATCGTTTTTCTCCCAGAACATCTGGCTGCTGAACTGGGCATCGAACGCCGAGAGGGCACCCTCGACACCGAACCGCGGGTCCGATTCCTGGATGGCCGGGTCGTAGACCGAGCTGAGGGTCGAGGCGGCCAGCAGCACCCGCCCCCCCAGGTCGCGCATTACCTGGTTGTTGGCCAACGCCGTCTGCACCGCCTCTTCGAGCGAAAGATCCCAGAACTCGCCGGGCTGGCGGTTCCAGAGCGTGCGCGGCGCCAGGCCGGTGTTGGGCAGCTCGGGCTCCTGCTCCAAGTGGGCCACGTCGATCGACATGGCCACGGCCTGGTAATGGGCCTGACTGTCGCCCGGGTGGAAGTAGGCTACGCGCGCCGGGCGGCACCCTGGCGCAGCAGCCAGGCTGAGCGCAAGGAACCCTACCCAAGAGCGGCCAATTCGCCAGGCCATCGAGGCGTCCGAGCACTAGATCGCCGAAGCCGCGCCGTCGCGCCCGCTCCGACGGTTCGGACAGTCAGCGCTTGAACAAGCGCCCAGCAGGCTCGACGCGAGCCCGCGACTGCCCCCCCGCGCGGCTCACCGGAGGAGACACCAGGTGCCCCGGGCCGGTAAATCCGCTGTAGGTGGTATCGGCGGGCAAATCGTCAGGCTTTGAGAAATCCGCAACCCTTGCGCACTTCTCCCAAACCGCCCGGGCAATCGCTAAATTGGGGCGGCTTGGGGAGCCGCGCGGCGACCAGGGGCATCGCTCGCATCGGTACCAAGCGCTGCCTAAGCTTTGACCCACAGATAACCGGCCGAGGGGGGGAGGAATCAATGATGGTCCCAGCGAACACAAACGGTTCTGGTCGACGCCGCAGGCGCTTCGGGGTGGCCCTGGGCCTGGCCTTGGCGGCCGGGTTGGTCTGGACCAAGACCCTGTCCGCCGACGAGTGGAAACCCATCTTCAATGGCAAGGACTTCACAGGCTGGACGCGATTCCTCGATCCCACGAAGAAGGTTTCGCCCGACGAGGTATGGCAGATTCGCGACGGGGTAATCGTTTGCCAGGGGCGCCCGGCGGGCTACCTGCTGAGCGAGGGAGAATACGACAACTACGTCTTCGAGTTCCAATGGCGCTGGCCCGCCAAACCAGGCAACAGTGGCGCGTTCGTTCACGTGGTGGGGGAAAACAAGATTTGGCCCAAGGGAGTCGAGGCCCAGCTCATGGCCGACCATGCCGGCGATTTCTGGCTCGTCGACGGGTTTCGGCTCCAGATCGATCCGGCTC
Organism: uncultured Pirellulales bacterium; assembly: GCA_964399535.1. GTDB lineage: Bacteria > Planctomycetota > Planctomycetia > Pirellulales > CAYNRE01 > CAYNRE01. The sequence goes on along the minus strand of CAYNRE010000055.1, from coordinate 115,510 downwards.
GAAAAGACCCCAACAGCGATCGGCACTGGTACCGCACCGTCGATAACGTCGAGAAGCCGCTGGGCCAGTGGAATCAATACCGCATCACCTGCGACGACCGCACCGTGACGCTCGAGGTAAACGGCACCCAGGTGAACGTGGGCACCGAGGCCGAATTGACCCGGGGGCGCATCCTGCTGCAAAGCGAGGGGGCCCCGATCGAGTTTCGCGACCTCAGGATCAAGCCGCTGCCGCGCTAACCACCCCGGGGCGAGCCGGGCCCCGCGGCCCGGCGGCCAGGGGGCCGGGACCAACCGGCCTGCCGGGGGGGGCCGGAAGGCTCCCCAGGGGCCACTCCGCCCGCGAAAAACCGCCAGAGGGGTGAAATTCGGCCGGGATCCCCCGTGGACGCTGTCCGATTAGCTCTTATGATTAGCACGGTGGGCTCCGCAGGGCGGGGCCAGCGCTCAGTTGAACGTGCGAAACCGCCTGCGATGGTGGTGGTTACGTCGAATCGAAGACCAAGCTCTGGGGTGCTCGCATGGCCAAACAGGGACCGCGCAAGAAGCTTCCCAAGGAAGTGGCGGTCATCAATGCCGACAACTGCACCGGTTGCGAAGCCTGTTTAGAGGTTTGCCCGGTCGACTGCATTACCAAGAACCAGCAGTACCCGGGCATGTTCAACCTGCAGAGTTGGTGCCAGATCGATCTGGAACGCTGTGTGGGGTGCGAGGTTTGCGTCCATATCCCGGGTAAGAAGAGCAACCCCTACGACTTGAAGGTTTGCCCTTGGGACGCCATTGAAATGGTGCCCCTGGTTCAGGCGGCCCAAGTGGTGGCGGAAATTGGCGGTCCGCCGGCCTACATTCAAGAGCATTGGGACCAACTGGTCGGAACGGCCCAGCACCTGGCCGAACTGAAGGCCGCGGGCGGCTAACCGGCCGGGGCGCTCAGGAGCGCGAGCGGCGGGGTTTTTCGGGCAATTCGCCCACGGGCCGATCGAGCCGCTCTACTTCGCCGCGCAGACCCATCAGGAAGCTGCGAATCGTCAGCTTCCAGTCCAATTCGCTGGTCCATTCGAGGATCTTGCGCTCCAGCCGCCGCACATATCGGCGATGCACTTGTTGTTCGCGGCGGACCTCGCTGGGCGTGTCGCCGAATTTGCCCTCGCCCTCTTTGAGCAACTCGGCATAGGCCCCGCAATCGCGGTGTTCGAGCAGGTACACCGTTTCCACGTGATGCAGCCGGCAGGCCACCATCAGATGGTCGCGGAACGCCTGCATCCAGTGCTCAAACTGGCTCTGCTCGGCACCTAGCGCTCCAAGCGAGCAGCCGGGCGAAATCAGGTGATCGTAGCGGTTGGCCAGGTTGTCGTGTCGCATGAAACGCACCACTTCGTCCAAGAGCCGCATATCCATGCAGCTCAACAGCAGCACATTGCCGCGCGGCGGCGGGTACGAGGTATCGAATACCGGGTAGGGCAGGTTCATGCCGCGGGGCCTCCGGATTCCAGTAGTTCGCTCAAGCAGTTTTCCATGTAGCTCAGGCTTTCCTCGGCCAACCGCTCGACCCCGGGCGTGTAGTCGAAGACCTCGACGGAAACCCAGCCGCGGTAGTCGATCTCGGCCAGGGCCTGAAAAATCGGCCGGAAATCCAGCTCGCCGAACCCTGGACCCTGGCGATTCGGATCGTTGGCGTGGAAGTGGGCCAGCAGGTCGCGATGGCGGCGAATGAGTTGGGGAATCGGCGTGGCCTCGCTCGACATGGCCTTGGTGTCCAGATGCAGCCGACATTGGGGCGAACCGATTCGCTCGATCAGCTCGACCGCCTCGGCCGCCGTGTTCAAAAAATTGCCCTCGGCCGGACCCAGGGGCTCAATCGCCAAGACCGCGTCGCAGCGCTCGAGCTCGGGTACGATCCGCGAGAAGACCTCGGCCGCCCAGATTTGACCCTGCTCGGGCGAAACGCCCGGTAAAAGTTGCCGTTGCAACGGGGAACCGAACACCAGCAGCGAGCCCCCCACCTCGCCGCAAAGCCGAACCAACTCGGTCAGATACTCGGACGTGGCCTGGCGCACGGCCGGGTCGGGGCTGGTCAGGTGCAGCCCCTGGGTCTTGGCCAGGAGCCAATGCAGGCCGATCACCTCCAGCTCGGCCTGGTCGGCCAGCCGGCGAACCTGGGCCCGCTGGGCCGGCGTAATCTGCCGGGCATCGGCCGCCAGCGTGAAGGGCGCGATTTCGATGCCGGTGTAACCAAGCTGTCGAGCGTATGCAAACGCGCGCTCCAGCGGCCAATCGACGAACGTTTCGTTGCAAATGCCGAATTTCATCAGAGCTCCTTGCCGCTTTGGGGCGATCGCCTCAATCGGTCAGTTCGCCTAGCGGAAGCGATTGCTGCTGGGCCGCGCCGCGGCGGCCGACGCGGCGCCGTGTTGTGGCCGACGATGCCTGTTTCTCGTCCAACCGCCGCCCATTGGCGGTGGGCGGCGCGCTTGAAAGTGGATCGGCCGGGCCATCGAGCGGCTCGCCCGGGCGAATGCTCGCCAGCCGCTGCTGGACTCGGGCCGCGTACTCGGGGGAAAGCTCGAATCCTAGGAAGTGCCGGTGAAGCTTCTTGGCCACGACCAGCGTGGTGCCGCTACCGGCGAACGGATCGAGCACCCAATCGTTCGGCCGGCTCGAGACCTGGATGATCCGCCCCAGCAGCTGCTCGGGCATTTGGCATCCATGCCACCCGGCACGCTCTTTGAACGTGCCGCAAACCCGGGGAAAGTACCAGGTATCTTCCGCGCCGCTGAATCCGCTGGGCAAATCTTGCGGGCGCAAAATCCAGGTATCGTCGGGGAGCCGGCCCCGGGGGTTGGCCCGCGAGTCGCCGTAAACCAATTGCCGCGCCGAGGGCACCCGGATCGAATCGTCCTCGAAGGTGAATTCGCGCGGGTCGCGCACGAAATGAAACAGGTGGGCGTGCGAGCGGCTGAACTTGCGCTTGCAGTTCACGCCGAAGGTGTAGTACCAGACAACCCAACTGCGACAGGTCAGCCCCAGCTCGCGGGTCGCCATCACCTTGAGTTCGGCGGCGTACTCGTCGCCAATGGCCAACCAAAACGTGCCGGTCGACTTGAGCACGCGCACCACTTGCTGCATCCAGCGGCGCGACCAGTCGAGGTATTCTTCGCCCGCGCGGCGGTCGTCGTAAACATCGTACTCGTAACCGATGTTGAAGGGCGGATCGGCAAACGCCAGGTCGATGCAGCCGTCCGGAAGCTCCGACATCCCTGCGACGCAATCGCGCTGCCACAATCCCTGTTTCGGCTTACCCATCCGCGACTCCTTTCATGGTTGCGCTGCGGCAACTTCCCGCCTGATGATACCCCCTGCAGGCGATCGTTCAGGCGTCGGGCCGCCTATCCTAGCACGTTCCAAGCTACCGTAAAACGACGCCGCGAGACTCCCGCGCGGTGCCGGCCGCGCGCGTGTTCACCGCGAGCGGCGCGTTGTTGTGGCCTGCCGGGCGGAGTACCATCGACCAGCGGCCATGGCGCACCCGGAGCCCCTGGGGCCCCTCGCCCGATCGGGCCGGCTTAGGCGATTGTTTTCCAGACGGTCGACTTGATTTGCCTCGAGGAATTTCCCGATATGATCCGCGGCAACTACGCTTGCTGGGCCCTCGGTCTGGCGGTGGCGATGCGCCTGGCCTGGACCGTGCCGGTTCCGGCCGACGAGCCCGCGCCAGCCGATTCGCTGGAGCGAAATTACGCCGAGGAATTGCCACGCATCGCCCCGCTCGAGCCGCGACAGGCGCTTGATAGCTTTGTGGTGCAAGCGGGGCTGCACCTGGAGCTGGCCGCCGCCGAACCCCAGGTGACCGACCCCACGGCCCTGGCTTTCGACGAAGACGGGCGGCTTTACGTTGTGGAAATGCGGGGCTACAGCGAAGAGGCCGACGAGGCGCTCAGCCGCATTCGCCGCCTGGAAGACCTCGATGGCGACGGGTACTACGAACAGAGCGTGGTGTTTGTCCAGGGGCTGAGCTGGCCCACCGCGGTAACCTGTTGGGATGGCGGAGTATTCGTGGGAATTCCGCCCGACCTCTGGTATTTCCGCGATACGACGGGCGACGGCGTGGCCGACGAGCGGCGCGTGGTGCTCACCGGGTTTGGCATTTCCAACGTTCAGGGCCTGTTGAATTCGTTTCAGTGGGGTCTTGATCATCGCATTCATATTGCCACGAGCAGCACCGGCGGCGCCGTACGGCGGCCCGAGGAGCCTGAAAGCGAAGCCCTGGAGCTGCGCGGCCGCAATTTGGCCTACGACCCGCGGACCGGCCGCCTGGAACTGACCAGCGGAGCCTCGCAGCACGGGATGACCGCCGACGACTGGGGGCAGTGGTTCGTTTGCCACAACAGCGACCACTTGCAACAGATCATGTTCGAGGATCGCTACCTGGCGCGAAACCCGTACCTGGCGGCGCCCAGTTCGCGGCAGAGCATCGCGGCCGATGGCCCCCAGGCCGAAGTGTTTCGCATCAGCCCGATCGAGCCTTGGCGCATCGTTCGCACCCGGCTTCGGGCACAGGGAATCGTGCCGGGCGTGGTGGAAGGGGGGGGCCGGGCCGGCGGCTATTTCACCAGCGCCACGGGGGTAACGGTGTACCGGGGCGATGCCTGGCCGGCAGCGCTACGCGGCCAGGTCATCGTGGGCGACGTGGGTTCGAACATCGTGCACCGCAAGGTGCTCGACCGGACCGGCATCCAGTTCGTGGGGCGCCGCGTGGACGAAGGGGTCGAGCTGGTCGCCTCGACCGATAACTGGTTTCGCCCCGTTCAGTACGCCAATGCCCCCGACGGAACGCTCTACATCGCCGACATGTATCGCGAGGTAATCGAGCATCCGCTCAGCTTGCCGCCGATCATCAAGCAGCATCTCGATCTAACCAGCGGCCGCGACCGGGGGCGCGTATATCGCCTGGCCCCCGCCGGTTTCACCCCTGGGCGCGCGCCTCGACTCAGCCAGGCCACGAGCCGGGAGTTGGTGCGGCTCTTGGCTCATACCAACGGCTGGCACCGCGACACGGCGGCTCGGCTGCTCGCTACCCGCCAGGATGCGGCCATTTGCCCCGACCTGGAAGCCCTGGTGCGCTCGTCGGCCAACCCGCTGGCCCGGCTGCACGCCCTGCACGCGCTCGAGGGGCAGGGGGCCCTGCGCGAAGCAACCCTTCTGGCAGCCCTGGGCGACTCGCATCCCGGTGTATTGCGGCACGCCGTTCGCCTGGCCGAGGGTTTGGCCCAGCAGCCTGCCGTGGCCGAGCGATTGTGTGCCCTGGCGAATCACGACGACCTCCACGTGCGATACCAGTTGGCGTTCACCCTGGGGGAACTGCCCCTTGCACAGCGGGCCGGGGCGCTGGCCAAACTAGCCCAACAGGGAGTCGACGACCCCTGGCTGCGGCTGGCCGTACTCAGTTCGCTGGGCGAGGGGGCCGATCTGGTCTATTCGGCCCTGGCGGAACAGCCCCGGCCCGAGGAGCAGCCGGGGGTGGCGGAGTTGCTCGCCGACCTGGCGCGACAATTGGGTCGCCAGCGAAATTGCCAGCCGGCCTGGCTCGATCGACTCGACCACTGGGCAAGCCTTCGGCCCGAGCTGGCCCGCCAGATCAGTCGCGCCTGGATCGAGGGGCTCGCCCGCTCGGGCGCTAGTCCCAGCGAAGTGCGTACCCTACTTGGGCAAACCGATTCGGGCCAACCGCGCCCCGCCTGGCAACATCTGATCGACGACGCTCGCCACCGCCTGGCCGACACCGAAGCGCCGGTCGACGCCCGGGTCGAAGCCATCGCGCTGCTCAGTGCTGCGGCGTCGCTGGACGGCATCGATCTGCGTAGCTGGGTCGACCGGCTGCACCCTCAGGCGCTGCAACTGGCCGCGCTAACGGCCCTCGAGGCGCAGCACCCGGCCGACGACGCGGAACTGACCACCTGGTTGGCCGAGCGCTGGGCCGAGTTTACCCCCAGCGTGCAGCGCCGCGCCGCCGAGCTGTGGATCGCCCGGCGCGAGCGGGCGCTGGCGCTACTGGACTGCATCGCCGGCGGAACGCTGGCCGCCAATCAGCTCGACCCCACGGTAATTCAACAACTGCGCTCGTCGAGCCAAGACCAGGTGCGCCAACGAGCCGAAGAAGTCCTCGCGACGGCGCTGGGTGCCCGGCGGGCCGACGTAATCGAGGCCTACCGCCCGGCCCTCGCGCTGGAAGGAAACGTGGAGCGGGGCCGGCAGCACTTTCGCCGGGTTTGTGCGGCCTGTCACAAGCTGGAAGGCGTGGGACACGAGCTGGGGCCGGCGCTGGCCACGATTAAAAGCCGGGGACCCGAGGGAATCTTGATCAACCTGCTCGATCCCAGCCGGGAAGTAAACCCCCAGTATCTCAATTATCTGTGCGTGACCAGCGACGGCCGCAGCACCAGCGGCATGATTACGGCCGAATCGGCCAACAGCGTCACCCTTACCCGGGCCGAAGGGGCCCAGCAGTCCATTTTGCGGGTCGAGATCGACGAGCTTCGTTCCACCGGACTTTCCTTGATGCCCGAGGGGTTGGAACAACAGCTTGACCCGCAGGCCGTGGCCGACTTGATCGCCTATTTGCTGGCCGCGCCCTGACAAAGGCAGCCTCGGAGGAGCCTCGCCATGGATCCACGCATTACCGGTACGCCTTCGCTTCGAGGCGGGACATTCGACGCCATCGCGGGCGCGCTCGTCCGCGCTGGGCTCGCCGGAACCCCGTGTCGCCCCCTTCCTGGAAGCCTGTTGCGCGCGGCGGCAGTTCCACGGCGACTCCGCTGGCCACTGGCGATCGCCCTGGGTTTTGTCTGTTGCGGCGCGGCCGTAACCAGCGCGGGCGATGCGTGGCAATCGGGCACGGCCCGAGCCAACATCACGCCCAGCGAGTGGATTTGGATGTCGGGCTACGCCTCGCGCGATCGGCCGGCCGACGGCAAGCTGCACGACTTGTGGGCCAAGATTTTGGTACTCACCGATGCCCAAGACCGGACGGCGGTGCTGATCACGCTCGACCTGGTGGGCATCGATCGCGCGACCAGCCAGGCCATCGTCGGGCAAATTGCCGAGCGATACCAATTGCCGCGCGAGGCGGTCAGCCTGTGCAGTTCGCACACCCACACCGGGCCGGTGATTGGCACTAACCTGCGCACCATGTATTTCTTGAACGAGCATCAGGCAGGCCAAATTCGCGCTTACACCGAGCGCACAATCGACCAGATCGTGGCGGCCGTCGGCCAGGCGCTGGACGCGCGGCAACCGGCCCGCCTGAGCCGCGGCCAAGGTCTGGCCCGGTTTGCCGTAAATCGCCGCAACAATCCCGAGCCCGAGGTGGATGCCCGACGCGCCAGCGGTTCGCTCGTCGGCCCCGTCGATCACGACGTACCCGTGCTGGCCGTGTGGAGCGACATGGGCCAGTTACGGGCCGTGGTCTGCGGCTACGCCTGTCACGCCACCACGCTCTCGGGCTATGAATGGTCGGGCGACTATCCGGGTTACGCCCAGATCGAGCTCGAGCGAAACCATCCGGGGGCCATGGCCCTGTTCTGGGCTGGTTGCGGTGCCGATCAAAACCCGATCCCGCGACGCACGGTCGAACAGGCGCAAGACTATGGCCGGCAGTTGGCCGAGGCGGTCGACCGGACTTTGGCCAGCCCGCTGGTGCCGGTTTCCCCGCGGCTGGAGATGCGCTACGCCGAAATCCAACTTCCCTTTGCCAAACTGCCGACGCCCGCCGAACTGGAGGCCGACGCCGCCTCGACCGATCGTTACGTGGCCAGCCGGGCTCGCAAGTTCCAGGGCGCCCTGGCCGCGGGCCAGCCGCTGAACGCGAGCTATCCGTACCCGATCCAGCATTGGCGACTGGGCGACGACCTGACCTGGATTCACCTGGGGGGCGAGGTGGTGGTCGATTACGCCTTGCGGTTCAAAGCAGAGTTCGGCCGCGCGAATACTTGGATCGCCGGCTACGCCAACGACGTGATGGCCTACATTCCTTCGCTTCGCGTGCTGCGCGAGGGGGGCTACGAAGGGGGCGGCGCCATGGTGTACTACGGCCTTCCCTCGGCCTGGGATGAAACGGTCGAAGACCGCATCGCCAACGAGGTATCGCGCGGGGTCGCCGCGATTGAGCCGGTTGCGGCCTCTCAGTGACGCCCAGCACCCCTTCGGCGAAAGTGCCGGGCCACCGATCGCAAGGGAGCCAAAGCCGGGGCGCACTTCGGCATTTTTGCACTCCCCCCTCGGGCGCGTTAGGGTAAACACTTGGGGCAATAGGGGCTGGCCGTCGCCGCCCAAACGCGGTGGCGGTTGCTCGTGGCGAGGCGATTGGTTTTGACCAGGGGGGAAACACGCAACCATGGCCTGGCAACCCGAATGCCGCGCGCGTTCGCGCTGCGCGAAGCTGGCTCGGCTGTGCATCGCCCTTGGGCTGGCGCTGTTGCCAGTGGCCAGGACCTCTCTGGCCGAGGAGGCCGCCATGTGGTCGGTGGCGCCGTTGTCCGCGGCTGAGCCTCCCGCCGTACAGCGCAGCGACTGGGTAACCAACGAGATCGACCGGTTTACGCTGGCCCGCCTGGAAGCCGAAGGGCTTTCTCCCGCCCCGCCTGCAGAGCCCGCGGCCCTGGTCCGCCGGCTTTACTTCGATCTCTGGGGGCTGCCCCCCAGCCCGGAAGAAGTCGATGCCTTCGTGACCGACGACCGGCCCGACGCTTACCAGCGGCTGGTCGATCGTCTGCTCGATTCGCCGCATTTTGGCGAGCGCTGGGGCCGCTACTGGCTGGATATCGTTCGCTATGCCGACACGAACGGGTACGAGCGCGACGCCCCCAAGGAGGGCGCCTGGAGGTATCGCGACTGGGTAATTCGGGCCATCGCCGAGGACCTGCCCTACGACCAATTCGTGACCGAGCAGTTGGCCGGAGACGAGCTGACCGGCGCGGACGAGGCCTCGCGCATCGCCACGGGCTTTTTGCGCGTGGGCACCTTCGACGACGAGCCCAACGACCCGTTGCAGTACAAGTTCGAGCAGCTCGACGACTTAATGCACACCACGGCCACGGCCTTTCTGGCCCTGACTCTGAAGTGTGCCCGCTGCCACGACCACAAGTTCGATCCGATTCCCCAGCGCGACTATTACGCCGTGCTGAATTGTTTCGTGCCGGGCAAGCCGCTGCCGGGCGATGTGCTGGGCTTTACCGACGAAGCGGCCGCGGCAGGCACCCCGGTGCATTTGCTTTCCGGCGGCGACCCTCGGCACCAGGGCGAGGCCGTGCCGCCGGGGTTCCTCTCTCTGCTACCTCAGGTTGATTCGGCGGTCGATGCGCCTCCGGCCGAGTCGGCCACCACCACGCGCCGCCGCCAATTGGCCGAGTGGATTGTCGACGACGCCAATCCGCTCACTCCGCGAGTGGCGGTCAACCGGCTTTGGCAGCACCATTTCGGCCAGGGGCTTTCCCGTTCGAGCGACAACTTCGGCAACACCGGTCTGGAGCCGACGCATCCCGAGCTGCTCGACTGGCTGGCCCGCCAACTCATAGCCGGCGGCTGGCGGCAAAAGCCGCTGCACCGGCTGATTTTGCTTTCGAGCACCTATCGTCAGTCGTCGGCACACCCCAACCATGACGAGTACGCCGGACGCGATCCGGAGAACCTGCTGCTCTGGCACTTCCCTCGCGCCCGGCTCGATGTCGAGGCGCTGCGCGACGCCATGCTTGCGACCAGCGGCGAGCTCGATTTGCGCGCCGGGGGGCCCGGCTTCGTGCCCGAACTGAGCGCCGAGGCGGTCGAGGGGTTATCGAAAAAAGAGAATGCCTGGAAGCCGTCGCCGCCCGAGGAGCAGAACCGGCGGAGCGTGTACCTGTACGTGCAGCGGTCGCTGGTGCCGCCGCTGTGGACCGTGTTCGACTTCGCCGATACCACGCAGCCTTGCTGCCAGCGGAACACCACCACGGTTGCTCCCCAGGCGCTGGCGCTGTTGAACAATGCCTGGGTTCATGGCCGCAGCCGGGCCTTGGCCCGGCGCGGGGAACGGGAAACCGCCGGAGGAAGCGCGGCCGAGCGCATCGATCGGCTGTGGCGATTGGCGTTCGGCCGCTTGCCGCGCGACGACGAGCGCGAGCTGGCCCTGGCCCATGTGCTGGTCCAGACCGAGCGGTTTAGCCAGGCCCCGGGCAACACCGTCGCTGTCGGCGGCAGCCCCGCGCCTGTCGGCGACAGCCCCGCGCCTGTCGGCGGCAGCCCCGCCCCCAGCGACAGCAGCGCGGCAACCGCCGAACAGGCGGCCTGGGCTTCGCTGTGCCATGTGCTGCTCAACGCCAATGAGTTTGTCTACGTCGATTAACGCCCGGCGATCGCATTGAACAAGCGTCTTGAAAAACATCCCTGCAAAGAAGCCCTGACAAGAAGCGAAGTCATGCAGCCCCCCCAACCGCCCCAACGACGATTTCCCTGCGGCCAGACGCGCCGCCAGTTTCTCTGGGAATTCGGGGGTGGATTCGCCGGGTTGGCATTGGTCGACCTGCTTGAGCGCGACGGCTTCTTCGGACGGCGCGCGCTGGCGGCCCCGATCGCGACGGCCACCGGCGATCCGCTGGCCCCGCGGCCCCCCCATTTCCAGGCCAAGGCCAAGAGCTGCATTTTTCTCTTCATGAACGGCGGGCCGAGCCACGTCGACACCTTCGACTACAAACCCAGCCTGGCCAAGTACGCCGGACAGTCGCTACCGCCCGAAAAACAGTTCACCAACTCGGGCGGGCGCAAGATGGGGTTTCTCACCCCGGCCTGGCGGCCCTTTCATCCCGGAGGGGAAAGCGGGCTGATGATTTCCGATTATTTTCCCCAGGTGCGCCAGCATGCCGACAAGCTGGCCCTGGTTCGCTCGTGCCATACCGATAGCCATGCTCACGGTTCGGCGCTCATCGCCATGAACACGGGCAGCACCTTCATCGGCAAGCCGGCGCTGGGCAGTTGGGCGCTGTACGGGTTGGGCACCGAGAATCAGAATCTGCCGGGTTACGTCGTCATGCTCGATCAACGGGGAGGGCCGATCAGCGGGCAGCCCAATTGGTCCAGCGGATTCATGCCCGCCAGCTACCAGGGTACGCTGTTCCGGCCCCAGGGAGACCCGGTGCTCGATCTGCGCGGACCCGATGAACTGGGCCCCGAGGCCCAACGCGCGCAGCTCGACCTGTTGGCCCAGTTGAACCAGCGGCATCTTGAGCGTCGCCCCGGCGGCGATGAGTTGGCCGCGCGAATTCAAAGCTACGAGTTGGCCTATCACATGCAGGCCGAGGCGCCCGAGGCGGTCGATCTATCGCAGGAAACCGCCACCACGATCGAGCGCTATGGAATCGGCCGACAACCGACCGACGAGTTCGGACGCAACTGCCTGATCGCCCGCCGTCTGGTGGAGCGCGGAGTTCGATTCGTGCAGCTTTACTCGGGCGGGGGCCACCTGGAGGAGACCTGGGACGCCCATGAAAGCGTTGAGAAGAACCACGGCCGCCATGCCGGCGAGACCGACCAGCCCATCGCCGCGCTGCTCGACGACCTGGCCGAGCGGGGCCTGCTCGATTCCACCCTCGTGGTCTGGGGCGGAGAATTCGGCCGGATGCCCTTCGCCGAGGGGGAAGGGGCCCCGGGACGGAACCACAACCCCTATGGCTTTACGATGTGGCTGGCCGGCGCCGGGGTTCGGGGCGGAATCTCGTACGGCTCGACCGACGAATTCGGCTTCGCCGCCGAGACCGATCCCGTGCACCTGCACGACCTGCACGCCACGATCTTGCACCTGCTGGGGCTCGATCACGAGCGGCTGACCTATTTCTACCAAGGTCGCGATCAACGCTTGACCGACGTCTACGGTCGCGTCGTTTCCGAAATTCTGGCCTGATCGGCCACGCAGCAACCTCTTCCTTCGCCCGCGCGGCGCAACACCACTCGGTGGGTCGCCACCGAATGGCCCCTAGCTTCCGGGTTGTCAGGCCGCGGAAGACTTGGCAGACTAACGGCCGCGATCGAGCCTGGGCCTTGCCGAGCGAGGGTGGGGCCGGGCCGTCGTGTGCTGCCGACTCGTACGCCCCTGACGAGGTATCCCAACCATGTATCGCGCGGCACTGGTAGGTTTGCGTCCCGATCAAACCGACGAGATCTTGCTCGAATACTCGGTAGCGCTCGCCCAACGTGGATCGCTGCATTTGTCGGGGGCGTCGATTCTCGATCCCGACTTGATCTCGCCCCGCGAACCGGTTCCGCTGGGGGGCATGGCCTTTAAGGCCGAGCTCGACGCCGCCCGCACCGCCCGCGTGCGAGAACTGCTGGCGGCCACGGCGCAGCGATTTCGCGATCGGTGTACGGCCGCCGGAATCTCCTGGGATGTCGCCTGCCTGACCGAGGATCTAACGGCCGAGTTGAGCCGAGCCGCCCAGCGCTACGACCTGCTTCTGCTGGGCCGGACCGAGGAGCCAGCCGCGCTCGGCGGCCTTGGCTTCTCGTCGCTATTGAACTCGATTCTCAAGCACTGCCCCGGCCCGGCCCTCGTCGTGCCCGGCCTGCCGCCCGGCGATGCTCAGAACGTGGTCGTCGCCTACGATGGAAGCCTGCAGGCCAACCGGGCGCTCAAGTCGTTCATTGCGTCGGGCCTGGAAGGCTCATCTCCCGTTCACGTGCTGACCATCGCCGACCAGCGCTCGACCGCTCACGAAGCCGCGGAGGGGGCCCGCCAGTTGCTGCTGCGCTACGAGTATCAGGTCGAGATTTTGCTCGAAGAGCCCGATTCCACCACCTCCATCGCGAGCCAAATTCAAGCGGCCTGCCAGCGGCTTAATGCACGGATGTTAGTCATGGGGGCGTACGGCCAGGCGTCCATTCGCGATTTCTTCCTGGGTTCGGTCACCAAGAGCCTGCTGGCGGCCATGCCAATCCCCATGTTTCTCGACCACTAAGCCCCCTCGCGCATTCCTCCCGGTGCAGCCAGGGCCACCTGATTCCACCACCGCACGGCCGGCGGGCAAAGCCCTGGGCGGGGGCGGGGCAGGCGCGGCTCGCTTGAGCGCCGCCAACGCCGCCTGGTTGTAACCACGCTTCGGCGGCCCGTTCGGTTGCTGCCCACCGCGCGGCCTCGATCGATCGGATTTCGTCAGGCAAGGAGAACGCCGATGATGGTGCCTCTGGTGGTTTTTCTACTGGGACTGGTCGTGCTTTACTTCGGCGCCGAGGTCACGCTCAACGGAGCGGTGGGCATCGCCACCCGCCTGGGAATCAGCCCCCTGGTAATCGGGCTCACGCTCGTGGCCTACGGCACCTCGTGTCCCGAGTTGGCCCTCGATATCTCGGCTGCCCTGAAGGGAACCACGGATCTGGCCTTCGGCGACCTGGTCGGAAGCAATATTGCCAACGTGGGTCTGATTCTCGGTGTGGCGGCCATGTTTCGCCCGCTGAACGTTCACATGCGGCTGTTGCGGGCCGAGTTGCCGATCGCCATCGCTTGCTCGATCGCCGTACTCGGCCTGGCAGCCGATGGCCTGATTAGCCGCCAGGACGGGCTCTTTTTGTTGGCTGGTTTCGTCTTGTTTACCGGCTACACCATTCGCGCCGCGCGAAAAGAATCGCGCGCCGTGCAGCGGGAGATCGCCGCAACCGCCGCCGCGCCGCCCCCGGCAGGCCGTAGCCTGGGCATGATGGTCCTGGGGCTCGTGGCACTCGTGGTTGGAGCCCAGCTTATGGTTTGGGCCGCAATTCTCCTGGCCCGGCGGATGCAGGTAAGCGAGCTGGTGATCGGTATCACCATCGTGGCGCTGGGTACCTCGCTCCCCGAATTGGCCACGTCGATCGTTGCCGCCCGCCGCAACGAGTCCGACATCGTCGTCGGCAACGTGATCGGCTCGAATATCTTCAACCTGCTGTTGGTGCTGGCGCTGGTGGCCGTGATTTGCCCCGTGCCGGTCGCCTCGCGTTCGCTCACGGTCGATCTGCCCGTAATGATTGCCTTCGTCGCGGTGCTGGTGCCGATCATGCTTAAGGGGCGGGTCGTCAGCCAGCGAGAAGGCCTGCTGCTGGTCGTGGGCATGATCGGCTTTCTGCTCTGGCAAGTGATCTCGGCCGTAACGGGCTGAGCGAATCCTCCCCGACGAAGCGCTGCCGCGTCGGCCATGCGGACTGGTCAGCCGCTGACTTTCGCCTCTCACACCGCCAGTATCGCGAGAATCGCCCACCTGCGACGCCCTCGCTTTGCGTCGCGTGTCGTGACGGAGTTCGCCTGGCCGGGGCCATCCCCCCAAAAGCATGTGACCGCGTTTAGCGCGCGCGCACGCGACTGCGCAGAGCATCGTGCGCCACCTGCTTACTTTCCTGACGTTGCCGTAAGAGTCGGCCTCGCCAACGCCATTCGAGCGAGGTTTCGCGTTCACCTCGCGAATCGATTCACTCGGCACTCATTTTGCAGTTCGGCAGGCCACCGTCTCGAGAATTCCTCGTGGACGGAACGGCGGTGGATTCTTCAGATCGCCTGGTTACGATACGCCGTCGAAGAGTTTTACGGTCGATGGGCTATTTGTGCACCGTTGGGATGGAGGACCCAGCGAAGCGAATCGCCCGCCAGAGAAGCAGGAGCGCGCAGAGCGCAGAGAGATTGATGAGGGGCTTTTTTCAAACTGGGTTTAGCCAACTAAAGGTAGCCAAATGAAACCCGTCGCCTTGCTGACCTGTCTTGCCCTTGCGCCGGTTTGGGCCGGCACTTCCCATGCCGCTGGAATCATATACGGCAGTCTCGGAAACTTCGATTGCATCAACGACACGGGACAGACCGCGCACGGATTCGAGATCGAGCTCGACGACTGTCTTCCTTCCAACGTGTATTCCACATTCGGGGCACCGTACAATCGGTACGGCGATCCGATCATCACGACCGACGGCGTGAATACCTACGTTCGCTACGAGAGCACTTATAACAACGGCGCCTGGACCGTCGGCACCGATTCCGG
This sequence comes from uncultured Pirellulales bacterium, assembly GCA_964399535.1. Classification (GTDB taxonomy): domain Bacteria; phylum Planctomycetota; class Planctomycetia; order Pirellulales; family CAYNRE01; genus CAYNRE01. Next base: position 100,500 of record CAYNRE010000055.1, on the reverse strand, counting down.
CACTTATGCCCCGACTGGCGGACACTCGTTGTTCTACCCGCAGTATGGCGGCGAGCCGGCGTATCCGAATGTGCCGGGCGACCATTTCGGAATCGCGCTCAATAAGAATCCGTCGAACACGATTTACCGTTGGCTGCTCGACGGCGGCAATGGAACGCTGGTCGCCGCGGGTTCCAACGTGAGAGTTCCGGCGCCCGTCTTCGTGGCAGCACCGCCGGTGAACCCGGCCAATCCGGTAGGGGTGATGGCCGTGATCGCGGCCCCGCCGGCCGAAAACGAACTGCAGTTTGGCGAGGCGATTTGGGCCAAGGTGTTTACCACCGAGGTGCAGGACGCCGAGCCGGTGGAACTCGACGACTTGGTAGTCGGCAATGCGCTCGTGCCGCCCGATAGCGAAACCGAGGTGGAGTGGTATCTGCTGCAGACCGACCCCGAGAACCCTGGCAAGTCGGAACTGACCGACGAGGGCGATCTGCTCGAAGGCAACGAGGCGGTGAGCCGCCGGTATGAGTTTTACGAGTACATCGGCGGCTACGATCCCGAGAATCACGAGGCCCTGAACGACAACTACGACCCCGCCTACGTTGGTGCCTTCCTCGGCAATCAAAACGTAGCGGTCAACTTCGGAGTCGTTCCCGAGCCCAGCACTCTGGCGCTTGGCATTGTGGGCCTGATGGGGTTGGGTCTAGCCTGGCGGCGACGAGTCCGTCGCTAAGCGCTGATTGCGACCCGCCACACACGAGCCGCTCGAGACTAGAGACCCCACGGCGAATCGGAGTGACCCGACGCCGGTATATTCCGCCCCCCGCCGGGCCGATCGGCCCGGCGGGGATTCTTTTCGCGCCGGGTGCCGCGCTCTGTTTGTCGACTACGTGGCTTGTCAATTTCCCCGAGTCGTCGCGCGCCGGCGAGTATCACTGCTTGTTTCAACCCATTTGGCATCCTGGGGCCGCTTGGGCGGCCCTGGGGTGCGATCTGCCGCGGCGTACCTGGGCCGACGCGTCGCTTGATAGTCGCTTCGCCGAGAGGACTCGCGTTGGGTAGTCATGATGACGCCCTTTCGATGCAATCTGCCCCTTACTTGGTCGGTTGGTAAATCGGCTAGCTTCCCCTGGAAACGGCCGCTCGCGACTCGACGAGGCGGGCGCCGACCCGGCTCGCCTGAACCTGCTCGGCGCGAGCCGCTCGCCGCCGTCGACGGGCGCCACCGATTGGCTCCGCCGTTGTAATCCAAGGGAGGCAGATCGAGAGATGAGCCGTCGTCGTGAGTGCTCTGTCAGCAGCGACCTGTCTCCCTTGGTATCACTGGAGACGCCATGGCTGGGGCTTCGGGGTGTCCGATTCACCTTGCTCAGAGGGCCGCACCAGGTGGCGCGGCATCCAAGTGCGTTAAATGTTGCCGCCGCGCGGCAGCCCTCCGAAGATCAGGCTCAAGATGAACAACACCAGGAAAAGAAAGAACAACAACCGGGCGATTCCGGCGGCGGCAACGTAGACGCCCGTGAATCCGAGGAATCCGGCGATCAATGCGATCACCAAGAAAACGATCGTCCAGTACAACATGATGGTTTCTCCCGTGAACAAATGGTTTCTTGAAGCGGCGCTGGCGAAAGTTTGCAGATCTCGCGCCAAGGAAGTTCGGGCCCCTCGCTCAGCAGCAACGGACGTTCGGCCTTACCAGGGTTTCAGTTTCCAGCCGAGACAGAAGCCGACCCCCAGGCACACCAGGGCCGCATAGCCAGGGTTTTCGCGGGCATACTCCGTGAGATACTCGATGGCGTCGGTCTTGATTTCGCGCATTTGTTCGAGGGCGCGTTCCTCGGTCGTCGGAGTCGTACGGCGAGCATTCTTTCGGGTCGCTGCTTGGGCCATGATCGGTCTCTCTTTCTTAGGGCAACCGTGTTGAACCATCGGGCGCGGTGCCGGCGTCTGCCGAAGTCGCCCGAAAACATGCGAGATTCTTCTGCAGCTCAGACACGCTTCGCTCGAACCATCGACCCCGTCGGGCGGCGCGGCATAGCTGGATCGAAAGGGCAATACCCGCCACACTGCAGCCGAGTCCCATCACCAGCAGGGTGGCCGCCAAGGACAGGTGAAGGTACTGTGCCACGACGACGATCGCGGAGGCCAGGGCCAAGGGGACCCCGAGCACGATCAGCGCTCCGGCCGCCAGGCCGATTCCGATTCCACGGACCGCGAAGCCGAATAGCTCCGACAGATCGCTTCGAAACACGCGCGACTGCTGGGCGGCGACCTGTTTCAAATCCGCCCCCAATCCCTGGGCTCTGCGGAACACGTCGGCGGTTGGAGAAGGTGTGCTCATGGCAGCCTCGACAGACTGAGACGGTTAATCACAGGGCGACCAAAATCGATTCCAAATCTTGGCCAGCCCCCAACCCACTACCGCCGCCATCACCAGACCGAGCAGCGGCCGCTTGCGGAAACTTCGCCAGGCGATCGTTGGCACCGCGTGAGATCGCCGACCGGCGATCGACATCGGTAAACCTCGATTCACATCACGTCGCGATGCGGGAGCGATCATGGGACCACTCCTTCTGGAATGAGCTCCGCGTGCGGCCGCGTTTCCACGGCCCGTGAATCGAACGGCCGATCCTGCCAATGGTCTAGGCCGCGGAAAATCAACCATTCAGCCAGCACCGAAACTCCACGCCCGGCGATCCGTTGAGCAGATTGCCGGAGCGGGGAGGCCGTTTCGCTGATCTGCGTGGGGGCGGTGCGCTGCGGCCGCCGCCTCAATCCGACCAGCGCGCCCAGCCCCAGGGCCAGGCCAAGGGCGCGCCCGGGATGCGCCCGGACGTGCCGCCGCCAATCGATCCACTTCCGGACCGCGATCGCGACGCCTTCTAGATCGCGCCGCAGTTCCGTTCGGGTCTGATCGAGTTCGACGGGCGACGGGGCCGCGGGTCGCCGCCGACAAGCGCCAGTCATGATTCGGTCCCTTGATTACCTTCGCAAGCGATCTGTGATCGAGTCGGGCACGGCGGAACTCAGCGACTCGAGAAGCTGTTGGCCAAATCGTTCCAGGTTCGCCGTGCGCCGACTGGCTCGCGGCGGACCGGGGGGCCGTTCACGCAGCAGAACGGCCAATCCGAGCCCGGCCACGATGCCAACCCCCAGCGCCACGGCCATCGATTGACCCGGTCGATCACGAATGATCTCTTCGGCCTCGGCGTAGCCTTCGGCGAGCATGCCGCGAGTTCGGGTGGCACCCTCTTCGAGAGACTCGGCCAGCTCGCCAAGTTGATCGGTTACCTGAGCCAGGTACCGCTCGACACTGGCCCGCGCCGCACCGGTTTTTTGATGAATCTTGCCGACGAGTTGATCGACATCGCCCTCGAACTGCCCGAGATCGTCGTCGGTCAATTGCGACCATCGTTCCCGCAGCTTTCCCCGCACTTCTTCCCATCTGCCTTGGATGATTTCTTGATCGATCATCGTGAGAATTCCTTTCGCTGGCGATTCGGTTCCCTCGTTTTGGCCGACCGCCGCGCCCTGATGCGCGGGCCGCACCAGCCGGTGTTGTTGAAACGCATTCAACTGCAATCAGTGTGCCAATCGGGGCCCGCCGTGCGATTCGATTGGTCGATCGCACGGCGAGCCGACAACCGCCGGATGAGGTTGCCAAGAAGAAGGCACGGCCCTCTCCCGCGATCGTAAAGATGGCCGTGCCTGATAGAACTGAGGCGAATTGCGAAACCGCTCTTCCTGCTCATTTCCTAGGGATTCGGCTCGGCGTTTCGGTCGGCCTCCTCGACTTCTTGCCGCTCGGTTTGCACGTCTGCCGCGCCCTCGGCTGCCGCGTCTTCCACGTCGCGCTGCTCGGCTCGGATTTCGTCCTCGGCTTCGCGTCGCTCCGCTTCGACGTCGGCCTGTTCCTCTCGAACGTTTTCGTACGCCCGCTGCTCGGCATCCTGTAAGTCGTCGCGAGCCTCTTCGGGCGATTTTTGACAGGCCGGAAGCAAGGTTAGTGCTAACCCCGACACGCAAAGAAAGGTCAACTTCTTGAACATCTCATAGCTCCCTATCACCAGGTGGAGAAATCTGACATTCGAGCCAAGTTGCCCGGGGGCTGCTTTACGACCGCCCCCCTGGGCAGATCACGGTTGTTTCAGGGAACGCAAAGCCCGTGCCGCAGGTTCCCTCGACTGGAGTTGCACTGGGATTCGGGTTCGACCGGGCTTCGTCTGGTCGTCGGCCAACCAGCTTGGTCAGCCTGGGGCCAGATTAGGGCGAAGGCGCGGATGCAGACGAGCAGATGCAAAGAGGCCGGCATCGTGTCTGAGCTGGGTACGATTCTTGCAATGTCTTGGAGCACACCTGCCCGGCACCACCGTTGTGATGCACGAGGCCGGGAGAATCCGCCGTCGGAAAAGCTGCCATGGTCAGTCGCTCGGTCAAAGCTCCTGGGGTATCAGGCTCTACCTTTCAGACCGTGGTCTTGCTGGCGATCCTGGTGGCCGCGCTGTATTTGGCCCGCAGCGTGCTGTTGCCGCTGGCGCTGTCGATGCTGCTCATGTTCCTGCTTCTGCCGTGGGTGAAACGGCTGGAATCTTGGCGGTTGCCGCGGGTGGCATCGTCGGTTTTGAGCGTTGGAGTCGCCCTGTCCTGCGGCGGGGTCGCGATGTATCTCGTGGCCGGACAGGTACTCGAACTTTCCCGCGAGCTGCCGCGGTACCGGAGCAACATTAGCGCAAAAGCGGCCAGCGCGCGCAGCGGTTTGGAACCTTTCCTTCAGCGCATCACGGCCTCGACGACCATGCTCGACGAGGTCACCACGAAACTCAGACCGGTGGATGAGGTCGCGGCCGCCGGCGACGCCGCCCCGGGGGAAGCGGTCGAACCTTCGACCGAAGCAACTTCTCCTCGGCCAGATGCCACTCGTTCCGGCGCGAGCAAGCCCCTTTCGGTGCGGGTTGTCGGCGAGTCGCTTCATCCCGTCCAGCTGTTTCGCGATTGGCTGGGCCCCGTGCTTTCACCGCTGGCGACCGTCGGGGTGGTCATCGTGTTTACGATCTTCATGCTGATCAAGTACGACAGCCTGCGCGACCGACTGATTGTGTTGATGGGAGTCGACCGAATTCCCGGGACGACCCAACTGCTGGACGAGGCGGCGCGGCGCGTCAGCCGGTATCTGCGAATGCAGCTCTTCATCAACGTTCTTTATGGATTGTCTCTGACTTTGTTGACCTGGTCGGTCGGCCTTCCCAACACGATTCTTTGGGGGGCGTTGGGCACGATGCTCCGCTTCATCCCCTATGTCGGGCCGCTAATGGCCATGGTCCTGCCCCTGTTGGTCGCGCTGGCCGTTACCGAGGGATGGGCGAGCTTGGCCGTGCTGGTCGCGGGTTTGGCGGTGATCGAACTTTGCGTGAACAACGTGCTCGAACCCCTGCTTTATGGAAACAGCACCGGAGTATCCGCGATCGGAATCTTGGTCTCGGCGCTGTTCTGGACCTGGCTCTGGGGAGCCCTGGGACTCGTCCTGGCGACACCGCTAACCGTGCTGATCACCATCCTGGGCCGACATGTTCCGCAGTTGGCTTTTTTCACCATGCTGTTCAGCGACGAGGATCCGCTAACCCCCAGCGAGCGGCTTTATCAGCGTCTCTTGGCGGGCGACGTTCACGAGGCGCTACGCGTGGTCGAAGACCAGCAGGGTGCGAGCGATTCTCCCGCCGCGCTGGCCGACTTCTTGATCCCGGCGCTGCTGCGCGCCGCCGACGACCGATCGATCGGCGCGGTCAACCGCGACCACTTCGCGCAGCTTCTGGCTTCGACGCGAGAGCTGCTCGGCGAGCTGGACGTAAGCCCACAATCCGGCAGCCATCCAGTGCAGGCGCCGACGGTGCTCGTCGTGGGGGCACGGCCGGGATGCGACGAGCTCGCTGCGCGGCTGGTGGCCGACTCGCTCCGCGAAGACGGTTGGCTTCCGGAACTTAGCGAGCGCCTTCAGACCGCCCACGAAGTGGTGTTGGAGATAGCTCGCCGGCAGCCAGGGGCCGTTGTGATCTGCGCGCTTGGCCCTCGAGCCGCCCGTCACGCGCGGCAATTGCTCGACCGGCTGCCCTCGACCCGCTGGTCGGGGTTCCGCGCCCTTCTGTTACTGCGGTCCGGCCCGACCGCGGAGGACGAGTTGCGATCGCTCGTCTCAGGCGGTGCCCATGGCGCGGACTTGTCGCTCAGGAACCTTCGCCGGCGTCTCGAACCGGTCCGGCAATCGCTCGCTTCCAACCTGCGCGACGAACTGATCGAGTCAGCGCACCAGCTTGAGCAGACCGATTAGAACGGTAGCATGCCCCCGCCGGGCCGGCGAATTGCAACGCAGCCAGTGGCCAGGTCAGATCAGCTTGGTCGACTCGCCAGACAGCCGATCGACGACTTGGCAAAGCTCTTCGGCACTCACGGGTTTGGCCAACACGCGGCTGATTCCGACGCACATGGCCGGATATACGGTTCCGAGCGAAGCGTAGGCCGTAACGATCACGCCGCGCAGTCGAGGCTGGCGCTCGATGAGCTGCTCGAACAATTCGACGCCATTGAGCCCCGGCATTTCGAAGTCGAGCACCACGATCGCGTAGTGCTGCTCGTCGGCCATCCGCAGGGCCTCGCTTCCATCGGCCGCGGCGTCCACTCGATAACCCGCACCGGTAAGCAGCCGGCTCAGCAAGGCTCGTTGAGCGCGGTCGTCGTCGACGACCAGAACGCGTTCTTGTTCCGCCATTGCACTGGTCCTCATTAGTCGTGCCGAGAGGTATACAAGGCAAGGTGCGCAAAGACTTTCGATCCGGGCTGCAATTCGCGTGCCGGGCGAAACTGGTTGAATCCCAATGGCTTGTCAGCGATTGCAAGCGCGCTGGACCCTGTCGCGTGATTCAACTGCGTCCAGTCTGAACGCTCGGCGCTCATCTCATGCCCCCCTCGGCGAGCGGCATTGCCTCTGAATTGTTCGGGCGCCGAAGCGCAGAAATCGAAACGGGCGCCGCGAGTTTTCGCCGGAAACGCTGTCGATCGAGGTAGGAGTCGAAGGACCTGTTCAAGTTGCGATCGGAGTGCGGCGCGCGTTTTGCTCACGATCAACGCGTCTGGCGTATTTCGTTTTCAAACTCGTTGCTGTTCCGTTGCAAAGGAGACTGCCGTGAACTGGGACCGAATTCAAGGCCAATGGAAGGTCGTTAAAGGTCAGGCCAAGGAGAAATGGGGCCGGCTCACCGACAATGAGTTGGACGTGATTGCCGGAAAACAAGACCAGCTCGCAGGCAAGATCCAAGAACGCTACGGCATTGCCAAGGAGGAGGCAGCCCGGCAGGTGGCTGAGTTCGCCGACGAGTGCCGGTGCTGAGTGGTGCGGGGAAGCCTCGTCGGCGGTGCGCACCGCCGACGAGGTGCGGTCGGGTGGCCGGCTGAGGCGGGGCGGCAACCCCGGCCGTTACACGCCCAACTCGGCGCTCGAGCCTCTTTGGGCGGTGCGAAAAATCCGCTGCAATTGCCCCAGGCTGATCGGTTTGACCAGGTGCTCGTTGAATCCGGCCTCGAGCGCGCGGCGACGATCTTCTTCCTTCCCGTAACCGGTGACCGCCACCAGGTAAACGTCGCCGGGCATTCGTTGCGTCAGGTGCTGGGCCACTTCGTAACCGGTCATTCCCAGCGGCAGCCCGATGTCGCAGAAGACGATCTGGGGCAGGAATTGGTCCGCCAGTGCCAGCGCGGTTGGGCCGTCGGCGGCAACCAGTACGGTATGGCCCCAAGTTTCCAGCAGGCGTCGAAGCGTGTAAGAAACATCGCGCCGATCGTCGACCACCAGAACCCGCTTGGGGCGCATGACGATCTCCGGGTCTTCGGCCAGTTCCAGGCCAGAAGGCGGTGCGGCCACGGGCAAGGTGAGCGTGAAGGTGCTGCCCTGGCCCCGCCCCTGGCTAGCCGCGGTTAGCTGCCCGCTGTGTCGTTCCACCAGGCCACGAGCGATGGCCAGCCCCAGCCCCAGCCCGCCGCGACTTCCACCGATCCCGCTGGAATCCTGCACAAAGGCGCCGAAGGCGCGGTTCAGCGTATCGGGGTCCATGCCGATGCCCGTATCGCGCACCACGACCCGGCAGGTTTTTTGATCGGGATCGGCACTGACGGTCACTGAAATACGGCCCCCAGGATCGGTGAATTTGGCGGCGTTTCGCAAGAGATTCGCCAGAACCTGGTTGAGCCGGGTCGCATCGCCGGCGATCCAAATGGGGTGGTCTGGAAAGGTTCCTTGCAGTTGCAGCTCGCCCGCCTCGATCGGTCCCCGCATATCCTCCACCGCGCTGCGCACCAGCTCGATCAGATTCAGCTTGGTCGGGTGCAGCACCATCTTCCCGGCGACGATGCGGCTCAGATCGAGCAGGTCGTCGACCATCCGCAGGATGTGCCGAACCTGGCGTTCGACAATCTCCTGCATCTGGCCCGAATCGCCGGTTTGGGGCGTTGTTTGCCGCAGCACTGCCAAGGCATTCACGATGGCCGCCAGGGGATTCCGCAGTTCGTGCCCCAAAAAGGCCAGGAAACGATCCTTCGAACGATCGGCTTCCAGCAGGGCCAGCGTCGTAGCACGAATCTGGTCGGCCTGCTTGCGATACAGATACACCATGAACCCCAGCAGGGTCAGGCTGATGATGGTCGCCCCCACCAGCGACACCACCGACAGGCTGGCCAAGCGCTGAATCTCGTGCGAAGCGGCGGTTCGTTCCGCGCGATTGATGTCGGCCAGCTCGATGGTCAAGGCGCGGATTTCGTCCATCGCCTCCTTACCGCGATGGGTTCTGAGCAACTCCATGACCTCGGTGCGCTGGGAAGCGTCCTGCAAACGGATCGTTTCAGCCAGTTCCGCAAGTTTCTCCTGGCCAAGGGCAACCAAGCGCTGCGCCGAGCGGCCAGCCTGTGGGTTGTTTTCTCCCCAGGCAGAGAGAGAGCGAAGGTGGCTCCTGACGCGCGGCGCGGCCGCCTCATAGGGGGCCAAATAACTGCGATCGCCGATCAGCAAGTAGCCGCGCTGGCTCGACTCCGCGTCTTGCAACGCCGAAAACAGGGCTCGCAACTCGAGCAACGTTTCAACCGACTGGGTCCATCGATCGCGGGCCAGTCGAAGCTGGTGGAGGTTGTAATACGAGATCACCGAACTGAGAAGCAGGAATGCCGCCAGCGCCGCCGTCATCACGACGGTCCCACGACGCAGCATTCGGGTCACCGGTTCCAAGTCGGCTGCTCCTGCGGACCGTCGACGCGCTCATCGCCAGGGCCGGTTCCCCAAAAACTGCCATTTCGACAACTCGGATCCCCCGGCCGACGATCCGCGCTGCTCGGCACAAGTGCCGCGAGCTAAACCCCTCATTGGTAGGCAGGCCACGGAAAGTGCTGTTGCGGCGCAAGCGCGACGGGAAAACTCGGGACGCCGGAACGAACGAGCCCTATCGGGCCTTTCAAATATGATGCACCAGGAACCAATCTGATAGGCCCTCGACCAATTTGGTCGTTCGGCAACCTGTCCGAACTGGACAAACGCACTCGTCTCGCAGGGCTAATCCTGTCCTGAAACATGCATTCGCGGCGCATTCCAAAGAGCGCCAATCACTCAGCCAAGCCTGCTCGCGGCTCGCAGAATAACGATTTACGTTGCTATTCTGGGTTCGGGTCCGGGCGATCACCAGGGCTGCCGGATACTCCAATAGCCGGTTTGCCTTAACTTTGAGAAACGGTCGCGGCTTGCCACCGGCTGGCATTGGAATTGCGATCTCTGGGCCACCGATCGAAGCACCCCCCTGCCATGCGCGACATGCCACACCGACCGTCCCGCTTCCTACGGCGAACCCAAGCGGTGCCTTACGCACTGGCGGTCCTGTTTCCGCTGTTCGTGCTGATGATCAAATGTGCATCTGCGCCGGCTTCCGATCAGGCGAGTTCACCGTTCTTACTGTTTGGAGCCGCGGTGATGGGGGCGGCCTGGCATGGTGGAATCGGACCGGGAATCGTGGCCACGGTTTGCGGTGCCATCCTGGGAACCTGGAACTTTCTGCTCCCCAGCGGGGTTTCCCTCAGTTCGACCGGCGGCGCATTGCGAGTTGCCCAATTTGGCCTCGAGGGGTTGCTGATCAGCCTACTTGGCGGAGCCATGCACAGCGCCCGCCGACTCGCGGCCGATCAGGGGCAGGCCGCGATTCAGTCGCAAGCCCGATTGCGGAGCGTTGGCTTCCGACTGGCAGAGACCGAGCAAGCGCTCGAGACCGAAGCGCAGCGGCTGCGGCGACTGGTCGATGCGAACATTATCGGAGTTTTCTCGGCCGCCGCGTCTGGCGAGATTTCATCGTGCAACGCGGCCTTCGCCCAAGCGCTGGGTTACTCGACGGTCGACCCCGAGCAGTGGCCGAAAAACTGGAAGTCGATCACTCCGGACCAGTATGCCGAACTCGATCGATTAGCGCTTCAAGAGATCGAGGCGACCGGTCGCTGCACTCCCTATGAGAAACAGTTTCTCCGCGCGGACGGCGGCCACGCTCCCATGCTCCTGGGTGCGGCGAGCGTGCGCGACGACACCTTGGAGACCATCTGGTTCGCGCTCGATCTCACGCTGCAAAAACAGGCGGAAGTGGAACTGCTGCAAGCCAAATCAACCGCCGAGAGCGCCAGTCGCGCCAAGAGCGAGTTTCTTACCAATGTCAGTCACGAGCTGCGGACACCGCTGAACGTGGTGATCGGCATGACCAATTTGGCGCTACATGAGCCGATTTCCGACCAACTGCGCGACTATCTCGAGGCATCGCTCGCATCGGCCAAATCGCTGCTCCGAGTTCTCGACGATATTCTCGATGTTTCCCAGCTCGAGTATGGCTCGTTTCAACTGGAGTGCGACGATTTTATCGTGCGCGACTTATTCGACGAGCTGATTCGCGAGGCTGCTCCTGCCGCCAGCTCGAAGCGGCTGAAACTGTCGCTGTCGATCGACGACAACGTACCTCAACAGGTTGTGGGAGACGACCGACGGCTGGCACAGATCGTGCGCCAGCTGCTGTCCAACGCGATCAAGTTCACCGACCGCGGCGAGGTCCGAGTGCGGGTGAGTTGCTCCGCGGCTTCCGAGGAGGAAATCGGAATGCTGATCTCCGTCGAGGATACGGGGATGGGGATTCCCACGGGGGCCCAGCAGCGCGTGTTCGCACCCTTTGCACAGGTCGATTCTTCAACGACCCGCCGCCACGGCGGCGTGGGGCTAGGATTGGCCATCGCGGCGCGGCTCGCGGCACGAATGCGAGGCGAGATTACTCTGGAGTCGTCACCCGGGCAGGGGAGTCGGTTCCTGGTCGGGATCCCCTTGCGACGGTCGCGAACCTGGTCCGCCGCACAACTCGCTCGCCCCCCGCGAATGGACCACCCGCTGCCGCTTGCGACGGTCGCGGGCGATTTCGATCGTCCGCCGTCGGCCTCGGGTAACCGGTATCCAGCGCCGCCGATTCGATCGTTGTCGATCCTGGTGGTCGAGGACACCCCGGCCAACCAGCGCCTGGTTTGCCTGTTGCTGGAGGGTCGGGGCCATCGCTGCACGGTTGCCGGCAACGGCTGGGAGGCTGTCGAACACCTGGAAAACGAGTCCTTCGATCTGGTATTGATGGACGTTCAGATGCCCGGTATGGACGGGCTCGAAGCGACGGCGAAGATTCGTCAACAGGAATCGGGCACCGAGCATCACCTTCCGATTGTGGCCATGACGGCCCACGCCTCGCAGTTCGACCGAGAACGTTGCCTGGCCGCGGGAATGAATGCTTATCTGACGAAACCGATCGACGCGCAAGAGTTGTTTTCGCTGGTCGAGTCCATTTCGCCAGCAGACCGCGCGAACGCGTAAACTGTCGGGAACCACTTATCGCTGGCCCCCGGGGAACCCGAACCATGTCTCAAAGAACAGCCGCCGCGGAGTTTCAACCGGCGCTGAGCCGCCTGGGCGGCAGCGTCGAACTGCTATGCGAGCTGGCGCGATTCTACTTGGAGGACGCCGGCGGGTTGATCACCGCGATGGAATCGGGAGTTCAATCCGGCGATGCGCGAGCCGCCGAGCGCGCCGCGCATAGCCTGAAGGGACTGGCCGCCAACTTCGACGCCGAGCAGCTCATTACCCACTGCGCGGCGGCCGAAGACGCTGCCCGCCGCGGAGACCTGGCCGAGTACGCCAGGCAACTTCCGGCGATCCACGAGTCTTCGCAGCGTCTGGAATCACGGCTGCGCGAGCTTCTAGATCAACAGTAACCATTCACTGCCCCGCCGCGGCGCGACACCACGATTGGCGATCGACGCGCCGCCAGGTGGTGGCCGGAAAGAATAGGAGCCCCAGGCGATGAGTTCCCTTCTCGTGGTCGACGATGACCGGTCCGTGCGCTTGCTCGTGACCAAAGCCTGCGAAGGCACTGAAGTTCAGATCATCGAAGCCGCGACCGCGGGGGAGGGGCTGGATCTGATTCGCCGCTCGGCGCCCGACGTGACCCTGCTCGATATCCAGCTTCCGGATCTGTCGGGACTCGAGTTATTCAACAAGATCAAGGCCATCGACGCCAAGCTGCCGGTCATTTTTATCACCTCGAGCGGCGATAGCGACACCGCGATCGAGGCAATGAAGCTGGGCGCCTACGACTACGTGCTGAAACCGTTCGGACTGGATGAACTGCGGGAATTGATCGAGCAAGCGGTCGTCACGCGGCGCAGAATGCGCACTCCGGTGGCAATCACTCAGGCTACGACCGAACCGGCCCGCGGCGATCTGCTGATCGGCCGCAGCCCGCAGATGCAAGAGGTGTACAAAGCGATCGGCCGCGTGGCGGCCCAGGAGACGACCGTCCTGATTCGGGGAGAGAGTGGCACCGGCAAGGAACTAGTGGCTCGTGCCATTTATCAACACAGTGCCCGGGCCGACCGCGGTTTCCTGGCGATCAATTGCGCGGCGATTCCCGAACCGTTGTTGGAAAGCGAACTGTTCGGGCACGAGAAGGGCTCGTTCACCGGGGCGGCCACGCGCCGGATCGGTAAGTTCGAGCAGTGTTCCGACGGCACCTTGTTTCTCGACGAAGTCGGCGATATGTCGCCCGTACTACAGGCCAAGATCCTTCGCGTGCTCCAGGAACAGCGTTTTGAGCGCGTGGGAGGAACCGAAACGATTCAGACCAATGTACGGATCATCGCCGCCACGCATCGCAACTTGGAAAAGATGGTCGCCACCAATGAATTCCGCGCCGATTTATTCTACCGCCTCAACGGCTTTACCATTTTTCTCCCCCCGTTGCGCGACCGGCACGAAGACATTGGCGTATTGCTCGAGCATCTGCTGGCCAGGCTCTCGCGCGAACTGGGCAAGGAAGTGCACGGGATCGCGCCCGATGCCCTCGAGCAATTGCTGGCTTATCCCTGGCCGGGCAACGTGCGAGAGCTGCAGGGCGTGGTTCGCCAGGCCCTGTTGCAAGCCACCGGGCCGGTACTGGTGTCTGAGTTCCTGCCCGGCGTAATTCTCAGCGGAACCGCGGTGGTTTCGCCGCGCGAAGTCAATTCGCCGGAGGGCACGCCGCTCGAATGTTTTATCGATTCCAGGCTCGAAAACGGCTCGAACGACCTCTATTCCGAAACGATCGAGCGCGTCGAGCGCGTGCTTTTGACCCGAGTGTTGCAGTCGACACATGGGAACCAGTCGCAGGCCGCCAAGATACTTGGCATTACGCGAGGCAGCTTGCGCCACAAAATTCGCCTGCTGGGGATCAGCATCGGGCAAGTTGTCAGCGTTGATTACGAGAATGATCCGATCCTCGATCCGGTAAACGACGCGAGCTGAAACGGTCCGCTGAGCCGGGTGCCGAAATCCTTCGCCGTTTCCCCCCTTGTGGCCAGGCGATTGTCGCCCGACCAATCAGGTCGTGTCGGAGCCAGGTGCGGAGCGGGGCAAGCGCGTATTTGCCGCCCCTGGGGCCTTTCTTCGGCCGGCACGAAATGTGCCCTCTCTCGCACCAGGTCCTTGGCGCTTGCGGTTCGGTGAACTGGATCAAGCGGGGAGGACCCAGGGGCGTTTCTTCGCTGGTTCACCATGGCCGTCCCGGTGGGTCAACGCGCTTGCGGTCAGCTCAAGCTGGGACGAACGACGTCAGGTAGATGGGAGAGTGTCATGAACGAACTACTGCGGCACACACTGGTATTCGCGCTCGGATTCGCCTTACTGCAAGGCGCCGGCGCCACGGTCCTGGGCAAAGATTCCGGGAAAGAGACGAACAAGCGCATCGTCGCTTCTCGCTCCTTCCGCTCGTCCAACCTGGAGGGGATGCCGGTATATAACCTGGCGGGCGAGGAGGTGGGCAAGATCGAAGAGTTGGTGATCAACGTGGAGCAGGGCCGAATTGAATACGCCGCGCTCGGCGTCGGCGGCTTTCTGGGAATTGGCGAAAAAATGTTCGCGGTTCCTTGGCGGCTATTCACGCTGAACTATGACGAGACGAAGAGCTTCTTCGTGCTCGACGTGAGCAAGCAGGTACTCGAAAAGGCTCCCGGATTTGACAAATCTCGTTGGCCCGACGTCGCCAACCCCAAGTGGGCCGACGACATCGAGAAATACTACAGCGCGGGTCCTTCGCACAACGGCACGTTCGTCGGTTTCTCGAACGACGAACTGGTCATGACGGCCGAAGATGGAAAGTCGCAGCACTCACATCCTTTGGCCGATGGTTTTGTGGTGTTGGTCAAGGGAAAGCGCGCCACGCGATCGGAAATTCATCCCGGCGACTCGATTCGAGTCACGACTGCCGATCAAGACGGCCACACGGTCGCCACGCGGGTCGAAGTCGTGGATTCGGGTTCGTAAATCCGAGATCCGCAATCCCGTCGCTAATCACAGCCCTGGGTTGGTCGGGGCCGCGCCCGGCCGGCCCGGGGCTGATCGGCTTGAGCCTCGGCAGGGCTTCGAGTTTGGTCGCAGTGAGCGGAGCGAGGATTACGCCGGGCGATCGGCTTGCACCTCTGGCGCCAGCGATGGTCTGGGAAACGAAACCTTGACCGGAAAATCGAATAGGAACCGCCGCGATGAATACCTATCGCCCCGTCCGTGAGACTCGACCCCCGATGACACCGCTGGCGAACTTTGTCGCACGGTTGCGCCGCGGCCTGAGTTCTTGGTTCGCAAGGGTGGCGACACGAAGTGCCGCCGCCGTTGGCGGATTGCACCGCCGGTGCCAAGGCCAACCGCGGCTGCCGTCGACCGGCCGTGCCAGAAAGATCGATCCCGTGGAACAGGCGGGTTTAGAGTCGTTTCCAGCGAGCGATCCCCCCTCGTTCAATCCGGTAACTCGGCCGTAAGCCGGCCTAGGCGCAAAGCGCGCTATCGCTGTCGAGCACAAGCCGCGGACGGCGCGTTGCCGAAGATCTGGTGTGCTCAACTCGACCGTCAGCCGGCAGCGGTTCGGTCCGTGGCCTTCGGTGCCAAGCCGCTAGCGTCGGCTGGCGATTTCCTGGAAAGCTGCCTGACGGCGCGGCTGCCTGATCGCATCCGTGCGATCATCTGGCCTACGGACTGGTGCAATCGGTCGCTAAACCCGACCGAGCAGCAGCAGCACCAACACGATGAGCAGCACCAATCCGACTCCGCCCGACGGATAAAAGCCCCACCCGCGGCTATAGGGCCAGGTTGGCATGACGCCGAGCAAGAGCACGATCAACAAGAGAAGTAGTAGAAGGTTCACGGGATTCGCCCTCCTTGTTTGATGGCAGCACCGAGCTGCACCTGGTGCGACGATCGCGTTCCACATGCACGCGGTTACCCAATCGGGCCCCTTTGGCTAACGGACCCTCTTCGCAGCCGCATTTCTCGTGCCGGAGCCAAAAGGCGGACGGCGTTCCATTCGCCCGCAACGGATTGGTTCTTGGCCGCTCAATCCGATTGCGCCGCGACCAAGGCCGCGGAGGGGGCGGGAGACACCGGATCTCGGCGGTGATCACCTGCGATTGGCGGCGACCGAATCGCTCGCATCCGCGCCCTTCTTTTTGGTGGCTCGCAGAGGATTCGTTCTTCCGGCACAGCGATTGCACCACCGCTTGGCTGATCGAGGGGCTTTGCGAAGAGGAGGTTGCACTCCATGAAACGCACCTATTGGACTCGGAACGCCGACGCCGCGCCCAAGTTTCCCCGTGTCCAGGACAACCTCGATGTCGACGTCGTTGTTGTGGGGGGCGGCGTAACGGGCGTGATGACCGCGTACTTGTTGAGCGAAGCGGGGCTGCGGGTGGCCGTGGTCGAACGCGCGACGATCGGTTCGGGAGACACCCAAGCCACCACCGCCCACCTGACGTTCGTCGGCGTTCGGGCGGCCATGATGGTTCGCGATGCGCTCGCCGGAATCGAAAATCCTTGGAGCGAATTATTCGATCCGCACCGCACCAGGCTCCGGGGCGGCGCGTTGGATTACCTCAGGAACAACCTCGACTATCCCTACTACTTGGTATTAAACCGGCTCCCCCAAATCCATCGAGATTCACACGACGATTTGCCGAGAGGAAGCGGCCGGGTTTTGTCGCTGGGCGAAAAAGTGGCCGCCTATCGCGATGAACAAGGGGAGGTCACCACCGTCTCGGCAGTGTGCCCCCACCTGGGTTGCCTGGTCCATTGGAACGACGCCGACCACACCTGGGACTGCCCTTGCCACGGTTCGCGATTTCATCCCACCGGCCAGGTCAAGACGGGGCCCGCCGAGTGTCCTCTCAAGCCCGTCCGGTACGGTCTTCGGGCCGAGGTTCCCTCGGCGTCGCATGCTTGAGCGCGGCAGACCCCACGGTGAACTGGTGGCTGAATTGGGCACGCAAAGTGCGTTGCACAAATGGTGGGGCGGTCTGGCTTGGGCGATGTTCCTCTAGAGACGAAAGGTCTGGGTCGGAAGGCGCCGGATTGCTTTTCACTCCGAAACGGTTATGCGACAACAACAACTACCTCTCATTTCCGTGCTGGCATCGGCGATTTGGGTCGTTTCCTCGGCTGCGTTTGCCGCGGGAGATCCCGCCGCAACCTTGAAAAGTTTCGTCGAGCGCCACGTTGGGCAGCCGCGCGTGATCACGCCCGTCGAAGGTGTGCACGTCGCGGTGGGTTACGACCTCGCCAACGTGGCTGTCGTTTCGACCGCGGCCGGAATCGTGGTCATCGATAGCGGCTCTTGCACGCCCCAGGCGCTCGTGCAGCGATCGGCCTTGGCGGAACACGCCGATGGCCCGGTGCGCGCGTTGATCTATACCCACAACGACATCGAGCAAACCGGCGGGGGAGGAGTCTGGGTCGAAGCGGATACCCCCATCTGGGGTTCGAGGTTGCTCCGGGACGAATTCCTGCGTCAGTTCATTCTGCTGCAGGAAAACCAGGTCCGCCGGGGAATTCGACAGTTCGGCTTGTTCCTGCCCGCGGGCGAACGGCAATGCTCGGCCTGGGGGCGATTGCCCGAACTGGAACACATCGGGGGAATTCCTGAAATCCGGCTTCCGACGCAATTGGTCGATGAAGAAGCGCACTTCGAAGTGGGGGGAGTTGAATTCCAGATTTGGTCGGCGCCGGGCGCTACCCCCGACCACGTCTGTATCTGGGTGCCCTCCAAAAAGACGCTGTTCGTGGGAGATAACTTCGTCAACGGGTTTCCCGACCTGAGCCCGCTGCGCGGCACTCCCAATCTCGATCCCAAGCGCTGGATCCAGTCTCTCGACCGAATGCGGGCCGCCGGAGCCGAACATTTGGTCTCGGCTCGGCACGCACCACTTTCCGGCGAAGCCGCGGTCCAAGCAGCGCTGCGCGACTATCGCGACGCGATTCAGTGGGTTTACAGCGTGACTGTTCGCGGCATCAACGATGGGCGCTCGATCGACGAGCTGGCCGAGAAAGTCGACCTGCCGCCTCATTTGAAAGAGAGCCCCTACCTGGCCCAGGTCACCTGCACTCCCGAGTGGGCCTGCCGGGGCATCTACAGTCAATTGGTCGGCTGGTTCGACGAACAGCCCGAGCTGGCCCTCCCCGCGCGCGGGGTCGAGGTGCGGGAAATCGAATTAATGGGCGGCGCCTCGGCCGTGTTGGCCGCGGCGGAAACCGCGTGCGACGAAGGCGACCCCTCGTTTGCCCTGCATCTACTGGCAAAACTGAAGGTGGCTTTAACCGTTAGCGGAGATCCCCAAGGGCTGCGGGAGAAGTGCGATTTGGCCCGGGCCGAGGTCCTCCGCAAAGGGGCCGAGTCGAGCGCGCACTCCGATGTTCGCGGATTCCTTTCCAGCCTGGCCGCTGAAGCCCTGGGCCCCACTCCGGAGTTGGCCCGCTGGCCGTCGCCGTCGGAGGAATCTCTGCAGCAGATTCCGCTGGAAACTTTCTTCGAGTCGATGGGCTCGCGGCTGAAGCCTGATCGCACTCTCGATGTCAACGAGTCGATCGGTCTGAATCTATCCGACTCAGACCGTAAGTTCGTCATCACCGTGCGTCATGGCGTGCTGGAAGTATCTGACCAAGAACTGTTGCCGGGTTCACCGGTACCGGCGGCTTGGCTCACCGTGACGGAATTGGATTGGAAGCGACTTTGTCTGGGCGTGTTGAATCCCACGCTCGAGGTCATGTCGGGCCGACTCAAGATTAGCGGTGAGCGGCAAGCGCTGCGCAACTTCATCGGGTACTTCGAACTCGTCCGAGATTTCGAGCGGTTGACCTCCGACGAACGCCTGGCGAAGCGACGATCTGACCCCGGTAATTAAGCAGGAGCCGTTCCATGAACGAGCATTCACCAGATTCCCGTCCGACACCGCAGCATAGACACGACGAGCAACAATCCAGCGTGACCGAGGCAGCGGCCAGCCATCTGCTTCATTTGGCCGGGTCTCCGGAGCGGGCGAAAGACGCGATCGACGCCACGGCGGACCAACGCGACTCGACCGAGCGAGCCGGCAAAGTCGTGGCTCCGACTCCCTGTCGCGCCAGCAAGGGTCGAAATCACTGAGCAGCATTGGCAAGCGATCCCCGCCCTTTGCTTTTTCGGAGAAAAGTTCGAAGGGGCCAGTCAGGCAAAGCCAAATAGGAGAAGGTCATGCCCCGCGGCGACAAGTCGAAGTACACCAACAAGCAAAAGCGACAGGCAGCGCACATCGCGGAAGGCTATCAAGACCGCGATGTTCCTCCGAACGAGGCTAAACGACGCGCCTGGGCCACGCTAAACAAGGAGACCGGGGGAGGAAAACCATCGGGCTCAGGGCGCGGAAAACGCCCCAACACCGAGTCCTCCCGTAAGGGCGGTAAGCTCGGAGGTCGAGCCTCGGCGGCCAGGCCGGCCGCCGAACGGTCGCGATCGGCCCGCAAGGCCGCGCGGACTCGCGCGCGCCGACAATCGGCACAATCGCGCTAACGAACCGGGTTGCCAGTTCGATACTCGTCGCTGAACCAGTCGCGGGGCGCGAGGCGGTCAACCGCTGGACCAGGCCAGACCGTTCCCAACGGAGAACCGAGCAAGCCAGCGCCGTTACCGCGACGCAGGCCGGCCGGCGCACCACCCGCCCCCCCAGACAGGCTTCAAGCTTCCGTGGGAGAGCAAAGCATGAAAACTCACGATGAATCGGTGGCCACCGCCCTGGCGGAATTGGAGCGGACGCTGTTGACGCCCCTAATTCCCGGAGAGGTCGAAACCTGGGCTCAGGCTGCATGGCGCGCGTTCGCCGTAGCGGCTCCTCTTCTGCAGCAGCGCATCCGATGCGTACACGCGGAAGAGATCTCACAGATTCTCGACGACGATCCAGAACTTTCAGCTCAAGTCCAACGGCTCCGTGAAACAGGAAACCAAATCCTAGCCGCGATGGAAAACCTGGGCCTCAAACTTTCACGG
This sequence comes from uncultured Pirellulales bacterium, assembly GCA_964399535.1. GTDB lineage: Bacteria > Planctomycetota > Planctomycetia > Pirellulales > CAYNRE01 > CAYNRE01. The sequence continues at coordinate 80,617 of CAYNRE010000055.1, read as the reverse complement.
CTTGCCCGGATCACCCCTGCCTTGGAACCCAACGAAGCGCCGGCCGCCGAGATCGCCAAACGGCTTAGCCAACAAGGAATCGAACTAGTGGTTTCGATTCGCCGCCAGGACGAAGAAATCCGCACCTGGCAAAGTGAGTCGGTGCTGCGCGACCGGGGACCTGTGGACTGAATCTTTCCGCACCCTAACCCCGAGGGTGCCCGGGTTGCGGCTCGATGGTGCACACCTCAACCTGCCTGCCGCCATAAAGGCAACGGGGACCGAAGATTCCCATCGCTGCCGGTTTGCACCAAAGCATGCACCAGAGACCGACAAACGGGGGCATTCCGGGTCGCAAGCTGGCAGAACGGCAGTCGATCGACAACCGCGTAGCGACCCGCGACGAGTGGCCGTTCGTGTGGATGCAGACAAAAGAAAACACCCGCCGACATCGACTGTCAGTGGGTGTCGCAAGGTGGAGACGAAGGGGCTCGAACCCTCAACCCCCGGCTTGCAAAGCCGGTGCTCTCCCAATTGAGCTACGTCCCCGCGTGAGTCCCCTTGGCGGGATTTGCCAGGGGCCTCGAACAGCGCCACTCGCGGGCGAAGCCGCCCCTTGAGGGGGGCCGGAACCTCACAAACGGTAGCGCTTCCGCTAGCATAATGCGGTCCGCACCCCCTGGCCAGATCACCTGCTCGTACCGATGACACCACAAGGGGCCCGAAGGTTTCCAGCGGGCCCGCCATCCGGATCGAGATTCGCACCACCGGTGGTGTAACGACTTACGTCGTTGCTTCAGGCTCGCGCCGCGGCGGGGGCGCTCCGAGCCAAGCACCTCGAATCTCGCCTGTGCCCAAGTCGCTCGCCGATGGGCCTGGAGCGAGCTAGCCCGGCGGGGTCCGTTCGCGATAATCTGCACGCGAGCGTTCGATCGTTTCTGGACCAGCCGAGCCGAAGGTATGTATCCCACGCTTTACCTACTTCCGCGTAGTGTGGCCGGCGTTCCGCTCTGGGGCGTGGGCCTGGTGCTGGCGCTGTGGCTGGCGGGCTGGGGCGTTTGGCTGGCCATGAGCCTGCGGCGCGAGGGGTGGTCGGCCAATGTCCGCGGCCAGTTGCCGGTGATTTTGGTGGGGGCCCTGATCCTGGCCCTGGCCACCCCGCGAATTGGCGACGATCGAGGGCTGCCGATTCGCGGCTACGGCGTCATGCTCCTGGTGGCGATCGGCCTTTCGCTGGGCATCACGCTCCGCCGCGCGCGACAGAGGGGAATCGACCCCGAACTGCTCTATTCGCTCCTATTCTGGCTGCTGGTGCCCGGCATTGTCGGCGCTCGATTGTTCTACGTGATCGAGTACTGGCCCGAGTTTCGCGCCCCCACCTGGAGCGAAACGCTGACTAACGTGGCGATGTTTACCGAGGGAGGCCTGGTGGTATACGGCAGCGCCATTGCCGCCGGCCTTGCCCTGTTCGTGTTTGCACGGATTCATCGCTTGCCGGCACTGGCGCTGGCCGATCTGGTGGCGCCCGCCGGCGCGCTGGCCATGGGCCTGGGCCGGGTCGGCTGTTTTCTCAACGGTTGTTGTTACGGCGGCACCACCGATTTGCCCTGGGGAGTTCGTTTCCCCTACGGCAGTCCTCCCTACGTCGATCAGGTGGTGCATGGCAAGTTGCCGGCGCTGGGAATTCAGTTCGACGGCGGGCCCGAAGATCCACCGCGAATCGCCCGGGTAGTGCCCGCTAGCCCCGCGGAGGCCGCCGGTCTGGCGGCGGGCCAAGTGCTGGTCAAGGTTGAAAGCCGTAGCGTGCGCACGGTCGCGCAGGCCGAGCGGCTGCTGGCAACCGCGGGCCGCGATGCCGGCGAGTTGCTGGTTTGGACCCGAGACGAGCCGGTCGCGCGGCGGCTGGCGATGCCGAAACCAATCGAGCGCAGCGCGCCGGTGCACCCCGCCCAGTTGTACAGCGCTCTCGACGGCATACTGCTGGCCTGCCTGCTGTGGGCCATGGAGCCCTTCCGGCGGCGCGACGGGGCGATCTTCGCCTGGTACCTCACGCTCTACCCCATCAGCCGGTTTCTGCAGGAAATCGTTCGCACCGACGAGAGCGCGATCTGGCAAACCGGCATGAGTATCTCGCAAAACGTCAGCCTGGGCTTGTTGGTTCTGGCGGCAATTGTCTGGTGGGTGGTGCTCCGGAGTCCTGCGCGAGTGAGTTGGCCCGCGGCGGCGTCTCCGACCACAGCACCTCGCACCGCGGCACCGGCTACGTAGCCGCCCTGACAGTTGCCGCTACCCGCCTGGAAATTGCAGCAGGCCGCGCCTGTTGTCGGAGGACCGTTGCGTGTTTCAGGAAAGCAAGTGGTCGACTCCGCAGGGCCCACTGAATGTGGCCCGTGGGCCGGCCAGCGGCCCTCCCTTGGTGCTGTTGCACGGGGTCACCCGAACGTGGCGCGATTGGGTAGCCTTGATGCCCCACTGGGCTGCCCGATACGAAGTTTGGGCGGTCGACTTGCGGGGCCATGGCCAATCGCATTGGGCCGCCAGCGGCGCGTATCGGGTCGCCGACTATGCCGCCGACGTGCGGCATCTGATTACCACTGAGCTTGGTTCCCCACCCATCCTCTTCGGGCATTCGCTCGGTTCGCTGGTGACAGCCCACGTAGCCGCCGAAATACCCGTGCGGGCGGTGGTACTCGAGGATTTGCCTTGCGAGCTATTATCCGAATTCTGGCCCCAAAGCAGTTTTCGGGAGATGTTTCTCACGTGGGCCGCCTGGGCCCGCGAGGGCTTGTCGGCCGCGGACTGGAACCTGAGGCTGGCCAGCCAAATGGTTAATGTGCCGGGGCAGAACCGCCAGGCGCCACTGGGTACCCTGCGCGACGCGGCCGCGCTGCGATTCTCGGCCCAGTGGCTCTCGCACATGGACCCGCGGGTGTTCGACGACCTGGTCGGAGGCCACTGGTGGTCGGCGGCCGAGCTGCGCCAGGCGCTGGCCGGCGTGACCGCGCCGGTACTGGTTCTCCAGGGCAACCCGGCCCGGGGCGGAATGTGCGCCGACGCCGTGGCCGATCAGCTCCGGCCGCTGGTTCGCGATGGCTGCTGGATTCGCCTGGACGAGGCCGGGCACCTGATCCATCAGATGAACGCGGAGACGCTACTGCGGCTGTTCACCTCGTTTTGTGAATCGCTCGACCCTTGAATCCGGGGCGAAGCACCGCCAGCCCGCGAGGCCGAGCCAACCGCCCGGCGATCGCAGCGCCGCGCCGCCGGCCGCGATAAACCGACCCATTCCTAGACCAAACCCCAGCGCTTCCGCAGGGCCCACTCCCAGCTCAACAACAGGGTGAGTAAGAGAAACAGCCACCAGGTATCCCACAGCGTGGAGCGGGCCTGGGTCTGAACCTCGAGCGGGGGAGGTTGATCCAAGAGCCGCTGAAACAGGCTCGCCAGTTGCTCCGGGGGGAGGGATTCGCCCTGGGTCACTTCGGCCATCGATGCCAACAGCGCCGGATCGGCGGCCGGGTTCTCCAGCTCCAGATCCTGGGCGTATACCAGGAATCGGGCCTGCGCCGATCCGAGCTGCTGGTCTCCCTGCCGGGCCGTAACTCGAAGGGTGTAATCTCCCGGCACGGCCGTGTCGAGCCAGGCCCCCTGGGCATAGTCGGCATGGTGCTGCAAGCGTACCGTGTGAGTTTGGCCGGAGGGGTCGACGATTTCGGCCTCGAGATTGGCCTGGGCAATCGCCGAACCATCGGCCATGCGCGCGCCGGCAAGAAACTCGACACGCTGGCCCGAGGAGTACCGCCGGGGGTCGACGTCGAGCCAAACATCGCCTTCGTTCGACTGATCTTTGCGTGCCAGCCAGAGCACGATCTGGCGCCAGAACCGTTGGTGCGCGGCACCGTGTCCGTCCATCACCCAGCGCCAGGTCGAATCTCCGGCGAAGGCCAACACGCGCCCCAACCCTACGTCTTGCGCTACTAACAGCGGTCGACCTTGCGGGTCCTCGGCCAGCACATTGGCCCGGGGCTTAAGCCCGCGAAATCGGTTCCCGCCGTCGAGCGGGGTGAGCTCGCTCCACAACTGTTGGTTCTGGTCCGGGGGGGCCAAAAGCAGCACGAAGTGTTGTTGGCCCAGGGCCGTAGGGCGCATCGGCAGCGGCCCCTCGAGATGCAGATCGCTGGCCGCGGGTTCGCCAAAGGGCTGCCGTTCGAGCGGGTCCATCGCGATCGGCAAGATCTCGTCCAGTGGTGTCTGCTGGTAGCCGCCGGGTCCAAAACTGTGAAACCCGCCGAGCATCATCAGCCCGGCGCCCGCCTTGACCGTGGCTGCCAGCGTCGTTAGTTCCTCGGGAGTGAAAGCCGTGTGATCGACATCGCCCAGAAGATACACGTCGTATTTGCCGGGCTCGAATCGCTCGCGTAAATCGGCCGGGCGGGTTTCCGGGGTCTGCGCGTCGATGTACAGGTAGTCCAATCGCAAGGTCGGCGACCCATCGAGGGCGGCGCGGAGAAATCGCTTTTCAACGCGCTGCAAGTCGCCCTCGACGTAGAGCACGCTGAGCCCGCCCTTGAGCACGGTGACGAAGGTAGCCAGTTCGTTGTTGGTCACCACGGCTTCGTCGCTTTGAGGCGCAACCCGCAGCGCCAGCTTGAATTCTCCGGGAATCTGCGGAACGTATCCCAGTTCGACGGGCAAAGCCTGGCCGTCGCTGGTGGCCTGAACGGTTTGGCGGTCGACCACGGTCATCTGTCCGGGCGATTGTTCCCAGAGCAGTTCGACCGCCAGCGGCTGATTCAAGTAGCCCGCAACTCGCACCGTGGCGCGTGCCGTGAGGCGATTCTTCACGTAAACCTGTTGTCCGACGACTTGCAGCCCCTCAAGGGCCAAATCGCGATTCTGATCGGGGCCGCGGCCCTGGCCGAAGCAAATGGTGAACAGCGGGTAATCCAGGTCGGCCAGGCGGCGGGCCGCCGACTGGGGGGGTTCGTCGCGCGGCGGAACCGCCCGCTGCGCGCCGTCGGACAGCAGCACCACGCCGGCCAGCCGCTTGCCGGCGTCGCGGCGCAAGACATCGTCCAGCGCCGCGCCCAGGGCCGTGGCCTCGCCCGAGGCCTCCAGCGGCAATTCGGCTTTACCGTTCTCGAGGCTCCCGGGCTCGACCGTGGCGTCGAACAGGTACAGTTCCACGTCGAGCATTTCGGCCAGGCGGCGCAGCTCGGGCTCGGCCTGCTGAAAAACCTGCTTCAGAAACTGCCACCGGCTTTGGCCCGCCGCCATATCGGTAATTTGCATCGATCGCGACCGGTCGACCAAGAGCACCAGCGTCGACGATTGCCGCCTGGTGGTCGTGTAGAGCAGCGTCGGTCGCAGCAGCGCGAGGAGCAGCAGCACCACCACCGCCAATCGCAGGGCTTGCAAGACCCGCTTGCGGCGGGGAGCCGCCTGCACGGCCAGGGGGTGCCAGAGCGTGAGCACCAGCAGGGCGGCGGCCACCGCGGCCACCGCGGCCCAACCCCCGACGGGCGCCCAGGTCAGTTCCCAGCCCGACCAACTCATAGCGCTGGTTCCGCCTGGTGCCTGGCGAGCGATTCTGGTGCCGAATCGCGCTCATCGATCCGGTTGCGATAGAACCGGTTGGCCACCCATTGCTCGGCCGCCAGCACCAGCACCGCCGAGATGATCAGCCAGGGATAAAGCTCACGGCCCACGCGCCCCAGGCTAACCTGGCGGCGAATTTCTTCCTGCGTTCGAGCCAGCTCGAACGAGAGCGGCTCCAACAGCGTATCGATCTCTTCCGCCGTCAGCCGGGTCAACTGGGTCGATTCGGGCGAGAGGTTAACGCTGAACCCGGCCACGAAACGATCGTCCTGGCCGCCCGCCTGCAGCATGTAGTTGCCCGGCAGGTCGGTTGCGGTGATGGCGATGGCCGATTGACGGGGATCGGCGCCGCGCCGCTGAGGTTCGGCGTTCGGCGCGGTGAGTACATAGCTGCTCGGTACCGATCGGCCTCGCGCGCGAACCACGGCGACTTGCCCCGCCCGGTAGTTAAACGTGGCATCGTTGGCACCGCAAAGGTACAGCGTCAGCTCGTTCATCAGGATCAGGTACGGCCAGGCGTCGATTCCGGTCGGCAGCAAGTTCCAAGGCGATTCCCCGGGGCGGGGGGCGGCGGGGGTGGTCAGCGTCAGTACCCGGCCCGCTCCCACCGAGCGCTCGATCAGCGCGGGCTCGCCGTTGGAATAGGGCAACACGGCCTGGCAGCCGTCGATCAGGTGTTCGAATTGCCAGTAGCGCGTCACGGGCAGGGTATCCCAGGGAACTCCATCGCCCAGCGGCCGAAACCGCGCCAGAATCGGATGACTGAGCTCCAAAGGCCTCAGAAACAGATCGCTCTCGGGGCGGCGGGCCTGTTGAGCCAGCGGCCCGGGAAGCAGCTCTTGAGCGGCCGGTTCGTTGAAACGCGCGACGGGCTGCGCCGAGGGGCCCAGAAAAATACCCAGTCCCCCGCCACGAAAAACGAATTCGGCCAGGGCCTGCCAAATCTCGGGTTTCAACGACGGCGGGTCGACCAGAAGCACGGCCGAGGTGCCCTCCAACCGCTCGCCCGACAGGTCGGCGTAGTCGGCCACGCGACAATCGAACCGGGCCCTGCCGCTTTGGCGAAACGAACGGGGAGCCAGCGCCTCTTCCACCAGTCGCACGCTCCGCACGGCGGGGGCTTCGCCGACGAGCAACACGCGCCAAGCCGGTTCGACCTGCACGGTGAAATAGCGAACGTCGTCGGCCGTCAGGGCGTCTTCACCCACCACTCGCACCGAGCCCTGGCGCACCCCAAGGTCGAGCGAAAACGGAACGAACTCGACCGATGCCGGGGCATCGGGCGAAAGGGTCGCGGTTTCCTGGCTGCGCTTGCTGGCCCGACCGGACGCGTCCTCGACCCAGAGCTCGATGGTTCGCGGTCCGGCGACTCCGACCGAGCCGACGTCGGTGCGAATGGCCAGTTGGCTGGTTCGCGCCAGCGACTGCGCCGAAAGGGCTAACTCGCCCAAGCCCACGTTCTTGGGTTGTTCCACGCCGACGTCGATCAGGTACAGCCCCAGGTCGCTCAGCCCCTCCAGCGGTCGGGCCAGCGCGCCCTGTGCCTGGCGCGGCCAACCAGCCGCCGTCAGGTCGGAGAAAACGTAGATCTCGCGGCGCGAGTGCTGACCGGCCTTGAGCAAGCGGGCGGCCTCGCCGAAGATTTCCTGCAAGGGGCGCTCGACGGTAACCGTACCCAGGCGGCCGATCCGTTCTCGAGCCGCCGCCAGGTCGACCTGGTACACGGCCGAGCTGAGGCTCGATTCCAGCACCGCCACCTGGCTTTGGGGGGGCAACTGGGCCAAGAGCCAGCGGCCCAACTCCTGCGCTTGCTCGAGCCGCGTGCGGTTCTCGTGCCGGTAAGTCATCCGCACCGAGGTATCGAAGATCAAGACGGCGCTGACCGGCAGCTCCTGGTCGGCCCCCAACCCCGAGGCGTTGATGCTGGGCCGGGCCAGGGCCAGGGCCAAGAGAACCAAGGCCGCCATGCGCATGAGCAAGAGCAGCCAGTGGCGCAAACGCAGCCGCCGCGTGTTGGCCTGGCGGCGCTGCTGGATCAACCGCAGCGCGGGGAAAACAAGCGGCCGGGGGCGCTGCCGCATGATCAGGTGCAACACAATCGGCACGACCGCCGCCGTGGCACCGTACAACAGCATTGGGTTGACAAAATCCATGTCGCTCCCGCGCTTTCCCAGCCTGGCTGCTCTGGGGGCGTTTGCTCCACTGGCCGCCCGAGGGGCTTGCCGGCACCCTCGGGGCTGCCGGCGGCCCACTCCGCCAATCTAGCAGCGTGCCTTGCGGCTGGTCAGGTACTCGGTTAAGGCCCGGTCAAACGGCATGCTGGTGTCGAGCGGCACATAGTCGATGCCGGCCCCCTGGCACTGTTGTCGATACAGCTCGCGAAAATTCGATAGTTCGGCCAGATAATCCTCGCGAAACCCGCTGGCGTCGATCACCAGCCGCTCGCTCGATTCGGGCTCTTCGAACTCGACCAGGCCATCGAAGGGAAATTGCACCTCGGCCGCGTCGAGCACATGAAACAGGATCACGTCGTGCCCGCGATGGCGCAGCCGCCTAAGGGCCTGTAGCACCGGCTCGGTGTCGACCAGCAGATCGCTGAACAACATGATCAGGCTGCGGTGCCGCAACATGGCGGCCAACTGGCTCAAACAGTGGGCCAGGGCCGTGGGTCCCGCGGGACGCAGGCCAGCCAACAGCGAAAGAATATCCCCCAGTTGCTTACGCTTGGACCGGGGGGGGATGCAGTGCCGAATTTTCTCGTCGAAGCTGACCATGCCCACCGGGTCTTGCTGCTGAATCATCAGATACGCCAGGGCGGCGGCCAGGCAGATCGAATAGTCGAACTTGGTCAGCTGCCCGCGGTAGGTGTAGGCCATCGACCGACTGGCATCCATGGCCAGGTAGCCCGTAATGTTGGTCTCGGCCTCGAACTTCTTGATGTAGTACTTGTCGGTCTTGGCGTAGACCAGCCAATCGAGATCCTTGGGGTCGTCGCCCGGCGTGTACTTGCGGTGCTCGCTGAACTCGACCGAAAAACCGTGAAACGGGCTGGCGTGCAGGCCGTGGAGGTAACCCTTGACGATAAACTGGGCCCGCAGGTCGAGCCGGGAAATCTGGCGGATCACTTCCGGCTTGAGGTATTCTTCCGCCGCCTTCATCGGGCCACCACGGGCCGCCGGGCGGCCTGGTTGAGAGAAGCGATCGAAAAGCCACGTCGGCCGCGAGTGGTCGGCGCGGGGCTGGGGTCGCGGGGAAGCCGCGCGGCCGGCGCCCCGGCTACTGGGCCGCCCGCTCGAACTTGGGAATCTCCGGGGGAGGCACCTCGCTCATGAGTCGCCGGATCACGTCCTCGTTCGACATCCCCTCGGCCTGGGCCTGGAAGTTGGTGCTCACGCGGTGCCGGAGCACGGGCACGGCGATTCGTTGCACGTCTTCCACGGCCACGGAAAACCGCCCGTCCATGGCGGCCAGCGCCTTGCCGCCTTGAATCAAGAACTGGCCGGCGCGGGGCCCGGCCCCCCAATCGACCAGCTCGCGGACGAATTCGGGCGCCGATTCATCTTTGGGGCGGGTTGCCCGCACCAGCCGGGCCACGTACTTAATCAGATACTCGCTCACGGCCACCGAGCCGACCAGTTTTTGCAAATTGAGAATCGAGCGGCCGGAAAGCACCTTGCGCACCTCGGGCTTTTCCTGGCGGGTGGTGGCGGTCAAGATTCGCTCTTCCTCGCTGGCCGAAGGGTAATCGACCTTGATATTGAACATGAATCGGTCGAGCTGCGCCTCGGGAAGCGGATAGGTGCCCTCCTGCTCGATCGGGTTCTGGGTGGCAATGGTGAAAAACGGCTCCGTCAGCGGGTAAGTGGTTTGCCCCACCGTGACCTCGCGCTCCTGCATGGCCTGTAAGAGCGCGGCCTGGGTCTTGGGGGGGGTACGATTGATTTCGTCGGCCAAGAGCACATTGGTAAAGATGGGCCCCTCGACAAAACGAAAATTCCGGCGGCCCGATTCATCCTCCTCCAGCACGTTGGTGCCGGTAATGTCCGAGGGCATCAGGTCGGGCGTGAACTGAATCCGCTTGAAATTGATATCGAGAATCCGGGCCAGGGTGCTCACCATGAGCGTTTTGGCCAGGCCGGGCACCCCCTCCAGCAGGCAGTGGCCGCGGGTAAAAATGGCGGCAAAGAGCTGTTCGATCACTTCGTCTTGACCGACGATGACCTTCTGCAGCTCTTCGCGCATGAGCCGGCGATGCTGGGCAAATTCTTGCAGTACGTCGCCGAGACTACGAGGCTTGGTGGACACGCGACACGGTCGCCCGAAGCGAGCTCCGAAGGAAGAACGACCCACCAAGCGGTCCCGCCGCGGGGCGGGCCCGCTTAAGGACCGGAAACGATGGCCGACAGCGAATTCTATCGCTCGCGCGCCGATGCGGCAAAGGGTGGTCGGCTTCGGCGTTGTGGCCGCCACGGGCCAGGGGGTACGATGCACCAAGCGGCGCTCGCCAGGGAGGCGGGCGGAGCCAGGAGCGCGCCCCGGTGAGAGGCGGTTGGGTCGATGCGGTGGTGGCCTCTGGCCGGACTGTGCAGCGTGCTGATCCTCGCCGGCCCCACCGGGCAAGCCCGAGCCCAGGTCGATGCCGAGCAAGTGCGGTTGGCCATCGAGCGGGGAGTGCAGTACCTGCGCCGCGCCCAGGCCCCCAACGGCCGCTGGAACGATATCGACGCCCAGCCGGGCGGGGTCACCGCCCTGTGTGCCCTGGCTTTGCTCAACTGCGGGGTCTCGCCCGACGACCCGCAGATGGTGAAAAGCCTGAACTACCTGCGTCTGCTCCCCCCCTCGCGAACCTACGCCACGTCGCTTCAGACGATGGTGCTTTGCCTGGCTCATCCCGAGCGGCACCGGTTGCTCATCCAGCGCAACGTGGCCTGGCTCGAATCGATCCAAGAAACCGGTGGCAATGGCAAAGGGGGGTGGAGCTATCCCGGGGCCACGCCGGATAACTCCAACAGCCAGTTCGCCCTGCTGGCACTGTACGAGGCCGACCGCGTGGGCATTAGCGCCAGCGACCGCTGCTGGCGCCTGGCCCAAAACTATTGGCTCGACGGGCAAAACGGCGATGGCTCGTGGGGCTATCGGGTCCAAGAGCCCGGCGGCACCGGGAGCATGACCTGTGCCGGGCTGGCCTCGGCCCTGATCCTTTCGCAAAAACTCAGCCCGGCCGACGCCCGGATTGTCGACGGCCGGTTGGTTTGTTGCGGCCAGCAGGAGCAGAACTCGGCGGTCGACCGGGGACTCGACTGGCTCGGCCGCCGCTTTACGGTTAAGGGGAACCCCGGCGGCAATGCCTGGCTGCTTTATTACCTATATGCCCTGGAACGCGTCGGCCGGATGTCGGCCCAGCGCACCATTGGCGGGCACGATTGGTATCGCGAGGGTTGCGAGCATCTGTTGGGGAACCAGGACCCCTTGGGGGGATTTTGGAAGGGGGTGGGGGGGCAAGAGAGCGTGCCGCAAATCGGAACCAGCCTGGCCCTGTTGTTTCTGGCCAAGGGCCGGCGGCCGGTGCTGCTGGCCAAGCTCGAGCATGGCCGCTCGGACGATTGGAACCCCCATCGCCACGACGTCGCCAATTTGACCAGCTACGTGGAATCGCGCTGGAAGCGCGACCTCTCCTGGCAGGTAATCGACGTCGCAGCGGCCACGGCCGACGATTTGCTGGAAGCCCCGCTGTTGTTCCTCCACGGCCGTGAACCTCTCGAGCTGAGCGACGAACAATGCCGGCGGCTGCGCGAGTACATCGACCGAGGCGGCTTTCTCCTGGCGGAAAGCTGCTGTCAGGGGGATGCCTTCGACCAAGGCTTTCGCCAGCTTATCAAGCGGGTGTTTCCCGAGCCGCAGTACGAGCTGCGGCTACTGCCGCCGGAACACCCCGTCTGGCGCGCCGAGGAACCGATCGATCCGCAAAAAGTGCCCCTCTGGGGGCTCGAGGCCGGCTGCCGAACCAGCGTGATGTACTGCCCCACCGATGTTTCGTGTTACTGGGAGCTGGCCGGCGCCGGTCCCGGCGAATCGGTGCCGCCGCGCTTTCGAGCCGACATCATCACGGCCAACTCCATCGGCATCAATGTGCTGGCCTACGCCACCAACCGCGAGGTGAAGTACAAGCTCGAGCTTCTGCCCGACGGCGGCAGGCCCGGCGAGAACAAACCCGAGGCGTTTCGCCGGGCCACGCTCGAGTTGGCCCGGCTGCGCCACGGCGGCGGATGGGACTCGGCTCCGGGGGCACTCGTTTCGCTGCAAAACGCCTTGATCCGTCAACTGGGGATGCGAATCGATACCGATAAGCACGACCTGGCGATCACCGATCCGGCGCTGTTCCAGTATCACCTGGTGCTGTTTCACGGCCGCAACGATTTTCGCCTGTCCGAGGCCGAGCGGGTGCAGTTGAAAACCTATCTGGAACGGGGGGGCACGGTGCTGGCCGACGCCATTTGCGCCAGCGAACCTTTTGCCCGGGCGTTTCGCCGCGAAATGGCGGAACTGTTTCCAGACCAGCCCCTGGAACGAATTCCGGTGAGCGACCCGCTGTTCTCTTCGCAGTTCAACGGGTTCGACGTGCGCCAGGTACGCCACCGCGAACCGGAAAAAGGCGGCGACAAGCTGGCCGCTCAGGTCGTCGAGGGCCCGCCCGAGCTCGAGGGACTCAAGCTGGGCCGGCGCTACGCGGTGGTCTTTTCGCCGCTCGATTTGAGCTGCGCGCTGGAGAATCACGAATCGCTCGAGTGCCGCGGCTACGTACGCGAAGATGCGGCCCGGCTGGCCATCAACGTGGTTTTGTATTCGCTGCACTAACGGCCATCGCCGGGAGCGCGGAAAAACCGTTCGCGACGCCCACCTGACTCGATCAGCCGGCCACCCGGCGCGAGCGCCATTCCTCGAGCGCCGCCTCGAGCGCCGGCCAGACCCGGCCGGGGCTCAGTTCCCGCATACAGCTCAGGTGGCTGCACTCCCGCAAATAGCTCGCGGCGCACGGCAGGCGGGTTGCCACCACCCGGTGGCCCGCGCCGTGCGGACCGGCGCGGCGCGGGCTGGTGCAGGTAAACAGGGCCACCACCGGGGTGCCCATCGCAGCGGCCAGATGCATCGGTCCGGTGTCGCCGGAGACCGCCACGTCTACCTGGGCCAACAAGCCGGCCAATTCCAACAGCCCCGTCTTGCCGGCCAGGTTCTTAATGCCGCGCGGGCACCGCTGGGCCACCGCCTCGGCCAGCCCTTGCTCGCCAGGTCCGCCCACCAACACGATACCCGCGCCGAAATCGGTGATCGCCCGGCAGGCCAGCTCGGCATAGTGCTCCGGTGGCCAACGCTTGGTAGCCCACTGGGCGCCCGGGTGAATCGAGATGCGCGGGTAAGGCAAACCGGCCAGTGCCTGGCGAGCCCAATGGGCGTGGTGCGGCCTCAGCCCAAGCACGGCCGCGGGGGGCGGACCTTGGCAGCCCAGGGCTCGGGCCACGGTCCAGTAACGATCGACCGCGGGTTGTTCACCCGGAGCGGTTTCGATCGGGTCGGTGTAGGCCCAACGAGCGCCCTCCCGCGCGGAGGCGAAACCGACCCGGCGCCGGGCACCAGTCCAACGAGTCATCAGGCCGCTGCGGGCGAGCCCCTGCAAATCGATCACCAGGTCGGGCTTGGCGGCCCGCAGCCGCCGGGCTAGCGTCCAGGTGCTTGGCAGCCGCCGCCAGCCTCGGGCCGAGCGGTCAAACGGAATGACCTCTGCAAGATCCGGGTGACCGGCCAGCAGACCGGCCAGGCCGCGGTTGATGACCCACGAGAATTCGGCGGTGGGCCAACGCGCTCGCAGCCCGCTGAGTACGGGAAGCGTTTGGACGACGTCGCCCAGGGCGCTGGGTTTGACGAGACAAACCCTGCGCGGCTGCAACTGGTTCAAGGGGGCAGCCGGATGCCAATCCATGGCAAACCTTTTGAAACACCGTCGGCGAGCGTGTGGTATCTCCCCAGGGGGGGCGCCGGCTCCTGGCACGTTCCGCCACCGTCCCTGGGGGGTTATCCTAGTACAGCGGCCGCTTGGCCGACTAGGCCAGCCCAGTCGACTCTTTGATTCAGGAAAGCAATCTTCGTATGCAACGCGTGTTTCCAGCAATCCGTCGGGCGTGGCTCGTGGTCGTGGCCGGAGCGGTCCTGGTCAGTGGCGCCGGCCGCCTGAGGGCCGAGGAGACCCTGCCTCCCGATCGCGATGGCGAGGTCCGCTACGAGCCGGCAGCCAACGAGTCGATCGTGGCCGAAATCTTCCGCCTGCCCGCGGGTACTTTTCCCTTTCATCAGACCTTTGTCGACAGCCGTTCGCCCAAGTACGAGCTGTCGTTGGTTACTTTCCCCTCGCCGGTCGAGACCCCGCACCCCAATAACAACACGGTGCACACCGAGTACTTTCGCCCACGCAGCGAGGGAAAACACGCGGGCGTGATCGTGCTGCACATTTTGGGGGGCGATTTCGAGCTCTCGCGGATGTTCTGCAAGCAACTGGCCCTTTCGAACGTGGCGGCCCTGTTCCTGAAGCTGCCCTATTACGGCGAGCGGGAACAGCCAGGTGTCGACATCCAGATGATTTCGACCGATCCCTACCAAACCGCCGAGGGCATGCGGCAAGGCATTCTCGACATTCGCCGGGCGGGGGGCTGGCTGCGAGGCCAGCCCGAGGTCGATCCCGAGGAACTGGGCATCATGGGCATTAGCCTGGGGGGCATCACCAGCGCGCTAGCCGGAACGGCCGAGCCTCGCTTCAAGAAGATGTTTCTCATGTTGGCCGGTGGCGACTTGGGCCAAATCGGCTGGGAGTCGGACGGGCTGCCCGAATTGGCCGAGGCGCGCCAGCGCTGGCTGGCCCAGGGCAAGACCAAGGAAGAGCTGCTCGAGGTGCTGCGGCCGTTCGACCCGGTGCAATACGGGCAAAACGTGCGCGATCGCAAGATTCTGATGCTCAACGCCTCGCACGACGAAGTCGTACCCCCCGCCTGCACCGTCTCGCTCTGGAAGGCGTTCGGCGAGCCCGAGATTCAATGGGTCGACGCCGGGCATTACACCGCCATGCGGTTTATTCCCGGCGCCCTGCAGCGCACGGCCAAGTTCTTCCAGCCCGACGAGAACTGACCAGCCCCCCGGCTCGCGCCGCGATCCTCGAAACCCATCGGAAGGACCCCTCGGGTGATTGAGTCCACGGATTCGCCCAACAAGTACGGCCCGGTGCGCACGCTGCAAATCATCGTCTCGGCGATGGCCCTGGGCACCATCGCCTTTCTGGGCGTAGCGCTGCTGGTGCGAGCCCTGGGGCAGGAGCCGGTCGTTCGGTTCGAGCGGCTGGGCCTGTTGAGCGCCATCGCGGTGGGTTTCGGACTCATGGGCTGGACGGCGTCGCTGGTGGTGCCGGCCCTGATGGTTCGCCAGGGCCTGGCCCAGAAGCCGCCTGGCGGCGCGCCTAGCGGCGGCGTGGCGGCACCGGAACTGGCAGGGCTGTACCAAACGACCCGCATCGTGGGGGCCGCCCTCTGCGAGGGGGCCGCGTTTTTTTCGCTAATCGCCTTTCAGCTGGAAGGCTCAGGTCTGGCCCTGGCGGCCGCAGTGGGGCTGACCGTGGCCATTTTGGCCAAAATTCCCACTCAGGCCCGCTACGACGATTGGGTAGCCCGCATCCAACGCGATCATCGCGATGCCCAACAGCAGCGGCGATTGGTGCGCTAAGGGGGGGCGGCTCTGGCCCGGCCACGGTCTGGTTTCGCGGGAATCAATCTGCGAAACTGGTCCCTTTGGGGGCGACTCGGCAGCTCGCAGCCCCTTTGGCACTCGGCCGGGGCCGGGCTGCCTGCTCGAGACGAACCGCCCCACGTTTGTACGGGAGCCGCGCGAACTTGGCCGCCTTGCCCCTGCAGTTAATCGAAACGGTCGAGCCGACCGAAGAGGTCGGCGTGGGCCAGTTGCTGCGCACTAGCCACGCCGAGCACGCCGCCGTGTATCCGCTCGGGGGCCGTACCCGGATCGACTGGGGGCTGCCAGGCGAACGCCCCGGTCGCGGCCTTTCGCTGACCGGGCTCAGCCGGGTGGTCGACTACCCGGCCCGCGATATGACCATTACGGTCCAGTCCGGAATCACCATGGCTGCCCTGGACGAAGTGCTCCGGGCGGAACGACAACGGCTGCCCATCGACGTACCGCAGCCCGACCGGGCAACGCTGGGCGGGGTGATCGCCACCAACACCAGCGGGCCGCGCCGCTATGGTCAGGGAACCATACGCGATTACGTGATCGGCATTCGGGCCGTTGACGGGCGAGGAGTCACCTTCAACGGCGGCGGCCGAGTCGTGAAGAACGTGGCGGGTTACGATTTCTGCAAACTGCTCACTGGCTCGCTGGGCACCCTGGGGGTGATTACCCAGGTAACGCTCAAGGTAAAGCCGATTCCGCAGGCCTGTGCCCATTTGGCCCACGACCTGGCCAGTTGGGACGAGGCGGAGATGTTGCTCTCGGCCTTGGTCACCTCGTCGATCACGCCCACGGCAATCGAGTTGCTGGCCGGCCCCCTTTGGAACGACGACCCCGCCCTGGGTACGGCCAGCCGCGGCAGCATCGCACGACTGGTCGTCGGCCTCGAAGGAAGCCAGGCCGAGGTCGATTGGATGATCTCGGCCCTGGGCGACGAGTGGCGGGCGCTGGGGGCCCTTGCGCCGCGAACCGTATTGGACCAGGCCAGCCAGGCCCTGTGGCGTCGATTAACCGATCTGCCCTCTGGCGGCACTAGCGAGGCGGCGCCGCTCGTGGTGAAACTGAGTGTGCCCCCCAGCGCCTTGGTATCGCTGGCTCGCCTGGTGCGCGAACTTGACCCCGAGGCGAGCTTGTCCTGCCAAGCGGGCAACGGCATCCTGCGAGCCCAGTTTGCCCGCCCCGCGGCCGACTTGGCGAGCGACTGGGTAAAACGGCTGCAGCCCACCGCGATTACCGCCGGGGGAAGCGCCGTGGTGCTCTCGGGCGGAGGGGGCACCTGGACCCGGCAAGCGGTCTGGGGAGGCACCCTGCCATCGAGCGCGACGATGGTCGCGATCAAGCGGCAATTCGATCCCCATCACATACTCAATCCAGGACGATTTATCTTCCCGCTATGAGCCCGGCTTCTCCGCTCGCCACCAGTGCTGATTCGACTGCCGCGGGCCACGCCGGCCCGGCTGCCTCTCCGAAGGGCGCCTCGGGGTACGGCTCGCTTCCGATCGTTTCCCAGCACGAACCCAACCCGGGCTCGGGCATCGACTACGGTTACTTTCTCGACTGCGTGCACTGTGGGCTCTGTACCTCGGCCTGCCCCACCTATCTCGAGCTCGGTAACGAGAACGACAGCCCCCGCGGGCGAATTTATTTGATGCGGGCCGTGACCGACGGCCGGCTCGACCTAACGCAACAGGTGCGGCGGCACCTGGAATTATGCTTGGACTGCCGGGCCTGTGAAACGGCCTGCCCCTCGGGGGTTCAATACGGCAAGCTGATCGAACCGTTTCGCGTGGCCATGGAGCGCCAAGGGGAAGGCCAACAGAAAACCGCCGATTGGTTTCATCGTTGGGTGCTGTTCGGGCTGTTCCCCTACCCCCAGCGGCTCAAGGCCCTGCTGTGGCCGGCCCGCTGGGCGCAGCGGCTGGGAATTTTGCAACTCGCCAAGGCCCTCGGGCTCACGCGCCTGCTCTCGCCACGGCTCAAGCAATTGGTGCACATGCTGCCGCCGCTGGAGTCGGCCCCCGCGCTGCCTGAATTCCTGCCCGCCATCGGCCCCCGGCGCGCTCGGGTGGCACTGTTTACCGGTTGCGTGGCCGAGGCCATTTTTCAGCCCACCAACTGGGCGACGGCCCGCGTGCTGCAACAGAACGGCTGCGACGTGGTGATTCCCCGCGGCCAGGCTTGCTGCGGGGCAATTCATTTTCACTCCGGGGCCGACGCGCCTGCCCGCGCCTTGGCCGATCAGAACCTGGCCGCCTTTTCGGTCGACAGTGTCGACGCGGTGATCGTCAACGTGGCGGGCTGCGGTTCGATGCTGAAAGACTACGGCCATCACTGGAACGACCCGGATCAGCCCCGCCGGGCCAAGTTCGCTGCCAAAGTGAAAGACATCACCGAATTTCTCGACGAGCTGGGGTTGGTGCCGCCCCAGGGTCGCATTCCCATCGTGGCGGCCTATCACGACGCCTGTCACTTGGCGCACGCTCAAAAGATTCGCGAAGCGCCGCGGCGCCTCTTGGCCCAAGTGCCGGGACTCAAGCTGGTCGAACTAGCCGAGAGCGAGCTATGTTGCGGAGCGGCCGGCACCTACAACTTGACCGAGCCGGAAATGGCCGGCCGGCTCAGCGCCCGCAAGCTGGACAACGTTCTGAAAACCGGGGCCCAGGCCGTGCTGACGGCCAACGCCGGCTGCATTTTGCAAATCGCCCGCGAAGCTCGCGACCGCGGCCAGCGATTGTGGGTGGCGCACCCGGTGCAGCTGTTGGATCTGAGCTACCGCAATCAACAGCCCCCGTGGTAGCACGCTCGCCCGCCTCTCGGGCGCGCCACAAGCCCGCGAGCGCCCTCAGGGGCGGCCACCGCCCCGCGCGCGGAGATCAAAGCCGTGTGGCCTCGCAGCCCGCGGAATACTTGAGCAGGCTAGTGCGCCACACCGACCAGGCTCGCGCAGCGACCAGCACCAGGCCCAGGCCGAGCGAATCGGCCAACAGGTCGAGCCATTCGAAGTCGCGATCGACCAGCGGCTGGGTCACTTCGTCGAAACAGGCATAGGCGAGCACCAGGGCTGCCACGGCCAGGTAACCCAGGGGCCAGCCATGGCTCGCCGGCGGGCGCCCAACCGGGTCGCGTCGCGACCAAAGCAGACCGGTCGCCAAAACCAACAGTAGCGACAGCCCCGTGTAGAGCGAAAAGTGCGCCAACTTGTCCAACGGGATGGCGGGCGTCTCAATCGAGATCCGCACGTTCGGCCAATGGGTGCTCAAAAAAATGGCCGGCCAGTACACCGCCAAGGCCGGCCGGGCCAACCGAGTGATTCGTGGTAGCCAATCGTCGAAACGCATCGTTCGCTCGAAGTATGCAAGCCGCGGCCGCCGTTCGGCCGAACGTGATTCGCACGGCAGCGGGGCCCCCCGCTAGGACCTGCTTCGATTTTAATCGAGCACGCTCCCGGCGGAACCAGGCGGGCAGAGGTCGACATCGTCCCGCCAAGGACGGCGCTGGACCGCGCTGCTGGCCAAAATCGCCGACTCCGGATCGTTGGTCCCGTCCGTGGGCAGCTCGACGGCCAGCAGCCAGGCACGTTTGCCAGGGGTCAAACTGCCGAACTGTTGTTGCCGACCCAAGGCTTCGGCCCCGGCCAGCGTGCCCAGCCGCAAGATTTCGCGCGGGGCGAGCTGGGGAAACCGCGCCGCCACAAATTGCATGTCCGCGAACAAATCCAGGTCCGGAGTCGAGGCCCGGCTGTCGGTGCCCAGCGCCACGGTGGCGCCAGCTCTCAAGAATTCCGCCAGCGGGTATTCCGGGTGGGCGAAGTAGGCGTGAGTGCGCGGACAATACACCACGCTCATTCGTTGGCGGCGCTGCCCGAGCCAGGCAATCTGGTCGGAATTGAGGTAATTGCCGTGAACGACCAGGGCCCTTGGGGACCGATCCAGGGCTTCGAGGTACTCCTCTACGCCCGAGAGGAATTCGGCGCTCGACCAAAGGCCCCGCTCCTCCAAAAAATCTCGAAACCCACCCTGTCGGCTCGCCAGCAACTGGAGCTCCTCGGGCGATTCCGCCAGGTGCATCGCCACGGTCACCTGGTGCTGTTGGGCCAAACGAATGCACTCTGCCAACAACCGGGGATGCACGCTGTACGGGGCGTGAGGCGACAGGCCCGGGCAGAAATGATCGGCCGTCGCCGAGGCGACCCAGGCCTGCGCAGTTTGCAGTGCCTGTTGCCGGCGGTCGGCACCAAACCCCAAGAGCTCCAGAAACCCGGTGAGTGCCGGAGGCGAGCCAGACACTGCCGCAGGTACCGCGCCGGGCTGCGCGATTTCTCCGGCCAACACCACTCCGCAAGCGAGGCTCTCTCGGCAGCCCTGTTCCACCGCCCCAGGCGACGGAGGATTTGCTTGCCGCGCGGCGACTACTTCGGCGATCCATTCGGGAAACGGTTGGCCGGGCCGCCCCAGGGGCAGGGCGAGGTCGCTGAACTCCAAATGGGTGTGGGCGTTGACCAACCCGGGCAGGAGCGCGACGTTTCCCCCGTCGGTCGAGGGCCCCCCCTCGAGCGCGGAGCGATCGCCGCGACAGACATGCTGCCCGGCATGATACCCGCTGAGCGCCACGATTCGCCCTTGGCGGTGGGCTAACAGGCCATGTTCGAGAGGTGGACCGTCGATGGGCAGCAGCCAGCGGGCCTTGATCCGTCGGGGTGCGGGGTCTTGGCGGGGGGGCTGCGACATCGGCAACTTCCCAAGTCCGATGGCCAGACTCGGCCCCTTGGAAGAACGGGGGGCCGCTACCCAGGGGCGGGGCGGCCCAAAGCGTCAATTCGCGCGCGCCAGGGCGAAACGCTGCTGCAGCGACTGCACGGAAAGCTCTTCCTCGCGCAGGGCCTCCATGGCCCGGGCCACGGCCTCGGCCGCCTGAATCGTGGTAATGCAGGGCACTCCGTGCGAAACGCCGGCCGCGCGAATCCGCCCTTCGTCGGTGCGGGCCCCCTTGCCGCTGGGGGTGTTGATGATCAGCTGAATGCGGCGATCGATCAAGAGGTCGAGCAGGTTGGGGTGCCCCTCCTGCAGTTTCTTGACCACTTCGCAGGGAACCCCCGCCTGTTCCAGTTCTTTGGCCGTGCCGGCCGTCGCCAAAAGGCGAAAACCCAGCGCCACCAGGCGGCTGCCCAGCGGAACGACGTGGGCTTTGTTCCGAGCGTTGAGGCTGAGGAAGATGTTGCCCGAGGAGGGAAGCAGCACTCCGGCCGCCAACTGGCTCTTGGCAAACGCGATGGGAAAGCGCTCGCTGACGCCCATGACCTCGCCGGTCGACTTCATTTCGGGACCGAGCACGATATCGACCCCGGTGAACTTGGCGAAGGGGAAGACGCTTTCCTTGATCGAGACATGGGTCGGCAACGGGTCGCTGTCGATACCCTGCTCGGCCAGGCTGATGCCGGCCATGACCTTGGCCGCGATCTTGGCGATCGGCGTGCCCGTGGCCTTGGACACAAAGGGAACGGTGCGGCTGGCCCGGGGGTTCACTTCCAACACGTACACGTTGGGGTGGCCGTCCTCGCGCTTGACGGCGAATTGGATGTTCATCAACCCCACCACGTGCATCGCCCGGGCCAGGGCCAAGGTGGCCTGGCGAATTTCGTCGATCAACTCGGGCGAAAGGCTGAACGGCGGAATGCAGCAGGCCGAATCGCCCGAATGCACGCCCGCCTCTTCGATGTGCTCCATGATGCCGGCCACGATGGTTCGCTCTCCATCGCTGACGGCGTCGACGTCGACCTCGATCGCGTCTTCCAGAAACCGATCGATGAGCACCGGCTGTCCCTGGGCCACTACGAAGGCCTCGACGATAAAGCGCTCCATCTGAGCCAGGTCGTAACAGATCTCCATGGCCCGACCCCCCAGCACAAAGCTGGGGCGCACCAGCACCGGGTAACCGATCTTGGCCACCTCGGCTCGAGCCTGGGCCATGGTGCGAGCGATACCGTTGGCCGGCTGCTTAAGGCCCAGGCGGTGGAGCAGGTCTTTGAACTTCTCGCGGTCCTCGGCGTCTTCGATCATGTCGACCGCGGTGCCGATAATGGGTACCCCGTTGGTGGCCAGGGCTCGGGCCAGATTGAGCGGCGTTTGGCCGCCGAACTGCACGATCACCCCGTCGGGATCGACCCGGTCGACGATATTCAGCACGTCTTCGACCGTCAGCGGCTCGAAGAACAACAGGTCGCTGGTGTCGTAGTCGGTGCTGACGGTTTCCGGGTTCGAGTTGACCATGACCGATTGAATGCCCAGCTCGCGAAGGGCGAAACTGGCGTGGCAGCAGCAATAGTCGAACTCGATGCCCTGGCCGATGCGATTCGGCCCGCCCCCCAAGATCATGATTCGCTTCTGGCCGACTGGCTTGGCGGGAGTTTCGTCCTCGTCCTCGTAGGTCGAGTAGTAGTAGGGGGTATAAGCCTCGAACTCGGCGGCGCAGGTGTCGACCGATTTGAAGGTGGCCACGATGCCGCGCCGCTTCCGCTCGCGGCGCACTTCGATCTCGGTGGTATCCCAAAGGTGGGCCAGTTGGCGGTCGGAAAACCCGCACCGCTTGGCCTGGCGCAGCAGGGCCTGGTCCACCGCCTCGAGCGAGCCGCGGGCGCGGAGCTTCTCCTCCAATTCGACCAGCTCGTACAAGTTGTCGAGAAACCAGGGGTCGATTCGAGTCAACTCGTACACGTCGTCGATCGACAGGCCCGCCTTAAAGGCATAGCGCAGATACCAGGCCCGGTCGGCGTTGGGCGTGGAAAGTTTGGCGCGAATATCGTCGAGCGAGGGCTGCTGCGGGGTGCCCCACAGGTCCTTGCCATCGCAGCCGAAACCGAAGCTGCCCACTTCCAGTCCGCGCAGGGCCTTCTGGAACGATTCCTTAAAGGTGCGACCAATGGCCATCGTCTCGCCCACGCTTTTCATTTGCGTGGTCAGCACCGAGTCGGCCTCGGGGAATTTCTCGAAGGCGAACCGCGGAATCTTGGTGACTACGTAGTCGATCGTAGGCTCGAAACAGGCCATCGTCTCGCGGGTAATGTCGTTGGGCAGCTCGTGCAGCCGGTAGCCCACGGCCAGCTTGGCCGCGATCTTGGCGATGGGGAACCCCGTGGCCTTCGAAGCCAGCGCGCTGGAGCGGCTTACCCGGGGGTTCATCTCAATCACGATCATCCGGCCATCCGTGGGGTTGATGGCGAACTGAATGTTCGAACCGCCCGTTTCCACCCCGATTTCGCGAATCACCGCGATCGAGGCGTCGCGCATGCGCTGATATTCTTTGTCGGTCAGCGTTTGGGCGGGGGCCACGGTAATCGAATCGCCCGTGTGCACCCCCATGGGGTCGAAATTCTCGATCGAGCAGATGATCACGACGTTGTCGTCCGCGTCGCGCATCACCTCCATCTCGTACTCTTTCCAACCGAGAATCGACTCCTCGATCAGCACCTGGCTCACCGGCGAGGCGGCCAACCCACGCATCACCCGTTGGTCGAATTGTTCCCGGTTGTAGGCCACGCTCGAGCCGGTGCCCCCCAGCGTAAAGCTGGGGCGCACCACGCAGGGCAGGCCGATCTCGTCGATCAGCTCGCGGGCCTCTTCCAGGGTGGTCACCGTCTTGCCCCGGCACACCTCCAGGCCAATGCGCTCCATGGCGGCCTTGAACTGGTCGCGCTCTTCGGCCTTGGCGATCACCTCGGGCCGGGCCCCGATCATCTCCACGCCGAACTTGCGGAGCACCCCCTGCCGGTCGAGCTCCATGGCCAGGTTCAAACCGGTCTGGCCCCCCAGGGTGGGCAAAATGGCGTCCGGGCGCTCGGCCTCGATGATCTTGGCCACCACCTCCCAGGTCAGCGGTTCGATATAGGTTTGATCCGCCATGTTCGGATCGGTCATGATCGTGGCCGGGTTCGAATTGACCAGCACCACCTCGTAGCCCTCTTCGCGGAGAGCCTTGCAGGCCTGGGCACCGGAATAGTCGAACTCACAGGCCTGGCCGATGATGATCGGTCCGGAGCCAATCAGCAGAATCTTTTGTATGTCGTCGCGACGAGGCACGACGTACTCCTTTTCACTAAACGCCAGGTTCGTCCAGCCGGAAGCCGTTCAGCCTCGCGACCGCGGCGGTACCTCGCGCAACGGCCCACATCTCCACCCAAGCCCAGCAGCCCCCGCCGCCGCCCAGGGCAGCTCCCCGCAGGGTATGGCCCCGGCACGCTCTTCACCCTCCCCCCAGCCCCCGTCGAAAAGCCCCCACCGTTCGCGCGGCCACCCGGAGGGTAGGCCGAGGGCGCGAGGCGGCAGCCGGGCATTCGATTCGGGCAGGTCGGTCCGGGGCAGGGGAATCGACCGACGACGGAGGGATGGTTGCCGTGCAAAATCGCTCAATCTTATCGCGAACCACCCCGAGGCTTCAAGGACGCGCCACGCTTGCGGAACGGGTGGCGAAAAAGGCGCTCCGCGCAAACCCACCCCCCGCGCGTCGCCCCAGGGCTCGACGGCCGCCGAGCGGGCCGCGCCGCCCGCTTCGCGAGACGGCCCCCGGGCGGCTCTATTCGAGCTCGCCACGACGCAGAAAAGCCTCCAGGCGCTCCACCTCGCAGGCACTCCCCACATAGAGCGGTGTTCGCTGGTGCACGTCGGCCGGCTGCACCTCCAAGATGCGCTGCCGGCCATCGGTCGCCTTGCCTCCCGCCTGTTCAGCGATAAAGGCAATGGGGTTCGCTTCGTACATCAGCCGCAGCTTGCCCTGGTGATAGCGGGCCGTGGGGGGATAAAGAAAGATGCCCCCCTTGAGCAAGGTACGGTGAAAATCGGCCACCAGCGACCCGACGTAGCGCGAGGAATACACCAGCCCGTCGCCGCCCGACTTCAGATAATGCAGGAACCGCCGGGTCGACGCGGGAAAGCTATCGGCATTCGCTTCGTTCACCGAATAAATGTTACCGCGTTCGGGCATTTTCATGTGGGGATGCGTGAGGATAAAGGCCCCCACGGCTGGGTCGAGCGTGAAACCGAAGACACCGTCGCCCGTGGTATAGACCAACATGGTCGAGGGCCCGTAGACCACGTAGCCGGCGGCCAATTGGTTCATGCCCGGCTGCAGCACTTCCTTCGTCGGATCGTCTTTGTGCTCGCCAGTGCGCCGAAAAATGGAAAAAATCGTACCGACGCTGATGTTCAGGTCGATGTTGCTCGAGCCGTCGAGCGGATCGAAAATGACGATGTACCGGCCGTGTTCCGGATTCTGCAGCACGACGACCGGCGTTTCGTTCTCCTCCGAGGCCAACAGGCCCACATTGCCTCGATTGCCCAGGCAGTGCAGCAGCGCCTTGTTGGCGTATAGATCGAGTTTCTGTACTTCCTCACCCTGCACGTTGGTTGCGCCGGTCGCGCCCAGCACATCGGTAAGCCCTGCCCGGCGCACCTCGTTGGCGACCATCTTCGTGGCCAGGGTGATTCCCGAGAGCAACCACGAGAACTCGCCGCTCGCGTGCGGGTGCTTGAGCTGCTGTTGTTCCAGGATGTGCTGCCCGACGGTGATCTGCGGCGTGTAGGTCATGCGGAGCCTGTTGAGCTTGGGCGAACCGGTACGGGAACCTTCTTGTTCTTTGAAATTCGTCTCTCGGCGGCCCGTGGACCCCCTGCTGCGGGGCCGGGCGAAGTTCTGATCATACTCCGCCGCGCGACCCCGTCTACCGCCGAAAAAACTGCCGAAATTCGCCTGTGCTCTCGGGCACATGCGGGGGCCGAGTCGAGCGTTTCGCCGCGGCGCCCAAACCGCCTGGCCGGGGGCCCGATCAGTCGTCCGAGGGCTCGGAGCTTTGCCTCTGCCGCCGCAGTTCAGTCGACGAAATATCGTGGCAGAACTCCTCGGGAGGAACTTGGCTGCAGAGGCTGGCCAGGGGCTCGGGCAGGTTCAAATTCGCGAGTGTGCGCAGGGTTCCCTGCACGCGGCGGGCAAAAACCAGGAAATGGGCCCCGCAGCGCTCTAGTTCCCGCCAGGCCTCGGCGGCGGCCTGCCGATCGTGTTGGTAGTACCTCGGCTGTGCAATCCGGTCCACCGTGTCGGCGCCCACGACAAACGTGGCCCGGGGAAAGAGCCGAGCCTTTTCCACAAAGCTGGGCGCCGCCGTAAGCCAATAGACCGTGCCTGCATCCAACGTCTGGCAGCGCTGGCCGATCTCCAGGTAGTCGAGCGGCGGCTTATCGACGTTGAAGATCGAAAGCTCCAGTTCCACCGGCCGGCCCAGTCGCTCCTGGGCGTGCTCGGCCATACGGCGGTGTCCCTGATGCCAGGGATTGAACGCCCCGGGAAAAACGATTCGGCCCGGTTCGGGAACCTGGGCTTCACGGCCTCGCACCGACTTGACCTGGCCAAGCAGCAGACCTTGCCAGGCGGCCGGTGCCCGGATTCGGCGCTGCGACCAGAGCTCGCCGGCCAGGCGCTGCTCGGGCAGCCGTTGAGCCAGGCCGGCTTCGTCGGCCAGCGCGCTCAGCACCAGTTGGGCGGCCAGGTCTTCCTCGCCAGGGCGCGAGCGGGCCCCCTTGTTCAGCAAAAGGGTGATCTCGGTCGTTCGGCCAGCGGCCTGGCAAGCCAGGTGCACTCGGTGGGGGCCCCGCTTGGGACGATCGGTTGCCAAGCTGGCCGTGACTCCCACGCCGAGAAGTTTCTCGGCATCTGCCGCGGCGCCGGCCAGCTTGCGGGCACGCACAAAGGCTGCCATCGCCATGGCTCGGGCCGTTCGTGACGAACAGTAATGTTCGGGTTTGGCGCCGAGCCATTGGTCGAGCGCGGCGGCCGAGTACGGAACCACGGCTTCGAGCACGCTCCGCGAGGCTCCTGGCACCGAAAGCAGGGTAGAGAGGGCCCGCGTTCCCCCCCCGGTGATTGCCAGCACCAGTGGGCGAGCGGCGCGGTGCAGGTCTTCGACCAGCGCCTGAACATTGGCGGCCGTCACGTGTCTCTCCTGTGTCGGACAATTGCCGACCGTCGCGGCCAACCGCAACGCCCCCGATACCCGCACGGGGGCCGATCGCTCGGTGCGGCCCCTGCGAGCATCGTAGCCCCCCGCCCATGGGGTCACAAACGGGCCAGGCGTGGTGGGTGGAGCGGGCGCGCCCCCAGGGTGGGATCTATCGCCCCCGGGGAATCGCCGCCGAATTGACCTCGCTCGATCCACACCGGGTCCTTAGAATTCGGGAATCCATGCCTACCGCGCCTGCCCCGCCTCGCTCCACCTTGCACGACCCCCTGTTGCTCGGCACCGCTTGGGTGCTGTTGGCCGCGGTGGGGTACACGGCTTCGAACGTGTTTCTCCGGCGGGCCGCCACGACGACCGATCCGGCCTGGGCGTGCTGCATTCGGGCAATGCCCATCTTGGTGTTGGCCCTGGTCGGCATGACCCGGCAGGCGCTGCGGGGGCGAAGCGTGTGGCCCACCAGGCACCTGGTGCTGCCCCTGACGCTAGCCGGAATCTCGAGCCAACTGCTGGGCAACGCCGCGTTTCAACATGCGCTGGGTGTGGTGGGGCTGGCGATCACCGTGCCCCTGACGTTTAGTACGATCCTGGTTGGCGGCGCCATACTGGGCCGGCTGTGGCTCGGCGAATCGATCACTCCACGCGCCGTCGGAGCGATGGGCCTGTTGTGCCTGGCGATCGTTCTTTTGAGTTTCGGCGCGGGCGAAGCCAGTCACAGTGTGGTGCCGCAGTCGAATCGGCCCTCTGGTGCGGTCGCTTGGGCATTGGTGGCCGGCTGCGCTTCGGGCATTGCCTATGCCGGAACCGGAGTGGTGATTCGCCGTAGCGTAGTCGCCGCGGTGCCGGTCGCCACGATTCAGTTTTTCATCAGTGTCTGGGGGGTCGTGGGGTTGGGCCTGCTCAGCGCCTGGCGGCTGGGGCTGCCCGAGTTGTTGGCGACTCCCCGGCCGGTCGTGGTCGACTTGCTCTGGGCAGGCGGCTTGAATTTTCTGGCGTTTCTGGGCTTCGGCCTGGGGCTGAAGCAAATCTCGGTGGTGCACGCCAACGCCGTGAATTCCTCGCAGATTGCCATGGCGGCCCTGGCGGGCGTGCTGTTTTTCGGCGAGCCGCCGAGCCTGGCCCTGGTGCTGGGGTTGGCCCTCACTCTGGTCGGCCTGGCGCTGATGCAAACCGCGGCTCACCGTCCGCCCGACCGACTGGCTTGGGCCCGCCTGGCCCGGGCCCCGCGCCGCTTGGCGGGCCGCCGCAGGTCGATCCGGCCGAGCAGCGAGCGGTTTCCCATCGTCGCGCCGGCCCGTAGCGAGCCGCTGGAAGAGACGGTCGCCTGAAACCGCCGCCGGGTGGGCCAGGCCTCCTTCGCCGCTACGATCGGTAAGATCGTCTCCCCCTGGCAGAAGGCGGCTTGCTCGCAAACTGCTGGCGGAATTCACGCCAGATTCTCGTTTGGCGAATACCCATTCAGAACCTATGCATTAGGGTCTGCTAACGGAATCGGGCCGGCCTGGCGGCAGACCAAATCTTCAACGATCCGTCAACATGCTGAGGAGTGTCACGTGAGTAGCTCGGGGTTGGTGTTCTTCGGGTGCGCAGCGATCTTGATTTCGGCGCTGCAGATAGCCCTAGGGTTCGCGGTCGGTTTCTGGATTCGCGGAAACCGCGACGAATCGGGCGACTCGGAACAGGTAGAGCGAGCCCGCCAAATCCTGGCCGGCATGCAAAACCTGGCGGCCGACGTCGTAGCCGACGTGGGGCACCATTCGGCCCAGATGGAACGGATCAGCCACGAGTTGGCCGTATCGACCGATAACTCCGACGGCGTCGTGCAGCAGGAGGCGGTCAACAAGGCGGTGAACAACATCGTGGCCTCGAATGCCGACCTGAAGCGCAAGCTGCGCGAGGCCGAAATGCGGCTGGCCCAGCAGGGCGAGCTGCTCAAAACGCACGAAGTGGCCGCCCGCACCGACGCCCTGACTTCGATCAACAACCGCCGCGCATTCGACCTGGAGCTGGAGCGCCGATTCGGCGAATGGTTCCGCCTGGGAATTCCGCTCACACTGGTCATGCTCGACGTCGACTTTTTCAAGAAGTTCAACGACAAGTACGGGCATCAGGCGGGCGACGAGGTGCTCAAGACCGTGGCCCGCACGCTGGCCCGCACGATGCGCGATATCGACTTCGTGGCCCGGTTCGGCGGCGAGGAGTTTAGCATCATTCTGATCGGCACCCGGCTGGCCGAGGCCCGCTTCGCCGCGGAACGGGTCCGCAAGGCGATCGAGTCGGCCGCGGTAGAGTACGAAGGGCAAACGCTCCAGGTTACGGCCAGCCTGGGTCTGGCCGAAGTGGCCAACGAAGACACGGTCGAGTCGCTGATCAAGCGGGCCGACGAGGCGCTCTACGCCGCCAAGAAGGGGGGCCGTAACTGCGGCTACCTGCACACCGCCCAGGGTTGCCAACCGGTGCTCGAGGCGCCGGTCGAACCCACCCCGGCCGAGCTCCCCTGCGACGAGGCCGAGGCCGCCCGCCGGCAATTCCGCCGCAAGCAACGCATCGCCCGCTACGAAGGGGGCGCCCTGCCCGATCCGTCGCAGTACCGCGAGGTGCTCTGTCAGGAGATTTCGGTCGAGGGGTTCACCTTCATTTCACGCGAGCCGATCGACTACCACGGGCTGGTCGTGGCCCTGGGCGCGCCGCCCAACTACACCTTCATGGGAGCCGAGGTGGTGCAGGCCACGCCGGTCGCCCAAGAGTACGGCGGCGGCCTGAAAGTGGAGTGCCGCTTCACGCAGCGGATCGCCGATCGGGTGGCCGAACCCCGGCTGGCGACCGCCAGCGCGACCTAGCCCACGGAGGGCGTCGGGCGCGAAACACGCTCGGAGCGCCCCTGCGAGCACACCGCGCCCCGGGGCGCGGGCCGGTTGCTAGGAGTTGACCAGCGCCGGTTGCTGCTGCGTGATGCAGTGGAAGGCACCCAGACCCCACACCAGATCCACCGCGCGAATCGGGTGGATTCGGCGGTCCGGAAAGATCTTTCCCAGCGTCTGCAGCGCAACCGCGTCGCCGGGGTCGTCGAAGGTGGGCACCACGACCAGACCGTTGGCGATGTAGAAGTTTAGGTAGCTGCCCGGCATGCGCTGCGAGCCGTGATAGAGCGGGCGGGGCAGCGGCAGCTCGACCACCTCGAGCGGGCGGCCGCGGGCGTCGGTCATGCTCCGCAGGCGGCGCAGGTTCTCGGCCAGCGGCGCGTGATTCGGGTCGGCCAAATCCGGTTCGACGGCGGCCACGACCCGGGCGGGGCCGACGAACCGGGCCAGCTCGTCGATGTGTCCGTCGGTGTCGTCTCCCTCGATGCCCTCGCCCAGCCACAACACGCGGCGGGCTCCCAGGTAGTCGGCCAGATAGCGTTCCATCTCGGCCCGGTTCAGGTGCGGATTTCGATTGGGGTTGAGCAGGCATTGCTCGGTGGTCAGCAGGGTGCCCTGCCCGTCGCTGTCGATCGCCCCACCCTCCAGAATGATTCCCGGCACGAAGCGCCGGTAACCGGTAATTTCGGCGACACGTTCGGGCACCAGGCGGTCGGCGTCGAATGGCGGGTACTTGCCGCCCCAGGCGTTATAGCCCCAGTGAATCAGGGCCGGTGCCGCCCCCGGCGGCCCCACCAGAAACGTGGGGCCATGGTCGCGCATCCAAGCATCGTTGGTCGGTACATCGTGTAGGGTTACGCCTGGCACCTGGCCCACCAGCCGGCGGGCCTGGGCCATCACTTCTTCCCCGCCCGCCAGAATGTGAACCGCTTCGTGCCCGCTGAGGGCCCGGGTCAATTCCGCCCAAATGGCCGGAACCGGCTCGAAGGCGCCTGGCCAGGAGTCGCGATTATGAGGCCAGGAAAGCCAGGTCGCCTGGTGCGGCTCCCACTCGGCGGGCATCCGGTAACCGAGCGCGGCGGGCAGCGCGGTGTGGTCCATCGTGGTCGAATTCCAGTAAGAGACGATTGGCACGCAAGTCGCTCGGGCATGCCACGGCGCCGTACCGGCCAATCAGTCGAGGTAGCGGCGAGTCAGGTCTTGGTAGGCGTCGATCCGCCGGTCGCGGAGGAACGGCCAGTGCGTGCGGACCACGTCGATCTGATCCAAGTGGCACTCGACGACCAGCGTTTCTTCCGTCGTGTGCGAGGCCCGGGCCAGGAGGTTGCCCGCGGGATCGCACACGAACGAAGCGCCCCAGAACTCCAGATTGCCTTCCACGCCGGTTCGGTTCGCCGCGCAGACGAATACGCCGTTGGCGATTGCGTGGCTGCGCATCATGGTTTCCCAGGCCGAGTGCTGGCTGGCCCCAAACTCGGCTTTCTCGCTCGGATGCCAACCGATGGCCGTGGGATAAAACAGAATCTGGGCCCCGGCCAACGCGGTCAGCCGGGCCGCTTCGGGATACCACTGATCCCAACAGACGCATACCCCCAACGGCCCGAACCGGGTGGGAATCGACTGAAAACCCAGGTCGCCGGGAGTGAAATAAAACTTCTCGTAATACAGCGGATCGTCGGGAATGTGCATCTTCCGGTACAAGCCCGCCTGCCGCCCGTCGGCATCGAAGACCACGGCCGTATTGTGGTACAGTCCCGGCGCCCGTCGCTCGAAGAGCGATCCGATGACCACCACCCCGTGCCGGGCCGCCGCCTGGGCCAGGGCCTCGCTGGTGGGGCCGGGAATGGGCTCGGCCTCGGCGAACCGGCGATGGTCTTCGCTCTGGCAGAAATAGTGGCCCGCGAACAGCTCCTGCAGACACACCACCTGGGCCCCCGCGGCCGCGGCCTCGCCGATGCGGGCTAGGGCTTTTTCCACGTTGGGGTCGCGGCTTTCGGCGCAGGTCATCTGCACCAAACCGACCGACACCCGACCAGGGGTTGCCTGACGCTGGGCCACGCAAGGTACTCCGTCCGCTGAATTTGAAATCGCCAAGCTACCGAGCGGATAGTAACTTATCGGTTCGAATCGATGAAGTCCCGGTCGGCGGGGGCTGCCCGTCGATTCCGTTTCGACCCCTCGATCCGCTGGTGTTTCGCATGTCGCCCGCCGTGCCCGGACTGTTCATTACGGGAACCGACACCGAGGTGGGCAAAACCTACGTCGCCTGCCAAATTGCCCGCTGCCTGCAAGCCGAAGGATTGCGGGTCGGGGTTTATAAACCGGTGGCCAGCGGTTGCCGGCGCGAAAACGATCAGGTCGTTTCCGACGACGCTTTGGCCCTGTGGCACGCGGCAGGCCGCCCGGGCACGCTGGAGGCGGTTTGCCCGCAGCGATTTCTGGCCCCCCTGGCCCCCCATCTGGCCGCCCGGGCCGAGGGCGCGGCGATCGACCGAGCGCGGCTCTGGCAAGGCCTGGAACCTTGGCTGGCCCAGTCCGATCTGATCCTGGTCGAGGGAGCGGGGGGCTGGTTTTCGCCACTCGACGAGGATTTCCTCGTGGCCGACCTGGCCCACCGCCTGGGGTTCCCGGTTGTCGTCGTGGTCCGCAACCGCTTGGGAGCGATTCATCAAGCGCTGGCAACCTCGTTCGCCGTGCAGCGCTACCGTGGTGGTTTGACCGCCGTGGGCTGGGTTCTGAACGATTTCTCGCCCGGGCTACCCACGCCGGTGCCAATCGAGTTCGATGCCAGCCGAACGAGCAATGCGGCGGAACTTGCCCGCTGGACTGGCTCGGGCCCGGCCGACTGCGGGCGACCGCCGCGGGGGGCGCTGGGTTGTCCGCTCTTGGCGACCATCGAGGCCGGGGAGTCGGCCGCGATTGAGAGAGTGCCTTGGCGCAGGTTGGCCCGCCCGCCGAGGGGCCTTTGAGCCAGATGAAGTTGCCAGGAGTGACCGAGGAAGAATATGCTAGGCCCCGTGGCACCAGACGCTGGCGGCGGGCTCGGTGCCTCCCCGTTTTGATCTTGCTCGATCCCTAGGAACCCACGCCCGAAACCGGCCATGAGTCGTCTTCCGGAGCCCCCGCTGGTCGCCAACCCCAGCCCATCGGCACGCCGCTGGAACAAGCTTCGGCCCGTGCCCGATTCGCACCGCCAAGAAAGCCAGCGCCTGATCCTCGAAGTAGCTGGGCAGGTGAATCCTGGCGCCGCCATCGTGTTGGGCGCCGGCCGCTGCGACGAAGTTCCCCTGGTCGCCCTGGCCGACCGGTTTGAACAGGTAACCCTCAACGACCAAGACCGGTCGTTGCTGGACGAGGCGGTGGCCGCTCACCATTTGGCCAACCACGACCCGCCGCTCGCTTTCGAAGCGGCCGACCTGACCGGCGTTACTCAGCGCCTGTTGGATCAGGCGGGCCGTCGCGTGGCCACGGTTGATTCGCCCGAAACGGCCATCGAGCAGCTCACCGAACTGGTTTCCGAGGTCAAGCCGGTTCCCTACTCGCCACGGGAAACGTTTGACCTGGTGGTTGCATCCTGCGTGCTCAGCCAACTCCACGTGCGGGCCGTCGAGCAACTGGTAGGGCTGATGGCCGAGCGCTGGCCCGGCAGCGATCAGGGGACGAGTTCGATTCAAGCACTGCGCTCGTCCAAGGGGTTCACCTCGGCCATGCTCGGGCTAGCCCACAAGATGGAAGAGGAATTCGTCACCTCGATCTACCACCTCCTGGCGCCAGGAGGCATTGCTTATGTTTCCGACACCGTGCAGTTCTGCTTCATTCACGGTCAGGCCGACGGCAGTTGGGCCAGCGACGGCAGCTATCGCATGACCCGCACGGTTCAACTGTCGGACTATTTCGACGACCGGTTTCGCCTGGCTCGGCTTGGGCAGTGGCCCTGGGTGTACCAGCCGCCGCAGGGGGCCGGGCAGGTAGGCCGACTGTATAACGTACAAGCCCTGGCGGTCAGCAATAGTTAGCAGCCCAGGGGCGCGGACTGGGCCCGGAGCCCCCGGGGGGCTTGTTCCTAAAGCCCTTAGCCGCCCCCTGGCGCGGGCCGGGTCAGCAGCCCCCCCACGCAAATGGCCAGCCCCACCGCCGTGCCGGCCACATAGGCCCAGGTCCAGGCGCGAAAGTTGGCGACCCAGTCGGCGTACTGCTGAAGCTGCGGAGCGGCCGCGGTATCGAAATCGTTCTGGGCCCCCTCCCACATGGTGATGAGATCTGCGGGCGACATCCCGTCGATCTGCTTGCGAATACCTTCGCGATCGACGTAGGTAATCGGGTGCTCGGGGGGAGTGTAGAAGAAGCCCGCCGTGGCCATTAGCAGACAGGGCAGGGCAATCACCGACCCGAGCAAGATCATGCCCTGCCGCGGCCCCCAACTCCGCCGCGCGGGGGCCGAAGGCTCGCCGATCGACTCCAGTTGCGACAGGCCCCGAATGGTGGGCACGCCAAGCGACCGGCCGCAAGCACAGGTCACCGTAAGCCCGGCCTGTTTACCTTCCACCGCTACCCGCTGACCGCAGTCGCAAGGCAGCCAGTACCGTGTCCCCATGCAGGTGGTTCCCAACTCCGGCCCGAAAAGGGGCGGTGCACTTGGCGGCTAGCGATTGCGACTATTCGTAGCGAATGCCGCAGCCCTTGGCCTTGGTTTCGCCCGTGGCGGGCATGGTGCCGGCCAGGACGGACTCGATCGCGTCGTGCAGGTACCGCACCTGCACTTCGCTGGGGCTCAGGGCGTTGTCATCCCATGCGCCCATGTAGGCCACCCGGCGCTTGCCGTCGAGCAGAAATACCTGCGGAGTTACCGAAGCGCCATAGTCGCGGCCAATCTTTTGGGTCGGATCGTGCAGGTAGGGAAAGTTGAACTTCCGCGCCTGAGCGTGTTCTTTCATGGCGGGCAGTTGATCTTCCTCCAGGTTGCTCACGCTGACCGCCACGACCTGGACGCCGCGCTGCTGGTAATCGCGAGTCAGCTCCATGATCCGCTCCTCGCAGGCCTGGGCGACGGGGCAGTGATTGCAGGTGAAGATGAGCACGATCGCCTTCTTGTCGGCATAGTCCGCCAGGGCGTGGGGCTGGTCGTCGACCCCCACGATTCCCGACCAAGCCGGAGCGGCATCGCCGATGCTGAGCACTTTGTTGAACTTGCCCGCTTGGGCCTGGGCCGCCAGGGCCGCCAATAGGGCCAGGGTCAAAAGTGTGCGACCCACGGTCGATGCATTCATCGCAAACCTCCTCTGCAGTTCCGCCCAACCGAGGGCCGATTTCGGCCACCGCCTCTGGTTGCCGGCGATTACCCGCGACGCAGTTGATTCCCAGCAAATGATTCCCTGCAAACTCGCCCCCCAGCCTGCTAGTCTGGCGCGCACCGCCCCCCAGTGTCAACGCGGCACCCTGCGCTTCCGTAGGCCGCCAGGCGGGCGAACGCGGCACATTCCCGGCCCAGCCGTCGCCCCGGAGTGCACCAGCCCGCTCGGGAGAAAAAAGGGATGCGCGGTCACTCGGCCGCAACCAGCTCCCCCACGAATCGCAACAAACGAGCTGGTCGAACCGCGCCGATACCGCATTACCGGACTGCTAGGCCCGGGCGGTGTCTTCCATCTCTTGAATGTACTGGCGGAGCCGCTCCAACTCGTCGGTAACGTGCCTCAAGCGGAGCATGTTCTCCACCCGCTTGAGCAGCTCGATCTTGTTGACCGGCTTGGAGAGGAAGTCGTCGGTGCCCGCCTTCACCGCTCGCTCGATATCGCCCAGTTCGTTGAGGGCGGTCACCATCAAGATCATGATGCCGCGTGTGGCGGGGTCGTCCTTCAGCTTGCGGCAAACTTCGAACCCGCTCAGCTTGGGCATCATGATATCGAGCAGGATCAAGTCGGGGCGACTGCGGGCCACGTGGTCCAGCGTGTCTTGCCCGTCGACGGCAATGTCGATCTCGCAGTCGACGCCGGCCAGATAGGCCTCGAGCAGCTCGACGTTGGTGGCGTTGTCGTCGGCGATCAGAATCCGGCTCTTCGACTGCGACATCGACTTACTCGGGGTCGGCGAATACTTAACCACGGGCGCCCGCCGTGCGGGCCGTGCCCGAACCTGGTGTCCTGGCCCGGCGCCGTTACTGAACCGTCAGCGCGGTTCCATAGCAGACCGAGGCCACGGCCTTCCGGCGGCCCTTGCCGTCGGTATCGATCATCACGCACTCGTAGCGCACATTCCAAACGGCGTTGGCCCCCTCGGCTTGGGCCGCCTTTAGCATCCGTACCCGCGACTCGCGGCGAGCCCGGTCGATTAAACGCTCGAACATTTCCAGCCGCCCGCCGACGATTTTCTGCAGCCGGGCGGTGAAGGTCAGAAACCGGTCGGCCGAAAGCACCGCCTCGCCGGCCACCAGGGTGCCGGCCACTGCCCGCCAATTGTCGGGCACGCGCCGCAAATCGGTAACCACCATGCCGGCCAGCTGGGCTTCGTCCTCGTCCAGGCGGCGCAAGTGCCGCGACTCGATGACCCGCCCGACCAAGAAACCGCCAGCCAGCATGCCGATGGAAAGCAGGATGCCTAGCAGCGTAAAGACCAGCTCCACGGTTTCGCGCGCTTGCATTGGGGTCAGCTCCCGCGAGCGGCGCCGCCGCGCCACATTCGTATTTCCGACCAGCGGGCCGCGCCCGGTTCGGCCATTCCGACGAGCCAAAGCACGCCCAGAGCCCGAGCCAGCGCACCGCCAGCAAATAACAAATCATAATGATCGAACGCCGGCCAGCCAGCCCCGCTGCTGAAGCGAGCCAGCACCGGCTGCCACTGGCGAGCCCCGTCGAGCAGCAGGCCCCCCAGCAGGGTGCCGGACGCGTAGGCCAGCGTTCCGAGCGCAAAATAGGTCGCCACGTAGCCCGGGTCGGCCTTGCCGGGCGAGAGTTTCAAGGCCAGGTTCGGCAAACACAAGTTGAGCCCCGCAAACGCCGACCAGACCAGCCAGGCCCCCGCGATCCAGTACGGCTGCTCGGGCGAGGCGGCCAGGTAGAACAACGGCCCGGTGGCCACACAGAGCTGACAAGCGATAAGCACCGGGCGGTTGCCGTAGCGATCGCTCAGCCGGCCGAGCCCCGGACTGAGCAGCATCTGGCCGATCCGCATTCCCACCAACAGCACCTGCAACGGCACCAGCTTGAGGTGCAAAACGTCGTATGGAAACCGGTTCTGTGCGGCTTGGGTCAGCCCATTGACCAACCCTACCCAGGCGCCGAAGGCCACCAACTGGCGAAACGCCGGCTCGGCCAGCGAGCGAACCCAGGGGGGTGGCGGCGCGGCGGCCCGCGCCGAAACGCCGCGGCGCGGCCGGCGGAGAATTTCGGCGGGCATCGCAGCCAGCGGCACCAGCGAGCCCAGCAGCATCAGTGCGCCGATCGCGGTAGGCAGCGCGTAAGCCAGATGCGGCACCTCGCGCTGGCGGCTACGCCAAAGGTCGATCCACCAGCCACTGGCCAACAGCGTGGGAATTAGCACGGCCAACTGCCAGACCTGGCGCCGGGCGAAATAACGCCCCCGAATGCCCGGTGGAACCAGCTGGCCCAGCCAGGCCCAGAGGGCCACGGAGCCGATCGACTCGAGTAACTGATGAATACAGATCAGGGCGATCAGCGCGGCCAACGCTCCCCAGCCCGGCAGCCAGCCCGCCAGGCGCGGCACCCAAGGGAGCGGCAAGAGCAGCAGGTAGGCGCTGCCGGAAAACCAAAGGCAAACCGTCCGGGCCGATCCCAGCCAGCCGATCAGCCGCCCAGTACCCAGTCGAAGCAAACTGGCCGCCGAGGGCGCCGCCAGGATCAAGCTGAGGGCAAAGCCCTGGGCGCCCAGGTCCTGGGCCAAGTAGTTGATCAGGTTGCCGGTCGTCAGCCCGTTGCCGATCGACCAGAGCGTGCCGCCGACAATTGCCTGGCCCAGCGCCTGGTGGCGCCGCGCCGACGGCGAATCTGCCCCGCGAGACCCCATGGGCCGGCCGCTAGCGACGGGCCCGGGCATGCCTCAGCGGCAGCCAGGCCCCGTCTTCGCGGCTGGAAGCCACGCACTGCTGAATGAAGTACATGCCCTCGACGCCGTCGTTCACGTTGGGGTAGATCGTGTTGACCCGCTCGAACGGCTGCCCGGCGGCCCGCAGCGCCATTTGGTCGTAGGCGAAACGATAAATGTTGGCAAACGCCTCGAAAAAGGCCTCGGGGTGCCCCGCGGGCAATCGGCACGAGGCTTGGGCCGTCGGCAGCGTGTAGGGCGCGTTCGGGTCGCGGGTGTAAATCGCGTGAGGGTGCCCGTTGCGGCGGAAAATCATCTGGTTGGGCTCTTCCTGCCGCCAGGCCAGCGACCCCTTGGTGCCGTCGATTTCAATGGCCAAGTCGTTCTCGCGGCCGTGACTGATTTGCGACGCGGTCACCGTGCCCAGCGCGCCGTTCTCGAAACGAACCACTGCGTGGCCATAATCGTCGAGCTGCCGGCCCGGTGCGAAAATCTTCAGCGAGCAGCTCACGCTCTCGGGC
This sequence comes from uncultured Pirellulales bacterium, assembly GCA_964399535.1. Taxonomy (GTDB): domain Bacteria; phylum Planctomycetota; class Planctomycetia; order Pirellulales; family CAYNRE01; genus CAYNRE01. The sequence goes on along the minus strand of CAYNRE010000055.1, from coordinate 42,851 downwards.
AACAGGCCAGTCATGTACCGGGCCAGGTTGTAGGCGTGCGTGCCGATATCGCCGAAACAACCGGCGGCACCGCTCTTGGCGGGATCGGTTCGCCAAGCCGCTTGCTTCTGCTGGTCTTGTTCGATCCGGGCCCGCAGCCAGCCCTGAATGTAGTTGGAGCGAACCGCGTTGATCTCGCCCAGTTCACCGGAAAGGATCATTTCGCGGGCCTGGCGCACCAGGGGGTAGCCGGTGTAGTTGTGCGTCACGGCGAACACCACGCCGCTGCGGTCGACGGCCTCGGCCAACCGCTCGGCCTGTTCGAGGTCGAACGTCATCGGTTTGTCGCAGATCACGTTGAATCCCGCCGCGACCGCCGCCGAGGCAATGGCATAGTGCGTGTGGTTCGGCGTGGCCACCGAGAGAAAATCGACCCGCTGGTCGGCCGGCAGGGCCCCCTCGCGGTCGATCAGCTCTTGAAACGAACCGTAAGCCCGCTCGGCGGCAATGTCGTAATCGGGGGCCGAGTCGCGGGCCTTTTGGGGGTCGCTCGAGAGGGCCCCGGCCACCAGCGTGGCCCGGTTGTCGAGCACCGCCGCCGTGGCGTGTACCCGGCCGATAAACGCCCCCTGGCCTCCCCCGACCAGGGCCATTCGCAGCTTTCGATTCAACGATCCGTTGGTGGGCATGTGGCCGCTCTCCCCTATCGGCCGGCAGTCCGGCCGGCTTTGGCAGTGATCGATTTTTCCCCCGAGAACCCCCCCCGCGCCCGCCGCCTCGGCGCGTCGCGCGGCCAGCCGGCAAAGGGGCGAAACAGCATCTCGCGTGGGGTTCGAGTGTCGCGTCCGCGGTGGGCCGCGTCAACTCGCCAGCGCTGGCAGTTCCGCAGGGTTCGCGGCCCGTTTTAATATTCATCGTGCTGGGTCCTCGCAGGGATTCGATGCCAAAACAGCGACGCAAGTCGTTATTTTGCGAGCCGTGCGGAGCTTGGCTCCGCATCTGGCGAGGTTGAAATAGGCCACGACGGCCTATTTCAACAGACTATCGGCCGAGCGGGCCTGGCGTGTTGCTAGCCCCGGGCTGGCCGGCCCCCTCCGCGCTCGACACGAATCGCCCAGCACACCACCCGCTGGGCCCACGGCCCCACGCCGTCAGGCTCTCGACGGCTCGGCTAGAACACCCGCCGCCGAGGCGGTACGATTTGGATGCCGGGCAGGGTTTGGCTGGTGCAGCCCGTGGCCGGGGCCCGGTGGGGGCGCCCGTTGCCGGCACATTCACCGTCTGAAGGAGGCCTCGCCATGTGGGCTGGTATGCGGATGACGCGTTCGCGCAGCCTGATCGTCGGACTGACCGTCGGGCTGATCGTCGGGGGCATCTGGCCCGAGGCCCCCTTGCATGCCGTCGCGACGCATGGCCAGGAGAACTTCGCCATCGCCACTGGTCATGCCGACGACCGGATCGAGGCCCTGTACTTTCTCGACTACCTTACCGGCAATCTCCAGGCGGCGGTGCTGAGCATCTCGACCGGCCAGTTCATCGCCTACTACGAGAAAAACATTCTGCAAGACCTGGAGATCGAGAGCGGCCGGACGCCCCGCTACATGATGGTGACCGGTTTTGCCGACCTGCGGCGCGTTCCGGGCCGGATCCGCCCCGCCGCCAGCGTTTGTTACGTGGCCGACGCCACCACCGGCAAGGTGGCCGCCTACACCATTCCCTGGATCGGTGGCCAGGTTGCCGCCGGCGCCGCCGGCGCGGGCCCGATCGAGGCCCCGCTGGTGCTCCTCTCGGTAACCAAGTTCCGCATTGCCGAAGTTCGCGACAACTAATGAGCACCCAGCCCGCCGACCCCCCTGAGCCGCTCACCATCGTTTGCAATGGCCAACCGCGCCGCATTGCCGCCGGCACGCGCGTGGCCGAGTTGTTGGCCGAACTGGGCCTGGCCGGCCGGCCGGTGGCCGTGGAAGTCAACCTCGAGCTGGTTCCGCGAACCGCCCACGACCGACACACCCTGGCCGGCGGCGACCAGGTGGAAGTGGTTACCCTGGTCGGAGGAGGCTGAGCCGATGGCCCTCGACACGGCGGGCGCCTGCCTAAGAATTGGCACCCACACTCTGGCCAGCCGGCTAATCGTGGGTACGGGCAAGTACGCCAGCTACGCGCTCATGGCCGACTGCCTCGATGCCAGCGGCACGGATTGCATTACCGTGGCGGTGCGCCGCGAGCGCCTTTTCGACGCCCAGGGGCGCAACCTGCTCGACGCCATCGATCATCGTCGGTACACGCTGCTTCCCAATACGGCCGGCTGCTATAGCGCGGCCGACGCCGTCCGCGTGGCCCGCTTGGGCCGCGAGATTCTGCTGGGCCTGGAAAACCCCGGGGCCGACTGGGTGAAGCTAGAAGTATTGGGCGACCCGAAAACGCTGCTGCCCGACCCCGTGGCCACGCTCGAGGCGACCCAACAGCTCGTGGACGACGGCTTTCAGGTGTTGTGCTACACCAGCGACGACCCGATCGTGGCGCGCCGTTTGAAGCAGGCCGGGGCGGCCAGCGTCATGCCGGCCGGCAGCCCGATTGGCTCGGGGCAGGGAATTCTGAACCCCAACAACCTGCGGATTTGCCTGGAATATCTCAAGGAGGAGGATCCCGATTACCCGGTGATTGTCGACGCGGGAGTAGGCACCGCCAGCGATGTGACCGTGGCGATGGAGCTGGGGGTCGACGGGGTGCTGCTCAACACGGGAATCGCCCACGCGGCCGACCCGCTGCTCATGGCCCGGGCGATGCAGGCGGCCTGCCAGTCGGGCCGCTGGGCCTATCTGGCGGGCCGGATACCGAAGAAGCTGTACGCCAACGCGAGCAGCCCCGAAGAGGGCGTGATCCGGTCGACAGGGTAGGGCGGGGCGGTGCGGGGCGCCGCCAAATCGCGCGACGCGAGATCGTCGGGCCGGGGGCCGGGTTTACCAAACCGCACTGGAGTGCCCAACCGCGCGGAAGCGCAGCGGGGTGCTTGCCCATCAGTCGCTTGGTACAAGCCCGTTTAAATACTCCTCCAGGTTCGTGAACCCGTCCTGGTCGCGGTCGCCATTGCGATCTTCGGCATTCCTGGGGTCCAGGCCGCTCTGACGTTCCCACGCATCGGGCATTCCGTCCCGGTCCGTATCCCATGCCGGGGGTTGGCTTTCAAGCGCCGGCCATCCGCCGACCGCCTGCTGCGAATCAATCATCCGGTGGCTTCGGTCCTCCACGCCGCGAACCAGCCGCTCATCCGCCGCGTCGCGCCGTAGCGAGGCCCCGGCAGCTCGCGAAACCCGTTGGTACGAATCCTCCGCGCTGTCGGTGCGGGGCCGCGCCGCGCCAATCTCGAACTCGCCCGGCGCGCGAATCTGGTCCAGCGACACCGACAGATAATTTCCCTGGGCCCAACGATCCAGGGCGATTGCCGCGTAATTATCGGCGGTAAGTGCAGGCTGCCCCTCGAACAGATTCTCGGCCAAATAGGCCCGACAGGCGCCCGGGTTCTCGGTCTTGGTGGCGAGCGGAAGCGAGCCCGGCGGCGTATCGGGGCCGGGGCGGTAGTAGTTGGCAATTACATTGATCCGGCAATTTCCCAGGTTCGTCGCGCCGCGCACGTTGTAGACCACGTTATTGCGAAAATCGACCACCGCGTTGGGGTCGGTGCGCGGGCTTCCTCCCAGGGTCGGGTGCCGCTCGCGGCTGCTGGCCAACAGGTTGTGGTGCAGGGAAACTCCGCCGGTAAGGTCTCGAAACGAGGCCAGCATCGCGTGCGGCCCTTTCTCGTGAATGCTGTCGTGCAGCGCTTCGGCGTAGATCGACCACTGCAAGGTCACGTTTCCGCCGCGTCTCAAGTCGTGAATGCCGTCGATTCCCCAGCTCGCCGTGAGGTGGTCGAAAATCACGTAATCGACGTCGTCGGTGTTGATACAGTCGGGCCCCGACGGCCGTGGCTTGTTCTCGTCGCCCAGTCGGACGCGAAGATAACGCACGATGACGTGGGAAGCGTTCTTGATGCGAAACGTCTGGTCCTTCAGACAAATGCCCATTCCCGGCGCCGATTGGCCGGCGATGGTCAGATACGATTGGTCGATGACCAGCGGCGACCGGAGTTCGATGGTTCCCGACACATCGAACACGATCGTGCGTGGTCCGCGGGCCTGCCGAATTCCGCTGCGGAGCGAGCCTTCGCCGTCGTCGTTCAGGTTGGTAACGTGGTAGACATCGCCGCCGCGTCCTCCGCGAGCCAGCCGGCCGAATCCTTCCGCACCGGGAAAGGCCAGGTTCGCCCCTGGCGGCGGTGCCTCGCCGGCCTCTTCGGCTCGCGCGCTCGGGCCGGCACCGGCCAGGGCCAGCAGCGTGCCAGCGGCGACGACGAGAGCCAGGCGAAACTGATGGTGAGGGCTAAGCAACATTTCGTGGTCCCAGGATCGCCGTCGATTTTCATCCCAGGCTCCACGCCTTGGGGGACATGGACTATAGCCGAAGGGCGCCGTGCCGGCGCTTGGCGGGCGTTCAGGGATGCTCGTCCCGTGCCATTGCTTGGGCTGAACAGCGAGCTGCAACCTAACCACTTAGCGACGCCCGGCACTAAGTAAGGACATCGTTGCTCCGAATCGAGAATCCGCGGTCGAGGTGCCAGGCCCTGCCTATATTGGGGACCCACGATTATTGACGAAGGCGAACCGGGGGGGTGTGCGGACTACAGCTCGGCCCGGCACGAGTTCGACTCACCATCTCGCGACTGGTCCTCGTCGAGCATTCACGGTGGATTCGATAAGCCACTACCCGGCTAGGTGAGAGTGTCAGCAGGTACTCTGGGAGTCGATCTAAGCCCGCAGAGTGCGTCGACAGCAACTGTCCAAGTAAGGCCCGAATCACCGGCTCAAACAGTCGATTGCCAACTAGTCAGGCAGTCCAATTTGCTTCTTGATTTCTGAGCCAGAGCTCGAACGGGTGCTATCGCTGCCCGGTCGCCGCGCGGCGCAATCCCAGCCCCCGCTACGGCCTTCGTCGGCGGACCTTCGGCAGGGCCTCGCTGGGGGCCGGGTTGCGATCCCGGAGCCAGCCCGGTACCCGCTGCAGAATGCCGTTGCGGTCCACGCAGGCCAGTGTGCTTTCGCCCACCGCGATCCGCTCCCCGTCGCGAAACAGCTCGTACTCGTGCTCGATCTTCCCGGCCGTGACCCGGGTCAGCCGCGTGCGTAAGAGAAGCTGGTCGTCGTACCGGGCAGGGCGGTAGTAGCGCGAGCTGATTCGTACCACCACCATAAACAGCCCGCTGGCTTCCAGCTCCCGGTAGCTCAGGCCCTGGCTGCGCAGCAGTTCGGTCCGCCCGATTTCGTAATAAGTCAGGTAATTGGCGTGATGGAGCACCCCCATCGCGTCGGTTTCCTGGTAGCGAACGCGGATTTCGATCTCGAGCTGGTCCGACATCGGATTGCCTGGCTAGACGGGGGTCGGCGGATTCCCAGGGGGCAAACGCCCCGCCCCGGGCCCGCTGCTGGTGCGCCGCGGTTGACCTAACTACCGGTGCGGCCTAACATTCTCGTCTGGTTCTACCCGATCGGCGCGGGTGCGCAAACTACTGCCCGCCGCGCTTTTGGAATGGTTTTTTCAGCCGGAATTCAAGCATGAGCCTGGGCGGACATAGTCCGACCGACTTCGCCACCGCACGCGGCCGCAATTACCCCGCGATTCGCCAGTTCACCGTGTTCCTGGAGAACCGGGTTGGCCAGCTCCTCGAGGTGGTCCGCCGGTTCGAAGGCAGCAAGGTGAAGATCGTCGCCCTGTCGATCGTCGACAGCACCGAGTGCGCCTTCGTCCGATTCCTGCTCAGCCGGCCCGAGCAAGGGCGCGAAATTTTGGAGCGGGCCGGGCTGCCGCTGGTGGAAACCGACCTGATCGGCATCGAGCTGCCCGATGACCCCCAGCCGCTCTTGCGGGTCTGCACCGCGCTGTTGCAGGCCGAGGTGAACATTATTCAGGCCTACCCCATGTTGTGGCGTCCGCACGGCCGGCCGGCCGTGGCGCTGATGGTCGACAACATCGAGGCGGGGCTGGAGACCCTGGCCTCGAAGGGGTTCACCATGATTACCGAGGGAGACCTGGCCGACGACACCGAGTAGCCCGCCGCCCCCCAAGGGGCCAGCGGCGCGCCTGGGCCCGGCGCCTTGGGTTGGCCTGCGGTAGCCCGATCGTACGACCTGTCTGAGGTAACCGCCCGTATGCCGATTCTGGTGATCTGTTCCGGCTGCGGAGCGAAGTTCAACGTCGCCGAAAAATTCGCGGGCAAGCAGGGACCCTGCCCTAAGTGCAAGGCGGTGATCCGGGTACCGAGCCCCGACGACGTGAAAATCGCCGAGCCCGAGGCGTTCGGCGGCGGCAAAGATACCAAGGGCCGTCCGGTACTCAAGCCCTTGGAGCGCGCGGAAACCAAGCTGAGCCACGGGGCGATCGCGGCCATGGTCGGGGGGCTGCTGGGCACCGTGCTCGTGGCCTGGCTGGCCGGGCCGGTGATTCGCGAGCAGTGGTGGCTGCGGGCCCTGGGGCTAGTGGCCGTGGCCTTTCCGCTTTCGGTGGGGGCCTACTCCATTCTGCGCGATAGCGAGCTGGAGCCGTATCGCGGGTCGGCCCTGTACCTGAGGGCCGGCGCCTGTGCCCTGGCCTACGCGGCCCTGTGGGGCGTGTTCGGCCTGTTGCCCGACGATTGGACCACTGGCGAATCGTGGGTTTGGTTTCTTTTGGCGCCGCCGTTTGTGCTGGTCGGGGCAGGGGTGGCGTTCGCCTGCTTCGACCTGGACTTCGGCACGGCCGCGCTGCACTACAGCGGTTTTGTGCTGGCTTCGCTGGTGCTCCGCTGGCTGGCCGGAATGCCCATGCTGTGGCAAACCACGGAGTTGGTCTGGCTTTAACCGCCGCGCCCAAGGGGACACGCCAGCCGAGCGCGGTTGCCCAGCCCTGGCGCTTCGCCGCGGAGCGCGGCCCAAGGGAGCGCAGCGCCAGCTACGCGGTGAAGGCTGCCCGCATTTCCTTGAGAAACCGGGGGCAGGCCTGTCGAGGGTCCTCGCGCTCTTCGTACTCCAGCACGATATAGCCTCGGTAGCCGGCGTCGCGAAGCAGCTTGGCCAGCCGGGCGAAATCGGTGGGCTCTTCGGGCCCGCTTTCCGGACGAATCACAACCTTTACCTGCACGTTGATCGCGTAGGGGGCGACCCGGGCCAGGTCTCCGTAGATGTCGGAGCTGTGAAAGTTACCGGTGTCGAGATTCACGCCGAACCAAGGGCTTTTCACATCGGCCACCAGGGCCAGCAGGCCCTCGGCCGTGGTGGTGAGTCCGCCGTGGTTTTCCAGCGCCAGGTAAATTCCGCGGCGGCCGGCGTAGGCGCAACATTCTTCCATGGCTTCGACGGCCAGCCGATGAGCCTCGTCGGGGCTTTGGCCCGCGCGGGCTTTGCCCGAGAAGATGCGAATTACCGGCGCGCCGAGAACTTCGGCGTAGTCGATCCAGCGCTTTACCTGGGCAATTTCGCGCGCGCGGGCTTCGCCGGGCGGGTGGCAGAAGTCGTTCCCCACGGCGGTGCCCGAAACGTCGAGCCCCAGCCGGAAACATTCGCTCCGGAGTTGGCGCAAGTAGTTTTCGGTCAGGTCGCGAGGAAAGTAGTAGCTGGTCAGCTCGGTGCCTTCCAGGCCAAGCCGAGCGCAGTCGGCGATAAAATCCGAGAGGGTCATCGGCGGCGGATCGCCCCGGAAGAAATCGCGGTAGCTGTAGGCCGCCAGGCTGAATTTGAAGTGGGCACCGCCGAGCCGGGCAATGGGTTCGATGCCAAGGGCCGTGCTCCCCAGGCCTGCCATCCCGGCGGCCCCCAGGCCGGCTCCCGCCAGGCTGCGCGCGAGCCAGGTACGTCGCGAAAGGGGTTGGTTCATGGCGATTTCGACCTGATTGGCGGCTCGGCCAGAGCCGTTCGAGTGTCGCGGCCGGAGAGGCCCGGCGCACCGCGCGCCCGGCAGGTTCCTGGCCGGACCATCGAGCGGGGCGGCCAGATTGTAATGCCCCGCGGCGAACCGAGCCAACCGGCGGCGGCCAATCCAGGGCGCCCCACCTCGGGATCCTGGCGGCGGAATGCCTGGCCGGGGGGCTACCGAGGCAATCGAGCTCACCCAGGGGCGTTTTGCTACAATCCCTGGGCTCACTTGGCCCTGTCGATCTCTCGCGGAGGGTCCGACCCGTGGCGCACACCGTTTTTCGCACCTGTCACTTGTGCGAGGCCACCTGTGGCCTGAAGTTCGAAGTCGAGGGAGACCGCATCCTCGAGGTCGGCCCCGACCACGACGACGTTTTCTCGCACGGCTACATTTGCCCCAAGGGGGCCGCGATCGCCGAGGTCCACAACGACCCCGACCGATTGCGCACCCCGATGCGCCGCACTCCCCAGGGCAATTTCGAGCCCTTTGGCTGGGAAGAAGCGCTCTCGCTGGTAACCGAGCGGCTGCAAGCGCTCCGGCGGCAGCACGGCCCCGATTCGGTGGCGGCCTATTTCGGCAACCCCATTACCCACAACCATGGCATCTTGGCGCTGCGCAACAGTTTGATTCGGGCACTCGGCACGCGCAACGTTTCGAGCGCCAGTTCGCAAGACACGGCGCCCCGGTTTTGCGTATCGTACTATCTCTACGGTTCGTCGCTGGCGCTACCCGTTCCCGACATCGACCGTACCGATTACTTGCTGATGCTGGGGGCGAATCCCCGCGCTTCCAACGGCAGCATGCTCACCGCCCCCGACATTCGCGGCCGGCTGCGAGCGCTGCGCGAGCGGGGCGGGCGGCTGGTGGTGGTCGATCCGCGCCGCACCGAAACCGCTCGCGACGCCGATGAACACCTGGCGATCTTGCCCGACGGCGATGCCCCGCTGCTGTTGGCGATGATCGAGGTGCTGCTGTCCGAGGGAAAAGTCGATCGCGCTCGGCTGATCGATCAAACCGTCGGTTGGCCCGAACTGGAAGCCCAGATTCGCGCCTTTACGCCCGAGCGGGTCGCCCGCTACGTGGGGATCGACGCCAGCACGATTCGCCGCCTGGCGAGCGAATTCGCCGCCGCCCGGGCCCCGGTGGCTTATTCGCGGGTGGGCGTTTGCAATTCGGCCCATGGCACCGCGGCCACGCTGGCCACAGACTTATTGAATCTGGCGACGGACCGAGTGGGCCAGGTGGGCGGCTGGATGTTTCCTCGGCCGGTGTTCGATATCGCCCCGCTGTTGCGACTAACCGGCGATGGCCATGCCCGCTGGAAGAGCCGGGTGCGCGGCCTGAACGAAACCCTGGGCGAGCTACCGGCCGCGACCTTGGCCGACGAGATCGAAACGCCCGGCCCAGGCCAGGTGCGAGGCCTTTTGACCGTGGCCGGCAACCCCGTGCTCTCGGTTCCCAACGGGCTGCGGCTCGATCGGGCCTTCGAGCAGCTCGAGTTCATGGTGTCGGTCGACATTTACCTGAACGAAACCACCCGCCATGCCGACGTGATCTTGCCGCCCGCCTGGGGCCTGGTCGACGATCACGTGGACCTGATCGTGAACTCGTTCGCGGTGCGGCAGGTGGCTCGCTGGTCGCCGCCCGTGGTACCCAAGTCGCCCGACGAACGGAGCGACTGGGAGATTCTGCTCGAGCTGGTGTATCGGCTCGGCGGCGGGCCGACCGGAATGCGCCCGCTGGACTGGTTCTATCGGCTGGGTCGCCACCTGGGCTGGCACTGGACCCCCGATTCGCCGGTCGACCTGGTGCTCAGGCTGGGGGCTCGTGGCGACCACTTCCTGCCCTGGTCCCGTGGGTTGAATCTCAAGCGGTTGAAACAAGCGACGCACGGGCTCGACTTCGGCCCGCTGGAGCCTGGCTACCGGCACCGCATTTTGCATCGCGATCGAAAGATTCACCTGGATGCGCCCGCCCTGCGCGGCGCTTTGGACGAGCTGAGCCAGGCGGTCGACGCCGGCCGCGACGAGTCGGTGCTGCTGATGATCGGCCGTCGCGATCTGAAGAGCAACAACTCCTGGATGCACAACGTGCCCCAGTTGGTGCGGGGGCGCCCGCGCTGCACCTTGCTCGTTCACCCGGCCGATGCGCAGGCCCGGGGCCTGGCCAACGGCGACCGCGCGCGGCTGGAAACCGATTTGCACCAGGACGAAGTGCCGATCGAAGTGACCGAGGACATGCGACCCGGGGTGGTTTGCCTGCCCCATGGCTGGGGCCATGCCCGGTCGGCCGCCTGGCAACACACGGCCGGAGCCCATCCGGGCGTGTCGTTCAACGATTGGGTCGACGACCGGCAACTCGAATCGGTGGTCGGGCAGTCGATCTTGAACGGAGTGCCGGTCCGGCTGACCGCCTCGAATGGTTCCCTGCAGGGGGCAACCGCCAAGGTCGCTACCGCGGCCGGCGGCTGAGGCGCCGCTGCGGACGGGCAGGCGACACGCGCCGCCCGGCGAATCAGGCGCGATCCAACCCGGTCTCGCGCATCAGGCGCCGCGTAGCCGTGTAGGCTTCTTCCACCCAGGAAACGATCCGCTCGGGCTCGGGCGAATACTCCAGCTCGATCGACATGGCCCCGCTGATGCCCAGGGCGGGCAGCTCGCGCAGATAGGGCTCGAACGCCACGACCCCGCGGCCCGGCGGCAGGTCGCCGTGTACCCGGCCATCGCAATCCGAGATGTGAACGTGGGCGGCCCGACCAGCCAAACGGCGAAGCTGCTCGGGGGCCACGTGGGCCAGTGCCAGGTGCGAGATATCGATATTGGCTTTCACGTTGGGCAGCCCCACGGCGTCGAGCATGGCCACCATGGAATCGACGTCGTTCAGCAGCGAGAGCGGAAACGGCTCGAGTTCCAGGGCAATCTCCAGCCCCAGGCCGGCGGCATATTCGCCCAGAAACTGCAGTTCGGCGGCCGCGGTTTGCCACTGCTCGGCGGGGGGAATCACCTCGCGATTCCAAAGGTACTCGCCCACCACGAGCAACACGTTCCGAGCCTGGAAATCGTAGGCCAGATCGAAATAGGCTCGGACCCTGCGGGCGTGGAATTCGCGGACCGTGCGGTTGAAGTCGGCCAACCCCACCGCCACGCAACAGAGCGACACCACGGGCAGCTCGAGCCGCTCGCAGGTGGCGCGAATCAAGCGGCGCTCGCGGGGATCGAGATCGAGCGGGTCGAGAAACAAATCGACCGTGTCGAAGCCGATCCGCTTGGTCTGCTCCAGGCCGAAACTGGTCGGTTGGCCTGCCTGGACCCAGGCCGAATTAATGAGCCCTAGTTGCACGGCACTAATTTCCGCTGAATGACGGTTTCCGCGCTCACACCACCCCTGGAGACACCTCGGCCAGCGCGGCGAGCGCAGTTACCACGCCGAGGGCCGCAAGTTTTCTGGTTTGCCGATCGGCCAGGTTGCCCGGCCCCAGAGCCTGGTTGGCCAGCTACTTGACGCGAGCCATGGCCCGCTCGACCTCGGCGCCCATCCGGCCGGTAACGATCATTCCCCACATTCGAAAGTCGCTGATCAACGACCAGAGAGGGTATTTGAACGTGGCCGGGCGATTCTTCTCGATCGTAAAGTGGCCGATCCAGGCCGGACCATAGCCCAGCACCAAGCAGACTGGAATGAGCCACCACCGGGCGCTCGCGACCGCGTAGGCCAGGAGCCCCAAGGCAAGCGTCGTTCCCACGAAATGCATGGCCCGGTTGACCGGATGGGCGTGTTCGCGGACGTAATAGGGCCAAAACTCGCTATACGTCTGAATACGATCGGCCGACATGAGTACGGCTCCCAGAAAAAACTCGACCCCGCCAGCGGCCACCGCTGGGCGGCGGGTGCGGGTACCAAGGCCCGCTCAAGGGCATCTGCTGGGCTGGTTATACCACGGCGGCGGGGGGCTTGCCGCGCACCGCGGCCCCCGCGAGCCGCCCGCCCAGCCAGCGACGGCGAGGAGGGTGCCGGAAGGACCCTCGTGCGTTTCCTGCCCCGCCAGATACTTGGTTCCCCCACGGCGGCAAACTAGAATCCCAGGGGCGGGATGGCGCGAGCAGCCGGGCTCGATCGGGCGGGCTGGTCGCTGGTTGGGCAGCCTGCGCGAGGGCTACCCGCCACCAGCGCGGCGAGCTGGGGGCTTCGGCCGAAACGGGCGATGCCCCGGGAGCACCCATCCGCCGAGCGTAACGCATTGCAACGACCGCGACCGGTTTGCCGGAAGAGACCAATTCGCCGGGAGAGACCAAAGCCATGACCGATAGCAACGTCAATTACGAGCGCTTGCCCGAAGGCATGTTGATGGACGAAACGGACATCAACCTGCGCAGCTACTTCAGCCGGATGAGCGACGAGCGGCTCCGCGAGTATCATGCCTCGTGGACCGACGACCGGGTGCTGGAGTGGGACGAGAACTTCACCAACGAAGGCACGCTGTTTCTGATCTGCTCGGAGCGCGAGGTCGAGATCGAAGAGTACCGCCGCGTGCTGGAAGAGCACAAACGGTTTCGCGGGCTGTAGCCGGCGCGGGCCACGCGGAAAAAAGCGCCCCCGGGGCCCAGGGGACCCTCGGGGGCGCTGCTGGTTTGCCGGGAGCGACTAACCGTCTGTTGAAATAGGCCGTCGCGGCCTATTTCAACCTCGCCCCGTTCGGCGCCAAGCTCCGCACGGCTCGCAAAATAACGACTTACGTCGCCATTTTGAGATCGCCTTCCTGCGATCACGCAGCCCGTTGAAACCCTCAACAGGCTGCTAAGCCAGCGCCCGGCGGGCGGTGGCGGAATCGGAATCGCTCGGCGGGGGTTGCTATTCAGGCAGCCGGGCCATTTCCACTTTCGGAAACGCTCCCGTGCAGGCCTGCATGAAGGCAACCAGGTCTTGCTTATCCTGGGCGGTCAGATCGAGCTTTTTGACGCGCTGGTGAAGGTTCTTGTTCGGGTGGCCCCCCTTGGCGTACCACTCGACCACTTCTTCCAGCGTTTTCTGACTGCCGTCGTGCATGTAGGGAGCCGAGAGGGCCACGTTGCGGATCGTGGGGGTCTTGAAGGCACCGTAGTCCTTCTCGTCGCCCGTCACCTTCATTCGGCCCGGGTCCGGGTTCTCGGCATCCATGCCCACGCCCAGGTTGTAATACAGTTCGTCGGTCAGGTTGGCGCCGACGTGGCACACGCTGCAGTTGCCTTTCTCGGAGAAATAAATCTTCATCCCGCGCTTGGCGCTTTCCGACATCGGGTTGGCCTCGGCGTCGGCCACGAACTGCTTGTAAACGTCGTAGGCTTCCGGGTCGGAATCCTCGAGGTCCTCCAAGTCAACTCCGGCAAAGGAATCGACTTGCCGCTGGTAATCGAACGGGCTGGGGCCGGTAACGATTACCCGCTCGAAACTAGCCAGTGCCTGCCCCACGGCCTCGATGGTTAGTTGGCCGAAGATCTTTTCGAATTGCAGCCGGTATCCCTCGATGCCGGCCAGGGTCTTCACGCAGGCTTCGTGGGTGTTGCCCATTTCGATTGGGTTCTGAATCGGCCCCACGGCTTGCTCCTCGAGCGAGCCGGCGCGGCCATCCCAAAACTGCTTGTCACTCAGAATGCGGTTGTAGCTGACGGGCGAATTGCGATCTCCCTCCTGGCCGCGGATGCCTACACCGAAGCGAGTGTGTCGGGCATAGCCGTCTTCGGGATGATGGCAACTGGCGCAACTCACGGTGTTGTCGGCCGAAAGGCGGGTATCGAAGTAAAGCTGGCGCCCCAGTTCGATCTTGGCCCGCGTGAGCGGGTTGGAATCGAGCCCCTTGATGGTGCCGGCCCCTTCGATAAGGCCCAGCGGCAACTCAACCTGGAGCTCGACGTGATTGTCGGGATTGGCGAGCCAGTCTTTGATCTCGGCCACGGTCAACGGCCCCTCGCCGGCAATACCCGCCAGCAGTTCGTCGTCGGGCAGCTCGACCAGGGCCACGTCGGCAGGCGGCGCGCCGCGACCGGTGCTCTGGGGCCCATCCCCCGCTTTGCCGGTTTGCGCGGCAATTTGCGTGGGGGCCGGCGGAGCCGAGTCGTCGCCCTTGGCTTCCTCGCTGGCGCCGGCTGCCGAGTCGGTACTGGCGGGCGCTTCGCTCAATTGGGTCGTCGCGACCTGGCTGATTTCAGTCGACTCGCCGGCCGGCGGTGTGCAGCCAGTCAGCCCGAAGGCCAACCCCAGGCAAACGGCCCAGCAGGCCGGCTTGGCAGTACGCTCGATGCTCATGGGCAATGATTCCTAGGCGTGCGAATGCGCGACGCATGAGCCGGCGAAATGGGAGGGCACGCCATGACCCTCGCGCCGAGCTGGCTTCCGCGCCGGGTGGGAAAGATCGAGAGCGAACGACTCACAGGAGTGAACTAATCGTTGTGCAGGAACAGGGCATTATAGAGCACCGCGGCGACCCCGGCCCCCGCAACTGGGCCAACGAAGTACATCCACAGGTAGCTCATGTCGCCCGCCGCAAGCGCAGGACCAAAGGTACGGGCGGGGTTCATGCTGGCCCCCGTAAGGGTGGCTCCCATCAAGATATCCATGGTCAAGGTCAGTCCAATCGCCAGACCGACGGCGCTGCCGTTTCGACCAGCCACCGCCGAACCAAAGATGGAAAACAGCAGGAAGGCGGTCAGAATCCCCTCGACCACGATCGTCTTCAAAGGACTGGACTTCGTCAGGTCGCCAATGGTTTCACCCAAACCCAAAACTTCGCCCCCCGGGGCGACCAAGCCTTCGAGAAGCCATTTGAGCAGGAAACCGGCCAGAGCCGCCCCGATGAACTGCGCCACCCACCACAAGACGGCTTTGACCACGTCGACTTTGCCGGTCAACAGCAGGCCAAACGTAACGGCGGGATTCACGTGGGCCCCGGAAGCGGAGCCCCAGGCGTAGACGATCAGCGATAGGCAAATACCGTGGGCCAAGGCGACGGCCACCACTCCTCCGTGTTTGGCCGCCAGCGCCCCGGTACCCGCTCCGATCAGCACCAGCGTGAACGTTCCGATCAGCTCGGCCAAGGCCCCCTTCAAATTGCCGTTCATCCGTGTCCTTTCTGGAACTCGCTCGATTTCGAGTGGGTGGCTATTTCGTCCGAATTCATGCTCCGCCGTGCGACTCCGCACACTCCAGCAACGGTAGCGCGCACCGACAACGCTGGCTTGGGTTCAGGCGAACGATAGTTTGGGGGGAAGTATATCAGGGGGCAGGGGCGATTCAAGCAAGCCGCACCCCCCGTGCCGGGGTCAAACGGCACTTCCGCGAGCGGGCAGTTCAGCAGCCTAGCAGCCGGGCCGAGGCCAGCCACTGGAGACTGCCTTGGCCAGCACGTGGCGCGGCATCGAACTGGACCGCGGCCACGGCCCCTTTGCCAAATCGAATTCCCACGCTGGCGCTGGAAACCATGCCCGCGACGTACTGGCTCACGTCGGGCGCGTGACCGACCCAAGCCAGGCTCTCCACTTCCACCTGGCCCATTTCCTCCAGCAGCGCCCGCCACTCGCCGCCCGGGGCCAGTTCAAGGTGAACTTGGGGCGCCGGCAGTCGCAATTGCCGGGTGAGTACCTCGGCGGTTTCGACGGCTCGCACGAGCGGGCTGGTCCAAACTCGTTGCGGTCGAAAACCGCGTCGCACCAATTTGCCGACCACGCGGCGAAATCGGCGCTGCCCCTCGGGCGTGAGCGGCCGTAGGTCATCGTCGGGGAATCGTTCGGAATCACGGTCGGCCGCCCAGGCATGTCGCACGATGTAAATCAGCATTGGATCGTCTCTTGAGTTCCGGCGCGGGGCCGTTCGCGCCGCCGGTCGTTACCGCTCGCGCCAGAGGGCCTCGTCGGGAATCTGGCAAGCGGTTTGGGCCGCGGCAATCTCTCGGCGAAATCTTCGTGCGTCGACCGGGTAACCGGCCGTGGGGCGAAGGCCGTCGACCCGGCGGCACCAGTATTCGTTGAACGCCAACATCGACACTTCGCGCAGGTATTTGGCCAGCATCGAGGCCAGCGCCACCGGCATGAATTGTTCTCCCCCGACCACGAAGCGAATTTCGCGCCGACCCGGGCCCGCACCCCAAGCGTAGCGGCTTTCGCGGGAAGTCTCGCGTTGCACCTCGATCCAGTCGTCGGGAAATTGGATTTGCAGACATTCCTGGTACCGCTGCCGGGCCCCGTGCCGATCACAAAAGATTTGCGCCGTTGCGTGGCAGTACTCGGCGAGCAGACTGCCGGCGAGGGCCAAGGTTTGTTGCGAAAGCACCGCGCTCTTGCTGCCCAGCCGTTGGCAGGCCGTGTTGAACGGTCCGGGGTGCAGGGCACGTGCCCGCAATGCAACTAGTTCGAGCCCGGCATCTCTCAGGCTGGCTTCAAGCGTGGGAGCCAGCCGATCCGTCGACCAGGGGCCCGCCTCCAGGGGCAACGGGGGGTCGAAGTCCCCAGGCCAGAGCAGTTCGGACGGCCCGCCGGGGGCGCTCGATTCTTCTCCCGTCAGGCAGCACCAGAGATCGCAGAGGGTCTTGGGGCGCAGCCCCGCCAGGTGCACTGCGGCGAGCACCCCGCGTTCCAAGGCCGCCCGCCCCTGACCGGCCCGGTAAACCTGCTTCGAATCGGCCCAGAATAACCGCGTGTCGCCGGCTTCGGGGGCCTTGTCGGTCACGCAACCGGCCAAACGCGAGTACCAGGTGTCCGGCGGTGCGGCTTCCGACGAACGCCAGAGGGTTGCGGCAATCAGCAAAGGTCCCAGGTTCGGGCCGTAGCCCGCTTCGTCGATACCGAGCACCCAAACGTGCGGTCGGGAGTCTTCGCTCGGGTGCTTGTCAGGTGGCACGGTTTACCTCGCTTCACTCGGCGCGCCCCCGAGTCGGGGGGAAGCGGCGCCTCGGAAAGCCTTCGAACCAGCCGCGACCCTAAGGGGTCGGCGGTGGCGGCTGAGAATACCCGCCGCACCTTGGGCAACTCGCCCAAACCCACTCGGTTTCGGGAAGCGCGTCGCCCTATAATCCAGATATTCGCGCCCGGGGGGAAGGCAGACCACGCAGCCGCCGGACAATTGGTCGATGCTAGGGGTGTGCGGCCGTGCTCTGGCGGTCGGGGGCCCGCCCATCGGCCGCCTGGCGCGGGGCGGCAGGATTCCGCAGCTCAACGCCGAGCGTAGCCCGATTGCGAGCGTTTCGATGCCTTCGCGCCTTCGCAGCCTAAGCAGCCTGATGACGAGCGTGCTGACGCACTTGCTCGTGCTGCTTCTACTGGCGATGGTTTCGATGCACGCTCCCAAGCTCGCGCGGCTTCCCTCGCTGGTGGTCACGCGCGATACCGACGACTCGCCGGAGCTGCCCGTCGAGATTGGCCCCCAGCTTAACACCGACAGCGAGCAATTGCTGACCGACTCGAACTCGTTCGCCAGCGAGCAACTGAGCACCGCCGAAAGCGAGTTGGTCGGTCCCGACAGCCTGGAGGTCGATTCGCGGGCCGCCGCGGCCCAAGTGATCGAGACCAGCGTGGTGGGCCTGGAGAAGGCGATTACCGGCGACCTGCTTCGCGAGGTCGGCCTCTCGGGAGCGGCCGAGTTAGAAGGTCGCGGAGCCGCCGCCCGGGCCGCCCTGGTGGCCCAAAACGGAGGCTCCGAGGCCAGCGAGCGGGCCGTCGCCACGGCTTTGCGGTGGTTGGCCCTCCATCAGCACTCCGACGGTAGCTGGAATTTCGACTTGCGGGTCGGCCCCTGCGGTGGTCAATGTCGGCATGCGGGCACCTTGAACCGCTGCACGACCGGCGCCACGGGGTTGGCGCTGCTGCCGTTTTTGGGGGCCGGGCAAACGCCGTTTCAGGGAGAGTACCAGAAGACCGTCGAGCGAGGGCTCGACTATTTGCGCAATCGAATCCAGATCGACCGCAAGGCCAAGATGGGTAGCCTGGTCGAAGGCGCCGGCCTGTACGACCACGGCATCGCCACGATCGCCCTCTGCGAAGCCTACGCAATGACCCACGACAACCAGTTGCGCGAGGCGGCCGAGTTGGCGGTGATGTTTATCGTGCGCGCCCAGGACCCGGTGGGGGGCGGCTGGCGCTATGTACCCGGCCAGCCCGGCGACACCTCGCAGGTGGGATGGCAACTCATGGCTCTCAAGAGCGCCCACCTGGGCTACCTGCGCGTGCCGCCCGAAACCGTGGCTGGCGCCACCCGGTTTCTCGACGCCCTGGCAACCGAAGGTGGTTCGGTCTACGGATACCGCCGACCGGGGGTTTCGGCCAGCCACGCCACCACCGCGGTGGGGCTCTTGTGCCGCATGTACCTGGGCTGGGAGCGATCGCATCCGGGCCTGGTCCAAGGCATCTCGCGCTTGTCCCGAATCGGGCCCTCGGAACACGACATGTACTTCAATTACTATGCCACCCAGCTCATGCACCACTGGCAAGGCGAGGAATGGCGGGCGTGGAATCGCCAGATGCGCGACTTCCTAATCGACAGCCAGGCACGAGACGGCCACGAGGCCGGAAGTTGGTTCTTTCCGCACAGCAACGAGGAGTTGGACTTCGGCGAAGTGGTCGGCGGCCGGCTCTACTTCACCTGCCTGGCCACGATGACCCTCGAAGTGTACTACCGCTATCTGCCGCTGTATCGAGAGGATTCCGTGGCCGAGCGGTTCTAGCCGCCTTGGGAAACGTTCGGCGGTCCGCGCCATCGCCGGGACGCGCGCGGGGGCATCGGCATACATCGTGGTCGTTTTCTTGAGCGCGAGCGGTACCCGAGGGCCCGGCCCGATCGTTTGGTTTTTCCCTGAATCTCGGGCGCGAACGCCACGTTAGGAACCAGTCGCGATCCCTTCTCCAGGGGCATCGCTCGCGGCGGGGGTGCTTGATTTCGCCGATCGCTCGAGGAGCGTTCGCCGGGCCGCAACGCGATAGAGCGCCGGCAAAATAAAGAGGGTCATCAAGGTGCTGGTGATCACGCCGCCGATCACCACCGTGGCCAGCGGTCGCTGAACCTCGGCCCCCACGCCCGTGCTCAAGGCCATGGGCAAGAAGCCCACGCTGGCCACCAGGGCCGTCATGATCGAGGTGCGCAGGCGCGTGGTGGCGGCTTCATAGATCGCGTCGCCCAGTGGCATGCCTGCCAGCCGGAAATCGCGCGTGGCGGAAACGAACACCATGCTGTTCAGTACCGACACGCCCGAGAGGGTGATGAACCCGACCGCCGCCGAAATGGAAAAAGGCATGTCGCGGAAGTACAGCGAAACGATCCCTCCCACGCAAGCAAAGGGCACGCTGGCAAACACGCAAAGCGTGTCGGGCACGTCGCGGTAGGTCAGGTAAAGCAGGCCCAAAATCAGCCCCAGCGCCAGTGGCACGACGATCGTAAGCCGCTTTCGAGCGCGCTCCAGGTTCTCGAACTGGCCGCCCCATTCGATGCGATACTGTTTCGAGGGGAGCCGCACCTGCTGGTCGATCTTCTCTTGGGCCTCGGCGACAAAACTTCCCACGTCGCGCCCGCGTACGTTGCATTGCACGCTGATGCGCCGGGTACTCCACTCCCGGGAGATCATCCGCGGGCCAAGCACCACTTCCACGTCGGCCAGGCGCGAGAGCGGAATTCGTTCGCCGGCGGGCGTGGCCACCAGGATCGAAGCGATGGCTTCGGGGCGGGTGCGATACTCCTCGGGCAGGCGCACCACCAGCGGGAACCTCAATTGCCCCTCGACCACGCTGCCCAGCGGCTTGGAGCCGATCGACTCCACCAGGTCCAGCACGCTCGAGGCCGACACGCCGTAGCGGGCGATGGCGTCCTGTTTAATCCGCACCTGCAAGATCGGTTGCCCGGCGATCTGTTCCACGGCCAGGTCTTCGCAGCCGGCCACGCCGCGGAGAATCGTTTCCACCTCGCCCGCTTTCGCCAACAGCGTGTCGAAATCGCCCCCGAAGATCTTCACCGCCACGTCGGACCGCACGCCCGAGATCATTTCGTTGATGCGCTGTTCGATAGGCTGCGTGAACCAAACGGTTTGGCCCGGAATATCGTCGATTTCGTCCTGCATCAACTCGACCAGTTCGGTCTGGGTTTGGGCCCGGTTCCAGCGCTGGCGGGGATGCAGCGTGATGAAAATGTCGACCGATTCCACGCCACCGGGGTCGGTCGCCACTTCGGGCGCGCCGGTGCGGCTCCAAATGTTCTCGATCTCGGCGGGGAACTGATCGAGCAACAAACGCTCGATCTCGGTATTGATCCGATACGATTCTTCCAGATCGGTGCCCGCGACCCGGGTCACGCCAATTACGATCGCCCCTTCGGAAAGCCGGGGTACGAATTCCGAGCCGAACCGCAGGGCCAGCATTACGGTTCCCATCAGCACGGCGGCGGCCAGGCCCAGAACGGGCCACCGCAGCCGCACCGCCCAGTTCAACAGCGGGCGATAAAACCAGCCGGCCAACGATACCAGCAGCGGCTGGGATTCTTCGATTTTCTTAGGCAGAAACAAGCTGGCCAGCACCGGCATCAGGGTCAGCGAGAAGATCAGCGAGCCGGTCAGTACGAAGACCACGGTCAGGGCCATCGGGCGAAACATCTTCCCCTCGACCCCTTCCAGGGTCAGGATCGGAAGGTAGACGATCATGATGATCAGCTGACCGAAGATGGTCGGTTGCCGTACCTCGGCCGCGGCGTCGCCGATCACTGCGAGCCGGGGCCGGTGCTCGGCCTCGCCGTGGGCCAGGCGTCGCACGATGTTCTCGACCACCACCACCGAGCTGTCGACCACGATGCCGAAGTCGATCGCCCCCAGGCTCAGCAGCGTGCCGGCAATGCCCGCTTGCAACATGCCCGAAAAGGCGAAGAGCATCGAGAGCGGAATCGCGGTGGCCACGATCAGCCCGGCCCGCAGATTGCCCATGAAAATGTAGATGATGGCGACGACCAACAGCGCGCCATCGAACAGGTTCTTGCGAACCGTGTCGATTACCTGATCGACCAACTGGGTGCGGTCGTATACGACCAGGGTTTCGATCCCCTCGGGCAGGGTCTGTCGCACCTCTTCGAACTTGTCTTTGAGCCGCTTGGTGACGGCGTAGCTGTTCTCGCCCATGAGCATGAAGCCCAGGCCCAGCACGGCCTCGCCCTGGCCATTGGCGGTAACCATTCCGCGGCGAATTTCATGCCCGATGGTTACGTCGGCCACGTCGCGTACACGAATCGGCACGCCTGCTTGGGCCGTGACTACGATGTCCTGGATTTGTTCGACGTTGACAGTCCGGCCGATGCCGTGGACCAGCAGCATTTCTCCCGCCCGGTCGCGGTGGATGTTGCCGCCACCGACGTTCAAATTGCCGCGCCGAACGGCCGAGACCACCTCGTCGAACGAAAGGCCGTGGCGGATCAGGCGGTTGGGATCGATGCGCACCTGGTACTGTTTTTCCAGGCCGCCCCAGGAATTGATCTCGGCCGTGCCAGGTGTGGGGCGCATGGCAGGCTTGACGAGCCAGTCGTGGGCGATCCGCACATCCGTCAGGTCCGCGTCCCGGCCGAGGAGCACATAGTGAAACACTTCGCCCAGGCCGGTGGAAACGGGCCCCATCTGCGGCCGCTCGATGCCCTCGGGAATGGGTACCGTGGTGAGCCGCTCGTTGATGAGCTGGCGGGCGAAATAAATGTCGGTGCCGTCGGCAAACGTGACCACCACCTGCGACAAGCCGAACTGCGAAACCGATCGCACCTGTTGCAGTCCGGGAAGGCCGCTGATGGCCATTTCGATCGGGAAGGTAATCTGCCGCTCCACCTCCTCGGGCACCAGGGCCGTGGCCGTGGTGTTGATCTGAACCTGCACCGGCGTGGTGTCGGGAAAGGCGTCGAAGTTCAGTCGACGTAGCGAAACAACGCCTGCCAACCCCAGGGCTAGCGAAAGAGCCAGCACCAGGTAGCGGTTGCGCAGCGACCAATTGATCAGCCAGGTTGCCATGATGCTCGAGTCGCAGGGGGAGGGGTTCGAACGGGGAACGCAAAGGTTTGCCAAGGGGGGCGGGCGATCGACCAGCCCGTCGGGTTGCGCTTTCACGGGCCGAACCACTAGCCGCCCGGCGTGGCGCGGCGCCGGACGATCTCCGATTTCAAAACGTGACTTCCGATGCTGGCAATCCGCTCGCCGGCTTGAGCGCCGGAGAGGATTTCGGCGTATGTCTCGTCCATCACGCCCAGCTTCACTGGGCGGCCTTCAAAAGTTCGCTCATCCAGTTGCACGAACAAGGCGGGTTCATTGTCAACCCACTGCACGGCCTGCAGGGGCACGGCCAGTGCCTGGGGGTTTTCTTGAATCGTGATTCGCCCCTGCCCGAAGGTGTTTGCCCGGAGCAGCCGGTTGGCCGATTCCGGGGCCTCGCCGCCGGGCAGGATCGGGTTATCGACCACGCAGCGCACCTGCACAGTGCGGGTTTTTTCGTCGACCTCGGTGCTCTGCCAGGAGATTTGGCTCGAGACCTGGCCCGGCAAACCGTCGGCCGAGAAGTGCACCGTTTGGCCCAGTCGAAGCCAGACGGCGTCTTCCTGGCGCACATCGAGCTTGATCCACATTCGCCGCACATCGGCTACGACGAACTGGGGTACGTCGCTCGAGACGACTTCCCCCTTGACCACGTCGTGGCCAATCACCACTCCCTGGAATGGCGACAAGAGCGGAACCAGATTGGCCGTGGTGGAACTGGGGTCGACTCGGCTCACCAATTCGGGAGGAAGCCCCAACAGCCGCAGCCGCTGAACCAATTCCGACTCGTTCAAGTCAACGACTTCCTCGAGTTGGATTGGGAGCCCCAGGTTGACCAGCGCCTGTTGCGAGTTGAACAGCGCCACGCGGGCGCGTCGCAATTCGGCCTCGGCTTGTTGATACTGTTTGCCCGCCACTACGCTCGATTGCAGCGACCGCAAGCGGTCGACGATTCGCTCGTTCAGTTCGACCTGGGCCAAGGCCTGGAGAAAATCGCTTTTCGCCTGGCCCACGGCGGCCGATTCGATGACGGCCAACACTTCGCCCTGTTGCACCGGATCGCCCACCCGTTTTTCCACGCTCCACACCGTGCCCGTGACCCGGGTCGATAACTGGGCGATGCGCGTCTGGTCGTAGTCGACCACGCCGTTGGCTGAGACGGTTTGAGCCAGTGGCAGGGAGCGGACGGTCACCACTTGGATGCCGGATTTCACCACGGCGGCGGCCGAGTCGAACTCGACTCGAGTGACCGGCGAACCCGTGGCCGGCGGTGCCGGAGCCTCGGTCGACGGCTGGGGCTGGCTCGCGGCCGGCGACTGAGCTGTGCCGGTTCGAGGTGTGCTAGGCTCGGACACCGCCTCAGCAAACTCGCCGGAAGCGGCTGCCGACGACTCCCCGGCCTGGTGGAGAGCCGTCGTGGTGGAATCTGCTTCCGCCGGGGCGGAAGGTGCCGCCTCTTCGGCGGCGTGCTGCTCGCCGTGACCGAGCGAGAGCTTCCAGTGAGTAAGGTGGCCCCAGGTGCCTAGCGCGGCAATTGAACCGAGCACGAGCACCGAAGGGACGTAGCTCCGCAGGCGGCCGACCCCGGTGGTGGGCGTCGGCAGGTGCTCAGGGGCAAGCGTTTCGGCGCCGGACGACGCGCCGAGCTGGCCAACCGTAGCGGTCGTCTGGAGGAAAGTGGTCATTTACTGGGGCGCGGACTGCAAAGGGGCCGACAAATTCTCAGCCAGGCGAAATCGGTCGCTGTCCGTGGCACCTCCCGCTACCAGAACTCGCTCGCCCGGTTCCAGTCCCGCCTGGATTTCCGTGGTCTCACCCTCGACTCGGCCGAGAACCACGCCCCGTTGCTCGGTCTGCTGGTCGGCCTTGGCCACTAGTACCCAGTAGCTCGCGCCGTCTAAGAACACCGCGTCGGTTGGCACTACCACAGACGTGTGGTGCTGGCGCGGAGAGATCGAGCCTTGCCCGTAGGTATAGGCCCGCAAGGGAGCCTGCGACGCCAGCGGGCCTTGATTGGGGGCGGGGCGAAGGAAGTTGGCACGCACTTCGACCGTCCGGGTCCGGGGATCGACTTCGGTGCTGATCCAGCAAATCTGGCTTTCGATCACCCGGCTGCCGTCGTCGGGCACGAATCGCACCGGCTGGCCCATCCGTAGGCGGCTGGCTTCCGACGCAGGAACGTCGAGCCGCAGCCACATGTGTCGCACGTCGGCCAGGGTCGCCAACGGAACACCGGGCGTTAGTACCTCGCCGCGGACCATCTCGGCGCCAATGATCACCCCGTCGCCGGGGGCCAACAGAGGTAGCAGGTTGGCGGTCGTTTGGGTTGGGTCGAGCTGGGCGGCGAGGTTGTCGGGCAGACCGATCAAACGCAACTTGGCCAGTGCCTCTTCTTCCGAAAGAGGCAACAGTTCTTCCAGCTTTACCAGCAGCCCCAGATTGAGCAGCGTTTGCTGGGCATTGAACAGCTCGATTTGCACGCTCCGGACCCTGGCCTCGGCCAGATCAACCTGTTTGACCGAAACCACGTTGGGGTCGAGCGTGCGAAGGCGCTCAAGCAAATCCATTTGCAGGTGGTAGGTAGCCAGCGACGAGAGCAGGGCCGCCTTGGCCTGTCCCACCTCGCTCGATTCAACGATGGCCACCAATTCCCCGGCCCTGACGAAATCGCCCAGCCGGCGTTCAACACGCCAGACGACTCCGCCGACTCGGCTGGAGAGTTGGATGAGCCGGGTTTGGTCGTAGTCGGTTCGCCCGTAGGCAAGAATCGGCAACTGCGAGCCCGCGGCCGGCTCGGCGGTTACCCAAACCGGTTTCTGGACCATCTCGGTCGACCGGTCGTCCGCCGCTCGGGCTCGGCTGTCGAATGGCGCCCGCTCGGCGGAATGGCCTGCCAGCGGATTGCCTTCGGCGTCGGCGTCTACGGCTAAGGTGGTGGGCTCGGTCGAATCGCCCGCTTCGATTTCGCGGATGGCGGACCAAACCAGCCCCGCGCTGCCGATGCCGAGCATCAGCAGCGAGATTGCGATGGAAACCCGAACGCGAAAGCCCAAAGTGATCGAGCGCACGGATTTTCCAAACTGCTGAATCAACTCTGCCGGCCGGATTGCCCGATTCTGGCTCGTGGCCGGCTGGAATCATGCCGCCGGGCAAAGCAAACCTAGCTCTCGTCCAGCCGGCGCGCCGAACCTGCCCGGCAAGCCCGCGAGAAAAAACGGGGTGCGTCGCCTGTAACTTATTACTATGAAATGGGTTATGTTGTCTCATGGCTCGCATTGGCCCCGGCATTGGCGGCAAACTGGGGGTGCCGCTCGACCGGGCGCCGGTTACCGCTGGCCTGCTGGGTCCGGGGGTTGCATCACCCCAGGCCCGATTCGGCTGGCCGGTCCTACCGGTGTCGCCGGCGTGGGGTGCCGCCTAGCCGGTCGCGGTTAAGAAGCCCGGAAGGAGCCCGGCGGCCGCCGAGAATCATTCCGACCGCAACGTTGCACGGCCTGGTTGGGCCGATTCAAATCCCCATCGGGCAGAGTCCCCAGGCGGGGCCTACCCCGAACGGGGTTGGCGTCGGCCCACTTAATCCCAGAATTACGGGTGAGCCTGTGAACCTGACGGGAAAGTTTGCCTTCGTCACCGGAGCCGGGCGAGGCATCGGTGCCGGCTGTGCCTTGGAGCTGGCCCGGGCGGGGGCCGACGTGATCGTCAACGACCGGGCAGCGGGCCCCGCGCTTGAGGAAACCTGTGCCCAGATCCGCGCCCTGGGACGACAGGTGGCCCAAGTACCCGGCGATGTCTTTCAGCGGGCTTCGTGCGAGACGGTGGTGGCCCGGGCCGTGGCGACTTGGGGCCGGATCGACCTGTTCGTGTCGAACCCGGCCTATAACCACCGTGAGTTGTTTCTGGAGTATCCCCCTGAAAAGTTCGAACAGGTGATCGCCGGTACCCTGGTGGGGGGCTTTCACATGAGCCAGCTCGTGGCCCGGCACATGGTTGAGCGCGGAGGGGGCGGCAAGATCGTCTTTATCTCCAGCGTACACAATCGAATCCCCTGTTCCCGAAGCGTGGCCTACAACGCCGGTAAGAGCGGCCTGGTCAACATGGCCTTCACCATTGCCAACGAATTGGCTCGGTACCGAATCAATGTGAACGTGATTGAACCTGGTTGGATCGACACCCCCGGCGAGCACGAGGCCTTCGGCGACGCGGCTCTGGCGCAGGCCGGGCCCCAACAGCCCTGGGGCCGGCTGGGAACTCCGGCCGATATTGGCCGGGCGGCCGCTTTTCTTTGCTCGGCCGAGGCCGATTACATCACCGGTGTGAGCCTGCTGGTCGATGGCGGTCAATGGCTAAAGCCGGCGCAAGAATAGCGCGGGCGACCGGGAAGGTTTCTCGCCTGATTGGCCGCGGCGCGATTCCCGCTCGGCGCAAAAAAAGAGCCCCCGGAAAGAATGGGTCCCAGGGGGGCAAAGGACACCATTCTTTTCCGGGAGCGATTGGACGAATCCAGTTCACATTCGGCGGTCGTAGCCCCCGGCGGGGCTGGTCGCCCTGGCAACTGGCTAGCGCGCCGGGGAAAGCCGTCGACCGGCCGCTGAGTTGTGAGTTGGTGCTAGGCCTCCCTGCCCGCGAGCCGAATCGGCTTGGTTGGCGAAGTGACGTGTGGTGAGGGTTGGTTTGCTTCCGTTGAATGCGTTTCGACGCCGAACCAATCGGTCGATCGCTTTCCGGCCTGCAAAAGCGAACCCGCCGGCGTCCGTGCCGAGGGGTTCACTGCTGGGTCGGCCTCGAGCTCGAGACTCGGGGCCGCCCTCCACGTGGAACTCGCTGTTTGGATCGCTCCGGCTGCCCGACAGGCATCGCGCACCTGGCAAGCCAGAAGAGCGCGATGCCCGATGCCCCGGAGCAGCCGACACGCCCGGCAAGGTCGAGTTGCCTCGCCCCCGTGCGTGTTGTTGGGCGGGGAGGATAGGCCAATCGTCGCACGCGGTCAAGGCCGGTTTGCCAGGCCTCGGCGCTGGTTGCAACCCTCGATCGCGCAACAGGTTAACCTCTCGAGTCCGAGCTGCTGCCGGGCTCGTTTTCGATCCTTTCGGTCGGCCCTTTTCGCGCGGCGCAGCTGCGCCCCTGGCTCGGCTGGGAAAGGCGATCCGCGGATTCCGTTGGCCCGCCGGGCGATCTACAATTCGGCTCGACCGCGGACCGCGAAACGACGGCGGATCGTGTCTCAGCGGTGCCGACGCCCGAGCTTTGAGAACACCGCATGTTCGTCGATGGATTGATCGAAGGAGTGATCGTTCGGGATGCCCAGAAGCATCACGACTCGCGTGGCTGGCTGTGTGAGTTGTTTCGCTCCGACGAAATCGCGGCCGAGTTACTGCCGCAAATGGCTTACCTCAGCGAAACGTTGCCCGGCGTGGTCCGCGGACCGCACGAGCACCGGCGCCAGACCGACTATTTCGCGTTCCTGGGACCCGGCGACTTTCGGGTTTATCTCTGGGACCAGCGGGCAGGTTCTCCCACGCGGGGGCATCGGGCCAGCCTGGTGGCGGGCGTTTCGGCACCCCGGATCGTGGTAATTCCCCCCGGCGTGGTGCACGCCTACCGCAACGTGAGCGAAGGCATCGGCTGGGTCTTCAACGCACCCAATCGGCTCTACGCCGGGCCGGGCCGGAGCGAGGCGGTCGACGAGATTCGCCACGAACAGCAGGCCGACAGCCCGTTTCAGCTCTGGCATTGATTCCGCGGGGCGGAACTGGCTACCAGTCGCGGGCCAGAATCATTCCGGCCAGAAGCGCTCCCAGGCCCAGGCCCAGGTGTAAAACCAGGTTCAGCGCTGCCCAGAGCGCTCCTCGGTCGCTGGCCAATTGATGCAGATCGAATGCCAGCGTGCTGAACGTGGTAAAGGCGCCCGCAAAACCCGTGAGCCAAACCAGGCGAACCCAGAGCGAATGGTCGGGGTGCTGTTTGATCCACGCGATGGCGATGCCGAACACCAGGCATCCGAGCGTGTTGACCACCAGCGTTCCCCAGGGCCAGCGGGTTCCCAGCACCTGTTGCGTGCCGCTGGAAAGGGCCCAGCGCACGACGGCACCGACCGCACCGGCGAAAGCCACGCACGCCACTCGGGTCAGCCAGTGGTCCACGGGTTCCCTTGAAAACAGTGCGCGGTGGGCCACCAGGCGAATCGCGCGAGATGGCGGTCGATCTTCAACAGGTTTGCGCCGGTGCTACCTCATCCAACCGCCGCAGAGCCGCACCAGCACCACGACCGTGACGATGCCGGCCAGGTCGAGCAACAATCCGTAACGCATCATTTGACCCAGGCGAATGTAACCCGAACCGTAAACGATGGCATTGCAGGGTGTCGAGACCGGCATCATGAACCCCAGGCTGGCGGCCATCGTCGCGGCCAGCGCGGGTTCCAGCGGATCGTGTCCGGTGGCGCGCGCGGTTGCAATCGCCAGCGGCACGACGATAACCGCCGAGGCGGTATTCGAGGTCAGTTCGCTGAGCAGCGTGGCCACACAGGTGGCGGCGATCAGCAGCCCCAGGCTGCCCTGGCCGGCCACGAGATGTGCCAGGGCCCGCCCCATGGCGTCGGCCAGCCCCGTTTCCTCCGAGAGCACCCCCAGGGAAAACCCGCCGCCGTAGAGCAAGACCACGCCCCAGTCGATCTCGGCGGCTTGGGGCCAGGTGAGCGCCGGCCGGCCTTGGCCCCCTGGCAGCACAAACAGCAGCGCGGCCCCCAACAGGGCGGCCACCCCCTCGGGAATGCGGCCGCGGCACCAGGCGTAGGCGCCGCTCTGTTCGCCAGCGACCAAGGCCACCAGGCCCGGAACGATCCAGAGCGCCACCATGACCGAGAATGCCGCCGCGGTCGATCTCTGGCCGGGTGTCCAGGGGCCCAATTCCGACCGCTGGCGGGCGAGTTGAGCGGCTCCCCCGGCGATCTGCGTTTGTCCTGCCGGACAACACCAATTCAGATACGTGTACAGGACCAGGTAGAGCACCGCGACCACGGGCACGCCCAACATCATCCAGCGGAAAAACGGTATCTCGCGGTTGAGCTGCTGGCCGATGAAACCCAGCCCGATCAGGTTCGGCGGCGTTCCGATCGGCGTGGCCAACCCGCCGATCGAGGCGGCGAACGAGGTCATGAGCAGTAACCCGGTCGCCCAGCGCGGATCGATGCCGGGCTTACCGGTGCGCGGATCGGCGAGGGCCAGTTTCAGAATCGAAAGTGCGATGGCCAGCATCATGGCCGTGGTGGCGGTGTTCGAGATCCAGGCCGAAATCGTGACCGCCACGGCTCCGAACACGAGCAGCACCCGGCTCGGCCGTCCGCCGACCCAGCGCGAGGCGAGCACCGAGAGCGCCAGGCGGCGGTCCAAACCATGTTCGAAGATGGCTCGCGCCATCATGAACGACCCGATGAACAAGAACATGATCGGATCGGCGAAGGGGGCGAAGACCTGTTTGGCCGGCGCCACGTCGAGCAACACGCAGCCACAGGCTCCTAGCATCGCGGTGACCGCCAGCGGCAGCACTTCACAGATCCAAAACACCACCACGGCCGCCAGCACCGCGGCCAGCCGCTGGGCACGCGGATCCAGCCGATCGGCGGCCGCCCAGTACACCCCCACCAAAACCAGCGGCCCCAAAAACATGCCAAGCCGCCGCCGCGCCCGGTCGAACGACTGCTGCCAGGACGAGTCGGACTGCAGCGTCAACGATTGATTAGCCACGGGCACGGGGTTCCTGCAAACAGGCGCCTAAGCGGGGTGCGGACGGCGTTCGCCGGTCACCGATTTCCACCGGCAGGTGCCAGCCAAGATAACAAGCTCTTGGGCGGCTGCCCCCGGTCGAGGACCGATTTCAGGCCATTTTTCTGCCGAATTGGCACTGCCTTTTGCCAGTTTGGCAGCGACTGCGCGGGTGGGAACGCCCGCACCCAGATGGCCGTTTCCTTGCGATCGCGAATTCGCAAAGTGCGCAAATCGTTGTGCGCAGGCCAGCTCGGCGGCAGTCCCGCAACCCAAGTGGCTCGCTCGAAGATTGGCACGCGGGTTGCTTTTTTGGCCCTCCGGAACGAGATCTCCTGTCAAAACCGTATGCCTTCCCGGGCGAAACGTTCGTCAGCCGAAGGCGCGAATTTGCCTGGATTTTGGGTTGCCGCGAACCGCGGCATCAACCGCCGAGAGAAGGAGGAAACACACGATGGTATCGCAACGTATGCCTGCTACGCGCTGCACGGAATCGAATTTCAGTCTACCTAGCTCGTTTTGGCGTGCGCCAGCGGAAATGGATCGCTGGTTCGCCAGCCTGGTCGACGCCTTGGCCCCGGCAGGGCTTAGCTCGACCGGCGCCGCGGCGGCCAGCCTTTGGGAAGATGCCGACGGATTGCATGTCGAGCTCGATCTGCCGGGCGTGAAGGCCGAGGACCTCGAGATCACCACGAGCCAAGGCCGGCTGCGGATGGTAGCCAACCGCAGAACGCCCGAGGGCGAGCGGAAGTACTACCTCAACCAACAGCGCTTCGGCCGTGTCGAACGGTTGGTCACCCTGCCGGAACAGTACGATCCCGATTCGATTCAGGCCGAGCTGCACGACGGCGTGTTGCACGTCTGCCTGACCAAGCGGCCCGAAGCTCAGCCTCGCAAAGTTGAAGTGCGGACCGGTTGAGACCGCGCAGGGGGCGTCGAATAACGGCCTACGCCGTTATTGGCTCATCGCATCCTGGCGAGGGGGCAGTCCGTGGAACCTTTCAACGGACCGCGAACTTTCCCCTCGGGGCGCGACGCGAAGTTGGCCTGAGATTCAGCCCGTCCTGAACGAACCACGGTTCGGGGCGGGCTGTTTTTTTCCGCGCTGCGGGTCGAGGCTCTTGGTCTACCAGACCCTTGAAATAGTCCATCGCGGTTTACTTCAGCCAGAGCCAAGCCCAGAGCAGACCTGCTGGCGATCAGGCGGCCGGCTGAAACCTTCAACTGGCCGCTACCGCTCGGTTGCATTCAGCTCTTGCTCGACAGTCGAATGACTCCGTCCCAACTGGTCGGAGCGGTGCGGTTGTGCTGGGCGATCAGCACGGTGAGAAAATCCTTGACTCGGTCTTCCGGGGGAACCTGGTGCAAGAGCTCGAAGGCCTCGCTCCAGCGGCCGTCCTGCAGGGCTTCGACCGCCTTTTCGTACGACTCCAGATGCTCGTCGCTCAGCAACGGGTACTGCTCCACCGGCGGCAGCAGCTCGCTCACTTCGACCGAGCCGGCCAGCCCGTAGGGCTTTACCACGGCCAGGCGACGTACGCGGGCCTGTTCGCGCGCGAGGCGCGAGCGAACGGCTTGGGCCACGGTGGAATCGATCAGAATGGGGGCCCGCAGCAGTTTGGTCATTCCCTCCAGGCGCGAGGCCAGATTCACCACGGGTCCGAACACGGTTACCTTAACCTGGTCGTCGGTGCCGATTTTGCCGGCGACCGCTCGACCGGCGGCGATGCCGATTCCCACGCGAAAGCCCGCCAATGGGTCTTCCGGTCGCTGGGCAGCGTCTTCGAATTCGGCCCGCACCGCTAGCGCGGTCAGACAAGCGCGCTCGATGGCGTCGGGCTGGTGCAGGGGCCACCCCCAGAATCCCATGGCGGCGTCGCCTTGGTAGTCGCCGACCACGCCGCCCGATTGGCGAATCTGGCGGGTCATTACCCCTAGCGCCCGGCTGACGCGTTCCAACAGGGGGAGCAAGTGGTCGGAACTTCGTTCGGCCTCGCGCGAGAACCCACGGAGGTCGCAAAACAACACCACCACGTCGGTTTCGCGCGGGGTAAGCACCTGGTCGGGGTCCTGGCTCGACATGGCCCTGACCACGACCGGCGAGAAGAACTGGCTCAGCACCGCGTTGTGCGACTGCAGAGACCGCGTCTGCCGGAGGGCGCTGAGAATGGCGGCCACCAACTCGGTAAACTTCAGGTCCTCGCGCAGATCGCGGGGGGTATGGCTGCTTTCGCTGGGGCTGTCGGCAAACCGCCCGGCCACGTAAATGGCCCAGCCCTCGCAGCTTGGGCTGAGCACCGGGGTGGCAAATGCCCAGTCAAAACTGGAACTAATCGTGTAACGAGCGAGCTCATCGCTCACGCGCGTCCACAAGTGCAACACGCTTTGCCGCTTGCTCACCGCCTCGAAGATCAGTTTCTGGCTGGGGGCGAATTCGGTTTGGCCATCGAGTCGCTGGTCCCAGTACAGCACCCGCACCTCGCCCCGCGGGCTTTCTCCCGAGGTGTGTTCGACCAGCGCGACCGCGTCGGCCCGGCGAATGCCCGCCAGCAGCATATTGGTCAGCCGCGAACAGAGCTCGCGATCGGTGGTCGAGCCGGCGATGACCTCGGGCAGTCGGCTAAGCACTTCGATTCGCTGGTCCGCGTCGTGAAACCGCACCTGTTCCAGCGCCCGGGCGCTGAAGGTGCGCTCTTCCAAGGGCCGATCCGACCGCTGAGAGACGTTGACCGCGTCGTCGCTCAGGGTGAAATCGGTGCCACCGATCACGAAATGCTGTCCCGGCCGAAGCAGGGCGATATCCACTTCGCGACCATCGCAAAACACGGGGTTGCGAGCCGAGGGCCGGCGACGCAGTTCCAGACGGCCGTCCTGCCAGTACAGTTCGCAGTGTTCGCGCGAAATATGTTCGTCCCAGGGAACCGATAAATCGACGGCGCCGCGCCCCAGCACCAATCGTTGCCCGGGCGGCAACTCTTCGCGCCAGCGATGACCAGGTTGACTTCCCTGGGCGACCAAATGAGGCATCGAAAGGGTTCCTCGGCGAATCGTTCGATCAGGGTTCGATGGCTTCCGCGGCGCTGGCCCCGGCGCTGGCCCCGGCACCCGCAGGGGAGTGCGCCGCGGGGGTTCGGTGCGAAGCCCCCGACCCTTGCGATTGGCCCAAACTGCCCGAACCGCTGGAAGGCGTCCCCACACCCAGACGGCGCTGAACGGCCGCCGACCAACTGCCGCGCCCGCTATCGCTGACCAGCAAGATGACGAATCCCCAGACCCCGATCACCAGTGCGATTACCACGGCCAGGGCCAGAGCCCCCCGGGCAAGCAATTGTTCCGCCAGACGGCGAATCGGTTCGGTCGCGGCACGGTAAGGCTCCTCGACCATTACCATCCAGCCCGTGCGACGCAGCGTTTCGCGCGAGTCGCCGGTGAGCACGGGCCGGACCGCAACCAGCCAGGCGTCGTCGCTGTGCTGGGAAAAAGGATCGTGGTGATTCACCAGAAAATCGACCGCGGCCAGCTCTCGATTCTTGACCGCTAGCGATTGCTCTAACTGGCCAATCGATTCGGCGGGGGCCCCAACCAGGCTGCGCCGCGCATGTTGCAACTGCTGGCTTAACTGGGTGACCTCGAACGCCAGTTGCCCGGCCGCCTCCAAGCGAGGCAGGTCGCTGGCCAAGAGGTGCACGCGCCCCCCTTCGAGTTTGTCGAAACTGAGCGCGGCGGAGTTATAGGCCGGGTGCTCAATTACCGCCCCTGGGAGATTGTTCTCGTCGGGGCGCAGGTCAACCAGCACGGCCCGCTGCTTATGGTCGGCCGAGCTGCTAGTGCTCAATTCGGCAAACCCCCCCAGCGGTACGGTCATCGAGAGCACGCCCAAAATGGCACCAGGATTGGCCTCGTCGCCGGGCGCCCGGACCGGCACGCTAAAAGCGACGAGTTGTTGTCGCGAGGCCTTTCCCTGAAAAGCGACCGACAAGTGCGGCTCTTGGATCGGAGGTTGAGCCGGAGATTCGGGGCTCAGGTCGCGGCCTAGCCCGTGGAAATAGTCGCGGAAGCTGAAATTACGGCCGATCGACGCAACATCGGGCGGGATCCGGACCAACTGGATTCCGAGGCCGTTGTTGAGCAGCCAAATCTGCCGCTCTTCGTCGAGCTGTTGGTGGCGGCGCTCGAGGAACCGCTGCAATTCCAAACGCGCCGGGTCGTCCATTCCCGGCGAGCTCTGCGCCGCTTCGAGCAACCTGGCCAGTTCGGGATCGTGGGCAACGGATTGAAGCAACTCCCAGCGCTTCTCGATTTTTCGCGTTACGGCCTCGGCCACGAACTCGGCCGCGAAGCGATTGCTCTGGGCCACACGGCCCAGCACCGCCGCCCGCGAATCGGCCACGGCCCGCTGAAAGCTGTTCCAGGCGAACAGGGCCATGACGGCCAGCAGCACCGCTGGAACCACGGCCCCCAGCACCAGGAGCGGGCGGCGAGCGCGGCGCGCCCGCCGCCGCTCGAGCGCTTCGAGCACCGACTGCACATTGGTGAATCGGCGCTCGGCGTTGGGCTCCAGGCAGCGGTCGATGATGTCGGCCAGGGCCGTGTCGACGCCCCTCACCCGACGGTGCTCGCGGGGTCGGGGACCCCGCGAAATTGCCCGGCGATAACGCTCCAGCCGCTGCTCCAAATCGGTTTGTTGTTCCAACTCGGCCACGGTGTCGTTGTGTCGATGGGGGGGCTCGCCCACCAACATGCGATAGGCCACGGCACCCAAGGCGTATACGTCCCAGCGAGCATGCGGACTCGCCTTCAAATCGGCCTGTTCAGGCGCCATGTAAAAGAGCGTGCCCAGGGCGGGAATCTGCTCGTGCGAAAGGCGCGATTGGCCGAAATCGGCCAGGCGGGGTTTTCCATCGGCCCCAAACAGAATATTGGCCGGCTTCAGGTCGCAGTGCAGCAACCCTTTGGCATGGGCATGGACCAGCCCCAGGGCGATTTCTCGCCACAGCTCGACCGCCTCGGCGGGAGGAATCGGGCTGGAGTTCAAGCGGTCTTCGAGCGAGCCTTGCTCGAGGAACTCCATCACGTAGTAGGGGGGATCGGAATGCCAGCCCACTTCCAGTAGTTGCACAACCCGCCGGTCGGCAAACATGAACGAGAGTTTTTCGACCTCGCGCGTCAGGAGCGACCAGTCGAGTCCGCCGCGATGGCTATAGAATTTGATCGCCACCCGCCGCTGGGTGTTGGCGTCGATCGCCAGCCAAACCTCGCCGTAAGCGCCGGCGCCGAGGAACCGCTCGAACCGGTAGCCCGGCACCTGGGCCGGCGGGCGGCGTCCGCGCAGGCTCTGGTCGCGGGCCAGGCGCCGGTCGTCTCCACCTTGAAAGAGCGTCGATTCGTCGCCCATTCGATTCCGAACTCACTGTCAGAACGAGAGTTAGCACGGCCTACCCAGCCCGCCGACCAACGGCCTTGCCAACCGCCGGGAGCGGGCTGATCCGAGGAGTTTGGGCCCCTTGGCGGGCACTCTGGAGCGATTATAGCCTCGAACCCCCGCGGCTCGCAGACGACGCTACCTTGGGGGCCCTGGGGAAACTGATCCGTCGAGCACCAGGCCCTAACGGTCCGTTGAAAAAGCGCCCTCGTGGCATTTTTCAACAAGCGCCAAGCGCCGAGCCAAGCTCGTCGCGGCTCGCGGAATATCGACTTGCGTCGCTGTTTCGGCCTCGCCTCCCTGCGAGGACGCAGCCCGGGGGGATTCTTCAACCGGCTTCGAGCGGTGCGCCGGTCTGGCGCGGCGAGGCGTTTCGGCGGGTTCCGGCCCCGTGTCTGGCTCTCGCGTGCAGAGGCCGATTTCGGCTCGTGTCGACAAAAACCCACCCCGGGGGCTGGTCGATTGGTATTAGAATAGTCGCCGGAAAAGCGTCTCGACGAGCCCGAAGCGTTGCTTCTCGGGGGTTCGGCTCGACGAAAATTGCCGGCCGATCGCGGGCCGGCGCGTCGCAGGCTGGCCCGCCCCTGGTCTGGAGCTGCTTCGTAGTGCTGGAAAGGCGGGAGGCGTGGCGCACTCATCATCGACGCTCAGTTTGCCACGGCAGTTTCTTCGCAACTGTCGGAAGCACCCGTTCCGCAAGAAGCTGGCCGACAGCGCCGGGGCCGAGTTAACCGGCGGAACCACGCTGCTGAAGAGCCTGGTTTTGGCCAGGGTGTTGCGTCGCGAGGTGCTTGCCGACGACGAGCGCCACGTCGGGTTATTGCTGCCACCTTCGGTGGGCGGTGTGGTGACCAACGCGGCCTTGGCTTTGGCCGGTCGGGTGGCGGTGAATTTGAATTACACCCTCTCACCCGAGGCCTTGAACCACTGTGTGCGAACCGCCGGAATTCGCCATGTGTTGACCAGCCGACGGGTGCTCGAGCGGCTGCCGATCAAGGTCGACGCGCCATTAGTTCCGCTGGAAGACCTGTTGCCCAAGGTGACCTGGCGCGACAAGCTTGCCGCCGCCCTGGGGGCGTTCGCGCTGCCGATTTGGCTGCTCGAACGAATGCTGGGACTCGACCGGGACGAACCCAGCGACTTGTTCACGATCATCTTCACCTCGGGCTCGACGGGTCTGCCCAAGGGGGTGATGCTGTCGCACGACAATGTGCGCTCGAACGTGGCCGCCATCGCCGAAATCTCGCGCCTGAAGACCAGCGACGTGTTTCTGGGTGTGCTGCCGCTGTTTCATGCCTTCGGATTTACCTGCACCGTTTGGGCGGTGCTGACGCTCGATATCGGCGGGGCCTACCACTTCAATCCGCTGGAAACCCACGCGGTGGGGAATCTTTGCCAGAAGCACCGAGTCACCTTCGTGATCGGTACCCCCACCTTGCTGCGGGCCTACTGCAAGCGGATCCAGCCCGAGCAGCTCGCCGCGGTCGAAATTTTTCTGGCCGGCGCCGAAAAAATGCCGTCGGCCCTGTTCGACGCCGTCGAAAAAAAGTTTGGCGTGCGCCCGGTCGAGGGCTATGGGGCCACGGAATTGTCGCCGCTGGCCCTGGTCAATGTCCCCCCCGAGCGATCGGTCGACCCGACCCGGCTGACTTTGAAAGAGGGGACCGTGGGCCTGCCGTTGCCCGGGGTGGAAGTGAAGGTAGTCGATCTCGAAACCGAGGTCCCCGTGCCGCCCGATACTCCGGGGATGCTCCTGGTGCGCGGCCCCAATGTCATGCTGGGCTACTTGGGTCAACCCGATTTAACCGCTCGCGTTATCCGCGATGGCTGGTATACCACGGGCGACGTGGCCCGGATCGATCGCGACGGATTCGTTACGCTCACGGGGCGCATCAGCCGGTTCTCGAAGATCGGGGGCGAGATGGTTCCGCACGGGGCGATTGAGGAAGAACTTGCCAAGATTCTCGAGGCCGACGACGATGAACCGCTGGCCGTCGTGGCGGCCGTACCCGACGAGGCCAAAGGCGAACGGCTGGTAGTGCTGCACCGGGCCCTGTCGCGCAGCCCTTGGGATCTGTGCCGCGAGCTCGCCGCCCGCGGCTTGCCGAAATTGTGGATTCCCTCGGTCGATAGTTTTCTCGAGGTCGACGCGTTTCCACTTTTGGGTACCGGTAAGATCGATCTCCAAGCCCTCAAGCGGATGGCGCTGGCCAAGTTCGGGCCGACAGGGTAGTCCTAGTCGGGCACTGCCGGCCCATCTGGGAAACGCCGACCGCTAGGCAGAGGATGCCGGCATGGTCAGGTCTCTGAATTTCCTGGCCTTTTACCTGGCCTGGTTCGCCTGTGTCTGGGGAGGCGCTACCGAGCGCCCCTGGCTGGGGCCGGCCGTGGTAGCCGCCTGGCTCCTGGCCCACCTGGCTCGCTGCGAAGCTCCGCGGAGCGAACTGCTCCTGGCGGCCGGGATTACCGCGGCCGGTACGGCCATCGACAGCGCGCTGTCGGATTTGGGTTGGTACCAATTCGCGGGGGTCGGCGATCGTCGGAATTGGATCTGCCCGGTCTGGATGATGGCTCTCTGGACGGCCTTTGCCACCACGCTGCACAGCTCTATGGATTGGCTGCAGGGCCGCTTGCGCTGGGCCGCGCTGTTGGGCGCGATTTCGGGCCCCGCTAGCTACCTGGCCGGACAGCGAATGGGAGCCATCCACTTGGGAAGCCCGCTCTTCGGTACGCTTCTGCTGCTCAGCGGCGTCTGGGCCGTGGTGGTGCCGATCAGCCTGCTGGCGGCGGCTCGGACGAAACCGCGGGCCGCGGAAACCAGGGAATAAACGCGCTGGTGGTTCGCTGGTACTCGCGGTAGTCGTCGCCCCGGCTGGCCAGCGCTTGGCGCTCGGTCGCCGGGATGCCGGTCACCTTGAAAAGGAAGAAAAGCATCAGGCCAGGGCCCAGCAGCGTTGCCCACCACCAGGTACTGCCCACCCCCAAGAGCACGTAGACCCACCAGTGGAGCCACTCGAAAAAGTAATTCGGGTGCCGCGAGTAGCGCCACCAACCTGCGCGGCAGGTTCTTCCGCGATTCTCCGGCCGCGCGCGATGCCGGGCTAGTTGCCGGTCGGCCGCTGATTCGCCTCCCACGCTCGTTAACCAGACCAACACGGCCGCGGTCTCCCAAGCTCCCCATCCCGACCTTGGGTTCTGGGCAACAATCAACATGGGAATCGCGAAGACGAGCACCAACACGGCTTGAAACTGGAAAAACAAGAAGAAGTTCCGCTGCGCCCGAGCACCCCACCGGCGGCGGAGCGCCTGATACCTTCCGTCTTCCGGGTGACCCCAAATGCGATTGAGCAGCAGGTAACTCGCCAAGCGCAGCGACCAGCCCCCCGCCAGCGCGGCCAGAAGCGCGCGTCGGGTCGGGTCGCCCCGGCCGGTGGCGGCCAGCCAGAGGGCCATCAAACCGAGACCGGCCGACCAGCCGACGTCGACAATTCCGGCATCGCCTCGCCGCCACTGATCGATCCAAAGCAGCGTCATCAACCCAGCGATCATCAGCCCCCCCAGGGCAAGCTGCGTCGCGGGGTCGAGTGTGCCCAGCCAGCCATCCCAGAACACGGCGCAAACTCCTTCCGCTACTGCGTACCTCGGCCAGACCGCCCCTTCCGAAAACCGCCCCTGGGATCTGCCTCGGCGCGGTGGTTGCTTGGCGCGTCCGGGACGATACTCGCGCGGCGAGCGGCCGCCGCGACAAATTCTAAGCCCTCCGGCTAGTGCGGTTCGAGTGCTATCTTCCGGTCGCCGACAGGGTCCGGCCCTTGGTTGACCGGGCTGTTACACTGGCTGGGCAGAGTGTGGTTTCCGTTCCGGGCTGGCTACCCTTGGCGGATTTTTTTTGGGGCCGCGCGGACCCTCGTTCGCGCTGTCTTGGGGATGCCCTCGCCTGGCCAGATGAAGAATCGAGGACCGGATGCGAGTCTTACTGACCGGTGCCACCGGATTCGTAGGCCAGCGACTGGCACAGCATTTCCGTCGGCCCGTGGTTCTTAGCCGCCACCCTGAGCAAGCACGACGGAAACTGGGAGACGTGGAAGCGCATCCCTGGGATCCCGAGCGAGGTCCGCCGCCGCTCGACGCCTTCCGCGGGGTCGAGGCCGTGTTTCATTTGGCCGGCGAACCGGTCGCCGAAGGCCGCTGGACCGCCGCCAAGAAGCAACGGATTCGCGATAGCCGAGTGGAAGGAACGCGGCAGCTTGTCGCCGCCATCGC
The DNA here is from genome assembly GCA_964399535.1 of uncultured Pirellulales bacterium. Classification (GTDB taxonomy): domain Bacteria; phylum Planctomycetota; class Planctomycetia; order Pirellulales; family CAYNRE01; genus CAYNRE01. The sequence goes on along the minus strand of CAYNRE010000055.1, from coordinate 3,448 downwards.
CGAGCTTGCCGAGCGGCCCCGGGTTCTGGTGTCGGCATCGGCGGTGGGCTATTACGGTTCGCGCGGAGATGAGGTTCTGGTCGAAACGGCCAGCCCGGGCAACGACTTCCTCAGCCAGGTTTGTCAGGATTGGGAAACCGAATCGCAACGGGCGGCTTCGCTGGGCGTGCGCGTGGTGAACCCAAGAATTGGCATCGTGCTTGGCCATGGCGGCGGTGCCCTCTCGCGGATGCTGCCGATTTTCAAACTGGGGCTGGGTGGGCGGCTGGCCAACGGGAAACAATGGATGCCCTGGGTGCATCTCGACGATCTGGTCGGGCTGATGCGCTGGGCGGTGGACCAGGCGAAGCTATCAGGGCCGGTCAACGCCGTAGCTCCCAATCCACTGCGCAATGCCGACTTCACCCGCGCCTTGGCCCGCGCGGTTCACCGACCGGCCTTGTTTCCCGCGCCCGCCTTGGCGTTACGTCTGGCTTTGGGTGAATTCGCCCAGGTGCTGTTAGCTTCGCAGCGAGTCGCGCCGCGAGCGGCGCTCGAGGCCGGTTACTTATTTCAATTTCCTGAGTTGCCCACCGCGCTGGCGGCGGTGCTCGAAGCGCCCACGCCGGTGGTGGCCTCGGCCGGCGAGCGAGCGGCGCCATGAGCCGTTGCTATCGGTTCGAGCGAGTTCAGCACATTCCGCGGCCTCGCGCGGAGGTGTTTCCGTTTTTCGCCGATGCGTTGAACTTGGAACGGATCACGCCTGGGTTTCTGCGTTTTCGAGTGCTTACCCCCGCCCCCATAGCGCTGGGTCCAGGGACGCTGATCGACTACCGGCTTTCGCTGTTCGGAGTGCCGATCGCCTGGCGGACCGAGATCGAAACCTTCGATCCGCCGCACCGTTTCAGCGATCGGCAATTGCGCGGCCCCTATCGGCACTGGTATCACCGGCACACCTTTTTCGACGAGGCCGACGGTACGCGAATGGTCGATCAGGTCGAATACGAAATACCCTGGGGCATCGCCGGCCGGCTGGCCCGCGGCCTGTTCGTGGCCCGCACGCTCGAAGCGATTTTCGACTATCGCCGAGACCAGATCGCGGCCCTATTTCCGCCGCGATCGGAGCAGGCTGCCCCGCCCCTTCCGGCTGCCAACCGCGCCTGAGTTGGGACCCGCTTGGGTGCGGGGGGCCGCATTCCCCCCGCGCTCGATTGCGATCCGCGGCACCGCCGAGCCGCCGGACTGGGCCGCAACCCCTTGGACCGCGCGACCGGTTTTGCGATAATCCACCCGTCCGAGCGACCGGGGTGCCAAGATTGGGCCAGGCAGCAAGCGCTGCGATCCGGTCGCCGGGGTGGCTCATCGAGAGAGTTGCATTTCCACGGTCCCGCCCAGGCGGTGGTTCTGCGCGGGGGAGAGGTCGATGTTCAAAAATCTGCGGACGGAAGCGCTAGGGGTCTCGGGACAGCAGAGCGAACTGATTGAATGGACGTTGTCGTACGGTTTTCGGGGGCTCGACGTTGACCTGGTCGAGTTTCAAACCCGCGCTCGCACCAGCGGCGTGGCATCGGCCAAGCGTCTTTACGACAGCGCCAAATTGCGATTCGGCGGGTTTGCCCTGCCGGTCGATTGGCAGGCCGACGAAGAAACCTACGGCCGCCAGTGCGAAGCGCTCGCCGGGCTGGCCCAAACAGCCGCCGAGCTGGGTTGCTTGCGGTGCTATAGCCGGCTGGCGCCCGCCAATCAGGAACAACCCTATCACGCCAACTTCGAGCTGCACCGCAAGCGGATCGGCCAGGTTGCGGGCATTCTCGCGCCGCATCAGATTCGCCTGGCGGTTGGTTTTCAGGCCGCGGCCGAGTTGCGGCAGGACCAGGCCTTTGAGTTCATTCACCAGCTCGACCCGCTCCTGATCCTGCTGCAAGTAACGGGGGCAAGCAACGTCGGATTACTGGTCGACTCATGGGAATTGGCGGTTTCCGGCACAGCGGTCGAAGACTTGCGAAAGATTCCCGCGGACAAGTGGATTTCGCTCGAACTGGCCGATGCCCCCGCCGGTAGCAACCTGGCCGAGTTGCAGGCGACCCAGCGGCTTCTGCCCGGCGAAACGGGCATGGTCGACAACGCCGGACTGGTCACGCTGGCCGCTGAGCTGGGCTACGATGGCCCGGTTACCCCGGCCCCGCATCGTCAGCAGTTCGAAGGCCAGAAGCGCGAAGCTATCGTGAAACTGGCGGGGCAAAAGCTCGACGAGCTGTGGCGCAGCGTAGGGCTGACGCCGGCCGGCAAGTTGGCCGCGGGCGCCGCGGGCTAGCCTGCCTGGGCTCGGCGCGGGGTTTCGAGCGAGTTGGCTTTTGGGAGTTCCGCGCCCGGCCCAGCCATGTTTCATTTCGATCGCGGACTGAAACTGACCCGGGCCGATCTGGCCATCGACGTTCGTCGGCGCCAACCGCGGGCCTTCGTTTCGCACGCCCATACCGACCACATGGCGCGCCACGAACTGGCGCTATGTACGCCCTCGACGGCGCGATTCTATCAATTGCGGTTGGGAGCCCGGCCGATTCTCGAGCTGCCATTCGGCCAAACGGTCTGCTGGGGCGGACTGAACCTGCGCGCCTATCCGGCCGGCCACTGCCTGGGCTCGGCCATGCTCTGGGCCGAAGACGGGGCGCAGTCGCTGTTGTACACCGGCGATTTCAAGCTCGGCCCCTCGGCCACTTCCGAGACCGCGGAACTGCCGCAAGCCGACATTCTGGTGATGGAAAGCACCTACGGCGACCCACGCTATCGCCACCGTCCGCGCCAGGAGCTAATCGCCGAGTTGATCGAAGGTGTCCAGTCGGCCTTGGCGCAACAACGGACGCCCGTAGTTCACGCCTACGTACTGGGAAAAGCTCAAGAGGTGACCAAGCTGCTCACCAACGCGGGCATTCCGGTTCTGCAACACGCTTCGATCTTCGCGATCAGCCGGGTGTACCAGGCCTGCGGGATGGATCTGGGCAACGTGTCGGAATACCCCGGTTATCCTCGCCCGGGTCACGCCGTGGTGGTGCCGCCGCGGATGCACCGCGCGGTACACCTGCCAGGCCTGAAAAACGCGGTCACGTTCGCCGTAACTGGCTGGGCCCAGCAGGGCTCGCTGGCGGGGCGCTGGGGGGTGGACCGAGCGATCGGCCTATCGGATCACGCCGACTTCGACCAGCTGGTAGCCGCGGTCGAGCAGGTGGCGCCCCGAGTGGTGTACTGTACCCATGGCCCGGCGACCTTCGTCGACCAACTTCGGCGCCTGGGGTGGAACGCCGAAGTGCTGGGGCCGCGCTCGGTAGGCTAGTCTCCGTCCATTTTATGTGTAGCGGTAGCCGCAGTGTTTGAAGTAGTTCAAGCACTCGGCTTTTGTGAAGCAATTGAGGACTTCGCCGCATAGGTCCCAAAGTTTGTCGACGGTTCGAGCGGCACCGTCGCGAAGAAG
>CAYNRE010000054.1:0-1698 GCA_964399535.1 uncultured Pirellulales bacterium | reverse complement strand
TTGCCGATGTAGTCGTAGGTTCCGTCTGGGCGGTTAAGCGGATCGAAGTAGGGAATTCGAGAGTACTCGACTTCCGGAAGGTCCAGAGGCGCTCCCTGCGGCCCCAGAGTGTCGAACACCCCGCTGCCGCCCAGCGAGCCGGGCAGGTCGATCGCGCTGCCGTCGGTCACCGCGTGGACGGTTTCGATCGTGCTGTATCCGCCAGCCAGGCGCAGGGTATTGGTGCGGTCGGTTACCTTGCGGCCCGAGAAGCCCGATTCGTCGAACTGGTGGGCCTGGAACGAGCCATCGACCGCGCCGGTGGTCGTTATGGTTTCGTGATGGAAGCCGGGCGGCGGAGCGGGATGGAAGCCGAAGACCTCGTATAGTTTCGGACCCGTGGGACCTGACCAACTCGGCGCACGGTAGTATTTGTCAACTCCATACCAGTCGCTGTCGGTCCAGTCGTCGGTGGCGATCGTAAACGACGGCCGGTGGTACGTGCCCGAATTGTCGCCCTGGGCGTCGTACTGGGCGGTTTCGCTGTAGTCGGCCGACTCGATGAGGCGTTCGACCCGGTGGCGATGGATCGGCACGGCTACTGCGCTTTGCTCAGCGGGGTTCGGGGGAAATCCCCAGAAAGCTACGTGACCGTCTTGGACCTGCAGCCCCAGAAAATCCGTATCGGTCGTGGTGGTGGTGATTCGCAGCCGGCCAGCCGCGTGGGGACTGTCTCCGCCGGTGATGCCCTGGGGATTGTCGGCCGTGGGGAGGCCGAGCTTCACGTCGTCGCCGTCGCGACGCGAGTCGTACTGCTCGATCTTGACGGTCTTGATTTCGTGGGTCTTCGTTAGCTGCTCCGGGTTGGTCACGATCGGATTGGCGGGGCCCGGCGTCTCGGTCGTCGTGACCCGGATCAACTCGTAGTCGCTAAAATCACTCACATCCGAGGTGCCCGATCGCGTGAGCACGAAACCGCCTGTCTCGCCATCGCCCGGGTAGCCGCCGACCGGCGGCAAGGGCATGAGGCCGAAGGTAATCGAATCGGAGGGATCGCCGCTGGAACTACCACTACCGGACTCGCTATCAGCCGGGCCAAACGTGCGCGTGCCCTCGGGCGCGGCCCGGTACTTGGGCCGCTGGGTGATGGTGCGCAGCTCGTCGATCGTGTTGCCGTTGTGCTCGGTGTGGGTCGTGGTTTCCGAGAAAATCACCGAGGCGTCGTCACGGACGCCGCCCGATTGGGCCATTTGCTTGAACTTCTCTCCCTGCGGCTGGAGCGAATTGTTTCCCTTGAGCGTGTTGTCGTGCGTGCCGTGGACGGAATCGACGCGCGTCGAAGTCTCGTGCTTGAGCGTGCCCTCGGAAAGGCTGTAGTCTTCGCGGTCGACTCGCTGCCAGTCAACGCCCAGCTGCTCGCTCTGCGACTTGCCCTGGCCCTTGGTCGAGAGCTTGTCGCTGTTGGCGCTCGAGTTCGAGGAATCCTGGCCGGAACCGCTGCGCTGGGCGCTCACCTTTTCCCGGTCGAACGTGGTTTGCTGGGTGGTCGCACTAATGGTGTACTCATTGCCCAGCAGCGTGACGTGGGCCCGGGTGGTGCTCGCCAGGTAGCTGCCCGAGAGGTCGTGTTGCTTGGATTTGCCCGAGGAGTCGCCCGAGCCCGATTGTTTTTCCGGGGTGTCGGCCGCCGGGTCGATAAGCTCGGAGCCCTGGGACTCG
>CAYNRE010000053.1:0-1245 GCA_964399535.1 uncultured Pirellulales bacterium | reverse complement strand
CCCGGCCTCGACGTGCTCGACGTGCCGCGCGTGGCCGAGATCGCCCATGCCGCCGGCCTGCCGCTGATGGTGGATTCGACCTTCACCACGCCGTACCTGATGCGCCCCTTCGAGCTCGGCGCCGACCTGCTCTTCCACTCGGCGACCAAGTTCCTCGGCGGCCACGGCGTCGCCATCGGCGGCCTGCTCGTCGACAGCGGCAAGTTCGACTGGGAGGGACAAGGAAACAACGCGGGCAAATTCCCGACGCTGACCGAACCCTATTCCGGCTTCCACGGCATGGACTTCGCCGAGGAATCCACCGTCGCCGCCTTCCTGCTGCGGGCGCGGCGCGAAGGCCTGCGCGACTTCGGCGCCTGCATGAGCCCGATGACCGCCTTCCAGCTGCTGCAGGGCATGGAGACGCTGCCGCTGCGCATGCAGCGCCACATCGACAACACGCGCAAGGTCGTCACCCACCTCGCCGCCCACCCGGCGGTGGAGTCGGTGTCCTACCCCGAGCTGGAAAGCCACCCCGACCACGCCCTGGCGAAGCAGCTGCTGCCGAAGGGCTGCGGCTCGGTGTTCAGCTTCGTGCTCAAGGGCGGCCGCGCGGCAGGGCGCAAATTCATCGAGACGCTGCGCGTCTTCTCCCACCTCGCCAACGTCGGCGACGCCAAGAGCCTGGTGATCCACCCGGCCAGCACCACGCATTTCCGCATGTCCGACGAAGCTTTGCGCGCTTCCGGCATCCACGAGGGCACGGTGCGCCTGTCGATCGGTCTGGAGGATGCGGACGACCTCATCGCCGACCTCGACAACGGCCTGCGCGCCTCGCAGAAGGCTTGAACATGGAACTTACGGTCAATAATGCCAAGGCCTACGCCTACACCGGCGGCAAGCCCTTCGATCCCGAACTGCCCGCGGTCGCCTTCATCCACGGCGCCGAGAACGACCACAGCGTGTGGGGCCTGCAGAGCCGCTGGTTCGCCCACCACGGCTTTTCCGTGCTCGCCGTCGACCTGCCTGGCCACGGCCGCTCGGCGGGGCCGCTGCTGCCGAGCGTCGAGGCCCAGGCCGACTGGATCGTCGCCCTGCTCGACGCGGCGGGCGTGAAGCAGGCGGCGCTGGTCGGCCACAGCATGGGCTCGCTGATCTCCCTCGAAGCCGCTTCGCGCTTCCCGGAACGGATTTCGAAGATCGCCCTCGTCGGCACCGCCGTGCCGATGCCCGTCTCGGAGGCCCTGCTCACCGCCGCGCGCGAGG
>CAYNRE010000052.1:0-2198 GCA_964399535.1 uncultured Pirellulales bacterium | reverse complement strand
CCCGAGGTGTCGTCAATCCAAACCAGTTGCCGGCCCCATTTCCCCTGGGATTCAAGCAGCGTCGCCCCCGGCACGGAACCGTCCGCAACAAGCAGCCGGCTTGCGCTCTGGCCGTCGCGCAGCACCTCGATCAGCGGCGGTCGCCCGTTACAGGGCAATTGCCCGAAGGAGAGTCCGGTCCCTCGGAGGTACGCGTCGAATCGACGCAACTCGTCCCCGTCGTCCATCGCGGCCAGAACCGCGTCCAGTTCCAAGTGGTGATCGAACTGAATCTGCAGGCGGCGCTCGGGAGTCAAGACGAACTCCATGTGATCGTGTGCGGTGCTGATCGTTCCCGCATCCGGATCGCTCAGGAGAAACTCGTCGGCGCAGTCGATCTTCCACGAGCCCTGATTGCGGAGGCAGCGTACCCGCGACGACGAAAGCGTCACCGGGTCGGCCGATCCGCAGCAGCCTTGGCACCGCCGGGTCAACGTGGCAGCGAAGCGAAGGCGTTCGTTGGAATCAAACCAAGCCTGAAGCCGGGCAAGATAACGCTCGACCTCGGCGGCGGGGGTGCCCTCCGCCGCCATGCAGCGGCTTGCGATTCCAGCAGCGAGGGCGAGCAGTAACGCGGCGATCCGCACCATGAGTCACCGTTGCCCTGGCCCCGATACCGAGCAGCCCCAGGGACCACCAGGAGCAGAGCCCTGGGCGGCGTACGTGGGGCTGGTACGCTTGCAGCTTGCGCGAGCAATGCACCACGGCGGCGCACCTGGTCGCCTTGCGGACCGCTCGACACGAAAGGCGCTGACCCGAGTTCGCTTTTCGCAGGTTAGCTATTCACACACGTCGTAGTAGTCAATGCGGCAACCAATGGCAATGCAGGCAGTCTTGGTACTCGACCTCGAGCAATGCTTGCCTTCCGACGTACCGTAGCAAACGTCCTTCTTTTTCGTACAGTCGACGTCGTCGTTGTTTTCGTCGTCGGGGCAAGCCCCTTCCTCGTGTACGCCCGCGCACTTGGGCCCTGAGCCCACCATCTCCAAAGCCGCGCCCGTCAACTGCTGGGGAATAAGCCCCGGTGCCGCCAAGGCAGCGAACAGTGCCGTGGCCAAGAGAATCCGCCCAAAATCCTGTGTTGCTCTCATGATATGCTCCCCAGGCGAAGCTGTTTGTAAAACTTCGAGCTCACGGCTCGGCGACCTGTTAACATACTGCATGCGACCAACCGGTGTCAAGGTTTAAGTTAGCATCTTAATGCAGTATTAAGTGAGATGCCGTTCAACGCGACGAACGACCGTAACCGTCCGCGCCCTGGGCAGCAGTGAGGGGGCGGCTATTTGCAATGGGCACGAAGATGGTCCGCAGTGGCCATACGTTACGAGCCACCGGCATGCCCACGGCCAGCAAGCTCATTGCACCCGTAAGGGTCCCGTTCGCTGCATGAGCAAACCACTCCGCCGCTGGTCTCCGCCGGATGAAACCAAGCCATTGCCAGAATCAGGCAGACCCAGCCGCGACCGATTGTTGAGCTGATCACAGCAGCGCGTTGCCGGTACGACACCGCAGTCATAGGCTACGCCTTCGCTGCTCGCACGATGCGGTGCGCCAGCAGCCCGACCAGAATCGCCACCACCCCCACCACAAACGCCACGTACCACGGGGAGCGAAAACCCCGCGTGAAGCGCAGCCGGGCCAGCTTGCGTTCGGCGTCGGGGTCGCGCACCAGCACGATCTTGCCCTCCCGCCAGGCATGTTCGATGCGGGGCAGACCGTAAACGGATACTTTGTAGCCTTCCGGGATCGGGGTGTCAGGGTCGAAATCCGCTTCCGAGAAGGTTTCGGGGCGCTCGATCGAACTGAACTGCACATCGGTGGTCAGTGTAATACGTCCCCCTTCGTCGAACTCGACCTCGTCCACGATTCGATAGCCCGTAAGTAGCGGCGCCACTTCGTCGGGCCGATACTCGATTGGGTCGAACGTGGTGGTCTGCCGTTTACGGAACCCGCTGGGATAGATGCCGTTGGATTTCCCCCGTCGACCGACCAGTGACACCTTTTCGGCCCACCCCAAGATATCGTCGGCTTCCTTGTGCACGACGATCTTGCGCGGGCATCCCGAGGTGTCGTCAATCCAAACCAGTTGCCGGCCCCATTTCCCCTGGGATTCAAGCAGCGTCGCCCCCGGCACGGAACCGTCCGCAACAAGCAGCCGG
>CAYNRE010000051.1:0-1085 GCA_964399535.1 uncultured Pirellulales bacterium | reverse complement strand
CGGCTCAGCGTGCGCGAGAATGGGTGTCCGATCGCCGTGGCCGCCTTTGCGGGCGCGCCGGGTGGGGGCGCCGCGCGGGTGGGCGGCCGCGAGGTGCCGCTGGCCGAGGCGTACGCCGAGGCGGCGCGCCTGCTGCGCGGGGCGAAGGCGCCGCTCTTCGGCGGGCTCGGCACCGACGTGGGCGGGTCACGCGCGGTGGGCCGGCTGGCGGACCGGACCGGCGCCATCCTGGACCACATGAATTCCGCCGCCGTGGTGCGGAACCTCCTGGTGCTGCAGGACGGCGGCTGGATCACCACCACGCTCTCCGAGATCCGGAACCGCTGCGACCTGCTGGTGGCCGTGGGTGGTGACATCCTCAGCCGCTTCCCGCGCTTCTTCGAGCGCACCCTCGGCGCGGGCGACACGCTCTTCGGGGCGCGCACGCCGGTGGAGATCATCTTCCTCGGGAAGGGCCCCGGCGCCGGCGTGAAGCTGCCGGGCCAGGTCCGCGTGATCCCCTGCGAGACCGCCCGCCTCGGGGAGGCGCTCGGCGCCCTGCGCGCGCTGGTGGCGGGGAAGCCCGTCCTGGCCGCCGACATCGCGGGCCAGCCGCTGGCCACCTGGCAGGGGCTGGCGGACCGGCTGCGCGCGGCGAAGTACGGGGTGATGCCGTGGGCCACGGCCGACCTCGACGTGCCGCACGCCGACCTGATGGTCCAGGCGCTGGCCGACCTGCTGCGGGAGCTCAACCGCGAGACCCGCTTTGCCGGCCTCCCGCTCGGCGGCACCGAGGGGGACGTCACCTCCGACGCGGTGCACCTGTGGCAGACGGGCTACGGCACGCGGGTGAGCTTCGCCCGGGGCGTGCCGGAGCAGGACCTGCATCGCTTCGCCACCCCGCGACTGCTGGCGGAGGGGGCCGTCGACCTGCTGCTCTGGATCTCGAGCTTCAACGCCACGCGGGTGCCGCCCCGGGCGGCCATTCCCACCATCGTGCTGGGGCACGCGGCGATGACCCTCGCCGAGCCGCCCGCCGTCTTCATTCCCGTGGGGACGCCGGGCGTGGATCACGCCGGGCAGTGCTTCCGCACCGACCGCGTGAT
>CAYNRE010000050.1:0-99170 GCA_964399535.1 uncultured Pirellulales bacterium | reverse complement strand
AACGACGTCGTTCGTCCACGACGGGGTCGACCGCCTGGTCCAGGTGGGCTACGCCGACGGCAGCCAGCATCGTTATCAGTACGATGATGGGGGCCGACTGGTGGTTAGCACCGACAGCCTGGCAGCGCAGACCCGTTACGGCTACGACCCGGTCGATCGGCTGTTGAGCGTTACCGATGCCCAGGGGCACACGGCCACCTACAGCTACGACGCGGTCGGCAACCTGGTCGCCCAGTCCGACCGCCTGGGCAACACCACGACCTTTACGGTCGACGACCTCAACCGCTTGATCGAGGTGCGCAACGCGCTGGGCCAGGCGACCCTGTACACCTACGACGCCAACGGAAACGAAACTGCGATTGTCGATCCGGCCGGCAATACGGTCTCGTTTGAGTACGACGTTCTCGATCGGCTCGTTCGCCAGGTCGATCCCCTTGGCCTGGCCGATCAGTTCACGTACGACGCGGTCGGCAACCTGCTGGTCTGGGTCGACCGCAACGGCAACTCGACCCAGCACCAGTACGATCCCCTCGACCGTCGCGTTCTCGACCAGGATGCCCTGGGCCAGGTAACGCTCTACGCTTACGACCCCCTCGGCAACCTGGTGGAAACCGTCGACCGGCTTGGCCGGACTTGGACCTACGAGTACGACCGGCGCGATCGCCTGGTCGCCCAGGTCGACCCGCTCGGCGGCGAGCGAACCTACGCCTACGATGAAACGGGCAACGTGGTGGCCGTTACCGACGAGGCCGGTCGAACGACGCTCAACCAGTACGACCTGCTCAATCGGCTCGTCGGCCAAACCGATCCGCTGGCGGGCCAGCGAGGCTACAGCTACGACTCCGTCGGCAACTTGCTCAGCGCGACCGACGAACTGGGCCGCACCACCTCCTATACCTACGACGAAATCTATCGCCTGGTGGCCGAAACCGACCCCGCCGGCGGAGTGCGCAGCTACCAGTACGACGCCGAGGGAAACCTGGTCTCGGAGCAGGATCAACTCGGCCGAATCACCCGCTACGAATACGACCCGCTCAATCGCCGGGTGAAAACCACCGATGCGCTGCTGGGCGTGTCGACCATGAGCTACGATTCGCGGGGAAATCTGGCGTCGTCCCTCGACGAGTTGGGCCGAGTCACCACGCTGGTTTACGACGCCAACAACCGGCCCGGCCTGCTGATCGATCCTCGGGGCGGCCAGATCCAGTTCACTTACGACGGCGTCGGCAATCGAATCTCGGAGCGCGACCAACTGGGCCGGCTGACCAGCTACGAATACGACCCTCTGAATCGCCCCATTCGCACGCTCGACCCGCTCGCTGGCGAGTGGCTGGCCAGCTACGACGCCGAGGGCAACCTGCTCAGCTCGACCGACGCCCTCGGGCAGTCGACCAGCTACGAATACGACCCCCTGAACCGGACCATTCGCCGCACCGATGCGCTGGGCGGTTCGGTCCGCTACAGCTACGACGCGGTCGGAAATATCCTCACCCTGACCGATCCGCTCGACCGGGTTACCCAGTTCGACTATGACCCGCTCGATCGGCTGGTTCGCCGCGAAGACGCCTTGGGGGGCGCGCGCGGTTACAGTTACGACGCGGTCGGAAACCTCTTGACGGGTGAAGACGAACTGGGGCGCACCACCCGGTACACCTACGACGCGCTCAACCGGCTGACCCGGGTGCGCGACGCCTTGGATGGCGATACCCATTACAGCTACGACGCCGTGGGCAACCTGGTGACTCGTCGCGATCGGCTCGACCGTCAGACGCGCTATACCTACGACGCGCTCAACCGGCTGACCCGGGTGCGCGACGCCCTGGACGGCGACATCCATTACGACTACGACGCCGTCGGCAACCTGCGTCAGGTCGAAGATCAGCTCGGCCGCGCCGTAAGCTACCAGTACGACTCGCTCGACCGCCTGACTCGCACGACCGACCCCCTGGGAGGGCAAACCGGTTACGCCTACGACGCGGTCAGCAATCTGATCAGGGCCACCGACGCGCTGGGGCGTGAAACCCAGTACAGCTACGACGCTCTCGATCGACAGATCGGCCAGCGCGACGCCGCGGGCGGAGTGCGCTCACGCCAGTTCGACGCCTTGGGGAATCTGCTCACCGAAACCGACGAGTTGGGCCGGGCCACTTCGTTCGGCTACGACCCCCTTTCCCGGCTCACCACGGTGACCGATCCACTCGGCAACACCACGCGGTTGGGCTTCGATCTCCTGGGAAATCGAGTCAGCGTGACCGACCCGCTCGGCAACACCTCGCTGGTCCGTTACGACGCGCTTTATCGACCGGTGGAAACGGTCGACCCCAGCGGGGCCGTGACCACGTATGCTTACGATTCGGTCGGCAATCTCCTCTCGCTCATCGACCCCGGGGCCAACGTCACTCAATTCGCGTACGACGAATTGAATCGCCGGGTAAGCGACACCGATGCCCTGGGGGGGGTGCGCAGTTACCTTTACGACGCCGAAGGCAATCTGCTCGCGCAAACCGACCGCAACGGCCGCACCACCCGGTACACCTACGACGACCTGAATCGCCTGTCCCGCGAGGAGTGGCTCGACCAAACCTTGGTGGCCACGCGCACCTTCGACTTCACTTACAGCGCGGCGGGCGAAATGCTGACCGCGTTCGATGGCCAGGCCCGGGCCGTTATGACCTACGACCTGTTGGGCCGCCTGGCCACCCGCGGAAACACCGGCACCGTCGGCGCTCCCGACGTAACGCTCGTGTATTCCCACGACGCGGTAGGCAATCTGACCAGCCGCTCCGAGGTGATCGACAGCGTGTTGGGGGCCACCAACAGCTACTTTCCCGACTCGCTCAACCGCCTTGTGCGGGTCACCCAGTCGGGCACGGACGTGGTCGACAAGCGGATCGATTTCCAGTACGACGCCGCCAGCCAGTTGACGACCATCGCCCGCTACGCCGATCTGGGCGGCGCCCAACTCGTGGCCCAAACTCAGCAATCGTTCGACGCCGCCGGCCGGCTCACCCAGCTCAGCCATTCCAACGGGGCGGGTCTGCTGGCCGCCTATGGGCTCGCTTACGACGCGGCGGGGCGCATCGTCGAGCTCAACGACCCCGATGGCCTGACCCAATACGCGTACGACGAGCGAAGCCAGCTCACCTCAGCCCAGGGAACTGCCCGGCCCGCTGAAACCTATGTCTACGATGGCAACGGCAACCGCGTCAGCGCACAAGTCGTCACCGGGGCCGGTAACCGGCTCCTGGACGACGGCACCTTCACCTACGTCTACGATGCCGAGGGCAACCGCATCCGCCGCACCGAGACGGCCACGGGCCAGGTAACCGAGTACCAATGGGACCACCGAAACCGCCTGGTGCAGCTTACCGAGCGCAGTGCCCTGGGCGGCCCGGCCACCTCGCAAGCCAGTTACCTTTACGACCCCTTTGATCAGCGGATCGGCAAGATAGTCGACGCCGACGGCGACGGACCCGGTGCGGCCCAAACCACGCGCTACGTGCTCGACGGCGCTCAGGTGGCGCTTGAGTTCGACGCAACGGGCAATTTGCTGCATCGCTATCTCTATGGCAGCCCAATCGACCACTTGCTGGCCGTCGAAGATGGCGCGGGCGAAGTGCTTTGGCCGCTGGCCGATCACCAGCAAACCGCGCGCGACCTGGTCGATTCCAGCGGCGCCGTGGTTTTGCACCGCAACTTCGATAGCTTTGGCAACCTGGTCGCGCAAACCGGCAGCGCGGCCGATTTTCTCTTCGGTTTTACCGGCCGAGAGCTCGACGCCGAATCCGGTTTGCACTATTACCGCGCTCGCTACTACGACTCGGCGGTGGGCCAGTTCCTCTCCACCGACCCGCTTTCGTTCGCCTCGGGCGATGCGAATCTGTACCGCTACGTGGGCAACAATCCGCTCAACATGGTCGATCCCAACGGGCTCCAAGGAACCACGGCCAGTTCCTTTAGCCCCACCCTGGGCGGCGGCGATTTACCCCCCTTCAAATTGCGCTGCGTGGAAGAGCTCGACGACGAAACCAAGCGCCGGCTCGAATACTACAAGAAGTACCTGGCCGACCGGGGCGTGCTCGATGCCGACGTCAAACGCGAGCTGGGCGACAGCGAGTATCCGCAACTGAGTAAGATTCGCGGCAACCCAAAGGGCGGGAACTCCAGCTCTTCGAGCAGTACCGGCGGTGGCGGCAGTACCGGCACTACCGGCAGTACCGGCACTACCGGCGGCGGCGGCACCTCGGGCTACGGACCCGATATCCTGCCGGTGGGCAAGCCGAGCTCGCCCGACGAGACGGGTCAGAACGAGCAACAGAAAAAGCCCACGCCGGGCCTGCGGCGCTTCTTCGAGCGCGGCCCCAACGAGTCGCCCGACAACCCCTTCCTCCGCTGGGCCGAGCGAGGCACTTTCTGGTTCAACACCGCCGAAAACCTGGCCGGCGCCAAAGACTGGCTGAAGTCGATTCCCCAGCTCTTCAAGCGGATCACCACCCGCGGCGGTCCGGTGCCGGTACCCGACCCTGGCTGGAAACCGCCCACCTTCTCCAACGGCAGCGGGGCCAATGTCGGGAAACTGCCGCCGATCGATCCGGGCTTGCCGCCCAGCGCCGGGCCGCTGGTCAAGCCCGGTCAAAGCCTGCTGGGCCAGGTGCAGCCGAACAACCCGGCAGCCAACCTGCAAGGTCGTTATCCGTTCGGCAAAGATACCGAGTTCATTCAAGTGGGCGCACCGATGCGCCCGGTGAAAGGCCCGATTGCGCTCCTGGGCGAGGGAGAGGCCAACCACGACGTGGCCAAGGCCATGCTGGAGAAGCTGGCCGGCAACGGGCTGGGGCGAGTGCAGGAGGTGGGAGTTCACGCCTACCCCGACCGGTTCGTGGTCGAGGCCCCCGGCAAAAACCTGCAAACGATCACTCCCCAGCAGCTAGCCCAATTTTTGGAATCGGTGGGGGTTCCCCGGGGCACTCCGGTGCGGCTGTCGGCGTGCAGCTCGGGGTGCGGTCCTAATTCGGTGGCGGCGCAGTTCGCTCGCAGTTGGGGCGGACCGGTGTTCGCCCCCACGGCACCGGTGACTGCGCAATTCCAAGTGCTCGACGGCGGCCACTGGAAGGTGTTTTACTAACCGAACAGTTCAGCTCGTAGTCTCCAGTAAACTAGGAGTGCCTGGGCAGGCAAGCAACTTAGGTTCTTCAGGGATTTCTACGGGTCATTGCGGTTACGAAAGTTCCCTGGCGTTCAGTCTTGGATTGCCTTGTGGCGATCAGCTCGGGCTCGACGGTTCGCTGGAAAACGGCGGGGGTATCGCCCCACCGCCTCGGACCCGCAAGCGGGTGACGGGCCGAGGCGACGGTGGCGGCACAGGGGCTAACGAGAGGGCCCCTTCCCAAGGGGAAAGCCGGTCTCCCAGCTCTGCCAGAGCGCTTCGCCGTCGCCGAGCGCCAGCTCGACCAGCCGAGGCCGCCAGGCCCCTGGCGACGCACGCGACAAGAAGCGCTGGCAGCGCGCCCCCGGCTGCCTGCGAGCCGGAGCTAGCCGAGCTTGAGCCACTAACTGCCGCGAGCCAGGCATCAACGCGAACCGCTCCACCCACTAAGCTTCCCGAAGAACCGCAACTTACGGACCCAAAGTCGTCCGAAAGACCTCTTGTGTTTCGGCACCCCGCCAACGAGTCGCCGGGGGTACCTGAACGGTCTTCCGCTCACGTTGACGTTCGTCGTACCATGATAGATTGAGCACAGGCGGCGCAGGGCCGGCTTAGTTCGATGAACCCACTTGTGTCTTTCCCACTCCGGCCCGCCGAGAGTGTCGGGATCACCCACGTGCGGTCGTACGAATGCTCTCAAGTGCAATCGCAAATTCGCCAGCGACGCTTTCGTCGATGTTCTCCAATATGCGTTGCACGGCCGAAAGAACAAGGCAAGTGCCAACGCTCTTACGCGTTCGATGCACAAGCTCAATCTTAAGCGCGTCGCAATTTTGCCCCTCCAACCTTAACAGTACGCAAAGCAACCATCCTAACATCAAATCGCCGGCAGAAGTCTCTTTAACAAAATTGCCCGTATCGCTTTGCAAGCGTGGCCAGTCTTTGCCACTTAGCGCGGCATAGAGAAGTCCACTTAGACAACTAAGCAATGCGTATAGCTCCTTAGACCCTACCCGGCGAGGATCGAGGCCGACTTCCGCTCCTCCCTGGCCTACAATAAAGTTTTCCGCGGCGCCGAGAGGAGGAAAAGCAGAATCCATCGCCTGAGCAACCTGAATTCTCGCATCATATAAGTTGCCCTTAAGAATCGAGCATAACGATAGGTACCAGAATACGAATCCGCTGCGTCTCTTCTTCCACGACGACAGTCCCGCGCGAAGATTGGCCATTGCTCGGTCAATGTCCATGCACCAAAGATTATATAAACCCAACCCGTAACGCAAGTACTGCGATCTTCGTTCCGCAGACGCAAGCTTTCTGTTAAAGTCCTTAATCAGATCATCGTACAAGTGGCCGGCGTATAATTCATTCTGTAGAATCAGAACGGCAATCCGAGCATTATCAACATTTCGCCGCTTTTCGATTCCCAAGAGAGCGTCGCGTGCCACATCGTGGCTACCTTCGCAGAATGCTCGATAGTATTCGTTTATCGTTTTATCCGTGCTCGAAGGAATTGCGTCGAAAAATCGTCGAGCTGGGAGCCGCCGCTCCCTTTCTTCAAGAACTCGTTGAATGGTCGCGGAGTCTCCCTCGGCATTCTCAAGAAGACTGCGCAATGCCTGAGGGTCGTCACAATAGGCGATTAGTTTCTCGAAAGCAAATTTGTGAATGCTGGAACTCCGGCGAACTCTCTGCGCGACGTTTAGCAGGAGCGAGAGGCACGCGATCTTGTCTTCCCGGGAGGCGCTGCGTTCGTCTGCACCGAAACGGTGCATCGCCAATTCTAGCTCGGATTCCTCAGTAATGCGGTCGATCTGACGCTGCGACGTTGCCAATGGGGGTGTCAAATCGTTTATCAGTTCACGAACGACGCCGTGACCATGGATGTCGGGGTGATACGAAATCGTCTCGATACCGTAAGAGTCGCTAAGATATTTGCTTCGCGCTCGACTCTCTTCCTCGGAGCTAGTCGGGATTATCGCGAAATGCCGGGCGGAGGAGTTAGCTGTCGCCGCTGAAATCACGTCAAGAAATACGTCGCTCACGAGCGAACAGCCTATAAATAGGAGTGTTCTTTCCCTCGATAAATGCGTAAGCCAGTTCCAAAACTCGGATGTATACGCTTTAACATATTGACTCGTGGACAATACAATAGAGTTGGGTATGTCAACTCGTCCGTGCAGCTTGATTAAGCAACGGCGGTTCCGGTACTCCTGCGCTGCCGTATCAGCGGAGACTGGCGCTAACCACGGCAAGAGCGAGTCAAGAACTCGGTCGTAATTCGTCGTAATGACCTTCTCGACACCAAGCCACGGTATCACGCAAGATTGAGGTTCCCATGTGGCAGCCCTGTTGAACTCATCAAGTACTTTTTGATGAAGGATCTTTCCGAGCCGAGAATGAAGAAACTCGGCGACAAGAGCCAAATCTACATTTGGTAGGGAAGCTAATTGGTCGAATAACTTTTTTTCATCGGGTACGAGTTCCTCTGCGGCGGCTGCGAGAAATTCTCGCCACAGCTTTAGCCCAAAGGGCTTGCTCATTCCGGCGCCTAACCAAGGGATTACGCGCGTGGGATCGTCTGCTATTTGCGCTTTGAGACGTTGGAATCGTCTTCGGAAAGTCGAAACCCCAAGAATCTGTTGCACATGTGCCGTAGACAAGACACTGCTCCTGCGTTTGTAATTGCGTGGCGTATTTTAACAACCTGATTCGGTTTGGGTATGTACTCGGGTAGCGGCACGACCAGCCGATCGGTCTGCCTCCGTAGTCCCTTCCTTCCGCGACTTGTCCGTATTCCACTCTCCGCGCGGCCCCTCCCCACCCCCACCTCCGATTGACAACCCGCCCCGGCCCGGTGTACCAAATGGGATTCCCCTGCCGGGGAGCCACACAACGTCCACCGCGGACCAGGGCCCCCAGGGCGCCCTCCGGCGAAGCCATACTTCCGCAACTATCAGGAAAGAACCGAGAACCCCATGGGCGGAATCAGCGATCGGATGCAGGAAATTAAGCGCCGCCGGCGCCGCCGCAAGAAGCTGGAAGTGTTCCAGCGCAAGCTGAAGAAGGCCACCAACTCGGAAAAACTGGTGATCGCCGAAAAGCTGCGCCGCATGACGCCCGGCGCCGAACAGATCATCAAGAATCTGCAACTGGTCGAGCGCTAAAGCGCGGGCTTTCTGCCCCTTGTTCAGCGCCTCCGCGGCAAGATTTCGAGCAGCGGTGCCGTGCGCGGCGGCCTCGGCCATCTCCGCGTCCTGCCCCCGGGGGCCCGTACGCCACGCTGCGCTACAGCGTGCGGTCGAAAAGCCGATAGCGCTTGTAGGGCCGCCCCCCCACGTTTTCGATCGTTTGGTTCACGGCCGTGTTGTCTTCCAGGGTCCAGCTCAGCTCGGCCCCCGTGTAGCGCAACTGGTGCTTGCCGAACTCCAGCGTCTTGAGAATCATCAGCTCCGCGATGCCCCGTCCGCGGAAGCCCTCGCTCACCCCCAACACGGCCATCCGGGCAGTTTGAATCCGCCGGACATTCCACCACAACTGGGCCAATCCTAGCGGAATACCCCAGCGGCAAAGCCGACCTTCTAGGGGGCGAATCGCCTCGTTGAAGTCCGGCAGCGTAAGCGAGAAACCCACTGGCCGGCCTTCCACTTCGGCCAACAGCACCAGCTCGGGCACCGCCGCCCGGCGAAGCTGTTTGGCCAGGTGCCGAAATTCGTCGGTGGTCATCTTCACGAAGCCCCACTGCGACTCCCAAGCCTCGTTGTACACCTGCAAGCAGCGGGTCACGTCGGCGTCGAAATCGTCGAGCCGCACCGGCCGTATGGTCACCCCGCTGCGGCGGGCCATCCGCTCGGCCAGGCGCGACCATTTGTCCAAAATGTCACCCGCGTCGTCGAACCACCAGGCGTTCAGGTCTTTGGTTTTGGTCAGCCCCCAGCGGGTCAGCAGCGCTTGGTAGTAGCGGGGTTGGTGATTCATCCACACCCGCGGCGGCGTTTCGAAACCGTCGATGAGCAGGCCCGCCCGGTAATTGGTTGAGTAGTCGACAGGCCCCAGAATTCGGGTTCGCCCGCGGCTGCGCAGCCACTGGGCGGCCGCGTCGAGCAAGGCTCGGGCCACCTCGTAGTCGTCCACACACTCGAACATGCCAAAGCAGCCCACGTTGTCGCCGTGCTCGGCGTTATAGTGCGGATCGTCACTTACCAGCACCCGGCCCAGGGCTTTTCCGTCGCGCCAGGCCAACAGGCAAATCGCCGCGCCATGGGCATAGAACGGATGCCTGCGGGGATCGAGGAACTCGCGAACTTCCATCTCCAGCGGCGCAACCCAATGGGGGTCTTGGCGATAGATTTCATAGGGAAGCCGGATAAAGGTGTTTAGCTCGTGGCGGCCCGTTACCGGCCGAACCTCGACCGGGGCGGTGGCGGCCGCTGGCCGCGCGGTTCGGGGCTGGCTCGCGGCCAGGTTGCGCCGGGCCGGGGTAACGGTCGGGGGGCAAAGTCCAAGGGCCAGGCTCATGGCAGGGCTCCGTATCGTACTAGTCCAGAGGGGGGGCAACCGGGGCTGCGGTTGGACGTGCGACCCGACGCATGCCACGCTTTCGGGCGAATCCGTGAACGGGATGTTACAGTCCGCGGGAAAGGGGCCTTCCCGCGGCTCAGGGCCGGCATTTGCCGCATCGCGGCCCACCTGAGCGGCCGTGGGTCGCAGGAGGGCGATTCGGCGACCCGCGAGCGACAACCACCGGCTCTGCCCTGGCTTCCCGGCCCTCCCCAACAATCGAGATAGGCTAAACGGCCGGTTTGCGGCTAAACTCTGGGCTCGTCCGACGCCCCCCTGGTGGAGCCCGCCGCAGGACGCGGCCAGGGTGGCTAATCGGCGCCCGCGGACCAATAGGTTCCGCCGGGGCTGCTTGGAAACCAGCGCACGGAGGCCTGGACTATGCCAGGGGGATGCCGTTTCGTTCACGCCAGCGACCTGCACCTGGAGCGGGTGCCCAGCGGCGTTGCAGAACTATCCGAAACGCTCAAACCGGTTTTCTCGGAGGCGGCCTATCGAGCTGCCGGGCGGGTTTTCGACGCGGTTCTCGAGGAAGAGGCCGACTTTCTCTTGTTGGTGGGCGACGTACTCGACGCGAGCGCCACGGGGCCCCGCGGCCCGCTGTTTCTGATCGAGCAAATGGGCCGCCTGGCCCAGCGGCGCGTCGCGGTTTACTGGCTGCTGGCCGGAGTCGACCGCGCGGAAGATTGGCCTCCTGGGCTGCGGCTCCCCGAGAATGTGCACCGGCTGCGCCTGTCGGACGCCGACGAGCTGGTAATCGAATCGCGTGGCGAACCGCTAGCCCGCTTGCGCGTGTTGGGCGATGGCCCCACGGGCAACGGATCGGCGGGTCCGCGGCCGGTGGGCGGCCCGGCCGCGCCGGCATTGTCTCCGCCCGAGTTGCGGCATCTGCCGCTGATCGTGGCCCATTACGGGGCGGTTCCCAGCCGGATCGAGCCACTCGGCGCAGCCTATGTGGCCTGGGGTGGGTTGCACACGCGTCAAACCCTTTCCGACGCCACGCCGCTGGTGCATAGCTGTGGCACGCCCCAGGGGCGCAGCGGCGACGAAACCGGGGCCCATGGTGCCACGCTGGTCGAACTTTCGGCCTCGGGAAAACCGCAGCTTGGGTTCATACCGACCGACGCCCTGCGCTGGCATCGCGAACGCCTGGTGCTGGAAGAATCGCATGGCCGGGCCGATTTCGAGCGGCTCGCACGGCAGCGCATCGCCACGCTCACGAGCGGCTCGAGCCGGCCCCCGCTGGTTGTCGAGTGGACGTTGATCGCACCGGCCACCTCGCGGCATTGGTCGCGCTGGCGCCGGCAATTGCCCGAGCTACTCGAATGGCTTCGCGAGCAATTCGGCCAGCTGGCCGCGCCGGTCTGGAGCTTGAACCTGGAGCTGGAACCGCCGGCCCAGTGGCCCAGCACACTGTTGAGCCAAGAGACGATGTTAGCCGAGTTTCTTCGCGAATTGACCGCTCAGGAATCGGGCACCGCCACGGATTGGGACCTGGCCGCGCTGGCCGGCCAGCGGCCGGGCGGCACCGGACCACCCTGGCGGCTCGACCTGGCCGAGCCGACGGCGCGGGGACGCGTGGCGCGGCGGGCGGCGGCCCTGGGCGTGGAACTGCTCAGCGGAGAGGAGCGTGACCGATGAAGCTGACCGCACTGGAAATCGCCGCCTTCGGCTCCTGGCGCAAACTGCGCTGGGACCAGCTCGATGCCGGGCTAAACGTGTTCTACGGCCCGAACGAGGCCGGCAAGACCACGGTCCTTCAGTTCCTGAGAACGATGTTTTTCGGCGCCACCACGCCCCGGCTAAGGCGCTACTTGAGCGCCGCCGACAAGCTGGTTTCGGGCGGCTCGATCGAATTGGACTCCAACCGTGGCCGGGTGCGGCTGGTGCGCACCTACGCGCCCGACCGGCGGCCCGGCGAGTTGTTCGAGCCCCCGGGCGGCGAAAGCGCCGCTCACCCGCACGAAACCGGCTGGGCCGTAACCGCCGCCCCCGAACAAGCCGCCGCAGCGATCGCCGGCGAGGTCGACTTGTATGGGCCCGAAGGGGGGCGCCTCAGCGATTCGCTCTGGCGCAGCCTGCTGGCGGGGGTCGACGATCATGTATTCGAAAACGTGTTCGCCGTGGGACTGCGCGAAATTCAGGAACTGGGCAGCCTGACCGATACGGCGGCCGCCGACCTGCTCTACGGGCTGTCGACCGGGGTCGACCGCGTTTCGGTCGTGGAGGTGGCTCGCGAGCTCCGGCGTTCGCGCGAACGGTTATGGAACCCGGCCGACGCGTCGGGCCGGCTAGCCCAGCTCGAGGCCGAACAGCAGCGCATCGCCGCCGAGCTCGAAGCCCTGCAAGGGGCCGGTGGGGCCCAGGGTTCGCTCGTCCGAGAACGGGAGAACCTCAGCCAGGAAATCGTCCGCTGGGAGGAGCAAAGCCGCCTGCAGCGCGAGCGAGGCGATTGGCTCGAAGCCGTGCTGGCCCTGGTGCCCAAATGGCAGCAGTGCGCCGAATTGGCGGGGCAGCTTGCCCGGCTCCCCAGCCCGCGCGAGGTTTCCAAGCAGCAGATCACCCGACTCGACCGCATTCAAAAGCGGCTGACCGACTTGTCGCAGCGGGCCACCTCGCTACGGCACGAGCGCGATCAGCTCAGCGCCGAGGCCGCAACGCTGGCCATCGACACCCAGCTCGAGCGACAATCGGCCCGGATCGAGGCCCTGACCCAGCAGCGCGACCTGATTGAAATGCTGGAGGGGCAGGTCGCCTCGCTCGAAGCCGAGGTGCAAGACCTGGTTGAGAAGTCGCGGGTTGAATCGCGCGGAACTGGCGAGCCGCGCCCAACCCCGTCCCGGCACCGCGACACCCGACACGACGTTGCCCGACGCGCGTCCGAGGGCGGTTCCTCCTCGCGCCGCGGCGCTTGGACTCGCGGGGTGCTGCTCGAGCTGCGCAAGGCGGGCCGGCTGTATTCCCGCCAACGCAAGGCCTACGGTGTCGCCCGCCGCGCCGCCCTGGAGCGCAAGCGGCAGCGGAAAGAGCGCCAGGCCGAAGAGCGCGATTCCGACGAACCGCGGCGGATGCGCCGCCCCGCCAACCTGACCAAGGCCCTGGCCGATGCCGGGCATCAGGTGAATTTGCTCCGCCGCCGGGTGCAGCTCGAGCAACGGGTCGACTCGCTCGGCCGCCAGCGGCGCGATCTGGACGAGCAGTTGCATCAGTCCTGGGAGGACGAACTGCTTTCGGAACGAGCCCTCTGGACGACAGGCGGCCTGGTAGCCGCCGGGGTCGCGGCCCTCATGGCGGGCTGGCTTCTGCCCGAAACCGTCATCGGCTCCGGGGGCGGGCTTTTGATGATGCTCGGCTTGGGGCTCACCGGCGCAGGCGGTGTGGCCAAATACTCGCTGGAGCGCCGCGCGGCCCAAGATGCCGAGGTGGCTCAGCGCCAGCTCAAGCTGGTCGAAAAGCAGTTTCGCGAGGCCCAGCAGGAACGCGACGACCTGGATCGCAAGCTCATGGGCGGCGACACGCCCGAAACTTCGGGGCCGCTGGTTAGCCGGCTGAAGCACGCTGAAGAGCGTTTGGCTCAGCTGGAACAGTTTCTGCCGAAAGAGGGGGCCGCCGCGGCAACCGACGCGGCACCCCGCAAGCCGCGGCGCACCTTCAAGCAACAGCAACAACTCTATCGGCGAGCCTTGCAGCGGTGGCAGCGGGCCCTGACCCGGGCGGGGCTGCCCCCTAAGAGCACCCCCAACGAGGTGCGCGATTTGTTGCGCGATGATCGTGAAACCCGCCTGGCTCGCGAACGGCTTATTGTGCGCCGCGAGGAACTTTCGGATCGGCGCCGCGCGCTCGACGAATTCGCCAGCCGCATTCGCTCGCTGCTTCCCGGCGAACATCAACCGGCCGCCGAGGAACCGCTCTCCGAGGCGTTGGGGCGGCTGCATCACATTTTGCGCGAGCAACAAGGGCTGCTCGATCGCCGCCGGCGGCTCAAGCGGCGGCGGCACAAAATCGAACGCGAATTGGCACATTTGGCCCGGCAAGACGAGCTATGGCGCAACCGGCGCATG
The DNA here is from genome assembly GCA_964399535.1 of uncultured Pirellulales bacterium. Classification (GTDB taxonomy): domain Bacteria; phylum Planctomycetota; class Planctomycetia; order Pirellulales; family CAYNRE01; genus CAYNRE01. Next base: position 85,403 of record CAYNRE010000050.1, on the reverse strand, counting down.
CAGCTTTTGCGCAGGGCCAAGGCCAAGGACGAGGCGGAGCTGCGCGCTCGGCTCGATCGGCTGGCCCAGCGCCAACGGGTCGAGGTCGAACATCGCCAGCGGCAGCACGAATTCGATCTGGCCCTGGGCCAATTGCACGAACCGGACGAAGCCGGCCGGTTGCTCGCCGAGGCGGGGGCCAGCGAAATCGAGCACCAGTGGACCGAAGCCCAGACCCGCCATCAACAGGCCGAGCAAGAACTCAAGCGACTCTACGAACGCCGGGGCGAAATGGCCCAGCGCTGGAAGGCTTTGGCCGAGGATCCGGCCGTGCCGGCCAAGCAACTCGAGTTGGCCCTGGTCGACGCTCGTTTGGCCGCCGCCCAAGAGGAGTGGCAGGTGCTGGCCGTGGCCAGCCAGACGCTGGACCAGGTGCGGCGCCGGTACGAGCGCGACCGCCAGCCCGAGGCGCTGCGGATCGCCTCGCGCTACCTGGAACGATTTACCGAGGGGCGGTACCTGCGAATCTGGACTCCGCTGGACGAAGCCACGCTTCTGGTCGAGGCGGCCGACGGCCAGGTGCGCCGTGTCGAGGACCTGAGCCGGGGTACCCGCGAGCAGTTGTTCATCAGCTTGCGCCTGGCGCTGGTCGAGGCCTACGACCGCCGCGGCGTGTCGCTGCCGGTGATTCTCGACGACCTATTGGTCAATTTTGACAGCGCCCGGGCCCGCGCGGCCGTCGCCGTGCTGCGCGAGTTCGCCGAGGCCGGGCACCAGGTGCTGCTCTTCACCTGCCACGAGCATCTGGCCCAGATTTTCCAAGAGGCCGGGTTAGGGGTTCGCCAGTTGACCGGTGAACGGTGTCCCCCGTTCGGCGCCGTTCCGCCCCCCGCGCCCGAGCCGGCACCGGTGGTGTTGCCCGAGCCCGCGCTCAGCCGGCCGATAAAACTCGAACGGCGCCGCAAGCGCCGCCCGGAAACTGAGCCGACCGAGGCCTACCTGCCTGTTCAGGTTTTGCCGATCGAACTGGAAGAACTGAACCCGCCCACTACGGTGGTGCATTATCAGGCCGATCTGGGCGATGATTTTGTCGAGCCTCCGGAACCGCAGCGAAGGGTTCCCGTGGCCGAGCCGGTCTTCGAGCAGCCGTCCCCGATTTCGCTCGGCGAGCTGCCTCAGCCTCGACCGCGGCCGCTGGCCGAGCCGCCGCGCGAGCGCTGGCGCTGGGTGTGGCGAATGCGAAACGACCACGACGCCCAGGATTTCGCGGGCGAATTCAGCGAACGGCGCATTATCTACGATCGCGGCGAGCAGCGTGCGACTCGCTGAGCGGACTCCGCCCTAGCGATTCAAAGGCTCGCTCCCGCGGTTGCCAGGCGCCGTCCAGCTCGTCCAGCCGGTTCCGCACGCGAGTTACCAATTGCCGGTAACGGGTGCGCAGCCCCCAGGTGGTCCAACCCAAGAAGAGATTGCCGCCGAACGAAGCGAAGAGCGCCGTCACGGCTGCCAGCAGCGGTCCCCAAGGACGCTCGGGGCTGGTGCCCGCGGTTCGCTTTTCGTCGGGCGTATCTTCTCGGGCACTGGGCGTATCCAGCTGGCGCTCGTGTACCGCCGCTCCGGCCGGCGGTTGTTCGGCCAGGCTCGTGGCCTGCGCTCCCGTGCCGACCGGGGGAAGCCGGGTCACCGCGCCCACCGTCGGGTGAATCGGCGAAGCCTGGCTCGGCGCGAAGTGGTTGGGGTTACTGATCCAGGTCGACGGGTCGGGCAGCGCCGAGGGGGCGCTCCCCGCCACGCTGGAAGGAATGTTTTGAGCGCGGGCGCCCGTTTCGGTTAGGGCCTGATCGGCCGATGTTTCTGGAAAGGCGCGCCAGGCCTGATCGGCGGGCGGCTCGTCGGTGTCGCCGGGTCCGGGAGCCGGCAGGGTGCGCTGCAACGGGGTTCCCGGCGGTGGGGCAGGGGGGCGCAGCGCCGTTTGCGCAATCGCCTCCCGGGGTGGCGCTTCGCCAGATCGCCGCAGCCGGACCGCGCGCACGGTGCCAATCTCCGACGGCACGTCGCTGGCGATCTCTTCGCCGCGGGCCAGGGCCTCGAGGGCGGCCTCGTCCAGGTGCAGCACATACTCCAGCTCGCCGCTTGAGCCCGTCTGCCAGCCGGCCTCCACGCCGCAAGCGCTCCACAAAACCGCCGCCGCCACACCCCACATCGCCGGACCCTCCCATGGTGCCGTTTGGGCTGAGGAGCGAGAGAGCCCCCCTGGCCGTCTGGGGTTAAGATACCGAGAAGCCGCCAGGGCACCAAGCCGCCGGCGCGGGGCGGGGCCAATTGCGCTGCGTGGCGCGGCGCAACCCCACGCGCCCTCCTCAGCGCAAGCAACGGCGCTGGGGCCGCGCGTTCCAGTGGGCCGGTGCTATCGTAGGAGGCTCAGGAACCTACCCGCGGGCGTTCCGCGACCGGCTACGCATCCAAGCTACTCGACAGGCGCCTGCACGCCGCCGGCCATCAGCTCCCGTTCTTCCTGGGGGCTCAGCAGCAGTTCGGCCCGATAGCCCCCGCGGGCCGCATCGTAGATGGCGATGGCCCCGAAGATTACCACCAACAAAATTGAGAGCCGGCTGACCAGGCGAAAGGCCATGGCGGCCCCCGTGGCCTGGGCCGACGCCACGGCTGCCTGGCCCTCGGCGGGGAGCGATTCGGCCGCTTTTTGGTCGATCTTTTTCACCTCGGCAATGCCCAATAGCCGCAAAGCCCAGTCGGCCTTTTCGGTGACGACCACGGCCTGCTGCTCGGCCGGCACGCTCTGGACCGAGTACCGGTCGTAGGTGAACCCCATCACCGGCAGCACCACGGCAATCGCCAGGTTGCCGACCGAACCCATGATGCCCAAGAGCAAGGCGCCCCCCTTGGGAAAACGCTCGGCGGTGACGCCGAGCATGGTGGGCCAGAAATAGGCAATGCCCAGCCCGAAGATCGTGGCATACGTGAACGCCTCGACGGCCGTGTCGGCGAAGCTCAGCAGGTAGAGCCCGATTCCGGCCAACAGGGCCGAACCGGTCAGCATTCCCACGGGCGAGAGCCGGTGTGCCAGCGGCCCGGCAAAGTGGCGCAGCACAAACATCATGGCGCTGGTGTAAACCAGGATCAGCGTTCCAGATACGTTGGCGGTGCGCTTCATGACCGATTCTTGCCACTGCTGCGGCCCAAGTTCGGTCGAGGCGGTCAGCAACATGCAGAAGCACCAAATCAGAAACATCGGCCGCAACGCTTCGGCAAACATTTCACCGGTCGATACGCCCGAGGCCACCCGCTCCGTGGCGGGAAACTGCTGCGTGAGCACCATCAGGAAGTAAATCACGCCGGGGATGAGCACCAGGGCCATCCGGGCTTGCCACCCCAGGCCCAGGCCGGGCCACCGCGAGGCTTCGTCGGCCGACCACTGCACGCCGTTGCCGATGAAACAGGCCAACAGGCCCCCCAGAATCAAACCGCCGGGCCACCAGGCGTGAAGCACATTGAGGTAGTGTGTTTTTTCCTTCGGATAGAGCGTGGCGGCCAAGGGGTTGATCGCGATTTCAACCAGCCCGTTTCCGCATCCGGCGATAAAAGTGGCGGTGAACAAGACTGCCATGGCCAGTTCGCCGTGCGGCGCGAAAATGGTGCCGATCACACCGGTCAGGTGGCAGACGAACGCCAGCAGCAGAATCCGCTTCATCCCCAACAAGTCACAGAGTGGGGCACCGACCAGCATCGAAAAGAACATGCCGAAGAAGGCGCCGCTAAGAATCAGCCCCCCTTGGGCCTGCGACAATTCGAATTCGCGGACCAGCTCGGGCAGAATGTCGCCGCGGATCACGAAGGTGAAAGCCGACGTAATCAAGGCCAGGCAACTGGCAACGAACAGCAAGCGAGCATTCATCCGCGAATCCCCCCCATAGGTCTACCGGCCGATCGGTCCCCCAGCGAGCGCGCCTGCGAGCCCTGGTTCGGCCCCCCGGCGCGCGAAACGCCGCGAGTATAAACTAGGCAATTTGCAAGTAAACCAAGGAACCGCGCGACTTTGGCAACTGGCAGCCGGGAACCCGCCGCGCCATTGGGTGTAACCCGTGCAGTTTGCCGTCTCGGGCTGGAAAAAGAGCCTGGGTTTGCCCCTGGCCGGTGCCCGCCAGGCCCCTTAGTCTCCGCAGTTTACCGCGATTGGTAGTCCCGGGTTTCCCGCGCCGGTTCGATCGCGGGGGGTCTCCAGGCACTGGTGCACCCCTGCGCACGCACCCCAGGATCGCGCCGGATCAAGGCACCAACCTCGTCCGGCAGGCCCAGGGGGAACCCTGCTCCCTCTTGCCTTGACCCCTTGGCGACGGGGGTCGTACTATGCTCCGGTTTTTGGCAGAGGCCCTCGGGCTATGCGCCCATCCCGCAAGGAGTTGGGGTGGCGAACCGGGCCAGTCGGAGGTCGGGTGTCGCGAGTCGTAAACTCAGCGGTCGCGTACTGCGGCGCGTAGGCAAGGAAGCCTAGTTATCGTCGCTTGGCTCTGGCGGTTCCTCACTCGGATCGTGCTTTGGACCCTGGCGCTGGCCTTGGGGCTGTCGCTGGTAGCGGGTCTGTACGTGTACTCGCGCTTCGACGACCAGTTGCGGCGGCTGGTCGTTGCGCGGCTGGGGCATCATTACCAAGGTCTGGTGGTCGAGGTCGGACGCGCCCGCTGGATCACCGGCCAGGGAATCGAGCTGCGCGACCTGGCCATTCTGGAACCCGACGCCGACGGGCCACAGCCCGAGCTGACCCGGGTCGACGAGGTTTTCCTGACGACCGGGGCTCAGGTGACCGACCTGGTGCACGGTTTGCCCGACTTCCATGAGGTGGTGATTCGTCGGGCCGTATTGCGCATGACGCGCCGCTCGGACGACCGCTGGAGCGTGAGCCGACTGTTGCCGATACCGAGCCTATCGCAGGGCTATCCGCGGATCGTCATCGAGAACGCGACGGTCGAGGTCTTCGACCCGCTCCGCAATCCCTCGTCGACGCTGACGCTGCGCGACGTGAATCTGGTGCTTACGCCGCCCCAGGCCACGGCGGGTTCCGATCCGGCCACGCCGCCCACCTACGAGGTGCGCGGTCATTTGTTCAGCGAACATGCCCGCGATATCGAGGTGGTGGGCCGACTCAGCCTCGACGGCTCGACGCTCGATCTGGGCGGGTCGGTCGTGGGGCTGAACTGGTGCCCCGAATTGCAAGCCGCGCTGGGCCAGCTCATGCCCCTTTCCCCGGGCCCCGCGGCCGGCCTGCGGGCCGAGGCGCAAGTTACCTATCGCGTCGGCTACCAGTCGGGGCGCGCGCCCCCCTGGGCGTTTCAGATCGACGCCCAGCTCGAGGGGGGCCGCTGGGAGGACCCCAGCTTGCCTTACCCGCTTTCCGATCTAAAAGCCCAGGTGCATTTCAGCCCCCAGGGGGTGCGCATCGATCATTGCACGGCCCGCAATGGCCCTAGCCAGATCTGGCTCAGCGGCGAGCGAAACGGCTACGGACCGGAAAGCGAGCTTTCGGTGAAGCTGATGGGCCGTCGGCTGATCCTCGACGAGCGCTGGTCGCGCGTCGAGGGGCTGCCACGCGAGTGGCGCGACCAATGGGCCAAGTTTCTCCCGTCGGGCGAGATGGACCTCGACCTCGAAGCTCAGTATGGCCCCCAGGGGTGGCGCCCCAACCGCCTGATCTCGCGGCTACGGAACCTGGCGTTCAGCTACTACCAGTTTCCCTATCGGCTCGAGCGCGCCGAGGGCTCGATCGAACTGCGCGACGAGCAGCTTCGCCTTTCGCTCAAAGCCCACAGCCAGGGGGAGGAAGTTCGCCTGGTGGGTAGTTGGGACCAGCCGACCCAGGGCGGCCCGGCCCGCTTGAAGGTAACCGCCGACCGGCTCCCGCTCGATCAGAAACTGTTCGACGCCCTGCCCGAGGAGGTGCGCGGAGTCATCACCGCCTTACATCCGCGGGGCAGTTTTCGTTTCGATGCCCAGGTGCAGCACGGGGCGGGAACCTGGGACGCGCCGTCGCGGTATGAGTTGACCATCGGGCTGGATCGCTGCCAGGTTCAGTACGACCGGTTCGCGTATCCCTTGTCCGACGTGCGGGGCACGATCCGCGTGGCCGATGGGCTCTGGACCTTTGACCGGATTAGCGGCACCAACGACACGGGCCACGTGGAGTGCAACGGCCGCCTGGAGCCGACTTCCGAGGGCTGGCTCTTGGTGCTGGCCCTGGCCGGACAGAATGTGCCGATCGACGAAGAACTGCGCGATTCGCTTTCCGATCCTCGGCTGCGCGAAATGTGGAACCAGGTGCAACCTCGCGGCGCGGTGAACTTCCGCAGCCAGGTGAGCTGGCTCTCGGCCCGGCCCGACGTGCATCTCTGGGCCCGGGTTTGGCCAATCGCCGAAAAAACTTCGATCGAGCCGGTTTGGTTTCCGTATCGGCTGGAAAACCTGGGGGGCGAGTTCTTCTTTCAGGATCGCCACGTCGATTTCGAGGGGCTCACGGCCAGCCACGGGCCCACGCGGCTGGTGGCCGCCAGCGGCGACTGCGATTTGCGAACCGACGGAAGCTGGCAGGTCGATATCGAGCGGCTGGTCATCGAGCGGCTCGAAGCCGACCGCGACCTGGCCCAGGCCCTCTCCCCCGCCACGCGCGAAATGGTCCGGCAACTCGACCCCCGCGGCTGGGTAAACCTGGAAGGCCAGGTTCGCTTGGAGCGCGGCCCGGGCACCGCCGACCCGGTCACCTCGAGTTGGCGGCTGCAGGCCGACCTGCAAGATGGCCAGTTGACGATGAGCGTGCCGGTCAACAACCTGCATGGAGGGGTGCAGCTCAGCGGCCGGTACGACGGAACGCAGATTGATTGTCTGGGCGAGCTGGCCATCGACTCGGCCATGGTTCGCAATGCGCAGTTGGTCAATTTGCGCGGCCCGGTTCGCTTGGCCGATTCCCGGCTGTTGCTCGGTGCCGCGGCGGTGCCCGCGTCCAATGGCGTGCCGGCTCGGCACCTCACCGCCGAAGTTTGCGGCGGCATGGCCTATGGCGACGGGCTGGTTGTTTTGAGCGATCCCATGGAGTATCGCCTCGACGCCGCGCTGGCCTCGGCCGACCTGGCCCGCTGCGCCCGCGAACTGGCCGGCAGCCAAACGCCGCTGGCCGGCAAGCTCAGCGGCCAGATTCACCTGACGGGCCGTGGTTCCGAGGCATACACCCGCTCGGGCTACGGCAACCTGCAGCTTCGCGAGGCGAACATTTACGATTCGCCGCTGATGGTCCGCTTGCTGAGCGTGGCGAGCGTCCGCCAACCCGACCGTTCCGCCTTTACCGATAGCGACGTCGATTTCCGCGTGGCTGGCGAACACGTGTACTTCGATCAGATTCAATTCAAGGGGGACGTGGTCAGCCTGCGTGGCCGAGGCGAAATGAACGCCAGCACCGATCTGAATCTCGACTTCTTCGCCATGGTGGGGCGCGAGCCGTTGAACCTGCCGATCGTCGGTGGCGTGTTGCGGGGAGCTAGCCAACAGTTCATGCAAATCCACGTACGCGGAAAGCTGAGCGACCCCCAGGTAACCAAGGAAACCCTGCCCGGAGTCAAGAAAGGCTTACAGTCGCTGGGGATTGAACTGCGACCGCCCGACCGTCCCCTGCCGCGGCTGTTGCCCGAAGTGCCGGCGCCGACCAGCCCGCCGCCGGCCTCCCCCCCCCAGCGAACGGGGCAAGCCCAACAGCCCTGGCGCCGCTAAGGGCGGGGGGGTGGTGTCTTGTCGCCGGCAAGCCGAGACGGCCATACAACCTGACCATCTCCACCACGAGCTAGATTGGGAGTAGTCACCCAACCGGAACCATGCAGCCCGGGAGGCCGAACGATGAACATCGTGCCGCTGGGAGGTGTCTCAAACAGCGCCGCGGGGGTTTCGCTTGCCCAGTCGCAGGGAAGCGAAACCGATCGCGTGCGTCAGGATGCGGCGGCTCAAGCCCGTCAGCAGCGGGCGGCCGAGCGGGCCGACAACGCCGCGGGCATTGCCGCCACCGACGGTGAAGAGCACGAGGCGCAAGAGCGCGACGCCGATGGCAGACGCTTGTGGGAGGAGCCGCTGGCCGGGGGGCCGTTGCCGCCCGACGAGCCGCGGACCGACGCCCCCGCGCAGGGCGCCAGTCGCGATGCCAGCGGCCAACTGGGGCACCGATTGGACCTCAGTGGCTGACTAAAGCCGCGCTGGGATCGGCAGTTTGGGCCTCGCGGCCAGAAAAGCTTGGGGTCGGGCGGCCGGTTCGGGCGCCTCGTTCCGGACGACCGCTCTTGGCGTGTTTGGTCCAACACCCAATAATCCGGCTACACGCCCCCCCTGTGGTCGGCGAACCAGACTCTGCCACGGTATTCGCAGGCACCCTGAGATTTCGCGACCCGCCCACCCCCGAGATCGACGATGCAATTCACCAAGATGCATGGCGCGGGCAACGACTATGTATACGTCGATTGCTTCAGCCAGCCCCAGCCCGAAGACCCCGCCGAACTGGCCCGGCAGATTTCCGATCGCCACCTGGGCGTGGGGGGCGACGGGTTGGTGCTGATCTGCCCCTCCGAAGTGGCCGATGCCCGAATGCGGATGTTCAACGCCGATGGCAGCGAAGCCGAGATGTGTGGCAACGCCATTCGCTGCGTGGCCAAGTACCTGTACGACCACGGCATCCGGCCCCAACCGCGGCTAGCGATTGAAACCGGCCGGGGAGTGTTGTCGCTCGATCTGGAGATTCAGGACGGGCTGGTAACGCGGGCTCGCGTGGATATGGGCCCCCCGATTCTCGACCCCGCCCAGGTGCCGACCACGCTTCGTGCCGCGGGCGATGACCCCCGCGCCCCGGCGATTAATGTTCCGCTCGACGTGGCGGGGCGCCGGCTGACGGTTAGCTGCGTTTCGATGGGCAATCCGCACTGCATCACGTTTGTCGATACGCTCAGCGACGATTGGGTGCATCGCGTCGGACCCCAGGTCGAAGTCGACCCCCACTTTCCTCGCAAGGTCAACGCGGAGTTCGTGGAAGTCATTTCCCCGAGTGAACTGCGGATGCGAGTTTGGGAACGGGGCTCGGGCGAAACCCTGGCCTGCGGCACCGGCGCCGCGGCCGTCTGCGTGGCGGGTGTACTCAGCGGTCGCACCGAGCGGCGCGTGCTCATTCACCTCTTGGGGGGCGATTTGGAGCTCGAATGGGCCGAAGATGGCCATGTATACAAGACGGGTCCCGCGGTCGAAGTGTTTCAAGGACACTGGCAAACCAGCCCGATCGCGTCGGCTGGCCAAACCTAACCGTTCGAATTTTCCCCCGTGAGGGGCGGTGCGCGAGCCGTTCGCGCGCGGTTCGATAACCCGTTCTCGGCAAGGATGCCTGCTCGATGCGATTGAAATCTCCTTGGCTTCAAGGGCTGGCCGGCTTAACGGCCGCCTGGGCCGTTCGCTCGTGGATGAACACCCTGAGCTACAAGGGGGCATTTTACGACCCCACCGTCGATCCGGTGAATCCGGCCTGTCAGGGGCAAAAGATTTACCTGTTCTGGCACGAGTACATCTTGCTGCCCTTGGCGCTGCGGGGCCACTCGAATCTGGCCATGCTGCTCAGCCAGCATCGCGACGCCGAAATTCTGGCCCGCGCCGCCCGGCACATGGGCTTTGAAACAATTCGCGGATCGACCAACCGCGGGGGCGTGGCGGCCCTGCGCGAGCTGTTGCGCCGCAGCCAGCGCATGAACCTGGCGATTGTGCCCGACGGGCCCCGCGGACCGCGCCGCGTGCTGGCGCCCGGCCCGGTGTACTTATCGTCGAAGCTACAATTGCCGATCGTGCTACTGGGTCTGGGGTTCGATCGCCCCTGGCGGGCCCGCAGTTGGGACCGATTCGCCATTCCGCGCCCTGGCACCCGAGCCCGAGGCGTGGTGAGCCCCGCGCTGCAGATTCCCCCCGACTTGGACCGCGAGGGCCTGGAACATTACCGGCAAGAGGTCGAGCGCATGCTCACCCGGCTCACTTGCGAGGCCGAGGCCTGGGCCGAATCGGGCACGCGCAAGCTGGCCGAGTGCATCGTGCGCCGCGAGCCGGCGCCGCTGCGGAGCCATCGGCGGGTTGATGCGGGCCATGGACCGGGGCGGCCCACGGCTACGGCGTCCAGTCGTCGTCTGGCTCGATTCCAGTAAGGAACTCGGCCAGCAAATCGGCCGAGCGGTCTAGATCGTCGAGCGCGATCATTTCGACCGCGCTGTGCATGTAGCGATTCGGAATGCTCACCAAGCCCGTCGCCATTCCGGCGCGGTTCACTTGCATGCTGTTGGCATCGGTGCCGCTGGCCCGGTTCAGCGCGGCCAATTGATAGGCCATGCCCCCGCGCTCGGCCGCGGCGATCAGCCGGTCGACCACCCGCGGGTTCATGTTCGGTCCCCGGAAAATAACCGGACCACCTCCCAGCGCGATCTCCCCTTCCTGCTTCTTGTCGATCGTGGGGCAATCGGTGGCATGGGTCACATCGACCGCCACGCCCACTTGCGGATCGATGCCGTACGAGCTGGTCTTGGCACCCCGCAGGCCGACTTCCTCCTGCACCGTCGAAACTACGTATACCGCGCAGTGCAGCGGCCGCGCGGCGGCCCGGCGAAACGCCTCGAGCACGACCCAAAGCCCGGTTTTATCGTCCATGGCCGGGCTGATCGCCCGACCGTTTTTCAGCTCTCGATAAGTCAATTCAAGCGTGACCGGGTCCCCCACGCGCACTAGCTGCTGAGCCTCTTCCTTGTTGCGGGCCCCGATGTCGATCCACAGATCTTTCAGCTTGACCACCTGCTTGCGCTCTTCCTCGGTCAACAGGTGAATCGGCTTGCGCGAGATCGCCCCCAGCACCGGCCCGGCGGCGCTCCAAATGGTCATCCGCTGGCCGACCAGTTGCTGGGGATCCCAGCCGCCGATGGGTTGCACATAGAGGAAGCCGTCGGAATCGATGTGCTGCACGATCAGACCGATTTGATCGCAGTGCCCCGCCAACATCACCCGCAGGGGGGCGCCGGCGTTCTTGATGCCGATTACATTGCCGTGCAGGTCGGTTCGCACCGTGTCGGCAAGCGGGGCCAGGTACTGGCGAACCAGGCCCTGAATCTCGGCCTCGTAGCCCGAGGGACTCGGTACGGCCAGCAGTTGTTTGAGAAACTCGTGGGCTTGGGAATCCATCGGGGGGTGAAAGCTCCTAGGGTGCTTGCTTCGGTCCGCGCCCAGTCCAATGCGTGGTCTGCGGCCAACCGGGTGGGCCTATTGTATCCCTCGGGCCGAACCTGCGCAGCGTGGCCCCCCGCAGCCACGCCAAAACCAGCCCGGGCCGCGGCTTGACCACCCCCGGCCGGGCCACCTACGATGACCCGCTTGGACCGAACCTGCCTGTCGCCTGCGACTTAAGCCCATGTCGGAAACTCGCCCCTCGAAGATCGCCATTGTCGGTTTGGGCACCGTCGGCAGCGGGGTCGCGCGGCTCGTGCTCGAACAGGGCGACCGCCTGGCCCGCCATGCTGGACGACGCCTGGAGCTTGCCCGGGTGGTGGTCCGCGATCGCTCGCGGGCCCGGCAGTTGAAGCTTCCCCCCGGGGTGCTGACCGACGACTTGAGCCTGGTGACCGACGACCCGGACATCGACGTGGTGGCCATTCTGGTGGGGGGGCTCGAGCCCGACCGTTCGATCACCCTCCGTCTGCTCGAGAGCGGCAAAGACGTGGTCACCGCCAACAAGGCGCTGTTGGCCGAACATGGCTCGGAACTTTTCGACCGGGCTCGGCAATTGGGCCGCTCAATTGCGTTCGAAGCCTCGGTCGCCGGCGGCATCCCGATCGTGGCCAACCTGAGCCAGTGCCTCTCGGCCAACCAGGTGCAATCGCTCGATGCCATTCTCAATGGCACCAGCAATTTCATTCTTACGCAAATGGAAGACCACGGTTCGGGCTACCCTGCCGCCGTGGCCGAGGCCCAGCGCTTGGGCTATGCCGAGGCCGATCCGCGGATGGACGTCGACGGCAGCGACGCCGCCCAAAAGCTGGCGATCTTGGCCCACTTGGCCTTTGGGGCCCGGCTGCACTGGCGCGAAATACCCCGGCGGGGCATCGATACGGTCGAGCAAATCGACTTGCGCTACGCGGCCGAACTGGGTTATCGCATCAAGCTCTTGGCCGTGGCCCAGCTGGTTCCCGAGGGGCTCGAGCTCCACGTTTCACCCACTTTGGTCCGGCGGGGTACCCCGCTAGCCGAGGTGCGGGGAGCGTTCAACGCCATTAGCGTGGTCGGCGACGCGCTGGGGCCGGTGTTTTTTCACGGCCAGGGGGCGGGCCAGATGCCTACCGCCTCGGCCGTGGTGGCCGACCTGATCGACACCGTCGTGGGCCGGGCCGCAATCACCTTTCGCACGCTCGATCTCTGGTCACACCGCGAGGCCCGGGTAAGCGCCCGCGACTATGCCCGCGTGCCCGGCCGGTTTTACCTGCGCTACGACGTGGAGGACCGCCCCGGCGTCATGGCCGACATCACGGGCGTTTTGGGGCAGCACCAAGTATCGATCGCTTCGGTCATTCAGCACGAGGCCTCCTCGGCCCAAGGGGGTGGGAGCCCCGGGGTGGTGCCGCTGATTATTATGACCCATACCACGACCGAAGGGGCCATTGGCCAGGCCACGGCCGCCATCAGCCGGCTGGGCTGTGTCCGCTCTTGGAGCGATCGAATGCGGGTGCGCGATTGAGCAAGCCTTTTGCCGCTCGGCCCCAGCCTGCCTGGCGCCAGACCGGTCCCGAGGCCGCCCACCGCCAGAGGACTTTAATGATCAACCGGCGCGGCACGCTCGTTTCAGAACCACGGCTCGAGGCCAACCTGCCATGAAATACGCGATCATTATTCCCGATGGCTGTGCCGATGAACCCCAGGAGAGCCTGGACGGTCGAACGCCGCTGCAGGCGGCCCGGGTGCCGTTTATGGACCAAGTGGCGCGCGAAGGAGTAGTGGGGCGGGCGAACCACGTACCGCCGTCGCTGCCGGCCGGGTCCGACGTGGCCAATTTAAGCCTCTTCGGCTACGACCCGCTCGAGTTCTTCACGGGCCGCGCGCCGCTAGAGGCCGCCGCGCAATCCATCGAGCTGGGGCCCGACGACTGGGCCATCCGCTGCAACCTGGTCACGGTCGAAGACCAGACGATGCGCGACTTTACGGCCGGCCATATCTCGACCGCCGAGGCCACGGCCTTGTTGGCCGCCGCGCAAGAGCGACTGGGGGGCGATCGGCTCGAGTTTCGCCCCGGCGTAAGCTACCGAAACTTGCTGCTTTACCGCGGGGCAGGCGAGCCGGCTCCCTTTGCCCGGGAAACCCGGACCACTCCGCCCCACGACCTGACCGACCAATCGGTGCTCGAAGACTATCCGCGCGGTCCTGGCAGCGACCTGCTCAATCAACTCATGGCCGACAGCGTACCGCTCTTCGCCGATCACCCGGTGAACCAGGCCCGGCGCCAGCAAGGTTTGCTGCCGGCCACGAATATCTGGCTCTGGGGCCTGGGGCGGGCCCCCAGCTTGCCCTCGTTTGCCCTGCGCTACGGCAAGCAAGGCGCCATGATCACGGCGGTCGATCTGCTCCGCGGTCTGGCGGCCCTGATCGGTTGGCCCCGGATCGAGGTGCCCGGCGCCACCGGCTACCTCGACACCGACTACGCGGCCAAGGGCCGGTACGCGGTCGACGCCTTGGACCAGACCGACATTATTTGCGTCCATGTCGAGGCCACCGACGAGGCCTCGCACGAGGGGAGGGCCGACGCCAAGATCGAGGCCCTCGAGCAGATCGACACCCACATTGTCGGACCGCTCTTGGCCGCTTTGAAACAACGCGGCGATTACCGGATTCTGGTGTCGCCCGATCATCCCACGCCGGTGCGCACCAAGACCCATAGCCATGGGTTCGTGCCGTTGGCCGTGTGCGGCAAGGGCATTGTGCCCGACGGCGAGCGCACCTACGACGAAGTGGCCGCCGGCCGCTCGTCGCTGGTCTTTCCCGAGGGATGGAAGATGATGGGCTATTTTCTCGGCGGCTAGTTTTCCGCCGCGCCAATCGGCCACCGGAGGCAGGCGGTTCGCCTTACCCCGGCCAGCCCCCCAGCGTTGCTCGAACCAGGAGAACGAACTACTACCATGTCGGTAATTGTGCAGAAGTTTGGTGGCACCAGCGTGGCCGATGCCGAGAAGATTCGGGCCGCCGCCCGCAAGGCGATTCGCGCCCAGCGCGAAGGGCACCAGGTGGTGATGGTGGTCAGCGCCATGGGGCACAACACCGACCACCTGATCGATCTGGCCCAGCAGGTTACCCAGAGCCCGCCGGCGCGCGAGATGGACATGCTGCTCTCGACGGGCGAGCAGGTCAGCGTGGCCCTGATGGCGATGGCCATTTGCGACCTGGGTCACCGGGCCACGAGCCTGACGGGAGCCCAGATCGGTATTCGCACCGACAGCACCCACACCAAGGCCCGGATCCGGTCGATTTCGACCGACCGCATGCGTCAATTGCTGGACGACAACCAAATCGTCATCGCCGCCGGGTTTCAGGGAATCGACGAGCATTTCAACATTACCACGCTCGGTCGCGGCGGCAGCGACACCACGGCCGTGGCGCTGGCCGCGGTGCTCCATGCCGAAGCCTGCGAGATTTATACCGACGTCGACGGTGTCTATACCACCGATCCGCGCGTCCTGCCCGAGGCCCGCAAGATCAACCAGGTGAGCTACGACGAAATGCTGGAGTTGGCCAGCCTGGGCGCCGGGGTCATGCACAATCGCTCGATCGAGTTCGCCAAGAAGTTTGGAGTGCCCGTGCACGTTCGCTCCAGCTTTAGCGATGTACCGGGCACGATCATCGCGGCCCAGCCCGAATCGCCCGATCAGCCGGTCAGCGGAGTGGCCCTGTTGCGCGATGAATCGCGAGTCACCATTCTGGGAGTGCCCGATCGGCCGGGGACCAGCCGGGCCATTTTTTCGCGCCTGGCCGACCAGAACATTACGGTCGACATGATCGTGCAAAACGTGGGTGCCGGCGGCAAGGCCGACATTTCGTTCACCGTGCTCAAGAACGAGCTGGCTCCCACGCTGGCCGCCGTGCAAGAGGCAGCCCAACAACTCGGCGCCGAAGGGGTAACGCACGACGAACAGGTGGCCAAGGTTTCGGCCGTGGGGTTGGGCATGGCCCGCCAGACCGGGGTGGCCAACCGCATGTTTCGCGCCTTGGCCGACGCCGGCGTGAATATTCAGATGATCACCACCAGCGAGATCAAAATCTCGGTGTTGGTTGCTCGCTCTCAAGCGGTCGACGCTCTGCGGGCGGTGCATCGGGCGTTTCGCCTGGACCAACCTCCCCCGGCGGCCAGCGCCGCGCAGTCGGCGGCGGCCTCGCACCAACTGGCAGACCGGCCGCGTTCAACCCCCCAGGAAGTGGTCGAACGGCTCAGCGGTATGGAAGACCTGGCCATCGACGAAATTACGCTCGACCCCTCGCAGGCCCGGGTAACCATTTCGGGCGTGCCGGATCAACCGGGCATCGCGGCCCAGGTGTTCGACCGAATCGCGGCGGCCTCGATCTTCGTCGACATGATCGTGCAAAGCTATGGCCGAGCCGGCCAGGCCAACCTGACCTGGACCGTGGCTCGGGGCGATTTGAGCCGGGCCGTGGAGGTGGCTGAAAAAATGGCCCGCGAGCTGGGCTGTGGGCCGGTGAGCTCGGCTGCCCAGGTGGCCAAGCTCTCGGTCTCGGGCATCGGGCTGCGCAGCCATACCGACGTGGCCCGGCGCACTTTTCAGTCGCTCAGCGAAGCGGGCATCAACATCGAAATGATCAACACCAGCGAGGTGCGGGTCAACGTAGTGGTCGAGGGGGACCAGGGCGAGGCCGGCCTGAAAACGCTGGAAGCCGCCTTTGCCGACGCCTTGCGGTAGCCGTGCGGCGGCCGGCCCCCAATCGCCCGTGGGCTCGCCGCGCTGTCTCGCACAATCGGCACCATCGTCGCGACCCGGCTCGCCGGCGCCTCGGGCGGCGATTGCCGAGCTAAGCTTGCCAAAAGCGGCGCTGGTCCGGGGAGAAGGAAAGCCCCCGGCCCGGCCCCCCCGGCAAGCGAGGCTCTTCACGTGTCGCCGACCGACCAGCCCTGGCTCAAGCCGTTGCCTTCCGGCATGGCGCACACCGCGCCGCGGCGGACGTTCATCGCCGCTTGGTCGATCCTTACCGTGGCGGCGCTGGTCGTCTCGCTATCGCCCCTGAAATCGGGGTTTGCCGATCGCCCCAGTCGAGGACCGGGCGACGTCGCCTTGTACCGGGCCGAGGTCGACCGCATCGGCCGTGGCGAGGGCTACTATGAGGCCGCGGCCACCGAGCTCCGCGCGCGGGGGTATCCCACGCGTTCGCGATTGAACTGGCGCACCCCGCTCCCCATGGCTTTCTTGGGGTGGCTGCCCGACCCGCGCCTGGGGCAAGCCTTGCTCGCCGGGCTCGGGCTGCTGGCACTGGTCTGGGCCTTCGACGCCGTGGCTGCCGACGCGAGTGCCGGCGTAGCCCCGCCAAGCGGCATGGTCACGGCCGGGTGCACCGGCGATGGCTGTCGTGCAGGGTCCGCGCCAGTATCGGTCGATTGGAGGTCGCTAGCGCCCGCGCTCGGTGCGTTTGCGCTGATGACCGGCGCCTGGATGCCGACCATCTTGGGCAATCTGTACGTAATGCCCGAACTATGGTCGGGGCTGCTTGTAACCTTGGCCGTGCTGGCGTCGGCCGGACGCCGTGGTGCCTGGGCGGTGCTGGCTGGCGTTGCCGCCCTGTTTCTGCGCGAGCTGGCGGCGCCGGCCGTGCTGGTACTGGCGGCCTTCGCGATCTGGGGGGGGCATTGGCGCCAAACGCTGGGCTGGGCCTTGGGGTTGGCGGCCTACGCCGGATTCTATGCCTGGCACGCCAGCCAGGTTGGCCCGCTCATCGGCCCCAACGACCTGGCCCATGCCGGCTCCTGGTGGCAATGGGGGGGCCTGCCGTTCGTGCTCTCCACCTGCCAGATGAACGCTTACCTACTGATCCTGCCCCAGTGGGCCACGGCCCTGGTGTTTAGCCTGGCCTGGCTGGGAGTTTGGGGCTGGCAAACCCGCCTGGGAGCACGCGTGAGCCTGGTTCTGGCCGGCTACTTCGCGGCCTTCGCCCTGGCCGGATACGACTTCAACCAGTACTGGGGTTCGATGTTCGCCCCGCTTTTGGCCCTGGCCGCGGGGCGCGGTGCTGGCCGGTTGGCGTGGTCCTGGGGGCAGCTTCGCCGCGGAATCCGCCCGGCACCGCTCGCGCTGGGTTAGCTTAGCCGCGCGAGCGGATGGCTCCGGTCTTGGAGCGGCCAATCCACTCGCCCGCCACGCACCGCGGCGGCCAGGATGGCCATGATCATTTCCAGAGTCGCCCGCGCCTCGCCGGCGTTGGCCACGGGGGGGCGGTCTTCCTCGATCGCCGCCAGCAAGTCTTTCACCGCCAACACGTTGCCGGCCGGCAGTCCGCCATCGGCCAGTGGTTCGGGCTCGCCGATTCCTTGGGATGATACCGCAACCCACCCTTGGCCCGAGCGCCCCGGCGACCAGCTTGGGTCGGGCAACCACCGCACGCTGGGCAAGTAGCCGGGCAATACTTCCAAGACCCCCTGCGAGCCCATGATTTGAATTCCGAACCGCGAGGGGTTGCCGCCGGCCCCGCGGGTCGACTGGAAATAGCCGACGGTTGAGCCAGCCAGCCCGAACATGGCCGAGACCCGATCTCCGGCGAGCGGCCCCAGGCCTTCGCTCCCCTCGACCAGGTCGGCCCGGCGGATAGGTCGGCCCTGTTGTTCGATGCTGGCCAGGCACCAGCGAGGCGAACCGCCGAATACTCGCATCAGGTCGAGCACGTGCGTGCCCAGCACCCACAGGTCTTCCAGGCCGCCTCGGCCGTCTTCCTTTCCCCGAGCTCGAATCTCCAGGATGCTGCCGATTCGCCCCTCGCTCAGGATGCGATTTACGACGGGCAGCTTGGGGCTGTACCGGGTTTGCAGGGCCAGTGCCAGCTTCACGTGGCTACGGTCACAGGCATCGACGATCCGATCGGCCTCGGCCAGGGTGCGGCAGAATGGCTTTTCCAGATAGATGTGAATGCCCCGCTCTGCGGTTTCCTCGACCAACTCGGCATGGCGGTCGATCCAGCGAGGGCCAATGCTCACCACGTCGGGCCGCAGTTCATCGAGCATCTGGCGATAGTCTTCATAGGCTCGAGCGAGCCCCAGCCGTTTGGCGGCGGCGGCCCGGCCGGCGGGGTCCGGATCGGCCACACCGACGAGCTCCACGCCGGGAACCTCAAGCCAAACCTGGTCGAGCTGATGGCCGTAATCGCCACGACCGGTGTGCCCAATGACCGCGGCTCGCCAGGGCTTGCGCATCTTGGAGTTTCTCTCGGTGCCGGCGCGCGATTGAAAGCGACCTGCCAAGGCGCCGACGCCCATGGCCCGCGCTGGAACGACTCTGCTGCCGGCGAGCCTCTAGGCCAACAAGGCCGAGACGACCTCGCCCCCCACGTCGGTCAAACGGAACTGCCGACCTTGGAAACGATAGGTGAGCTGCAAGTGGTCGAGCCCCAGTAGCCGCAGTAGGGTGGCCTGCAGGTCGTGAACATGCACCCGATGCTCAACCGGGTAATATCCCAATTCGTCGGTGGCTCCCAGCGTTTGCCCGCCCCGGATGCCGCCGCCGGCTAGCCACATGGTATAGGCCTCGACGTGATGATCGCGGCCGACCAGGTCGCGAGGTTCGCCCATGGGGGTTCGCCCGAATTCACCTCCCCAGACCACCAGGGTCTCGTCGAGCAGGCCCCGGCGCTTCAAATCGCGAACCAGGGCCGCCGCCGGGCGATCGGTTTCCGCGCAGCGGTCGTCGAGCGGCTGGCCCAAATGGGTATCGGGGTTGCCGTGGTGGTCCCAATCAGTGTGATAAAGCTGCACGAAGCGAACGCCCCGTTCGACCAGCCGGCGGGCCAACAGGCAGTTGTTGGCGAACGACACCTGGCCCGGCTCGGCCCCGTACTCGGCCAGCGTGGCGGCCGTTTCGCTGGATAGATTCATCAACTCGGGGGCGCTACTCTGCATGCGAAACGCCATTTCGTAGGCCGAAATTCGGGTCAGAATCTCGGGGTCGGCCGTGGCGTCGTAGCGCAACTGGTTCAGGTCGTGGACGGCGCCTTGAAACGCCGCCTCGCCCGACACATCGACTCCCGGCGGGCTGGCCAGGTTCAGAATCGGTTCCGGGCCAGCGAGAAACGGCACTCCCTGGTATGAGCTGGGCAGGAAGCCGCTTCCCCAGAGGGCCGAGCCCCCCCGCGGGCCCCGTGGCCCCGATTGCAGCACGACAAAGCCCGGCAGGTCGGCGGTTTCACACCCCAGCCCATAGGTAAGCCAGGCCCCCATGGCCGGGCGGCCGAACTGGGCGGAACCCGTATTCAAAAACAACTTGGCGGGGCCATGGTTGAAGACGTCGGTGGCCATGCTGCGCACGATGGCCACGTCGTCGACCACCGTGGCCAAATGGGGCAACAGCTCGCTTAGCTCCGCGCCGCACTCGCCGTGCCGGGCGAAGCGCCGGCGGGTACCCAGCAGCCGGGCATCGCCCGTGATAAAGGCAAACCGCTTCTTGGCCGTGTACGAGGCCGGCACCACTTGTCCGTCGAGTTCTTGCAGCTTGGGCTTGTAATCGAACAATTCAAGCTGGCTTGGCCCTCCGGCCATGAACAGAAAAATCACTCGCTTGGCCCGGGCAGGAAAGTGCGTTTGCCCGAGCGATCCGGCCACGCCCTGGCTTTCGCCCCCCGTGGTGCGATCGGCCCACAGGCTGGCCAGCGCCATGCTGCCCAAGGCCAGCCCCGATTGGCCGAAAAACTCTCGCCGGGTGGTGGCCGCCAAGGCGTTTTGGCTCGATCGCGGTTGGTTCATGACAGGGTCACTTCGCAGGGGCTAGGCTGCCGCGGCCTTTCGGCGCCGGAGCGAGGGCCACCGGGCCGTTCAGGGCCGGGTTACGAATTCGTCCAGGTTCAGTACGGTACGCGCTACCATGGTCCAGGCGCCCGCCTCGGCGGCCGACAACGCGGGGGGCCGATCGGCAGGAGCTAATTTCGCGGCGCCGTCCGAGTCGCCTTCTAAGCGGGCCAGTTCCTGGCGGTAGAGTTCGGCCAGCCGCTGGGTTTCGGCCGGCAGCGGCCCGCGCACCAGCGCCAGGCGGAACAACCGATCGATGGTTTGCGCCCCGCCGCCAGGGGCCTCGCGCAGCGACCGCAGCGCCAGTCCCTGGGCCAGTTCGACAAAGCCGCGGTCGTTGGCCAAGGTGAGCGACTGTAGCGGTGTGTTGGACCGGGTGCGGCGCGTGCACGCGACATTGGCATCCGGTGCGTCGAAGGTGCTCAACAGCGGAAACGGGCTCGATCGCCAAAAAAAGGTGTACAGCGTCCGGCGATAACGATCTGGGCCGCGGCTCTCGGGCCAGCTCTTGTTTTGCTGCGTGAAGCGATAAATACCCTCGGGCTGCGGTGGGTACACGCCTGGCCCGCCGATGGCCGGGTTCAAGAGTCCGCTGGCGGCCAGGGCTTCGTCGCGTACGATTTCCGCTTCGAGCCTGAGCCGGTTCTGGCGGCCCAGCCACAGGTTTCGCGGGTCGACGGCCTCCAGGTCCTCGCGAAACTGCGAGGCTTGCCGATACGCGGCCGAGGAAACAATTCGCCGATGCAAGTGTTTCAGGCTCCATCCCCCCTGCACGAAGTCGGTCGCCAGCCAATCGAGAAGCTCGGGATGCGTGGGAAGCGAACCTTGAGTGCCAAAATCGTTCTCGGTTTCCACCAGCCCCCGGCCGAAATACTGCTGCCAGACCCGATTCACGGTCACCCGGGGCGTCAACGGGTTGCGGGGATCGACCAGCCAGCGGGCCAGGTCGAGCCGTGTGGCAGGCCCGCTCCCCGCAATGGCCAACGGGGGCAATCCCTGGGGCGTGGCCGGCTCGACCGCTGCTCCGGCACGGAGAAAATCGCCACGCAAATGCACCGCCGTGGGCCGGCGCTCGGCTCGCTCAACCAGCGCCAGCGTACTGGGAATCTTCTCGAGCAACTTATCCTTGCGGCGCTCGATTTTGGCCACCGCCGCGGCCAGGGGCTGACGCGGCGGATCGACCGCCTGGTACGCTGCCCGCAGCAGCTTCTGTTCGTCCGCCGTTCGCTCTGAAGCGGGTTTGACCAGGACTGCCCGAACCTCTTCGCTCAGTTGCAACACCCGCGGCTCAGAGCCCGAAACCGAAAGCCGAAAGCGACCGATTTGGTAGCGGGGGTTCTTCTTGGTTTGGTGCCGCAGGGTGACGACTATTTGCTGTCCGCCGGAGAGTTCCAGCGGCTCGGCGAGCCTGAGCACCGCCGTTCGGTCGAGATTGGCCTCTTGGCTGGGCATTTCGGTGTTGATCGCCCAGCCGGTCTCCAGGTCGCCGTCGATGGCGCTCGCAATTGCGTAATTCACCTGAGAGTGATCGGCCGTGGCTTGAGAGAACGAAACCGATTGCGGAGCGGGCAGCGGCGCCGCGGCGATTGGGCCAGCCGCCCCCGCGGATGCTGCCACCGCGGCTGATGCTGCCGCTGTGGTGGCCGCCGCCCCGGCCGTGTTCGCAGCAGCCTGGGCCGGTGGGGAGCCGGACCCTACCGCCAGGGTAAGTTCGCTGAGCACGAAGTTGCCGTTGCTGGCTCGGCCCGGGCCGCGCTGGGGCAGGCGATCGTCGGCCAACACCTCCAGTCGAAGCGCGCTCACACGCCCGGCGTAGGGGACAAATACCTGGTAATCGTCATGCTCGGGCGTGGGGCCTTGGGCCAACAGGGAATGATCGTCCAGCAGCGTCAGCGTGGTCCCGTGCTCGGCGTGCCACCGGTCGGGCACCAGTACGTGCCAGGCCACCTGCGCTAGCGGCGACAGTTCGGCTTCCCAAGCTTGTTGCCGTGCCGGAAGCTCGGCATCCACTTCGGCAAGTTGGCCGCGCAGAGCTTCCAGCTCCTGGTCGATCGCGGCCAGTTGGGCCGCCTCGTCTGGGCTGGGAACCGGCAGGGTCGGCTCGTCGCACTGGTTGAAGAAGGCAAACAGCTCGTAATACTCGCGCTGGGTCAGGGGGTCGTACTTGTGGTCGTGGCAGCGGGCGCAACCCACGGTCAGCCCCAGCCAGACCTGGCCGGTCGTGTTCACGCGATCGGCCACGGCCTCGACGCGAAACTGCTCGGGATCCGTTCCACCCTCTTCGTTCTTAAGCGTATTGCGATGAAACCCGGTGGCCACTTGCTGATCGAGCGTGGCGCCGGGCAAGAGGTCGCCGGCAAGCTGCTCGATGGTGAACTGGTCGAACGCCAGGTCGCGGTTCAAGGCCTCGATGACCCAGTCGCGATACTTCCAGATCGAGCGCGGCCCGTCGATGGTGTAGCCGTTGGAATCGGCGTAGCGGGCCAGGTCGAGCCAATGGCGACCCCACCGCTCGCCGTAGTGCGGCGAGGCCAGGAGCGCCTCGACCAGCCGCTCGTAGGCGTCGGGACGATGGTCCAACAGAAACGCCTCGACCTCTGCGGGCGACGGAGGAAGGCCGATCAAGTCGAGCGAAAGGCGGCGAATGAGCGTCGGCCGGTCGGCCTCGGGCGAGGGGGCCAAACCCGCTTCGCGCAAACGTGCCTCGATGAAATGGTCGATCGCATTGCGAGGCCATTGCGAATCGCCCGCCGCGGGGGGCGCCACCGCCACCAGGGGTCGGTACGACCAAGGCAGGTCGGCCGGCTCGGAAGCCGACTGCGCGTCGACCTCCGCGGGCAACACGGCCCCGGCGTCGATCCAGGCGCCGAACAGCGCGATTTCGGCCTCGCTCAGCGGATCGTCTCCGGCGGGCATGCGTTCCAGGTTGTCGCTACCGCGCAAAGCTTCCATCAACAAGCTCTGCTGGCTCTGGCCGGCAATCCAGAGCGGCCCCCGCACGCCCCCTCGGTTGAGCCCGGCAGGGGTATCGAGTCGCAAACTCGACTCCTGCTGATCCGGCCCATGGCACGCCACACAATGTCTGGCCAGCAGCGGGGCAACGTCGCGCTGGTAATCGACCGGCTCGGCGCCTCTTAGCGGCGCGAGGGGAGCAAGGCCCAGGCCAAGGCCCCCCAACGCGGCCAGCCAGAATCGCAGCCGCGCGGCCCCGCGGTCTCGGCAGCGCTTCCTCGGGCGAATCGAGTTCGGCTTCGTCCCAGTCATCGCGTTTCGCGCCTCGTGCCCAGGTCGACCCGAATCGGCGGTTGCCCCTCCCTTGCGCAAGCGGGAAGTCGCGCGCCACCTCGGACAGCTTGCCAGTATAACCCCCAGTGGCCCGGGGGGGGCACCGCCTAAAGCGGTTCAGGGGCCCGGCTCCACCACAATCCAGGAACACTGCGTAACTAGCTGATTGAGCGACGCCAGCGAGATCGCCGCGTTCGTGGCATGGGCCGGTTTTCGATTGGCCGGAAAGGTGGCCAACGTGGCATCGCCCACCAGGAACACGTTGAAATCGCGCGACAGATTCTCGTATCCGGCCGTGGTGCGGCAGAAACACATGTCGGTCGCGTAGCCGGTCAAAATGACGTGGTGCACCCCTTCGCCGCGCAGAAAATCGCGCAGCGCCTCGTAACCTTCCTGGTCGTAGAACACCACGTCGTCGTCTTCCGGGTGTACATCGCTGGTTACCGGAACCGGCAACTCCCAGAAACCCGGCGGATCGTAGCGAGGGCCCGCATCGAGCCCCGGAAACTGGCGGAAGTAGTCGGCCACCGGCAGCTCGGCCGAGAGCGTCAGCTCCGCGGGAAGCGCTTCCCCCTCGTAGCGAAAGGCCGCCAGCTGCGCGGCCAACTCGGCGGCCCCTTGCCGGCGCTCGTCGGCGGTCGGCCGCCCGTGAATCGACCGATACAGTTTCCGCCGCACCGGGTTGGCCGGATCGCCAATCAGGCTGAATAACACCAGGCGAACGTGCGGGCGCAAGCGATCGATCAGCGGGCGAATTACCTGCCGCGTATGCTGGGCCGCGAGATGGTTTTTCTCCGGCGTGCAAAAATCGGCCACGCCCGCCGGCTCGGGAGTTCGCCACCCCTGCCCGTCGTCGATTCCCCAGGGATGCACCATCACCACGGCGGTTTGATCGGCCCGCAGCCGATTGGGCATTTCGATAATGCCGCGCGCATTGTAGGAAAAACGCCAGGCCCGTACGGTCAGCCGCCCCCCGGGCTGATCGACCAAGGTGGGGGCTTCGTAGCGCGTGGTCTCTTCGACCGGCGCCACGAACTGGGGGTAATCGGCCAGCAGCGGCGCGGGTTTTTCCAGCAGCGTTAACCGGTTCTGGTAGGGCCGCGGCGGGGGCGTCTGGGCCGACCCGGACGAAGCCGCGCCGCTATCCGCCTGGCACCGAGCCAGACTGGGCCCCTGGACCAACCAACAGGCCAGTCCCAGGGCCAGGTTGGCGAACCAGCGGCGGTCGACCTTTGGCAACATGACCCGGCCCTCCGGAAATTGGCGAGCGAAACGCCGGTGGCGGGAACCCTCCGGCGGCGATCCAGGCGAAACACCGATTTCTGACGGCTTCAACCCCCGTCGAAAAGCTCCCTAAGCTCTATAAGCTGCGCTGGGCGCGGGCACAAATCCTCTCGGTGGCCTCGCAAGGCGATTCGCGCAACCAGCGCTCGCAAACCTGGCGTACCCAGTCAGGATTGGTCTTCGAGGCGTCGTTCAGCCAATTCGCGACCGAATCTTGCACGTATTTCTCTCGCGCGGCCCGCAGCGGCTCGAGCAACGGCAGCCCGCGCATCGGTGCCCGCTTGAGCTCGGTAATGTGGTTGGTCCACACGCCGCAGGGGCGGGTCACCTCGACGGCGTATCGCCGCAGGTTGGTTGAGCGCAGCCGGGTCCACGGCTGGAGCAAGGCAATCGCGGCGTCGAGCTCGCGGGCCAGATGCGGCCGGAGCGGAATCCAGGCCCATTCGCGCACTCCGAAGTGCGGGTCGTCGGCCAGCGGCCGCAACAACTTCAAACGCCGCGCCAGCGACAGGTCGGGCGCCAGGCCGACCAGGTAACAGGCCCAACCCCGGACCGTGTCGGAGCGGTGCCCCGCGAGCCGGGGGAGGGCGTCCAGCCCTTGCTCGTCGTACAGCACCCGGGCGCAAAGCTCCATCCGCCGCGTTATGCCAAACTCGGCGGCCTGACGCACCTGGGCAACCGCCGCGGGCCGCAAGCCGGGGACGGCAGCGCGGAGCAGCTTGGCCATGTCGATGGCGAGCCCCTCGACCAGGTTGCCCGATTCCAACTGGCCGGCGTTCAGCTGCGCCAGAACCCGAGCAGGGATTTCACTTCGCCGAACTGCCGGTTTGCGAGGCGCGTTCATCGACTGGGCGCTCGAGGTGGTCGTATGGAATGGGAAGTCAGAGGTCTTGGCCCCGTTTGCGAATGAGGCCCGCGGGGGTACCGCTTCAGGGCTTGCGTTTCCAAAGGCGGGCCCCGCCGCGCCGGGCAGGCACTGGGGCAATCGCGACTACACCACAGTCACCTCGATCTGTTCCACTCCGTTCCAGGCGTAGCCCTTGGGATTCCAAAAGCGATTGCCGTCGAGCGGCTGCGTGCGGCCCTGGGCGTCGATCGCACGGACCCAGATAGCTTGCCGACCCTCGGCCAGTCGGCAAGCCAGGTGCCAAGGATACCAGGCGTAGGGGCTATCGGGTACGGTCAGCTCGGCCCGGCGCCAGGTAGCGCCCCGGTCGAGGGAAACCAGCACCGCTTCGATTCGCGCTTCGCCGTCCGAGAACGCCACGCCGCGAATCACCTGCTCCGGGCCGCGCAGCGTGGCGTCGTCCTGGGGAGATAGCACCACGCTCTTGAGCCGCATCCGCCAATTCGGCTCGCTGTTGGCGTAGCTGGGCTCGAAGGCTTCTCCCGGCCGCAGCAGCCGAAGCGGCGTGCGGTAATCGGGAATTTGGCTGGTATGGTCGCTCTCGTGGTCCTCAAACCGCAGCCGGGTAACCCACTTCACCTGCATGGTGCCGTAGAACCCGGGGGTAACCAGGCGAACCGGTCCGCCATGAATGGCGGGGAGCAGTTCGCCCCCCATCTGCCAGACCAGCAGTGATTTCTCAAGCACCTCGTCCAGCGGCAGGCTGTGCTCGAAATCTGATTTGCCGGCCGCTGGCTGGTCGGCCCCTTCGGCGGTCAGGTACTTGGCGCCCTTGGCGGGCTGGCATTTCAACCGCTCCAGTATCGCACTGAGCCGCACTCCACCGAATCGCACATTGCCCATGCCCCCCTTGCCCCAAATCATTCCCGAAACGGGCGAGGCGGCGTGAAACAGTTGCCGGCCGTTGCCAGAACACTGCAGGACCATTTCCACCTCGGTCTGCGGCAGTTCCTGGAGCAGGGCGGCGTCCCACACGTCGGGGCCCCCCTGGGTGCCCGAGAGGGCAATCTTCCAGCCCGAGGGTCCGGCGGCTGGCCGGGGGTCGGGAATCGCTTGGCAATTGCGCACAAACAGCGCCGAGGTGGGAGTGATTCGCTCTTCGGCCAAGAGCGCCAGCGGTGTCTCCAACACGATCGGATCGGTCGTATGCACGATCAGGCGAGCATCTTTGCCCAACCTCTGGTGCAGCTTTGGCTCCTCGTCGGAACGCGGCACGGCAGGCACGGCCAGCGCGCTTAAGGCCGTGGCACCGCTCCACGCACTGGGATAAAGCCCGGCCAGGACGGCACCCCGGCCGCTGGCTTGTAAAAACCTTCGACGACTAAGCGAAGACATCGGCGGGTACTCTCTTGGCAGGGCGAGAAAGGGTCGCATCGCGGTTGTTCCCGAAATCGATCCGGACGATCGATCGTCGACGGTGCCCATTATAAGCCGTCTGGGCGGCTTGCCCCATGGTCTTGTCGAAGGCGCTTTGACGCCAACGGCGCCGCGGTTCACAATCTCCCACCGGCGCACACGGCAAGCGGCGCGCACGCCGCACCGAGCGCCGCAACGGCTTCCAACGATCGCGCACGGAGCATCGCCCGCCATGAACCGCCAGGTCGCCCGGCCCGAAGCGCTCGATCTCGATTCCCCGGGTCGGCGCGACTATTGGGTGGCGCTCGAACACGACAGCATCTGGGGCGACCACCTGATTCCGCTCTCGGTTTGGGTCGGTCCCGAGGCCACCGCCGACCGGGGCCTGGTCGCTTTCGGTTCGAACCATGGCAACGAGTATGAGGGGCCCGTGGCCCTTAAGCGGCTGCTGGGCGAAATCGAACTGGAGCAGGTACGGGGCCGCATCATCTTGGTGCCGGTGCTCAATCCGTCGGCCTTTCGCGCCGGCACCCGCGAAAGCCGGCCCGACGACGGCGTGAATTTGAACCGGGCATTCGTCCAAGGGGCGGGCATCACCCCGGCCCTGGCGGGAATTACGCACCGTATCGCGGCCTTCGTTCGGCAATACCTCTGGCCGCGGGTTCACGTGGTGCTCGATCTGCACTCCGGAGGCGACGTAGCCCGTTTCGCGATCTGCGCCAACTACCACCACGTCGACGACCCGGTGTTGGCGGGCCAGATCGAGGAAACGGCCCGCTGGTTCGGCACTCCTTGCCTGATGGTGTACCAGAATCTCACTCCGGGGCTGTTGCCCAGCGAGGCCGAACGGCTCGGCAAGATCACCGTCGGCACCGAACTCGGCTGGGGGCGCGCGGTCAATCCCGAGGGGGTTCGCTACGGGCGCCAGGGGGTTCTGGCCGCCGCCATCCATCAGGGTCAACTCAAAGGCCAGATCGACAAGATCGCCTATCACCAGGCCGGGACGCAGCGCAAGTTGGAAATGGTCGACCGCGATTGCTTTACCGTGGCCCCCTTCGACGGCCACTACGAGCCGCGCGTGGAGTGCGGAACCCGGGTGCACCGGGGCGACGTAGTGGGCTGGCTGCACGATTTCGACCATATCGATATGCAGCCCTGGCCAGCCCGCGCTGGTGTCGACGGCGTGGTACTGGCCCAGGCCTGGGTAGCGCCCGTGCCGCGCGGCCAGCACATCGTGGTGGTGGGCCGCGAGCTGACCTGAGCACCGGGGGCCCGGTCCTCCAGGGCCACCCCAACGATCGCCAATTGGCGCAACCCATGAAAATCACGGAAATCGTCTGCCAAATCCTGCGCATCGCCCAGGTCGAAGCCAAGACGGCCAGCAGCCAAGACTCGGTCCTGGTGCGGGTGCGCACCGATACGGGGCTCGAAGGCATCGGCGAGGCCGACTCCTCGCCCGAGATGGTCAAAGCCGCGATCGATGCCCCGTTCAGCCACAACATTGCCACGGGGCTTCGACAACTACTGATGGGCGAGAACCCGCTGGAAACGGACCGGCTGTGGCAGCATATGTACCGCCGGACGATGTATTGCGGGCGGCGTTCGGTGGTCATTACCGCCATGGCCGCCGTCGACATGGCGCTGTGGGATCTGAAGGGCAAGCACTTCGGCGAGCCGATCCACCGTTTGTTGGGGGGCCAGCACCACCGACGGATCCCGGCCTACGCGTCGATTCTCTTCGGACGCGACGGACGCCAAACCCAGGCCATTGCCGAGCGCTGGCGCGCGGCCGGCTACCGGGCCGTGAAATTCGGCTGGGAGCCGATGGGCCAAAGCGAAGAGCTCGATTGCCAGCTCGTGGCTGGCGCCCGCCGCGGGCTGGGCGACGAGGCGACGCTGCTCATCGACGCCGGCTGCGTTTGGGATGCCCGGACCGCGCTCGAGCGGGCCAAGCGGTTTGCCGACTACCGGCCGACCTGGCTCGAAGAGCCGCTTCATCCCGACGACTACGAAGGCTACCGCTGGTTGCGCGATCGTTCGCCGGTGGCCATTGCCGGTGGCGAGGAAGAGTGCGGACGGCAGGCCTTTCGCCCGCTGATCGAGGGTCGCTGCTTGGACGTGTATCAGATCGATCTCTCGCGCAACGGCTTTACCGATTCGCTCTACCTCAGGCAGCGCGTGGAGGAAATCGGCGCCCGGCTCTGCAACCACTGTTACACCAGCCCCGTGACCGTGGCGGCCAGCTTGCACTGGCTTTCGACCTGCCGCGATGCGTTTCTGTTCGAAGACTGCGTGGAAGACTCCCCGCTGCGCAACCAGCTTACCCACGAGCGGGTGCAGGCGGTCGATGGCTGGATCGAGGTGCCCGACCGGCCCGGGCTGGGGGTTACCTTGGACGAAGCCTTTGTTCAAGCGCATCTGATCGATCAATCGCAATAGCCTCGACCGCCGCCGAGATGGCACTCACCATGCATGGCCCCCCCACCGCGCCGATCCAAGCACCAAGCCGAGTTCGCTACCGAGTGCTGGCCCTGGTCTGCGGGCTGTCGATGGTGACCTATCTGGACCGCGTCTGCTTCGGAACGGCCGCGCCCCTCTTGGCCGGCGAATTGGGTTTCGCCGACGCGGCCAGCTTGAAGTGGGCCTTCACGGCGTTCGCCATCGCCTACGCCCTATTCGAGGTTCCCGCCGGCTGGCTCGGCGACCGCTATGGGCCGCGCGGCACGCTCCTGCGGATCGTCGTCTGGTGGAGCGCGTGCACGGCCCTGACCGGTGCCGTGGGACTGCGCGTGGCCGGCCTGACCCTGGGCGGGCTGGGCACCCTGGTCGTGCTCAGGTTTCTGTTTGGCGCGGGCGAGGCAGGGGCCTACCCCAACATCACCCGGGCCATTCACAATTGGTTTCCCGCGGGCGAGCGCGACCTGGCCCAAAGCCTGGTTTGGATGAGCGGCCGGCTCATGGGGGGCCTGACGCCGCTGGTGTGGGCGGTGCTGGTCGGCCAGCAGACGGCGGCCGGTGGCGGGCTTGGACTTTCCTGGCGGACGGCATTCGCCGCGTTTGGCATCCTAGGGCTGGCCTGGTGCGCGCTCTTCGCGCTGACGTTTCACAACCGCCCAGCCGACCACCCCGATGTCAACGCGGCCGAACTGGCTCACATCGGCTCGAACTGGCAGCCGCGCCAGGACCAGCACGCAATTCCCTGGCGAGCGATGCTGCGCAGCCGCGGGCTGTGGGCCGTATGCACGCTGTACTTCCTGGTCAACTACGGCTGGGTCTTCCATATCACCTACTTGCCCGGCTACCTCGACGAACGCTTTCGCCTTGACCGAGGCGATCTGCTCGGTGCCCTGTACAAGGGCGCGCCGCTTTGGGTGGGGGCCATCGGGTGTTTGGCCGGAGGACTGGTCGTGACCCGGCTCAGCCGGATGCTGGGGGGGAGGCGGCAGGGCCGCCGCGCCCTGGGGGTCGCCGCCTTGCTGGGCTGCGCGGTCTGCTGGGCCGGAGCCCGGGCTACCGACAATCTGCACGTGTTTTGCGGACTTATTTCGCTGGCCGCACTCGGAATCGATCTGACGCTGGGCGCCACCTGGGCAACCTGTCACGACCTGGGCCGCCGCAGCGCTGCCGTAACCGCGGCCACGATGAACACGATCGGCACGCTCGGTTCCGCGGTCGCCGCCTGGCTCACCGGCACGCTCGTCGAACACCGCTTGTCGGCGGTGGGCCTGTCGGCCAGCAGCGGCGAGCCCGCCTCTGCCGCCTATCGCCAGGCCTGGCTCGCGGGCTACGAGACCGTGTTCGCCACCTACGCGCTGGTTTACCTGTTGGCGGCCGGCTGCTGGCTGCTAATCGACCCCGACCGGCCGATCGATACCGAAGACGAAACCGGGCCCCAGCAGCGGGGCGCGCGGTAAGCGGCCGGGGCGAGCCGACGAGGCCCCTGGAACGGCGAAACGCCCGCGGAAACCTCGGCAGCTAAACTTCGTCCAACCGCCGCGTGGCGTCGCCAAAGCGGTCGAGCTCGATGCCCACCTTGTCCATCATCGACAGGTACAGCCGGCACATTTGTCGCTCGGGCTGCTCGCGATAGTCGAGCACGCGACCTCCGGCCAATCGGCCACCCCCGCCGCCCAGCAACACGACGGGCAACTGCGTGGCGTCGTGCGAACCGGTCATCATGCTCGAGAGGAAGAGGATCATCGAGTTGTCCAGCGCGGTTCGCTCCCCTTCCGAAATGGCATCGAGCCGGCGGGCGATGTAGGCCATTTGCTCCAGGAAGAACTGGTTTACTTTCAGCCAATCGGCCGTGTCGGAGTGAGACAGCAAGTGATGAATCATGTAGTCGACGCCCAGGTTCGGAAACCGAAGCGACGAATGGTCGTTGTTCAGCTTCAGAGTCACCACGCGGGTCGTGTCGGTCTGGAAGGCCAGCACCAGAATGTCGCACATTAGCCGCATGTGCTCGCCGATATCTTGCGGCAGGCCGTCGGAGGGCCGGGGCATATCGGGCGCCGCCAGCGCGGGGCGCCAGCCTTGCAACTCGCCCCGCTGCGCGGCCCGGCCCAGGCGTTGCTCCACGTCGCGGACCGAGTCGAGATACTCATCGAGCTTGCGCCGATCGCTCTGGCTTACCTGCCGCCGCAGGTCGCCCGCTTCGTCGAGCACCGCGTCGAGCACGCTTTGATCTCCCTGGCTGGTTTCGTCTTTAAACAACCGGTCGAAAGCCAGGGCCGGGTAAATCTCCAGCGGCGTGGGCGTGGTGGGCGAGGTCCAGGAAATGTGCGAGCTGTAGAGCATCGAGTAATTCTTGTGCACCGACGGGTTCGATTTTTCGCACCCCAGCACCAGGCTCGAAACCCGGGTCGATGCCCCGTGGCGCGCGGCAATGACCTGGTCGAAACTCGTCCCCGAACGAATCTCTCCGCCCGAAGCCAGCGGCGCCCCGGAAAGCAGATTGCCGGTTTGCGAGCTATGGATGTTGCCCTTTTGGGCCTCTTCGTTGTACAGGCCGCGGATGAACAACAGCCGCTCGCGAAAGGGCGAAAGCGGCTCGAGCACCTTGCCCAGTTCCAACTGGGTACCCTCGCCGCGGGCCCACCACTCTTGCGAATGAAAGCCGTTGCCCGCGAACAGTACCGCCGTGCGCACCGGAGCCGTGCTGGCTGGCTCGGCCCCGGCGGGTTCATCGCCCCAAACGGTGCGCGATTCGAGCCAGGGCAAGGCCATGCTTACCCCCAGGCCTCGCAACACGGTACGCCGCGTGAGTCGATGCGTATTCATCGTGCAATCCTTGGTAGCTACCCAGGTCGGCCCCGTCCGGCGTGGCGACCAGACTTCGTCCGGCGCCCGGACCGATGATACGCCGTTCGCACCCGCCTGGCTAGCTTCGAGCGGTGCCTACGGCCCCCTGGGTGCTTTCTTGATTCAACTCGCGAAATCGGTTGGCTTGGCACTCCGAGTAGGTTTTAGAATGAGGCTCTCCCGGTGCTGAACGGCCAACGATGATTCGCCGGGGCTTGCAATTCCATGGAGTTTGCATCAATGCACGGCTTTTGGCGGTTTGCGCTACGCCCTGGGCGCGCGGTTTGGCTGGCGGCGTTCTGGGGGCTGCTATCCGTTTCGCCAACCGGGGCCGCGCCGCGCAACGTGGTGCTGATCGTTACCGACGACGTGGGGCTGGAGCTGGGCTGCTACGGTCACCCGTTGGCTAAGACGCCGGCCCTCGACCGCCTGGCCGCCGAGGGAACTCGTTTCGAAACCGCCTTTTGCACCACCGCCAGTTGCAGCCCCAGCCGCTCGGTTATTCTGAACGGCCGGTTCAGCCATGCCACGGGCCAGTATGGGCTGGCCCATGCCGAGCACCATTTCTCGTCGTTCGACCGAGAACTGAGCCTGCCCGCTCGACTGGCCGAGGCGGGTTATCGCACGGTTATCGTCGGAAAGCACCACGTAACGCCCGAGGCGGTCTATCCCTTTCAAGTGACCGTGGCGGCCAACTCGCGCGACCCGGTTCAAATGGCCGAGCGGGTGCGGCCCCACCTGGCAGCCGACGACCCGAAGCCGCTGTTTTTGTACTTTTGCCCAACCGACGCCCACCGTAGCGGCGAGGTGCTGGCCGACTTACCCGGCGCGCCCAACGCCTTCGGCAACCGCCCCGAGGGGGCCTCGGGCCTGGCCCCCGTGGTTTACGACCCGGCCGAGGTGCCGGTTCCCGCGTGGCTGCCGGATACGGTCGAGTCTCGGGCGGAGTTGGCGCAATATCTCCAGTCGGTGTCGCGGATCGACCAGGGCCTGAATCGGCTGCTGGAGATTATTGACCAGACCGGCCGGCGCGACGACACGCTGGTCATCTTCGCCTCCGACAACGGGCCTCCTTTTCCCGGTGGAAAGACCACGGTGTACGAGCCGGGGCTGAGGCTGCCGCTGATCGTGCGGAACCCCTACCAGCCGAGCGCGGGCACGGTATCTCAGGCCCTGGTGAGCTGGGTCGATCTGGCGCCGACGATTCTCGATTTCGCCGGCATCGATTGCCGCACCTGCAAGCCACCGCTGCACGGACGATCGCTGTTGGGCACCCTGACCGAAGCACGGCCGGAAGGCTGGGACCGCGTTTACGCCTCGCACACGTTTCACGAAGTGACCATGTACTACCCGATGCGGGTGGTGCGCGAGCGCCGCTACAAACTAATCGCCAACCTGGCCCACGAGCTGCCCTTTCCCAGCGCTTCCGATCTGTGGAGATCTTCCACCTGGCAGGCCCCCTGGAATGCGGGGCTCGACGCCCCCTATGGCCGGCGCACCGTGCGTGGTTACCGCCACCGTCCGCGTTGGGAGCTGTACGACCTGGAGCAAGACCCCGACGAGGCCAAGAACCTGGCCGATGATCCGGCCTACGCCGCGGTGTTGGAACGGATGCAGCGGGAGCTGCAATCGTTCCAAGAACGCACCGGCGACCCCTGGCTGGTCAAGTGGCAGTACGAGTGAGCGCGGCGGCGCGGTGGCACTCTTCGGGCGGTTGGCCCAACCCCTGGCCGCGCTAGTGCTGTGTCACACGTAGAATTACGGGTGACACAGCACGACCGCCGAACACGTAAGTGGTTCGGCGGCAAGCAAATACCTAGTGCTCCGTGATACGCCCGGACCCGAAATCCAAGTTGTGACAGAGCACTAGAGCCGGCCGAAGCAAAGAAAGCAGATGTCGTCCGACTGGGCTCGGCCGGCGGTAAACCGCCCCACGGCATCGAGCGTGCGTTTGCCCAGCTCGGCGGCCGAGGGTTGGCCGCTTGCCAACTCGGCGGTCAGGCGATCCAAGCCGAAAAGTTCGCCGCCGGGGTTCATGGCCTCGCTGATTCCGTCGGTGAACATCGAGAGCGATTCGCCCCGCTCCAGCACCAGGCTCAACTGCTGGTAGTGAATGTCGCCGTCGATGGCCAGCGGCGGCCCACTGGCGTCGGCCCCCACCTCCTCGATATCGCCCTGTTTGCGCCGCAGCAAAGGGGGCATGTGGCCCGCGTTGACCACCACCACCTCGTGCGAGGCAGGATCCAACAGGGCAAGCACGAACGTAACGAACCGATCTTCCCAACCGCCATTGACCAAGGTAGCGTTCAATCGGTCGAGGGCCCGTGCGGGCTGCGGCTCGCTGGCCAGGCAGTAGCGTACCTCGGACGAGAGCTTGGCCATGAGTAGCGAGGCGGCCACCCCCTTGCCCGAAACATCGGCCACGACCACGGCCAGCCGCCCCCCGGGCAGTGGAATGTAGTCGTAGTAGTCTCCGCCCAGTTGGCTGGCAGGCTCGTAGTAGTCGAAGAACTCGTACCCTTCGATCAGCGGCGCCTGTTCGGGCAAGAAACCCTGCTGCACCTGGTGAGCCAGTTGCAGATCGTAGTCCAGCCGCTGCTGGCGCATTGCCGTTTCGTGCAACTGGGCATTTTCCACGGCGAACGCGGCTTGCCGGGCCACGCTGGCCAGCACGTCCAGGTCTTCCTGCTGGAACCGCGAGCGCTGGTCCATGGTGTCGATCTGAATGACACCCAGCACCTGGTTGTCGCTCCCCACCAGCGGGGCGCACATGACCGAGCGGATACGAAAATCGGCGATGCTCTGGCTCATGTCGAACCGCTGGTCGGTGGCGGCGTCGGCCGAAAGTATGGCTTCGCGGCTCTTGGTTACCTGGTCGACAATGGTGCGGCTGATGCGAATGGTTTCGTCGTCGCCCGCGCGGCGATGCTTAATCGCCTTGGGTACCAGCGGCCGACCGTCGCCCTGGCCCAACAAGATGAATCCCCGGTCGGCCTGCAAGAAAATCTTGAACAGGCTATCGAGAGTCTTGGGAAGCACTTCGTCGAGCTGCAGGGCCTTGCCCAGGCTCTCGGAGATTTCGAGCAGGGCTCGCAGCTTCACCTCGGGCCGCACCCCCACGCGCAGGCCCGAGTTCGACTGCGAAACGTCGAGCCGGGTCATGATCGTGGCGCTGGAATCGCTGCCGGCTTCGTCGAGTACCAAAGTCAGGTTTGCCGCCGACGAAAGCGTTTGTCGCTCGTCGGGCGGTCGGCCGTGGTGGAAGGAGAACTGCAGGTCGCACAGCTTCAGGTGGTCGTTTTCCTGGAGCGGCTGGCAGCCTTCCACCAGTCGTCCGTTGACGAAGGTTCCGTTCCGGCTGTTCAAGTCTTCGATGAAGAATCGCTCGCCCTGACGGGTAATCCGCGCGTGCTCTCGGCTCACCGAGCCGTCTTCGAGCTTAATATGACAATTGGGATGCCGGCCGAGCACGGCGAGATTCCCTTCGATGGGAATCTCTTGGCCAGGAGTACTACCGCTGATGACCCGCAATATCGCCATCGGTGGGCTGTCGATTCGACTGGAGCTCGGAGCGCGAAAATAGGAACGAGTGCTGGCCCCCCGCGGCGGAATCAGGCCCCGGCAGCATGCTCGGAGGGTCGATTGCCAGACCGCTCGGCCGCGCGAAGCGGAGCGCCCCGTGGGAATGCCGCCAGCGACGCGAGCGATTTTATGTCGCCGAAAACCGCAGCGTCAATTGACAGCACCCCGGGGAGCGCGGCGGCAAACCGCCCCCGCGAGGCGACCACTCGCTGAAATTGACAGATTCGTCACAATTCCTCGGCAGGGCTCGACCCGACTCGGGCACGGTCTGACTCGGCTAGTTCAACTCGGCTGGGGGTGTATTGGCCCAGCCGGTTACCGGGTCCGGTTTCCCGCGCCGGCAACCCCGGCCCGATGCCTTGACGATGGTGCCCCCGGAACGTAGCCTGAACGGGCTAGCCTGCCGGGTGCAAATGGGGCGCCAGGCAGACCAGTTCCCGGCCGCGAGGCGCGCTAGTGGTTGGCCGTTGGCTCGCGCCAGTGGCAGGCCGTTGGTTGAGGTTGCGTCGCGGGGGGGCTGTGCCTTTGTCCGTAAAGCAACCAGCAGCGGCCAGGTGGTTGCTGTTTGCGCACGCGCCCCAACCGAGCGGTACCGCGTCGGAAGAGCACTCTTTCCGAAACGATATCGTCCTCGAGATGGCTCAGTCCGTCTCGGTCACCACTGCCCCGTGGTGTAATTGGTAACACGACTGACTCTGGATCAGTTATTCTACGTTCGAGTCGTAGCGGGGCAGCTTGCCGTTTCAGGCGCAAGCGGGAAGGCGGGGTCGGGGCGATTGCGTCGATCGGCTCGGCCGGCGTGGCTCCCAGGAGGTCGGCACCCTCCCGCCCGTCTGCTTAAGGAGCCGATCGCGCTATGTCGTTTGCGGGCTTCAGTGCGGAGGTTTTTCGCCGGCTTCACCAGGCCGTGCGGAAAGGTTGGCTCAGCCGCCTCGGCCCGCTTCTGGCGGTAGGTTGCTGTTCCTGGTTTTCGGTGGCCGCTCGGCCGGCCGCCGCCGATACGCTCGACTTCGACCGCGACGTGCGGCCGATCCTGGCCGAGCGCTGCCTGAAATGCCACGGGGGAGATGAGCCCGAGGCAAGCCTTAGCTTTACCTCGCGCGAGGCAGCTCTGGCCGAGGCCGCTAGCGGCCAACGGGCCATTGTGCCGGGCGATCCCGAGGCCAGCGAACTGGTCCGTCGAATTCAGACTTCCGAGCCCAGCGAGCGGATGCCTCCCGAGGGGGAAAAGCCGCTCACCGAGGCGGAAGCCGCGCAACTGGTGCGCTGGATTCGGGAAGGCGCCCCCTGGCAGGTGCACTGGTCGCTGCGCTGGCCGGTGGCGGCCAAGCCACCCGCCGTGCGCGACGAGTCCTGGGTGGCC
This sequence comes from uncultured Pirellulales bacterium, assembly GCA_964399535.1. GTDB lineage: Bacteria > Planctomycetota > Planctomycetia > Pirellulales > CAYNRE01 > CAYNRE01. The sequence goes on along the minus strand of CAYNRE010000050.1, from coordinate 48,269 downwards.
ACCCCGCTGGATCGCTTCGTGCTGGCTCGGCTGCAGGCTGAATCGCTTTCCCCCGCGCCCGAGGCCGATCGAGCCACGCTGATCAAACGGCTCTACTACGACCTGCTGGGCCTTCCCCCAGCGCCGGCCGACGTCGAGGCGTTTCTATCCGATTCCGCTCCAGACGCCTATAGCCGGCTGGTCGATCGGCTGCTGGCATCGCCCCATTTTGGCGAACGCTGGGGCCGACACTGGCTCGATTTGGCGCACTACGCCGACTCCGACGGATACGAAAAGGACCGCGCCCGGGACGACGCTTATCTTTACCGCGACTGGGTCATTCAATCGCTGAATCGCGATCAGCCTTTCGACCAGTTCACCATCGAGCAATTGGCCGGCGACCTGTTGCCCGAGGCCACCACCGATCAACAAGTGGCGACCGCGTTCCTGCGGCAGACCCTAACGAACGAAGAGGGGGGGGTCGATCAAGAAGAATTCCGCGTGGCCGCTTGCTTCGACCGCACCGACACGGTGGGAACCGTCTGGCTGGGGTTAACCGTGGGCTGCGCCCGGTGCCACGACCATAAGTACGACCCGCTTTCGCAAGTGGATTACTACCGGCTGTTCGCCTTTTTCAACCAGAGCGACGAAACCAACCGGCTGTTGCCGGCCGAGTTACCCAATCGCAGCTCGCTCGACTTGCAATTGGCTCCGATCGACGCCGCTCTCGAAGCCCGTCAGCGCGAGTTGGCCGACGCCGAGCGGGCCTGGGAAGTCGAGGCCCGGGCCCGCCTCTTGGCCCAGAGCGAATCGCCCTTGGCCGAGCATCCGCTTGAGATTCGCGACGTCCAGCGCGAGCACGCCGACGACGTCGAGGCTCGCATTGAAGGGAATACCATCGCGCTGTTGCCCACGGCCGATCGGCCCGCGCCCGACAAGCAAACGCTGACGGTGACCGCTGCCTGGAGCGAGCCGGCCGCTGAGGGCGAGGGCACATCGCGACGGCTCACGGGGCTGAAGCTTTCCGTGCTGCCCGACGACGGCCTTCCGGGCCAGGGACCGGGCCGAGCCGAGAACGGCAATTTTGTGCTTTCCCAGCTTCTGCTGGTACTCGTGCGTGCCGATGGCAGCGAACGCACAATTGCGTTACACCGCGCCGAAGCCGATTACGCCCAGGGCGGTTTTTCGGCCGACCGCGTGCTGCGCGATTCTGAAAGCGGCAAGCCCAGCGGGTGGGCCGTCGGCGGCAAGCTGGGCGCGGCCCACTGGCTGCGCGTTCGCACGCGTGAGCCTTTGGAAGTGGCCCCGGGAGATTCGCTTCGAATCACCCTGCGGCAACAATACGGTCAGCGGCACACGCTGGGCAAATTTCAGCTTGCGGCGCTCTCGGGCGACGAGCGCGGGCTGGAGTATTCCGAGCGCGAAATCGCCGCCGCGCTGGAAATGTATCCGGAAAAACGCGTGGCCCGCACCCGCGAGCAGCTCTTTCAGCACTACCTAACCCAGGTAGCCGCCGACGAGCGTTGGCTGGCGTTGGCGCGCCAGCGGCGAGAATTGGTGAAAGCCTCGCAGTCGCGCTGGACCACCGTGCGCACCATGGCGCGGCCCCGCCTGGCGAGAACGACCCAGGTATTTCACCGTGGCGATTTTCTCTCACCCACCGACGGCGTATCGCCGGGGCCACCCGCGCGATTGGGTGAATTTCGGGCCCGAGGCGATCAGGCCGACCGGCTCGACCTGGCCCGCTGGCTGGTTTCAGGCGATTGTCCACTCACCAGCCGGGTGGCGGTCAATCACGTCTGGCTGCACTTGTTCGGCGCGCCGCTCGTGGAAACCACCAGCGATTTCGGCGTGCGGGGCGCGGCCCCTTCGCACCCCGAGCTGCTCGATTGGCTGGCCAGCCAGTTTCAGGGTCCGCTGGGCTGGAGCCGCAAAGAGTTGATTCGGCTTGTGGTGCTGTCGTCAGCCTATCGCCAATCTTCTCGGTTCCGGCCCGAGTTGGCCGAGCGCGATCCGGCCAATCGGCTGCTGGCTCGGCAGAATCGCTTCCGCGTCGAGGCCGAGATTGTGCGCGATTTATCGCTTGCGGTCAGCGGGCTGCTTTCGGCCCGGGTCGGCGGGCCGAGCGTTTTCCCCCCCATGCCGGATGAATTGGCCAAGCTGAGCTATGCCAACAACTTTTCCTGGCGCGGCAGCGAGGGAAGCGATCGGTATCGCCGCGGCATGTATACGTTTCTGAAACGGACGATTCTGTACCCCAGCTTAACCACGTTCGATGCGCCCGACACCAACGTGGCCTGCACCATGCGCACGGTTTCGAATACGCCGCTGCAGGCCCTGGTGCTGCTGAATAACGAGGTCCATGCCGAGGCGGCCCGAGCGCTGGCGCACCGATTGCAGACGTCGCCGGGCAGCGACAAGCAACGGCTCGGCCGGGGGCTACAATGGGTGCTGCTGCGGCAGCCCAAGGAATCGGAAGTCGCCACGCTGCAAACCGCATTGCAGGGGGCCCGGGAGCACTACCGCGAACATCGCAGCGATGCCGCGGCGCTGTGCGCGGTGCCCACCGCCGAGGCTGAGACGGCACCCCACCTCGAGGAACAGGCAGCTTGGGTGGCCGTAGCCCGGGTTCTGCTGAACCTCGACGAGTTCTTGACTCGGGAGTAGGGCGGATGACCACCCAGCGAACCAGCACTGGCGAACGTGCCGCACAGCGGGCCGTTATCGGCGAGCTGAGGCAGGCGGTATCTCGCCGCGCGTTTCTGGAAACAGCCGGCTATGGGCTGGGCTGGACGGCCCTGGCCCAGTTGCTGGCCCACGACGGCGCCGTCCAGGCAGCCGAATCGACCGAAGCCCCCAATCCGCTGGCGCCGCGACCGCCGCATTTCGCGGCCCGGGCCAAGCGGTGCATTTTCATTTTTCTTGAGGGCGCCCCCAGCCAGATCGACCTGTTCGATCCCAAGCCGACCTTGGCCCGGCTCGATGGCCAGCCGCTTCCGGATTCGCTGACCCAGTCGGTGCGGTTCGCGTTTATCAAGAAAGAGTCGGCCGTTCTGCTGGGCAGCCCGCGAAAGTTTGCCCGCCATGGGCAATCGGGCGTCGAGCTGAGCGACTTTTTGCCGCACCTGGCTGGCTGCGCCGACGACCTGCTCGTGGTGCGTTCGATGCACACCGATCAGTTCAACCATCACCCGGCCCAACTGGTGCTGCACTCGGGCCGGCCCTTCTTCGGGCTCCCCACGGCCGGAGCCTGGCTCAACTACGGGCTGGGCAGCCCCTGCGACAATCTGCCCGGCTACGTGGTGCTTTCCTCGGGCCGGGGCACCAGCGGCGGGGCCTCGCTCTGGCAAAGCGGTTTCCTGCCCAGCGTGTATGCGGGGGTGCTGTTCCGCAATCAAGGTGAGCCGGTACTGAACCTTTCCAACCCGCCGGGACTACCGGCCGAGGTGCAACGGCAGGGGCTCGACGCCTTGCGGTCGCTTAACCAGCAGCATTTGGCCGAAGTGGGCGACCCGGAAATCACCAGCCGTATCGCCAGCTACGAATTGGCTTTTCGCATGCAGGCGGCCGCGCCCGAACTAATCGACCTTGGGGGGGAAACCCAAGCCACGCTCGACGCCTACGGCGTGGGACGCGACGACGCGCCCGGCGCCAACAACGGCCGTAGCGGCGGCAGCGGTCAGTTTCATTCTTTTTCGACCAATTGCCTTTTGGCACGGCGGCTGGTCGAGCGCGGCGTGCGATTCGTTCAATTGAACCACGCCTCGTGGGACCACCACTCCAATCTCGACGCCGAGTTGGGCTTCAATTGCCAAATGGCCGATCAGCCCGTGGCCGCCTTGCTGCGCGACCTAAAGCAGCGGGGGCTGCTCGACGAGACGCTGGTGGTTTGGGCCGGCGAATTCGGCCGGACCCCCCTGGGCGAGAATCGCGAGGGCTATGCCAAAGTAACCGGGCGCGACCATCACCCCTACGCCTTCAGCTTGTGGATGGCGGGGGGCGGGGTGCGGGGGGGACAAATGTACGGCGCCACCGACGAGCTGGGTTGGTCAATTACCGAGCGGCCCGTACATGTGAACGATTTTCACGCCACGATGCTACGGCTGTTCGGTCTCGACCATTTGAAGCTTACCTACCGCTACCAGGGGCTCGACGCTCGGCTGACGGGCGTGGCCGGCAAAGTGATCGACGACTGGATCGCGTGAATCACTGGGCAAGCGGAGGGGCCTCGCGCGGCCGACCAGGCGAGCCTAAATGGCCCGTACGAGAACCCGCCACGTTACGGCAGCGGGCTCGTAATCTGGTAGATCCAGTCGCGCATCCGCCGCCAAAGGCGGCTCGACCAGCTCGAACTGCGACGCGAACCGCGCCGGCGACGCCAGCGCCGCGATTGGTCGTAGCCCGGCATGCGCCCCGTCTCGTCCGGGCGCAGTTGCCCCAAGAAAGCTCGCGTTTCGCGCGTTTTACGCGCGTACCAACCATGCCCGCCGCCCGAGCCATGGCTTTGCAGATCCGACACGTCCAGTTCGTCGGAATAGTCGGTTTCGCTGTCAGTGCTCATGGTCCATCCAACTCATTGTCGGATCGGAACCCCTGCCCCCGCGGGGGTTAGTCCGCTTACTAAGACTCGAATTCGATCCCGCCGCAGCACCCTTTCGGCCGGCGGCCAGCGATCGCCACACTTCCCCCGTTCCGGTGTGACCAGGGGCGTGCGGTACTCTCCTTATCTTCATTAAAGCTTAGCACCTACCACTGGGTGGGTAAAGCAATTACCGGCAATCGACTGGATTTTGCCCCTTCAGGGTAGGGAATCGAGGGCGAATTCGGTGGCTCGCCAGGCGCCTTCCTGTGGCCAAAACTGGTTGGCTTGCTTTGGCTTGCAGCCGCGAAATGCCTGCCGGGTCGGCCCGGAATGCCAGCCTGTTGGTTCGAAGCAAGGACTCTGTCGGGCCGCCCCCGGGGAGCGGGTGCTTCTGGCGGGTGGCTAACAGCCGCCGAACGTTTCAGCAGGCTCGCGCTTTCGCAAGCCGCTCGGCGCTGGGCTTGGCCCGGGATGAAATAGGCCAAGCCGGCTTACTTCAACCGACCTGGCGCGCCCGGCAAGCTCGGTCAGCCGCCAGGGGCAACCGATCAGCCGCTAGGGGGGACCGGTCAGCCGCTGGGGAAGTCGTGACCGCCTCGCACGGCAATCGCGATCAGCCCCAGGCCGACCCCCATAAGCGCGGCGGCAAACCAGAAGGGCGCCTGCGGCGACCACACAAACATTAGGTTGGCGAAGATCGGACCCAGAATCCGCGCTAGCGAGCTGCTGCTTTGCAGCAGGCCCAGCACCCCCCCCTGTTGTGCCGGATCGCTGCGGCGCGAAATCAGCGAATTGAGCGAGGGGGTGACAAACGAAAAGCCAATCAGCTCGACCGCCAGGGCACCATACAAAAGCGGCCAACTTAGCACCTGGGTCGCCCAGCCCAGCAGCAAAAAACCGAGCACCGCCGTGCCGGCGCCGCAGGTGGCCATGACCGCTTCCGGCACGCGGGTCGAGAGCCCTCGCACCAGCACTCCCTGCGAGAACGTGAGCACCAGCCCTAGGTAGGTGAACACCATCAACACCTGGCGATCGACATGCTGGCGTTTCGCAGCCCGGTTCGAAGCGGGTGGCCCAGCGGGTTTTGGGTTGACCGCGGCACCGGGCTTGGCCGAAGCCGATTCGTCGTCGGCCTGCTCGCTGGCCTCGAGCCGCTTGGGCGGCAGGTCCGCGACCGCATCGCCCGAGGGTTCCTCGCTTTCGATCCAATGAGCCACGTTGCGCGAGAGGGTCGATTCCAGGTTGGCGAAGGCGAGCCCCCCCACGAACGAGGCGAGAATCAGCGCCAGCACCGAGGGGATCGAAACGGCCGTGATCAGTGCCGTCAGGTCGAATCGCTCGCGGCTCGCCTCACCGTGGCCCGGTTTGCGAGATTCCGGCAATTTGAACCAGGCCAGCAGCAAGGCGGCGGCCGAGAGCAGAGCCGCCAAGTAGCCAGGCCAGGGGCTTCGTCCGCCGTTTTCGGGCGACAAAACGATCGCCGCGGCCCCCAACAAGGGCCCCAGCGTGAATCCGAGCCCAAAGGCGGCCCCGATCAGGGCCATTCCCCGGGCGCGGGTCTCTTTCGAGGTAACGTCGGCAATGTAGGCCTGGGCGGTTGAAATCGTTGCGCCCGCGATTCCCGCCCCGATGCGCGAGACGAACAACCAGGCCAGGCTGCCCCAAATGGTCGCCACGCCAAACAGGGCATAGAACACGACCGATCCGCTGAGCCCCAGCAGTAGTAAAGGGCGCCGCCCCAGCCGATCGGAGAGCCGGCCCCAGATGGGGGCGAAGAAAAACTGCATGGTCGAGTAGCTGGCCATCAGGAGCCCGATGGTCCAACCGGTTTGCGCGGGGGTCATCCCCTGGGCAAACTGCTCGGCGTAAATCGGCAAGAGGGGCAAAACGATGCCAAAGCCCAACAGGTCGATAAAGACCGTGAGGAAGATGACCAGGAGGGAAGCTTTGCTGGGGGGAGCGGTCATGGTCACCAAACGGAATAACAACCGAGCGGGATGGTCACCGAGCGAATCAGAGAGGAAAACGATTCCCAGCGGCGGCGCCAGGGCCCGCGCTGGGCAGGCTTGGCACCTGGGCGCTCGCCGGCCGGCGCGGCGCCCGCTTTGCCCCCGGCCCGTGGGCGCACCCCCGCGGCGAGAACGTGCCAAGATAATGGGCTCGGTGGCGGCGGGCTAGGCCCGGCCGGCTCTGGCCAGCGCGCGAGGAGGCCCGCTATGATGCCACCATGCAACCACGAACGGCTGCCGACCGGAAAAGCCTGGGAGCGCTGAGCGGCGCCGCGCTGGAGCAGTATCAACTCACCCGGCTCAATCGGCTGCTGGACACGATTCTGCCGCACAACACCTTCTACGCCGCCAAGCTGGCGGGCGTGGCTCGGCCCTTGGAATCGCTCGACGCGCTGGCCCAAGTTCCATTCACCTTCAAGCAGGAGTTGTTTCACGAGCGCCACCCCGACGACCTGGCTCGGAACCATACCTGGCCGCTTGACCGATACGTGCGGCTGCATCAAACCTCGGGAACGCGCGGCCGGCCGCTGGCCGTGCTCGATACGGCGGCCGATTGGCAATGGTGGCTCGATACCTGGCAATTTGTCTACGACGCCGCTGGGGTGCAACCGGGCGAACGGGTGCTAGCCGCCTTTAGTTTCGGCCCCTATGTCGGGTTTTGGAGCGGGTTCGAGGCCGCCGCGGCCCGGGGCTGCCAGGTGCTGGCCGGCGGTGGTATGAACACCCTGGCCCGGCTAGAGCTGGCCCGCTCGCGCCGGGCCACCGTGCTACTGGCCACGCCAAGCTACGCCCTGCACATGGCCGAAGTGGGGCTGGAACATCAGGTCGACGTGGCCGATTTGGGGATTCGTCGCATCCTGCTCGCCGGTGAGCCCGGTGGCTCGGTACCGGCCATTCGACAGCGCATTGCCGACTCCTGGCAGGCTGAAGTTTTCGACCACGCCGGCTCGACCGAAGCCGGGCCCTGGGGAATGCCGGCCGGCGCCGGTCGGGGCCTGCAGGTCATCGAAAGCGAATTCATTCCCGAATTCCTCTCGCTCGAAACGGGCGGTGCCGCCAACGAAGGGGAATTGGCCGAACTCGTCATTACCAGCCTCGGCCGGCCCGGCTGTCCGCTCTTGCGCTACCGAACGGGCGACCTGGTTCGCCCTCGCTGGGGCCATGATTTGCCCTGCCGGTTCGTCGCGCTCGACGGGGGAATCGTGGGCCGGGCCGACGACATGCTGGTCATTCGCGGAGTGAACGTGTTCCCCAGCGCGCTGGATCAGCTCGTACGCAGCTTTCCCGAGGTGATCGAATATCGGGCCACGGCGATCAAGCAGGGGGAGATGGATCAACTGGTGATCGAGATCGAAGATCGCCTGCGCCAGCCCGACCGCGTTTCGCAGGAACTGCAACTGCGCTTGGGCCTGAAGGTGTCGGTTTGCCTGGTCGAAGTCGGGTCGCTGCCGCGCTTCGAGGGCAAGGGCAAACGGCTGATCGACCGGCGCGGCCCTACAGCGGCGCCTTGACGAGTCGCGCGGAACCAACATGCCATCTCCCGCCGCTATCAGCCCCTGGGCCGACGCCAGCCCCGCCCAGGTACGCGGGGCGATTCGCCGGGGCGAGCTGCGCGGTCCCACGGCTGGTATGGCCCGCGGCTACGCCCAGTGCAACCTGGCGGTGGTGCCGGCCGACGTGGCCGATGCCTTTGCCGAATTCTGCCGCCTGAATGCCCGCGCCTGCCCGCTGGTGTATCGATCGGGCCCGGGCGAGGTGGAGCCGCGCGACGTGGCCCCCGGCGCCGACTTGCGCACCGACCTGCCGCGCTATCGCGTGTTTCGCCACGGTAAGCCCGAAGCCGAGCAGCCCTGCGACCTGAGCGGGCTTTGGCAGAGCAACCTGGTGGCCTTTCTGCTGGGCTGTTCCTTCACCTTTGAACAGGGCCTGGAGCAGGCTGGCCTGGAGGTGCGCCACCTGCGGCAGGGGTGCAACGTGCCGATGTATCGCACCGCGGTGGCCTGCCAGGGCGCCGGCCCGTTTCAAGGCAACCTGGTCGTCAGCATGCGACCCTACTTGCCCGAACAAGTTGAGCGCGTGCGGGAGATCACCGCACAGTTTCCCACCATGCACGGCGGCCCGATTCACGTGGGCGACCCCCGCGCGCTGGGCATTGCCGAACTGACCCGGCCCGACTTTGGCGATGCGGTCACGATACGTCCGGGCGAAGTTCCGGTGTTCTGGGCCTGTGGCGTAACTCCGCAACTGGCGCTGGAAAATGCCGGGCTGCCGCTGGCGTTTACCCACTCGCCGGGCTGCATGTTCCTGACGGATCGTACCGACGAAAGCTACCGCCGGATGGCGCCGGCCTAAGCGTCGGCCGTTTGCCTCGGGTTCCGCACGCTCCCGATGAATCCGCCGGAAGCACCGCTCGAAAGCGATGACTCACCGCCCTGCCCGTTACCCTCTGCTCAAGGCTCATGGATCCTATGACTGTCAGCTCGTTAGACGTAGCCGCGTGCCGCCGCCAGTTTCCCGCACTTGCGCGAAACCAAGATGGCCGGCCGGTGGTGTTTTTCGACGGCCCGGCCGGTAGCCAGGTACCGAGCCGCGTGATCGACGCCATCTCGGGCTATTTAGTCGAGTGCAACGCCAACCATGGAGGGCTGTTCGCCACGAGCCGGCAGAGCGATGCTCTGCTCGATCGGGCCCATGCGGCGCTGGCCGATCTGCTCGGCGCCAACGACCCCGATACGATCGTGTTCGGGGCCAACATGACCACGCTTACGCTGGCGCTGAGCCGGGCCCTGGCCAAGACCTGGAAACCGGGAGACGAAGTGCTCGTAACCCGGCTGGATCACGACGCCAACGTTTCCCCGTGGGTGTTGGCGGCACGCGACGCCGGGGCCACCGTGCGGCACGTCGATATCCAAAAAGAAGACTGCACGCTCGACCTCGCGCAATTGCGATCGCTGCTCGGCGCTCGTACCCGGCTCGTGGCGGTAGGCTGCGCATCGAACGCCGTGGGAACCATCAACCCCGTGGCGGAGATCACCCGCTGGGCTCACGAAGTCGGGGCCGAGGTGGCCGTCGACGCCGTGCATTACGCCCCGCACGCCCTGCTCGACGTGACGGCCTGGAACTGTGATTACCTGGTTTGCTCGGCATACAAGTTTTTCGGGCCCCATCTGGGCGTGCTTTGGGGGCGCCGCGCCCGATTGGCCGAACTGCCCGCGTACAAGGTACGGCCCGCCCCCGATAGCCTGCCCGGGCGCTGGATGACCGGCACCCAAAGCCACGAGGCCATCGCCGGGGCATGGGCCGCGGTCGAGTACCTGGTCGATGTGGGCCGCGCCACGCTGGGTACTCGGGCAGCCGCCGCCACGCAGCGCGAGGCACTGGTGGCCGCCTGGCAGGCGATCGCCGCGCACGAGCGAGCGCTATTGGTTCGGCTGCTCGACTTGCTCGATGCCCTCCCGGCGGTGCGGGTTTGGGGAATCACCGACCGCCGGCGGCTCGACGAGCGTGTACCCACCATCAGCTTTACGCACGCCAAGCACCGGCCGGCCGAAGTGGCCCAGCACCTGGCCTCGCGGGGCATCTTCGCCTGGCACGGCAATTACTACGCGCTGCCGCTTACCGAGGCTTTGGGCCTCGAACCCGACGGCATGGTGCGGGTGGGGCTGCTGCACTACAACACCTCGGAAGAGGTTGATCGCCTGGGGGCAGCGCTCGCCGAACTGGAATGAGCGCCCGCGAGGGCGGCGGGCTCGACGAGGCCTTGCGCAGGCTGGCCGGGGTGCTCTGAAAGAACCGCCCGCGGGGTGTGGCCCGGGCGAATCGCCACTTCGCCCCGCTCATTCGCCGATGCAATTGGCTTGTTCTGTCCCCGCACCGTGATACCCTGAAGCCCGCGACGCGCGTGGGCTTTTGGGGGCACGGGGTAGGGCAGGGGGCGCCCCGAGTCTGGCCGGTGCACCGGAGCCGAGCCTGGGAGCGCGGGGGATAACCCCGCCGCCCAACCCCGCCTTGCGCGGCACGACTTCTGGCACCCTCGACTGGAACCTAGAGAGCTTCGGCAATGGAAAAAGTGCTCGGCGGCGAAGTCATTGCCCGAATGCTTCGGGCCGAGGGGGTGGACACCGCCTTCGGCATTATCGACGGCAGCTATTTCGGCCTCTACTCGTCGCTGGTTCGCTCGGGAATTCGACTCATCGGCCCACGCCACGAAGCCTGTGCCGTGCATATGGCCGCCGCCTACGCTCGAACCACGGGCAAATTGGGGGTGTGCATCGCCAGCAACGGTCCGGGGGTCGCCAACGCGCTGCCCGGGGTGGCGGTCGAAAACGGGGAGGGCAACCGGGTGCTGCTTCTGACCAGCACGCGGCGTGTCGGCATCGGCTACCCCGACCGGGGCGGCACCTATCAGTACTTTCCCCAGGTGGCGGTTACCAAGCCGATGAGCAAGTGGTCGGGCACGGTTCCAAGTTTCGGCCGGCTGACCGAGATGCTCAAACGGGCGCTGCGCATTTCGTATCGCGGGCGGCCGGGGGTGGTGCATTTGGATATTCCGGAGAGCATCCTAAACAACCGCGACAAGCTGGTTGCGTTGCCCCGGCCGGGCAGCTATCGCCGAACGCGGCCGATCGCTCCCGACCCGGTGGTCGTCGACGAAGCGGCCCAAATGCTCTTGGCGGCTCGTGCTCCGCTGATTCATGCCGGCAGCGGCGTGGTGCATGCGCAGGCCTACGCCGAACTACTGGCCGTGGCCGAGCGGTTGCAGGCTCCGGTCGTGACGAGCTGGGCCGCCCGGGGGGTAGTGCCCGAGACCTCGCCGCTGGCGGTACCGATGATTCACATCGATCTCTGCAACCGAGCCCGCAACGAGGCCGACCTGGTGCTAACGCTCGGTTCGCGAATTGGCGAAACCGACTGGTGGGGAAAACCTCCGTACTGGGCTTCGCCGGCGCGGCAGAAGCACATTCAAGTCGATATCGACGAAGAAATCTTGGGTCTGAACAAGCCGGTCGACCTGGCGGTATTGGCCGACGCCCGGCTGTTTCTGGCGCGCCTTTGCGAGGCGATCCAGCGCCAAGGGGCGCCCGCCACGCTGGCCGACCGCAAGGCGCGTTTGGCGGACTACGCCACGGCCCAAGACCAGAGCCGGGCCCAGCTCGACAAAGCGATCAAGCAGGCCGACGGACGGCTAACCGCTGGCCACGTGGCCCAGGTTTGTCAGCAGGTGTTTCCCGCCGACGCCTTCTGTGTGCTCGATGGCGGCAATACCGCCGTGTGGGGAAACTTCTACCACCAGGTACACACGCCCGGCACGGTGCTCGCCACGTTCAAGTTCGGCATGTTGGGGGCGGGAGTGGCCCAGGCCCTGGGGGCCAAGGCCGCTCATCCGGATCGCGAGGTGGTATGTCTGATCGGCGACGGGGCCATGGGCTTCAACCAGCAAGAGATTGAAACGGCCGTGCGCAACCGGCTGAAGGTTACCTTCCTGGTCTGCTGCGACAAGCAGTGGGGCATGGTGAAGATGAACCAGCAATTCGCCCTGCGCCCGCTGAAGACGCTGCTTTTCAAATCGCTGGGCCCCGAGGAGACGATCAACGCCGACTTTTGCGAGACCCGCTTCGACCTGCTGGCCGCCAGCATGGGAGCCCAGGGAATCCGCGTCAGCACGCTGGACGAGCTCCGTCCGGCGCTGGAGCGCTGCCGCGCGGCCGACGTCTGCAGCGTGGTCCACGTCGACGTCGATCCGGTGAAACACATGTGGGCCCCCAACTTGCTCACGTTCAAGAAGATGCACGAGGAGCCCGCGGGCAAGTGAGGGCCGTGTGGATATGTCGCAAAATGTCGACGCCGTGCGGCTCACCTTGGGCAACGGCGGCGTTTGGCTGCTGGACGCCATCATTGGCATGATCATGTTCGGCGTGGCGCTCGATTTGCGCTTGCGCGATTTCGGCCAGATCGCTTACCAGCCCAAGGGCCCGCTCATCGGGTTGGGGGCCCAGTTCCTGCTCTTGCCCGCGGGCACCTACCTGCTGACGCTCGTGATGCACCCCGCCCCCAGCGTGGCCCTGGGCATGATCCTGATCGCGGCCTGCCCGGGGGGAAACCTCTCGAATTTCCTCACGCATTTTTCTCGTGGCAATACGGCCTTGTCGGTCACCATGACGGCTTGCTCGACCGTGGCGGCCGTGCTGATGACTCCGCTGAATCTCGAGTTTTGGGGGTCCCGGCAAGAGCCCACGCGGAGCATCCTGCGCGAGATTCACCTGGAGTCGGCCGATCTGTTCGTTCGAATCGGCATGATCCTGGGCGTGCCGATTGCAATGGGAATGCTTTGCGCACACTTCGTGCCGCGCCTGGCTCAGCGGCTCCATCGCCCCTTCCAGGCGCTCTCGCTCGTCTGTTTCGCTTCGTTCGTGGCGGTGGCTTTCGCGCAAAACCTCCAAGCCTTTCTGGCCTACGTGCACTGGGTCGTGCTGGCCGTGCTGGTGCAAAACGCCTTCGCGCTTTCGCTCGGCTACGGGGCCGCTTGGCTCGGTGGGCTGCCCGAGCGCGACCGGCGGGCCATTTCGATTGAAGTGGGAATTCAGAACTCGGCCCTGGGATTGGGGCTGGTCTTTCGCTACTTCGACGGGCTGGGGGGCATGGCCCTGGTGGCCGGCTGGTGGGGAATCTGGCACGTCATCTCGGGACTGACCGTGGCTAGCCTCTGGCGGCGCCGCCCGGCCGAGTTGTCCGACGGACCCCCAGTCCCATGAGCGCCCAGCCGCTGGGGGTGCTGGTGACCGGGGCCGCCGGTTACTTGGGAACCGAAGTGGTACGCCGCTTGGCGCAGCCCGTCGGGGGCTACCGCGTAACCGCGTGCGACGTGCGCGGGGTACCGCCCGAGAATCGGCTCGCGGGCGTAGAGTATCACGAGTGCGACGTGCGCTCCGAGCGCCTGCTCCGGGTGATCGAACAAGCCCGGCCCCAAAGCGTGGTCCACCTGGCTTCGATCGTTAGCCCGGGAGGCCCCGAGCGGCGCGCGGTGGAATTCTCGATCGACGTGGGGGGAACCGAGAACGTGCTCCAGGCCTGCCTGGCGGCGGGGGTACGGCAACTTGTCGTGACCAGCAGCGGCGCGGCCTACGGTTATCATGCCGACAACCCGGTGCCGCTCTTGGAAGACGCCCCGCTACGGGGGAACCCCCAGTTCGCTTACTCCGACCACAAGCGCCGGGTGGAAGAAATGCTGGAGGATTACCGTCGCCGGCACCCCCAGCTTCGGCAGCTCGTTTTCCGCCCCGGCACGGTGCTGGGAGCCGCCACCGATAATCAGATCACCCAGTTGTTTCGCCGCCGATGGATCCTGGGCATCTGGGGAACGGAAACGCCCTTCGTGTTCATTTGGGATCAGGACGTGGCCGAATGCATCGTGTTGGGAATCGAGCGCCAGGCCGAGGGCGTGTTTAATCTGGCGGGCGACGGCACGCTGAGCCTGCGCGAGATTGCCCAGCGGACCGGCAAACCCTATTGGGCGGTTCCGCCATCGCTGCTGCGCGCCGTGCTGGCGCTTGCACAGCGCTGCCGGCTGACGGTACACGGGCCCGAGCAGGTCATGTTTCTCGAGCATCGCCCGGTGCTTTCCAACGAGCGGCTGAAGTCCGTGTTTGGCTATCGGCCGCGGAAAACCACGAGCGAGGTTTTCGACTTTTACTGGCAGCACCAGCGAGGCCGCCGTGACTAGCCCCAGCGGCTCCAGCCCAAACGCGCCGGTGATCGCCATCGTGGGGGGCGGCGGCGGCATTGGCCGCGGCATCGCCCGGGCTTTCGCCCGGCGCGGATTTCGACTGGCGCTGTTGGATTTCGATCCGGGCCGGCTCGACGCGGCACGGCAGGCGCTAAGCTCGCCGACTTCGATTGCGACCTACCCGCTCGACGTTACGCGCGACGAGCAGGTGGCCGACGTAATCGGCCGGCTGCTCGACGACCAGGGCCGGCTCGACGTACTGGCGCATGCCGCCGGTTTGACCCAGGTGAGCCCCTTCGCCGAAACCCGGCCTGAAGTGATGCGACGCGTTTTGGACGTAAACGTGCTGGGCGTAATCTCGGTAACGCGGGCGGCCTTGCCGGCGCTCGTGGCCAGCCGGGGCCGAATCGTGGCCCTCAGCAGCGTCTGTGGCTTCGCCCCGCTTTGGGGCCGCACGGGCTATTGTGCCAGCAAGTACGCCCTGCACGGGTTTTGCGAAACGCTGCGTTGCGAGTTGGCCCCCGACGGGGTATCGGTCACGCTCGTCTGCCCGAGCTTCGTCGACACCGATTTTGCCACGCGAGGTCTGGCCGGCGATGGAACCCGGCTGGCCTCGGAGCGAGTGACAACCGGTCGGGCGGTGGATCCCGAGGCGCTGGGAGAAGCCATCTACCGGGCCGCTCAGCGCCGCAAGCGGCTGCTGTTGGTGCCCCGCTCGGCCGCCCTAAGCTATTGGCTCAGCCGGTTCGTGCCGCGATTCTACGAGCGGCTGATGAGCCGCCGATTCGCCAAAGGATTGCTCCGCGAGGAGAAACCCAGCTCCTAGCCAAGTGCGGGCGAAGTCACCCGGGGCCCGCGCAGCCCCAGGCACCGGCCACTCGACGGCGCTGACCGTTCCACGGCGTTACTCTCCCGACGGCGCTGGCTACTGGCCGGGGTGGCTACTTGCCAAATTTCATTTCGGTGAACTCGCGCACCCGGTCGGCAATCGCGGTTTCCACGGGCAGCCGTTCCATCGAGCTGGCGCCGTAAAAACCGACGATGCCCTGCGTGTTGCTGAGAATGTATTGGGCGTCGGCCGGCTCGGCGATCGGCCCGCCATGGCACAGCACCAACACGTCGGGACGCGCGCGCTTGGCCGCATCGTGCATGGCCTGTACCGCCCGGGCCGATTCCTCGAGCGTGAGCGCGGTTTCGGCGCCGATCGAGCCTTTGGTGGTCAGCCCCATGTGGGGAATCAGAATATCGGCGCCGGCTTCGGCCATGGCCCGGGCTTCGTCGGGGTTAAAGCAGTAAGGGGTGGTCAACATGCCCAACTCGTGGGCCTGGCGAATCATGTCGACTTCGAGCCCGAACCCCATGCCGGTTTCTTCCAGGTTCTGGCGAAAAGTGCCGTCGATAAGCCCCACCGTGGGGAAGTTTTGCACTCCCGAAAACCCGGCCCGATCGACCTCTTGGAGGAACAACTTCATCACGCGGAAGGGGTCGGTGCCGCAGACTCCGGCGAGCACCGGGGTGCGGCGCACCACGGGAAGCACCTCGCGGGCCATGTCCATCACAATGGCGTTGGCATCGCCGTAGGGCATCATGCCGGCCAACGAGCCGCGGCCCCCCATGCGAAAACGCCCCGAATTGTAAATGACCAACAGGTCGATCCCCCCGGCCTCAGAGCACTTGGCGCTGATGCCCGTGCCCGCGCCGCCGCCAATGATGGGCTGACCCGCCGCTACCTTGGCGCGCAGCCGAGCAAGGATTTCCGATCGGGAGAACAGAGCCATCAGGATTCCTCTTGGTTGGTTGGCAAGGAACGGCCCCCGCGAGGCAGGCCTGCGGGGCGAGTGCGAACGGGCCCGGCCGGCGCTCGCCCGCGATCGACCACGCCGGCCCCCCACCGCGTTGGCTTCGATCGCTAAGGATTCTCGTCGTCCGGCAGCCGGAACGATCCAATCCAAAGCTGGCTGGCGTGGTCGGCGCCGCGGTTGCTGGTCCACATCAGCGAATTGCCGTCGGGCGAGAAGACCGGCAGCACGTCGGCGCTAGGGTGATCGGTCACCCGGGTGATGGGGCCTGGCGAAATGCTATACCGGCCCTCGGCAGTTTGGTCGGCCCGGACGGTTTTGTCTTCCTGACCGGTGGCGGCCGAGTCCTCTGGCGGGCCCACGCGATACTGCATGAGCCAGAGATCGTAATTCGGCCGCGCCTGAGGGTCGGAATGATCGGCCCCGGTCCAGACCAGCCAAGGGCGCTGGGGGTGCCAATACGGAGCCCAGTTCACCCCCACGTTGTTGGTAAGCTGGGTCTCTCCGGTTCCGTCGAGCCGAATGACGAAGATCTGCAGGAAGCCTTCCTGATGGCGGTCGCTGCGAAAGCAGACCCACTGCCCATCGGGCGAAGTGAACGGCCCGCCGTCGTACCCCGGCGCGTTGGTCAATTGGCGCACCCCCGAGCCGTCGGCATTCATGACATACAGGTCGGGGTCGCCGTCGCGGTCGCTGCAGAACACAATCTGGCGGCCATCGGGGGTGTAGGCGCCTTCGGCGTCGTAGCCTGGGGAATCGGTTAACCGCTTGAGCGCGCCGCCAGCGACCGGCACTTCGAAGATTTCGGTATGCGGATCGAAGGCCCATTCATAGCGCCGCCGGCGACCGCTGGCGCGGTCCTCCTCCTGCTGGCGCCGCTCGGCCTCCTCGGTCTGGTCTAGTTGCGGGTCCAGATGGCTCGAAGCGAACAAGAGTCGCGTGCCGTCCGGAGAAAAATAGCTGCACGTCGTTCGCCCCCGGCCGGTGCTGACGCGACGCGGCACGCCTTCCGTAAGCGCTTGGGTGTAGATCTGGTAGAACGGGTAGTCCGGCGGCACCGCTTGGTACACAATCGTTTGCCCGTCAGGCGAGAAATAGCCTTCGCCCGCCTTGACCATGCCCCGGGTCACCTGCCGCAGAGGGCCAAAATAGCGGGCTTCCAGCTCGCTCCGTTCCGCCTCGGCGCCGGTCGATTGGGCCTCGGGTGGCTCGGCGCTCAAAGCCATCGAAACGGATGACGCGCAGCAGGCCGCCGCAAACAGCGCCGCTAGCGCCGTAAAACGCGGGTGCGCATGCTGAGAATGTTCGATCCGATGCATAGATTCCCTGGGGCCTGGGGCCCGAATAGAACCGTTCAACGAGCTCCCTTTCTTGAGCGGGGACCTTCCGCGGATTGGCTCCGGACCGCGCCCGACCTGCCGGGCCGGGCATTGGGGCACTCGTAGCGTGCGATACAATACACGGGGCTCCCCGAGCATCGATCGCGGCTCGCCACCGATCACCCGCGCTCCGTGCAGGCTGCCCGCCCTTACGTTTGCCGCAGCAACGGCTCGCCTGGGCATCGGGCATTATAAGGCTGTGGGGGCAGTCCGCACACGGGGCCGCCCGCCTCTGAGTTGAGATCGACCCACCCCTGTTAGCAGCGAACCTGGCGACTTCCGATGAAGATCTATACCCGCACCGGCGACGAGGGAGACACCGGTCTGTTTGGCGGACCGAGAGTGCGGAAGGACGATCTGCGAATCGAATCGTATGGCACGGTCGACGAGCTCAACGCCTGGCTCGGACTGGTACGCACCGAACTGGCCGATCCCCGGCTCGATTCCGAGCTGGCCCGGGTGCAGCACGAGCTGTTCGACCTGGGGGCCGAATTGGCGACCCCCGATCCGGCGGCGTTCCATTTGCGCCTGGTGGGCGAGGCCGACATTGCCCGGCTCGAGGCACAAATCGATCAGGCCGAGCAGGAGCTGCAGCCGCTCAAGCAGTTTATTTTGCCTGGCGGAACGCGGGCCGCGGCCCTGCTGCACCTGGCGCGCACCGTGTGCCGCCGTGCCGAGCGACGCCTGGTGAGCCTGACCGCCGAGCCGGATACGACGGTGGCGCCCCAATTGGTGGTGTATCTGAATCGGCTCAGCGACTGGCTCTTTGTGGCGGCCCGCCTGGCCAATGCACGCGCAGGCCAGGCCGAGGCGCCGTGGTGCAAACGGGGCGAGCGGGGCGAGTAGCCGCCGCGTCGCACTTGGCCCCAGAGGGGTGGGCCCCGACTTGGCCCGCCGCGGCCGCGAGCAGCGTCGAACTGCCCGAACCCGCCCCGGCCGCTGGCTTGTCTGGTCGTTCGGAGGCTGCCTCGGTATCATTCCTGGTTTGCCCGATCCGACCAATTCCTAGGGTGCCCGCGGGCTCCCCGGGGCGCGGTCGGTCCTCCCCTTGGAAACCGTCACCAGCCCGGACAAAGCACCCCGCTTCGGCCGTTGGGCCCGGCCAGATGGTACGGGAAGCCCCGAAACCTATGAAAACCGACGAACTGCGCGAAAAGTACCTGGAATTCTTCGAATCGCACGGCTGCGTTCGCCGTCCGAGCGACGTGCTGGTTCCCCGCTGGGACCCCTCCGTGTTGTTTACACCCGCGGGCATGAACCAGTTCAAAGACCACTTTCTGGGAAAGTGCAAGCTGGAGTTCCGCCGGGCCACCACCTGCCAGAAATGCCTGCGCACGGGCGACATCGACAACGTGGGGCGCACCGCCTACCACCACACGTTCTTCGAGATGTTGGGCAATTTCAGCTTTGGCGATTACTTCAAGCGCGAGGCGATCGCCTGGGCCTGGGAGTTTCTGACCCAGAAGAAATGGCTCGGTATTCCCGCCGAGCGGCTCTCGGTGACGGTCTATCAAGACGACGACGAGGCAGCCAGCATCTGGTCCGAGGAGATCGGCCTCCCGTCGAGCCGCATTACCCGGATGGGCGAAGACGACAACTTCTGGCCCGCCGGCGCGCCGACCCAGGGTCCGGACGGCGTCTGCGGCCCGTGCAGCGAAATCTTTTACCACACCGACAACGTCGGCTCGGTCGAAATCTGGAACCTGGTTTTCACCCAGTTCAACCGGGTGGGTGCTCCGCCCAACAATCTGCGGCCGCTCCCCTCGAAGAACATCGACACCGGCATGGGGCTGGAACGCACCGCCTCGGTCCTGCAGGGGGTCGGCACCAATTTCCATATCGACATTCTTCGTCCTTTGGTCGAAGCCGCGAGCGAAGTGTGTGGCATCGACTATGACCCCGCCAGCGACCACGGCCGGCGCCTGCGGCGGATTGCCGACCATGTGCGGGCCTGCACCTTCGCCGTGCACGAAAACGTGATCCCCGGTCCGCGCAAGCAGGGCTACGTCATCAAGCGCCTGTTGCGCCGGGCGGTGCTGGACGGACACCAGATCGGCCTCACGGAACCGTTCTTGTACCAGTTGGTTTCCAGCGTGGCCCGGATCATGAGCCGCCCGTATCCCGAACTGCTGGAAACGGTCGACCGCGTGGCTCAGGTCATTCGCGGCGAGGAAGCCAGCTTCTTCAGCACCATCGACGCCGGGCTGGAACGCATCAACCGGCTATTTGGCGAGATGAAAAAGAGCGGCGGGGGCCTGGTCACTGGCGCCGACGCCGCCGAGATGTATACCACCTACGGGTTTCCTCCCGAACTGTTCGAAACCCTGGCTGCCGAACAAAACCTGATGTTCGACTGGGACGGTTTTCGCCGCGAGATGGTGGCCCATGGCGAAGTATCGGGAGCCGGCCAGCGGGGCGAGCTGTTTAAGACCAGCCCGCTCGACGCGCTGAAGAAGGTGATGGCCGGTACCGAGTTTGTGGGCTACGAAACGCTCGAGGCCCCGGCCCGGATCGTGGGCATCGTGGCGCAAGACGAATTGGTCGACCACGTGGCGGAAGTGGGCCACGCGCAGCCGATTACCGTGGTCCTCGACCGGACGCCCTTTTACGGCGAGTCGGGGGGCCAAGTCGGAGATACCGGGGTGCTGGTCGGCGACGGAGCGCGCTTTGAAGTTACCGATACCCAGAAAGACAGTGGCTTCGTGCTGCACCGAGGCCACTTGCGCGAAGGCCGTCTGAAGCTGGGCAGCCAGCTCACCGCCCGGGTCGACGAGGTCCGCCGCCGGGCCCTGCGCCGCGCCCACTCGGCAACCCACATGTTGCACTACGCCCTGCAAAAGCACCTGGGCAGCCACGCTACCCAGCAGGGCTCGAAGGTCGACCAAGATTGGCTGCGCTTCGACTTCACCCACAATTCGTCGCTGGGGCCCGAACAGCTGGCCGCGATCGAAGCCGAAGTCAACGCCCGCGTGGCCGAGGGCTCGCCGATTCGCTCGCAGAATCTGCCCCTGGCCGAGGCACGCCAGAGCGGCGCGATGATGCTCTTCGGCGAGAAGTACCCCGATGTGGTGCGGATGGTCAGCATGGGGCAGTTCAGCCGCGAACTTTGCGGCGGAACCCACTTGGACAATACGGCCCAGGTGGGCCTGTTTCAGGTGGTGGGCGAAGAGAGCGTGGCGGCGGGCACCCGGCGAATCGTGGCGGTCACGGGCCAGGCCGCACTGGAGCGGGTGCGCCAGCACGAGCGCTGGTTGTTGGAAACCGCGGCGGCCCTCCGGACTCCCCCTGGCGAAGTGCCGGGGCGCGTGGCCGCGCTGGTCAAGGAAGTCCGCGAACTGAAGAAGCAGCTTTCCTCGGGCGGCCGCTCGGGCGAGATCTCGGTCGATCAGCTCTTGGCCCAGGCCACGCCGGCCGGGGGCAGCAGGGTCGTCGTTTCGGAAGTTCCGGGAGCCGATGCCGCGACCCTGCGCCAACTGATCGACGGGTTGCGACAGAAGACTCCTTCGGTGGCCGCGCTGTTGGCGAGCGTGCAGGAGGGTAAAGTGACGCTCGTGGCCGGAATTACGCGCGACTTGCAGCAAAAAGGGCTCAGCGCGTCGAACTGGGTCGGCGCGACGGCCAAAATGGTAGGTGGCAGCGGCGGAGGCCGGCCCGATATGGCCCAGGCCGGCGGTCGCGACCCGGAAAAGCTTCCGGAAGCCCTTAAGGCCGCCAGCGAGCAGTTGGTTTCGGCGCTGGCCGGCGCGGCGGTTTAGCCCGCCGCGGGGAATCGCAGGCAGCCGGCCGGCTGGCCGCCATCGGTTGAGTCACCCAGGCCGCGCGCCGACTGGGCCGCGCGCCGACTGGGCCGTGCAGCTAAGCGGCCGTGTGCCCGCTACACCTTGAGCATGGCCTGAAACTCGTCGACAAAGGTGTCGACTTGCTTCAAGTAGGTGATCGCCGAAGGTAGCGACTTTTTGCTGCGGAACGGATTCTTCGATTTGCTCTTCTTCAGCAGAAACTGGCGGAATTCCTCGTTCTTCTTGTCGATGGCGATTGCCTGCTTGCGAAGCGCCGTCGCGTACTTGTCGCGCGTCGGGCGGAGCTTCATCAGCTCGTTATTGAGAATGTCCATCGCCGTTTCGATCTTCTTGATCAGCGGATCGTTCTGAATTTCCTTCTCGTGCTGAGTTGTCCCGCCGGGATCGATTTCCCTCGATCGCTGATCGTGCATTTGAGTCAGTCGAATCAGCTTCTGGCGGACCGCGCCGAACTGCTTGTTGAACACCTGCAACTGGAGCGCCGGCGCCGCGGTCGATTCGAGCAGCTTGCCCAGCTCGGCGATGTATTTTTCGGTTCGCTTGCCCATGGTGGAATCCTCTCGCGAAGTTGTGGTGGAATGGGTAGCAGCAGGCCGGCCGTCAATCCTCTTCGCCGCCCAATTCTTGCTTGAGCTTAAGGCTGCCGGCTTTCAGTCGCTTCATTTTGGCGACGAGCACCTGGGCCTGCTTGGCCTGCTTGTCGGCCTTAAGCTGCTCCTTTTCCAATCGCTTGAGTAGTTCCGGAAAATTCTTGGGCGAAATCTTGGCCATGGGTTCGCTCCGCGCTGGAAGTAGCGCGCCGGACCTGAACGGCCGGCGCCGCGACACGAAAAATAGCCGAGCGCCAAGCCTCCGGCAAGCAGAGCGCCGGTTGGCCGGAGCGCCCTGGCCGGCCCGCGAGCTCACCGTCGCTCTGGCCGGCAAGCGCAACGTTACCCCAGAAGCAAGTGGTAACTGGCCCAAGGCGCAGCTTCCCGAGGAAGGCCCTCGCCGAGCAATCGACTCGGAGCCGACAAGCTGCTAGACCCCCTTCTCCCGGCTGACTATGATGTGCCCGACCTGTTCGTCGGTCCGCACCCCGGCGGGCCGACTTTCGAGCGCACCCCGCTGGCCAGCGTTGTCGTACGTGCCGGCGGTCTGCCTGGTTCCTAGCCGATTTGGCATTCAGCCGGGAACCAACCGCGTAGGGCGGGATCCACCAAACGGAGATCGAAAACTTGGCGGGCAAACTCGACCAAATCGTGCATTCCAATTGGTTCAGCTCGCTGGTCCTGGGCTTGATCATCTTGACCAGCGTACTGGTCGGGATGGAAACCTTTCCCCAGTTTTCAGCCGGTACCGAATGGGGCGATCGGCTGATCGTTCTGCAGGAGGTCATCCTCTGGCTTTTCGTCGTCGAGGCCGCGCTGAAGATCGCCTCTCACATGCCGCGGCCCTGGCGGTATTTTCTCGATCCTTGGAACAGCTTCGATTTCTTCATCGTCGCCGTCTGTTTCCTGCCGCTGGGGGCCCAGTATGCCTCGGTGTTTCGGCTGGCCCGGCTGGCCCGGGCCCTGCGGCTGATCACCATTTTGCCGAAATTGCAGTTACTGGTGGGGGCCTTGCTCAAGAGCATTCCCGCCCTGGGTTATGTGGGCGTTTTGCTGTTCGTGCATTTCTACGTGTATGCGGTGATGGGGGTTTTTCTGTTTCGCGAAAACGATCCGCTACGGTTCGGAGGCTTGCCGCAGGCCATGCTAACTATGTTCCAGATTCTCACGCTCGAGGGCTGGAACGATATTCTGAACACCCAGTACCTGGGGTCCGATGCCCTCTACGACGAGGCGATGAAAGAGCTGGCCGGGCCCGCGCGCGTGTCGACTCCCTTTCCGCTGATCGGCCCTGCCTACTTCGTCAGTTTCATCATGCTGGGCACGATGATCATGCTCAATCTGTTCGTGGGCGTGATCATCAACGGCATGGAGGAAGCCCAGTCGGAAGCCGACGAGGAGAAGCGCCTGGCCCATATGAATGCCCGGGGGTTCGTCACCATCGGCGACGAGCTGGCCGAGCTACGGAACGATTTTGAGAAATTGCAGAAGCGGATCGAGGGCATACAGGCCCGGTCGCGAACGGCCAAGTACTACGACGAGGCGTTTCAGGCCAAACCAGCGGATTCCCCTTCGAACTGAGCCTATTGGGGCTGGCTCCGGGGAAACTCGGCCCGGTTGAGCCACCCCGCGCCCGCGCCGGCCAAGCCACGAGACTTGCGATGCACAGGTTCGATCTCACTGGGCGCGTCGCCGTGGTTTCGGGGGGGGCCCAAGGATTGGGTCGAGCGGCCGGGCTGGCGCTGGCCGAATCGGGGGCCGACGTGGTGCTGGTCGACCGGAACCGGGCGGGGGTCGAGGCCACGGCCGAGTTGGCCCGGGCCAAGGGCCGTCGGGCGGTGGCCGTTGCAGCCGATGTTTCCGACCCTGGGGCCATCCTTGAGTTGTTTGAACTGGTCGACCAACGATTCGGCCAGGTCGACTTTCTGGCCAACGTAGCGGGCGATGGCCACCTGGCCCGGCCGGAAGCCCTAACCGTGGCCCAACTCGACCAGGTCTTTCGCAACCTGGTGGTGAGTAAGTTCCTGATGTGCCAGCAGGCCGGCCGGCGGATGCTGGCCCAGGGGCGAGGGTCGATCATGAACATCGGTTCCATCGCCAGCCTGACCGCCTTGGGGCGCGGCCACGTTGCCTATAGCATGGCCATGGGAGCCGTTGTGCAGCTTACCCGCGAGCTGAGCACCGAGTGGTCGCACCGTGGTGTGCGCGTCAACGCGGTGCTTCCGGCCCAGGTGCTCAATCCCAGCCTGGCGGCGCGCATCGAGGCCGACCCCGCGCTCGAGCAGCGGTTTCTGGGCGGCATACCCAGCGGCCGGCTCGGGCGTCCGGAAGACATCGAGGGTTTGGTCGTGCTGCTGGCGAGCGACGCCTCGCAGTGGATCACGGGGGCCATTATTCCGCTCGACGGCGGCAACCTGGCCCAGAACGCCGGGGGAACACCAGGGCACCAGCCGCAGCCCGTTCAATCGTTTCGCGCCCAGTCGCCGAGGTAGTGCCGCATGAGTGGGCTGGCCGTAGCCTGTCCGACGGAGTTGGTCCTCCGACTCTACCGCACGATGCAGCTCATTCGGCAAACCGAAGAGGAGCTGGCTCGCTGCCACCAGGCGGGCCTGATTCACGGGGCCTGTCACACTTATGTGGGCCAGGAGGCGATCGCCGCGGGGGTCTGCGCCCATCTCACCGCGGCCGACGCGGTCTTCAGCACCCATCGCGGGCATGGTCACGCCTTGGCCAAGGGCATGCCCCCAGTCGACCTGATGGCCGAGTTGTTTGGCCGAGCCAGCGGCTGCTCCGGGGGGCGCGGCGGAAGCATGCATCTGTTCGCCCCTGAAATCGGGCTGATGGGCACCAGCGGCATCGTGGGGCCGGCCATCCTGCAAGCCTGCGGAGGCGGGTATACCTCGCGGCTGCTCGAGCGCGGCACGGTGGCCGTGGCCTTTTTCGGCGATGGCGCGGTCAACAACGGCGCCTTTCACGAGGGGCTCAATCTGGCCAGCATCTGGCGGTTGCCCGTCGTGCTGGTGTGCGAGAACAACCAGTACGCCACCGAGGTGCCGTTTTCGTACTCCAGCGGCAATCCCAGCGTGGCCGGCCGGGGCGCGGCCTATGGGCTGCCGGGCATCGAGGTCGACGGCAACGATGTGCTGGCCGTGTACCGGGCTGCGCAAGAAGCGGTGGCCCGGGCCCGCTCGGGGCAGGGCCCCACGCTGCTTGAGTGCCGCACCTATCGCACCCGCCCCCACGCCGAAGGCATGGGAGATTTCACCTACCGGACCCGCGAGGAAGTAGCCCAGTGGCGCGAGCGCTGCCCGCTCGTTCGGTTGCGGCAAAGCGCCTTGGCCAGCGCCGCCGACGCCGAGTCGATGGCCGACCTCGAGCGGCAACTCGCGGCCATCGAGGACGAGGTACGCTCGCGCGTGGCCGCGGCCCGCCAATCGGCCGAGCAGGCTCCCGAGCCGCAGCCCGCCACGGCCGACCGCCACGTTTGGGCGGCGCCCCGGCCCGCGGCCCCGCCCGAACCGCCCCCAGGCAGCCAACGAGTAGCCACCTACGCCCAGGCCACGCTCGAGGCCTTGGCCGGCGAAATGGCCCGTGACGAGCGAATCTTCGTGATGGGCGAGGGCATCGGCCAGCGCGGGGGAAACTTCGCCACGACCCGGGGGCTGTACGACCTGTATGGCCCGCTGCGGTTGTGCGACACGCCGATTTGCGAGCGCGGCTTCGTCGGCCTGGCCTGCGGCGCGGCGATGACCGGAAGCCGGCCCGTGGTCGATTTCATGTTCGCCGATTTCCTGCTCGACGCGTTGGGGGAACTAATCAACCAAATCGCCAAGATGCAGTACATGTCGAGCGGCCGACTGACCATGCCGCTGGTGCTGCGGGGCTGCATCGGCATCGGCCATTCGGCGGCCACGCACCACTCGGGCAGCTACTACGGCCTGTTGGGCCAGGTGCCGGGCCTGCGAGTTGTGGTTCCCTCGTCGCCGGCCGACGCCAAGGGGCTGTTGACCCGGGCCCTGCGCGGCGACGATCCCGTCTTGTTCCTCGAGCATCGCGAGCTCTTGCAGACCAAGGAGCCGGTGCCGGAAGGGGAATACGAACTCGAGTTCGGCCAGGCCCGCGTGGTCTGCCAAGGCGAGCACCTGACCATCGTGGCCCTGGCCCGCATGGTTCACCTGGCCACGGCCGCGGCCAAGTCGCTGGCGGCCGAGGGCATTTCGATCGAAGTGGTCGACCCGCGCACGGTTGCTCCGCTCGATACCGAAACCATCCTCGACTCGGTCCACAAGACCGGACGGCTGCTCATCGTGGACGAGCCGCCGGGGCCCTATGGATTCGCCGCTGGCATCGCGGCCGCGGTGGCCGATCGTGGGTTCGACGAGCTTGATGCGCCGATTCGCTGTTTGACGGGCATCGCCTGCCCCACTCCGTACAGCCCGGCGCTCGAGACGGTCGTTGTGCCCCAAGTGGCCGACGTGGTCGCGGCCGCGCGGCAATTGTTGGCCGAGTAAATCACCACCTCCGGGCGACGGCCGTTCCAACCGTCGAGAAGCAAGTGCCACGCGAAATCCGAGTTCCGCGACTGGGCTGGTCCATGGAAGAGGGAACCCTCATCGCCTGGCTTAAGCAGCCGGGCGAGCCGGTCAAGGTGGGCGAACCGCTCTTTGAGCTTGAGGGAGACAAGGCCCTCGAGGTGGTCGAGGCGGTCGACGAGGGCAGCCTGTATCTGCCGCCCGAGGCCCCGCGGCCCGGCGCCGTGGTAGCGGTGGGGGCTGTTTTGGGCTTTCTCTTGGCCGAAGGGGAATTCCCCCCACCCTGGCCCGCCGCGGCACCACCGACGCCAATGCCGGGAGCCCAGCCGTTACCAGCTACGGCTGGTTCGGGCGCCGCCCATGCTCGGCTCTCCTCGCGACCCCGGCCCATTGTTCGGCGCCCTGAGCCCCGGCAACCAACCGGCGGGGGCGAAACGCCGCCGGCCAGCCCCGCGGTGCGGCGCCTGGCCCGGGAAATGGGTGTGACGCTATCGGCCCTTACCGGCACGGGCTCGGCTGGCCGGGTGACCCATCAGGATTTAACGAGCTGGGTCCGGCAGCAGCTGGGTGGTGGCTTCACGCCGATCCAAGATTCGTCGCCAGGCACCCCGCGCGTCGTGGCCAGCCCCCGAGCTCGTCGCATTGCGGCGGAACTGGGGGTGCAATGGCAACAACTGCGCGGCACCGGGTTGAGCGGTCGAATCCGTGAGGCCGACGTGCGGCTGGCCTACGCCACCGCCCCCTTGGCGGCCGGCCGCTCCGCGCCTCGTGCCCCGGCTTCCAGGGCGGACAATGCGCGATTAGTCAGCGCTGCGCGACCGGAATCGCCCGAGCCGCCGGCCGACCCGCTGCTCAACTCCCCACGGCGTCGGGCGATTGCCGAGCGACTGCGAACCAGCCATGCCCGCACGGTTCCCGTGACGCTCACGACCACCACCGCCGTGGGCGAACTGGTGCGGATTCGGCGTGAGTACCGAGTCGACGATTCGGCGCCGGCCCCCTCGTTCGGCGACCTGATCGGCTACCTGGCGATTCGGGTGCTGTCGCGCCACCCGGCCGTCGCCCTGTGCTGGAGCCCATCGGGCAAGAATCTGATCCGAGTGGCTCCCGAAGAGTTTCACCTGGCTCTGGCGGTCGACACCCCCCAGGGTTTGCTCGCTCCGGTGATCCGCGACGTGTATGAAATGAGCATTTCCCGCCTGGCGGCCGAGTCGCGCAGGCTGGTGGAGCTGGCTCGCGCGGGCCGGCTTTCGGCCGACCAAATGCAGGGTGCCGTGCTCACGGTGTCGAACTTGGGGGCCTGGGGCGTCGAGGCCTTCACCCCCGTCATCAACTTCCCGCAAATCCTGATTCTGGGCCTGGGGGCGATTCGCCGCCAACCCACGCTCGATGCGGAGGGCTCGTTGGTGGCCCAGCAGCAAATGACGCTGAGCCTGACCTTTGACCACGCGGCGATCGACGGCGCCCCGGCCGCGGCATACTTGCGCGATGTGGCGGCGGCGCTGGCGAGCCCCGCGGAACAACTGGAACCGCCGCGGTAAGGCAGGTGTGCCCGGCCCGATGCCGGGTATGGTCCGTCGCGGCTAGGGCGCCGGTAGCACGGTTAGCCACAGGTCGCTCGTTCGAGCGCGGCGGTCGGGCAGGGGGGCCGTGGCGAGCCGCTCGGCAGCGCTCCCCTCGGCGCCCGCGCGGCCGACGACTCGCACCGGTCCGCTCCAGGGCCCAGGCCGTGCCTCGACCGTGAGGCGCACCGCCTTCGAGGCATCTCCCTCGGCGGGCGACTGAACCGCGGCGGTGGTCACGCCGGGTGGCAGGCCCAGAAGTTGAATTTCGATCGGTTCGGCCATCCCCTGAATCCGCTCGATCGAGACTGGAATTTCCAGCGGCTGCCCGGGCGTAATGGCCAGCGCGTGCGTCTCGACGGAGAGGGCGAAGTCGGCCTTGGCCCGCGACAGTTTCAGGCGGTAGGGAAACCGGGGCCCTCCGCCCCCGTAGAGATCGCTGACGACCACCTGGTACGCGCCATCGGCCGGCAAGGCGTGAACCAGCCGAGGATCCGGATCGTTGCCGGCATCGTCGACCCGGGCAAGCACCGTCCCGGCAGCGTCGCGCAGCTCGACCACGGCGTCGAGTAAGAACCCCTCGCTGCGGCTTTCCAGTTTCAGTTCGAGCTGGGTACCGGCCGGCGCTTCGAACCGATAGGCGTCGCGCTCTTCGGGGGCCGACAGGTTGCCCGTTACCGTGCAGGGAAACGGAACCGGCAACGGCTCGCCGGGACCCCGGTCAGGCGGTTCGACCACTTGGGGCCCCTCGACCACGGGCAGTTCGAGCCGACCAGCCCAGCCGGCATCCTCGAGAACCCGGCGCGCAAGGCCCGCCGCCCCCGCGGCACTCAGGCGAGCACCGACCGGCAGGTTCCAACCGCCGAGTTCCAACTCAACCGGCTCACCGGTCGCAAGGGCCCAAGGGCGGCAGTGGTCGACAAACGGACCCGTGGTTACCCAAAGCCGATAGACAAACGACTTGCCCCCCGCCAGGCCGATGGTTTGATTCGGCTGGGCCGGGAAACCGAACACCCGCACCAAGAGTGGCCCGTCTTGCTTGGCCGTATAGGTGACCAGCGGATCGAGCCCGTGGGCATCGTCGTTCTGCGCAAGGACGAACCCATCGGGCGAAACCACTTGCAGCACGGCGTCCAGGGGTGAGTCGAGCGATTCGTTGGCCGTGATCGCGGCGACCAGCGTTTGGCCCGCGGCGACCGCCAGGGAAACCGTGTCCACATCGCCCGAGGGATCGAGTCTGCCGTCGATGATTTGCGGGCTTTCGATCGCCTGCGCATTGCGGGGCAGGTTGTTGGGCTCGACCTCGACCTGACCGGCCTGGCGGCTCACGATGAGCGGGAAGGGGGGCGCCGCCCCCTGGGGGCCAAACAGCCGAATCCAGACCAGGCCAGGCTCGGCGTGCGGGCCCGTGGAAACGCGCAGCAGCCCCTTGGTTTCGCCGCATTCGGCGGTGATTTCGCCCTGGCTGGTCCAGATCGAAAGCGGCCAGTCCCCCTTGGCCAAATCCACCTGGATTTCGCTCGTAGTGCCGGGTGCCACGCCGCTGGGGAAGACCCAGCGCAGCTCGGGCGGTTCGGCCAGCGCCGGTCGCGCGGCCATGGCCAGCAGGAGCCAGCCCCCGCCTAGAAGCACGAAACGCAGATTCGGCATAGCCGCCCGTCAGCCCACAAGCTCGGCGATCGGCTCCGGATCGCTGACCAGGTGATTCGGCCGCCCATTGGGACTGTAGAAGATTTTGTTGGGATCGATTCCGAGCTTGGTGTACACGGTCGAGACGAAATTTTCGGGCGCCAGGATCCGCTCCTGGGCCGCGAAGCCGTTGCGGTCGGTGGCGCCCACCACCTGGCCGCCCGGCGTACCGCAGCCGGCAAACAAGATCGACATGGCGTTGGCCCAGTGGTCGCGGCCGGGCTTGCTCTCGCCAGCCAGGGTGGAAATTTTCGGGGTCCGGCCGAATTCGCCCAGCGCCACCACCATGGTGCTCTCGAGCAGTCCTCGGTCGCTCAGGTCTTCGATCAACGTGGCCACGGTGTTGTCCCAGGCCGGAAGCCGTTTGGTCAGCGCGCCGAAAAGGTTGGAGTGATGGTCCCAACCACCGTCGTAAAGGGTGATGAACGGGACGCCCGCTTCGACCAGGCGGCGGGCCAACAAGGCCCGCTGACCGAACGAGTTGCGCCCGTAGCGCTCGCGCGTGGCTTCGGTTTCGCTCTGGATGTCGAAGGCCCGCTGAGCATCGGGGCTGGTCACCAGCCGATAGCCCTGCTGATAGTACTCGTCGAGCGCGGCCACCGGGTCGGCCGCGGCCGCGTCTTGGAAGCGCACGAAGCGGTCGACCAGCGACCGCAGATCGCGCCGCCCTACGAAGCGGTCGTCGGTCAGGCCGGTCGGTAGTTTAACGTCGCGAACTCGGAACTCCTTGTCGTTTGGGTCATCGGAAACCACGAACGGCGCGTACTTCGCTCCAAGAAAGTTCGGGCCGCCCGAGCGGCTCATGCTGGGCATCGAGAAATAGCTGGGCAGCCCCGCCGGTGCCGGCCGCTCGTGGGCGGTGACCGACCCCATGCTGGGGTGAAAGCTGACGAACGCCCCGCAGCCGACCGGAATGCGCGGCGGGGCACCGGTCATCATGTAGTGGTTACCCGCTCCGTGGTTTCCCTGGTCGTGCCGCACCGAGCGGATCACGGCCAGCCGATCGGCCAGGCCGGCCAAGCGGGGCAGGTGCTCCGAGAACTGCACGCCCGGAATTTTGGTATCGATGGCGGCGAAATCGCCGCGAATCTCGGCGGGGGCCAGCGGCTTGGGGTCGAAGGTTTCGAAGTGGGTGGGTCCCCCGTCCATCCAAATCAAAATGCAGCTCGTGGGCCTTCGCGGCGAGACCGGGGCGGCCCCCACGCCAAAAGCCGTTTCACCCGCCGGCGCCGAGTGGCGCAGCAGGTTCACAAGGCCACCGCCCAACAAGGTTCCCAGCCCTACTTGCAGGCAGTCGCGGCGCGAGATTCCGGCACAATTCCGGTAGCTGGCCATAATCGCAGGGTCTCCGGGCAAGGAGCGTTCCGCCCCCAAAGCCGGCGCGACTGGCACAGCGCGCCGGCGGCCAAAGGGGCAGGGAGCTAATCCTTAAAAATGAACTCCGGCGTATTCAACAAGGCCCATAACAGGTCTTCGGTCGCGGCGCGGCGGTTCGAGCCGTCGGCCGCGAAAAGTTGGGTCGTAGCGGCCAGTTCGTCGGCCGTCGGCCGGCGACAGTAACAAGCCAGGTAAAGTTCTTCCACGATCTCGGCCGGCTGCGCCCCGCTGGCAGCCAAACGGGCCACGCGCCCCTGATCGGCCGAGAGCTTCTCCGCCAGCGCGGGCGAGTTCATCAGGTGCAAGGCCTGCACCACCGTGGTATCGCGGGTGCGCTCGCAGGGGGGATCCTGGTTCGCGTCGGGGCGGCCAAACGTGTCCAAAAACAGCGACCCCACGCGGTGCGTCCAGATCGTATTGGCTCGCGACTCAGGGGGCATGGCCGCAAAGGACTCGGGCACCTCGCTAATGTCGCATACGGCGTCGAGCAGCACCTCGGCCCGCAACCGCGACCGGTAATGGCGCGAGTAGTTGCGATTGTCGGACTGGTTCCGCTCGCCGGGAACCGACGACAGTTGATAAACATACGAACGGACGATGGTCCGCAGAAGCTGTTTCAGATCGTAGTGCTGCTCGCGAAATTCTTCGGCCAGGGCCGCCAGTAGCGGCTCGTTCGACGGCGGATTGGTGGCCCGCAAGTCGTCGACCGGGTCGACCAGCCCGCGGCCCATCAGTTCCGCCCAAACACGATTCACCGCGACCCGGGCAAAGTAAGGGTTCGCCTCGTCGGTCATCCAATCGGCCAGCGCGCGACGCGGGTCCTGCTCGGCGGCCGCGGCCGCGATTTCGCCGAACAGGGGCCTGGGCTGCACGGGCTGGCCCGTGAGCGGGTGGGCCACGCTGCCGCGCTCGGCGGTGAACACGATTTCCTCACCACCGGAAATGGGCGGCGAAAGGCCGGTTCCCTTGCGCCCCACTCGGGCGAAATATCCGGCCAGCTCATAGAAGTCGTCCTGGCCCCAGGCTTCGAAGGGATGATGGTGGCACTTGGCGCATTCCAAGCGAATTCCCAGAAAAAGCTGGCTCACCAGCGTTACTATCTCTTCGGGCTCGCGGCGATCGCGAAATAGCGTAGCCGCCCCGTTGCGCCAGGTGCTGCCCTGGGCGGTTACCAAATCGTGAACGAATTGGTCGTAGGGCTGATTGCGGCGAAATGCGTCGCGAATCCAGTTGTCGAAATTCAGCGTGGCTTTGATCCCCACGCGATACGGGTTCGGGCGAAGCAAGTCGACCCAGATGTTGGCCCAGTGGTCGCCGTATTCGGGCCGCTCGAGCAACCGATCGACCAGTTTGGCCCGCCGCTCGGGATCGCTGTCGTCGAGAAACGCCCGCGACTGGTCGACCGTGGGTAACCGGCCGATCAGGTCGAGGTATACCCGCCTCAGGAAAGTGGCGTCGCTAGCCGGGGGGCTGGGCAGGATGCCGAGTTGGGCTAGTTTCTGCCAAACCAACTCGTCGATCCGATTGTACCGCGGCAGTTCGGCGTATCGTTGCGGGTCGACCACGCCCTCCAGCGGAATTGCGGTGTTCCAAGTGCCGATCTCGTCGAGATAGCGGATCATGATGGTCGCTTCGCCGGGCAGCTGGCCGGCGCGGACCAGTCCCTGGTCGCTCACATCGACGATGGCCGCCTCATTCGATTTGAATTCGCATAGCGGCGTGACGTCGCGAGTCGAGCCGTCGCTGTAATGGGCGGTAACCAAGAGCTGTTGCTCGGCGCCGCTGGCCAGTACCTGCTCCGGGGGCGAAATGGTAAGTGCGTCGAGCCGGGGGTCGCCGGGCCCCTGGCGGGGCATGCCGCCGGCGATCCAGGTTCGCACCAACTCATACCACGGTCCCGACGCGTCGAGCCGCTCTCCGCCGCCGTGCGGCACCGAGGCGCTGGCCTTGCGCAACAACAGGCTATGGTCGGCCGCCGAGGGGAAAACGCGCCGCCCCCGCCCCTCGCGCACGATCGCCCGGTAGTCGAACTCCGGGTCGAATCCCAAAAGCGATAATTGGAAGCCGTTTTGCCCCCGGGCTTTTCCGTGACAAGCGCCCGAGTTGCACCCGGCCTTGGTCAGCACCGGCAACACGTCGCGTTCGTAGGTGACCGGCGACGCTGAGGAGGCAGAACCGGCGGCGGTTGAATCGGCCGTCGGTGTGGCCGCCCGACCGCGCTGGGAGCCGAGAAGCACACTCGCCAGGGCGATTACCGCGGCGATCCGTTTCACGGAAGCAGGCTGCGGTTTCGCCATCATGCCGCCTGGTGTGATGAACGGGCAGGTACGATCCAACTCCAGTAGCGTAAACGATTTACACACGGCGGGCAAGCAACCCCGGAATTCAGCTCGCGAGATTTCGCCTGGGGAACGAGCGGGCCAGTTTCAACCGCGGGCGCGACCCGACGAGCCGAACCCGGCCGCAAAGCGCGATGCAGTGTGCTGGCGATGCGCCTGGGCGGACCGCCGGCGAGAACGCCATCAGCGGTTGGGTGCCCGAGAACCTAACGGCGCTGCACATTGCCGCACGATATGCTGGGCGGGTTGGCGCGCTGCCGCGATCGCGGTCGGCCCCAATTTGCCGCCAGAATCGTTGCGGCCGACGCTTAACGCCAGCGTTGCTGTGCCCGGCAGCCCTGGTTTGCCCAGCGGCACCGAGTTTGCATGAGCCGGAAATGGCGGCTGTTTTAGCCTGCCAGCGCGCGGGCAGGATTCTGAAGAATCTTGCGGGAGATAGGGAGATGTCTACGACCGGAGAAGACTGGCACGCGCTGCACCAGCAGCAGCTGGCGCGGCTGCTTCGCGAGGAGCGCTACAACGCCTGGACCCACGGACTCGGCACGCTCCTGGCGGCGGCCGGAGCGCTGGGCCTGCTGTGGGCCGCCAAGAGCCAGGGAGACCCCTGGCAGTTGACCGCCTGCGCCGTTTACGGGGCCAGCCTGGTCGCGGTGTATGGGGCTTCCACGCTGTCGCACGTCTACCACGACTCGGCCCACCGGCGATTGTTTCGGATGATCGACCAGGCCTGTATCTTTTTGCTCATCGCGGGATCGTTCACGCCCCCCGCGACGACCTATCTGCGCCAGGGATGGTGGTGGATCGTACCGGCCGCGATGTGGGTCGTGGCCCTGGCCGGCTTCTACATCAAGCTGGGGCTGGCCCACCGAATCGAGGCAGTGACCACTTGGTTACAGTTGGTGCTCGGCTGGCTTCCCTTGGTAACCGCGCCGGCGATGCTGGCCTGGGCTCCCTGGGCCATGATCGGCTGGTTCTTCGCGGGCGGCCTTTGTTACACAGCGGGAACCCTGTTCCTGGGGCGCGACCATGTTCCGTACTTTCACGTCGTCTGGCATCTGCTGGTCATTGCCGGCAGCGCGTGCCACTACTGGGCCATCTGGGCCTATTGCACGGCTCTTCCCAGTTAATTCCTTTGATCGAATAACGTAGCACGCGCGAGGGATGTCGCTGGACCTTGTCAGTTCGACCGGCGATACTCTCGGAGCGCAACTGGGAAATGGCTCTCTGGGCCAGAATTCGGAATTCGCGATCAGCAAACGGGGGTAGTGCCATGCACCGCAGGAAGACCGCGAAGCTTTTCACGCTACGGAGCTTGATCGCGGCGGCAATGCTGGCCGCCCAGGTGCCTGCCGGAGTGGTGTGGGCACAGCCAGCCCCACGCCTGCCCGACGGTTTGGCCCACCGCCGGGCGACGATTATGAGCGAGGGAAGCCGGCTTACCGCCGACCTGTATGCCCCCGCCGAGCCCGCAGCCGAGAAACTGCCCACGCTCATCCTGTCGCACGGCTGGGGGGGAACTGCCGCGCTGCTCCGGCCCGAGGCCCTGGCCTTCGCCAAGGCGGGCTTTCTGGTGATTACCTTCGACTATCGCGGGTGGGGGGCCAGCGAGGGGCGAGTCATCCTAACCGGGCCGGCGCCCGCCGACCGTTCGACTGGGCCATTTCAGGCTGAAGTAATCGAGATTCGCGAAGTGGTCGACCCGCTCGAACAGACCACCGACTTGCTCAATGTGCTCGCCTGGGCTCGCGGTGAGCCCCAGTGCGACAGCGCGCGAATCGGGCTCTGGGGGTCGAGCTACTCGGGGGGCCACGTGGTGTATGCCGCGGCGCGCGACCCTCATGTGCGGGCCCTGGTTAGCCAGGTGCCGGCCCTCGATAGTCGCTGGGTGATCGCCGCGCCCAGCGAGCGCGAGCTGACCGAAATGGAAATGACCCGCCGGGCCCGGGGAGAAATCGGCTATCCGGAGCCGGGGGCCCGGGTCATCGGCAACTTGCGCGGAGCGCCGATCCGCGGCCACCTGGCCGACTATGCGCCGGTCGACGACGTGGAGCGGGCCTCGCAGTGCGCCATGCTTTTCGTGCTGGCCGAGAAAGAAGAACTGTTCGACAACAAAGACCACGGGCTCAAGGCTCACGAGCGGGCTCAAGGCCCCAAGAAGCTGGTCATCGTCCCCGGAATCACTCACTACGGGATTTACTTGGAGGCTCGGGCTCAGGCGCAGCAGTTGGCCCTGGAGTGGTTTCGTCAACACTTAATGCCGGCGGCCGAGCGGGGCTGATCGGCGCGGGTGCTGGCGGTCTGCGGCCGGCAGGGTGACCGTGACCCATAACGGCACCCTCTCCGGTGCCGGCACGGCGACGGGAAACCTGGTGGCCTCGGCAGGCGGCACGCTTTCCCCCGGGACCAGCCTGGAAACCATACCCATCGTGGCCAATGTCACTTGGCGATCCAGCGACGACAGCGAGCCGCCGCGGGCTTAATGCAGCCACTTGGCCAACTGCAAGTCGAATTGAATTCCGGTCGTCCGATTGCGACACGGAATCTGCGCTCGCCGTCGAATCGGTTAGCAAAGCGCGCTACCCCAGCAAAAACAGGATCGGGGCGGGAGCGGGTAGGTATTATTTCGGGTAGTGAACTCAGAACTCGTCAGACGCGGTCTCGACAACACAATTGGTCAGCCTCCTTGTCCTGCATGGGGGTGGAAGACGAAACGAGTTCTCGATAGACTCGCTGTTCACGTCTGGTTTCATTTTAGGCTGGTCGTACGGAAATAAAATCGGGGTGGGCGTTGCACGCTGACTGCCCTGCATCGGAGCGATCGCGGGCGCGAGTAGGTTGTCAGGAAGGCTAACAACTCCTCTAGATCACGTCGCCTCTCAGACGCATCTCTAAGGATTCCTTGGCCATGACACACATCGCGCATCGCTCGCCGATTCTAGACTCGCCAGCCAACCAAGAGCGCGCGGCCAGGGCGCGCCGACGCCATGGCGCAGCGTGGGTGCGCAGTTGGATGCTGTCGTGTCTGGCCATCGCGACGCTCCTGGCCGATTCGAGCGCCGCCGATCGCGATTGGACCGGGCTGGTCAGCAGCGACTTTGGCCTGAATCTCAACTGGAACGGCAACAACCTGCCCGGCGCTAGCGACAGCGCCCGGCTCAACGGCGCCTACGTCAACGCGCCGACGATGACCGCCAACCGGGCAATTCTGAGCCTGCAGATGACCTCGCTGGGAGCAGCGCCCTTTAGCATCAGTAGTTCCACACTCACGCTCAACGGCGTAGGTTCCAGCCAGAACTCGACCGTGCAGGCGGGTCGAACGTTGACGCTCAGCGGCGGCAATCTCAGCTTCGCGAGCACCGCCGTCATGAACCTGACGGGCTCCATTCTGGGTTCGGGAACGATCAGCGGTAATTCGTCAGCGATTCATTTCAATTCCAGTAGCACCGGGCTGGTCGAGGCCTCGGGCGGAACGCTTCAAGTGCTGACGCCGATCACGGCGGCGGCCGGAGCCTCGGGAACCCTGCGGGCGGCTTCGGGTGGCACCTTGGTCATCGGAAACGGACTGGCGACCGCCCCGGCTGGCTCGGTGGCGCTGGTGGCCAACGGGGGAATTCTGCGGGTTGTGAGCTCGCCGCTCGCCAGTTCGGGCATTTCGTCGATCCAGGCGCTTAGCCTGGGGATCATCGAGTACCAAACCAATGTTCTCGACCGAACCTTTAGCTACCCCATTACCGGGAACGGTACCGGCGGGTTTCTCAAGTCGGGCGCTGCGAAACTGACCTGGGACGCCACCGGCAGCAACTACACAGGCGAAACGCAGATTCAAGCCGGCACCTTGACCTTGGGGGCAAGCAATATCATTCCCAATGCCTCGGATGTTTCGGTCACCGGCGCTAATCTGGAGATTGGCGACTTCACCGATACCATCAGAAGCCTAACCGTTTCTGGCTCCGCGAACGTAACGGGGGGCGCAAGCGGTTTGCTGACGGTGAGCGGCGGGACAACACAGCTACTCAACGGCATCATCACCGCCCGGCTCGGTGGAGGCGCGGCCGTGATCAAATCGGGATCCGGCACGGTCCGGCTCAGTGGCGCAAACACCTACTCGAACAGTACCCTGATTCAGAGCGGCACACTGCAACTCGACGCCAGCGACGTGCTGCCCAACACTACCACCGTGAGTCTCTCGGGGAGTACCTCGGTCCTGAACCTGCAAGGCTTTACCGACACGGTTTCCGGAGTCACGCTGACCAATGGACAGATTTCGGGCACAGCGTCGTCGCTGCTCACCTCATCGACTGATTTTCAGCTAACCAACGGCACCGTTTCGGCACGGCTCGGCGGCAGTGTCGACCTGGACAAGGTCGGTGCTGGAACCGTCCTGCTGAGCGGGGAGAACACCTACAGCGGCGCCACCAACGTTACCAACGGCACCTTGCAGCTGGGCGCGAACAATGTGTTGTCCGATACCACGGCACTCAGCGTTAGCGGTGGAACTCTGGCGATTGGCAGCCGGACCGACACGGTCAGCCAGATTACCCTGGTCAGCGGCAGCATCACGGGCACTTCGGGCGGAGTGCTGACTTCGACTTCGAATATCCAGCTTCAGAGCGGCAGTGTTAGCGCCCTGTTCAGTGGCAGTGTCGACTTGGTGAAGTCGACCGCCGGCACGGTGACGCTCACGGGTTCGTACCACACCTACACCGGCGCCACCAACATTGACGCCGGCACGCTGGAAATGGGCACCAGCTATGTCCTTCCCGCCACCACCGTGGTCACGGTCTCCAGCGGCGGAACCTGGCAGGTTAACACCAATCCCAACACCGTGGCCGGCCTCGTCCTGAACGGGGGCACCGTGGCCGCCACGTCTGGCCTGGTTCAATCTTCCAGCCATTTCGACTTGCGGGCCGGTTCGGTGCAAGCCAGCCTGGTGGGCAGCGTCGACCTGGTCAAATCGACCTCCGGCACCGTCACACTCGGCGCGACCAACTATTACGCCGGCGGCACTCAGGTCACGGGCGGAACGCTGCAGTTGGGCGCCAACAACGTTCTACCCAACGGTACCGCGGTGAATCTGGCGGGCGGCGCGCTCCAGCTGGCGGGCTTCAGCGACCTGGTGGCCTCGGTCAGCCTCTCGGCCGGAGGGCAGCTAATCGTTCCCAGCGGGTCAACCCTCACCTCGACGGGGTCCGTCAACAACACCGGCGGGGTGATCGACCTGAACGGCTCGCTCAACGGGGCGGTGCAAGTCAGCGGCACGGGGGCCCTCGTGCAGGGCTCGGGAACCATCACCGGTAGCTTGCTGGTTACTAATGGCGGGGCCCTCGCCCCGGGAAACAGCCCCGGCACCATGAATGTAGTGGGAACCGTTACCTGGGGCCCCTCGGGAATCGAGTTCCTCGAAATCAACGACGCCGCGGGCACCAGCGGATCCGATCCCGGCTGGGATTTCCTGGATATTTCCGGCACGCTAACCATTACCGCCACGGCCGGGAACGAGTTCACGCTCGACGTCGACTCGCTCACGCTGGCCAACACCCCGGGCGCCGCGGCCAACTTCGACCCCACGCTGGCCTACAGTTGGACCTTTGCCAGCGCGGCCGGGGGCATCGTCGGCTTCGATCCGCTGGCGTTCCTCTTGGACCTATCGGGCTTCTCGAACTTCTACACCGGTACCTTTTCGATCGGCCAGGCTGGCAACAACTTGAACCTGCTCTACACCCCGCCTCCTGCGGCCGTACCCGAGCCAGGAACGCTGGTCATCTGGACCGGGCTGGCTTTGGCACTGGGGGCGCTCGGGCGCCGTCGCCCTCGCCGGCTCGCGTAGCTCGCCTGCGCCGCGCGACCAGGCGGAAGTCACTTCAGGCCGTCGTGGCGGCGGGGGATTCGACAAACCCCGGCCACGGCCGATATGCTTCGTGGCTGGTCCCCCCCGGCGCCGGGTTCGTGGCGATTGGCTGCCGCGAATTCACCCGGGCGAATTCCCGCTTGGCCTGGTGACCATGCCGCCTCACCTGGCAGTTTTCGAGACCGCCGACCAAACCATCGCGGCACTGGCCGAGCGTATCGCCGAAATTGCCCGAGCGGCGGTTGCCGAGCGGGGCCGCATGACTTGGGCCCTGGCCGGCGGCAGCACCCCCCGGCGGCTGTACGAGCTGTTGGCCCAACCCGCCTGGGATGCTCGGCTCCCCTGGAACCGTGTCGATTTTTTCTGGGGCGACGAGCGCGCGGTGCCGCCCGAGCATCCGGATTCGAACTTCGGCATGAGCCAGGCGGCGCTGCTCGAGCCGCGCCAGATCGACAGGCGGCGCATTCATCGTTGGCAATCCGAGGCGACCGATTTGTCGGCCGCCGCCGCGGGTTACCAGCGAGAACTGGCCCAACTAGCGGGCATCGCGCCCGAGGGGCCGCCGCCGGCCCTGGACCTGGTCCTGCTGGGAATGGGCAGCGACGGGCACACGGCGTCGCTATTTCCGCAAACCGAGGCCCTTACCGAGCAGCGCCGCTGGACCGCGGCCAATTGGGTGCCCCCCTTGGGCACCTGGCGGTTGACCATGACCTATCCGTTGCTCAACGCGGCGCGTGAGGTAATCTTTCTGGTGACCGGGGCCGATAAGGCCGAGCGGTTGGCCGAGGTGCTCCAGGGACCGCCCGACCGGCAGCGCCTGCCCAGCCAGGGGGTGTGTCCTGCCCGAGGGCGGCTGGCTTGGTATGTTGATCGCGCCGCGGCTCCCAACGGGGCGTGGCCCTAAGGCACTCAGGCCCTGCGGTTTTCCGAGGCCATTTTCCGACTCGCCGAGCGACCTGAATTGTTTAGGATGAGCCTCGGGTGATGAACCAAACTGCAAGGACGATTCGCCTGGCTCCCTCGCTGCTGGCGGCCGATTTCGGCCGCCTGGCCGAGCAAGCCGCCGAGGCCGTGGCCGCCGGGGCCGACCGGCTGCACCTCGACGTGATGGACGGCCACTTCGTGCCCAACATCAGCTTTGGCCCACCGGTAATCGCCTCGCTGCGCAAAGCGACGCCGGCTCGGCTCGAAACCCACCTGATGATCGAGCGGCCGGAGCGATACCTGCAAGCGTTCGCCGATGCGGGTTCCGACACGCTCATCATTCACGTGGAAGAGGCCCCGCATCTGGACCGCACCGTCGAGGCAATTCGCAAACTAGGTTTGAGGGTGGGGGTAGCTCTGAACCCGGCCACGCCCGAGCTATTGCTCAGCGAGATCATCCGCCAGGTCGACCTGGTACTGGTGATGACGGTGAACCCAGGCTTCGGCGGGCAGCGGTTTATCGAGCGGATGTTGCCAAAAATTGCCCGCGTGCGTGAAATGATCGACGAGCTACACCCCGGTTGCGAGTTGGAAGTCGATGGCGGAATCGACGAACAGACGGCCCCCCGGGTCGTGGCCGAAGGGGCGCAAGTGCTCGTGGCCGGATCGGCCGTTTTCGGCTCTAGCGCGGGGGTGGCCGCCGCGATGGACCGGCTGCGCAGCGCGGTCCGGCCGCTGGGCGAATCGTCGGCCGATTAAAGGATACCGTTTCAGTACCAGGCCGATCGGAGTCGAAGCTGCCCGGAACGACAAGCGGCGACCAGGAGGCGCAACGTCCTTACCAGGCGGAGGAACCGACCATGAAAGTATTGGCCATCGATATCGGCGGCTCGAACGTGAAGTGCTTGCTGCAGGGCGAAACCACTCCGCGCAAATTTCCTTCCGGCCCGACCCTGACGCCGCACGACCTGGTCAAGGGCGTTCGCCAGGCGGCGGCCGATTGGGAGTTCGACGTGGTGAGCGTGGGCTTCCCCAGCCCGATCGGCAGCGAGGGGCTATTGAAGGAACCCCATAACCTGGGTCCCGGTTGGGTCGGGTTCGATTTTGCCGGGGCCTTCGAGCGGCCGGTCAAGCTGATTAACGACGCGGCCATGCAGGCCTTTGGTAGTTACCAATCGGGCCGGCTTTTGTTCTTGGGGTTGGGAACCGGGTTGGGGTCGGCCATGGTGGTCCATGGGCAGATCGTGCCGCTGGAACTGGCCCATTTGCCCTATCGCAAGCAACGCAGCTTCGAAGAATACCTGGGGCAACGGGGCCTGGACCGAATGGGGCTCGACCGCTGGCGCCGCCACGTGCTGCGCGTCGTCGAACACCTGCGGGCGGCGATGGTGGCGGAAGACACCGTGATCGGCGGCGGCAACGCCAAGAAGCTGGTCGAGTTGCCCGGCGGAGTGCGGCGCGGCGACAACCGCCTGGCCTTCGAGGGTGGATTCCGACTTTGGCAGACGGCTGCCCAGATCGAGGCCCAGGCCAAAGCCGACCAGCCCTCGGAAACCGGCTCGGCAAGTTAAAGGTTCTTGCCGAAAATAGCGGCCCTCCCGGGCAAATCACCGAGAGATTTGCCTTTCCGTCCGGTCTTTTTCCTCGCCCTTGGGTCCCCCCCGAACCTACAATACCGGGATGGTATTCCCGGCGGGTGGGGGCCTTCCGGTGCGAAACATAGCGAGTGCCGCGGCTCAAATCGCTAGGCCGGTGCGGCCGCGGACGGCGTTCTTTCCACGGACCGCGACGGCCCGCAAGCTGGCCGCCTGGGTCCACCGCGGTTTCAAGTTGAGCGGCCATGAGCGACCCGGCCAGCGCCGCGGCAGACCAGGTTCTTCAGGCGACCGGCGCCGAGCGGCCAGGGGGTTGGGCCCGTTGGTGCCGTGGTCCCGCCGCGACCGCGACAGCACGGGGGGTAGTTTGCCTGGCTGCCGCCTTGCTCACGCTGCGCTTGGTTACCTACGGCGGCTTTCGACTCAACGACGCCGCCCGGCACGCGATGAGCGGAGTGTTTCTGCTCGATATGCT
Source organism: uncultured Pirellulales bacterium (assembly GCA_964399535.1). Taxonomy (GTDB): domain Bacteria; phylum Planctomycetota; class Planctomycetia; order Pirellulales; family CAYNRE01; genus CAYNRE01. The sequence continues at coordinate 6,067 of CAYNRE010000050.1, read as the reverse complement.
GCGCGAGGGGGGCTACTGGCACCCCGTGACCTACGCCGAGGCCTATTACGCCCGTTATCCGTGCCTGGGAATACCGAACTACTACCCGCCCCTGTTTCACACCGTGGAAGCCGCCTTCTTCGCGGTGCTGGGCATCTCGGCTCCCACCGCCCGGCTGACCGTGGCCGCGTACCACGTGCTGGGCGTGTGGGCGCTGTTCGAACTGGTGCGGCGGACCAGCGGCACCGCCTTGGGGTTTTGGGCGGCGTGGTTCTACCTGACCAACCCCCTGGTGCTTTTTTGGTCGCGCCAGACGATGCTCGAGGCCCCCTCGGTTTGCATGATGCTGCTGGCGAGCCTGGCGCTCGACGAATGGCTGCGCCGCGGCGGTCGCTGGCGAGCGATGCTTTGGCTGTTGGGGCTGGCCGGCTGCCTGGCCACGAAGCAGACCACCGCGTTTTTGCTTCCGGTGCATGGGCTGGTGGTTTTGTCGGCACACGGCCGATCGCTGGTTCGCCGACCACTTACCTGGTGGCTGCTGGGCCTGTTGGCTTGCGGCGGCCTGGGCTATCTGTTGGTCACCGCGGCCTCGGCTCCCTTTCACCTGCGGGCAGTACTGAGCGGCCCGGCGGGGTCGCGGCTCAGTTGGCAACATCTTTCCTGCTTTCCGGCGAAGCTTCCGACCGTCGTGGGCTGGGAAGTGCTGGCGGCCGCGTCGGCGGGGGCCCTATGGTCGTGGATCGACCCCCTGCGTCGTCCGGCTGCCCGGCTCTGGTGGCTCTGGCTGATCGGCTTTTACTTGTTTCAGATTGGTTTGACGGGCCATCACGCGCGCTACGCCTTTCTGTGGATGCCCCCTTTCGCGGTGCTGGCCGCCTACGGGCTGATGGCGGCCTGGCGAGAGGGTCGGCCGCGCTGGCTGGCCTTGGCCCTGGCGGCCGTGCTGGTGGTACCGGTAACGGTGCGGGCCGTGCGGTCGGAGCCCCCCTGGATTACCGGCCACGAACAAGCGGCCCAGTTCGTGGCGGCACTCGATGGGGGGGCAGCCGTTCTGATCGACGGGGCCTGGGACGGCGATTTCGTCTTCTTTTCCCGCCAGTACGATCCACGCCGACGCCTGGTGCTGCGGGGAAGCAAGATGCTGTACACGTTTGCCTCGTACCGCGATGTGCAGTTCCGCAACCTGATCGAGAGCGATCAGGAGTTGTTCGACTTTCTCCAGCGGTACGCCGTGCGATATGTTGTGGTCGAGGACTACGATGTCGCGCGGACCGAGCCGGGAGCCCGCTTGCGGCGGCTGGTGCGAACCGAAGCCTTCCGTCCGCTGGCCCAAATACCCGTCCGCAATACGGGTGGCCTTTTGCGAGCCCGAACGCTCGAGGTCTACGAGTATCCGGCGGCCCAGACCCCGACGGCGCCGGAATTGGAGATTCAGTTTCCCGGACTCGATCGCGTAATTCGCGTACCGCTGGATACCATGCATCCTGCGGATCGCGAGCCTGATTTGCCCCGAAGCCCTTGATGTACCGCCGGCTATGTCGCCCCTGATCAACTCCAGCCTGTCGTACCGCCACTTTCACGATCGACCGGGCGAACGGTCGTTTCGCGAGCCACCGCTGCCCAAGCTGGTGGTGGTGATGCCGGCGCTAAACGAAGAGAAGACGATCACCGACATGATTCACCGGGTGCCGCGCGATATCGCCGGCGTCGGCATCGTGGAGGTGATCGTGGTCGACGACGGCTCGACCGACCGCACCGTCGAGTTGGCCAGCAAGTGCGATGCCCTGGTGGTCAGCCATACGGTGAACCTGGGCGTGGGGGCCGCCGTGGCCACCGGGCTCGATGCCGCCCTGCGACACGGCGCCGACCTGATCGTAAGCATGGACTCCGATGGCCAATTCCGGCCCGAAGACATTCCCACCGTCATTCAGCCCATCTTGTCCGAGGGCTACGGACTGGTGGTCGGCACCCGCTACCGCAAGCCCGAATGGGTGCCCGAAATGCCTTGGATCAAGAAGGCGGGGGGCCGGTTCCTCTCGCAACTCGTTAACCTGGTGATTTGGGGCGGCGACTTCACCGACGTGGCCTGCGGGTTTCGCGCCTATACCCGCGACACGGCCCTGCGGCTGAACCTGTACAGCCGGTTCACCTACACGCAAGAAATGATCATCGACGGCGCCTCCAAGGGCATTCGGATGACCGAAATGCCCATCCGGGTGCGCGGCGTGCGCGAGTTCGGCACCAGCCGCGTGGCCGGCAGCCTCTTGATTTACGGGCTGCAAACGTTCACGATTTTGGCGCGGGCCATCCGTGATACACGGCCGCTGATGTTTTTCGGCGTGCAGTCGGTCCTGTTTCTCCTGTCGGGGTTGATTGCCATTCTCGTGGCCGTGGTGAACGAGGGGCCATCGCCCAACCAACCGGTAAGCACCACGCTGTTGTTCGGCTGCGCGTCGCTCATCGTGGGCACCATCATCGGCGCCGTGGCCCTCTTGGCCGACCAACTGGGACGGAACAAACGGTTGCAGGAAACCATGATGTACATGGCCCGCACCGAGTATTATCGCCACGCCCCGCCGCTGCCGCGCACGCATCGGGTGGTAAGCGCGCCGCCCGCCAAGGAAGCGGCGCCTAGCCCCACGCCCACCTGGGACGAATCGGGCGGCTAGCGGGCCGGGAGAGTCGTCGGTAGCTCTACGATAATCGCGAGTCTGCCGACCGCGAGTGGGCAAGGTGGGCGGGAACTGGACACGGCGGTACTACCACTTCAATAATATCGGCACCACCGCTGGGTGGCCCCGACAATTGTCGCGGTGCCGAAGGCAAAAGAGGGTGCGCCGCCCACCGTACCAACCTCTCGTTGCTTCGCAACACCGACGCACTTCGTGTGTCGGTGCCACCCAGCGTACGACGCCCAGGGGCGGCTTGACCTGCTCACCAACTACGGACCTGATGACACGCCGGAAGACTTGACCGATAATCCGGTGTTGTCGGCGTTTGATTACGAGCGAGATCCGACGGGCCGAATCGTCCATGTCGATGAGTTAGTTCAGCAGCCCGACGCGAGCCTGATCTCGGCCACGGTCGATTACGTGTACGATGCCCTGGGCCGCTTGACCCGTGAAAAGCGCACTAGTTCGGCCAGCGGCGAAGACTACGCGATCGACTACGTGCTCGACCTGGCAAGCAATCGCCTGACCAAGACCACGACCAAGGGCGCGACGGTGCAGCGCGTCGATTCCCAGTACGATGCCCGGGACCGGTTGCTCCGGGAAGATGGTTTCCTGGACGACGTGGCCGAGTACTCCATTGTGTACGGGTACGATGCCAACGGTTCGCAGCGCACGCTGAACCGCACCGGCGCACTGCCCGAGACCACCGCGTACGATTTCGACGTGCGGAATCGGCTGGCGGGCATGCAAACCACGCGCACGCTGGCCAATAGCGACGTCGAGCACCGCTCCGCGAGCTACACGTACAACGACGACGGAATTCGCGTGAGTAAGCAAGAGACCCGCGCGCTGAACAGCGACCCGGCCACGACCGCCACGACCTACCTGATCGACGACTCGAACGTCACCGGCTACGCCCAGGCGATCGAAGAGCGTGAGGCGACCGCCACCGGCAGCTCAGTCACACCACCGGCACCCACAGCGGTGCCCACCGTGTCGTACGTGTTTGGCATCCAGCTCATCTCACAGACCCGGCCCGACGGCGGCGGCGATCCGGTGCCATCGTTCTACCTGCAAGACGCCCACAGCGGCGTGCGACAACTGGTCGCCCTGCCGGCGGCGCCGCTCGACCCGGTGCCGGTGACCGACGCCTATCGCTACCAATCGTTCGGCACGCTCCTTGCCGAGACCCATCTCGTCGGCGGGGCCACGCCGAATACGCACCTCTACCGGGCTGAAGTCTGGGACAGCGGACTGGGACTGACGTACCTGCGGGCAAGATACCTAAATCACGAGTCCGGCCGCTTCGTGGGGATGGACCCCTGGGAAGGAAGCCTGCTCGACCCGCTGACGTTCCAGGATTTTGGGTATGGACATCATGATCCGGTGGAAATGGTTGACCCAACTGGCTGGGGGGCTGAGTTTGCGGTTTTGGCCGTCGCTCACACTCTGCTTGGAGCCATCAACATTCCTCAGTTTTGGGACCAAGTCCTTGAAGTCACCCGCTCTTACAGCCTCCCTGAGTATCTGGCAAAATGGAATAAGGACAATGGAACTGCTGTACGCGTCAGCGGCGAAACACCTAGCTTTCGTCGGGACTGGCTATATACAGGAATCGAATTACCGACTTCGGTGTTCGACAGATTCTCTCGCACTCACACATCGATCATCTCGGGTAACGATGGCTCTTTCCCGATAGGCATTCTTTTAAACGAGTTCTTTCACGCGTGGTTCTACACTGAAGTTGAAAGCAACAAACGGGCTCCGTGGCTAATGTCGCTTATTGATAGCGAAGTGCAGTTTCCGGCGAAAGTAAGGCGACTTGCTGTCGAGGAAGCCATGAGCGAAATGCTGTCAGTGCTTGGTGACGACCGAAGCTTCCAAGCGGCTTGGCAACCGTGGCCAACCTATCAAGAGGCGCGAGCGAAATTTGGTCTCGGTTTTGGCACGCCTGGACACGAAGACACGACATTCAAGAATGCCCCTGCTGTCGCTGCCAACCACGTCAGCGAAAGAATCTATCATGCTGCGATCTGGGTTCTGCATTTGGGCGTTTCCGATCCCCGCGACGGGACCTCGCCACAACCGACAGTAGAAGCGTCGCTTAGCAAGTGGTTCGACTTATTTCGATGCGGATGTGCTGGATAAGCGAACGGCAGTGAATTAGCCGTTAAACTGTGTGCCGTTAGTAAGGAAATGGTAAATGTCCTTCTCGCATTTCGTGCTCAATTTACGGCGATTGCTAGGTTGCGTGTTACTCGCGATCTCTGCGGTTGCGGGCTACGGCATGCTACTTGCAATCGTCGTATGGAGTGGCGTGTGGTTACCTGGCGGCCTTTATATACCATTCGATATTACTATACCCATAACGCCATACGAACAGTTTTGGACACGGTCCGATCCTGTGTTTCGTGTCTATGAATCTGCAATAGTTACAATTAGTGCGTTTGTCCCAGGCCTGGTGTTTACTGATGAAGGGCCTGTGCACTTAAAACCTGAAGCACTCCAAGCAGTGTCCTTTCTAGTGTTTGCTACGTCATTCGTGTTTGCGGTCAGAAGTCTTCATCGCGAGTCTCGTTCCTGACGCCGCAGGGCGGCTGACCCGGGAATCGCATGACAGCGCAATTGACGCGCAGGACTACACGATCGATTATGCGCTGGACCTTGTCGGCAATCGGCGCGAGATGACCACCACGCGGAGCAGCGGCGTGCAGCGCGTGACCTACGACTATGACGCCCGCGATCGGCTGTTTGCCGAGACGGGGGAAACTTCGACCGATGAGGGCGCAACCTGGTCGCCCGAGTACGAAGTCGCCTATGACTACGATACGCAGGGTAACCAGACCTCGAAGATTCGCACCGGCAGCGGCGCTGAGTCAGACTCGTATATCTTCGATGTCCGAAATCGTTTGACGGGAGCCGCGATCGAGCGGACCGAGAACAGCGACCCGGTGACAATCGAATCCAGCTATGTCTACGACAACGACGGCATTCGCGTTGGCTCGACTGAGACGAAGACCATCGCGCCCGGCACCTCGGAAGAAGCGGCCACGACCACCGCGACCGCTAATCTGGTCGATCACCAAAGCCTGACCGGCTACGCACAGACGATCGAAGAGCGCACGGTGAGCGCTTCGGGAACGAGCGTAACCGCGCCGCTTCCGACCGACACGCCGAGGGTCTGTTACGTGTATGGACACGGCCTACTCTCGCAGACGACGCAGGACTCCGCGGAACTGGAAGAGACGGCGAACGTCGTTGCGTATTTCCTGTCTGATCACCAAGGCAGCACGCGGCTATTGACTGATGGCGCCGCGGGCATCACCGCCAGCTACGTTTATCAAGCCTACGGCGTGTTGGTAGCTCACGTCGGCGAAGGCACGACAACGCACCTCTACACCGGCGAAGCGTTCGAC
>CAYNRE010000049.1:0-1896 GCA_964399535.1 uncultured Pirellulales bacterium | reverse complement strand
AGTTACCTAACTAAGCTGCAGCCCGACTTTGATTCAAGATTGTATGGCTACAAAAAACTCTCGGATCTTGTCAAAGACAAAACAGCTCTGTTTGAAATCGAAGAACGGCAACTGCCGGGATCCGACAGAACGACGCTTTATCTTCGTGCTAAGACGTAACCATGTTGCCGGTAATCACGCAGCCAGCTCATTCGCAATTATTTCTGCCTGTTTCAACAACCCTCTCGGTTGCCAGTAATTGCATATCCGGGGGGTAGCCAAACTGGCGCAAGGTGCGTTTCACGATTACTTTCAGTTTGGCTTTCACGCTTTCCTTGAGGGTCCAGTCGATCGAAGCATTTTGCCGCACGCGCTGTGTCAGCACGATCGCCAGCTCCCGCAGCTGGTCATTCTGCATCAGTTCCCGTGCGCTATCGTTACTGGCAACCGCTGTATAGAAGGCGTACTCAAATTGCGATATGAATCGCCCCGGGTTTTCCGGAGACTGTTAGTCTTGAGTCAAACCGCATCGGCCGACTCCTCTAGTTGGCGATAATATGCCATTTCAAATTCCGCTGGCGGAATATTTCCAATCGGCTCCAGTAATCGGCGATTATTGAACCAGTCCACCCATTCCAAGGTAGCAAATTCCACTTCTTCGATGCTGCGCCAGGGGCCGCGATGCCGAATGACTTCGGTCTTGTATAATCCATTAATTGTTTCGGCCAGCGCATTGTCATAAGAATCTCCGATACTGCCGACAGAAGCTTCAATATTGGCTTCAGTCAGGCGTTCCGTATAACGGATCGACAAATATTGGGTGCCGTGATCGCTATGATGAATTAATCCTTTGATTTCCCGCCGCGCCCACAATGCCTGTTCTAGTGCATCGAGCACCAAATCTGTATGCAATGATCGGCTGACTCGCCACCCAACAATACACCGGGCAAAAACATCGATGATGAAAGCCACATAAACAAAGCCTGTCCACGTTGCAACAAATGTGATGTCTGCCACCCACAATTGATTTGGCCGGATTGCCGTAAATTGTCGGTTAACCTTGTCGGCTGGTCGATAGAGCGAATCATCCGAAATGGTTGTCCAACATTTCTTGCCGCGCTTGATGCCTTGTATTCCCAGTTTCTTCATCAGTCGCTCCACAGTGCAACGGGCAACTCGAGTACCTTCACGTATCAACTGCCGCCATATTTTGCGAGCACCATAAACCCGGAAGTTATTCTCCCAAACCCGTTGTATTTCGAGTTCCAGCTTCATGTCTCGTCTGATGCGATCAGGCAATCGATTCGGATCTCGCTCGCATCTTTTGTGTTCATAATAACTCGACGGGACAATCTGTATTTGTCTGCAGATTGGCTCGATCCCGTATTTTGCTTTGTTGCTATCGATAAATGTCACCATTATTTCGGTCGGCGGTCGAGCTCCGCCTGGGCAAAATAGGCCGATGCCTTACGCAATATCTCGTTGGCACGCTTTAATTCCCGATTTTCCCGTTCCAGCTCCTTGAGCCGTTCACGATCCGATGTCGACATACCGCATCGAATTCCCTGATCCGTCTCAGCCCTCCTTACCCAGGTTCGCAACGTTTCCGCTGTGCAGCCAATCTTCGATGCGATCGATTTGATCGCCGACCATTGCGATTCATGCTCCTTCTGCTGCTCAAGTACCAATCTTATCGCTCGCTCTCGTACTTCCGGTGAATAACTGAATTTATTTTTCATCTCGTCCTCCTCTCAAACCCTTTTATCTCCGGAAAACCCGGGGCGATTAAAATCAGGCCCTTCTTGGGTCACAGGCAACGGCGAGGTGAAACCTCACCGCCAGATGTTGCCAAGCAACCGACAGATCCGCGGAATGACACTAATGATGGTCGATCAGAGTGAGAGTCAGGAAACTTGG
>CAYNRE010000048.1:0-3121 GCA_964399535.1 uncultured Pirellulales bacterium | reverse complement strand
CGGTCCGCGCCGCTCCGACGAATCGACCCCCTCGCGCACGCTGAGCAACTCGTGCACGCTGCGATAGAAGTTGCGATCGAGCTGGTATTGCATGGGTGCCGCTCGCCCTACACGTGTTGGGCCGCGCCGGGGGGCTCGCCTGGGCTGTGGCTGGCCTTCGAGCCCCCGGCAGGCGCAAGTTCGACATTACCTTCTCAATCGATAGCTCGCCGGGCGCGCGAGAGCAAACCAGGGAGCGCCCGGTTGTGACGATTCTGCGGGCAGATCGCGGATTCTGGCGATACCGGTGGGCGAAAACGGTGCTTCCTGGTCATTCAGTTCGTGCACGCAGGTATGCAAGCCGGCGTACCTGCAAATACATCGTCATGGGTCGGATAGCCTCGACAACCGACGACGCAGCGCAACGGCTGGGCGCTGGCTCAGACTTCGAGACCTAACTCTCAGGTTCTTCGGGGATTTCCGTGGGTCATTGCGGCTACGGAAGTTCCTTGGGGCTCGGTGTGGCGCTGACTGCCTGGTGCTGGAAAGATGATCTTAGGCTGAGCCTTGTGCGGACTTGTGCGGACTTGTGGCGATCGGCTCAGCCTCGCCGGTTCCTTGATTAATGTGGGGGTAGCGCCCACCGCCTCGACCACGCTCACGAACACCGCGCCAGGGCCCCGCAAACGGGTGACGGGCCGAGGCGACGGTGACGGCACAGGGGCTTCGAGCGGGCCACCGCCAAAGGGAAAACGGTCTCCCAGCCCTGCCACCCGCGTTCGTTGAAAGTTCAGCCGGCTCGGTCGCCCCATGGATGATTTCCTCTTTCGCGAGTTTTCAAGCCTGTAACGAAGCGTCATCGGCGTCGGAGTCGCGAATAAATGGACAGCACGATTGCGCCAAGCGCCAGCGTAAACGTGTCCGGTTCCGGAACGTAGGTCGCCAGGTAAATCCCTTCCCGTTCGATGATCGGGCCATCGAACGATCCCCGGCCCGCCACTGAGTAGAACGCGATCGAATTGACAGACAATGAAGAAGGACCGATCCGGAAGAGCTGTGTCAGATCTGTGATGGGATCGGGAAATTCCAACACGGGCAGTCCGTCGAGGACATCGCCCGGTCCGATCACCTGCGACCACGCGCCGCCACCATTCCAAACAATCGTCGGGATTATTCCATCGTTGCCCGCAGCCGCGACATTGAATCCGGAAACTGAATAAGTGAAGGGCGAACCCGCAAACGCAAGTTGATAGTCAAGCACGATGTGCGGTCCTCCTTCTAACGAAACGAGCGCCTCCGACCCACCGAGACGACCTAAAAACACCGTTCCCAGTTCGGTCGCTCGCGGCTCTCGCACACCCGCGAAACGCTCGTCCGCTAACTCCGGCCGCGGGTACGGCTGGAGTGTGGTGAACAATGTCTGAATCTGTCCGTCGGGCGTCCACTCAAAGATGCCGCTAACCCGTGACTGTGGATCGCTCCTCTGCGCCTCTGCGGCAAACAGCACGCGCCCGTCGGCGACCCAAGGATCGGAAAACGCGTCGAAGTTCACGCCCTGCCCGGGAAACGGCGTATTGCGATCGGCGATCCGCACTAATCCGTTCGCGTCGGAGTAGTACAGCCCGCGCTGGCCGTTCGCGCCCCGGCCCGTGAACGCCACGGCGTCCGCGCGAAGGTGAAAATTCGGAATTCCAAAATTGCCCGCAAAATCGTCGAACGTTCCCGAGCCGCCGGGAATTGGCGTGTGGATATCGGCGACCATTCGCAGTTGGCCGCCGACGCGCGAAAAAATTCCATCGGCGCTATCAACCGTTCCTAAGAAGGCAAAGTCGACCCCGTCGAACGCAAACGAGTGGACATACTGAAAACTCCGCACGCCGTCAGGCGAAGCGTCGCCTGCGACGAGCACGTTTTGAATACCAATCGAGGGGCTCCACGAGCGCAAACCGGCGGAACTGCCGCGCGCCACAAAGTACACCGTGTCGCCGATCACAGCCGGCGATTGGCCGAAATAGTTGAACGGCTGCCCACCCGGCGACGTGGGATCGACCATGTTCGTGTCGGCGATCTTGGTGTAAACCCAATCGGCGCGGGTCGAGTGTGACCCGGCCAGCAGGCCGCCAAGAAACGCCAGAGCCAGCAACCCGCCGGGCTTGCCTCTTCCAAGTTGCAGTGGCATGACCCGTTCTCCATGGTCTGCGAATATCAAGACTCTCCCGTTCCAGGCGAGATCGTACCGCCTGACAATCGGCGTTTCTAACTGAAATTTCCCAGATGGACTTAGCCTGGAACCGATCCAGACACGCAATGCCTGCGATTTTAAGAATGCGCCACCCCCCCGCGTCTAGCGCTCAGTGAAACTTTCGCCGATTCTTCGGCCTCGGTCCGACGTGGGCAGTTTTTGGGCTAAAAAAAGGGCCGTTCGGCTTGTTTTTCCAGCGTCCATTGCCCCGGGTACGCGCAGACTGTCGCGTGCGACGTCCGCATTTCCGGCCGCCACAGCCTCTCAAGCGGGACGCGCCGTGGCCAGAAATGGCTTTGTGTCAAGGAGTCTTCCCACAAGGCCGTGAGCGATTTGAGGCAACTGTTGGAGGTCGCGCCCAGCGAACGAGCAGCCGAACAGCGCAGCGAACGGATGGCCCAGTACGTCGAGGGGTTTGGCCTCCAAGACGCGACTGCACTGGCCAGCGAAGAAGCCGGGTTGCCGGCAGCGAGGGCAGCGAGGGCGGCATGAGCGGGTCGTGCGCATTGGCCTCGGGGGGCCCCGCGGGGTCGGCGCGGCCCGGCAGCCGGCGCCGTCCAACGCGATGGCCCCAGTGGCCGACCCGTGGTTCGCCGAAACAGCCCTTATCCCGGGCGGCTAACCTGGTCCGGCGCAGCCGACCGCCGTGGGCACCACGGCCGAGGTCCAGCGGCCCACGAACCGGCAGCCGACGCAGAACTGGGGCGGTCCGTTTTCTTGGGTGGGAACCTGGTGCAGGATTTCGGCCACCAGGTCGATGCATTCCACGGTACGAAACGCGGCCGAGGGAGGCAATTCGCCACCCCGCAAGGGGGCCAACTTGCCCGGCCGGCGGTAGGCGTGCCTGGGCGGTCCGCGCCGCTCCGACGAATCGACCCCCTCGCGCACGCTGAGCAACTC
>CAYNRE010000047.1:0-9998 GCA_964399535.1 uncultured Pirellulales bacterium | reverse complement strand
CCCGAGGTGTCGTCAATCCAAACCAGTTGCCGGCCCCATTTCCCCTGGGATTCAAGCAGCGTCGCCCCCGGCACGGAACCGTCCGCAACAAGCAGCCGGCTTGCGCTCTGGCCGTCGCGCAGCACCTCGATCAGCGGCGGTTGCCCGTTGCAGGGCAATTGCCCGAAGGAGAGTCCGGTCCCTCGGAGGTACGCGTCGAATCGACGCAACTCGTCCCCGTCGTCCATCGCGGCGATGACTCTGTCCAGTTCCAAGTGGTGATCGAACTGTATGTGCAGGCGGCGTTCGGGGGTCAAGACGAATTCCGCGTGACCATGTGCGGTGCTGAGCGTTCCCACATCCGGATCGCTCAGGAGAAACTCGTCGGCGCGGTCGATCTTCCACGAGCCCTGATTGCGGAGGCAGCGTACCCGCGACGACGACAGCGTCACCGGGTCGGCCGATCCGCAGCAGCCTTGGCACCGTTCGGTCGACGTGGCAGCGAAGCGAAGGCGTTCGTTGGAATCAAGCCAAGCCTGAAGCCGGGCAAGGTGCCGCTCGACCTCGGCGGCCGGGGTGCCCTCCGCTGCCAGGCAGCGGCTTGCGATTCCAGCAGCGAGGGTGAGCAGTAACGCGGCGATCCGCACCATGAGTCACCCTAGCCGTTGTTCATCGCGCCGGAAAAGCCGAACAACGGCTCCTTTCGCCGCCGAGGACCACCGACCGGTACAAGGGGAACATCCGACTGGCCGAGTTGGCGCGGCGAGCCATCGAGGGTGGCCCGGTCAGGGGGTTCGCCCCGGTTCCCGAAAGACCGTGTTCGTAGCCTGGATTTAAGGCGCTCCTGCCGGTGCTCGCCGTGTCCATTGCGCGGATGAAACGAGGCGGTTAAGAGCTGTTGCGTTAGCCACGTGTATTCAATAACACAAGGTCGGCTCCACGCTCCGCCATGGTAGCGACTTGAATAGTGCCGGTCAAAGAAAATGGTTCTTTAAGGAAGTAAATGGCTCCGGAGGCGGCGGGGGAGGCGATCGGGAAGCTTGGCGGGATGAGCGATCTCACCGAACAGTACCGATTGTTGCTGGGTCTCGACGAGGCCCGGCTGGTCGAGCGCGCCTTACCGACCAGCGCGCTGGCCGCCAATGTTCGGCTCGGTCATCTGCAGCTCGGGCAGAGGCAGATAGTCGAAGTCGACGATCATTTTTTCGGTCAGCGCCATTCGAAGCTCGCGCTCCACTTCGGCCAGTTCGGCGCTGCCGCTTAGGTTATTCAGCTCCGAGGGGTCGGCTTCCAGATCGTAGAGCTCGTAAACCGGCCGGGGAGTAGTGAAATAGGTGGCGCTTACGCCGGGACGAAGCCCGCCGGCGGCGTGGGCCTCTCTGATTTGGGTCCAGCCGGCGCCCCCCGCGGAGTCGACCGGGGAATAGGGAATCCAGGGAGTGCAGTTGTAAATCAGCTTATAGCGATTGCCGCGAACCGCGCGGCCAAGGTCGTATCCGCTGCTCGCGATATTCTGTGTCACCGGCGCCGAGCCGTGTGGTCCGCGTTCGATAAAGACGTATTTGCGTGGCGCGTGCGCCTCGCCCTTGAGAAGCGCAAGAAAGCTCTCGCCCGAAATGCGGGCGTGTGGGGCCACGCCGGCCGCGGCCAGCAGGGTGGGGGCCAGGTCTTCGCCGCTGAGCAGCGCCCGCGACTCGCTCCCCGGCCGTACGACGCCAGGCCACCGCACCAGCAGCGGCACATTCGAGCCGGGGTCGTAGAGCGAGCCCTTGCCGTGCGGCAGGGCGGCGCCGTTGTCGCCGGCGAAGACGATGAGCGTTTGGTCGAGCAAGTTGCGAGCCCGAAGCACGTCGAGCACCTGTCCGATGGTTTGGTCGAGGCGATTCACTTCGGCAAAGTAATCGGCCAATTGCTGGCGCAGCCCCGGCAGGTCGGGCCAATGCTCGGGCAGCTCGAGCGTGGCCGGGTCGGGGCGAAACCGGTCCGGGGCGTTCCAGACATGATGCGGATCGCTGAAGTTGGCCCAGAGGAAGAACGGCTTCTCGGCCGGCTTCTGGTCGAGAAAGGCGGCGACGGTTTGGGCAACCTGGTTGTCGGGGCACGGCTCGAGAAAATCGACCCGGTCGGCGAACGTGCGTAGGCCCTTCTTTTCCAAGAACGAAACCACCGCGCCACCGCGGCGAGGCCCCGGCCCGTCTAAATGGTAATTGCGGCCGCAGATGCCGGTGAAATAGCCTCCCTTCTCGCGCAGGATTTCCGGAAAGGTTATTTCGTCGCGTGGAAGCGGCGAGGTGAATCGCGTCATTCGGGCCGCCACGGGCGAGCGCCCGGTAAGCAGCGCGGCTCGCGACGGCACGCACTGCGGCGCGGCGGTAAAGAAGCGGTGAAACTTCATTCCCTCGGCGGCCAGTCGATCGAGATGGGGCGTGTTGACGTTGCGACTGCCATAGCAGCTCAGAAAGGGATAGCTATGGTCGTCGCTGAGCAGAAACAGAATGTTGGGGCGAGCCGGCTGTTGCGCAACCTCCCCTGCCGTGGCCAGGCTGGAAGCAATGCATGCAAGCGCCGCTGCCCGCGTCGAACCCATTACCCACATGGTTGTCGCGCTCCTTCGAGTCGTTGCCATGGCTGGCCGGCGCGGCGCAACAGGAGCTGTGCCGACGGCTTCGCCGAAGAATCGCCGGAAGTAATGACGAATGCCTCTGCGCCGGGGCGAGCCTGGCGATTCGTGGCCGCCTGGGCCCGCTTAGGGATCGGTCAGGTTGGGCGCCCAAAGCCCGGGCTGAATTTGCGGAGTTTTGCCGGACGGGGGAAACGTGGCTTGGGCGGCGGCGCGAAGTTGTTGGGAAAGCTCGGCCACGGTGGCGGCGTAGTCGGGGTGCTCGGCCAGGTTGGTCAGCTCGCGCGGGTCGGCCTGGTGGTCGTACAGCTCGCGCCCCTCTTGGCCTTCGTCCCACTCAGTGTAGCGCCAGCGCGGCGTTCGCAGGCTATAACCAAAAAAGCCCGACTCGGAATCGCCAGCCGCCCCCTGCCGGCGCGCCCGGCGACCGCCTCGAGTAACTTGCGTGAGCGCCCAGCCCCGGCCAGCCGCCCGCGGGTCGTCGAGCAAGGTCACCAGGCTTTGGCCTTGCAGGTTTTCCGGAGGAGTTACCCCACACAGTTCGGCCAGCGTGGGAAAGATATCCACTTGCGACACGGGCGAATGGGCGACCTGGCCCGCGGTTGGCCTGCCGGGGGCCGCGATTACCAGCGGCACGCGGGCGCTCTCCTCGAACAGGCTCATCTTTTGCCACAGGCCATGCTCGCCGACGTGGTACCCGTGGTCGCTGGTGAAGACCACGATGGTGTTCTCGGCCAGCCCCAGCCGATCGAGCGCGTCGAGTACCCGGCCCACCTGGGCATCCATGAAACTGATGCTCGCCGAGTAAGCCTGGCGGCACTCGCGGCGCATCGCGTCAGTGAGCTGATCTTGTTCAGCTTTGTAGCTGGCCAGGCCGGCGGGGGGAATGTCGGCCTGATCCTCGGCAATACTGGCAAATACCGGCATTTTGTCGGCCGGGTGCAGGCCGAAGTACGACCGAGGCGCCACGTAGGGCGTGTGCGGCCGAAAGAAGCCGACCGCCAGGAAGAACGGGCGCTCGCGGCGCTGGGCGCAGCGCTCGAGCACCCAAACGGCGTCGTCGGCATTCAAGCCGTCGGTGTGCAACGCGTCGGCGTGGTCCGAGGCCAGCCAACTGAGCGTGCCGCCAAACTGTCCGGGGGTTAGCGAAAAGATTCGCGGCTCTTCTTGCAACCGATCGACGCCGGCGGGATTCAGCTCTAGTTCCCACGAGCCCGGATCGTCGTGGCCGTTGGTTCCGATCGAGCGGGGCACGTTGTAGTGATACAACTTGCCGACTCGGGCGGCGAAATAGCCGGCTTGGCGAAACGCCTGTGGCATGCTTGGCTGCGAGGGAATGGTTTGGCGAAAGATCTGGCCGTTGGCCAGGATTCCGGTGCTGTTCGGGTACAGCCCGGTCAGCAGCGAGTTGCGGCTTGGGCCGCAGAGCGGAAACGAGCAATAGGCCAAATCAAACCGCACGCCCCGCCCGGCCAGGCGGTCGATGTTCGGCGTTTTCGCAAGCGGGTCGCCATAGCAGCCAAGCAGGTTGTTCAAATCGTCGGCAATCAAGAACAACACGTTGGGGCGCGCCGTATCCGCGGCCGAACAGGGAAGTGCCCCCGCGGCCCAGCTCAACCAGGCAAACGCCCAACATAGTCGATGAAACATCGAGACCCCCCCGTGTTTGTGTGAGCCAGATCGGTTCAGGGCAGCCGCGGACGGCGGGGTGTTTGCCCGTCGTCTTCCACCGGGTACCGCGCCTGATGCTCCTCGAGCGAGTCGATGAGCGCCTGCATCATAGAACGAAGCTCGGCCGGACGCGACGATGCCAGGTCCGTTTGTTCAAACGGATCGTCGGTCAGATTGAATAGCTGATAGTGCGAGCCGCCCGAGGCCTCGCTGGGAAAGTAGTGGTACACCACCTTCCAAGGACCACGCCGATAAACCGTGAAGTAGTTGCTGCGGTGCGGTGCATGCGGATAGTGCATAAGGAACACCTCGTCGCGATCGGCATCGCGCTGGCCCGTGAACAACCCGCCCAGCGGCTTGCCATCGACCGGGTGGCCGGTCGGAGTTTTCAGGTCGAGCAGCGCGAGAATCGTGGGAAACAGGTCGTACACGGCCGCCTGTTGGCTCTGGATCGCACCGGCGGCAATCGGCAATTGCTTTTGAAAAGGGTTGGCCGGGTTGGGCTCGGCCCAGGCAGCGACGAAGGGAACCCGCATGCCCCCCTCGTAGTGTGAGCCCTTCTTGCCGCGCAGCGGCGCCGCGCAGGCCACGGTGTGCTGGTCGCCCAGCGGGGCGTCGGTTCCATTGTCTCCCAGAAAGAAAATGAGCGTGTTGTCGGCAACGCCCAATTCGTCGAGGTGAGCAAGCAGATCGCCCAGCGACTTGTCGATGCCCTCGATCAGCGTGGCAAACGCCTGCGCCGGCGCGGGCTTGCCAGACTTCTTGTAGTGCTCCGCGAAGCGCGGATCGGAATTAAAGGGCGCATGCACCGCGTAATGGGCGAAGTTCAGAAAGAAAGGGCGCTTCAGTTGAACCGCGGCGGTTATCTCGGCCAGCGCCTCTAGGGTCAAGGCTTCGGTCAGAAATGTCTCGGAGCCGTGGTATTTGTCCAGGCCGGGCACCGCATTGGTAGCGGGCTCGCCGTGCCCCTCGGCGGCGTTGCCGTAATTGGCCGAGCCGTAGTAGCTGGTGGGCGCGCCGATCGACGCGCCGGCCACGTTGACCTCGAAGCCCAGATTCAAGGGGTCGGCTCCCTCAGACTTCCGTGGCCCAAAGTGCCCTTTGCCGACATGAATGGTGCGGTAGCCCTGGCCCCGCAGAATCGCCGCGAGCGTAACGTCGCCGGGTTTCAGTCCGGCCCAGTTCCAGTCGGGAGGCCCCTGGGGACCCCCGTTGTTCTGGTCGGGGTTGATCCAGTTCGTGGTGCGATGACGGGCCGCGTTCTGGCCGGTCATGATCGATACCCGCGTGGGCGAACAGACGCTCATGGCGCAGAAGTTGTTGAAGCGAATGCCGCGGGCGGCCAAGCGTTCCAGGCTGGGAGTGCGGTAAAAATCGTTGAGCGGATAGCGCTTCGCGGCGCCCGTTTCGTCGGTGAGAAACGGCAGTGAAGCATCCATGACCCCCAGATCGTCGACGAGAAACAACACGATATTGGGGCGCGCGTCGGCGGCCTGAACAAGGGCTGCCATCCACCCGGCGGCCGGCGCCAGCGCCGCGAAGAAAGCGATCAGTCCGGGGAAGAAGACGCGCTTCACGTCCGGATCTCCTATTGGCTTGACCAGCGACGTTGCTCAACGACGGGCGCGGGTCGCTTAAGACCCGCGCTTCGCTCTGCCCGGCGGGATGTTGTAACCGCCCTGGGCGCAAGGCCTCGCGCGGCACCTCGGCGGCGAAGCTTTCAAAGCGCCCCCGCCCGCAGGGCCCGCTTCTTGCGTCGCGGACGCGGGGTAACTTTTTCGCCGGTGTTCTCTGTCGGCATCGGCGCGTGAATCGCGGCCCGCCAGCCGGTTAGCTGGGCCTGAAGCTCGCTGGCCAGCTCGGGCCGCTTTTCGGCCAGGTTGTTCGATTCACCGATATCTTGGCGAAGGTTGTACAGCTCCAGATGCCCATCTTCCAGGAACTCGAGCAGCTTCCACTCGCCACTTTGAATCAGGCTGACCGGCGTGGTGCGCCAAGTGCCTTTGCCCGCCCCAAGGTAACCGGGGAAGTGTTGGTAAATGGCGCTGCGCTTTAGCGCCCCGTTGGGCGTGCGCAGCAGCGGCACCAGGCTTTCGCCATCGACGGGCTGCTCGGGCAGGTCGGCACCCGACATTTCGACGAGCGTCGGGAGAAAATCGACGTGAATCGTGGGCACCTCGCACTGGGTTCCGGGCTCGGCCACCCCCGGCCAGCGGACGATGAGCGGCACCCGAGTTCCCCCTTCGTACAGGCTCCCCTTGCCGCTGCGGAGCGGGGCGTTGTCGGTGATCTCGCCCTGCTTGGCCAGACCTTCGCGCCGGTAGCCGCCGACGCCGCCGTTGTCGCTGGTAAAAATCACCACGGTGTTCTCCGCCAGGCCCAGTTCCTCGAGCGTTTGCATCACGCGGCCCACGCTTTCATCGACGCTGGCGATCATGGCCGCGTAGACGGGGCTGTTATGGCCCCCCACGCCCTGCTTGCCCCGGAACTTCTCGATCAACTCAGCCTTGGCATCGTGCGGCGAATGAACCCCGAAGTGGGGCAAATACAGGAAGAACGGGTGCTCTTTGTGGCGGTGGATGAAATCGACCGCCCGGTCGGTGAGAAAGTCGGCCAGGTACTGTCCCTTGGGATAATCGACCCGAGGCATCGTTTTGAATTCGTAGTGCTTTCCCGCCGACACAATGGCTTCGTCGAACCCGCGTTGGGCCGGATGGTGCGCCCCTTCGTTGCCCAGGTGCCACTTCCCAAACATGCCCGTGGCATAGCCCGCCGCCCTGAGCTGGTTGGGAATCAGCTTGCGATCGAGCGGCAGATCGACCACGTTTTCCACCGGGCGCAGGGGCCGGCTCGACCAATCGAATCGGCGCACATCTCCCACCGTGTACACGCCGGTTCGCGGACCATACTGCCCCGACATAATCGCCGCCCGCGTCGGGGCGCAATTCTGACAATGGTGGTGGCTTAGCAGCCGCACCCCTTGCGAGGCTAGCCGGTCGATATTAGGCGTTTCGTAGTACTGGCTGCCGTAACAGGCCAGGTCGGTGTAGCCCAAATCGTCGGCCATGATGAACACGATATTGGGCCGCGGTCGCTCGTCGGCTGCCAAAACAACCGTGGGCGCAACCAGCCCGAGAGCAATCGCCGCCGCAAGGAAGACGTTACGTCGACAGAGCATGAAACGAGATCCCCCCGCTTGAAACCGATGGTCCCAATCGCCAGCACGACAATGCCGTCAGAACGACGGTCGCTCGAGCCCATGAACCTAGCCGAGCGACGAGCGGGAATCCAGTCCGCGGCGGTCAAAGACCGTGCCGAGCAGTCTGTTGAAGAGTTCGACGGGCTGCGCCATCGCACGGATGCGATGCCAGAATAGCGACGTAAATCGTTATTCCGCGAGCCGCGACGAGCACTGCTCGGCGCTGGGCGAGGATGAAAAACGCCACGAGGGCCTTTTTTCAACGGACTACTAGCCTGGGTCGGCTTCGCAATGTGGTCGAGCGAGTCGCCGACGGCGCCCAACGGTGTCGTGCTCGCGCCCCGCGGCGCCGCGCGAACTTCCAGCCGGCTGCCGATGCGGATTTCCACCCGAGATCGCGGCAAGATACGGGCCAGTCGCCGGCGGCGCCGCGTTAAGCAACTGGTCGCGTCCTCGTATCGGCCGTGTCACCGACTCGCCCACGTCGCTGGATCAACTGCGTCACCGTATCAACTGCGTCACCGTATCGGCGACATCAGCGAATGACCGGTGTGCCGGGCCTCGCCCAAAGTCGCCCCCGTCGCTGGGTGGCACCGACACACGAAGTGCGTCGGTGTTGCGAAGCAACGAGAGGTAGGTACGGTGGGCGGCGCACCCTCTTTTGCCTTCGGCACCGCGACAATTGTCGGGGCCACCCAGCGTCCAACTGGCCCGTGCGGACGGCCTGCCGGCGGCACGGTTGATGCGAGACCGGGATGGAGCCTTTACCAGGCCATTCGATGAGGTGCTGCGGCGCCGGAAGGTGAAGGTGCTCAAGACGCAGTTCCGCTCGCCGAACATGAACGCCTTCGTGGAGCGGTTCGTGCAATCCATCAAGCAGGAATGCCTGGACCACTTCGTGGTCTTCGGCACCGCGCATCTCGACGTGCTGTGTCGCGAGTACCTGGCCTACTATCTCACCGAGAGGCCGCATCAGGGACGCGACAACGAATTGCTGATGGGATCGCCACCCGCTGCCACAGAGGACCTGCCGGCGATGGCCGAGATTCGCTGCCGCTCTCGGCTGGGCGGGCTTTTGCGGTCGTATCATCGCCAGGCGGCGTAGTAACTGCTGGGTGCGAAACGGACATTTCCGACTTGGGTCGGCCGGCTGGCAGCGCGCGCTGGCTCTGAAAATCCACCTCTTCCGTCCGACCCGGCTGCCTGTCGCCGCCGCAGGGAAGCACGGCTCCCACCTACCGCTCGATAAAAACCCACTTCCCGACCCGCGCCGACCTATTTTTGCACAGGACGGTCGGCTACTGCTTAACGGGAAAACGCGACAGTATAGCGGCAACCACAAGCATCGACTGAAAGACGAGCGAAATCGTCCACAGGGATCGCAGATCGATCTCAGGGAATAAAGTGACACTAAGCGCGCTTCCGAGAACTCCGGCAAATAACGGAGTCAAGAAAACCAATACTATCCAAGTTTTGACTCTTTTAACCGAAGGCATTCGCTTGTCTAAAGCTAGAGTAGTGAAGTGTCGCTCATTGGAACAGATTCTTGACTGTGACGAGATTTGCAGAATACGCCGCACCTAAGAACATGCGAAGAAACATTTTTTGATTCGGATCGGTAATCCCACGATGTTCGAGCAGTTTGTCAAAAAATTAATTCGTTAACCAAATTGGAACAGTCTCAGAGATTAACTTGCCCCATACCTTTCCTAAACCATTCACGTCCCAGGAAGTTACAAGAATCTCTTTCGTACACTGTGTGCCGATTGTGTAAAGAAATGAAACCGCGAGATCACCATATGTTGAGTTGCTAATAGAAGTGTGTTTGTCCAAGAATGCGGACCACGTATATGACCATGCACCTGAAACAAATCCCTCGTAAAACCTCTTTACTTGCTTTGTTGCGGTATATCCTCCTAGGTCGTTGTTTTGATAATAGTCTAGAGCCGTGAGCGTCCATTTAACAATCCCTGGGAAAAGTCCGCCATAAAGTGCGGTCTCTCCGACATTTCGAATCCCAGCCCAACCGCCACCACCGAGTGTGTACGCCGCACCGAACGATGCACCCAGTTGAGCGCCGTATTCGGCACCTTCAATGGCGCTAGCATTGAAGGCATACGAATATAAACCTCCTCCGGCAATACTTCCTATTATCGCACTACCGACCGTGATCGCTGCTCCAGTGCGAGCTAGGTTCCACGCTAGGGCGAGAATTGCGCCAAAGAACTTTCCCGTTGGATCAAAATTGTCGACCGGGTCCAAGCCTGCATAGTAATATCTTGGTAGAGTCACCGGGTCTACGAGTATTCCGTCCATCGGATCCATCGTCACGAACCGGCCAGTTGCCAGATCGACATACCGCGCCCGGTTGTATTGAAGTTTGAGCGCGGCGTCGAACGCTTCGCCGGTGTAGAGGTGCGTTGTCGTGCCTTCGCCGACGTGAGCTACCAACACGCCGTAGGCTTGATAAACGTAGCTGGCGGTGATGCCCGCGGCGCCATCAGTCAATAGCCGCGTGCTGCCTTGGTG
>CAYNRE010000046.1:0-229690 GCA_964399535.1 uncultured Pirellulales bacterium | reverse complement strand
GCTGCAGTTGGCCTCGGCCGCCGAGCGGATCGCCAACGCCAGCGCGGTGAGCGTGACCGGGGGAGCCACGTTCGACCTGAACGGGCTGAATGAGACGATCGGCTCGCTGGCCGGGGCGGGGAACGTGACCCTGGGGATCGGTAACCTGACCACCGGGGGCAACAACGGCTCGACCAGCTACTCGGGCATCATGAGTGGCGCCGGCAACCTGACCAAGACCGGCACCGGGACGATGACCGTCTCGGGCGCCAGCACCTTTACGGGCGACGCCTCGGTGATTGGCGGAACGCTGGCGGTGGGCGCTGACGTGTTGCCCTCGACCAACAGCCCGTTGGGTAATAGCAGCAACCCAATCTTGGTCGGTGCCACCAGCGGTGCGGTCGCCTCGACGCTGAGCATCGCCGGCGAGTTCACGATCGACCGGAACATCACCGTGCAGGCCGGGAACACAGGTGTTTCCACGTTGCGGGGAGCGAACACCTCGGGTACCGCCGTGTATGCGGGCGACATTCTGCTCAACAAGACCGCGAGCTTCACTTCGACCTCGGCCGGAACCGTGAGCTTCGAGTCGGGGGTGGTCTCGGGCGTCGGCGGCGTCAATGTCGACGGCACCGGATTCGTGCGGATGTCGGGCGTGAACACCTATTCCGGAACCAGCTCGGTCTTGGGGGGCACTCTGCTGGTGGGCAATAACGTGGCCAGCGCGACAGCGGGTCCGCTCGGCAACTCCGCCACCAGTGTGGTGGTCGGAAATGCCAGCGGTTCGGCCGCGGCCCATCTGCTGCTCGATGGCACCTTCACGTTTGGCCGAAACATCAGCGTGGCTTCCGGCTCGAGCGGCGTGGCCACCCTGGGCGGGAACAACATCTCGGGCATTTCACAGTTCACCGGCAACGTGGCCCTCAGCAAAGCTGTGACTTTGTCGGCCGCCGCCGGAGGTACTGTGAGCTTTAACACGGGGGTGATCTCGGGCGCCCAGGCCGTCACGATCAACAGCGCCGGAATCGTGGTGCTGGCGGGGCTCAATACGTACACCGGCGCCACCACAATCAACGCCGGCACGTTGATCTCGGGCGCCAACGCCCCCAGCGGGGCCGCCGGCGCCCTGGGCAACGCCGCGAGTGCGGTGCTCGTCGGAAACACCACCGGCACCGCCGATGCTTTGCTGCTGGCCGACAACGGCGCCACCATCGCCCGTGCGATCACGGTCCGATCGGGCAGCTCGGGCAAGACCACGCTGGGGGGTGCCAGCACTTCTGGCACGACGAGCATCACCGGCGCCATCACGCTGCAAAAGCCCGTTTTCCTGACCGTGCCCTCGGGAGGCACCGTCAGCTTCAACACCGGCGTGATCTCGGGCGCTCAACCGGTAACGATCGATGCCGCTGGTTCGGTAAGCATGTCGGCCACGAACACCTACACGGGAACGACTTCGGTGATCAGCGGCAGCCTGGTTCTCCCGAGCGGCGTGCCCGCGAGCGGGTCCGGCCCGTTGGGAAATTCGGCCTCGGCCGTGTTGGTGGGGGCCACCTCGGGTGCGGCCAATGCGGCGCTGCTCTTGAGCAATAGCTCGGTCGCCATGGCCCGGCCGGTCACCATCTCCGCTGGCGGCACGGGAACCGCCACCTTGGGCGGCACGTTTGCCACGGGAAGCTCGAGCTTCGACGGCAATCTGCTGTTGAACCGCGTGGCCACACTCGTCTCGGCCTCGGGAACGACCGTGCAGTTCAACGGCGTCATCTCGGGCGCAAGTGGGCTGGAGGTCAACGGGCCGGGCACCATTCGGATCAGCGCAACCAACACCTACACCGGCACCACGAACGTAAACGCCGGTGTCTTCGAATTGTTCGGCGCCCTGGCCAGCATTCAAGCCAGCGCGGTCACGAACGTCGCTGCGTCGGCAACCGTCAGCCGCATCGGCGGCGATCTGACGCTGACCGAAACGATGAACGTGGCTGCCGGCGGTCAGGTCGACCTGCACGGCAACGACTTCCAGAACTTCGGCACCGTTGCCAACAACGGCACCATTCTGGGTGACTTCCAGAACAATGCCGGCGGCGTGCTTCAGGGGGTCGGCCTGATCCAGGGCAATCTGGCCCTCAACGCGGGCAGCGTGCTCAAGCCGGGCAACAGCCCCGGCACAATGACGGCCAGTTCGACCACCTGGGCCGGCGGCGCCACCTTCAACTTTGAGATCAATGACGCCACTGGCACCGCGGGGGCCGACCCTGGTTGGAACCTGCTCGATGTCACCGGCACGCTGACCATCACCGCCACGCCGGGCAACAAGTTCATCATTGATGTCGACTCGCTGACCCTGGCCAATCTGCCGGGCAACGCCGCTAATTTTTCGTCGGGCGGTTACGTCTGGACCTTCGCCACGGCCACGGGGGGCATCGTCGGCTTTGACCCGGCCGCGTTCATGATCGACCTGACCGGCTTCACCAATCCCTTGGCCAACAACATCTCGGTCGAACAAATGGGCAACTCGCTGGTGCTCCGTGTGGTTCCCGAGCCGGCCACCCTGGTGATCTGGTCGCTGCTGAGCCTGGCAGGTATCGGGTTCGCACGGCGTTCGAACCGGGCCAGATCGACCCAACCGCCGGCCTGATCCAGTCCAGTCTCGTTTTCTGGCGCTCGTGTTTCCTGGCCCTTCTCTTCAGGATTCATCGAGCCGCTAGGCTGGCCCGCGTGACGATTTGCGCACCGCCGAATGCGTCAATATCCGGGCGATGTCGCCGGCGAGCAGCCGGGCGAAATCCCGGCCTGTTAACGGCGTTCCAAAGTGGCGGCGCCGGGCGGTCGAATTTGGTGGCGCTAGGTGGTTGAGGGTCTCCCAAGTTACTGAGGTTGTGTCGCGGCAGAGATCACAGCGATGGGACCAGCCGGGTTAGCCGGTCCGTCTGCGACGTTTGGCGTCCTGAAGTCGGTAGCTCTCGCCCTTGGTTCCCAGGATGTGGCAGCGATGGGTGAGGCGGTCGAGCGCCGCGGTAGGGCCAGCCAGACTCCGCGGGCAGCTAAGCCTCCAGCAGCCACCGGACCACTTGCACAAGCCCCGCTTCGTCGTGCGAAGGGGCCACTCGATCGGCCCGCTGGCGAACTTCCTCGGGCGCGTTTCCCATGGCCACCCCCAGGCCGGCTTGCTCGATCATTTCCAAATCGTTCACGTCATCCCCCACGGCGCAGATTGCCTCGGGAGCAATCCCTTGCCGGGCGGCCAACCGGACCAGGGCAGTCCATTTGTTCACCTCGGCGGGGGCAATCTCGCACATGAAGCCCTGATAGAAAGGGCTGCGCAGCACCTTGGTGGCCAACTGGCCGGGAAAGTGCCGCGCCAGCGAGGCGGCCAAACCGAGCATCGCCGGGCGGGTACCCATGGCAAAGGCGGCCAGGGCCCCCGACGGCGGGTCGTCGGCCAGCCGAGGGTGCAACCGGCCGCAACCGGGGTTCTTCCGCAAAAATTCGTCCAGCAGCGGTTCTTCGACCGTATAGCGGCCGCAGTAATAGTCGAACCCGTCGAGGTACGTATCACCATACACCAGGGTCTCGTAACCCGCGGCGGCAACCAGGGCGATGATTTGCCGCAACAACGCGGGGGCCAGTTCCGACCGCTCGAGCGTGGTATGGCGGCGAGTTTCCTTGACGAGCGCGCCGCCATGGGTAACCACCGGCACCGTCAGCCCCAGCGGCTGCACCAACGGCAGCGTGCGGCTATAGCGCCGCCCCGTGGCCAGAACCAGCTCGATGCCCGCCTGGCGAGCGCGCTGGAGCGCCGCGCGGGTGGCCGGCAGGATCCGATGTTGGGAATCGAGCAGCGTGCCGTCGACGTCGAGGGCCAACAGGCGATAGCGGCTGGGCGCGGGCGAGGCGTGCATCAGGTGGCGTGCGCCATCGCGTCGAGCTGCACCACGGCCCGCTCGTGTTCCTTGGCCAAGTAGGCCCGGCCTTTTTTCACGTTCAGATGATCCCAGGGAAGCCGGGCATCGAGCGCATAGGGTTCGTGTAAGATTTGCTCGGCATCGAGCCCGGCGTCGGCCAGGGCCTGCCACCAAAGCTCAGGTTTCAGGTTTTCGGTCCAGCTATCGAGCCGGGCCCCGCGCTCCCAGGCCAGGCGAACGGCCTGACCCACCCGGCGATCGCCGCGGCTGGTCACCCCTTCCAACAGGCTGGTTTCCACCGGGTGGCATTTCACCTTCACCGAGCCGCCCAACCGGCGGTTTTTCAGGTAGCGATGCGCCTCGTGGAAATACTCGCGCCGCCGCATGCCGTTCCACTGGTACGGGGTGTGGGCCTTGGGCACGAAGTTCGAAACGCTGGCCGTAACCTTGGCCCATTTGCCCCGGGTTTCCTTGCCGATGCGGGCAATGGTTTCGGCCATTTCGACGATGCCATCCAGGTCGACCGGCCGCTCGCCCGGCAGCCCGCACATGAAATACAGCTTCACGCTCTCGAAGCCGTTTTCGAAGGCGCGGCGGCAACCGTCGTACAGATCCTGGTTGGTGATCTTCTTGCGAATCTGGTCGCGCATATCGTCACGCGCCACCTCGGGGGCCAGCGTAAGCCCCGAACGGCGATCGGTCGACATCAGCTCGGCCACCGACTTCAGGGCCTCGTTCACCCGCAAGCTCGGCAGCGAAATATTCACCCCCAGCGGGGTAAATACTTCCTTCATCCGCCGCACCAGTTGCTCGAAGTGCGGGTAATCGCTCGACGACAGCGAGAGCAGCGAAATCTCGTTGAAGCCGGTGTTGCGAAAACTTTCCTGGGCCGCCCGCACGATGGTTTCCACCTCGCGAATGCGCAACGGGCGTTTGATGACCGTGCTCTGGCAGAAGCGGCACTGCCAGGGGCAGCCCCGCATGATCTCGATGGCAATCCGGTCATGCACGCATTCCACATAGGGCACAATCGGCCGGGTGGGCAGGGGAATGCCGTCCAAATCGTCGATCACCGAGGGCTCGATCGTGGCCGGCACATCCGACCGCGTGCGGTGCAAAGCCACCTGCCGGCCGTCAGGCCCATACTCGGGCTCGTAGAAACGGGGCACATAGGCGAACGGAAGCTCGGCCGCCAACACGGCCAGCATGGCCTCGCGCTGGCGCCGCCCGCTTTCGGCCGTGGCCCCGCCCGGCCCGCGGTTCTGCTTCAACTCGAGCCAGCGGTCGCACACCAGCGGCAGGGCGGGCTCGCCGTCGCCGGTGACGAACAAGTCGACGAAGGGGGCCAGCGGCTCGGGGTTCTGGGCACAGGGCCCGCCGGCGATAATCAGCGGGTGCTCGGCCGTGCGCTCGTCGGCCAAGAGCGGAATGCCGGCCAGGTCGAGCATGGTCAGCAGATTCGTATAGCTGATCTCGTACTGCAGGCTGAAGCCGAGCACGTCGAACTGCCCCAACGGCGTGAAGCTTTCCAGGCTATACAGCGGCACACGGTGCTCGCGAAGCTGGGCCTCCATGTCGATCCAGGGAGTAAAGGCCCGCTCGCAAACCCAGTCGGGCCGGGCATTCATCAGCGAATAAAGCACCTGCAAGCCGTGGTGGCTCATCCCGATCGAATAGGTATCGGGAAACGCCAGGCATAACTTTCCCGTCACCTGGCGATGGTCTTTGCGCACCTGGTGCAGTTCCCCCCCCAGATACTGGGCGGGCGTGGTCACGCCGGGCAGAATTCGACCGACGACATAATCGCGCAGCGACTCGTTCAGCATGACAGACGCCTTCCCAAGGTTACGGGGGCGGAGCGATTCCTTTGCCGGTGGGGCAATCGGCGGGCGAATCCCGTGCGGCCGCCGCCGACCGACCAACCGCCTGACGGGCCTTGCCGCCTGACGGGCCTTGCCGACCGACGGGCCTGGCCGTCTGACGGGTCTGGGGTTGGTCGCCAGGCGACCTTGAGTGTAGAAAGCCGGGCAAGGGCTTGTCGAGCCGACCCGATCCGCGGCCCCTCGCCGAGCCCGGCCGGGCAACACACCCTGGCGGGGGACCACCGCCCTGGCACTTTTTCCCGCGGAGCCCGATGCCATGCCACTGGCCGGCCAGTTTTCAACCGTGGGCGCGGCGCTGCTGCTGGCCGCGCAGCTCGCCCAACCCGCCCTGGCACAGCGGCTCGATTTCGATCGCCTCCGCGAGCAAATGGTCGAGCGCGAAATCGCGGCAGCCGGAATCACCGACGAGCGCGTCCTCGAGGCAATGCGCAAAACGCACCGTCACGAGTTCGTGCCGCTGGCGCTGCGCGACCAATCCTACTGGGACATGGCGTTACCGATCGGCGACAAGCAAACGATTTCGCCCCCCTTTGTCGTGGCCTATATGACCCAATCGCTCGAGCCGCAGCCCACCGACCGGGTGCTCGAAATCGGCACCGGTAGCGGCTACCAGGCGGCCGTGCTCAGCCCGCTCGTGGCCGAGGTGTACTCGATCGAAATCGTGCCCGAGTTAGGCCGCAGCGCCGCCCGAGTGCTCAAGCGGCTCAAGTACACCAACGTGTTTACCCAAGTGGGCGACGGCTTCGCCGGTTGGCCCGAGAAAGCCCCCTTCGACAAGATCATCGTCACCTGTTCACCCGAGAATGTGCCCCCCAAGCTGGTCGAACAACTGCGCGAGGGAGGGCTGATGGTCATTCCGCTGGGCGAGCGCTACAAGCAAACGCTGTATCGCTTTCGCAAGAAGGATGGCCAGTTGGAGCGCGAGGCGCTGCTACCCACCCTGTTCGTTCCCATGACCGGGGCGGCCGAAGATCGCCGCAACATTCTACCCGACCCCGAGAACCCCGGCTTTTACAACGGCGGCTTCGAGGAAATCTACCAGGCCGACCGGCCCGAACCGTTCGTCGGCTGGCATTATCAGCGACAGGTCGCCGTGCGCGACGACGCCCCGCGCGAGGGCCTGCACTACGCCCTCTTCACCAATAGTCAGCCCGGCCGGGGGGCACAGTGTTTGCAGGGCATGGCCCTCGACGGAAGGGTCATCGCCACGATCCGGCTCTCGGCCTGGGTTCGGGCCAAGAACGTGCGACCCGGGGCCGCTGCCGACCAATTGCCGGTGCTGGCCCTTTCGTTCTACAGCGACAACCGCGCCACGCTGGCCGACGACGGGCTGGGCCCCTGGCGCGGCACCTTCGACTGGGAACGCTATTCCCGCACCCTGCGTGTTCCACAGGGGACCCGGGAAGTGATTGCCCGGGTCGGGCTGTTGGGCGCGGTGGGCGAACTTGCGATCGACGACGTCAAGCTCGAGATCGTCGAGCGGCGCGGCGGAAAATAGCCTCCGGCCATGCCGGCGGCGGCGCGGTGGGGTAACCGAACCGCGAAGCCGGCCCGCGCGCTTCGCCCCGTTGCCGTTATGGCGAGCCCGAAAACCGCCAGGGAGCCGTCGGGATGCCGCCGTGGGGCGCCGATCGATCGGCAAACCGAAACGGCTCGCCGTGCAGTTGGTAACCAGGCCGCAGGGCGACATTGACCACCAGAGCCAGGGCCAGGACATGGGTCACCAGCCCCGACCCTCCGTAGCTGACCAGCGGCAGCGAAAGCCCCGTGATCGGCGCCAGGCCGATGGTCATGGCAGTATTGATCAGCACTTCGGTGGCAAAGAGCGCGGCCACGCCCGCGGCCAGCAGCCGTCCCTGCGGGTCGTGGGTCGCCTGGGCTGTCTGCAACAAGCCGCCGATCATCACCGCGTAAAGCCCGAGCATGGCCAGGCTGCCGGCCAAACCCCAGCGTTCGCCGACGACGGCGAAGATGAAGTCGGTCGCCGCGGCCGGCAGGTGGTAGGCCAGCCGATCTTCGGTCGGTTCGCCGTGCCACCAACTGCCCCAGGCCCCCCCCAGAGCTCGAACCTGTTTGGCCTGGTGCAGGTGATAGCCATCGGCCGTGGGCAACTGATCGGGACGATTCTGTTCCGCAAGCGCCGTAATTCGCGACCGCTGCTCGGCCGACATTTGGAACCACAGCACCGGTAGCAAAAGCAGGCCGCAAACGCCAACCAGGGCCAGGTGCCTGGCCTGGGCACCGGCCGTCCAAAGCAGCACGCCCAGCACCGGCAGGAACACCAGCGCGGTCCCCAAGTCGGGCTGCCGTAGCACGAGCAACACCGGAACCATCGCGCCCAGGAGCGGCAAGAGCAGTCCCCCCAGCCGCCGGTGGTTTTCGCGATACATCAGGTACCGCGCTAGCGAGGCGATAAAGGCCAGCTTCGTCAGTTCCGAGGGCTGAAAGGAAAACGACCCCACGGCCAGCCACCGCCGGGCGCCGTTAATCGGTTGCGTCGCGTACACGGCGACCAACATTGCCAGGCAGACGGCCAGCAGTAAGTAGCTACCCTGGCACAGCCGGCGGTACGAAATCGCCAACCCCGCCGGGGCCAGCACCGCGGCCAAACCCAACCAAACCAGGTGCCGGCGCGACATGGTCGCCGGCGCCGCCCCCAACTCTTCGGCCCGGGCAATTGCCACATGGCCCCAGACCACCAGGGCG
Organism: uncultured Pirellulales bacterium; assembly: GCA_964399535.1. GTDB lineage: Bacteria > Planctomycetota > Planctomycetia > Pirellulales > CAYNRE01 > CAYNRE01. The sequence goes on along the minus strand of CAYNRE010000046.1, from coordinate 221,223 downwards.
ATGGCCGCGGCCACGGTAGCCCAGGGCATCCGGCGGGTTATTTGGCGAAAATCCATCTTCGCCTCGGTGCGTTTCCGGGGACAGGCCGCCGACCGAGCGCCATTTCGGCCTGGAAATCGGGTCGACCGGCAGTCTAACGGCGGAGACGGAAACGAGCCATTGCGAGCGAGTTGCCATCCGGCCGTGCCCCGAGCTCAATAACCTGGCGATCGCCCTAGCCCCCCGACAATCCCAATCCCAGCGGCCCCCACTCGACACCCCTCATAACCCTACCGATGGGGGGTTGTTTGATAGGAGGCCGAATCCGGTGAGAGGTGGAAGTCGAGCGGAACGTGGGCCAGTCCTGCAGCCAGCGCCTTGGCCGAGCGCGGTTCGTACCTGCGATTTCTGGGCCAAAACCGATTCTGTTTGAGTCAATTAGGAGGTCTGGGTAGCATGTGCAAAGTCTGCTGATTACCTTGGATGTGTCGTCCCGGACGACCGTTTTCAGGAAGTACAGACTATGTATTTTTTCCAACTTCGATGATCCGGAAAAACTACGTAGCTTTCTTGAACTACGATCTACTGTTGGTATGTTCTGCGGGATGACCGCCTTAATTTCTTCTGTTTGCCCAGAGGGAGCAGTGAAGACGATGTTGGCACAAGCTACGAAGAAACTGATGGCTGGGGCGATCGTGCTGATCGCCACTGTGGCGGTCGATCTGCCGCAGGCGAATGCGTTTTGGTGGGGCAGCTCGGGCGGTAGCTCGGGCGGCTCGTGGGGTAGCTCGGGCGGCAGCTCGGGCGGCTCATGGGGTAGCTCGGGCGGCTCTTGGGGTAGCTCGGGGGGGTCGTGGGGCAGCTCGGGTGGTTGGCACCACCGTCGCTGGCACCGCCATCACCACGGCAGCTCGGGCGGCTCGTGGGGCTCCAGCGGCGGCTCCAGCGGTGGCTACGTTACTTGGCACTCCAGCGGCGGAAGCTCGGGCGGCTCGTGGGGCTCCAGCGGCGGTTCGAGCGGTGGCTCGAGCGGCGGTAGCTGGGGTGGCTCGCACGGCTCGTCGGGCGGCGAGGTGATGGAGCACGAGACCTCTCCTCCGGCCGAGGGTGATGCCGCGGCTCCGGCTGCCGAAGGCGCCGGGATCGTAGCCCCCAGCGACGACAGCGTGGCCCTGGAAGTCGAAGTTCCGACCGAAGCCCGCGTGTTCGTCAACGGCCATGAAACCACCAGCACCGGCGCGATGCGGCGATTCGTCTCGCGCGGACTGGAGCCCGGCTACAGCTACTCGTACGAGGTGCGGGCCGAGGTGGAGCGCGATGGCAAGACGCTGACCGAGACCAAGGTGGTCAAGCTCGTGGGTGGCCAGGCGGCCGACCTGAGCTTCGATTTCTCGGCCGGCACCACTTCCGAAGAGAACGTGGCCAACACCCCGGCCGACAGCCGCACCACGCTGCTGCTGCGGGTTCCGGCCAACGCCAAGGTATTCCTGGCAGGCCACGAGACCCAGTCGACCGGCACGGTCCGTCAGTTCAGCACCACTCGGCTGCCCAATGGCCAGAACTGGGCTGATTACACGGTTCGGGTCGAACTGGAGCAGGACGGCCAGACCCTGACCAAGGAGCAGAAGATTTCGCTCGCGGCGGGCGAGACGACCGAGCTGAATGTCGAATTCGACACCGCTTCGATCGCTCAAGTCAGCCGGTAGCCAGTTGCGGCTCGCGGCCAGAATCTTCGGCCGGCCACCACGGCCGGCAGGGATTTCGGCCTGAGCGAGGCGCGCGGTTGTGACCGCATCGCACACTGCCAGCACGGATCGCTAAGACCTCTACAACCCTCGCACGGATCACGATCCGTGCGAGGGTTTGTCTTTTCCCCGACTGGAGGTAACCCGACGGCGGATTTGAGTGGCCAGAGCCCGTAAGGCGCCGATAACCCAAACTGGCGAGCCTGCTATGCCTAGCCCTACCCACCAAACCGAACGCCGTTCACCGCCCCCGGCCCCGGCGCTACACCCCTGGCTGCGGCGAGCCATTTCCGCCGCGCTGGCAGTGCATCTGTTGGCCGTGGTGGTTCCCCCCTTGGCCGTCGAGCCCTCGTCGCGCCTGGCCGGTTTGGCTTGGGAAACACTGCAGCCCTATATCCAGGCCACGTTCCTGGATCACGGCTACCGCTTCTTCGCCCCCGAGCCGGGGCCTAGCCACCTGATTCGCTACGAGCTGACCATGCCCGATGGAAGCCAGCGATCGGGCGTATTTCCCGACTTGAAGCAGCACTGGCCGCGGTTGTATTACCACCGCCATTTCATGCTCACCGAGTTCGTCAACTCGCTCGATGCTTACCGGCCCAGCGTGGCCAAAACCTATGCCCGCAGCTACGCCCGCCACCTGCTGCGCAAGCACCAGGCCGCGAGCGTGAGCCTGAAGCTGCGGCGGCATGTGTTCCCCGACCCCAACCAGGTGCTCAAGGGGATGAAGCTGGATGACCCCAGCTTGTATCAAGAGCGCGACCTGGGCACCTTCACCCTAGCGACCGACCTGGAGTCGGTGCCTCCGCGGCGATGAAACTGGTTACCGACTATCTGCGCGAACTGGCCACCGGCACCGCCCAGGGGTGGAACCGCTTCTGGTTCACTCCGGCCGACCCGGCCACGCTGGGGATGGTCCGCATTCTGGGCGGGGCCATGTTGCTCTACACCCATCTGGTGTGGACCCAGGGGCTGAACGATTTCTTCACCGACGAAGGTTGGCTCAGCACCGCGGCCGTGGAAAGCTTTCAAGGGGGCGGATACGCCTGGAGCTATTTCTGGCTACTGAAATCCCCCGGAGCAATTCTGGCCGCCCACGTGGCGGCGCTGGTAGCCATGCTTTGCCTGACGCTGGGGCTGTTCACCCGCGTCAGCGCCGTGCTCACCGCCGTGGCGACGATCTCGTATGTCAATCGAGCGCCGGGAGCGCTGTTCGGGCTCGACCAGGTAAACGCCATGCTCGCGCTGTACCTGATGGTGGGCCCCGCCGGCGACGCCTATTCGCTCGATCGGCTACGCTTGTCTCGGCGCCCCGACTGGCGCCCCGGGCCGGCCGCGCCGACGATCGGGGCCAACATCGCCATTCGCCTGATGCAAACCCACCTCTGCGTGATCTACCTGTTTGCGGGCTTGTCGAAGTTGGCGGGCCCCAACTGGTGGGCCGGAACGGCCCTCTGGGGCGCCATCGCCAACCTGGAATACCAGTCGCTCGACGTGGTCTTCCTGGTGCACTACCCGCTCATCATCAATGTGTTGACGCTGACCACGCTGGCTTGGGAAATCTCGTACTCGGCCTTGGTCTGGCCCCGGCTCACCCGGCCGATCATGCTTGCCCTGGCCGTGCCGCTACACCTGGGAATCGCCTTTTGCATGGGCATGATTACCTTCGGGCTGGCGATGCTCATCGCCAACCTGGCGTTTGTCGAACCCTGGGTGCTGCGCCGCTTGGTCGACCCGCTGGTAGCTCGCGTGGCCGGCGCCGTTTCCGCCAATGCCGGGGCGGCTTCCAGCCCCGCGGCCGAGCCCCCCGCGGCCCGGGCCAGCGCTCGCCGCGAAACCGTGGCGGCGCGCTAACCCCTGCCGTGCGCCGGCCGAGGCTTCTTACTGCCAGTGGTCCAGGTGAAAGCTGGCGTTGAGCACCAACACCTTGGCTCGCGCCGGGCGGGCCTCGATCACGCTCACACCGCCGTTGTGCTGCACGAGCACGTCGCGGCAGCGCGACAGCGGCACATCGAGCAGCTCGGCCAGCCAGACCCGGTTCACGATGTTGTGGGCCACCACGGCCAGCGATTGGCCCGGGTGGCGGCCAATGAGTTCTCGCATGGCGGGCGCCACGCGGTCGAGCACCTGGGCCAGATTCTCTCCGCCGCGATAGGGGTGCACGGCCGGATCCTCGCGAAACCGGCGATAGGCATCGCCGTCGCCAGCGGCGACGTCTTCCCAGGTGCGGCCTTCCCATTGGCCCACGTCGCACTCGGTAAGCTCGGGCACCTCGTTCACGCTCAGGCCCAGCGCCGCGGCGAGCGGAGCCGCCGTTTGCCGAGCGCGGAGCAGGGGGCTGCTGTATACGGCGGCCAAGGGGGCGCTGGCCAACAGCCGCCCCAGCGCGGCCGCCTGCGCTTGGCCCGTCGCCGACAGGGGCGGATCGCTTTTTCGGCCTTGGATCCGCGGGGGGTGCGCCTCGTTGTTTTCGGTGGCACCGTGGCGCACCAGATAGATCCAGGTGGCGCCAGGCGGCGGGGCAGGGCAGGGGGGCCAGGTCATGCGGGCCTTTCGATCAGTTGCGCGGCCAGCCGCACGGCTTCGATCAAGCCCCGCCACTCGGCCTTGCCCGTGCCGGCCAGGTCGAAGGCGGTGCCATGGGCCACGCTGGTGCGAACGATGGGAAGCCCCAGCGTAATATTCACGGCCTGATGCATTCCCAACAGCTTGAGGGCAATATGCCCCTGATCGTGCACCATGGCCACCACGGCGTCGAACTCGCCGTCGCGAGCCCGGACCATCAGGGTATCGGCCGGCCAGGGACCGCTAGCGGCCAGGCCGCGCGCCTGGGCCTGGCGCACCGCCGGGGCGATGATGCGCGATTCTTCGTCGCCGAACAGGCCTTGCTCGCCGCCGTGCGGATTGAGCGCCGCCACGCCGATGCGCGGCTGAGCCTGGTCGAGGCGGCGAAATACCTGATCGGCCAACTCGATCTTTCCCAAAATCGCCGGCGTGGTCAGGCGGCCAATGGCTTCGGCCAGGCCGACGTGGAGCGTGACATGAACCACCCCCAGCCCGGCCGGGCCACGAACTGCCTGGCTCGGCGACAGGTAAAGCATCATCGCGTGATCGGGTACCCCGCACCGTTCGGCCAAGATTTCGGTATGGCCCGGGTAGCGATGCCCTGCCAGCCAGAGCGCTTTCTTGTTCAAGGGGGCCGTGACCAGCCCCGCCACGCGCCCGGCGAGCGCGAAATCGAGAGCGGTAATCAGGGCCTGAAAGGCGGCCTCGCCGGCGCGAGCATCGATCCGGCCCAGCGGAACCCGGGCTACGTCGTCGCTGCCGCTCCAAAGGCAAGGGAGCAGGGCAGGGGAGGGGGCCGCCTCGAGGGGGTCGCCGATCGAGACCACTTCGACCTCGGCTCCCACGAGCCGCACGGCCCGGCGCAGTACCTCGGGATGGCCGACGACCAGCGGCCGGGCCCGCCGGTGCAACTCGGCCGAGGGCCAGGCCGCGGCGATGACCTCGGGCCCGATGCCGGCCGCGTCTCCCATGGTAAGCGCTAACAAGGGGGGCTTCATGGAACGCGATTCTACACCGGCGCCCGCTTGCGCGGGGCGAGGGAAAAAGAAACGCATGGACGCCAGGAGGCAAAGGCGCAACGCTTCAGAGCCGTTCGAACCCGGCGGCTGCCGGTACGGCGCCGGCGTTTACGACACGCCACGACGCATCACCCAAATAGCCCCCGGTAGATTACCAGGGGGAACAACGCAACCGGCGGCTCAAACAGGGTCACCACCACACTTCCGCTCGCTTCCGCTCGCGCGGGGCGAGGGAAAAAGAAACGCAAAGACGCCAGGGGGCGAAGGCGCCAACAAGGCATAAGCCGCAACCGAACCCCACGGCCGCCGCAGCCCCCGTGGTACCGCAGCCCCCGGGGCTCTAGAATTCGTGCCAGGGGAACCCGGCGTGCATCAGCGTGCTGCCAAGCCGCACCGATCGCCCGCCCACGCTTTCGCGATCCAACCGTAGAAAGGCGGCCTCGCACCGGCATGAATCGATACCTGCCAATCATGGGTGGTTTCGCCTTGGCTCTGATGACGGCCACGTTGTTGTTGGGGTTCTCGCTGGGAGACGTGCGCGATCCCGCCGATCGCGATACCCAGCGTTGGGCCACGGTGCATCGCCTCTCGGGCATGGCAGCCGGCCTGGCGGTGCTGCTGGTCGACTCGATCATCATCACTTACTTCATCGGCACCAGCCGCTGGTGCCGCGAAGTAGTGGAAACCTATCAGCTCGATCCCGAGCTGATTCAACGCGCCGCGCGGCTGAAGCGGCGCACCTTTCCCGTGGCCACGGTCAGCATGCTAACCGTCGTGGGCGTGGTGGCGCTGGGAGGGGCGGCCGATCCTGGTGCGTCGCTACAACTCAAACCCTTGGGAGGCGTGCTCGAGTGGTCGCAGTTGCACCTGATCGGCGCGCTGTTGGGCATGGCACTGGTCGGCTGGGGGTTTCTGGCGGCCTGGCAAAACGTCAACGAGAATGTCCGCCTGATCGGCCAGGTAATGGACGACGTTCGCCAGGTTCGCGCTGAGCGCGGGCTCGAGGTCGAGCCTCGGCCAGCTCACTCATCGGCCCAGGGTTGATCGCAGGATGCGCGCCGTCGTCCAACGTGTAAGTCGGGCCCAAGTAACGGTCGAGGGCGAAGTCGTCGGCCACATCGCGCAGGGGCTCGTGGTGCTCCTGGGCGTCGCTCAGTGCGACACGCCCGACGACGCCCTGCAGTTGGCCGCCAAGGTGGTAAGCCTGCGCATTTTTGACGACGCGGCCGGCAAAATGAACTTGTCCCTGGCCGACGCCGACGGATCGCTCCTGGTAATCAGCCAATTCACGCTGCTGGGAGACTGTCGCCAGGGTCGCCGGCCGAGCTTCGTCGACGCCGCCCCGCCGGCACTGGCCGAAGAGCGTTACGAACAGTTCCTCGCCGCCGCGCGTAACCTGGGCGCCACGGTCGCCACGGGCCGCTTTCGGGCAACGATGCAGGTCGAGTTGGTCAACGACGGACCGGTGACCTTGCTGCTCGATAGCGGTCGGCGGTTCTAGCCGCCCGTTGAAGGTTTCATCGGGCTGCGTCATCGCAGGGATGCGATGTCAGAATGACAACGTAAGTCGTTATTCTGCGAGCCGCGACGAGCTTTGCTCGGCGCTTGGCGGTTGTTGAAATAGGCCACGAGGGCCTATTTCAACAGACTGCCAGCCGAAATGCCTACCGGCCAGCTAGCGCTGCCAAAGGGGAGCCAACGGCGATTGCGGCGCCGGTTCTTCGGCCACGCGCTGCGCGGGGGTTTCAGAGGGCTCGTCGGCCATTTGCTGGGCCGGCGCCTGGTAGCGAGGTAGCCATCGCGGGCGCTCGATCGACTCCATCCAGTTCGGATCGCTCAGCGAAACGTAGCTCAAGGCGGCGAGCAGCCCATAGGTTGCCAGGTTGCCCCAGCCCGAATCGCCCCAGAGCTTCAGCGCGGTGCCGAACGATTTCTTGACTCGCAGCCTGCTCAGCTCAAGCGACCAGACCTCGTCGAGCACCAGGTGCGAGAGGAATCCGGCCATCACGGCGCCGGCAAACAGGTACCGGGCGCGCAGCTCGCCCGTGTACGCGAGCAAGAACACCACTTCGCCGGCCAGGAGCATCGCCGGCAAACTATGAAACATGCCACGGTGCACCGTGAACCGCTCGAGCACGCGCGAGAAGCCGAAGCGGATGAGAAAGTAAATGCACACGCAGGCGAGAATGATCTGCTCAGGATCGAACCCCAGTCCACGGAGTCGCTCGACCACCAGGACCGGCACCACGGCCGAAGTCAGCGCGATCATTTCCTTAAGCGGACGACCGGAATCGCTGTCCAGGTCGGGGAGCATGCCCCCCAGGCTGCAAACGGCGGCGGCCAGGGCCGCGGTCGACCAGCGAAAGTCGGCCTGCATATGAGCCCAGGCCCCCAGCCCGGCCCCCACGGTGGTACTGACCGTCATGTGGGTTTTGAAGTCGGCCATGGCGAGTTGGTTCTCAAGCCCGGGGGCGGCGCGGCGCCTGCCCGCGCGATGGGTTCGTTTCGCGGCGCTCCTGCGATACGCCGAGGCCGCAAGCCCAGCGAGCCGCGGGAAGACCTGCTCCCGCCGGCTTTCGCGACGGCAGCTTTCCGCAGCGCGCAGCCGCCGGCCCATCGTCTGGGGGCGCGAGATGGTACTGGCTGCGCCGCGCAGCACCAAGGTCAGTTTTCGCGCGGCTCGAACCGGTCCTTGAGCCACTGGCCGTGGGACGGCTCGCGGCCGTAGGGGGCGCCGCGACCGGTTCTCGGCCGGGCAATCGCCGCCGGCACCGCTCCTGAAAACCAAATCTGGTTGGCCCCGAGGGTGGTCACCGCCTACCCCCTGGAACTGGGCTTGGAACGCTTCGCCCCGCGGCGGTATACAGGCCACGCCGGGTGGAAGTGCGGGCGCGGACGGTTTTGCCCGCCAGCCGCCCGCCGCAACCACCAAGTTCGGCGGCCCGGCGGCGAATAACTGACCAGCGGGCATCCCGGTCTCCCGAGGCCGAGTGCAGCTCCCCTGCCCGACCGCAATCTCGTTGCCGAAATTCCTTTTGCCGAGTAGCCGCACCATGCAGCCCTACGATGCCCTGATGCTTGGAGTTCTTGGTTTGACCACGCTCTTGGGCGCGTGGCGCGGCATGGCTTGGCAAATCGCCTCGCTGGCCTCGATTGGGCTCAGCTACCTGACCGCGGTGAAGTTCAGCGGCCAGTTTGCCCCGATGTTCGGCGATGAAGCACCCTGGAACCGCTTCGCGGCCATGTTGGCCTTGTACCTGGGGACCTCGATGGCGGTCTGGCTCGGCTTCCGGGTCGTCTCGGGAATGATCGACCGGGTGAAGCTGAAAGAATTCGATCGGCAATTGGGCGCCGTCTTCGGGGCCGCCAAGGGGGTGCTGTTCTGCCTGGTGATTACCTTCTTCGCCGTCACCCTGTCGGCGGTCGGCCGCGATCAGGTACTCAAGTCGCGTTCGGGCACCTACATCGCCCAACTCATCGACCGGGGTGGCCCGATGCTTCCTCGTGAAGTCCACGACGTGCTCGCTCCGTACCTGGAGCAGCTCGACAAGGAGCTGGATCCGGCCTATCAGCCGGCCACCGGAACCGCCGACCTGGAGAGCCTGGCGCCTTGGGATCATTTGCCCAGCCGGTAGCGGGCGGGATCCCGTGGCGGGCCGCATCGTCGGGGGTGCCCCGACCGAACCAAAAAACCCACCCAGGGCAGGGGGGGCAATCGGTTCGATTCGGATCGGGAATTTCGTTACGCTGATCGCGGTTTGTCGAGCCTCGGGTTAGCACCCCCGGGCGGGCCCGGAAACCCGCGGCACCAGGGCCGGGCAGGGGAGCCCGCCGCGGCCGCTCGACCGCGCCGTCGCCGCCCCCGAAACGGCCAGCGACGGCAGCCGCGGCCGGGACCCTTGGCGGCCGACCGCGTCCCAGATCGAGCCCGGCAGGGCGCCGAGAAAAGGCCGGTTTTTCCTGAGGAAAACGAGGGCCGATCCGAACATAAGAGACATTATCGGACGTTGGAGGCACCGGACGAAACCGGCCCTTGGCCGGCCCGAAACCATGCTGCTCGCGGTGCCGCGACACGCTGTCTGCGGTGCTCGGCGGCGACGAATTCGATGCCCTGGCGCGGGCCATCGGGCAGCTCGCCCCAGGGCGCTGCCAGGGCCGGCCGAAAGATCGAAACTTGGCCCTCGGTTCGCTCGCGCCAATCGGCTACGATGCTGGCCCAGAGGGAGCCTCGGTTGGCGCGGCGGCGCGGCGGTAAAGTCGCCCGGTTCGTCGGGTCCGATGCGCAGCGCAGCCGAGCGAAGCAGCGGAGCCGAGCAAAACGGTTGGCGATTGGCACTGGCCAGCCGAGGGCTTCGGTCGCGCGATGCCCGTAGCTGCGCGGCCACCGTGCACCCTCGCAGGCTTCCCAGGGGTTGGTTTCCGGTTCAGGCAGGCGCTACGGAATGTTTTCAGGCAAGCGGGTGGTGGTGGTGATGCCGGCCTACAACGCGGCATCCACCTTGCGCCAGACCTACGACGAAGTGATGGCCCAGGGCATTGTGGACCACGTGGTGGTGGTTGACGACGCCAGCCGCGACGAAACCGTGGTGATCGCCGGCCAGCTTCCGTCGGTGACCGTGCACCGCCATCCCCAGAACCGCGGCTACGGCGGGAACCAGAAGACCTGTTACCGGCTGGCGCTCGACGCCGGGGCCGATATCGTGGTGATGGTCCATCCCGACTATCAATACACCCCCAAGCTGCTGCCGGCCATGGTGGCCCTGATCGGCAACGATCTCTACCACTGCGTGCTGGGCTCGCGCATTCTGGGCGGCCAGGCCCTGAGCGGCGGCATGCCCTGGTGGAAGTACGTGGCGAACCGCTTTTTGACCGCGGCCGAAAACCTGCTGCTCGGCTGTAAGCTCTCTGAGTACCACACCGGCTACCGAGCCTTCTCGCGGCAGTTGCTCGAGCGGTTGCCGCTGGAGGCCAACTCCGACGATTTCGTGTTCGACAACCAGATGCTGGCCCAAATCCACTGGCTCGGCTACACGATTGCCGAGGTGACCTGTCCGACGAAGTATTTCTCCGAGGCCTCGAGTATCAACTTTCGCCGCAGCGTCACCTATGGTCTGGGATGTTTGTCGACCGGCCTGAGCTATCGGCTTGCCCGCTGGGGACTGGTCCGTTCGCCGCTGTTTCCGGGCAGCTAGTAATTTCGGGGCAGCCAATCGCCGGCGGCCGCTGCCGCTGCTTGCCGAAACGCACGTCACGGGTCGCGGTGCCTGCCATGAGTTGGGACGCCTCCTTCATCTTCTTTCCCGATCCGTATCCGGCCGGCGATTGGCATCCGCCCGGGCTGGAGCTGGAAGACGCACACTTCCAGGCCGCCGACGGCACCCGGTTGCACGGCTGGTTCGTGCCGCACCCCCGGCCGCGAGCCGTCTTGCTCTTGGCGCACGGCAACGCGGGTAACTTGACCGGCCGGGTCCACCTGCTGCGCTTGTTCCACCGATTGGGCGTGGCCACGCTCATCTTCGATTACCGGGGTTACGGCAAGAGCCTGGGAACGCCCGACGAGGCGGGCATTCTGCAAGATGCCCGGGCCGCTCGTGGCTGGCTGGCCAATCGGGCTGGCCTGGCCGAGGACCAAATCGTGCTCTGCGGCGAATCGCTCGGCGGCGCCGTGGCGGTCGATCTGGCCAGCTCCGAGGGTGCTCGCGGGCTCATTCTACTGAGCAGCTTCACTTCGATTGTCGACGTGGCCCGGGCCCACCTGAGCTGGTTTCCCGCCGGTTTGCTTTTAAGCACCCGGCTCGACTCGCTGGCCAAGATCGGCCGATACCGGGGGCCGGTGCTCATCGGCCACAGCGATGCCGACGAAATCGTTCCCTACGACCACGCCCGGCGGCTGCTGGCGGCGCTGGAGCAAATCGAAAAGCGCCTGGTCACTTTTCACGGGCTGGGGCACAACGATCTGCCGCCCCCCGAGTTTGTCGCGGCCCTCGACCAGTTCTTCGCCGAGTTGCCCGACCACCCGCCGCGGAGTTGACCGAATCGCCCGCTGCCGTGTCGCCTAGCGTGTGGCGGGCGCTTGCAGTTCGCGCCAGGTGTCGAGGTAGCGGGCCGTTTCGTCGAGCGATTCTTGCTCGCCCGGCTGGTACTCGAACAGCGCCGGATCGAGCGGCGCATTGAAGCTGTAATCGAACCATTCGATCACCACTTGCCAGCCAACGGCCGCGGGGCCGAACTCGGCCGATGCGTTCCGTGGCGGCGTGTGGCGCGAGAACCGCAGTCGCCTCGGCAAACCGTCGGAGTCCGCGAGCACGAGTTCCATGCGCTCGGGCACGCTGAGCGGCACCTGGCTCCAGTCGATCGGCTGGCCGGCGGCCAGCGCCTCGCTCATTGGGGGGACGAGCCTCGCCAGATAAGCTCGATGCCAGGTGCCTTCGAGTTGCTGCCCCGCGGCCGCCCCCTGGCCGATCGCGCGTCCCGGCGCGAACTCGGCGCAGCGGTCGAGCTGAGCCAAGAGCCGGTCGAGCCCGCCCCAGGCCAGCCAATCCGCGGGCCGCTGCGGCGTTTCCGGGCTTTCATCCTGGCTCGGTACCGTGGCAACCAACGGCTGCTGTTCGGGAAGCAAGGCGCGGGTCAACCGGGTGTGATCGAGCACGTGGGCATGGGTCCAGACCGTGGCTCCGTCGCTCACTTGTTTGAGGCTGCCCACTTCGCCGCCGACGGCCAACTTCAGGTCGAGCGCCCAGCGCCGCGAGGCGGGGGTCGACTGTAAATAGCGCCCCGTGCCCGAGAGCGTGGTGCCGAACACGGCCACCCGGCTGCGCACCCCGACCGAGAGCGAGCCGGCCTTGGCCAGCCGGCGACGGGCCGCCCGGATCAGAGGATGGTTTCCCCTGGGAGCGAGTGCCGCGGGTTCGCCCCCCTGCCCTCGAACGGTCGTCACCTGGTGCGCCGGCCCCAGCCTCTCTCGGCGGTCGGCGTCCGCGCTGCAAACCCCTGCACAAGTGGTTGGGCTGTTTGCGGTTGAATCGCCGGGACGGTCCGCCCAGCTCACCTGTGCCAGGCACCACCAGGCCAGCCCCGCGGCGATGGCTCCGAAGAGGGACAAACTGGGCAACTTACGAATCATGCCGTTGGGTTTGCCGGATTTGCCAAAGATTCGGGTTGTAGTGGGCCGAATTTAACATCCCAGAGTCGCGCGCCGTGGCAATGCGCCCGGTCGCGGCGAATCCTCCGGGATACGCCCCGACCAGGCCCGCTACGCTCGCCGGGCGCGGATTCTAGGGCCGCTCGTCGGCCGGGGTCTACGGCAAAGCCGGGCGAGCTCCCGGTCGCCGCCGGGCCCGCCACAAGTCATCAACTATCTACGGTCTCCGATCACGGTCCTGACTATGCCCATGCCTGGCAAACCGGCGATCTTTGGGGGGAAACGATGAAATACCGCATGCTGTCGTTGGTGCTAGTGCTGGCAGCCGTGGGTTGCCGCGCTGTCGGAACCCACAACCTGCCGCCCGCCGAGCAGCTCATGCACCCCGGCCCGGGCGTCGATGGTCCGGGCCCCGGCGTCATGATCCCGGGCGAACCGCATCCCTACGTCACGGGCGCGGTATCGCAAATGGATTTTGCCAGCCCGGAAGGAATGATGGTGAACTGGGACATCTCGTCTCCCGGCGCCTTCGACTCCGAGCCGCTGGTCTGCCCCGGCCGGTACAACTTCCCCCAGGGAGCCATCTATCGGCTGAAGCTGACCAACGTGCCTGGTCGACCGGGGGTGGAGTTGTATCCCACGTTGGAGGTGGGCCCCACCCTGCCCCGCACCGACGCCTACCTGGCGCATAACGCCATCCCGGTACAGTTCACCGAGGAAGACTTCGATCAGGTCGAGTCGGGCAACTTCGTCACCAAGGTGATTTACCTGCCCGATGCCGAGTTCCAAGACCTGGCCGTGGCCGGCGTCGAAACGCTGGTCAGCACTCGGCTCGAGCCGGGCGTCGACCCGATCGTCGAAGCCGACCGCCGCGGAGCCATTCTGGCGGTCATTCGCCTGGGCAACAAAGACCTGCAAGTACCCACGCCCACGCCCGCCAACATGGGCGGCGCCGGGGCGATGCCGGTCGGCTACTGCCCTCCGGGGGGCGGCCCGGGCGGCCTGCCGGTTTCGCTGCCGGGCTACGTGGCCGGCATGACCACGCCGCAATGGGGCATGCCCATGTCGGGCACGCCGATTGGGCTGCCGGGCCCTCCGCACATTCCGCTCGGTGGTCCGGCCGGGCTGCAGAAGCACGTGATTACCAACCACACCCACACGCACATTCCCAACCCGACCAAGAAGATGGCCATGCACGTGAAGCAACGGCCGGGAATGAGCTATCCCAAGCCGGTGAATCGCGTCTGGGTCTCCGAGAATACACGCAAGCCACTGGGCTACCTGCGGCAGCCGGCTTGTGCCAAGCACCAGCGGGTAGGCTGCACCGAGTGCCAGTAGTCGGTTCTGAATCACCGGTCGCGTAACGCTCGCGATTCTCCGCCGTGGAAATCCCAAGCGTTGCGGGGCCGCGGCCAGGGCCCGCAGGGTCAGCAGGTTTGCCACCGCGATGGCCATTCGGGCAACGATTTCACCGCGACTGAGTCTGAGCGTCATCCATGTCAATGGTCCCCTCGCTCGCCGAACCGCTGCTCGCACGCCGACAGTGGTTCCCGGTTGTCACGGTAGCGGCACTCTGCGGATGGTGGTGCGCGAGCACGGCCAGCCTGGGGGCCGAAGCGCCTGGGGTGCATTATCGCCACAACGGCGCCACCCCACCGGGAGCGATTGGCACGTGGCAACTCGAGCGGGGCGGACCATTGCCAGGATACTTTCAGCCGGTAGAGATCAAGGCCCCCCAGGGGGCCTTGATCTCGCTGGCCATTGAAGGCCAGTTCGACGATCCCGTGGCTGCGCCGCGGCTGGTCGGAATGTGGATCGCGCCGTTGTACCGCTTCAAGGTCACCGGCATTCCGTTTCACGAAGGGGAAGAACTGTTCCCCACGATCGAAGTGATCGATCGACTTTACCCGCCCGCGGGTCAGGAAACGCGCTTTCCCATTCCGGTCGAACTGATTCAGGACGATCTGGAGCTGGCCCTCGACGGCAAGTTCGTGACCCGGGTCATCTATCTGGAAGACCCGGATCGGGCCCTGCCCCACCGCCAAGACGACGGGCACGAAAACTGGTTCGACGTGGGCGCGGGGGGCAACCCCGTGAAGATGGCCGACGAGCTGGGCCGCCCCGTGGCCATTCTGCGCATGGGGGGGCGCGTGCCGCTGGCCGGCGACGGACAACTCGACCCCGGCTTTCTGTACGGCTGCCCTCCCCTGCTCACCTATCACCGCGACCCAAACTTGCACGTGTATGGGGCGGATGACCAGACGCCGCCAACCGGTGCCAGCCAGGTGCTGCCGGCCGGCTACACCCGGCACTCGGTCGAGCCCCCCCCTGCCCCGGGCGCGGGTACCCCGCGACGCGGACGGAGGGCTTCGCGATGAACCGCCCTTTGCCGAGCGAGACTTGTTTCGTTCCGACCGCCTGCAACGCCAGCGGGCCTCGCCAGGGGCGCTGGCGATGGCTGCTGATTGCTTTAGGCGTGCTCATGCTTTGCTCCTGCGCCCGGCTGCGGCCGCAAAGCGCTGATTTCGACCTAACCCATGCCGAGGGAGAGGTCGTGGTGGGCGATGGCCCGCCGGATCAGGTCGACCCGGCCCTGATTCCGCCCGGTCCGCCGCTGGCCCCCCTGCCCCACGCCGTCACCGGCCCTTGGACTCCGCCGGGGCTGGCGCCCCCCTGGCCCGCCACGGAATATGTGCGCGACGGCGGCGATCGCGAGCCCCACGTCGACGTGCTGCCCGACTGGTCGGTTCACGGCCTGGCGCAGGAAGACACGGTGGTGCACTACGACACCCGCGATGGCCGCACCTTGGTTGAGCCGTCGAACCGGGTGCACATTTACGCGCCGCGCTTTGGCGCGGTGCGGTTGGTGGTGAACCCTTACGCCAGCGACGAAGTGGTTGGTCCCCAAGGGGTCGATGTGCAGCAGCCGCCGCTGCGGCTGGCCGACAGCCGCGGCGCCGAAAGCCATTTGCAACCGCTGGCGCCGCGCGGCCAGCGGGGCACGCGGAGGGCGATTGGCCTCGAAGCCAAACAGTTCGACGGTGCGGTTTCCACCGTCCTGGTGCCCCAGGGCTTCCAAGACGAGTACTTGCCCTTTGAAAACCTGGCCATCATCCGCAATGGCCGCATTCACCAGGCCGACGAGGCCCGCTTGGCCACTTCGATCGATGCGGCGATCGTATGGGCCGGCGACCAGGTGGTCGAGGTGCTGGTCGATCGGCTCTCCCCGGTCGCAGCGGTGGGCGACCGCCGAGCCCAGGTTACCTATCAGTACGACCGGGAAGACTGCCCCAAGATTCGCCTGATTAAGGTGGCCTCGACGCAGTATGCCCATCCGGGCGACGTGATCGACTTCACCCTGCGGTTCGACAACGTGGGGGACGACGTGGTGGGCAACGTGACGGTGATCGACAATCTGGCGACCCGGCTCGAATACGTCGACGGCTCTTCCCAGGCCAGCGTCAAAGCCGACTTCTCCACCCAGCCCAACGCGGGCGAAACCCAGGTGCTGCGGTGGGAGATCGTCGACCCCGTGCAACCGGGCGATGGCGGAGTGCTCCGCTTCCAAGCCCGCGTGCGCTAGCGCCCGGTCGCGCGAACGCGGCAGCCGCGCCGGGTTCGGTTCGCATGATTACGGGCGCGATGGTAGGGTAATCGCCGCGAGGTCGGCGCGGTCCGGCCCTTTTCGCGCTCGACTGCGAGGCAACTGCCCGTGACCAAGCCTGCTCCGACCAGGGCAGCAACCGATGCCAGCCGGTCCAGCACCGCGCCGCCGGGGGATTGGCCCTGGCCCGTGCATGCCGCGCTGGCCGCGCTGCTGTTGGCCTACTTCGCCTGGTTTTTTGCGCAACCCCTTGCCGAGCTGCCGGCCCGCGACGATGGCCCCTGGTACCGCTGGCAATTGGTCGAGTCGTACCTGGTGCCCGAGGCTTGGATCGGCGCCTGGTTTGGCGACGATCCTCCGAGCCTGAGGGCCGTCGTCGACACGCTCGACGATCGGGTGCGGGTGCTGTTTTGGGCCCTGCTGCTGTTGGCAACTGCCTGGCGGCTCGGCGAAGAGATTCTGCGATCGATCGCCGCGCCGGTTCCGTTGGCGGCTCGGGAACTCGCGGTGCTCTCCGTCGGGCTGGGTTTGAGCGCCCTTTCGCTGCTTACGCTAGCGATCGGCCTGGCCGGGCTGCTCGGCCAGCCTTGGCTTGCGCGGGGCGCGCTGGCGCTTGTCTGGCTGGTCTCGGCAATTCGCCGGATCCAGGACCGGAGACCCCCGGATCACGGGCACTCCCAGGGCGATACGCCGCGATCGTCGGTCGCCGCGAGCCGCTGGCAGCGGGCCGCCGGATGGCTGGCCCTTCCCTTTGCCCTGGCCTTGCTGGCGGGCAGCCCCCTGCCGCCCGTGGATTTCGACGTTCGCGAGTACCATCTCCAGGCCCCCAAGGAATTCTTCCAGGCCGGCCGGATCGGCTTTCTGCCGCACAACGTGTACGCCAACATGCCGCTGGGGGCCGAGATGCTCTCGCTCCTGGCGATGACGCTCAGCGGCGACTGGTTCCTTGGCGCGCTGGCGGGCAAGGTGCTGATCGCCAGCTTTGCACTCGTCGCCGCGCTCTCGCTGGTCGGCCTGGCCTCCCGCGTCGGCGCACCGGCGGCGGGTATCTGGGGCGCGGTGCTTTGGCTGTCGACCCCCTGGGTAGTGCGGCTGTCGTCCAGCGGGCTGATCGACGTGGTGGTCGGCTGCTATCTGCTGTTGGCGCTGCACGCCACTTGGGTCTGGGCCGAGGCGGAAACCACCGCGCGAGAGTCAGCCGCCGGTTCGTCCGACGGCGCAAGCCCGTGGTGGCTGATGCTCGCGGGCTTTTTGGCCGGCAGCGCGCTCGCCTGTAAGTATCCGGCCGCGCTGTTCGTCGTGTTGCCGCTGGGCGCGGCCGTGGTGGCCGTGCGCGCCTCGCGCCTGGGCTCGGCGTCGGGATGGCGCAGCGGCATCCGCAGCGGTTTCTGGTTCGCTGCCGGCGCGCTGGTCGCCGCCGGGCCGTGGTTGGCCAAGAATGCCTGGCTCACCGGCAACCCGGTGTATCCGTTGCTGGCCGACTGGCTCGATGGATTTACCCGCACCGCGGAGCTGAACGCCCGCTGGAACGCCGCTCACGCGCCGCACGGTTTCGGTTGGTCCGCCTTGGCCGATTCGTTGCTCAGCCTAATAGGGCGCAGCCCGTGGCTGTCGGTTGGCCTGTTGCCCGGGCTGCTGCTGGCCTGGTTCGATCGCGACCGCCGCAGGCTCGTAGTCGCCGGGTGGCTGCTCGTTGGCTGGGTGGTCGCCACCTGGTGGTTGTTCACGCATCGCATCGACCGGTTTTGGATTCCAGTCCTGCCGGTCGTGGCCCTGCTCGCCGGGCTCGGCTGGCAGCGGCTGCTCGCCCCGCGCCGCGGACGCTGGGCCTATGGCTTGCTGGTCGCGGGCACCCTGGCCCTGTTGCCGCTGGCCACGGTCGGCGGGCCAGGAACCGACGTGCGCTACTTCGTTCCGCTCGACCAGCTGCGCCACGATGTGCGCCGCACCAGCCCCTGGCGAGCCTGGCTCAACGATCGCACGGAACCGGGCGAGGCCGTGTTGGCGGTCGGCGACGCGGAAGTATTCGACCTGGAAATGCCGGTCTACTACCACACCGCCTTCGATCCTTCACCCCTGGAAACCTGGATCCGCGGCGGCGGGCTGGCCGAGCTCGGCTCGGAACTGAGCGGCCGGGGCATCGCCTATGTTTACGTCGATTGGGGCGAGATCGCTCGGTATCGCCAGCCGGGCAATTACGGGTTTACCGACTTCATTCAGCCCGAGTTGTTCCAACAATGCCAAGAGGCGCGGGTGCTCGAGGTCGCCACCCAGTTTCCACCGCCGCGGGATGCAACGGGGGAACCGGTGCCTCCGCGGGTCATCATTTACCGCGTGCTCGGCGGCGGCATCGAGGGCGAGCCGGGCTCGTTCCGCTAAGTGCGAAACTGCCGGCGTTGCGGGCCGGGGCTCGACCTTTCGCGGTGCAGTTTCGCAGTGAGATCGCGCCATGCTGGCAGTGCTATCGCCCACGACCGCTCGCTGGGGCTCATCGCCGAGTGTGGCGGCGGTAGTGGGTAGTAGCCCCGACGTCGACTGCGCGAGGCAGCCGACCCGGACTTGCCGCTGGCGGCGGCTTGAACTAAGCTTCCCCGCCAGTCGATTCGCGCCCGCGACCTTGTCAGGGACGACCCAGGTCGGCAGCGAATCGTGCCCGCCAGCGAGCACCACGCCGTGAGCACTTCCGGAATGCTCTCCGGTCGTATCCGCCCGGATGCGGAAATCGACCCCCACGCTTGCCGTCCGTTGGCATTCGACCAAGCGCCCGACCTGGGGCAACTTGCCCGCCCGCTGCGGCGGGCGATCGGCCGGGCGCAACAGTATTTGCTGTCGCGGCAAGCGCCCACCGGGGCCTGGTCCAATACGCCGCATGGCAACCCCTGGTCGACCGCCGCTTGGCTGCTGACTCGCTGCCCCAAGGGGGGTCCGCTCGACGATTCCTTGCGCCCGCTGGCCGCGTACCTGCTGGCCGTCGAGCGCGAGGAAGGAGGGTGGAGCCGCTCCCAGGGCGCTCCGCTCGATTTGTCGCTGAGCGTGATCTGTTACTGGGCACTGAAACAAGCGGGCGAAGACCCCTCTGGCCGGCCGCTCAGTGGCGCGCGGCGGGCGATACGCTTGGCGGGCGGAGCCGATGCAACCGACGTCGCTACCCGGCTGTGGCTGGCCTGGGGTGGTCAAATTCCTTACGAGGTTGCCCTCACCGCGTGGCCACACGCTCTGGCTCTGGAAAGCCTTCCGTCGGCCGGCTCGTTAAGCGAGACCGCCGTCGTCGATCTGGCCAAACGAGTCATCGCCGCGGATCGCCCCCGGCGGCCGACGCCTGTGGCAACGATTCGGGAACTGTTTCTCGAACAGCCCCAGCGATGGCCCGTGCCAGACGAACTGCCCCGCACACCTGCGGGCCGGGGCCGACCACCGCGCGGGGCGCGGCGCTTTCCCTGGACAGCGCGCGCCGCGCGACTCGAAGCCGACCGCGCGCTGTCGCAAGCCCGGCAACAATTGGCTGCCTGGGCCGACTCGCCCGCCACAACCACGGCCCACGCGACGACCGTCTTGTGGTGTCGCCTGGCCTTGGACCACGAGCCCTCGGGCCAGGCAGCGCCCCTTCAGCCGGCCAGCTCGCCACCAAGCGAGCCTACCGCGACAGAGGAACCAATCGCCTGGATTTCGGCCGAGGGGGATGCCGCCGCCGACGGGGCGCGGGTGCTCGAAGCCCTGCTGGCCAGCGGCATTTCCGTTAAACATCGGGCCGCTGCCCGCGCCTTGGTCTGGTTAGCCGATCAGCCCGAGGAGCGCGACGGTCGCCGGCCGCTGGAGCTTGCCGCGCTGGCCGCGCAATTGTCTGGCGAATCGCCGTTGGCGGCCAACTTGTTGCCGGCCCCGCTCGAGCTGATTGCCGAGGGCAGCTTCGAGCATCTCGACGACGCTCGCTCGGCAATCGCCGGGCTGGATCGGGCGGTGCGAATCGCCGCGCGAGCCAAACGGGCCCTCGAAGCGGCAAGCCCGCACCTGGAAAAAGCGCCTGCCCCCGCGCCACGGCGACGGTGGTACGGCGCTCCCGCGGCCGGGCCCGCCCCCCTGCCCTGCCCCGTGCCGGCCGATCGGTTGGCCCGCTGGCTATTGGCCGCGGGCCAGGCCGGCGGCGCCGCCAACCCAAGGGATGTTTCCACGGCGATCGACCAACTGGCCCAGCTTCAGCGGGCCGACGGCTCCTGGCTCGGCGACGAAAGCTGTGGGCCGCTCCGCGCCACCGCCTTGGTGCTGCGCGGGCTCGTCGCGGTCAACTCGCCCGAAACCAGCTCGCTCATCGAATCGGCCGCTGCCTGGGTTTTGATGCACCAACTTGCCGAGGGTGGCTGGGGCGAACCGTTGGCGGCCCAATCCGATCGCAGACTGACCGGCACCGGGCCCGCCTCCGTGGTGACGACGGCCGAAGTGCTGCGGGCCCTGATCGCCGCTGGCCGTGGTACACATCCGGCCGTTGCGCGGGGCGCCGCCTGGCTGATCGATGCACAGTCCGAATCCGGGCATTGGGAAGATGCCCTCGGCGGCGATTTCGACCCGCGCGATGGCGCGGTTGTACGCAATCCGCTGCGGGAAACCTGCGAACCGCTGGCAGCGCTCGGTGAGCTGGCCACGAACCTGGGCCAGTGGGTCGCCCAGTGCGAAAGCTCGCGACTGCGAGTGGCCGTTCATTGCGACGAGTTGTAACGCCGGTCGGCTCGGTCCCGGTATTGCCTCGCGGGGCGCTCTTCCGGCGGAGGTTTACCGTCGCCCCAGGCCCGCGTCCCGTTTCTTTCCTGCCGCGCCGCGCCTCGTTTACCGGGCTGTGGTCGCCGCCCTTTCGCTTGACCGGCGAGCTCGGGGCGATCAAGTTGCCCGGTTAGTGGCACGGGAAAGACCGGGGGTTCCTCTCTGGCGGACTACCTCGCCGGTGCGATTGCGAGTGAGCGAACCGCATCATGTGGCAATATCTGCTCAAATCTTGGCTAATGGGCGCCCTCAAGGAGCAAGTGCGTCAGGCGGCCACGGAGGGACTCGCCCAGGCTGCCCGCTCCTCAACCGACCCTGCTTCGCCCAGCCCCGCGGTCGATCCAGCCAGTTTGTGGACTCGCTGCGACGTCGGCGTGATCACCGAACTGCCCGCCGAGTTGGCGGGAATCGAAGATCGCCTGGCAGGTACCCTGCGAATCGCCCCCCTCCCGTTCCCAGCCAAGAAACCTGGCGCGGATGCCCACGGCAAGCCTCCGGCCCTTCGATTGGTTCAAGGAGGGCTGGCCGGACGCGGTGTGGTAGCCCTGGCTGCCGGCGGCGAACCGGGGATGGCTCGAACCGCGGTCGACCTGTTGATCGATGCCCACCAACCGGCTTGGATCATCTCGGCGGGATTCGCTACGGGGCTGTCGCCCGAGCTCGAGCCGCTGGATCTGCTTCTGGCCAGCCAGTGCGTGGCCCGGGGGGGAGACCGGCTGACGATTTCCGAGGGGGCCCTTCCCGCTGGCGTAAGCGACGCCGTCCGCGCGGGGCTTCATTCCGGAAGCCTGCTTTCGACACTCGACCCGCCCGGCTCGGCCGAACGGCGGACCGAACTTGGCAGCCAGCGCGGCTGCCTGGCCCAGGACCGGTTGGGCTACGAGGTGGCCTCGGCCTGCCGGCAGCGAGCGGTTCCCTGCCTGGTAGTACGGGTGGTCCGGGAAGCTTGGGACGAACGGCTTCCGGCCCATTTCCGCAACCAGGAACAAGGGGCTAGCACGGCCCAATGGCTCGGCACCTTGGCCGGGGCCGCCACCCGGGGCAGCCACACGGTGCGGGCTTGGTGGGCCTGGCAAGAGCGAACCTTGAAAGCGGGCGACCGCCTGGCCCGCGCCGTGGCCGAACTGGTTGCCGCAGTCCCCCCGGGGCCCGGTTCCCCCATGCCCGACGAAGCGAAATAATGCAAGTGTTTTGCACTAGCAACTTGACAGGTCGACTGGGTTTTGGGACTCTAGACGGGTAAGTTAGATGCACCCCACGGCCGTTCTACGGCGGGTCTACCGGCCGTCGCCCTCCACCCATCGCCAGGCCATGTCGCGTTGGATTCTCTATCTCGTGCTGGGGGCCTACTTGGCTGCGTCGCAAGGCGCGGCCGTGTGGCACAGCCCCTGGCACGCGCACGGCTCAGGGGGCGGACACCGCGTTTGCTGGCAGGGGGCCGCCTGCCACGCGGAGCGGGGGCCAACCGCCGGCGGCTGCCCCAGCGATGCGGCGGCAGGCCATCCTTTGGCCGCGACGGCTGCTCCCGCCGGCTCGTGCCCTGGGCATTTCGAGCATGGCCTTGAGGAAAGTTGCCTGCCCGCATCAATCGAGGCAGGCCGAAGCACGGGGCAACCTGGCGCCGACGAGTGCCTGGTTTGCAAGCTGCTGGCCCAGGCGAAGCTGGCCGCCGGCGCATCGGGCACGGCCCACGCCGCGCATTTGTGCGCTCGAGTTGTCGTCCAGGAGCAAACCACTTGGGCCCTGGGCGAAGCGCGGCCTTTCTTTCCGCGCGGACCTCCTCCGCGCCACGCCGGCTGATCGAGCAGGATCGGTCGAGCCGCGCGAAGCGCGCCTTCGGGGCGAGGCAAGTTCCCTGTTGCCTGCGCCCCATCGTCGCGCCCGCTCGCGCGGTGAGGCGTCCCGGCGAAAACCCGTGTGGAGAGCGTAAGTCTCCGCCACTCGGCATACGCCGGAGCCTAGCAGCGAGGCATCTGAAGTACCTGTCGGATCATCAAGCAGAGGGTTGCCCCCGTACGGTCGATCGCCGCACCTGTTGTCAATTCCGAACGCCCGCCGCTTGCGGTCGCGTGCCCGCCGTAGATCGCGGCGCGGCGACGCGGAAGCCGCTCGCCCACGGTCGGGGGCTCCGTCACGCAAACCCGCTCCGAGGTCAGCCCGATGCACCGAAAACCCGGTTTCACGTTGGTCGAACTTTTGGTTGTCATCGCGATCATCGGAATCTTGATCGCCATCTTGCTGCCGGCGGTGCAAGCCTCGCGCCGCGCGGCGGCGGTCACCTCGTGCGCCAACAACCTGCACCAATTGGGGCTGGCGATCCTGATGTATTGCGAATCCAACGGCGGCTACTTCCCCCAGGTTACCCACACCAGCGGCATGGCCGAGGCCTCCTGGGTCTATGGAATCGTTCCCTTCCTGGGCGGCATCTCCCAGGCGCCGTCGGCCGCCAACCCCCAGGAACAGTTCGAAGTAATCGACCGCATTCGCATCTGTCCGGCCGACCCGCTGGGCGATTTGCGGCTGGCCAACAAGGGCACCAGCTACAAATTGAACGAGTATCTGACGGTGCCGCTCTTGGACCAGTTCGGACGCCCGGACCCCGACGACCCGGGGCGATTTCAGCTGCGCAAGATCAAAAGTACCTCGCAGACGATCATCGCCATGACCGCGGCCGACAACTTCAAGAAGGTGACCCTGCCCGACGGAACGGTCGTGGAGACGCACGCGGGAGTGGGGCCGCTCGACGACCACACCCATAGCCGCAATTGGATGACGGGCAATCGGGCGAATTGGTGGAAGAAGGTCACGGCCGACATTCAGCCCGACCGTCATTGGTCGAGCGGCCGAGACGACCACACCGACGGCGTGGCCAACTACCTGTACGTCGACGGGCACGTCCAGCAGATCAGCGCCTTGGAGATTCGCACCCGGATCGAATCGGGCGACCACATCGCCCTGCCTCGCTAGTTCACCGCCGGGCCGCAGCGGGGGCCGGCCCCCGGGGTATCGCGGCTGCCGACAGACCGACCCGAGAGGAGTTGGAGCAGATGACTACGCATCACCGAGTTCGAACGATCGGGCCGCGCGGTTGGCTCGTGCTCGCCGCGCTGCTTTTGCTGGCGGGGCCGGGAACCAGCCTGGCCGAGCTGCCCCCTGCCCTGTGGTGCCCCGACATTCTCACCACGCAGCACACCGACGTTTTTTCTCCGGCCCTGGTCGGTGGTTCGCTGGTGCTCTTGGTCGACGACACCGACGATGGCCTGCTCTTTGCCCCCGACGACGTGCTGCTTTACGTCGATCGCGCCGCCAAGACGGCTCAGCCGGCCGGCACCGCCTGGAACTTCCTGGGGGCCGGTTCGGGGAACCCCGTGTGGATCCTGCCCCAAGGCCAAAACCCCAACCTGCTCTATGCCGGCGCAAACGCCAACAGCGTAAACCCGGCATCGGTGCCGCTGTACTTCGAGAGCGATCCGCGCGTGGGCGCCAATGGCCGATGGATCAAGACCTCGCTGGTCGACCTGCGCGGGCCGGGCGAGTTCTCGATGTACCAGACCGGTGCGTTGGGAGCGCCCACGGTGTGGATGTCGACCTTTCAGGGGGGGATCACCTCCAGCGATGCCATATTCGTCCAGGCGGGCGGCCACATTCATTACAACTGGGCGTTTACCGCGCCAGGCATTTACGAGGTCGACGTCCGATCGTCGGCCTTCCTTGGCCCCAATCAGACGCAGCCGGTCGCGAGCGCGGTGACCACGTACTACTTTGGAGTCGAGACCCAACTCTCCTGCCCGCTGGCGGTCCCCTCGCTGGATAACCGGCAACTGCTGGCGTACGACGTTGCGCGCCGCCCCGTGGTTTTGGCCGATACGACCGATGGCCTGTTCACGCCGCTGGCCGCGGAGTACACGGCCCAGGGAGACTTGCTCCTGGCCGACGTTCTCAAGAGCCAGATCCGCCGTGTTTTGCCCGACGGCACCAGCAGCGTGTTTGCCGACGCGGCCGATGGGCTTACCACCCCCAGCGGGCTGGCGATCGACGGGGCCGGCAACGTGTATGTTTCGAACTACCTGACCAACACCATTCGCAAGCTAAACCCCAGCGGCAGCACCAGCACCCTGTTCGCCGACGCGGCCGATGGGCTCTCGAGCCCGTTCGGAATGGACTTCGATTCGGCCGGCAATCTGTACGTGGCCGACCTGGGCAACCGCCGGGTCTTGAAGATCAACTCGGCGGGGGTCGCCAGCGTGTTTGCCGACGCGGGCGACGGCCTGTTTACGCCGCTGGGCCTGGCCATCGACAACCAGAACAATGTGCTGGTTAGCGATGCGCTTACCAGCAAAATCTATCGCTTCACCCCGGCCGGGGTCGGCAGCCTGCTGGCCGATGCGGCCGACGGGCTGATGACACCCACGGGCCTGGCCCTGGACCCCAACGGAGACCTGTACGCGGCCGATTACCTGGGCAACCGCGTGATGCGGATC
This sequence comes from uncultured Pirellulales bacterium, assembly GCA_964399535.1. Classification (GTDB taxonomy): domain Bacteria; phylum Planctomycetota; class Planctomycetia; order Pirellulales; family CAYNRE01; genus CAYNRE01. The sequence goes on along the minus strand of CAYNRE010000046.1, from coordinate 195,937 downwards.
ACTCCCTCGGGCATTGCTTCGATCTATGCCGACAGCTCCACCGGGCTGAGCAGCCCCTTCGACGTGGCCGCGGCTCCGTTCTTCGCCCCCGGTACTCGCGACAGCTCGGGCCTAAGCTGGGCCAGCCTGACGCGCAGCGTGGCCGTGCCCGAGCCGAGCGGTTGGGGGCTATGGGTCGCGGCGACGCTGACGCTGGGCGGAAGCTGGGCCCGGCGACGCGCTCGGTGACCCGCCTTGCCCGTTTTCTTACCTGATGCACCTGGTTGTTCCCACCTGACCCACGAGGAGAAATTCGATGCACCTGCGACTTATCGCCTTCGTCCTGTTGGCCACCCTGCTACCCAGCCTGGCCACGCGCGGCACTGCCTGGGCCGCCCCCACGGTGCTTGACGAGGGGCACGTCGACATCGGGCTGGGCTACGACCCGCTCGACGGCTGGGATCTGCACATTCACGACGACGACAACGATGTGGAGTACGAGCCGGACGAGGCGATTTTCTTCGGCGGCCCCGACACCCGGGTGGCCCAGCCGGCCGATCCGCAGTTCGCCTTTACCGGGGCCAATCCAGGCGACGATTTGTGGGTGCTGCCTGAAGTTCAGGAGCCGGGACAGATTTTTCTGGGGTTCGGCGCCGAAGAAACGGCCCCCGGGATTTTCGACAGCTACGCGCCCAACGATCCGCGCGCGGGGGGCGCCGCCGAATGGATCGAGGTTCGCCTGGTCGCGGTCCGCGGCCCAGGACAGGTCTCGGTGTTTCAGGTGGACCAGTTCGGTACCCCCGTGCTGTGGATGGCCACCAGCGACGGGCTGGACGCTAGCGACACCACCTGGGTCGAGGCCGGCGGCGAGCGGCACATGAACTGGGCCTTCACCGCGGCGGGCTGCTACGAGCTTGATTTCGTCGCCTCGGCCTTAATCGGCGGCGTGCCCGTGGTGAGCGATGTCACGACCTACCAGTTCGGCATCGAGTGTGTACCCGAGCCTTCGACCGCGTGCCTGGCGCTGCTGGGTGGCGCGGCCGTCGCGCTGGGAATCGCGCGTCGCCGCCGCCAATAGCCACCAGCGGCTCGTCGGCGCAGGAGGTCACAGGGCCCGCGGGTTCGGTTAGCCCGCGGGCTCTTCGCCTCTTAGTCCGTGCTGCTGAGCCTTGCGAGCCACGGTCACGCGGTGTAGCCCGAGCTGCCGCGCCGCGGCCGCCAGATTGCCCTGTTGACGCGAGAGCACCTCTTCCAGCAAGGGCCCCTCCACTTCCTGGACTAGCCGAGCCCATAAGTCGCTCGTATCGGGCTGTGTCGCCAACTGCTGGCGGGCCCAGGCCGCCACCACCTGGCCGAGCGACTCGGCCGGCGCAGGCCCCGGCGCCAAACAACCTGGTGCCAAGCTGCCCACCGCCATACTACCCGGCAGCGGCGCCGGCAGGTGCTCGGGCTGAATTTGGCCCGACCGGGCCAACACCAGCGCATGTTCGACGGCTGAGCGCAGCTCGCGCACGTTGCCGTACCAAGGCCGGCGCTCGAGTTCGGCGAGTGCTTCCCTGCTGAGCCGAACGGCCGCCAGGCCGTTTCGGGCCGCCACCTCGGCCGCGAAATGCTCGGCCAACAACACGGCGTCGCCGGCCCGCTCGCGCAGGGAGGGCAAACGCAGCCGGAAGGTGCTTAGCCGGTAATACAGGTCGTGTCGAAATCGGCCCAAGGCGACCTGTTCGGCCAAATCCTGATGGGTCGCCGAAATCACCCGCAGGTTGGCCCGCCGCGGTTGCGAGGCGCCCACCGGCAAGTACTCGCCGTGGTCGAGCACCCGCAACAGCTTGGCTTGAAAATCGGGGGGCGTGTCGGCAACCTCGTCGAGCAACAGGGTGCCTCCATCGGCCAATTCGATCAGCCCCACCCGGGCCGAGGCCGCCCCGGTAAAGGCGCCGGCCACGTGGCCGAACAGCTCGCTTTCGACCAGCGAGGGATTGATCGCGGCCAGGTTCACCGCCACAAACGGACGGCTGGCCCGCGCGCTGTGTTGGTGAATGGCTCGGGCCACGCGCTCCTTGCCCGTGCCGCTTTCGCCCCAAAGCTGCACACAGGCATCGCTGCGGGAAACCAGGGCAATCTCGCGAAAGAGCTCGCGCATGGCCGGCGAGCGGCCCACCAACCGCGCGGTTGGAACCAGGCCAGTTTCCGGTTTACCTGCCGACGGTCCGGCGGCAACCGGCTGGGCCAGAGCCCGCTCGAGCACTTGCTGGGCGCGATTCAGGTCGAACGGTTTGACCAACAACTCGAAGGCCTGCGCCTCGACCGCGCGAACGGCCGTTTCCAGGTCGCCGAAAGCGGTCATCACCACGATCGGCACCGGCCCGGTAAGCGCTCGCAGGGGTTCGATGGCCGCCAACCCATCGATGCCTGGCAGGCGCACATCGAGAAACACCGCGTCGGGGGTCTGGGCTTCGGCCCAGGCCAGGGCCTGCTCGGCCGAAGCCGCGGTGGACACTTGATGACCTAGCGATTCGCCCAGGGTTTTCAGGCCCCAGCAGATGGGGGCCTCGTCGTCCACTACCAGCACTTGTGCCATCGTGTTACCCCTGCGGGCTGATCGGCAAGGTAAGGCAAAACACCGTTTGGTCGGCCTCGCGGCGAAAACTGACTTCGCCCCCCTGGGCCCGCACCAGGTCGCGGGCCACGGCCAGGCCGAGCCCCGTTCCGGTGGGCCGCCCCGTGACCAACGGCTCGAACAGTTTCTCCGCCAGTTCGACGGGCGGTCCGGGACCATTATCGCAAACTTCCAGGCAAATTGCTTCGGCCCCCTGGGCGAGCCTGACTTCCACTTGCCGTGCGGGGGGTGGGGCAGCCGCCACTGCATCGATGGCGTTGACCAACAAGTTGACCAGCACCTGCCGCATGGCGGCTCGGTCGATCGTTGCCCGGTGGGGCTCGGCGGGCCGCTGCCACTGCAGATTCACACCGGCGTGCTTAAACCGGGGAACCAACAGGCCGATCGATTCGTCGACCAGTTCGCCCAGTTCGACCGAGGCCAATTCGAGTTGCTCCGGCCGCGCTGCCCGCACGAAACGCTGTAGTTGTTCTTCGACCAGGGCCAACTGCTGAGCCGCCACGGCCAGGGCGCCGTCGGCCTCGGCGCGACACACGCGAGCGTGCAGATCGACCGCCATTCGAGCCCCCGTGACCGAGTTGCGCACTTCGTGCACGATTCCGGCCGCGAGTTGATCGAGCGACTTCAAACGCTCTTGCCGCCGGACCACGTCGTGGTAATGCTCGAGCTGTTCGCTCATTCGGTTGATCGAACGGGTCAAATCGCGAACTTCGTCGTCTTGCTCGGGCTCGGCCAGACGCTGAAACTGGCCGTTGGCCAGTGTTTCGCTATGCCGCCTCAGGGCGCGAATCGGGCCGACGATGCGCCGGGCGATCGTCAACGAGACCAGGGCCGCCAGCGCTGCCGCCAGGCCGCCGACCCAGAGCGAGGCCGACCAAACACCGCGCACCACGGCCGGCCAGGCATCGACCGGGTAAAGCACGATCAGCCAACTCGGTCCCGCGGGCCCGCCGTGACGCAGCGGCAAGCGAGCCGCCAGATACTGGCCCCCCGCCAGGTGCACGGTGTCGTCGGGCAAGTCGGGAGTCCAGTTCTCGCGCTGCGGCAACCGGGCCAACTCGGCGGCGTCTCCCGAGTCGAGCGGAACTGTCGAATCGGTCAATTGCCCCTGGCGGTCCTGAATGGCGAACTGGGCGCCGGATAGGCCCGACATCTTGCGCAACACTTCGGCCTGGAGCGGGAAGCTGGCCGTGGTGAGCACCTCGACCACGCGGGCCAGGTTTTGTCGTTCCCGCTCCAAGGTGCGGCGCGAGGCCAAGACGGCGCTGCCCAGGCTCGTAGCCACGGCCACGGCCAGGGTCATGCCGACCAGCGGAATCAAGATTTGCCCAAGAATCGGCCGGCGCAAGTGGAACCTGTTTTTGGCCCAGGGGGCGTCGTTTTCGCGTCGCGGTTACACCCCGCGATGCGCCGTCGGGTGCCAGTTTCCCAAAGCCCTGCGGCTTCAAGATAACAAACTCTGGCGGGCCGAAGTGGCTCTGGGCACGCGGCGACGCTCGCCGGCAGGGCCGGTAGATCGCATGCTTGCCCTGGGTAGCGGCCCTCGCCAAGCCCCTGGGCCGCCACACGCGGCTCGGCCGGTCAACACGCTGGCAGCCCTGGGCGGCGAGGCGGGCGGGAACGCCGGCCCCGCGCTCGGCAACCAAAGGCCAACCCGCCCGGTTCCTTGTCACGCCGCGCAGCGATCGTACGCGCCGTGCGGCGCCCCCTCGAGGGGTGTCGCACCGATCGACATGCGTGTCGCTTAAATCGACACCTGCGTCGTGCTAGCGGCTGGCGCACGATTTCCATCCGACGGGCGTCACTGTTCAACTGGGGCGAAAAAGACCCGGAGCCTGCTTCGTTCAAGCACGGCACAGGAAGTGCAGAAGGCGGCCCCACCGAATGCACCTAACAGCAAATTCAGCGAGGGACCCGCGATGACGTTCGTACCCGGTGGCCGCGCCGCTAACGGTAAACCTTCGAGAGGTTTCACCTTGGTCGAGCTGTTGGTCGTGATCGCCATCATTGGCATTCTGATCGCGCTGCTCTTGCCCGCGGTGCAGGCGGCCCGGGAAGCGGCTCGTCGCAGCCAGTGCCAGAACAACCTGCGGCAAGTCGTGCTCGGGCTGGCCAACTACGAATCGGCCATCGCCCAATACCCTCCCAGCTTCTGCATTACTCCCCACACGGTGCTCTCGGGCAACAACGGCTCCTGGTCGATTCACGGGCGGCTGCTACCCTACCTGGAACAATCGGCCGCCTATGAGAAAGTTCGGCTGGATGTTTCCTGGGATTCGCAATTGGCCACGAACATTCCCACGATGCGGGTGCCGGTTTACCTTTGCCCCAGCGATCCGGGCGACACCGTCCGCATGAACGCCGGCAAGCCATACATCTATCCGCAGTGCTACGGCTTTAACTTCGGCACCTGGCTGGTCTTCGACCCGGTGACCAATCGCGGTGGCGACGGCGTGTTCTTTCCCAACGCCAAGATTCGGCCGGCCAGCATTGCCGACGGACTCTCCAACACGCTGGCTGCCGCGGAAGTAAAGTGCTTCACCTCGTACTACCGCAACACGGCCGACCCGGGCGAAACGGCCCCAGTCGATATCGCCGCCGTGGCGGCCCTGGCGACCGGGGCGCAGTTCAAACTGGGACCGACCCGCAACGACAATACGGGCCACACCGAATGGTGCGACGGCCGGGTGCACCATAGCGGAATTACCACTGTGTTCGCGCCCAACACCGTCGTCAGCTACGTACACACCGACGGCCTGAAGTACGACGTCGACTACAACTCGCGCCAAGAGGGACAGAGCGCAACGCAGCGCACGTATGCCGCGATTACCGCGCGAAGCTACCACCCCTCGATCGTCAACGTGGCCCTCATGGACGGCTCCGTGCGCAGCGTGGCCAACAACATTGCGCTTCCGGTCTGGCGGGCCCTTGGCACCCGCGCCGGCAGCGAACCGATCGGCGAATACTAGCGACTGGCCACGCAAGCGGGTGGATTGGGCCCAAACCCTGGTTCCCTCAGCAGCGTCTTCCGGCCACGGCTTCCAGACCCGGGCTGCCAGCCAACCAGCCCAGGTCGCAAGCCAAGCGGGGCTCTGGAACGGCTGAGCTTCGGGCGAAACGCCCCGGCTGGCCGATTCGCCTCCCGATCGTCGCTCAGGAACCCGCGGAGCGGGGAAGCACTTTCGAGGGCGCGGCCCGCAGGCCTTGCTTTGCGCCGTCGCTCGGTAGCCGCCGGCGGGCAACCAGCCTGTGCCCCACTTCGCGCCGGAAAGCGCCCCCCCAACCCTGACCTATCAGGCCGGCCGCCGACTCCGTCCCGCACTCCGCGCGGAATTTTCTGTACTCTGGCCCCGCGGGGGGGTACCATCCCAGCCGCGGTCGCTCACCGCCCGTCACGACCGGGCAATTCCGGGCGCGGCTTCGAGTGCCTTCAAACTTGGGAGGAACGCTCGCCATGAGAACGTCTGCTTTGAAACGCCATCTATTGTGGATGGCCGCCCTGGCGATTTGGCTGGTTCCCGAACCGGCCTCCGCCCTCTGGATTCGCACGGAGTGGAAGAGCGTGAAGACTGGGACCTGGTTTCTGCCGGGGGTCCAGGCCCTCTTCAATCATTACGACGTGAGCCTGTGCATTACCTATGGCTTGGGCGATCCGCCGCCGCAAACCGCCATCTTCATCCCCGATCCGATGACGCCGATTGAGGATCTTTACCTGACCGACCTGCGGCTGTTCGGCGGTCCCGGGGCGTCGACCGCCCTGGGGGGTGACACGCACATTTTCGACGACACCATGTTTCCGCCGCCGACGGGTTACTTGTTCGACACCCAAGGGGGCACTGAATTCAACATCCACTTCGAGAACCCGATTCCCACCGTCGGAAGCCCCCCGATGGTCGAGCTGCCGGGGGTGTTTGTTTCTTCACGGTTGCCGCTGGGCGACCCGAACCTGATCCTGGGCGAGGCCCGGCTGATCGACGGTTCGACGTTTCCGATCGTATTGACCGAGGTCCCCGAGCCCAGTTCGTTGGCGCTGGGGGGCACGGCCCTGGCTAGTCTTGCCGTTGGTGCCGTTTGGCGAAGACGGCGAGGCAGGCCTGCTCGGCGCCGGGCGCAACCCTGAGCGGGGTAAGCCGAAACGACGGCGACGCTTCGCAATCCCTAGCCGGGGCTCCTCCGGGCGCCCCGGCTTTTGTTTGATCGCCTCCGCTGATTGGTTCAGTCATTGCGAGCGGGTCCGTTGGGCCTCGCGGAGGCCGCGCAAGCCGGCCAAACCAGGGCCATTCCCCCCGCTAGCTGGACCAAAGATTCCCCCTGGGATATGCTCACGCGTTGATGGGTCGGGGTGCGATTCGCCTACCGAGCCTGTGGCCAGGGCGAGTCAAGGGTGTCCGGCGACAGTCGCCCGAGTGACCCGCGCACTGCCGGCCGCTAAGCGGAGGTATCGCCATGTTAACCGTTTGGGGAGGTCGACCGAGCGGCTATTGCGATCGGCGTCCGCGGCGCGATTTTCTCAAGGCCGGTGTTTTGGGCCTCGCCGGCGGACTAAGCCTGGGCGACCTGATGCGCCAACGTGCCGCCGCGGCGACCAACAGCCCGCAGGCCACGGGCAACCCCAAGTCGGTCATTCTTTACTGGCTCGACGGCGGCCCCTCGCACCTGGAAACCTACGATCCCAAGCCCTTGGCCCCAGCGGAATTTCGCGGCCCCTTCGGCACCATTGCCAGCAACGTGCCGGGGATCGAGCTCAATGAGCTGCTGGTTGGCCATAGCCGAATCATGGATCGGATGTCGATCCTGCGCAGCGTGCACCACGGACACGGCGACCACTTCGCCGCCGCCCACTGGATGCTGACCGGCTACCTGGGCTCAAACGCCTCGCAACTCGACCCGCAGTATCCCTCGGTGGGTTCGATCGTGGCCCGGCTGCGGGGCGCCAACCGGCCGGGCCTGCCACCTTACGTGGCGGTTCCCAAGGGCATGACCGTGGGGCTGGCCCCCGGCTACACCAGCGGGGCCTACCTGGGCGTGTCGTACAACCCGTTCGACGCCGGCGGCGATCCGAACGACGAGAAGTTTCGAGTTCCTAACCTGAACCTGGTCGAGCAGCTTTCCAGCGAGCGGTTGGAAGATCGCCGCACGCTATTGGGCGATCTGGACCGCTTGCGGCACGACGTGGATCGCCACCGCTTAATGGACGGGGTCGATTCGTTCAACCAACAGGCCTTCGACCTGGTGACCGGTGAAGCCGCGCGGCAGGCCTTCGATATTCAGCGCGAAGACCCGGCCCTGCGCGAGCGCTACGGGCGCGACCACTACGGCCAGTGTGCCCTGTTGGCTCGGCGGCTCGTCGAGGCGGGCGTCACGTTTGTCACCATTCATAACGGCGGCTGGGATCATCACTGGGACTGCGAAAGCGGCATGAACAGCCGCCTGCCCACCATGGATCGCAGCATCGCCACGCTGGTCGAAGACCTGGACGAACGGGGCCTGCTCGAATCGACCCTGGTGGTGGTCATGGGCGAATTCAGCCGCACGCCCCGCATGAACGACGGCGGCAACGGCGGCCCGCCGCGCAGCATGGGAACCCCCGGCCGCGATCACTGGGGCAACGTGATGAGCGTGTTGATTGGCGGGGGCGGAGTGCAGGGGGGCCGGGTCGTGGGGGCTTCGAGCCCCAAGGGCGAGTACCCCGCCCAGCGCCCGCTGATGCCGGCCGACGTGCTCGCCACGATTTACCGCGTGCTTGGCATTGGCCTCGAGGGGCATTTTACCAATCTGGCCGGGCGCCCGGTGCCGATCAACAACGGCGGCACGCCGATTGCCGAGTTGTTCTAGCCCTCGCTCGATGGCGAGACTTCAGCAACACCCCAAGTGTCGGCGAGCCCGAGGGTGCGGTTGCCGGGCCGCCGCCGGGGCAGTCGCGGGCGGGCTTCCTTCGTTGGAGAGTGGCCCCGCGAAGCGGTGCCGGGACGAGCGCCGCAAGCCACTTGGGGCAGGAAGGGCCTCGACGGCGCGGCAAACGTCGTCGGCCGCCCAGCCCAGCGAGGCCAGGTCTCGTTTCAGCTCGGTAAGCTGAGCCGACTCGGCGACCCTGCGCCACTGGACCAGGCCCACGACGGTTAGCGTGAGCAGCAATGCAACGAGCAGGCCGGCCAACGGCAAAATCAAGGCCAAGAGTACCGGTTGCGCGGCCACGAGTTGCAGGACGGGCTGAAAAGCCACAAGGTTCATGGCAACCTCTCCCGCGAGCGAAACCAATGATTACACTGTTAACATCGGATTCTAGCCAGAAAGTAAACAGTGTCAACATTAAATCGCGCTAGTTTTGTTCCGCCGGCGCGCTGGGCAGCCGCCGGCCGGCCGCGCCCGGCTCGCGGCACCAAGAAGCCTGCGGGGCGCCCGGCGCGAAGCCAGGCTCGCGTCCGGGTCAAGCCACGAAGAGCATATCACCACAAAGACTTGCGGCAGTCGCTCGTGGCCGGCGCCGAGACCCTCTTGGCGGCCCAAGGGCCTCAGCGGCTGACGCTCCGCGCGGTTGCCCGAGCGGCCGGGGTCTCTCCGGCCGCGCCGTATCGGCACTTTGCCGACAAACAATCGCTACTGGCCGCCGTGGCCGCCGCCGGGTTTCGCCGTCTGGCGCAGACCCTCGAGCAGGCCGCCCAGGGGGCCCCCGCCGACGATCCTGTCGGACGGTTTCATCGGCTGGGCCGAGCCTATGTCCACTGGGCGCTTGGCTCGCCGGCAAGCTACCGGCTGATCTTCGGGCCCGAGCAGTTTCCTTCCGGCCAGTTTCCCGAGTACGACCAGGCCGCCGCCGCGGCCTTTGGCCGATTGACCGACGCGCTGGCCCTTTGCCAGCAGCGTGGTCTGGCCGCCGATGGCGAGGTGCGCACCCTGGCCATCACGGCCTGGTCGCTCGTCCACGGGCTATCGCTCCTGCTCGTCGACGGCCAACTTGGCCAACTATCGCGGGCAGAGGCCGAGCGGCTTGCGGCTCAGGTCGCCGAGCTGCTTTACAACGGCCTGCGCGGAGCGGCACCCGAGCACCGGCTGACCTAACAGGCCTTTGGCGCCGGGGCCGTACCATTTCCGCCCGCGACTGCCCGCGGAACTAAGCCGCCTGCTGGTCGTCGGACGAGGCACGGCGGTTGCCTGCCCGACGAGCCTTCGTGGCCGGCGGCGGGATGGGCTCGTTGACCAGAATCCAGGTCAGTTGCGCCAGCGTGACCAAATCGAGCGCGTTGTGCGAGAGAATGCCCGCGAGCAGGTGCGCTTGGCGCTCCCGCACATACTGGTGGTACCGCTGAGGAATTTCGCGCCCCGGCACGTCGGCGCGCCGCAGTCGGCGGCAGAGGTACCCTTCGAGCGTTTGCAGCTTGCAGTCGGGAAGCTGTTGCCGCCAGCGACGCCGGGCGTGGTGCAACAAGTCGCAATGCTGCGGCTGAGGCCGAGGGTCGCGCGGCCCCTGGGGCGGTGCGGTTGCGGGCTGCACCGGCCCCGCCGCCGAGCGCCGGCCGCGCATGTCGCGCCCCAGTCCGTGTAAATTGCTCCGATCTTGCACCAGCGGCCAGTCGAACGACTTGCCATTGAACGAAACCAGCATCTGGCACTCGGCAACCCGCTGCCAGAGCGATGCCAGGATCGCCGGCTCCTCACTGTAATCGCGGGCCAGCAACTGCTCGAGCACCGGCCCTTGGCCGCCTTCGCGCACCAACCCCGCCAGAAAGATCGGCGAACCGGCCAGACCACAAGTTTCCAGGTCGAAGAGCAGCAGCCCATGGGGCCAGATCGCGCGCAGCCGGAGCAAGGTGCGCGTAAGCTGGTCGGTCCGCGGCGGCGGGTCTTCGGCCGGGCCCTCGGCGGGTTGCCACACGCCGCTACTGCCTCGCCAGAACGCGGCCAAGGGCTGCTCGTATAACAAGTGCGAGCCGGCAAAATTGGTCACCTCGCTCGGACTGGGCAGCGAGTCTCCGTGCGAATCGGCCGCATTCACGGCCAGAGCACCCGCGCAGGCACGGGCGAAGTTGCCCACCAGGGAGGTGTACGACGACGGGGCCGTTTGCGAGTCGCCGGGCCGAGGCGAGTCGGCCAGGCGCTGGCGATTCAAGGCTTCCAATCGCTCGCGCAAGGCCTGGCTTAGCGTCACGGTTCTGCCTTTCGCTACGCGAAACAACCCCCGAGCCCCCTGCCCTGCCCCGCTAGCCAGCAATCTGCGCCAGAACCGGCCGACGGCTGCCCGGAAACGTGATTCGAACGACCGTTAGCCTAGCGCCGCCAAGGCGGCCGGCCTGGCTCTCAGTGAATCGCTTGACGTCGACTCCGACTCCGCCGCCTCGACCAGCAAGGCCAGCAGCCGCTGGGTGGCTCGCTTATCGGGAATGGGGTAGCCGCGCGACAGGTCGGGGTCGGAGTGAATGGCGGGCCGCAAGTTGGGCAGCCCGACACAACTAGGACACCCCTGGTCGCAGGGGCACTCGTCGACCAGTTGCCTGCAAAGCCGCCAGAGCACGGTGCGCTGATGATACGCCTTTTCACAGTAGCCCAGCCCCCCTGGGTAACGGTCGTAAAGAATCAGGGTGCTTGCGCCCAGGTTCTGGCTATCGACCACCCCGCCCAGGTCGCGACTATCGCACATGGCCACCAGCGGCAACACGGTCAGGGCCAGATTGCGCAGGCCGACCAGGGCCTCGCTGGTGCGCAGTCGCTCGGCCCGCAGCGCCGCGCGCAACGAGGCAGCGGGAGTCATCCACAGGCCGGTGCTCGGTAGCGTCTGGGCCGGAATATTGACTGGCCCCAACCCCAAGTTTTCGCGGGTGTTGAACTTGATTTTCTTAAAGGCCACGGTTTGCCAGCTTACTTCCAGGTCGCCGTAGCGACTCTCGTCGCCCGCGCCGGCGCTGGCTTGCCGCTCGTGGCCCAGTTTCACCCGGCTTTCCAAAACGGCCTGTGTGTAGTAGTCCATTTCGTGTCGCTCGACGTAGGCCACTTTGCCTTCCAGGTCCAGTTCGCGCACGAAGTAGGGCTCGCCGTGGTGCAGGTAAACAGCCTCGGGGTAAATCAGTTCTGGCGCGCTGATCGCATCGACATTGGCGATCACCTCGTGATCCAGCTCCAGCGGGCCGTCGTCGCGGCGGCGCCGCCCCACCGGTGGCGGCTCGCCCGGCCGGGCCTTGGCGCGCCGCAGCACGATGGCAAACGTGTTGTCGCTCATGTGGCGCAGGTTGATTCGCGCTGAAGGATTCTGGTCGCCCGCGAAATAGCGGCGCCCGCCAATTTCATTCAATTCGTTGGCACCCACCAGCAGCTCGGTGATCGGCTCGGCTAACTCGCCAAACCGAACGGTGTCGGCCGCGGCCAATGGCAGTTCGAACGCCGCCGCCCGCAGGTGCGAGGTGAGAACGTAGGGGTTCTCGGGGTCGATGGCCGCGTGTTCGGGCGACTGGGCAAAGAAGTAATCGGGATGCCGGAGCAGGTACTGATCGATCGGGTCGTTGCCAGCCAACAGCACGGTCAGGCTTTCGCCCTGGCGGCGGCCGCTGCGGCCCGCCTGCTGCCAGGTGCTGGCAATGGTGCCGGGATAACCGACCAGCAGCGAGACATCGAGCGAACCGATGTCGACGCCCAGCTCCAAGGCATTGGTGGCCGCCACTCCGCGGATGGAGCCGCTGGCCAGACCGGCCTCGATCTCGCGGCGCTCGTTGGGCAGGTAACCGCCCCGATAGGCGCGCACCTGCGCAGCCAAGGGCGAGCACTCGGCCGTAAGCCGCTCGGCGGTGTAGCGATGCAACAGCTCGGTGGCCTGGCGCGTGCGGGCGAAAGCCAAGGCTTGTCCGCCCGCCAGCACCGCGGCTGAAAGCCACTCGACCGCGTCGTCGGTGGCGCTGCGCCGGGCGAGCTGGTCGTTGCCCAGCGGCGCGGGGTTCCAAAGCGCGAAATACTTCCGCCCCCGGGGCGCCCCGTCGTCGTCGATGACCGTCGCTTCCTGGCCGATCAGCCGCGAAACCAACTCGCCCGGATTGGCAATCGTGGCGCTGGCCGCCAACAGCACCGGGTTGGAACCGTAATGGGCACACACTCGGGCCAACCGCCGCAACACGCACGCCACGTGGGCCCCCAAAATGCCCCGGTAATTGTGGACCTCGTCGAGCACCACGTAGCGCAGCTCGGAGAAAAACCTCGACCACTTAGGGTGGTAGGGAAGCACCGAGGCGTGCAACATGTCGGGGTTCGACAACACCAACTGCGCTTCGGCTTTGATTCGCCGCCGCTGGGGCGTGGGGGTATCGCCGTCGTACACGCCGGCCAGAATTTGCCGGTGTAGCGCCTCGTCGCCCGAGAGCAGCTCGAGCAAACCCTTGAGTTGGTCTTGGGCCAGGGCCTTGGTCGGGTACAGGTAAAGTGCCCGCGCCTCGGGATCGGCCAAGGCGGCTTCCAGAATCGGCAGGTGGTAACAAAGCGTCTTGCCGCTGGCGGTGCCGCTCACCACCACCCAGGGCTGGCCCACGCGGGCCAGTTCCAGCGCGGCCACCTGATGGGTGTAAAGCTGCTCGATTCCCCGCGCGGCCAACAGCGCGCTCAGCGCCGGCGGCAGCGGTTGGCGCGGCGTGGCAAATCGGCCCGCACGCGTGGGCAAGGTCTCGACGTGAACCAGTTGCCCGGCGTACCAGGGCTGGCGACGCATCCGTTCAATGAGCGCGGCGACATCCATGCCGTGTGCCCCTAGAGGGGGTGTTTTCGTCTCAGCGAGCCGGTTCGCGAGTGCGCTGGCCAGCGCAACCTACGCGAGCGGTCGCGATAGTAAACGCCTGTTTAGTATATTTCGGGCCTCGCTGGGGGCCAAGTGCAGTCGTTCGGCACGGGAAAAGCCCGTGTCGGCAGAGTAATACGGCCGAGAAAAGCCGGCGAATGCGCCGGTGCAGGCCCGATGGCGCAAGCCTGCTGCAAGCCGTTCTTGCAACCGGACGTCGCGCGATCCAAGTCGGTCTCGCGGCGCGCCGGCCTCACCGGGCCCCGCCGGGCGCAGCGCCTGGGGCCCGGCGCGAAGCGGCAAACTTTCGCTCACCGTCAAAGCCACTCTGGTCTACGCGAGCGCCAGCCCGGGCGCGGGCGCTACAGCAGACGAAGAAGCCAACAACTCGCCGAGATTCTGGGCCTGGCGGCTTGCTAGATCACGAATTGTCGCGAAGAGTTAAGGCGGCTGCCCCCAGCGCGGCGGTGGCCGCTTCGGGGCGGCGAGCGGGGATTGATGTCGATGGACATGGCACGGCAAGCTCGAACCGGCGTGGCGCTGGGCATTCTGGTGCTCGGGCTGCTGGCGTCGATGGTGTTTCGCCGCGCGCCCGCCCCCACCGCCGAAGCCCCGGCCGAGGCTCCTCGGCGGGCACCGCTCGCCCCGGCGCCGGCCGTGATCGAAGCGCCGTTGATTTCGAGCCACCTCGAGGGAACGATTGCCGCGGTCGACCCCGCAGCCCCGCTCACCCCCGGCGACCTATCACCACTGGCTGGCGCGGAAACCGGTTCGACCGCTGGCGATTTGGACTGGCCCACGCCGCTGTCGGCCGAGTTTCCCGAGGCGACCAGCAGAATCTCGGCGGCCACGGGCGCCCCGCCCGGCGCTGCCGAAGGCGGCTCTGCCTTTGCTCCGATGCCGGCCCCTCGGCCCTCCCAGGCAGCGGCGATTGACCAGGGAGGCGAGCACATTGTGCATCTCATCGCCGATGGCGACACGCTTTCGAACCTGGCGGTTCGTTACCTGGGGAGCGCTTCGCGCTACCTCGAAATCTACGAAGCGAATCGCGAGGTGCTGAAAAACCCCGACGTGTTGCCAATCGGCCGCCGGCTGCGGATTCCCCCCCGGGCGATCGGCAGCGGATACGACCAGGCGGCGACGACCCCCGACGCCGAGTCGGCCGAAAGCGAGCCGCTCGACGGCGAGCCAAGCCGGCTGGTACCGCTCCCCAGCGCGGGGGCTCGGGCCCAAAGCGGCGATGGCAACCAGTTGGCTTCTTACTCAAGCGAGCCGCTTACCTATCGGGTCAAGCGCCACGACACGCTCCGCGACCTGGCCCGACGGTTTCTGGGAGATGCCGATCGCTACCAGGAACTCTTCGCGGCCAACCGCGATCGGCTCGCCAGCCCCGGCGATCTGCGCGAGGGAATGCTGCTGGTCCTTCCCTAGGCGGCCCTCTCGGTGCGGGCGGGCATTGCTCACCCGCCGGCCATGGCCCCCACGACCAACAGCGGCTCGGTGCCCTGGGAGACTTCCTCGGGCAGCGGCTCGTCGGGCGCTTCATGCGACAGGTCGCGCTGGCAAGCGAAGAACCGAATGAACGCCCGGCGCCGGCCGCTGAGCGGGTCGCGGATCGTGCCGCGCAGGCTCGGAAAGCGCCCCTCGAGCGCGTCGAGCACGGTTCGCTGAGTCGCCGGCCCGGTAAGCTCCAACTGCACTTCGCCCGCGACCTGGGCCAGATTGCGCAGGTGATAGGGCAACTGAACCCGGATCATGACAGGGTCTGCACCTCGACCGACAGCACGGGGGGCAAATCGCGAACGATCGGTGCCCAGTGGTCGCCCGAGTCGGTCGAAGCGTATACCTGGCCGCCGGTGGTGCCCAGGTAAATACCGCAGGAGTCGAGCGAATCGACCGCCAGCGCGCTGCGCAGCACGTTGACGTAGCAATCTTGCTGGGGGAGCCCGTTGGTGAGCGCCTCCCACTGTTGGCCGCCGCTCCGGCTGCGGTACACCCGCAGTTTTCCGTCGGGGGGGAAATGCTCGGAATCGCTCTTGATCGGTACGACGTAAATGGTCTCGGGTTCATGGGCGTGGACGGCAATGGGAAAACCGAAGTCGCTCGGCAAATTGCCGCTCACTTCGTGCCAATGGTCGCCCGAATCGTCGCTGCGCATGACATCCCAGTGCTTTTGCATGAAGAGCACATTGGGGCGCGCCGGGTGCAGGGCCACGCCGTGAACACAGTGGCCCACCTCGGCCGTGGGGTCGGGAATCTGGTCGGAGACGAGCCCCTGGTTAATCGGGCGCCAGCTAACGCCGGCGTCGTCGCTGCGAAAGGCGCCCGCCGCCGAGATCGCCACGTACATCCGCTCGGGATTCGACGGGTCGAGCAAGATGGTGTGCAGGCACAATCCGCCGGCGCCGGGAGACCAATTCGGGCCAGTGCCGTGGCGCCGCAGGCCGGCCAGTTCCTGCCACGATTGTCCGCCATCGCGAGAGCGAAAAAGGGCCGCGTCGGCCACTCCCGCGTAGACCGTTTCCGGCTCGGTCAGCGAGGGCTGCAAGATCCACACCCGCTGGAATTCCCAGGGGTGGGGCGTGCCGTCGTACCACTGGTGGGTGCCGGCGTCGCCGTCGTACAGAAACTGATTGCCGACCGGTAGCCAGTTTCGGCCACCGTCGTCGCTGCGCTGGATCAATTGGCCGAACCAGCCGCTCGATTGCGAGGCGTACAGCCGGTCCGGATTCACCGGCGAGCCTTGCACGTGGTACACCTCCCAACCGGCAAAGAACGGCCCGCTCACGCTCCAGTCGCGACGCGCGGCGTCGGAGGTGAGAACGAACGCTCCTTTGCGGGTACCGATCAGCAAGCGAACTCGGCGCATGGTGGCCTTTCCAGCTATGAAACCGATGAGAGCCCCGCTTTGCGCGACGGCGACCGGCAGGCACGACACCCCAGAGGGATGCCCGGCGCAGAGTGCCGGCCCGTTGGGTCGCACGAGCCCGTTGGGTCGCGAGCGCCCGTTGGGTCGCGAGCGCCCGAACGTGGGGCGTCGGCCAGTGGGAGACTTTATCGCGCGGCAACGCCGGCGACAATTCGGGGCGGCCCGATTTCCGCGCTGCCCCGATCGAGCGAGGTCCCGGGCTTAATCGTTCGGCCGCCGCAGGGTGACCCAGGGAAGATCGGGCTGGGTCAGCTTAAGCTCGGTGAAATCGGCGATCAGCGATTCGATTCCCAGGTTTTGACCGAGCAGGCCGGTGCCCTGAAGCGAGGTCGGTGCTTCGTAGCGAAACAAGGTCTTCTTGCTCGCGTCGTCGTAGTCGGCCTCGCGGCGGCGATGCGGCGCGATCAGGTCGAACACCCGCGTTGCGTGACGATTGTTTTCGCTGTCTTCCTTTCCCGAGATCACCAGCAAGCTCAACTCGGAGCGAAAGGCCTCGGAGCGTAGGGCCTGGTTGGCGTTCAAACCGCGATAGACCAACTGCGGCGAAAGCAGCACCAGGGCTTTGACGAACTCGCCCTGTTTCATTTTGCCCAAGGGAGGCATGCTCCAGTCGTAGGCCGCCCAGACCATGGCTACGACCGCGCCCATCTCAGCGCCGATCAAGCCCAGGCGGTCGAGGTTCAACTGTTCCGCGTTGTGTTCATCGCGCAGGAAGCGGCGGAGCGTTTCCATATCGGCTCCGACCATTGCCTGAAAATCGCTGGGGCGCATCCGATCGGGCGTAAGATCGACCGTGGAGCGCGCCACGCGCACGCTCTCGCCGTGTCCGCGCAGATCCGGAACGAGGATGGCGTAGCCCAGCTCGGTTTGCAATTCCTTGGCCAGGCGATGATAGTCGGCCCGGCTGCCGCGGAAGGCGTGCAGCATCATCAGGCAGACGCTGTCCCGGCCCTTGGTGCCGGGGTAGTACATGGCCTTGAGCTGGACACCGTCTTGGGTCTCAAGCTCGACGAGCCTTTCCGGGGGGGTGGTGTCGGCCGGATCGGTCGCCTCTTGCGCCAAGCCACGGGCGCCCCCCAGCCCACCGGCCAATAGCCCCGCCAGGACCAGAGCGGCTCGGCATCGGCCGAGGGCCGAAACTGCAATCATGCGCGACATCTCCCGCCGCAACGGAAACGTGACCAAGAGCGCCCCAGCGGGGCCCGCGGAGCGCCCCGGCGGGCTCGCTCGGCAGTGCAACCCCTGAAGCGCCATGCTAGTTGCGGCGGCCCCCAGGGTCAACGCGGCCGCCTGCCTCGGGGCGCCAGCAAGCTCGAGCGGCAGCTCCTTGGGTTAGCCGCTACAGGGCCATGCTGTCGACCGCGATGTCGTTATGGGCATCGTGCGGATAGAACAGGTTGCCCAATTGGTCGGCCAGCCGCTGCAAGAATTGGGCGCGGAACTCGCCCTCGGGCCGGTCCGAGGCGGGGATACCCGAGTTCGGCGGAAAGACGATTTGCGGCAGCGACTTCTCAAACAACACGTCGCCCCCCGCAACCTCGTAGACCGTTACCGTGGCGTTGGCCCGGCCCTGGTACAGCGTTTGCCCCTGGTAGAGCGAGAACTGGTCCAACTCGATTGCGATCACGACCTCGGCCTTGAGCGCTTCGCCCACCTCGGTGAAGTCGTCCCAATCGTTCTCGTCGGTCCAGGCCTCGACGTCGCGGGGGTCGACCACGTCGATCTTGCGAATGTTTTGGTCCAACCGCAGCGAGACCAGGCGCGCCAGTTGCTTACTGACACTGGCGTTGGAGTACTGCAGCGACGCGGTGGGCCGGCAGACCACCAAGACCCGCTTGTGCTTGAGCTCCTCGTACTCGCCGGGCACGTTCGTACCCTTGATCAGGTACATGGCCATCGCACCGGCAGTGCAGCCGGCGGCCGGAACCATGACCAGGCCAACCAGTACCAAGGCCACCCAGCGGGCGGCGGCGGAGCGAGGGCGTTCCATCGCGTGGGCTCCCAGCGGTGTTCGGTCGTTATGAATTCGCACGGCCGCGACCGGCGCCTTCCCTTGCGCCAGACGGCCCCCATCGATCTGCGGTTTAGATCTTACTTAGCCAGTCGGCCACGGTTACACCGCCGACGGCCAGGGCCACGATCAACAGGAACCAGTCGCTCGGCCAGGTGCGACCAGCGTGTCCACGCCAAGCGGTCCAACAGCTCCAGGGGGCAACCACCATCGAAAGCAACCCCAACACGGCTCCCCCGCTGTTGGCCCTCAGGGCCGCCCACAAGTTTCCTCGCGCCAGGTGCGCCCAGGAGGTTGTCATGCCACAGGATGGACAACGCATGTTGAACACCAGGCGAAACGTACAGGGGGGTAACCCCATTTGCTGATGCGTTCCCAACCCGCTCGGGCTCGGCTCCAGACCGCGGGCGATCGCCCAAACAACCAGCAGCCCAATGCCCACGAATGCCAGGTTGACCCGGGTGGTTGTCGAAAGCGGCTTGCCATTGCGACCGGCGACCGACAAAGGCGCGGACGGGGCGTTACCGGCCGGCCCAGACGAGGGTGCGGAGAATACCGGGGTGTCGGTGGTGCCACAAGACCGATCGAGCGCCATCGTCCCTCAGCCCTGCGAAAGGGGAGCATTGCGTTGCACTAGGCCCTGGGAAAGCTGGCGAACCCGGGCGAAATGGGGCCGCTCTTCATGGTTGTACTCCGCCGGTACGCGGTTGAGCAAACCCGGCCCCCGACACGAGGCCACCTGGTACCGTTGGCCACGGCCCCCCTGCGGCGTCGCAGCCGGGCAGGGCGGGAGAAGCCCCACCCCAGGGCTACTCATCCACCTTATCCATCGCCCTTGCTTATCCATCGCCCTTGGGCAACTCGCGAACCATCACTCGTTCGATGTGCAGGGCCCGGCCCGTCTGGTCATCGACCTCGACCAGCGTACCGGCCAAACGCGGATCGCCCGTGGCCACGTCGAACATGGTGGGGTTGAAGGTCTGGGTGGTCTCCAGCACCCGGTCGATCCGCCGGCCAAGAATGCTTTCGTAGGGGCCGGTCATGCCCACGTCGCACTGGAAGGCGGTTCCACCGGGTAGAATCTGTTCGTCGGCCGTGGCCACATGGGTGTGGGTGCCCAGAACGGCCGAAACCCGCCCGTCGAGGTACCGGCCCATCAGTTGCTTGTCGCTCGTGGCCTCGGCGTGAAAATCGACCAGCACCACTTTCACCTCCGCCGGAAGCTGGCCGAGTACCCGATCGACGGCCTGCCAGGGGCAATCGACCGGCCGCATGAAGACCCGGCCCAGCAGGCTAATCACGGCCACGCGCTGGCCGCCGCGGGCGGTGAGCAGCATCCAGTCGCGACCGGGGGCCGAGGCGGGGAAATTGGCCGGTTTCACGATGTTTTCGGCCGACTGTAGAATCGATTGAATCTCTTTGCGGCGATAGATGTGGTCGCCCAGCGTGATGCCGTCGACCCCCGCGGCCAGCAGTTCGTGGTACTGGGCGGGCGTCAGCCCCGCACCGCCGGCGGCGTTCTCGGCGTTGGCCACGACCAGGTCGATGCCCCGGTCGCGGATCAACCCGGGCAGCGCCTCGACAACCATGCGTCGGCCGGGCTGGCCGACGATATCCCCGATCAACAGCAGTCGCATGGGGGCGTACCTTCCTGCAACCGGCGCCGAGGGCCGCGCGAGAAGCCTAGCCTAGCGGGCCAACTCGGTGACCCGGGTTTCCCGAAGGACGGTCACCTTGATTTCACCCGGGTAGGTCAACTGCTCTTCGAACGCCTTGGCAATATCGCGGCAGATTTTGGCGGCGGTTTCGTCGGTGGTTTGCTTGGCGTTGACCAGGACCCGCAGTTCCCGGCCGGCCTGAATGGCGTAGGCCTGTTCCACGCCGCCGAAGCTGGTGGCGATGCTCTCTAATTCCTCCATGCGTTTTACGTAGCGCTCGAGCGTTTCGCGGCGGGCCCCCGGCCGCGACGCGCTGGCCGCATCGGCCGCGGCCACCAGGACCGTGTAGGGGAACTCCAGGCGCAGATCGTCGTGGTGCCCCAGGGCGGCGTGGACCACTTCCGAACGTTCGCCGAACCGCTTGAGCAGGTCGGCCCCGATCTTGGGGTGCCCCCCTTCGGCCTCGTGGTCGGCGGCCTTGCCGATATCGTGCAGCAGGCCGCAGCGGCGGGCCAGGTTGCCGTCGAGCCCGATCTCTTCGGCGATCATCCCGCTCAGGAAAGCGACCTCGATCGAGTGCCGCAGCACATTCTGGCTGTAGCTGGTGCGGAACCGCAATCGCCCCAACAGGTGAATGACGCGTTCGTGCAGTCCGGGAACGTCGGCCTCTTGGGCCGCCTCTTGGCCCACCTTTTGAATGTGTTGCTCGAGCTCTTTCTGCGTCTCGCCGATAATCTCTTCGATTCGCGAAGGGTGAATCCGGCCGTCGGCGATGAGTTTCTCCAGGGAAAGGCGGGCCACCTCGCGGCGTACCGGGTCGAACCCGCTGACGATTACCACGCCGGGTGTGTCGTCGATAATGACGTCGCAGCCGCTGGCCTTTTCAAAGGCGCGAATGTTGCGGCCTTCGCGGCCGATAATGCGCCCCTTCATGTCGTCGTTGGGAATGTCGACGGTGCTGGTCGTGGCCTCGGCCGTGTGGGCCGCCGCGTAACGCTGCAGCGACGTGATCAGGTAGTCGCGCGTTTTCTCCTCGCACACGCCGGCTAGCCGCTTCTCATGCGCCAGAATCATGGCGCCGGCTTCCTTCTGCAACTCGGAATCGAGCATGGTCAGCAGCCGCTGGGCCGCCTCGTCGCGGGTCATGCCGCTCAGCTCGTACAGCTTTTGCCGCTGGGCCACGATCAGTTCGCCCAGCTCTTCGTTCTTGCGGGTCGCCTCGTCGATTCGCTCCGCCAGCTTGCGCTGGGTCGATTCGACCATCTTCTCCTGCTTGCGGAGCTGATCGGCCTGCTGATCGATGCCGTCCTGGCGCTTGTCGAGCTGCCGCTCGCGCTCGTGCAACTCCTGGCGAAACTGGGCCAGCTCGCGCTCTCCCTCGGCGCGCTGCTGGATCGACTGCTCGCGAATCTCCAGCTCAGCTTCCTTGCGGCGGTTGTCGATCTCGCGCTCGGCCCGGGAAATAATCTCGTTGGCCCGGGCCTCGGCGTCTTTCTGCCGCAGGTAGTCGAGAAACTTGATGAGTACAAAGGTCAGTACCGCCGCCAGCGTGGCGGTGACCAGAACGGTAACGATGGGCGACACGGTAAAAGGCACTCTCGTCTTGCGAGGAACAACGAGTGCCTGCCACCCAGCCAAGCGAGAAAGCTGCCCCACCGGCCCCCTGGGCTGGCGCGACCCTTCCCCCCGCTCGAGTGCCAACAAACGTGCCGGCGGTGGGCCGCCGGGGTCCGAGTGCGAACTAGCTTTCGGGGCGAGACCCCCACTTCAGGTAGCCGGCAAACGCCCGGCCACCCGGGCGGAGCGCGCCTGCGCAAATCAGCCGGGATTGAGCCCCAGCGAGGAACCCGACGGCAGCGGATTCGTCTGTCCGCGAAGTTCCCGCAGCCATCCGGCTGCAAGTGCACGGGAGGCAGCGCCTCCCCTGCCTTGGCGCCGCCACGGGTTGTCCTTGCGGCGCTGCCCAGGCAGGCCACCCCCAGGCCACTCGACCATCGCCTTCCGATCTCTGCCTGGTCGCAACCAATTGCTGGGCCGCCGGGCCGTGGAGCCCGAGAACCCAACCGATCAGCCACAGCAAGGCAGGCGGAAACATGGCGACTGAGTCACCCCCCGAAAAAGCTGAACTCGACACCGTTCACCAAGTGACCAGAGCGGATCGACTCGCCAGCGCCCAGCAACGACGACAGGAGCCCGGAGAAGCACCGCTGGTCAGCCGCACGTTCGTACCAGGCGGCCAGCCGGCCGCCGAGTACGGCAAGTACTCGTCGAAATACAAAACCAAAACAAACCGTCCCAAGCTCGTCGGCACCGCGACCGGTCGCACCCTGCAACCTTCTCATTTCTTCGTGGCAGCCTCGCTTGGAAACGGTATCTTAACACGGCGGGCCGCGGCTGCAAATCGCCGTCGCAGGGGGCCAAGTCTTGTGCCCTGTGCGACTTGCGAGAGCCTGCGGCAGCCGCGCCGCTGGAGAACCAAGATGGCTTCCGCTACCCGCACCGTCCACGATCTGCCCGACCGGCTGGCCGAGGCCTTGTGCGCCGCCTGGCCGCTGGATCGCTGGCTCGACACGCCCGTGTTGGTGGGCGTTTCCGGCGGCGCCGATAGCGTCGCCCTGTTGCGGCTGATCGACCGCCTGAAACGCCGGCATGGCGGTCCCGGCACCCTGCACGTGGCCCATTTCGACCACGGCTTGCGGGGCCGCGAAGGGGCCGGCGATGGCCGCGCCGTGGCCCGGCTGGCCGCCGAGTTGGGCTGGCCTTGTCACCGTGCCCGCGCCAGGCGGTCTGGCCGCGCCGGCGCGGGTGGCGCCGCGAGCCGGTCGGAAGCGGCCCTGCGCCAGATTCGCTATCGCTATCTGGTCCACGTTGCCCAGGCGCATGGCTGCCGTTACGTGGCGGTGGCACACACGGCCGACGACCAGGTGGAAACGGTGCTGCACCATGTTTTCCGCGGAACCGGATTGCGCGGGCTGGCCGGCATGTCGGTCGCCCGTCCGTTGGCGCCGGGTCTGGCGTTGGTACGGCCGCTGCTGGGCGTCAGGCGGCGGCACCTGGTCGAGTTGCTGGTCGCGCTGGGTCAACCGTTTCGCCGCGACCCCAGTAACGACGACCTGCGCTATGCCCGAAATCGCTTGCGCCACGAGTTGTTGCCGCGGCTCGAGCGATGGTACGGCGGTCGCGTTACCGAAGCGGTAACCCGGCTGGCACAGCTCTCGGCCGAGGCCGACGACGTAATTGAATCGGTGGTCGAGCCGCTGCTAGCGCGGCTCGTGGCTCACGAGCAGCCCCAGGCGGTTGGCCTGGCCGGCGATGCCCTGGTCGAAGTGCCCGATGTTCTGGTTCGCCCAGTGCTTCGGCAACTTTGGCTACAGCGCGATTGGCCCTCGGGGCGGATGGGCCACGCCCACTGGAAGGCCCTGGCACGGCTGACGCGCGAGCCCAACGAACAGGTGTTGTGGCTTCCTGGCCGGATCTGTGCGGGTTGGGAGGGGAATCGGTTCTGGCTGCGCGCCGACCGCTGACTTGCCCGGCGGCTCGCCTGTCGCCGCGAGCGCCTGCATCTCGAACGAGGAAGTTCGCCGTGTCCGCGGGGCCGTTGCTTGTTTCGTGCTGGGGCCGGCGATACCATGTCGGGCCACGATCGGGGCGTCGCCCGTAAGTTCCTCGCCCGAGGTCTTCCGAACCACGCGGTGGGCTGCGCGACCCGGTTCTAGCGCTGCGCCGCTCGGCGCGGGCCGACCGATCGACCTCTGCTAATCAAGGTGCGCGATCATGCCCCAGGTGAAACACGTCGTCTTGCTCAAGCTGAAATCCAATACCAGCTCGTCCCGAATCCACGAGCTGTTCGCGGCCCTGGCCGGCTTGCAGCAGAAGATTCCCGGGATCGTCGATTTTTGCTGGGGGCCCTATTCGAGCCATGAAGGGCTGAACAAGGGCTTCTCGCACGGGTTCATCATGACCTTTGCGAACGAGGCGGCCCGCGACGGGTACCTGCCGCACCCCGACCACGAGGTGGTCAAGGCGATGATTTTGCCGGAGTTGGACGGCGGTCTCGACGGCGTGGTGGCGTTCGATTTCCTGCAGTAACCCGCCCTCTGGGTGCGATACTTCGGGGGTGCGCCGCGATCGCCGGCAGCAGCCGCGACCGAACAACTCTGCCGGCCAGCGCGGCGGCGGCGGAAGGCGGC
Organism: uncultured Pirellulales bacterium; assembly: GCA_964399535.1. GTDB lineage: Bacteria > Planctomycetota > Planctomycetia > Pirellulales > CAYNRE01 > CAYNRE01. Next base: position 171,803 of record CAYNRE010000046.1, on the reverse strand, counting down.
GCCCCGGGGCCAGAGCGCTGCCCGGTTCGCGCTCGTCGGCCCCGGCCACGTTTTCTCAATCCCCCGGTCGCGCCTGCGTCGCGGCTCACCGGGCGCCGGCCCGCCGGAGAGTTGGCCGCGGGCAGTGCTCATTGCCAAAGTCGCGCCGGGGCCGGCATAATGCCCTGAATCGACACGCCGCGCAGTCGCTCGCCTTGGGCGCCGCCTCGGGGGCTCCCCCCCGGGGGCCCTCCGCCGCCAGGCTGCCTTCCCGCTTGAGAAAGGAGTCGGACCCCCCATGCACGACAAACTTGTCGGGCCGGCCATCACATTCGACGACGTGCTGCTGCTTCCCCGATTCAGCCAGGTGGTGCCGGCCGAGGTGCGAGTCAATACCCGGCTCACGCGCCGCATTCCGCTGGAGATTCCCATTCTCAGCTCGCCGATGGACACCGTCACCGAAAGCGAGATGGCGATTGCCCTGGCCCAGGAAGGCGGCCTGGGCGTGATTCACAAAAACATGTCGGTCGATCGCCAGACCGAAGAGGTCGACAAGGTCAAGCGCAGCGCCAACGGCATCATTGTCGACCCGGTCTCGCTCCCGCCCGACGCCAGCGTCTCCCGGGCTCGCGAGACCATGGCCCAGCACAACGTGTCGGGCATTCCCATTAGCCAGGCCGACGGACGGCTGGTGGGTATTCTCACCCGCCGCGACCTGCGGTTTCTGGAGAACAACGAGCTGCCGGTTTCCGAAGTGATGACGCGGGGCCCCCTGGTGACGGCTACGGGGACCGTGACGCTTGAGGAAGCTGAGAAGATTTTGATGGCAAATAAGGTCGAGAAACTTCTCCTGGTAGACGAAAAATACAGACTGACCGGACTGATCACGATCAAGGACATCGACAAAATGCGCAGGTTCCCGGCGGCCTGTAAAGACAGGCAAGGGAGGCTGCGCGTCGGTGCGGCGGTCGGCGTTCACGAATACGAACGCATGGAAAGCCTGATCGCCAAAGGGGTCGATGTGCTGGTGGTCGATAGCGCCCACGGGCACTCGGCCAACGTGATCGATACGGTCCGCCGCATCAAACAGCGCTGGGATATCGACGTGGTGGCCGGCAACGTGGCCACGGCCGAGGGAACGACCGACCTGATCCGAGCCGGGGCCGACGCCGTGAAGGTCGGCATCGGGCCAGGTTCGATCTGCACCACCCGGGTAATCTCGGGGGTGGGCGTTCCCCAGGTAACGGCGATTTACCAGGCTGCCCAGGCTGCCCGCGGTTCGGAAGTACCCATTATTGCCGACGGAGGAATTCGCTACTCGGGCGACATGACCAAGGCACTGGCCGCCGGCGCGCATTCGGTAATGATCGGCGGCCTGTTCGCCGGGCTGGCCGAGAGCCCCGGCCAACTCATTCTGTACCAAGGGCGCACCTTCAAGGTGTACCGCGGAATGGGATCGCTGGGGGCCATGGTCAAGGGTTCCGACGAGCGGTATCGCCAATCGGGGGTTGCCAGAAAGCCGGAAAAACTCGTCCCCGAAGGGGTCGAAGGGCGCGTTCCCTTCAAGGGCCCACTCGGTCCGTTCCTTTATCAGCTAGTCGGAGGTTTGCGGGCCGGCATGGGCTATTGCGGCACGCAAACGATCGAAGAACTTCGCACGGAAGCGCGGTTCGTACAAGTCTCGGCAGCGAGCGTACGGGAGAGTCATCCCCATGACATCGCGATCACGCAGGAAGCACCCAATTACTCTGCCGAATACGCCGCGGGCGACGGCGCCTAAGCGCCCCGCCTGGCGCCGCGGACTCGGCTGCCTGGCCCTGTCGGCGCTCTGGTCGGCCGCCGCTTGGAACTTGGCCCCGGCCGCGGAACCCGACGCCACCGGCAGCCGGTTTGCCAAGCCGGTCCGGCGCTCGGTGGCCGCCGCCGAGGCCCCCGACAGGCTGGCCCCGCAGGCCCCTCGCCTGGCGGCCGAGGCTCCGACCGCTCAACTGACCAGCACCACCTCACGCGTAACGCGCGACTCGGTCGCGCCGGGACTGCGCTGGGTGGCTCCCTCGCGGGCTCGTACCACCGCGGTCGCCGCCCGAGCGCCCCGCGCTACGCACGAGGCCGACCCCACGCCCGAAACCGAACCCGCGCCCGAGGACCTGGCCGGGTCCGAGGATCTGGCCGCCGACCAACCAGTCAGCGAGACTTCGCCCGAGGAGCCGCCCACCCGCAGCCGGGTTCGCGCCGTAGTGGCCCACGAGCGACCCGACGATCGCGGTGCCGCCCGCCGCGCGTTTGCCTCGGGCGACCGGGCCTTCGCCTCGGGCGACCGGGCCCAAGCCGACGACACTGTTTACGAAGAGGCCAGCGCCGACCCGTTCGACGACCCCTTTGAAGATGGTACCGAGCTCGGCTCGCGGCCCGTCCAGCGCACCGTGGCCCGGATTGTCGATCCCAGCTCAGGCGAAGAGGTCGTCGGCGGTGAACCAACCCTGGCCGTGCTCGAGCAGGCCGAAGACGAACTCCCCCCCGGCATGAGCGAGGCGGACGAAACGGAGCCCGAAACGGAGGCCGAATCGGGCACCGAGTCGATTCGCGACGCGCTACCGCCGCGAGAAGACGATATGCCCACGCTCGAAGAGGAAGTTGCCCAGGGACCGCTGCCCGAGGAGGAGCCCTGCCCTTCGCCCAAAGATTTGAAGCGGATCGGCGAGATCACCGACGACATTACGCCCGACGGCACCGAGTTTCCGCAGGAATGCTCGCTGGGCGACGAGATGTTCCAGCCGCGGGAATGGGCCATGACCACGTTCCACTGGAAGGCGTCGGGGCTGTGCTACAAGCCGCTCTACTTCCAGCAGGTGCCGGTGGAGCGTTACGGACACACCTGGCCGCTCATCCAGCCGATTGTGTCGGGTGCGAACTTCTTCCTCACCTTCCCCGTGCTGCCTTACAAGATGGGACTCAACCCGCCCTGGGAGTGCATGTATCCGCTGGGCTACTATCGCCCCGGCTCGTGTGCCCCTTACATGATCGGCGCGGTCCCCATCTCGGTGCGTGCCGGCTTGCTCGAAGCGGGTGCCTGGGTGGGCGGTGTGTACCTGATCCCGTAACCAGTGCCGGCCTGCGAAGCTGGAGTTAAACCAAACCTCGATTCGACAAGCCCACGCCACCCCCCGGGGAGGCGTGGGCTTTTTTTGTGCGCGAGAGGGGGCGGATACAGCAGCCGCCAAACAAGGTGTTGCAGTCGTAGGTCAGGGCTTTACCCTGAGCACGGCTGAGCTTCGAACGACCAGGCTTCGAACGGCCGAGTATCCAACGGCCGGGCTTTGAACGACCGAGCCTGCGATCGCCTGACCGGTGGCTGGAACTGCTTGGCCACCGTCCCGGCACGCGGCTACCTGGGAAGCACCCTGCCCTGCCCCCGATCAGTCGTGAATCGAACCGGTATTCAGCACCGGCTGAACGTGGCGATCGCTGCACAACACCACCAACAGGCTGCTCACCAAGGCGGCCCGACGCTCGGCGGTTAGCTCGACCACCTGGCGATGGGCCAGTTGCTCGAGGGCCATTTCCACCATGCTTACCGCCCCCTCGACGATCTTCGACCGGGCTGCCACCACGGCCTGGGCCTGTTGACGCTGCAGCATGGCGGCCGCAATTTCGGGTGCGTAGGCCAAGTGGTTGATTCGGGCCTCGAGCACCTCGACCCCCGCCTTGTGCAAACGCTCTTCGATCTCGGCCTTGAGCTTGTCCGAAATCTCGCTCGTCGAACGCCGTAGGGAAAGCTCGTCGTCCGAACTGTCGTACGGATAGTGGCTGGCCAAATTCCTCAGGGCCGATTCGCTTTGCAAGTGGGCATAGTCCTCGTAGTCGTCCACCTCGAACACCGCCTCGGCCGTGTTGACCACTTTCCAGACCACCACCGCCGAAATCTCGATCGGGTTGCCGTCTCGATCGTTCACCTTGGTCTGGCGGCGCGTGACCTTGGCCGCCTGCAGCACATGGCCGTCGGCACTCTTCACCTCGGGGCTCGACTGTTGCCCCGTCTCGAAATTCCGCACCCGGAGCGAAATCTTGGTCTTGGTAAAGAAGGGGTTGACCCAGAAAAAGCCTTCTTGCTTGAGGGTTCCCTGGTACTTGCCGAACAAGAGCAGCACCCGGGCTTCGTTGGGGGCCACGGCCTGGAAACCGCCCAGCATGACCATCGCCGACACGGTGCAAATGATTCCGAGCACCCAGTTCAGCGCCAGGAATGCCGAGGCGCCAATCGCCAGCAGCACCAACATGCCTGCCAGCGGGCCCCAGCCCGCTGTGGCCTGGTGATTCTTCTCGACAATCACGGCATTGCCCTCCTTCGCTGCGACGGACCCGGCGGCAGCCAGGCTCTCGTCGGAATCCGATACAATGCTCCACCCGATACGTGCGTGCCGCGGGTCGGCGCGCACCAAGCGGCGGCATAGAAATAGAAACTGGCAGCCTGGCCAACCGCAGTACACCAAGCGGCAGTGCACCACGCTTACCCCATTCGCCGCTCAGCGGGCAAGCAGGGCGGAAAACCTTCGGCGAGAGAGAGGTTAACTCGACCGAAACCAATCACCGAGAGGGCACGTCTACCCGCGGATGTTCCACGCAGTGCCGCGGGCCTGGTCAGTCTTTGTCCTCGTCCGCCGGCGAGCCCGCCGAGGGCTCCCCAGGGGGATCGGCCCGGGGATCTTGTTTGGTCCCCTGCCCCGCCTCGGGCGACACCTGCTCCACTTCGGGAAACCGATGGACAAGGCTTGCCGCCGGTGCGCGGGTTTGCCCCCGCAGGTGCTCCTGAAAGAACTCGATCACCAGCGAGTTCAGTACCAACACCGCTCGATCCGCGGGAATGGTCCCCACGTCGAGACCACGCGTCAGCCAGTTCCAGGGCCAGCTCGCGCTGGCCAGCGTGAAGTCGCTCGTAAAGGTCTGGTGCGCCGCCCCGCGAATGCGCAAGCGGCGGCCCTGGGGTGCTTGGGTGAGCACTTCGTCGGTGCGCTGGGCGTGCTTTTGCATTTGTTCCTGAAACCATTCGCGCGATTTGCCGATGGCCTTGAGCAGCGCGTCGGAGGGGGCCTCGTGAGGCGAGTTGATCCACATTACCGGGCGCTCGATCGTGGCGCCGGCCGTCACGCGCAAATCGGTCCCGTCGAGGTTAATTCCGGCGAGAAACCGGGGGTCGATCTGCACCGTGCGAATGGCCGCGGCGCCACCGAAGGAGTGGCCGAAAACGCCCACCTGGGCCAGGTTCATCCGGCCGGCCAGCAAGCGATCGTCGCGATTGAGCTTCTCCAGTTGGTCGAGCACGAACCGCACGTCGCCAACCCAAACCGAGCCGACGTCGTTCCCGGCGTCCTGGGTCTGCGCAGTCTCTTTGGTTGCGTCGGTTTCCTGATTCGACGAGTCCGCCTGCTCATCGCCGGGAAGATCGATCGACACTTCCGGATGCGAAGCCGCTTCGTTCTGCAGCATCACGCGGCCGTCGGAGAAGACGGAGATTCCGCTGCTGTACGTATGATTGATGCTGACGACGATAAAGCCATGGCTGGCCAGGTCCTCCAGCGTCGCCGTGTAAAAAACCGGCGGCTGACCGAATCCGTGCGAAAACAGAACGACCGGGCTGCCGCCGTCGGCTTGGGCCGCCGCCGGCTCCCGGAGGGCGTGGGGATGCACCACCTGAAAAACAAACTGGGGCATCTCCAGCGCCTGGGCGAACCCCGCCGCAACGCTGGCGTCGAGGTAGCTGCTTGGCGCGGCGCCATCGCCCGCCGCGGCGGGATAGTGAATGGCGACCATCAGCTCGCGTCGATCCTCGGGGGCTTCGGTGAAGACCTCGGGGCGCGATTCGTCGATCAGGTGCCGGCTCGTGCGCCCAACGGCGAACGGCCCCGTTGGCTCGGGCAGCGCAATACCGCGCCAAAGCAGAATTGCGACAGCGGATATTGCCAGCAGCAACAGTCCCAAGGCCGTTCGCAGGGCGCGCCTGGCCCAGCTCGGCCGGCGCTTGGGGGCGGCCACCGCGCTGCCCGAAGGTTCGGTCATGTTGCTTGATCTTCCCCTTCTTGAGAATCGGGCGGTACGCCCGCCGGCTCAAGCGACCCTGCTGCCGGTGTACCGACCGTGGCGGCCGGGCCTGGGCGAAACGCGGCGGGCCGTGCCGCGCTGCTATTCTCACCGCCCCGCGGTCGGAATCGCAAGCGGCGGCGACTGTCCCGCCGCTAGCCCACGCGCGATGTGAAAGAACTGGCTTGAATCACCAGCGCAACTAAAGTGCCCACTGAGGGCGCGCTGCCAACCTGGCTGATAGGCTACCCAGGATTCGCTCGAACACATTCCAGCCCATTGCCGGCCGCGCAGGGCGCTGGACTTATCGAGCAGCCAAATTCAGAAAAGACTCGCGCCGCCTATTGCCGCGACGAGCGCCAAGGCGATGGGCTCGCGGCCCCCGCCGAACCGGGCGCGCTGGCAGCGTGCCAACCGGTCCCGCCGGACGCCGGGCGCGAAACGGCCGGAGTGCTCTGGTACGACGCCGGACGCACGGCCCAGCCAGGAGCAACGCCCGCGGTCGGATCGCTCGGGTTCGACAATCGCGGGCCCGCGGCGGGCTCGTTGCCCGTTGCGGCCGGAGCCGTCCCGTTCGGTGACGTATCTGGAATGGGAGTGTAGTTGGGATACGCGCCGGGCGTGGGGGGGGCAATCGGCCGTAGCCGAGGCTGCGCAGTCGGCTGCCCCGTACTCTCCGGCGTTCCGTACGTGGTCGTGGCCGGTACCGGCTGCGTGGCCGTTTCGGCACCCGAGCCCGAGGGGAACGAGGATTCGGCCGAGCTCGCGGGGGGCGTGGCGTAGGTCGAACTGGCCGAACCTGCCGGAGTGTCCGACGCCAGGGGCGCCGCGGGCGAAGGCGTCGCGCTCGGCGTACCGGTCCAGGTCGAGCCACCTGTGGCGGGGGCGGTGGCAGGCGCCGGAGCCGGCGCTGTGGCCAGCGGACCGGCCGGGGCAGCGTAGGTACTGGCCGGGGCAGACTGCGTCGGCGAACCGAGATAATTCCCGCTGCCGGCCAGCGGCGCCGTTGCGGCCGGGGCCGCGTTGGTGTTGTTCGGCGCGTAGTAAGCCGTGCTCGGCGCGTAGTAGGTGGTCGTCGCCGTGCCGCCGCTGCCGCCGCCGCAGCAGACCGAGGCGCCCGTCGGAGCATATCCGCTTTGGCAGGGCGAACAATAGCTGGTTTGCGCGGCCGGAGCCGGAGCCACGGCCGGCGCCACCGGTACGGCAGCCGGCAGAGGATTGGAATACACCAGGCGGTAGGTCGTGTAGGGCACTTGCTGGGGCGTCATCTGGTAACAGGTCACCGGCTTGAGCGTGGTCGTGGGGCAACCCGTGCACGGATCGCACGAGGTCACCGGGCGATAGCTGGTCACCGGTGCGGGGGCCATGATCGTGCGGTAGGCCGTGATCGGCACATACTGGCAGACCGGCCCTCCGCAGGGCGCGTACTTGGCCGTGTAGCTGGGTTGATAGTAGTTGATGCGGTTACAACACTTCTGAAACCACTTGCAGCAGCAGCCGAAAAAGGCCTGGCTCGTCGCGGGGCTGCTCACCAACAGCAGTCCGCTCAGGCCCAGCGTTCCCAACCACCGAAGCGCGCGTCCGAACATGGCAATTGTCTCCTGCCAACCTCACCCGCTCGCGGCAACCGGGCCGCCTCGATCGGTGGGCGCAAAGCCTGCCTCGCCGACCCTGGGGTCCTGAAAGCCTAGGTCACGCCAGGCGCCGTGGTGGGAAAAAACGCTACGCCTTGCGCAACCGCCGAAGTTGCCGAGAGCCGCTTGGCGAACCCCACCGATGCCGCTCTTCGTGCGGTCAGGAGCCGCGCGATTCGTACAGGTCGTACAACCGGAACCAGGTTTCGCGCAGGTCCCCCCGGGCGGCCTCGTAGGCGCTGGCCACGGCCCCCGGCTCGAGCCGGGGATTGCCGGCCAGGAGCCGCCGGGCCAAGTGTTCGGCCAACGGCAGATTGGTGCCGGTCCGATAGATCTCTGGCAAACGCACCGGGCGATGCGTGGTCACCAGCAGCCCGGCGCCGCTTCGCAAACAGCGCAGCCACACCGCCAGCCGCCCGAGCCAGGAAAGTTGCTCGTACCCGTCGATTAACACCAGGTCGCGGCTGACCAAAGGGCGGCTCGGCCAACTCCGCCGGGGCACTCCTCGCTGACCGTCGCGCAGGGTAATCAGGTGGGGCCGCCGACCGGCCGCCTCGAGACGCGGCAGCAGCGAATGCACCAAGGTGGTCTTGCCCGAACCGTGAGGGCCGACGATTTGGCCGCGCCAGTTCTCGGCTCGCAGCCGCGAAACCAGTTGGTCGAGCCGGGGCTGGTCGCCGTCGGTCCAGGCATCGACGGCGCCCGCCGCCGCGAAGCAAAAGGGAATCGCCCCGGGCCGGGTAAACCGCGTGGAAAACGGATTGCTCTCGGGCAAGTCGCCACCGTGGGCGGCGGGGTCGGCGGCGGTCATTTCAGCACGGCCCGGGCTGGTGGCACCAGTCCCAATCGAAAGGGGGCCTCGGCCATCACCTCGCGCCCGCGCGCCAAGTAAAGCCGCACTCGGGCACACCAGCGAATCTTGACGATCACCCCCTCGTAGCTCAGCGGCGTGGCTGGAAGCACCGTCTGAAAATGGCCCGTGTGCAACCCTTGGTGCGCCGCCGCTTCGTGCAGCGTGCGGCGCTCGAAGAAGTGCACGGCCAGTTCTTCGTCTCCTTTTCCCTCGGTAAACCAGAGCACGGAAATCTCCAGCGCCGTCACCTCGTTGGCGTGAGCCTCCTCTAGCGACGGATCGGTCCAATGATAGGTTCCCGAAAGCACCTGGCCAGGGCGGTAGTGGTGCTGCGGGTGATCCAGATGCAGGTCGAGCGTGGGGGTTTTCATTGACGCTGCAGCACCGTGCCGGCCGGGTAAACCACCAGCGGAAAAACGTATTCGAAGGGAGGCCACCGCTCGGGTTCGCCGCGGACCACGATCGACCAGGCCACTTCGTTGTGTAGCCCGCGAAACGAGTGCATACCCAGCTCGGGAAGCTCCAGTTCAGCTTGCCACTCGGCCGGGGCGCCGGCGCGAGCGCCAAACGTTTCCTGGTTCACCAGCAGCGCCTCGAATACCCGCCGGGCATAGGTGCGGGTGTTGGTCCCCTGTTGATACGTGGCCCGCTCCTCGCAAACCAACAGTAACCGTAACGAGCGAAACTTGAGCCGGCCACCCTGCATGAGCAAGACCCGGTAACGTTCGCCAAGAACCAACGGGTGATCCGAGATTTCGACAATGGTGCCGCCGGCCTGGGCGTGGAACATCAACTGCCCTGCGAACTGAATGGCGAGGATCGAGCCGACGGTGACCCAGGGGAGGCAAAACAGGGTGAGAAACCAATCGGGCTGGCCGGCCAGAATCTGCTGTGCCGCCATCCAACCGAAGAGCATCGCCGCGGCCAGCACCGTGGCCGCCGCCCCCCCCAACAGCCCAAGCCGCCAGAGCGGGTTGGTGCGGCTCGGCATCCGGTAGCGCAACTGGGTACCAGGGCTGTTGACCAGGTTGCCGTCGCCGGGAACGGTGGGAAAGGCGCTATCCGCCGAACTGTGCCCCGGCTCGATCAACTCCAGCGCGGTGGGAATCGGCGCCATGGCCGCCCGGCGTTCGGTCGACTTGCCCAGGTTGACCAGGGTATAGACCAAACCCGCGCCCCCCAGGGTGATGAACGACGCGGGCAAGAACAGCATGAGCCAGGCGAACCAGGTGTAGCCGCGAACCAAGACGGCCGTTCCCGGGGCGCCGGGATCGTACCAGGCTGGAAATTTGCCGCCGACGGGAAACCGATCGACCACGGCTTGCTGCGCCTCGCGGTCGGCCGAATAAACCCCGCCGATGTCATAGGTCCACACCTGGTGCCACTGTTCCCCCACCTGGTAGCGAATCAGCAGCCGCGGACGAAAGGAGACCCCCGATTCGTCGTCGTTCTCTTCGAGTTTCTGGTCGACGATCTGGCACTCGACCGGCCGATAAACGCGGTTCACGCGCCACTGGGGCACCAGCAACGAGCTGACAATTAGCCAAAGAAAGCCCAGCCCTCCCAAGGCGCAAACCGAGAAAAAGGCCGCCAACGCCAGTCCGCCCGCAGCCTCGGAACCCGTTCGTCGGCGGCGGCGTTTCTTGGGCAGCAGCCAGAAGGTGCGCATAGGGCTTAAAGTGGCTCCGCGGTGCCGGGCTACGTTTGGCCCTGGCCCCGCCCCGTTTATTTGGCCCCGGTTTGTCGGCGGGTACCTTAGCGGAAAACCCCCTACTTAGCCCGAGGGGCAAGCTCTTGGCAAGTGTTTCCCGGCCGCTCGCTCGGTCCGCAGGTCCGCCCCCCTATAATGCGCCGCGACTGTCCGAGGCCAATGATCGACCTTTTTTTCCATCGAATCGCCACGCCCCCTAGGCCAGGCGGCAATTGAGTGGGCAATTTTCGGCACGAATTCTCTCGAACATCGAAGCGGCCGGCTATGAGCGAACCTCGAAGAATGGTCTTGCCCGCGGTTTTCCGGGGCCATGCCTTGACGCCCCGGCAGTACGCGTCGCGCTGGGCACCGCCTTGGCTGGCGGGCCCGCTGCTGGGTTTCCTGTTGGTCCAGGGGTGCAAACCCGCCACCGCGCAAATGCCCCCTGAATCATCCAAGGCCAGGGGGGCGCCGCCGGTCGCTGTCGGCGCGAGCGAGCCAGGGGCGAAAACGACGCACCCAGAGGGGGATGCCGAGACGGGCCAATCCGGCGCGTGGCCCGCCTGGCGCGGACCGCGCGGCGACGGCCATGTGTTCGGCGCCGAGCTACCCCGCCAGTGGCCCGGCGAGCTCGCGTCGGCCTGGCGGGTTGCCCTGGGGGCCGGCTGGTCGTCGCCCGTCGTGGCCGGAAACACGGTCTACCTGACCGATCGTCGCGAGAACCAAGAGTCCCTCCGGGCACTCGACCTGGAAACCGGCCGCGAGCGCTGGAGCCGAAGCTATCCGGTCGATTTCGAGCCGCATCCGGTCGGGCGCGGCCACGGCAATGGGCCTAAGAGCACCCCCGTCGTGGATCGCGGCCGGGTCTACAGCGTGGGCATTGCCGGGCGACTGCTGTGCTGCGATGCGGACACGGGGGACGAGCTTTGGAGCCTGAACTATCCGGCCGAGTTTGGCGCCAGCGAGCCCCTGCCAGGAAACCGGGCACGCGTAAACGGCACCGACAACGTACTTGTGCCGATCGGCGCGGGCCAGGGGGCGGCGGTCCCGCTGTTCGGCTACACCGGTTCGCCCGTCGCGGCCGAGGGAAAACTGATTTGTCCCGTCGGAGGCGCGCGGGGGGCTACGATCATGGCCTTCGACGCCGCCACGGGGCGGGTCGCCTGGCGCGCTTTGGACGAAAATGTTTCGTACTCCTCCCCGGTCGTGGCCGCGCTTGCCGGCACGCCGCAGGTCGTCGTGATGACAGGCCCCCGCGTGGTGGGTCTGGAACTGGCTAGCGGCAAGCTGCTCTGGAGCCGCCCGTTTCAAATCCAGTACGACGAAAGCATTAGCACCCCGGTGGTGGCGGGCGACCTGGTCATCGTAACGGCCGACAGCCGCCCGCTCACCGCCTGGCGTATCGAGCGGCGGGGCGATACCTGGACGGCCGAGGCCGCCTGGCAAAACGACGACCTGTCGAGCTACCTTTCGTCGATGGTGGCCCACGGCGACTATCTGTACGGCATGGCCGACGACGGCCGCTGGGCCTGCGTGCGCCTGGCCGATGGCCGCACCCAGTGGCAAGCCGGCGACCACGGCTACTACGCCACGGCCCTGATTGCCCATCCGCGGCAGGTGCTGCTCGGACTGAACGAACGGGGCGCGTTGGCCGTGCTGCGGGCCTCGCCCGAGGCTTACCAGCTCCTGGCCGAAAAACAACTGGCCGACACCGCCACGTGGACGGTGCCGGCCTTCGTCGGACGCCGAGTGCTCGTTCGAAGCGAGGAGCAACTCGACTGTTGGGTGTGGACCCCCTCCGCGGTGACCGGGGCTGGGCTCGATCACGACTCAGGCGGCCCGCACGCCAACTCGCCGTGACTTGCGCACGAAGCCGATTCCTTCCAGCGCTTTGAAAACCTCTTCCAAGGTCTTCTCGCCGAAATTGGAAATGCTCAACAAATCTTCGCGGGTGCAGTTCAACAGATCCTGCACCGTGAAAATACCCCGTTCTTCCAAGCAATTCGTCGTACGCACCGAGAGTCCGATCTCGGCCGTACTCATTTCCAAACGGGCGTTGAGCGTATCGGCTTCGTTTTCAATCACGCTCAGGGGAATGCGCGTCATGGGTTCCCTCCCAAGTTTGGCGAAACTCCGAACCTGATCGCTGCCAAGTCGAGTCAGCGAATCGTCGGCCTGATCCCGCGTGCCGACGCTGGGGGCGGAGTATACCGAGCTGCGCCGGGAGAGGCACCTTGCCCGCGGCGGTCGGGGGGCGGCCAAGGAGCGACTAAACCCTTATAATTGCGACAGCTACACGCTCGCGGCGGACGGATCGCCCCCCTCGGTTCGACGGCTCCGAATGCCTCGTGCTAGCAGCGACTACAGAATTCGCTCGATCGCGAACGCTCCTCGCCGAGCGACGAGCACGAAGCCATATTGAGCCTTTTCCCACCCCCCACTCGCCGACCGCGCACCGGACCTACCCCACCGATGTTGGCCCTCGACCGCCTAACCGACCCGCAGCGACAAGCCGTGACCCACGTCGAGGGCCCGCTTCTGGTGCTGGCCGGCCCCGGAAGCGGCAAGACCCGGGTGGTCACCCATCGCGTCGCCTACCTTCTCGGTCAGGGGGTACCCGATCGCAATATTCTGGCCCTCACGTTTACCAACAAGGCGGCCGACGAGATGCGTTCGCGGGTCGAACAATTGGCCCCCGGCGCCCAGGTCTGGATGAGCACCTTTCACCGTTTCTGCTCGCGCACCCTGCGGCAATACGCCGAGCTGGTTGGGCTGGAGCCGAATTTCACCATCTACGATTCCGACGACAGCCTCAAGGTTTGGAAGCGCGTCGTCGCCGACGACCCGGGAGCCTCAACCCGGTACCGGCCCGAGCAGTTGGCCGCCGTGGTCAGCCGGGGAAAGAACCGGCTGCAAACGCCCGAAGATTTCGCCGCCGCGGCGGGCGACCCACTGCTGACGGTGGCGGCCCGGCTCTACCCGGCCTATCAGGCGGCGCTGTTGGCGGCCAACGCGGTCGATTTCGACGACTTGCTCATGCACGTGGCCTTGCTGCTCTCGCATCATCCCGAGGTGCGACAGCAGCTCGATGCCCGGTACCGCTACGTAATGGTCGACGAGTACCAGGACACCAACCAGGCCCAGTATCGCATCGTGCGGGCACTGGCGGTCGACTATCCGAACCTGGCGGTCACCGGCGACCCAGACCAGTCGATCTACGGCTGGCGCGGGGCCAACATCGGCAACATTCTCGATTTCGAACGCGACTACCCCCGGCTGAGCGTGGTTCGCCTCGAACAAAACTTCCGCAGCACCGACCGTATTCTTCGCGTGGCCGACGCACTGATTGCCCACAACAAGCGGCGCAAGCCCAAATCGCTGTTCACCGACAACGGGCCGGGCCGCGCGGTGTCGCTGGTAGCCTACTCCGACAGCCGGGACGAGGCCGAATCGATCGCGGGGCGAATCGCGGCCGAAATCCGCTCGGGGCGCCGCCGCCCCCGCGATTTCGCCATCTTCTACCGCATCAACGCCCTCTCGCGGGGCCTGGAGACCGCGCTCGTGCAACAGGGCGTTCCCTACCAAGTCGTCAGCGGGCTGGAGTTCTATCAGCGACAAGAGATTAAAGACGCCTTGGCCTACCTGCGGCTGATCAACAACCCGCGCGACGACCTGGCCCTGGCCCGGATCATCAACGTACCGCCGCGGGGAATCGGCAAAACCTCGCTCGAGCGGCTGGGGCGCTACGCCGCCGCGCAGGGCATTTCTCTTTCGGAAGCAGCCCGCCAGTGTGGACTGATCGCCGACTTGCCCAAGCGCAGCGCCGTGCCCATCGCTCGCTTCATGGCCCTGGTCGATCGGCTGAGCCTGGCCTCGGCCGGCGCGGTGCGCGAGCTGCTCGAGGCCGTGCTCCAGGAAACCGGCTACCGCGCCCACCTGCAAGAGTCGGAGTTGCCGGAAGACGAAGATCGGCTGGCCAACATCGAAGAGCTGTTGTCCGCGGCTCGGCAGTTTGACGACACCCACCCCGAGCCGGGCGCGCTCGAGGCCTTCCTGGAACAAGCCTGCCTGGTCAACGACCAGGATGCCTGGGACGCCGTGGACGATCGCGTTTCGCTCATGACCATTCACGCCGCCAAGGGGCTCGAGTTCCCGGTCGTGTTCCTGGTGGCGCTGGAACAGGGGTTGTTGCCCCACGAGCGCGCCGCGGAAAGCGAAGCCGAAATCGAGGAGGAGCGCCGGCTGTTGTTCGTGGCCATTACCCGCGCCCGCGAGGAGCTTTATCTCTCGCGCACCGTGCGGCGAGAGTTTCGCGGGCAGTTTCGTTTCGCGGTCCCCAGCCCCTTCTTGCAAGAGATGCCGCTCGGCGAGATGGACGTACAGCAGACGGCGGCCGACCTGCGGGCGCCGGACCACCTCGACCCGGCCTGGGACGAGGCCTGCCAGGTGCCCGACCCCGTGCCTGCCGCGCGGCAAAGCGCCCGGCCCACCGGCGTGTCGCTCGTTACCGCGGCCGATCTGGTCAGCCAGCGCGTGGCGCGCCCCAAGGTGGCGCCCGAATCGTTCTCCGAGGGCATGACGGTGCGCCACCCGGAATACGGCCTGGGCACCATCGTGTCGCTGGGGGGCAGCCCCGCCTTGCGCTCGGCGACCGTGCGGTTTCAATCGGCGGCGGGCGAGAAAAAGTTCATCCTGGTCCACAGCGTGCTGGAGCCCGTCGGAACCGACTAACCCACACCCGGGCGGGGCCCGAGCCGGGTGGGAGCAAACCGCCGGGCCGAAAGTGCGCGGCGAGTTGCTCGGTCGGCCCGCCGGGCGATCGGGACCGATGCGACCCGAATCGCAGAGTAACGACCCGCCGAGGTAGCCAAGTGCAATACCCCAAGTTGGCGCAATTCAAAGATGCCGCGGCCTTGCGCCGGCGGCTCGCCGCGCTGAACCTCGAACTTCCCCTAGACGACGTGCTGCTCACCGCCGCGGAGGGCTCGCCGCTGGCTCGGCCGGCACGCCTGGGCCGGTACCCGGTGGGCAATCGGTGGTGCATTCATCCCATGGAGGGCTGGGACGGCGAAGCCGACGGATCTCCCAGCGGCACCACCCTGCGCCGCTGGCAGCGGTTCGGCGCCAGCGGTGCCAAGCTCATCTGGGGGGGCGAGGCCGCTGCCGTCCGGCCCGACGGCCGGGCCAACCCCCGCCAGCTTTTGGCCACGCCCGACCATCACTCGGGCCTGGCCCGTCTGCTCGACGCGCTCCGCGAGGCCCACGCCCGCGATTTCGGCGGAACCCGGGCCCTCGACGATTTGGTGGTGGGATTGCAACTGACCCACTCGGGCCGGTTCGCCCGCCCGCATGGCCCGCGGCTCGAGCCGCGCCTGGCGTTTCGTCACCCGCTGCTCGATTCCAAGTTCGACCTGGAGCCCGTCGACGACCGACTTCTGTGGACCGACGACGAGCTCGAGCAGCTCATCGACTGTTTCGTGGCAGGTGCCCAAACCGCGGCCCGCGCCGGCTTTCAGTTTGTCGACGTCAAGGCCTGTCACGGCTACTTGCTTCACGAGCTGCTCGGGGCCCATACCCGGCCCGGCAAGTATGGCGGCGATCTCGAGGGGCGGACGCGAATGCTGCGAACGATTATTGAGCGGATTCGCGGCGAAGTGCCCGAATTGCTAATCGGCGTGCGGCTTTCCGTGTTCGACGTGGTGCCGTTCGCCACGAGCCGCGAGGTGGGCCAACCGCTGCCCTACCACGAGCTGCTGCCGTATCGCCTGGGATTCGGCGTACGAGCCGACGACCCGCGCGAGATCGATTTGGACGAACCCGTGCGACTGGTTCAGTCGCTCGGCGCGTGGGGTGTATCGATCGTCAACGTGTCGGCCGGCAGCCCCTACTACAGCCACCACGTACAGCGCCCGGCCTCGGTTCCGCCCAGCGACGGGTATCAACCGCCCGAGGATCCGCTGGTGGGCGTGGTTCGCCAGATTCAGGCCACCCGCACGGTGAAGCAGGCGGCCGGCGCGCTTGCGGTGGTGGGCACCGGGTACAGCTACCTGCAAGACTTTCTGCCTCAGGTGGCGCAGGCGGTTGTGCGGGCCGGCTGGACCGACTGGGTGGGAATTGGCCGAATGGTGCTCTCGTATCCGCGTATCGTCGCCGACAGCCTGGAGCACGGCCGCCTCGAACGAAAGCTGATCTGCCGCACCTTTAGCGACTGCACCACCGGACCAAGACTGGGACTCATTTCGGGCTGTTACCCGCTCGACCCGTTTTATAAGCAACGGCCCGAGGCAGAGGCGCTTCGGGTTGGCAAGCAGCAAATCAAATCGGTGAGCGGGTCCGCACATCCCGAGCCTAGCGAGGCGAGTGGCGACGAAATAGCCTGAAACCATTGACAGCCCGAGTCGGTACAACTATCACAGACGTCGACGAGGAACGAGCGGTCAGCACCCTCCTGTTGGCCAGTTTTGCTGGCCAAACCGCTGGTCCATAGAAGTGTTTGCCTGCCAACCTTACCGGTCTCGTCGCTTGCCCACCGCGTTTCGCCGCGGCGTGGTCGTGGCCTGCGTGCTCGCGCACTTGGCCCTCTCGACGGGAATTCCGCTGCCTGCGTTGCCCGACGAGCACGCGCACGAATCGGCCCTGGCAGACCATTCCGACGCGGCGTTTCCCTGCCGTGGGCACCGTTGCGGTTGCCGTAGCGCCGAGCATTGCTGGCGTTCGTGCTGCTGTTTTTCGCCTCAGCAGCGGCTCTCCTGGGCTCGGCAACACGGGGTCACCCCTCCCCCCTCGCTGGTCGCCGCGTCGAGGCAGCCGGTCCAGTCGGATTCGAATTCGAAATGCTGCAAGCACACGCCGGAGAGCACATCGCCCAGTGAAAACGGCGCGGCCGCGGGGGCCGACCCTGCAGGCGCGAGCCCTGGCGTTTCGCGGTGGGTGCTGGGCATCGCGGCGCAGAAATGCGCCGGTCTGGAGCTTACCTGGCTCGTTTCCGCCGGGGCCATGATGCCCCCGCCGTTGTTTGATCTTTCGCTGGCATCCGCGGCGACCGCCCGGCTGCCCTTCTTCGAGCCGGCCTGGCAGGCCCTTGCCTCGGCCCCCGACCCGCCCCCGCCGCGCGGCATCGCCCTCGGCTGACGAGCCCGGCCCTCGCACGGCCCCGGTCGTCGTGCCCGCTTCGGCCCTGGGATTTGGCTTGGCCTTTGGCCCCGCTCTGCGCGGGGCTTTGAACCCGAACGCTTTCGCTAGCGCCGGGGAGCCAGGCACCAGATCGATCGCTGAATCGTGCAACGATTCGACCGCAGCCGCTTGCCTTTGGGCTGGCTCGACAGCTAAGGCGTCGTGCGGTGATCCGGCGCGCTCGTGCTGGACCGGCCGTTCGTTCCTCGTCCGTCGGACTGACTGGAAAGGCGCGAGCGCGCCGGATCACCGCCCAAACGAGTACCGATTCTTCCCTGAGGAGAAACGCTAGCCAACGAACCAGTTTCCTGATGCTTACGGGCTGCTGGGCGCGGCGGCCGATGCCGCACGCCCCTGGCCGCCCCGGTTCGATCTGCGACCTGCGTCGCGGGTCCCTCGCGCCGGGGCGAACCAGCACCCGAAATCACTACATGAGTTTCTTCAACTGAACTTTCCAGGAACTGTTTCCATGAACGCGAACGCACGCATTTCGATTGCCATTGCTGCTTGCCTGGTTTGCCTGAGCACCGTCGGTATCAGCCACGGGCATGGTATTCCTTCCCATATCAGCGTGGACGGGTCCAATCGGCTCTTCAGCGCCTCGTTGGTCAATTACGATCACCACGAAAGCGAACTGCTACTGACCGGCACCGGGGTCAAGGGGGCCGCGGGCTTTTACCCCGAACCGGGCGTATTCCCGACCGGCGCGGCGCTCACGGTTACCGCTTCGGGCTCTCCCCAACACCCGCTGGCGCTGCTCTACTGGGATGGAACCAATGTGCTCGATTCGCCGGTCGACATTCAGTTGACCCGCACCGGGGTCAACGCGACCGTGCTGCGCACCGACGAATCGCGCGCGGTGGGCACGCTGGGTGCGTTTAATGGGCTACCGGGTGGACACTCGGCGCTCACCCTGACCTTGCCGTTAGACGCCCCCGCCGGGCTCTACGGAATTGGGTTTAAGGTAGTTTCACCGGGTTTTGACCAGTCGGAAACGTTTTGGGCAATCGGCAACTACGGTCTGAGCGAAGAGGAAGCCGAGCGGGGGTTGGCCGCGATTCACACCCAGGTGCCCGAACCGGGCACCGCGGCGCTGGCGCTCTTGGCCATCGGCACCCTGGCGGCTTGGCGAACCCGCCGGCGCCAGGCCTAATTGCTTCCTTTGGCTTCGATCAGTCTGAGGGGTTGCCCGGGCCGGCCGCAACGCTGGCCTGGGCAGCCCCCTGCTGGCTGAGTAGCCGGAGAGTGCGGAGCGGGGTGATGCCTGGCCGATCAACAGTTCGCGCTCAACGACCCGGCGGTTTCACCTTGGTGGAACTGTTGGTCGTGATCGCCATCGTGGGCCTGCTCATCGGGCTGCTCTTGCCGGCCGTGCAAGCGGCCCGCCGCGCGGCCGACGTTACCCGCTGCGCCAACAACCTGCATCAGATCGGGCTGGCCCTGCACCTGTATTGCGATACCTACGGCGGGTTTTTTCCGGAAACCACGCTCAGCACGCAGCTCGACTTTCAGAAATCGTGGGTTTACACCCTCGGGCCGTTTATGGAGAACGTGGACTCGATCCGCGTTTGCCCGGCCGATCTGCGGGGCCGCCAGATCATCAAGGCAGCGCAAACCGGCCACAAGGGTTCCAGCTACGTGCTCAACGAGTTCATCTGTTACGACAACGACCCGCCCGACGGCCTCGCGCGGCGCTCGATCAACAAACTGAAAAGCACCTCGCAAACCCTGACGGTGCTGCCCGCTTCCGAGCGCTTGGCCTGGAGCGCCTTTAGCGACCACACCCATTCGCGCAACTGGCTCTCGGGCGGCACCGCCACGGCCTGGAAAAAGGTGCTGGCCGACCTGCAACCCGACCGCCACTGGTCGGCCGATGCCCGCGACCCCGACCTGGGAAACGACCCCACGGCCCAGCACACCCAGGGGCTGGAGAATTACCTTTACGCCGACGGGCACGTGGAATTGATTCCGGCTTACGTGATGCGGCGCCGGATCGAAGAGGGAGACAACTTCACGCTGCCGCAATAACCGGCTTGTCGTGCGATTGGCCGGGGCGGGGCGAGGCGCCCCGCCGCTCGAGGGCCGGGCACGGCTGCAACCCTAGCCACGCTCGCGCTGAACGCCACCTTTGCCACGCTCGCGCAGAACAGTGAACCGAGGCACCACGATGAAAGCATGCACGCTGGCCGCGTCGCTCGCAGTCGGCCTGAGTTGGTCCCTGGGCCTGGCCCAGCCCGGCCTGGTAGCGGCGGGCCCCTACCAGGCGATTCTCACCTCGCAGCATCTGCACATATCGCCCGACTACGATGGCGGCTGGAACGTGCACTTGTACGATTTCGACAACGACGTCGACTACGATCCCGATTCGACGATGATTTACGTCGATCCGGCCGCGCGCCAGGTGCAGCCGGCGGGGGCAACCTGGTCGTTTATCGGCGCGGGAGCGGGCAACCCTTACTTTCGCACACCGCAGTCGCCCGCCGGGGGCCTGGTTTCGTTTTCCGTGGCCACCGAGGAAACCTTTCCAGGCACCTTTACGCCCTACGTCGAGAGCGATCCTCGGGTACCGCCCCTGAGCGCGGGCTGGATGAAGTTCCAGTTGCAAGCCATTCGCGGGCCGGGCGACTTTGCCCTCTGGCAGCAAAGCGGCAACACGCTCACCAGCGTCTGGGTGGCCTCGTCCGATGGGCTGGGCCCGAGCGACACGGCCATTTTGCCCGAGGGGGGCCACGTTCACTACTACGCCGGCTTTACCCAGCCAGGATACTACGAGCTGGATTTCGTCGGATCGGCGCGGCTGGGCAGCACGGTCAGCACCAGCCCCGTAACAACGTTTCACGTGGCGGTCGCCCCTCCCGTGGGAGTGGCCTCGCTGGGCTCGCGCGAAACCCGAGTCTTCGATCCCCTGAACATGGCCAGCGTCTTGGCCGACGCGGGCGACGGACTGTTTACCCCGATCGACTTGGAATACGGCGCCGAATGCCAGCTGTACGCCGCCGATGTGCTGACCGGCAAAGTTTGGCAGTACGACCTGGCCGGCAACGCCACCCTGCTGGCCGGCCGCGAACAGGGGCTGACCAGCCCCTCGGGCCTGGCCGTGGCCGCCAACGGCGACGTGCTCGTGGCCAATTACCTGACCAACACCATTCAGCGCATTACCCCCCAGGGGGAAGTGACCCTCGTGGCCGATGCCGCCGACGGGCTCGACGGCCCGTTTGGACTGGCGCTGGACCAGGCCGGCAACCTGTTCGTGGCCAATCTCGACGCGAAGCAAGTCCTCAAGATCAATCCCGCCGGCGTCGCCAGTGTGTTTGCCGACGCCAGCGACGGGCTGCTCACGCCCCTGGGCGTTTCCGTCGACAAGACCGGCAACGTCTTCGTGGCCGATGCGCTGAAGAGCAACATCCTTAAATTCACCGGCGGCGGCGTGGGGAGCATTTTCGCTGACGCGGCCGATGGGCTGTTTACGCCCACCGGGTTGGGCTTCGACCTGCGAGGCAACCTGGTGGTGAGCGATTACCTGAGCAACAAAATGTGGTCGTTCACACCTGGCGGAGCCGGTTCGCTCATGGCCGACGCCGGCGACGGATTGAATCAGCCCTTCGGCGTGGCGGTGTACAACCCCCGGCTGCTGCCCGGGGGCGGGGGCGCGCTCGCGGTGCCCGAACCGGGTGCGGCGTTCTTGGCCGCCCTGGGTCTGCTGGGCCTGATGGGCCTGGCGCGAAAAAACGGGGCCTAACCGCCCCGGGGTAAGCTCGCAAGCGGCCCGGTTCGTCGGCCGCTGCCTACTTCACCGCGCCGAAGGCGGCAAAACAGCCGTGCTTGTGCAGCACCTCGACGGCGCGAAAGCCCACTTGCCGCATCAGCGCCAACTGAAACTCGAGCGACCGCGGCGTGTCTTCCCTTGCGACATAGGCAAATACCCGGTCGCGGTAGGCCTCTCCCTGGAGTTGGGCCAGGTACTGGCCGTAGCGCCGCCAATGCAGCGCTTGCACCGCCGGATGATCGCTTTCAACCAGGTCGAAAACCCAGAACGATCCGCCCGGTGCCAGGGCCGCGTAGATCTGGGCGAACACGGCCTGCCACTCCTCTTCGGTGCGCAGATGATGCAGCACGGCGGCCGCCAGCACGATATCCAGCGAGCCCGGCGCGAAGTGCAGTTGGCGAATGTCGCCCTGAAGCGTTTCGACTTGCCCCCGGGTGCGCGGAGTAATCCGTTCGACGGCCCGGTCGAGCATCGGGCGGCTCAAGTCGACCAGAGTCACCTCCAAATCGGGCAGCTCGCCGAGCAGCTTGAGCGTGTAGTTTCCGGCGCCACAGCCGATGTCGAGCAGCCGCCGCGCGTGCGGCGTGACGGCCGCCGCGGCCTGGGTAACCAGTTCCAGTGCCAGCGGCGCATCGATCGTGGCCGACTGGCCGGTTTCCAGGTTCGAGAACCGCTCCACGTCGTGATCGAATCGCTGGCGGATTTCGTCGACGGTCGATTTGCTCATGGGGCTCCTCTGGCTGGTGCACGCGACGCCATTACGCGTCGATACAGGTGCCGACACGCCAACCCTCGGGCGGGTTCGCCCGCGCCGTTGGGGGCCGCACAGATTCCAGGCCCTCACGGGTTAGCCCAGCCCGCGCCGCGTCAGCTCGGCCAACACGTCGGCCACGATCCGCTCGACGCCGTCGCGCGCGGCGGCCGAACCAACAGCCGCGCATCCGCCCGGCGGCTCGTTGGTAAAGCCGTGTTCGGCCAATAGGCACTGGATTCGGCGGCTGACCTCGGCCAAATCCAACTGCTGGCTGGGGGCCAGCGGCTGCCGACCCACGCCGGGCTCGAAGCCTCGCAGGCGCATCGCGGCCCGGAACCCCTCGGGAAAATCGGCCGAGCCAAACATGGCGTCGAACAACTCGACCAGGTCGTATTGCAACTGCCGGGCCTGGTCGAGTCGCCCCGCCAGCGTCAGGTCGTACAACCGCCGGGTAATCTCGGGCACGATGCCACTGGTGGCGTTGGTCCCCCCGTCGCAGCCCACCAACAGCATCGGCATCAGCGCCGCGTCCCATCCGGTGAGAAAGCTGAAATCGGGCCGACTGGGCCGAATCGCCGCGATCATCCGGATCATGTGCGGCAGATCGCCCGAGGAATCCTTGATGGCCACGACCCGGGGGCACTCGTCGGCCAGTCGGCGCACGGTCGGCACATCGATCGGCGAGGCGAACATCGGAATGTTGTAAAGCGTGATGTCGATCGGCGAGTGGGTGGCAATTTCCCTGAAATAGGCATACACCGAGGGGGGGCTGAGCCGGTAGTAAAACGGCGATACGATCGCCACCGCGCGCACCCCCAAGGTGTGGTAATATTCGCAGGCGGCAATCGTCTCGCGCACATTGGCCTCGGCCGCCCCGGCCAGAATAGGAATCCGGCCGCGCGTTTGATCGGCCATGATCGCCACGATCCGTCGCCGCTCTTCGGGCGTGAATCGCAGGAACTCGCCCGTCGAACCGTTGGGGTACAGGCCATGCACACCCTGGGCGATCAGCCACTCGGTGTAGCGGCGCAGTTCGGGCTCGTTGATCTCGCCGCGCGGGTCGAGCGGAACGATGTTGGGTGTGAAGATTCCGGACAGGCGAGTGGCGTTCATACCGGACTGAGCCTCAACAGGTTCGATGCCGCGGACCGTGAGCGTTTCCCGCGCCAGTGAAAATCCATCCGGCGAGGAGCCCTTCCCCCCGGCAGCGAAAAGCATAGCACACACCGCCCGGTCTGCCGTGGCGCCGCGAGAACACAAGAGCCAGGAGACAACAGGGCATGGGGCGAGGTAAACCAGCGAAACCAACCCGACCCTCGCGGCGATCCGAGCCACAGGGGCGGAACCTGGCGGCCCCCTGCCGGTCGTTCCCCTGGCCCGCACGCGTCGGCCTGATCGCACTGGCGGTCATCGGCCCCGTGCTGGGCTACTGGCTGCTGGCGCGGTGGGAAATCCTAGGTCAGGGCTCGATCTGGTTCAGCGAAGATGGCTGGCTCGAGTCGGCCGGCGCGCTGGCCTGTTTGGCGGCCTCGCTGGCGGCGTTCTTGGCTGGAATTCGCGCCTGGCCCGCCAGGCGCGGCCAGGCGCCAGACTCAGATCGCCTTGGCCATCCGCTCCTCTGGTGGACAATGGCCGCGGCGCTGGCGCTGATGTTCCTGGAAGAAATGAGCTGGATGCAGCGCATCATCGGGTTCGCCAGCCCCGGTTGGGCCCGGGGCCAGAACGTGGTGGGCGAATTCAATCTGCACAACCTGCGAGCGTTCTACGGGTCGCCTTCAGACGGCCCCGCCCGGAACTGGCTGCAATTCGCCTGGATGATGCTGACCACCGCTTACCTGTGCGGCGGTGGAATGACCCGGGGCCGCTGGCCGCGGGCATCGGCGCTTGCCAGGCGGTGGGGCCTGCCCTGGCCCGGACCGATCTCGGCGGCGGCACAGGCGGGGAATCTTGCCGGGTTTCTCCTGCTGGCCATTAGCGCCGGCCGGCAACTCGATCAAGCCGTGGCCCAAGAACTGAGCGAACTGTTCGAGGCCCTGACCGAGCTTTTGGTCGCCGCGGTGGTTTGCCGGGCGGTGGTTACGGCGGGGCTACGCTGGAGCGCGGCCCCGGGCGCTCTGACCGTGGCCACGCTCGAAGGTGAACTTCGCGCGCTGTTGGACCAGGGCAATCAGCGGTTGGCCAACCAAGATTGGAACGGTGCCCTGGAGTGCTACGAGTCGATGCTCACCAAGTCTCCGGGCAACGCGCTGGCGCTCTACAGCGCGGGCCTGGTTCATCACCAAGCCGGCCGGCTCGACCTGGCCGAAACCCACTTCGGCGACGCCATCGCCGCCCAACCCCGCTTCGTGCCCGCCTGGATCAACCTGGGAATCGTACACATGCAGCGCCAACAAACCAAAAAGGCGATTGACCATTTCCAGACCGCGTGTGAGTTGCACCCCGCCTCGGTCGAGGCCCATTTCAACCTGGGCGTGGCCCACCTGGCCGCCGAGAACCGCACGGCGGCGGCACAGGCGTTTCAGCGCGTTCTGCAACTCGACCTCGCGCATCAGGGTGCCCGCGAAAACCTGCGGCTGCTCGAGATCGACCAGGCCACCGAGCCCGCTACGGGCCGTGGCTGATCGCTTCCACGCTTGCCAGGCCCCTGCCGAGCCGGCCACCTACCTTTGAGTCGGCCAAGGCAGGCCGGCGCCTTGGCAGGGCAATGCCGCTCTCAACGTTCCGGCCAGCGCAGATGCCGACGGAGGAACGCAAACGTTCCCACGCCGTGAATCTGGTGGGGACCGTCGAAAAACTCGATCTCGGTCCGCTCAGAGATTCCCAGCGCCGCGTACAGCCGGCGCACCTTGGCGTATTCCCAGGCCACGGCCTCGTCGGGGGCCACGCCGTCGTGATGGCCGCGCTCGACCATCAGCGGCCGGGGCGCGATCAGAGCCGCCATTTCCGAGTAGTTGAACGTGCCCCCCAGATTCCATTCGAAAATCTCGTACTCGCCCGTCCAAACATAGCTATAGGGGCTGCGGGTCGAGGCGTTCTTCCACACCCATTCGTTAAAGTCGGCCGAGCAGATCGAGAGGCAGTAGCGGTCGACCAGCGGCGGAATGCGCATGGCCGACTTGCCGCCATAGCTCAGCCCGTAGAAGCCGATTCGCTCCGGGTCGACCATCGGCAGCGAGGCCAACCAGTCGGTAATCTGCCGGTGTTGCGGCACGATGATCGAGAACAGCGTTTTTCCGAGCGGGTTGGCCTTGCGCTGCAAGCTGCGAAAGCGGTCGCCGAACAAATACAGGTTCTGCGGCGCGAACGTAATGAACCCTTCGTCGGCCAGCCGAGCGGCAAACATCTGGTAGTGTTGCCTGCCCGATTCGCCGATCACGTCTTGCGGTCGCCCCTCCAGCCCATGTTGGCAAACCACGACCGGCCGCCGCTCGCCTGCTTTCAGGTCCTTGGGTAAAAGCAGAATGCCGTAGGCGATTACCTCCGGCCAAACGTCGAGCACCACCTCGTAGCCAGTCCAGCGAGGCGCATCGTACACCTGCCGGCTGCGCGGTCGCGGGGGCAGCGTCTCCAGCTCAAATTGCCCGATCGTCTCTCGGCGAAACCGCTGGCGATACTCGGCGCTGGTCCGGGCGTAAGCTTCCGCCGAGCTGGTATCCAGCCCACCGAGAAATTTGACCCGCTCGTAGGGGCTCTCCTGCAAGCGGGCTTGCAGATGGCGGTCGAGCTGGCCTACTTGGCGGCGGCGGCGGGCCTCGTACCGCTCGGCCAGCTTCTCGGAGCCACCAAGCGATTCGACCCAGGCCTCGCGGGCCGACGCGATCGCCGGGCGACCATCGGCGGCCCGCCGGCCGGCCTCTTCCGGCGGGGCCAGCGGCGACTCCGGGGCCACGGTGCTGAGAAACCAGGCCAGGGCCGTGGTGCTGCCCGGGCTGCCCTGGCCATCGGGCGTTTCGATCAGCTCAAGTACCGGCTGCAGCGCGGGGTCGGTGACGAACGACTGCGCCCGGGCAAACTCCCGCTTCACTTCGGCAAGCGAGGGCGTCTCGAGCCGCGCCGGCGCGCCGCCGTCGCCAGGCAAGTCGAGCTGGGGGCCCTGGGCCGCTTCGATCACCACCGAGCGCGGGGCGATCAGATTGACCAGCTCCGCATCGCCAAACTCATCGAGCAGGCCAAACACGTTGCGATCGATCGGTTGCTGCCACACCGCTCGGCGATCGCCGAAATACCCGCTGAGCAGCACCGAATCGACGCGCGGGTCGAGGGCCGCCGTGTACAGCGAAAGCGCCGCCCCCTCACCCCAACCCACCAGGCCCACGCGAGGCGGGCTCGCCTCGGCGCCCGGAGTCATGCGATAAATCAGGTCGATCGCGGCCACCAGCTTCTGCACTTCCAGGGCGATCAGGTGTCGCCCCAGTTCGAAGCCGGGCCGGTACAGATACTCGCGATCGGTCAGCGTGGCCCCGCCTTCACGCTCGGGTGGGTGGCGCACCAGGCGCTGGCGCGAAACAACGTACGGCACCAGCACCCGCACACCGCTTCGGGCCAGCCGGGCGGCGATGGCGGGGCACACCGGGTGCGGCGCCGTGAGGCCCGCCATTTGCTCGGGGGTTTGATCGGCGTCGGGAACCACGATGACCCAAGGGCGCCCCGGTTCGTGCTCGACGATCTGCGGCGCGCCGCTCCCCACGGGTATTCGGGTTTTAGCTGCCAGATCAAGCAGCCACCCTTCGCCATAGAACTGGTCGCCCGCTAGCCAGCGTACGTTGGTCGCTTCATAGCCATCCATGGTCAGGGTCGTCGGCGCATAGGGCCAGGTGTTCGGCCCGCTGGGGGGCTCGAACCGGGCGTAGCGCAGGGCCAGGTCCTCGTCGAAATTCGGCCCCGGTTCGAGCCGAGCCACACCGTCGGGCCCGAGAGCCATGCCGAGCCGGGTCGCCAGCCGCCGCCGGTTGGGCACCAGGCTGGCCGCGTTGGCCTGGGCAGAAGTATCGTCGCGCTGCCAGTGCCTGGCCCGGGCCGCCTCGGATTGGGCCAGCTGCTCGAGCAGAAACCGGTCGACCCCTTCGACCAACTGCGAGGCGATATCGCCCTGCAAGGTCAACGGCTCGGTGCCGGCAAGCGGCTGACCGTTACCGGGCGGCTGGGCCGCCACCGTTCCTGGAAGAATCAACCACACAACCAGGGCGACCGCCAGCCAGCAGGGTTGGCCACGCTTAGCAGTCCGTTCATCAGTCGGCTGAAACGATTCATCGTGGCTTATTGCAACCAGGCCAGGCCCAAAGCGGAACGGCCCGCAGCTCGCCGGATAACGACTTACGTCACCATTCCGGAATCGCCTCCAGGAGAACCCGCAAGCTGTTGAAACCTTCCACGGGCTGTCAGCCACCCGGCCCCGCACACCCCTGGTTTGCAAAATACCCCGTGCACCCGCCGGGTAGGCACCCGCTTGGTGGGCGATTTCCGCACAGCAGCTTCGCATCGCGCGTTTCCCCCGTCGCACCCTTGGTAGTCTCGGACCTCGGCTACCCTCTGGCAGTAATTCTCTGGATAGGGCCAGCAGCCGCCCGAGCATCCAACGGCCCCCAATGTACGTTGCCGGTAAGCCGCTGGCGAATCAGAGGGGCGAGCGGCCGCGATACGCGGCTACCGGCCGGCAAGGCCCAGACCACGGGCCGTGGAGTCGCGAGTTTCCGCGCGCTCGCCGGGCTACTAGCGGCCTTGCGCGGCTGGTTTCTATAATCCAGGGGTGTGCCGCCGCGGCAAGGCTTCTTTCGAGCCGGGCCGGCGCCGTGCGGTCTGTTCGAGCGCGCCTGTTGCCGCGGAAGGTATTGGCCCCATGCCCGTGCAGATGGAACTATCGCGGATCATCATCAACGAGATCCAGAACGAACAAGTCATTTACCTGAAGGAAGTGGATGGGAGCCGGCAGTTTCCCATCGTGATCGGCATTTTCGAGGCCACGAGCATCGACCGCCGGGTCAAGGGCCACACCTCGCAGCGCCCGCTCACCCACGACTTGTTGGTGCGGCTGGCCGAACAGCTGGGGGCCGAGTTTCAGGATGTGGTGATCAGCGAGCTGAAGGAACACACGTACTATGCCCGGCTGCGGCTGCGGCAAGACGGCGAGCTTGTCGATGTCGATGCCCGGCCCTCGGACGCCATTGCCGTGGCGGTTACCTGCGACCCCCCGCTGCCGATCTATGTGAACGAAGAAGTGCTCGACGACGTGCTGGGGCAAGAGCCCTGATCGCTTGGGCGATCGCCCCGAGCCGTTTGGCAAGCGGCAAGAGCACTTGGGCAGAAGCCCCTCGAGTTGCGCCGGCCACCACGCAGGCGCGCTACCGCGGCCTGCTACCGTACAGGGGGCATCAGGTGGCTTTCAGACCCGGCCGGCTGCGGCGCAATTGGTCGAGCCCTTGCGAGGTGACCTCGCTCCCTTCGCTGAACAGAAACTCGAGCCGCGGCCAAGGCGGAAGCTGAACCAGGGCGCTGTCGTCGATCGCGGTGTTCTCCAGGTGCAGCACCTGCAAGTGCTCGAGGTCGGCCAATTGCCTGAGCCCCGCCCCCGTGACGTTGGTGCCCGCCAGGTCCAAATACACTAGCGCGGGGGCCCGGCGGAGGTAGTCGAGCCCCGAGTCGTCGATTTGGGTGCCGCGGAGGTTGAGCCATTTAAGCGAAGGAAGGGTCGCCAGCTCGGCTAGCCCTTGGCTGGTCACCCGCGTGTGGCTCAGATCGAGTTCGGCCAAGCGCGGCATGCGAGCCCAGTAGCTCAACTGAGCATCGCCGATAGGCTTCCCGGCCAGGTTGAGCCGCTCCAAGTGCCGCAGCAGGGCGATGGCCTGCAACTGTTCCGGTCGAACCGCGGCGTCGGCCAGGTCGACCACGGTAACCCGTTCAAACGGAAGCCGCAGGCCGCGCGGCAGCAGATGATCCCACCAGGGGGCCGAACTGCTGCCGGTGGAGTACCAGGCGCCGTCGACCTGTTCGAGCTGCCGGCGCGCCCACTGTTCCTCGCGGTAACGATGCCAGGGTGTCGCGGCCACGGCGGCCAAGACCGCCAGAACCGACACCGCCGCCAACATTCGCCGCAACGTAAGCTGAGGCCGGCGGACTGCCCGGGCAATGGCGGAGGGCTGCGACACGGCAAACCATTCTGCGGTTGGTGCGGCTCGCTAGACCGCGGTGGGGGCCAGCCCGTAGCCATAGCGGCGGATGATTTCGCCCCACCGCTCGCTAATCTCCTGGCGCTTGGTACCCGACAACTGGTAGCGGTTCGTGCGGTAACCCTTTCGCTCATCCAGGTACCGTTGAACCCCGGGCAAGGCCGGCTCGAAGTCGCCCAGCTCCAACCGCTGGTATACCTGGCGAAGCTGCCCCACCGGGTCGGCTACCAAGTCTTCATAGCGTATCTCGCACAACCGACCCTCGGCAATCAGGGCCCGGTCGGCCTCGTACCGGCGGAATATCCGCAGGTAGTTGTCGTAGACCATTTCTTCCAGGTGTTCGGGATGCGGAACTTGAAGCCCGTGGGCGTTGAACAGCGACCGCCAGAGATGCACGGTCGAGGTAAACACCACGTACGGGTCGCGGACAATGTGCAGGAACCGGGCCTCGGGAAACATTTCGAGCAGCACCCGGACCCGGGCCGTATGCGGGGGGCTCTTGAGGACGATGCGCCGCGGGTCGCTATAGCTTACCCGCAGCAGAAACCGCTCGAGCGTCGATTTCCAGGCGTCGAGCTGCCGCTGGGTAAGCCCCACCAGGTCGAGATACTCGGGGTCTTGCGGCGGATGGTTGGGAAACGCAATGGTCAGATAAGGTGAGCGGGCCCCCAGGTTGCAGAGGGCAAACTCCTCTTCCTGCGGCCCATTGAAGGTGAGCCGCATATTGTCCATGGGCCGAGTCTCGGGCAGCAGGAACTTGAGCCACCGCGAGAAGGTGCCCTCGGTCAACAGAAAATGGTGCGGCGCCAGGCACTGGTACGTGGTGGGCGAGGTGAGCCGCTGGTCTTCGATCAACAGCTCGTGTAGCAGCGTGGTCCCGTTGCGCCAGTGCCCCAAGATAAACAGCGGCGGCTCGGCCAGCCGTGTCCGGCTCACCCGCCGGCCGTAGACAGCCTTCTCGGCCAACCCCAAAACGGTATTGCCCGCGGCGTAAGCGAAAATGCTGGCCGCGATGTGCCACTTCGACGGGCTGACATCCCAATGGTTTCGGTGCAGCAAGCCGTACCAGGCTCGCAGGCTGGCCCCGATCCAGAACCGGGGCGCGTAAAACGGCTGTGGTTTCTGGGGCGGGGTTTCCAAAGCTGGCGGGGCTGTCGTAGTAGCCATTCAATCGATCGCCACGGTCGAGAAACAGCAGGGCCAATTGCATTCCCGCGCCGGAGCCCGGGCGACCGGAAGATAGCCCGCCAGTGCGGTTGACAGAAGGCGAATCGAAGCTTTGCGACTCGCCCCTGAGCCCCCAGGCCGCCCATTATCTGCGAAGGACGCCCGGTGATGCTAGCGGCCTTTCGGCCAGGGCCTCGAGCGACGACCGCAGTTCCCCCACCAGTTGCCGGGGTTCAGGACAACCCACGCGGCGAGCCAGGGGTACTCCGCTTGGCGAAAGGAATTCCAGGGTCGGCCAGGCGCGAACGGCAAATCGCCGACATACTTCCGGTTCGATCTCCGGCCGGACGCGGATGACGGTGAACTGACTGAGCAGCTCGGAGAGTTCGGGGCAAGCCAGCAACTGGTGCTCCAAGCTTGCACAATGCCGGCAGCCACTCGCGGAAAATACCAGCAGCATCGGCCGCTGTTGGGCAACCCCCCAGTCGTATCCTTGAGCAAACCCCTCGATCCACTTCCCGGCGGGGTTCAGCCTGGTTTCCCCACCGTCGCTCGCATCGGTCGATGTCCAAGCTGTTTGCGGCGAGCGCGCGCCGACCAATGCCGATAAGCCGGCGGCCCCCCCCTGCTCCGATTCGAGACAGCCCGCGGTGAGTAAAACCAGCACGGCGATCGCCGTATGTGCCAATCCGCACGGTCTAGTTCGAATTGGGTCCATGGCCTGGGGGCCGCCCGGGGGCGGTCGACCCTGCGATGCGGCTCTTCGCCTGCCGAGCCCAATCCTTAGGGCGGCGAGACCACCGGCGAAGCGCGCAATCGTTCCATCGGCCCCAGACCCGCGAAAGTGGAGCGAGAATGGCCATGCTCGGGGGGGGTGGCCCCCCTCGGCCCCAGACTGCCGGCAGTTCGGCGGGCCCTGGTTGAGTAGCCCTAAGTGGTTGCTTTAATGCAACTTACTTCCATCACTCCGGCCCTGAAACCCGTCTGGACACCCCTCTGACTTTCGAGTAATTTCCCCGCCCTCATCTGGCACGCAACCACAGGGCCAGGGCACCTCTCGGGAATCGGCCTAAGCGCGGCGCAATGCGGCGTGGCTGGTCTCCCGAGGCGCCGGCGGCAACTCGTCGATCGTTCGGGCTCGGGCACTTCGGAAAGTTCTCCCCATGACGTCGGCTGGAACGGCTTCTGAGAGCCTGCTGGGGCGTCATTCGTTTGGCCAGGACCTGATCCTGCCGGTCGGCATCATTTGCAGCGTGTTGGTGATCGTGGTACCGATCCCGCCCGCGCTGATGGATGTGCTGCTGAGCCTTAACATATCCGTGGCCGTGTTGGTGTTGCTGACCACGGTTTACGTGCGTACTCCGCTGGAGTTCAGCATCTTTCCCTCGCTGCTCTTGGCCACCACGCTGGCCCGGCTGGTGCTCAATGT
Organism: uncultured Pirellulales bacterium; assembly: GCA_964399535.1. Classification (GTDB taxonomy): domain Bacteria; phylum Planctomycetota; class Planctomycetia; order Pirellulales; family CAYNRE01; genus CAYNRE01. Next base: position 140,120 of record CAYNRE010000046.1, on the reverse strand, counting down.
GGCCACCACTCGGCTGGTGCTGACCCGGGCCACGACCGACGGGCTGAACGCGGCGGGCGGGGTCATCAACGCCTTTGGCGAATTCGTGGCTGGCGACCAGGTCGTCGTCGGCCTGATTCTGTTCGTGATCATCGTGGTAATTCAATTCGTGGTGATCACCAAAGGCGCCACGCGCATTAGCGAAGTGGCCGCGCGGTTCGCCTTGGACGGCATGCCGGGCCGCCAGATGGCCATCGACGCCGACCTGAATGCCGGCCTGATCGACGAACGCGAGGCCCAGCAGCGACGCAGTGAGATTACCCGCCAGGCCGATTTTTTCGGGGCCATGGACGGTGCCAGCAAGTTTGTCCGGGGCGACGCCATCGCGGGCATTGTGATTACGCTGGTCAATATCGTGGGGGGCCTGTTCATCGGCATGATCGAGGGGGGCATGAGCCTGGCCGAGGCCAGCGAGGTGTTCACCAAGCTCACCATCGGCGACGGTTTGGTGAGCCAGGTGCCGGCCTTTCTGATCTCGCTGGCCGCCGGTTTGCTGGTCACCCGCTCGAGCACGGAAACCAACCTGCCCAGCCAGTTCATCCAGCAAATCTTTTCCCGCCCCGAGGCCCTGATCATTACCGCCTGTTTCGCCGGTACGTTGGTGTTCACCAACCTGCCGCGGATTCCCCTGCTGTCGATCGGCGGCGGCTGCCTGGGCCTGGCCTTGATGCACACCCGCCACGAGAAGCGCAGCCAGATCGAAGCCTCGGAGCGGGCCAAGGTGGCCGAAAAGAAACCGGCCGAGGAGCGGATCGAAGACTACCTGGCCGTCGACCCGATGGAGTTGGAAATCGGCGTGGGGCTGATTCGCCTGGCCGACCCCAAGCGCGGCGGCGACCTGTTAGACCGCGTGCAGCGAGTGCGCCAACAAGTGGCGGCCGAGTTAGGCATCATCCTGCCTAAGGTGCGCATTCGCGACAACATGCGGCTCGACCAGTCGCAATACCGGATCAAGATTGCCGACACTTCGGTCGCCGACGGCGTGGTGTTTCCCCAGCAGTTGCTGGCGATCGAGTCGGGACTGACCACGCGCAAGATTCACGGTTCACCCACCAAAGACCCTGCCTTTGGCACGCCCGCGGTGTGGATCGATCCGCGCGAGCGCGATCAGGCCGAGATGCTCGGCTATACGGTGGCCGAGCCCGCTGGCGTATTGGCCACGCACCTGACCGCGGTCGTGAAGAAACACGCCGACGAGTTACTCACGCGCGACGCCACGAAGCACCTGGTCGACGAATTGAAGAAGACCTCTCCGGCCGTGGTCGACGAGCTTATTCCCGGACAGCTCAAACTGGCCGAGGTTCAACAGATTCTGCAGATGTTGCTCCGCGAGGGGGTTTCGATTCGCAATCTGGCCCCCATTCTGGAAACCCTGGGCGACCACGCCGGCCGCACCAAGGACCCGGTCCTGCTCGCCGAGTTCGTGCGGCACCGCCTGGCCCGCTCGATCTGTACCAAGTACCGCGACAAGCAAAACGTGTTGCACGTGGTAACGCTCGACCCGGCCCTGGAGGACCGGATTCGCTCGGGCATCGAACACTCGGAAAAAGGTCTCTTCCTGCGGATTTCGCCGCCGGTCGTGGAAAAGACCTGCCAGGCGATCGCCGGCGAGGTTCAGAAGCTGTTCGTGGCCCAACGGCCGCCGGTCGTGCTGGTCAGCCCCCAGATTCGCGCGGGCCTGAAGCAGCTCACCGCGGGTCATCTGCCGCAACTGGTGGTGCTGAGCTACAACGAAATCACCCGCGATACCCAGATCGAATCGGTGGGCCTGGTGGGCGAGGTCGGCGGTTAGCGGCCGGGGTGAAACGGACTTCGCCCCTTGAAACTCAACGACGGGAATTCAGCGAACATGGATGTTCACAGTTACCGGGCCGCCACCCTGCAGGAGGCCCTGGCGCTGGTGCGCCGCGAGTTGGGGCCGCAGGCCGCCGTATTGCACACGCGCGAAGTGCGCGGCCGCATCTTGGGCTTGCTGCCCGGCAAGCGACAGATCGAGGTGCTGGCCTCGTCCGAGGTGAACGTTCCCAGCCGGCTGCCGCAGCGCCCCCCCGTCGAGGCCCCAGCCCCCGCACTTCAGGCAACTGCCACGGCGGTAAAAGAGGCTCCGGCCACGGCCCGCCTGCCGCTCGAGGACCGGCCCGGAATCGACCTGCTGAAACCCCGCGCCGCCGGCAGACGCGATGCGCGAAGCATTACCACCGACCGGCTCGAGACCATGTTGGCCGAGCTCGCCCGCCGAACCACCAACCTGCGTCAGGCCGAGCTCCCCGACGGGCTGTTTCGGCTCTATACCGATTTGATCGAGGCCGAGGTGGGCGAAGCCCTGGCCCGCGAGTTGGTCGAGCGTGTGCGGGCGGCCGCCCCGGCCGCCGAGCTCAGTGAGCCCGAGGCGCTGCGCCGCCGCGCCGCGGGCATTGTCGCGGCCGAGATACGGGTGACCGGGCCCCTGGCTCCTCTGGCGGGGCGGCGCCGTGTGGTGGCCCTGGTCGGCCCCACCGGCGTGGGCAAGACCACCACGATTGCCAAGCTAGCGGCCCAGTTCCGTCTGCGACAGCGGTTGCAAGTGGGGTTGATCACCGTCGATACCTATCGCATCGCGGCCGTCGAGCAATTGCGGACCTATGCCGACATTATCGAGCTGCCGATGCACGTGGTGGCCACCCCGCGCGAAATGCGCGAGGCGGTCGATCGCATGGCCGACCTGGACCTGGTGCTGATCGATACGGCCGGCCGTAGCCCGCAGGACGAAGAGCGAATTCAAGAGCTCGGGTCGTTCCTGAGCGCGGCCCAAGCCGACGAGGTGCACCTGGTGCTGAGCAGCGCCGCCGGGGCCCAGTCGCTGGTGCGAACCGCCGAGCGGTTTGCCACGGTGGGCACGACGGCCCTGGTGGTTACCAAACTCGACGAGGCCGGACCGCTGGCCCATTTGCTGTCGCTGGTGCGCCAAAGTGGTCTGCCGATCAGCTATTTGACCAACGGCCAGAACGTGCCCGACGACATCGCTCCGGCCCAGAGCGGCGAGCTGGCGCGCCACATTCTGGGACTGCCGTCCGTGGGAGAGCTCTGACGATGCCTCACGATCAGGCTGACGAGCTGCGTGCCTTGGCGCTGCAGGCTGCCCGCACCTCGGGTGGGGCGGGGCCAGCGCCGCGCTTTTGGGCCGTTTCCAGCGGCAAGGGGGGCGTGGGCACCACCACCGTGGCTGTGAATTTGGCCACCGCGTTGGGCCTGGCCGGCCACCGGGTGGTACTGGTCGACGCCGACGTGAACCGGGCCGACGTGGCCGAGTTCTGCGGACTCGCCGCCGGACCCGGCATCGCCGACCTGCTGGCCGGACGGCGCGGCATACACGAACTTTTGCGCCGCGGTCCGGGAGGCATTCAAGTGGTGCCAGGCCCCTGGGCCGACCGCGATCTGGCCGACGCCGCCGGCGCCGGACAACAGCGACTGCTCAACGAACTGACCGGCCTGGGCGCCCACGCCGAACTGGTCATTCTCGACGTGGGGGCGGGGCTCAACCGCGTGGTGCGGCGATTCTGGCAACATGCCGAGCGAATCATCGCGGTCACCTCGACCGAGCCCGTTCCGCTGATGGACACCTATGCGGCGATCAAGGTGCTGCTGGGCGAGGGGAGCGAAGCCCTGGTCCACGGGCTGGTCAACCTGGCTCCCGACCCCGAAACGGCAGCCCAGGTTTTCGACCGCCTGGCCCGAGCCTGTCGGCGTTTCCTGGGCGTGCATCTGCTGGCGGCGCCCTGGCTACCGCGCGATCCGAGTTTCGCTTCGGCGGCGCGGGCCGGAGTTCCCCTGGTGCTCGACTCCGCGGGCAGCCCCACGGCGCGGGCCATCGAGACCCTGGCCGAACAGCTTTGGCATCACGAGCACCGCGCGAGCACCCCCTCACCGGCCTCGCAGGAGCCGGCCTCACAGGCACTGCTCGTTCCGCCACACCCTCACTGGGGGGCGGCCCGCGAGTCAGTCGCGAAAGAAACCGCTCAAGCCACCCGGGAGCTCAGCCGCTCAGGACGATCCGGATGACGAAGCTCTTCGTCGCCCGTTGAGAAACCTGCGCGAAAGAATGCCGGGACGGCGCTTAGTTGGTAACTCATACAACCCCGAGAACCAGAGCAGGGAACCCAATCCGAAGAATCCTCTCAACCTCTACTGCCGAACCAACCGATAACAGCTTCGGTACCTCTCTGCCCGAAGCTGGCAGAGTTTTCCGGTTAGGAAAGCAGTAAGGTCGGTGACGAGGGTAAACCGTTGAGCCGACGGTACGCCGAGCTTCTGGGCACGCTGGGTTTCGCGACCTGCCTGGCCCGGGGCCTGGTTCACCAAAGCTCAGTGGACCAAACACTGCTGGTCGCCACGCTGGCCATGGCCGCCTTGGCCCTGGCGGGTGCGGTGATCGGGGCGATCGCGGGCGGAACCGTAGAGGAAGCGGTTCGCCAGCGGCTGGCCCTGGAGATGACAACGCGAGAAAAGAAGCCCTCCGTCCCCCCGGGGGTTTCAGCGGCGGTCGAGCGTTAGCCGAGCGAGTTGGGGCCCCTTGGCGGGGGTTTCCTTTCGGTTGGCAGCGAATCGATCGGCGGTGGGGGGCCCGTCAGGGATGACGAGCCCCAGTGGTGAGCACCGGACCCAAACGGCCGCAAGGATTGCGGCCGCCGGTGACGCCCCCACGGCCAACCGCTTCCAAAGGGGCTGATCGAAGCAGACGTACAACAAAACCAGCGCCCGCCCCCCGCCGCCAGGCGGTAAACCTGCGACGAGCAAGGAAGCTCGCCCAGGGGGCGCGGACGAGGCTGTCACGGAGGATGGCATGGCAAGTTCGGTCGCTCCTGATGTCGCCCTGCAGGATGACATTGCCGAGGTGTGGAAGTCGTTCAAGGCGGATCCCACCAACCAGGAGCTGCGAAACCGGCTCGTCGAACGGTACCTGCCCCTTGTGAAATACAACGGCGAGCGCATCTGGGCCCGCCTGCCCGAAGGGGTCGAACTCGACGACCTGATATCGGCGGGTGTGTTTGGCCTGATGGACGCGATCGACGCCTTCGACCTGACGCGGGGCGTCAAGTTCGAAACCTATTGCGTGCCGCGGATTCGCGGTGCCATGCTCGACGAGCTGCGCACCATGGACTGGGTTCCTCGCCTGGTCCGTTCCAAGGCCAGCAAGCTGAACGAAGCGGTCAAGACGCTCGAAACTCGGCTGGGCCGCCAGCCGAGCGACGCCGAACTGGCCGATCACATGCAGATTTCGGTGCCCGAGCTCGAGAAGATGATGCTCGATGCCAGCGCCGTGAACTTGATCAGCCTGAACAAGAAGTGGTACGAGACCGACAGCTATAAAGACGTTCGCGAAATCGACATTCTGGAAGACAAAAAGGGGGAAGACCCTACCCGGCGCATCCAAAAAAGCGATCTGATGCGGCTGGTGACCAAGGGGCTTAACCGCAACGAACGGCTGATCATCATCCTCTATTACTACGAAGAGCTGACCATGAAAGAGATCGGCGCCACGCTCGATCTCTCGGAGAGCCGCGTCAGCCAGATGCATAGCTCCATCGTACAGCGATTGCAGAGCCAGCTCGGCACTCGCCGGCCCGAATTCGGCACTTAGCACGGCCCGGCGATCGGCCCGCGCGGCTCATCGTGGCGGTCGCCAACCGCCCTGGTCGCGGCCGATTCCAGCTCCGGCAAGCCTCCCCTGCCCCGCTCGGTGAATTAGAATCGAGGGGTATGGGGGAATCGCAAACGATTTTCGAAGAGCTAGGGCTGTCGCTCCTGTTGGGGCTGCTGGTGGGCCTGCAGCGGCAACACTCGGGGCCGCACTTCGCGGGGTTCCGCACCTTTGCCCTGGTCACGGTCGCCGGCACGCTCGCGGCGCAAATGGCCCGGGCCACGGGCAATGTCTGGATTTTCGCGGCGGCCCTGTTGGGCGTAACCGCGATCGTCGTCACGGGCCGAAACCCTCGGGCCGCGGGCACGGCCGACACGGGCAGCATCACCACGGCGCTCGCCCTGCTGTTGATGTTTGTCGTCGGTGGCAATCTGGCCTGGGGGCCCGCCCTGGTGGCCGTGGTGGTCGGCGCGGGCGTGGCAGTGCTGCTGCAGTTCAAGGCCGAGTTGCACGGCCTGGCGGCCCGGTTGGGCGACGACGATCTGAAGGCGATCATGCAGTTCGTGCTGCTGGCCTTCATCGTTTTGCCCGTACTACCCGACCGGGCGTTTGGTCCCCAGGACTTGGGTTGGAGCTGGATTTCGGACGAGTGGCGCCAGCCGCTGACGGTGTTCAATCCCCACCAGACCTGGCTCATGGTGGTGCTCATCGTCGGCGTCAGCCTGGCCAGCTACGTGCTCTATCGCTGGCTGGGCACCTCGGTCGGCCTGTGGCTCGGCGGCTTTCTCGGCGGGGCTATTTCCAGCACGGCCACTTCGCTGAGCTGCGCGCGGCAATGCGTGGCCGCTCCGGCCCTGGCCTGGAACTCGGCACTGGTGATCGCCATTGCCTCGAGCGTGGTCTACCTGCGGGTCCTGCTGGAAATCGCCGCGGTACAGCCTGAACTGCTGCAATTGGCAGCGGGCCCGCTGCTGGCGGTGTGGCTCACGGCGATCGGCCCCGCGACGCTTGGCTGGTTCTGGGCCCGCCGGTGCGGCGAGTTGACCCAGGTTCCGGGGAACCCCTCCGAGCTGAAGTCGGCCTTGGCCTTCGCCGCCATGTATTCGCTGGTGTTGTTGGCCGCCTCGGTGGGCCGGCACCTGGCCGGCGCCTGGGGCCTGTCGGTGGTGGCCGCCTTCTCGGGCCTGACCGATATGGACGCCATCACCCTCTCGGCCGCGCGGCTGGTGCGCGACCGGCGCATCGCGGACGCCGATGCCTTGCGGATGATCCTGATCGCGGCCATCGCCAACACGCTGTTCAAGTCGCTGCTGGTCGGCCTGGTCGGCACCCGCGCGGTGCTCGTCCGCGTGGTAGGGTTGCTGCTCCCGTCGCTGGTATGCGGGCTGGGCCTTTTGTGCTGGTGGGCCTGGTGAGCTTCCCACGCGGCCGCGGCCGGATTGCTTTCTCCGTGCGCCGAATCAGGTAGCATGCTCTCTGGCGCAAGGGCCCTACCTGGCGCATTCGTGCCCCCATGCACGCTCGTGCCGGACCTGACCGGACCCGCTCCGCGCGGTACGGGCCGGCCGGGCCGCCCAATTGCTCCGTTCCAAGCTTCCAGGGAATCGCCGTGTTTCGACCGAAAACGCTGCTCGCGGTGCTCGTAGCGCTGGGCCTGCACTATCACGCTCTGGCGCGCGCGGCGGAAGCGCAGCAGCCGGGCTTGTTCGATCGCGAGAACCTGGTCGCCTGGTGCATCGTGCCCTTCGACGCGGCGCGCCGCGGGCCGGAGGAACGGGCCCAGATGCTGGCCGACTTGGGTATCCGCCAATTGGCCTACGATTGGCGGGCCGAGCACATTCCGCAGTTCGATGCCGAGGTCGAAGCGCTGACACGCCACGGTATTCGCCTCACCGCCTGGTGGATCGCTCCGCCCGACCTGGGCGAAGTGAACCGCAAGATTCTCGACGTGGTGCGCCGCCATCAACTTCGGTTGCAATTTTGGGTCTTGGTGGGAGACCCGCCCGCCGAGCTTTCCCAGGCCGAGAAGGTGCGGCTGGCCGCCCAACAGATTCGCCCGTTTGCCGAAGAAGCGGCCCGGCTCAACTGCCAGGTGGGCCTGTACAACCACGGTGGCTGGTTCGGTGAGCCCGAGAATCAACTCGCGATACTCGAGGCGCTGGGGATGGAGCACGTGGGGTTGGTTTACAACCTGCACCACGGCCATGCCCATCTCGATCGGCTGGCCGATCTGCTGGCCAAGATGCGTCCGCACCTGTTGGCGCTGAACCTCAACGGCATGACGCCACGGGGAGATGCCCTGGGGCAAAAGATTTTGCCGCTCGGCGCCGGCGAATCGGACCTGGAGGTGCTGCGCACCATTCACGCTAGCGGTTACCGGGGGCCGATCGGCATTTTGAACCATACCGATCTCGACGCCCGGGCCCGCCTGGCCGACAACCTGGCGGGGCTCGACTGGCTGGTCGCTCAGCTCCAGGGGCTTCCCGCCGCCCCGCGTCCGCGGATGGAAACCTACCAATGGCCCGCGCCGGCTGCCGGCGATCCGTCGAACGGCGCGGGGGTCGATCGCGGCGACGTCAACCAACTGGCCGAGGCGGCCCAGGCCCATGGCGATCCGCACCGCGGGGCCATGGTGTTCGCCTCGCCACGCTTTGCCTGCCTTTCTTGCCATCGCGTGGGCGAATTGGGGGGCAGCGTCGGGCCCGATCTCTCCCGGGTGGGGCGATCGCTGCGCCTCGACGAAATCGCCGAATCGCTGCTCTGGCCCAAGCGGCGCGTGCGGGCCGAGTACTTGGCCACGGCCATCGAGACCAGCCAAGGGGCCGTGCTGCAGGGCTACGTCACCGGCCAAACCCATGCCGAACTCACCGTGCGCGAGGCCACCTCGAACGAAACGCGCAGGCTGCCCCTGGCCGAGGTGGTCGAGCGCCATGCGGTGGGCACGCTGATGCCCGAGGGGCTGGCCGCGGCCATGACCCCGCGCGAGCAGCGCGACGTGGTGCGGTTTCTCAGCGAGTTGGGGCATGGCCCGCACTCGGCCGCCACCGACCTGTTGGCGCACGCTCATGCCCCGGCGGCGTTCGATTGCCCGCGCGCGCCGCTGGAGCCGGCCCGCTGGCGAGACGCTCTGCACCCGGTCAATCGCGACCGCGTTTACGACTACTACGCCAAACAGGCCGACCACTTCCGCGGCCAGGGCCATGCCCTGCTGTTGCCCGAGTTTCCGGGGCTCGATGGCGGAGCGCTCGGCCATTGGGGCAATCAGAACGACGACACTTGGCGCGACGATCGCTGGAACCAGACTGATCTGGGATCCCTCATCTGCGGCGTTTTCCACGGGCCCCGGGGGGTGGTTCGCCGCGGGGTGTGTGTGCGAATCGAGGGCCCCGCGCAACTGTCGGCCTGTTTCGATCCCGAGACGTTCTCGTACCCCGCGGTTTGGCGCGGCGAGTTCGTCGGCTTCTCGCCGGTGCGGCATGGGTTTCTCGATGGCCTGGCGCCGCGCGGCGAGCCGGTGCCGTTCGAGGGAGACGCACTGCCGGCCAAGGATCGCGAGTATCTGGGGTTCTACCGCTCGGGCTCGCGTGTCGTTTTCGCCTACCGAATCGACGGCCAGCTTTACCTCGACGCCCCACGCGAGCAAGAGGGCCGCTTCGCCCGCCTGGCCGCGCCGGCCGACCAGCACCCCGACCGCCACGTGCTCGCGGGCGGCCCCGGCCAGTGGCCTCAGGTGTTAACGACCCAGGGGGAACTGGGCCAGGGGGGCCCCTACGTTATCGATCGCGTCGTCGCACCGCGGGAGAATCCCTGGCGGGCGCTGATGTTTTTCGGCGGGCACGACTTCTTTCCTGACGGCACCGCCGCCGTGGCCACGATGCAGGGCGACGTTTGGCTCGTTAGCGGCCTCGACGAGAAGCTCGATCAAGTGCGCTGGCGCCGCTTTGCCAGTGGGCTGCATCACCCTCAAGGTGTGGTCGTGGCCGATGGAATGATCTACGTTCAAGGACGCAACCAAATCACCCGCCTGCACGACCTGAACGGCGACGGGGAAGCCGACTTTTACGAGTGCTTCAGCCAGGCCTTTGAAACCTCGCCGGCGGGCCACGACTTCGTCTGCGGGCTGGAGCGCGACCCCCTGGGGGCGTTCTATACCGCCTCGGGCAACCAGGGGCTGGTGCGCATCTCGCCCGACGGCCAACAGGCCCAGGTTTTGGCAACCGGGTTTCGCAATCCCGATGGGTTGGGGCTGCTGCCCGATGGCTGGCTGACCGTGCCCGCCTCCGAAGGGGAATGGACCGCCACGTCGATGATTTGCCTGGTGCCCCCCGCCGACCCTGCCCGCGATACGTCAAGCGGTGGCGGCGAGGAAAAAACGGCCCCACCGCATTACGGCTACGGCGGACCGCGCGGTGGCGAGCCCCCTCGCCGGCCGCTGGTGTACCTGCCCCGCGGCGTGGATAACTCGGCCGGCGGCCAGGTCTTCGTGGCAAGCGATCGCTGGGGACCTGCTCGGGGGTTAATGGCTCACTTTTCCTACGGAGCGGGCACCTGGTTTCTGGTCCTCCGCGATCAGGCCCAGGGCTCCTCGCAAGGGGCCGTCGTGCCCATGCCCGGCGACTTCGCCGCCGGACCACACCGCGGGCGATTCAACCCCCGCGACGGCCAGCTCTATGTCAGCGGCATGGCCGGCTGGGGAACCTATACCGTGGCCGATGGCTGCCTCGACCGCGTTCGCTACACCGGCCAGCGGGCCCAGTTGCCCGTGAGCTTTCAAGTGCACGAAAATGGCGTACGCGTAACCTTCTCGGAGCCGGTCGACCCAGCCGTAGCGGAGCAGGCCGAGTACCAGTTCGCCCAGGCCTGGAACTATCGCTACGGGCCGCAGTACGGCTCACCGGAACTGGTCCCCTCGCATCCCGGCCTGGCGGGGCACGAGCGCTGGGCGGTGACCGCCGCCACCGTCCTGCCCGACGGAAAGAGCGTGTTCTACGAGCTGCCCGACTTGCAACCGGTGAACCAATTACATCTGCGCCTGGCGGTGGAACCGGGAAGCCCGCTGGATTTGTTCGCCACGGTCCATTCGCTCGACCAGCCGTGGACCGCGTTGCCAGGCTACCGACCGGTGGAAAAGCGGGTGCTGCCCCATCCGCAACTGGCCGACCTGGAGTTGCTGGCCAACCCTCCGCCGCCCAATCCTTGGCGCGAGCCGCTGGCCGACGCCCGACCTGTCGCCTTGGAAGCCGGCAAAAACCTGAGCTTCGCCACCCGCACGCTCCGAGCACGCGCCGGCGAGCCGCTGGCGCTCACTTTCACCAATCCCGACGTGGTCCCGCACAACTGGGTGTTGATCGCCCCGGGGTCACTGGCCCGGGTTGGAGAAGCGGTGAACCGGCTGGTTTCCGATCCCTCGGCAGCCAGCCGCCAGTATGTGCCCGACGACCAGGCCGTGTTGGCGTACACCGACATTACTCCCGGCAGCGGTCAATCCACCATCTACTTTCGCGCGCCCAGTCAGCCGGGGCACTATCCCTATTTGTGCTCGTTTCCGGGGCATTGGATGGCCATGAACGGCGTCCTGATCGTGGAGTGAAACCTGCTCGAGCCACCGGTAGCCGTCCCAACCCGCTCGGCCGCCAGAGGCCGAGCTAGCTGAACAAGGGGATGATTCCGTGAAGCGAAACTGGACCCGTTACACCCCAGCGGACCTCTGCGCGACGGCCTTCGCGCGGTTGGTTTTGTCGGCTTCGATTCTGGGGGCCCCGTGGGTTGCTTCGGCCGCCGCCGAAGCGGCCGACCGGCCACCCAACCTGGTGCTGATCATGGCCGACGACCTGGGCTACGAAACCATCGCGGCCAACGGCGGCACCTCGTACCAAACGCCCGAGCTCGACCGCCTGGCCGCCACCGGGGTGCGCTTCGAACATTGCTATGTGCAGCCGCTCTGCACTCCCACGCGGGTTCAGTTGATGACCGGCGCCTCCAACGTGCGCAACTATCTGACGTTTGGCACGATGGACCCCTCGCTGACCACCTTCGCCAATTTGCTGCGGCAGGCGGGCTACGCCACTTGCATCGTGGGCAAATGGCAGTTGGGGCGCGATCCTGCCCTGCCTGATCGGTTCGGCTTCGAGGAAGCGTGTCTTTGGCAGCACCTGCGCCGGCCTCCTCGCTACGCCAACCCGGGGTTGGAGATGAACGGCAAGCAGCACGACTACACCGGCGGCGAGTACGGCCCCGACCTGGTCGAGCAGTACGCCGAAGACTTCATTACCCGGCACCGCGACCGGCCTTTCCTGTTGTATTACCCGATGCTCCTTACCCACGCCCCCTACCAGCCCACGCCCGATAGCCCGGACTGGAATCCTCAGGCACGCGGAGAGGCGCGCAGCCGCGACCAGCGGCATTTCGGCGAAATGGTGAGCTACATGGACAAGCTGGTGGGAAAGCTAATCGGCCACCTGGAGTCGGAGGGACTTCGCCAGCAGACGTTGGTCATGTTCCTGGGAGACAACGGCACCGGCCGCGGGGTGATTTCGCGCATGGGCGAGCGCAGCGTCGAGGGCGGCAAGGGAATGACCAACTCCCGGGGAATGCACGTGCCGCTGGTGGTTAACTGGCCAGGCCAGACCGGACCGCCCCGGGTCTGCGGCGACCTGGTCGATAGCACCGATTTCCTGCCCACGCTTTGCGCCGCGGCGGGGGTATTGTTGCCGAAGGATTTACCGTGCGACGGCCGAAGTTTCCTGCCGCAAATCAAGGGCCAGGCCGGCGAGCCTCGCGAGTGGATCTACTGCTGGTATTCGCCGCGCGGCGACGTGCCCCGCGAGTTCGCCTTCGACCAGTCCTTCAAGCGCTACTCGACCGGCGAGTTTTTCGATCTGAAGAGCGATCCCGACGAAACCAAGCCGCTGGCCATTGCCGCGCTCGGGGGCGCCGCGGCCGAGGCGGCCGAGCGCCTGGGCAATGCCCTCGCCGGGTTTCGCGATGCCCGGCCACCCAAGTTGCTCGAATACGACCGCACGGCCAAGCACCGGCGGGGCGGTGACGAGTAACGGTGAGTCCACGCGTTCGGCCGGTGGCCAGCGCCCTCCCGAGGCACCTGGTCGGAGGAACTTCGCGAGCGAGGATAACCAACCTTCGCCGCGGGCGGCGCGGATTGGTTAGAATGCCCGGCCCCGGCACCTCGCTCCAGAGAGCTTGCGGAGCCGGGGTCGCCCATTGAATCGGAGTGAAAAGCAAATGGCCAGCGGCTGGTTACCCAAGCATCGCGTTGTGGTGCCGATCGACTTTTCCGAGGTCTCTTTTACGGCACTCGATACGGCCCGCGGGTTGGTCGAAAAGCCCGACCAGATCACCGTGGTTCACGTGCTGGAATACCGCGAGTTGGGGCTGTTTCCCTACCCGCCCGACGTGGATCAGCAGCGCCGGCAGTCGGCTACCGAAGCCTTGCAGGCCAAGCTGGCCGAGCATGGTTGCGAGTCGGCCCGGATCGAGATCTCCGAGGGTAGCCCGGGGCCCACCATTACCGAGCTGGCCCAAAGACTGGGCGCGGACCTGATTGTGATCACCTCGCACGGCCACACGGGGCTCGACCGGTTGCTCCTGGGTTCGGTGGCCGAAAAGGTATTGCGGCTGGCCCGCTGCCCGGTACTGATTCTGCGGCAGTAGGGCGGCAGCCCCGGGCTAGCGGTGGCTTTTGGCGCAAGGGGCCGGGCTGGGTTGTCGGAACCGGGGCGCTGAGCCTATGATCCCGCGATGGACGCTGCCCACTACGCCGTGACCCTGCCCGCGCGGCCCCGTGTAATCGTGCTGGGTTCGGGCGAGCGCCCCAATGTGCCCGTGCAGGCAGCCGAGCTGCGCCCCCATATCGAGCGGGCTGCCGAAATTGTCGTCTGGGACCTGAAATTCGAGGTTCCGCTCGATACGGTCGAGGCCGACCTGGTAATCGTGCTGGGGGGCGATGGCTCGCTGCTCCGCGCCGCGCACCGCCTGGGCCTGCGGCAATTGCCGGTGCTGGGCGTGAACCTGGGGAAACTCGGTTTTCTGGCCGATCTCTCGCCTCAAGAGCTGCTAGCACTGCTGCCGCGACTGAGTCAGCTCGAGCTGCGGGTGGTCGAGCATTTAATGTTCGACTGCCGGGTGCTTCGCCACGGGCAACCCTTGGCCGAGATGCTGGGGCTGAACGAAGTGGTGGTTCACGGCGGGGCTCCGTTCCACATGATCGACGTCGAACTCTACGTTGACGCAGAATTGGCCACTACCTATAGTTGCGACGGCTTGATCGTCAGCACCCCCGTCGGCTCTACGGCCTATAGCCTGGCGACCGGCGGGCCGATCTTGCGCAAAGAGCTGCAAGCGTTCGTGATCTCGCCGATCAACCCCCACACGCTCACCAATCGCCCGGTGGTCGATGCCGCCGAGCGCGTCTACGAGCTGGTGGTGCCCCGCCCGAATCCAGGCACCGCGGTGGTGGTCGACGGCACCACGCTTTGCTCGCTCGAGCCGAGCGACCGAGTGCGGATGGCTCGCGCCCGCGCCAAGTTCCGCTTGGTGGAAGTGCCCGGCCACGGTTACTATCGCACCCTGAGAGAGAAGCTGGGGTGGGGCGGCCGGATCCAGCAGCGAGGCTAGCCGGCCGCGCGAGCCTCGAGCAGTCCGAGTTTCCTGGCCAGCCCTGCCGGGCATTGGTGCGGTGGGCCGGGCGGGCCGCCGGAGAGCCCTGTGCAAGAGGCCGCCTGAGCCGCGGTCCTGCGGAAAAACCTGACCCTCGAAGGGATGCGAGGAATCGTGATGAAGGCCATGGATCGGTTTGCCTGCGCGTCGCGCCGACTCGACGGATTTCGCTTTCCGAATAAGGCCGCTCTGCCAGCCGCGATTGCGGCGGTCCTGATCGCCCTGCCGATGCCGTCGCCGCTGGCGCTCTCCTCGGCGGCCGCCGAGCAGCCCGCGGGCTCGCAGTCCGTGACCCTGCGGTATCGCTTCACCCCGGGCGAGGTGGTGCGCTGGCAAGTGCAGCATCTCAACAAGGTGCGCACCACCGTGGCCGGCACCTCGCAGACCGTGGAGACCAATACCCGCTCGGTCAAGATTTGGCGGGTCGTCGAGGTCAAGCCGACGGGCGAGGCGGTCTTCGAAAACTCGGTGGAACAGGTGAACTTAACCCACGAGATCAGCGGCCGGGCGCCGGTGCGGTACGACAGCCAAACCGACAGCGAGGCCCCCGCCGGCTTCGAGCAATTCGCCCAGTCGGTCGGACAACCGCTGTTTCGCATTACCATCGATCCCCGTGGCGAAGTGGTTACGCGCGAAACCCTGTTTCCGCAAGCCGCCGACGAAGGTGGCCAGCTCACGATTCCACTGCCCGAGGAACCGATCTCGCCGGGCTACGCCTGGACCGTACCCCATGAGCTGAGCGTTCCCCTGAAGACGGGCGAGTTGAAACGCGTTCAGACCCGGCAGCGATACTCGCTCGAGTCGGTCACCGACGCAGTCGCCCGGATCGCGGTCGAAACCCAGATACTTACTCCGGTACACAACCCCGAGGTGCAGGTCCAAGTGGTGCAGAAGTGCTTTCAGGGGCACGTCGAGTTCGATATTGAACAAGGGCGCATTCGCAACCAGCAGATGGACCTGGATGAACAAGTGGTGGGTTTCGCCGGAGAATCGAGCAGCATGCATTGCGTGACCCGGTTCACCGAGGATCTCCTGCCCACGGCCGCCGAAACGGCCCGCGTGGCCGGTCCGGCTCAGCCGCCGCGATAACGGCTCGCGTGTATCGGCCGCATGCGTCGCTTCGTTCAGCCGGGCTCGTTGGAACGGCCGGGTACATCGCCAGCCGCACCGGGAGCTTAGAACCGGGTGCCGAACCCCTGGCCGGTTAGCTCCAGGTTTCCCGCAAGAACCGAATCCAATTGCCGTGCAAGATGGCCGCCACGTCGGCCTCTGAGTAGCCCCGCTCGCGAAGCAGCCGGCCGATTTGCTGCAAATCGGCGATCGTGTCCAGGTCGCCCGGCGATTGTTCCAGGCCGTAGCCGCCGTCGAGGTCGCTGCCGATTCCGGCGTGTTGCGCGTTGCCGGCGAGCTGGCACACATGGTCGATGTTGTCGACCACGTGCCGCAGAGCCACCCCGGTCGCGGCGGGGGTGCTCTGTTTGCGCACCCAGCCGGGCACCAGCATCCAGGCATCGAGCACGCCGCCAATCACCGCGCCGCGGTCGATGAGCAGCCGCAGTTGCTCGTCGGTGAATTGCCGATCGTGGGGCACCAGGGCCCGACAGTTGGAATGGCTGGCCCAGACCCGGCCGGAAAAGTGGTCCATCGCCTCAGCGAAACTTTCGTCGCACAAGTGCGTGGCGTCGAGGATCAGGTTGAGCCGGGCCATTTCGTCGAGTAGCTCTCGGCCGCGCCGCCCCAAGCCGCCCGTGGCGTGCGTTCCTTGGGCATAGGTTCCGGGTCCGTAATGCGCGGGGCCCAGGGCTCGCAACCCCTGGGCGTAAGCCCGCTCCAAGTGACCGGGGGTGAGAATCGAGTCGGCCCCCTCGAGGCTGAGCACGTAGCAAATCGGTCGCCGGTCGACCCCGTCTGCCAGGCGCGCGGTGTCGTGCGCAGGGTTTTCGCCGGGCGGCCAAATCGCAAGCGCCGCGTCGAGCGACGCGTTGTCGGTAATCGGCCGCATCTGACCGGCCTCTTCCATGGCCCGGTACCAGGCCAATTCACCCTGGGTCTGTGCCCAGGCAATCTCCGGACTGTGCCAGCCGGGTAGATGGTTGCCTTCGCGTACGTAACGGGCAATCAGGGTGGCCACGCACAGCCCCACCTGGCCAGCCCGCATGTCGGGCAGGGCCACGGTGCCTAACCCACGATCGGGCTTGTCGTTACGCCCGGCCTCCCGGCGGCGGATGTCGGCCACGCTTCGCTTCAGATCGCGATTCCACTCCAGGGCGTTCATGCTCAAGTCGAGGTGGGCGTCGAAAACCAACATGCAAGGGGCTTTCCAGGGTGGGCAGATGTTGGAAGGGGGTCGGTCGAGTATGCTACTTGCTACGGAGCGCAAAGGCCAATCGCGGCCGTGGCGCCGGGTTCCGCGCAGGTTTTTCTATCTCGCCGGGGAGTACGACACACATGCGTTCGGTTGGCAAATTCTCGACTGGTATGGTGGCGTTGGGGTGGTTGTTGGCAGCCCACTTGGCCGTGCAGGCGCAAGACGCCATGCCTCGTTACGAAGTCGAACTGACCGAAGACGTGGAGTTCGGCACCGGGGGCGACGTGAAGCTATTGCAGCACGTGGCTCGTCCCAAGGGGGTCACCGGCCAGGTGCCGGGAATCGTTTGCATTCACGGTGGCGGCTGGACTCAGGGCAATCGAAACGACTTTCGCGAAGTGGTGAACGAGTTTGCCTCGGCCGGCTACGTGGCCACCACGATTGAGTATCGCCTGGCGCCCGAGCATCGTTGGCCCGCCCAGATCGAAGATTGCAAGTGTGCCGTGCGCTGGATGCGTGCTCACGCCTCGCAGTTGGGGGTGGACCCGGACCGGATCGGCGTGATGGGCGGCTCGGCCGGCGGCCACCTGGCGGCGCTGGTGGGCCTGATGGAGCCCAGCGATGGGCTGGAGGGGGAAGGGGGCTGGGCCGACCAATCGAGCCAGGTTCAGGCGGTGGTAAATTTCTTCGGGCCGACCGATTTGCTCAAGGAATTCGAGCATCAGGAAAAAGGCAAGGTGCTGGCCGCCTTGGTCAAACACGACGTGAACGTGCTGCAACAGTTTCTGGGGGGAACCCCGCAGCAAGTGCCCGAGGCCTACAAGATGGCCTCGCCGATGACCCACGTGAGCCGCTACGATCCGCCGATGCTGATTCTGCAAGGCACCCACGACATCTTGGTGCCCTACGATCAATCGCTGAAACTGGCGGCGGCCCTGGCCCGCAACGGCAACAAGGGGCGCCTGGAGCTGATTTTCGGCGCCGGCCACGGCTGGGAGGGGCCGGAACTGGATCGGACCAAGCTGGCGATCTTTGAGTTTCTGCGAATGCACCTGGCGGCGTCTCCCACGACCGCGCCCACACCCACGGCGGGGCGCTAGAGGCATGCGGCAAGCTAATCGAGAATAGCCGGATCGTGATCCATCTTGGTTGCGTAGAGGGGACCGACCAGTTTGGCAAGTCGACCTCGCCACCGCCGGAGCCGAGGTGCTCAGCACAGGTTTTCAGTAAATTGGCCCGAGGGAAACCCGTCTCCCGACGAGATTGCCAAGGAAGTCAGCTTTCGCGGCAGCCCTCTGCATAAGGACTATCCGACTTCCGTAGGACCGCCTGCTCTGCGTTCGGACAAGGCGAGATGCGACCGGTTCCCCGAATCGTCTTGGACAGAATTGCGGGACGCACTACGTCAGGCAATTCGAAAGTGTTGTGTCGGCGAATTCCGCGGACGGTTCCCCAGCCGCGCCTGGGTCTGGATCAACGGTGTTCTTCACGAGGCGAAGATTACCAACTCGGAAACGGGTGAATACCACGGGTTTCCTCTACGAAGTCCCGAGGAATATCCGGCTCCCGAAGATGTTCTCAGGGAGGAAGCACCCCATGTCACGATTCCTCTCACTTGAATGCGACCCGATTGACCAGCCCGCCGCGACCGACGCGCTGGAACGGGCGACCTGGTCTGCGGTGAGAATTCGAATCGGCGATCGCGTCGTGTCGCGAGTCTGGGACCGTTCCAAAGAACAGGAACGGACTCACCTAGACTTGCCTGTCTACCCCATTGCGCGCTGGTTGGTGAGCAATTGGTGGTCGCTCCTGCATGAGAGTCCGCGATCGGAGAGTTTGCCGCAGTTTTTTTCCTCCTCGCGCACATTCGACTGGATGCGCCGTCACTGCTTTCGCGCCGCGGAAGCCGGGCTAACTTTGCCCTTGCTCTACCTGTACCACGATGGTCGCAGCCTGCGGGCCGAGTGGCGAGCGGACGCCGTCAAGGCAGTGGATCAGCCGATCGAGTTCGTAAGCGAGGGAGAAGCGGCTCTCGACGACCAATTGACCAGAGAAGCCCTGTCCGATTTCGTCGAACATGTTCTTTCTCGCTTGAAATTGAGCGACGATTTGCGCGCGCAAGAACTCCAATCCGATTGGAAGGCGATCCGCTCGGCAACTCAGGAGGAAACCGACTTTTGCCAGATCGCCGGCCGCCTGGGAATCGACCCCTACGACGATCGGCAAATGACCCCTGAATTAGCAAGATTCATCGAGTCCTCACTTTCCGATCCCAACGATCCACTCACACGCGATCTGACCGAAGTCGCTGCGCCCGGCACGATCGAAACGCAGTGGAAATGGATTTCGACGACGACCCAAGATTTAAACCTAGCTCGCCCAACGGCTCGCCCTATGCCGATTCGCACCAACACCCCTTCTTTTGCGCATGAGGCCGGGTATCTTTTGGCCCAACAGGTCCGCAAAGAGACAGCCCTCGACGGTCGGCCCTTAGTGGCTTCAGTCGAGCAGTTGGCCAGTGACTACTTGGGCAGCGAATTCGTACCGGTCGTCCGCAATCACATCCCGGGTAGAGAAATTCGCGTTCTCTTGGGCCGGTGCGGTCGGCAAGTCATCGTGGCCGGTCCGCGAGTTCCTCGCGAGGACAGCCGCCGATTCCTTTTGGCCCGTGCCTTTTTTCTCGCAATGTTCGATCAGCATGGCGGTAATCGGTTGGTTACATCGTCGTTTTCATGGGATCAAAAGGCTTCCCGAGCGTTCGCGGCTGAATTGTTGGCACCGCGTGCCATGCTCGCAGAGCGCGTGGAATCGGGACTGGCCGATGAGGAAACGGTCGATTCGCTCAGCGAGGATTATCGAGTCAGCACACGCGTCGTGAAGAACCAACTTCAGAATTGCGGTATTGCGTTGGCTGAGGAATGAGAGCCTAAGTGGAATCAGGGAAATCGCCGGTCAGAGCCCGACCCGCTCGCCCAAGATTGCCAGGCTTTGCCGCCCCACCCGGGCCAGAATGAGCGTCGCCGGGCGATCGCCGCTGGCGCCCAACTCGCGGGCAAGCTGTGACGGCTCCAGCTCGACACCCCGCTTCTTGATCTCCAGCGGGCCGATGCCGCGCGCTCGCACCAGTTCCTTCAGCCGCCGCCGGTCTAGCGGCAAGGTTTCCCAAACGCGAAACACGCTGGCCAAGGCCGCGGCACCACTGGAAGGCTGCCAGGCCACTCGATCGGTCGTGAAGTATGCGGCCTGCGGGGCGATTGCCGACACGTCTAGTTCCGCCGCCCAGTGACCCGACAAATCGGCCGCGAGCACCGCGGCGTCGGGCTCGATAAGGTACTGACCGATTCGCTCGGCCACCGCCGGCTGACAGCCCCCCTGCCCCACCAGGCTGGCCGCCAGCCCAGTGTGATCGAGCCGGGTCGCTCGGCGCCGACCGGCTTGTTCGGTCAGCCGGCCGAACCAGGCCACCAACTGCCGGCACTGGCGATCGCGGCTGATCCATTCCAACTCGGCCCCCTCGGCCCAAGCCGCGGGCACTTCGGCTGCCGGCGCAAGCTTTATCGCCGCGTCGCCGCGGGCGGTCAGCATTCGCTCGATGGTCCCGGGCGGGGGCTGGCTCACCGCCATCTGCGAGGTTCGCCGCCCTGCCGGACGCCGGTCGGGATCGAGGTGCCAGGCCTGCGCGTCGGCCAGCAGCCGCAGAGTTTCCGGACCGTCGGCCAGGGTCTGAACAACCACCCGAGGTTCGCCGGACGACGTCGGCCCCGCAACCGTTTCCAAGTTCGCCGCGGCCAAAATCGCCAGCGCCGGATCGCGCTCTACGCCGACCACCGGCCCTCGGGCGGCCAGCGCCAACAGATCGCCGCCGATGCCGCAGCAGCCGTCGAGCACCGGCACTCCCGGGGGAAATCGCCTCGCTTTGTAGGCGGCCACCAGGTGGTCGGTCGCCTGCTGCAGCGCCGTGGCCGCGAAAAACAGCCGCTCGGCCTGGGGAAACTTCTCGGCTGCCTTTCGCCGCAACGCTACCTGGTCGAGCACCAGGCGCACCTGGCCCGGTGCCAGCCCGCGGCGCAATTGGGCCGCCAACCGCGGGCCCGCGTTTGCCACGGCCGCGGCTTGCTCGAGCCAGGGCCTGGCCTGCGGGCTCACCAGCCAGCCAACCAGCGGTAATTCGTCGGGGTCAATCGTCATGCGGTTGGGCGGTGCCGTTGGTCGGATGGCGGCAGAACGCTGGCTGCGTCAGGCTCGCGGGCTGCGCCGGTCGCTCGTGTCGGACGTAGTTTAACGTCTGCTGGTCTTGGTGCCGCATAGGGTGGGCGCGAGCGCTTTTGCCGGGCGATGGGCTTGTGCAACCAGCGCCCGGGTAAGTGGCCTGGCCACAAGCTGCCCGCATTCAAGGGTCGATAAACGAAGGTACAAGGTGCTTTCGCTTGGCCCACTCCGCGGCCGGGTAATCGCCCAGCCGTCGGCCGAAACAACCCTGCTGCCCCTAAGGCGACTGACCATGCTGGGTCGCGGAGGAGTATTCGTCACGGCGCTGGCCGCCTCGGTCGGCGTGCCCTATGCGCTGACGAATTCCTCGACTGTGAAACAGTGGGGCAGCTCGGCCAGCCAATGGGCCCAGTCGACGGCAGACTCAGATTCGGCGACCGATTCGCTGGCCGCGGCCGGCGAGTGGATCGAGGACCAGGCGGCCGCGGGCTCGGAACAGTTGGAGGCCGCCGTCGGGCAATTCCACTCGGCCCCGACGCCCCACCCGGACGAGAGCGCCCACGCCGGCTCGGTGGTGGTACCGCTGGAGGAAGCTTTCGGCCCCCAGGTTACCCCGGCCTGGGTACTCGGGCGCTGGCCGCGGGTTTCCACACGGCTGGCCGATCTCGACTTGCAGGGATACCGGGTTCCGCTGGTAACCGGCACCCGCGACGACGACGTCGCCGGATCGATCTCGTATTACTTCGACTCCAGCGACCGGCTGGTGCGGGTAGTCTTCCTGGGCAGCACCGGCGACAGCCGCAAGCTGGCCGCCCTGCTGGCCACGCTCTACGGCCTCAAGCGACAGGCGACCAAAGACCCGCGGTTGTATCTGGCCCAGGTGCGCGACGACGACCGGGCGATGAGCGAGCTGCGAGTCTGGCCCGAAGACGTGGTCAAGGCCGACGAGCCGTTCCGCCGCTTTCACGTGGCGGCCTGGCTGACGCGCTCAACCACCAACTAGGCTGCGCAACCGCCGCGATTCGGGTTGCCGCATGGTGGTTGATGTGCGAAAGACCCCGGGCCCGCCACCCCGCCTACGGCTCGCCAGTGCGTGAGCGCTCGAGAGCTTCCCGCTGGCTGGCCGTGGGGCGCTGAGCCCGCTGCAATTCGACCACGGCCTCTTCGGCCTCGGCCCACTGGCCTCCGCGGGCTTGCTGGACGATCGACTGCAGGGCCTGGAATTCTTCCTCGCTCATTTCACCGGATTGGTGCCGCTCGGCGATCAGGGTGGCGTTCTGTTCGAGCCACTCGCTATTGCGCGCCGAAAGCGCCGTGCGCAGCGACGCCGAAAGTTGCTGGTTGGCCGGCTGCAATTGGGGGTCGTTACACCCCGAAAGAGTCAGCAGGGCGAGCACTGCAGCCACGAAAACCGCCGGCCGGCGGCCGACGGGCCCCGCGTTCGGGCCGGCCATTCCCAGTGCCTGGCGCTTGTTGCACCACGCCTTAGTGCCCTGCGCCTTAGTAGTCACCGACCAGGTCTCCCTTGGCTCGACTGCACAACGCGGCCCAGGTCGGCTGATGGATAAACTCCGAGACGAAACGGGTACTGCCGTCGGCCAGGAGCACATTGGCCCCGTTGGGATGCTCGGCATACATTTGACAAACGTGGCAGAGCGGGCTGTTCGGCGGATGGATTACCGGCGGCGTCTCGTCGCTCGCCGGCCCGCTATGGGCCTGCACCAGCGTGGCGGCCCGGTCGCAAGTGGAAAAGGCAAACTCGGGCTTGGGGCAAACGCTAGCACCAGGAACGACCCCGACCCAGGTCTTTTCGCTCAGCACCGAGTGGTGTTCTCCCAGCAGCACGGTCGACGACAGCCCGTCGGTAATGTGAGCGGCCCGAGTCGGCGAATTGCGATACAGCGGACCATCGACCACCTCGCGGTAGTCGTCGAGCGTAAACCCCCAGGGTTCTTCCTGGCCCACATTGGTCACGTAGTGCGACCGCGCTAGCAACACCGGCTCGGCCAGCATCGGCGAGGAGACCGAAATCGGTTTGATCTCTCCGGTCGCCGAGGGACAAAGAAACAGGTTCACCGTCGTCTGCGCGGCTTGCTCGTGCGAGGGGTCCCAAACCGGGCGAGCATAATCGAATTGCTGCTCGATCGCGGACTGTTCCAGGTAGGGCAGCAACAGTGCGCCCCAAGCCCAGCCCGGCCCGGCATCACGCGAGTCGGGGTCGGGCGAACCCTGCAGCCCCCCGCCGCCGGTCTGGCTGATATAGGCCGAGGGAAAGCTCGCCAGGGCGCTGTGATAGTTATGGAATCCGAGCCCCAGTTGGTGCAGGTGGTTCACGCACTGCGTCCGCCGGGCGGTCTCGCGAGCGGCCTGTACGGCCGGCAAGAGCAGGGCAATCAACAGCCCGATGATGGCAATCACCACCAGCAGCTCTACCAGGCTGAATCCGTTGAGGGGACGACGACGCAACGGTTGGGTAGACCTGGCCAACATGACCGAAAAGCTCCTGCTGAGGCGGACGGCCCCCTGAGGATGGCGTGGGGGCCGAAGCTGAGGGAACCAATTCTCCGCGCGGTCGGACGAGCCGCCGCGCAACCGAGCGGCGGCCCATGCTTGACGAATCTAACAATAGAATTCGTGTCTGTAAATCACTTTTTTTGAAATATCAAAATCTTTTTTTGGTCGTTGCATATAGGGAAAACCCGGAGCTTTTACCGGTCACACCCCGCATCGCGGTGGCTCCCCTTAGAACCCCGCTAGGGTGGGGAGCACGAAACGCTCGCGATTCGACCCGCGGCCTGACGGGCCCTGCCGAGGCGCGGACCTGTGGACGCCGCAACTGGGTGCAGGCCGGCGCGCCCCTGCCGCAAGCGCCGAGAGCGACTATTCCGAGGCGGGCTTTTCCAGCTCGAAGTCGCGCCATTTCAGCGGACGGCGGAACGGCTCGATGCGCAGCATCACCTCGCCGTTTTGAAAAATACGGACCGTGCCGCTCGTCTCGCTCACAGCCACGGCCAGCGCCTTGGTGCTGCGGCTCACCGAGGCCGCTGCCCAATGCCGGGCGCCCAATCCCTTGGAGAGGGTGAGCCCTTTGGCCGGGGCGTCGAGGTACCGGGCCGCCGCTTCGACGATGGCATCGGCCGAAACGATGATTGCCCCGTCCATTTGGGCGATTTCCTTGATCCCCTCGCGGACCCGAGGGTCGTCGAGCCGCCGCTCCTTGCGGCTGTAGCCCCGCACGGGGTCGAATCCCGTCGGATGGCTCAGGGCGAGTACCTTTCGGGTATCGCCCACTACGAACAAGGTGCCGACCGGCTTTCCCTCGCGCCCTTCCCGGCCGATTTCCACGGCCAGGTCGACCACCAGTTTGAGCGTATCGAGCGGAACCCGCGTTTCAAGCTGCCGCAAATCGCGACCGGTGAGCCGGCGCAAATGCTCACCCAATTCGATCACGCTGACCGTATCGACGTTGCCGGTCTCGAAACCGCTGTAAACGGCCACCACACTCGCCCCGGGGGGCAGGAGGTCGTCGGCCACGCACTCGAGCAGCGCCTGTTGAATCTGCTCGTAAACGCCCGCGTCGGGCAACTCGATCACCACGGGGCACAGGCCTGCCTCGGCGGCGCCGGCCACGATTTCCTGGTGCTCGGCGGTTACCAAAACCTTTTGCCCGGCCGACAGCTCGCTGAGCGATTTCCAATCGGTCGGGCCATCCATCAGCAGCAAGATCGCATCGGCCTTGACCGCCTTGGCCAGCCGGGCAGCCTGGTCGAAAACCGCGCGAAATCGCTCGCCGAATCGCTGCGGCTTGACGCGTTTCTGGCCAGGATTTTCCGGTTCGCTGGGCATGGCGACGCGAGCTGCAAGGGAAGGTGCGGCCGAGGGCTGGTCGCATCGTAAAGAGTTTACCGGGACCCCACAACCGCAGTCGCGCGAAGGCTCGCTACGCCGGCAATCCATGGCCGCGGGGGCCGCCTCGGCGCGCGCCTTTCGATGCTCGACACCCGCGTGGCGCGCCGTGGCCGACCTCGGCAAAACTCGTTCGCCCGCGGTGCGGCCGTCGGGTGGTCCGGCCCAACGGCCCGCTACACGGCCACCTTGACCACGATCTTGAGCACTTCGCAAGGCTCGTCGGCCACGCAGTTGGGCTGATGCACGTCTTCGGGGAAGAAGATGGTGAACAGTCCTGGCGAAAGCTCGCAGGGCTGGGCCCCCGCCGTGCGGACGAAAAACTCGATATCCCGCTCGGAATCGTACGGCCGAGATACTGCCCCCACTTCGGCCCGGGGAGTCCAATAAATCCGCTCCCGACCGCGGGCCACGCACTGCACGTCGAGGTACTTGCGATGGGCCTCGGGCTCACAGGTTTCCGGGGCCTGGGTCGTGTAGCGGCTGACCACGGCGAATACCCGGGTACCGTCGATTTCGTGCCGGCCAGAGGCCAACTCGGCGAGCGCCGTGGAGTGCAGGAAATCGAACGCCGTCTTCAATCCGGAAGCGAGGTTGGCATATCGGGCAGACTGGTCCAAGCGGTCGAGAATCATGCCGGGGACTTTCCGTTCGTGTGGGAAGAAATACTGCGCTGATTTCTTGGCCGCCGTGTACCTGGCCCGTCGGGGAACCGCCCCCAAGGGGCTACTTTCCTCCGACCAGTTGAGCCTGGGCCCGCGAGCCTTCCACGTCGCCCAGCTCGCAGCGAATCGGCGTGGCCCGCTCGTCGAGCTTAACGCCCAATGTGGCCACGTGCCGGCCGGGAGACAAGTCGAGTTCGGTTGTCGATTGTACCGCGACGCCCCGGCCGTCGACCCACAGCAACAACCCTTGCGGCTGGTCGAACTTGAGCGAAACCGGCCCCCCCTGGCTCACTTCCAGCTCGAAGCGCACAAAGCCAGCCGGGGGGAAATCGGGCCGGGTCACCAGCCGCGGCAGGTCTTCCAAGGGCAGCTCGCCCGAGACCCGCGAGTAGACCGATGTCCAACTCAACTCCGCGCGGTCGGTCGCGGCGCTGTCCAGACTGGACGACCGCAGCAGTTGCACCGCCTCGGGCGTGGGCTCCAGTCGCTGCCAGCGGCGCACCACGCGAGCCTGTCCCACGGCGTAGGGGCCGACCTTGCCCAGTTCGGAGAGAAACCTTGTCAGATCCAGTAGTTCGTCGCGCGTAAGCTCATCGACCAGGCCGGCGGGCATGAGCGACGCCCCCTGTCCGCGCTCGTCGATCGAGCCCTTTGGCACGGTAAGCTCGCGGTCTTCCGCGTCGCGCAAGACCAGCTCCGTAGCCGATTCGCGAACCGGAATGCCGGAGAGAACCCGACCGTCGTCGGTGGCAATGACCGTGGCGTGGTAGTTCTCTTTAATCGCCTTACTCGGCACCAGGATCGACTCGAGCAGGTAATCGACCTGGGCCGTGGCGCCGATCGAGATCAGGTCGGGCCCCACGCGCCCCCCTGCCCCGGCAATGGCGTGACACTTCAAACATGCCTGGTCGGTACGGCGAAAAATCGCTTCGCCCCGAACCGGGTCGCCCCGCTCGGCCACGGCCGCCACCAATTGGGCCAGCTCCTCGGGCGAAACGGCCTTGGGCCCGGCGCCTAATCCGCCGGCCGACGAAAGGGCCGCGATCAGGCCGCTGGTGTCACCCGGCTGGCTGCGCACCACGCGCAGTGCCCGCTTGGCCACGTCGTCGCGAATGGTTTTTCCCTCGAGCGCAGCCCGGAGCGGTTCGAGGGCGTCTTTGCGGCTGAGAATCGCCACCAACACGGCGGTGGGGTCGTGGGCCGACGGCTCGTTCCAGCGGTCGACGGCCAGCCGGCAGGCCAGGGGGGTATCGAGCCGGGCCAGGGCCACCAAAGCGGCTTCGCGCGTGGTAACCGGATGGGGCCCACTGACTAACTCGACCAGCGCCGCGCGGCGGTCCTCGCCTCCCAGGTCGGCCAGGGCCTCGACGGCGGCCACAACCAGCGGCGCCGCAGAACGCTCCGACGACGCCGCGGCAACCAGCCGGGGTGTGGCGTCGGTCACCTTCCAAATACCGACTGCCCGGGCGGCGGCCGCGGCCAGCACGGGGTTTTCGTGGTCCACCAGCGGCCCCAGTCGGGCCAGGTCTCCTGCCGGCACCACGCCAGAGTGCGCCTGGCAAACCGCCACCAGCGAGCCCAGCAGGCTGGCCTCGCGCTCAGCAGGGCGGGCGCCAAGCACGACGTCGAGCACTCTGCCTAGCTCCTCCGCGCCGCCGCCACCGGCCAAGAGCCGAATGGCCCGCTCCTCGAGCTCCGGCGGTATCTGTCCGGTTTGCAGCGGCTGGAGCAACTGCCGCACGGGTCCCCGCGGCGCGATGGCCTCCAGGGCGACGATCAATCGCTCGGGCGGTTGATCGACCAAAAGCTCGCCCCGTTCGACGGCCGCAGTCCACGGGCTCTCCAAGTCGCGACAGGTCAGCCAGAGGGCGTAATCCAGAAACTGGTCGCGAGGCAAGTCCAGGGCCCGCAGCGCCACGTCCAGGCTGCGGGCTTCGGGCAGCCGGCCCAGCGTGCGAACAGCTTCGAGCCGGACGCGTGGCTCCGGATCGGCCACGAGCTTGGCCAGCACTTCGTGTGGATCAGGCACTTCGGGCAGCCAATCGCTCAGCACCCGCGTGGCGGCGGCGCGAACCCGGCCATCGCTCGCGGCCAGCAAGCGGCGGAGCCACTCGATGTCGGGCACGTCGAGCGCCTGATGGACCCAGAGCGCTTCGAGCTGACAGGCCTCCCAGTCGCTCGCCTGGCGGTCGAGCCCCGCGGCCCAGGCCCGCACGGCGGGCAGCACTTCGCGCCCGCGCTCTTTGAGCACCCGCTTGGCGAAATGGCGGTTCCACGGCTCGGCCGAGGCCAGTTCCGTGGCGAGCTGCTCGTTGGTCATGGAAACCAGCGGCGGACGCGGCACCAGTGGGCGACCCTTGGCGGTCACGCGCCAGATGCGCCCATGCGTGTGGTCGCGCCGCGGATCGCGAAAATCGACCTCGCCGTGCTGGATGATGGGGTTGTACCAATCGGCGATGTAAATCGCTCCGTCGGGCCCCTGTTTCACGTCGACCGGGCGAAACCCGACGTGGTTCGACTTGATCAACTCCGACATCTCGCGCGAGGCGAAACCGGCTCCGTCGTCGCCGACGGCGAACCGGCAAACCCGATTGGCGCGAAAATCGTTGGTGACGAATACCCCCTGCCAATCGCTGGGCAAATGGCTTCCCCCCACGATCTCCAGCCCGCAGTGTTTGGGGCTGCCCGGGTTCAGCCCACGCAGGGTGCGCTCGGCGCCCGGCGCGGTGAAGTACCAGCCGCCGGGGATGAAGTAGTTGATGCCTTCGCCGCCGGCTCCGTCGGTGCCGAACGACTGTCCGTAGCGATCGAAATGGTGCCCCCAAGGGTTGCATAGCCCGCGAATGAAGATGGCCAGTTCAAGGCTTTCCGGCCTCAGCCGCCAAACCCCGCCCCCCCCCAGCCGGCGCACGCCGTGCGGCGTTTCGATATGGCTGTGAATGTAAATCGACTGGTTGAAATACAGGTGGCCGTCGGGGCCCCAGCGAAACGTGTGCAGGATATGGTGGGTGTCTTCGGTGCCGAAGCCCGAGAGGACCACCCGGCGCTGGTCGGCGCGGCCATCGCCGTCGGTATCGCGGAAATGCACCAGTTCGGTGCTATTGGCCACGTAGGCCCCGCCGTCGCCCGGCTCGATGCCGGTGGGAATCAACAGCCCATCGGCAAACACTCGAGTTTCCTCGGCGCGGCCATCGCCGTCCGCATCGGAGAGCACCAGGACCCGGTCGTTGGCGACTTGCCCTGGTTCGATGTGCGGATACACCTCGGAAGAAACCACCCAGAGCCGCCCCTGGGCGTCGAAGTTCATTTGAATCGGCTTGGCCAGCGCCGGGTCGGCCGCGAAGAGGTTGACCTCGAACCCCTCGGCCATCTGAAACGATTGCCGCTCGAGCTCGGGATCGGGCGGCGGAATTACCTTGAGCTCGCGCTGGGCCTGGGCCCGGGAACAAGTGCCGAGCAGCAAGGCCGCCGCCAGGCCGCACGGCAGCCAGCGGCGGCTGGGCCAGCGGCTGAGAAAGGGCACTCCGTGGTTGGCGCTCATTGGGTCGTCTCCTCCACGCGAACCAGCTCCCAGGTGCGTTGCCGCGGCCGCGCCAGGTCGAGAATCAGCTGCTCTTGGTCGGCCACGAGCGGGTCGAACCGCGGCACCTCGATGGCGTTCTGGCCTTGTTCATGCTTGCGGAAGCCGAACAGATAGGTCTCGTTCTGCGGCCGCCAGCGGTAGAAGTAGAGTTCGTTCTTACGACGGATGACCTGCCGCAGCCGCTCGGTCTGCTCGGCCGACGGCCCCCCCACAACGGCGAGTCCCTGGGCCCACTGCGAGGCACTACCCAGGGCCGCCGGCTGGCCATCTTCGTTCAATTGCCAAACCCCTTCAGCCAGGCCTTGAATCCGCCAAACTCGAGATTCGGCCGGCTCGCTGGGACCCTCCTCGCCAGGCGAAATCGGCAGGGGCAAGCGATCGTCGATCAGTTCCAGTTTCAAGTGCGGCCGGGTCACCAGCGAAACGAGCCGGGTGCCCCGCGCGTGGTATTCTCCCAAGGCCAGGTCGAGTGCGACCTCGTAGGGCTGCTCCGGAGGGGGCCCCAGTCCGGCATCGACCGCGGCGGCTGCGCGCCAGTAGCCGTAGGCGCTGAGGTGAATGCCGTTGTCGGTGAGCGGCCGACTCGGCGCCGCCGAGTCGTGTTCCGCGAGCATCGCCGGGCCCCCTAGCGCGGCAAACAAATCGACAAAGCCTAGTCCGCGCTGCTCGGCGGTGCGGGCCAGAAGGGCGTTGTACTCGGCCCGCCACAGGTTCGACCGCTTCGAGTTTGGCAGCGGCGCCGGCAGGCGCTCATGCGGAACCAGACCCAGCAACACGAACCTGGCCCCGGTGGGGGCCAAGTCGTCGAGCAACCGGTTTAGCCCGCGCTGAAAGGGCTCGATGCCGCCGGGGCCGTCGAAGGCTTGATTGCCGCCATAGCCGAGCACAACGACGGTCGGCTGAAGCAGCTTCACGCCATCGATCAGCCGCTGGTAACCTTCGCGCGGCGTGTCGAACCCGGCCCGGGCATCGCCCCCGACCGTGTCGCCGCTCCAACCCAGGTTGCGAAATACGATTTCCACGCCCGGTCGGCGCAGAGTGAGCCAGGTTTCCCAATAGTCGCTGGCCGCCGCCCGTTCGATAAGCGTATCGCCGACAAACACCACGCGGTCGCCGCTGGCCAGGGTAACTTCACCCGCCCAGAGCCGTGGCCCCATCAGGGCCGCGGATAGCACCAGGGCAAGACCAACCCGCGCGGCGCGTTTCGGAAGCCAGCCACCCGTCGCGCGCCCCGCCCCGTTGGGCGCGGCCCCCGAAAAACGAACCATCTCTGCTTCCCCCCAATTCCCCGCTAATCGCACAACGCGGCTGGGCAGTTCTGGCAGCTTAGGAAGCCTGCCTCCCAGGCAACTGAGCACTTTAATCGGCTAAACGGCGGGGGTCGAGGGTGGGCCCCCCCTGCCCCGGACAAACCCGGGGGGGCACCGCGTACCATGCGGGCTTGCGGCCGGCCGCGGCTGACCTTGACCCGAGCGATGGCGCTGGCCTATTTCCTCTTCCTCGCTCGCCCAATGGGGTAAACGCCGCACCCGGCGCAAAGCAACCCGGGGATTGTCATGAAAGCCACGAGAACGGGCCGCGGGCTGATCCTGGCTAGCCTGGTGTTGCTGGGGGCAAGTGGCTGCCAGATGTTCTACGAATCGGTGTCGCGGGCACTGCCGAACAACACCTATCAGAACGAGTCGCAGGGCTACTTCCCCGAGCAAGCCCAGCGATACGACACACTCCGCGACCCGGCGGATCGCCCCCGGGTACCGCGATAGCCGCGCAGGCTGGACGCAAGGCGGCGTGCCGCGCCGGGCAGCGCGCGATTCGGCAGCGCTCGATTCGGCAGCGGCTGATTACTTAGCGGCTGATCAGGCCGCGCCCCGGTGCAAGATCGAACGAGCCGCGTCGCCGCGTCGCACGGGCTGCCGCCGGCGGACGGCCACGGTCAACGGCTCGATCGCCACGCCCCCAGCCCGCTCGGCCGCGGCCAAACGGTTCAGGTCTCGCTCGAGCCGCTTTCGCGCCGAACCGCCAGCCAGGCCCGCCAGGTCAATCGAAGCCAGCGATGTTTGCCCGCGTTGCGGATCACGCGCGCGGGTAAGCCGGACCAGCGATTGCCATCCCAAGGAGCGAAGCAATCCCCCCTGCCCTAGTTGTTCGGTCACCGTCGCGCGCCAGATGCCGTGTCGCAGCAGTTCCAGCCGGCCGTTGGCCGAGGGCCGATGCCGGCGGCCAGCCAACTGCCCCGTCGCGCCGGTCAACTCGATCAGAATCTCGAAGCGAAGCCGAGCGAGCCACTCCAGCGGCGGCAAGGCCCAGTCGCGTTCCAACACTAGCGCGTGCAGGCGGTAGCCCGACGCCTGAGCTCGGCCCACCGGTCGGGCCAAGGCCCCCAGCCAACGGGCGTCGTACGAATCGCATCCGGAGGGCGCGGTTGGCGCGCGCAGCGCCAGCTCTTGAAGCGGAGCCTGCGCGAGCACCAGGTGGAGCCAATCCGAGGCCGCCGGATCCTGCCAGGCCCAGGTTGCCGACCACCCGCGGCCAGCCAGTTCCGAGAGCAACCACTGGGCGGCGTCGCGCGCCCCGGGCACGGTGGGGCCCGCGTCGGCTACGACCACGAGGCAGATCGTCGAAGACGGTTCGCCTCGGCCAGGGCCAGGCAGGTTTACGTCGGCGCTCGAATCGGTCGAACTGGCCATGATCAACCCAGGGGGCCATCGAGGCATGATGAGCCGTCTGCCGCTTACCTTTTTTTTCGTCGGCATGGCGGCACAGGCCACTAGACGAAAACGAAGGACAAGGCCGCCGGGTTCCGGCCGCAAACTCGCGGTGGTCCGCAGCGCTCGCCGAATCGACATCGGCGCCCCGGCAGGTGCCTCGAACTGCAGCTCGACTTACGTCTCGTCGCTGGCCTGGCGCACCAGGGTGGCAATAAGCCCCTCTAGAGAATGGGGCGAGGCCTCGGCCGATGGCTCGAACCCCAGCTCGCGCAGCACATCTGAGGTGATCGGGCTGATGCTCAGCAACCTCGCGCGGCGCAAGCTTTCTCCGAACAGGGAAACTGCCGAGCGGGCAATGGCCGAGCTGGAGACCACCACCCAGTCGATGCGCCCTCCCGCCAAATCGGCCGCTGCCAGCGGATCGGCCTGAGTCACGTCGCGGCTTTCGTAGGCCACGACCGATTCGACCAGGGCGCCGGCCGCCTGGAGTTGCTGGGCCAGTATGGGGCGCCCCCGGCTGGCCCGCACGAGCGCCACGCGCCGCCCGGCAACGTGAGCGGCCAATTCGGCTGCCAAACCTTCCGCCCGATGCTCGGTGGGAACCAGGTCGGCGCGCAGGTGATACCGGGCCAGTTCGTCGGCCGTTCCCGGCCCCACGCAGGCCAGCCGCGCGCCGGCCAGACGCCGCGCGTCGTAACCCCGCGACCACAACCGCTCGGCGAAAAACTGTACGCCCGAAATGCTGGAGAAGACCAGCCAATCGTACTCGCCTAACCGATCAATAAGCGCATCGAGCGGGCGGGTATCGTCAGGTGGGGCGATCTCGATGGCCGGTTGCAGGCGCACGTCGGCCCCCAGATCGGCCAGCGGCTGGGCCAACCGCTGATTCTGTCCGGCGGGGCGCAGCACCAGCACGCGTTTCCCCAAGAGCGGACGGCCCGTGAACCAATCCGTGCGAAACGATCTGGAGACGGTCGGCCCGATGACCACCACGAGCGGGGGCCGCAAGCGGCGCTGGCGCAAGGTGTCTTCCAGCGTTTCAAGCGTGGCATCGAAGCGCTGCTGTTGGGGCCAGGAGCAGTAACGCACCAGGGCCGCGGGCGTCTCGGGCGGCTTGCCGGCGCTGAGCAGGGCCCGGGTCCAATGGCCGACCGTGGTTACGCCCATATACACCACGAGCGTGCCGGGAAAGCGGGCCAGCGCTTCCCAGTCGATGGCGGTCTGGGGTTTGTCGGCGTCTTCGTGGCCGGTAACCAGGGCCACGGCCGAGGCCATCTCGCGGTGCGTCAGGGGGATGCCCGCATAGGGCCCCACGGCGAGCGCCGCGGTAATGCCGGGCACGATCTCGTAGGGCACTCCGTGCTGCTCAAGGTACGCGGTTTCCTCGGCCAGGTGGGCGAAGACCACCGGGTCGCCCCCTTTGAGCCGCACCACGTGTTTGCCCTGGCGCGCGGCGGCGACCGCCCTTTCGAGCGATTCTGTAAGGGTAACAATCCGCCCCTGACCGTGGCGCCCCAGACAGTGCCGCTCGGCCGCGGCGGGCGCCAGCTCCAGAAGCTGGGGATTGACCAGGTAGTCGTAGAGCACCAGGTCGGCCTGCGCCAGGCACAGGGCTCCCCGCTGGGTAATCAGGCCCGGGTCGCCGGGACCGGCCCCAACGAGCGAAACTCGGCCGGAATTCGTGGGGGGGTGCGACATAAGCGGGCGGTAACCTGATCGAACCTGTGCCGCCAAGGAGCGGTGCGCGGCCGCTGACGACCACCCCCGGCCGGGCGTTGCTTCGACCACGGGTTATGTTAGAGTGGAGTGAGCGGCAATCGCCGAAATATAACCACCGCAAAGAGTTCGGTCGATGGCTCGGCATTTCTTCCGCGGGCCGACCGGCGCTGGCCCCCGCTGAGAGCACTGGGGGGTCGAAACGTCGCGTGGGTTCCTTCAGACAGAGCGCACCGTCCATGGCTACCGCAGGCAACGCACCCGGCGAACGACAGATTATTTCACCCGCCACCCGGCGGCGGCTGCAGCAATGCTTCGAACACGGCAACCGCTCGTCGAGCCAGGGGCATTTCGACTACGCCGACGACATGCTCACCACCTGCGTCACCGGCGACCCCGGCAACAAGCTGTATGGCCAGAGCTTTTTGGCCAACCTGCAGAAGAAATACAACAACAACAAAAAAGGAAGCAAGCTGGCTTCCATTTCCGGCATGGGGTCGCGGGCCGCCTTGCAGAAGGCCCAGTTGCAGAAGGACTGGAAAGGGGTGATCGACGCGGCGGTAAAGCTCTTGAAGCTGAACCCCTGGGACACGACCGCGCTGGCCGCGCTGGCCGCGGCCTGCGAAACCCAGGGGCACGACGACGCCCAGTTGTTCTATCTCAAGAGTGCGCTCGACACCAATCTCAAGGATGCCGAGTTGAACCGGCTCTACGGCCGGGCCCTGGCCCACGTGGGCCAATTCGACCAGGCGCTGGTCGCCTGGCAGCGCGTGATCCAGGCCAAGCCAGCCGACGAAGAGGCGGCCCGGGCCATTCACAACATGACGGTCGAGAAAACCATTCGCGACGCCGGCTACGACCAGGCCGAAACCACCCAAGACGTAAAATCGGACTCGAATTTCGACACGGGGGCCGAGTTGGCCGCCGAAGCGGGAGTGATGACCCCCGAGCGCCAACTGCAGCGGGCGATCGAAAAGAATCCGGCCGAGGTGCAGAACTACGTCAAGCTCTACGAGCTGTTTTACGGCCGGGAGCAGCTCGAGCCCGCCGAAGAATGGCTCACCAAGGCGGTCGAGGTTTCGGGGGGCAACCTGTTGCTCCGCGAGCAGCTGGAAGATCTGAAGCTCAAGCGGCAGCGCGACCATCTGACCACCGCCCGCCGCAGGGCCGAGGCCGAGCGAACCCCCGAAGCGGTCGACCTCTACAACCGCCTGGCGGCCGACCTGAACCGCACCGAGTTGGAGATTTACCGCAGCCGGTCCGATCGCTACCCGACCAACCTGGCCTACCGCTTCGAGCTGGGGGTCCGCTTGCAGCGATCGGGAAACTTTGCCGAGGCGATCAAGCAGTACCAAGACGCCCGGTCCGACGCCAGCCGGCGGGGGCTGGTGCTGCTGGCGCTGGGCGAATGCTTCTACCAGATCAAGCAATTCAAGCTGGCGCTGTCGAATTTCGAGGCGGCGGCGAAGGAAATCGGGGAGGACCGGGAACCGGAGCTGAAGAAAAAAGCCCTGTACTACGCCGGTTCGCTCGCCATGGCCCTGAAAGACTGGGAAAAGGCCGAGCACCACCTGACCGAGCTGGCCGGGATCGACTTTAGCTACAAAGACGTGGCCAAGCGGCTGGACAAAATCAGTCAGGAACGCAATAAAGAGTGATTCGCGGCTTCCCCCCCTCGCTCGGGCGAGGGGCCGTCGCCGTTGGCTCAGCCCCCGAACCAGACCCGCCCGGCCACCGAGTCGAGCCGGATGACCCGCGGGCCCCGCCGACAGGCACCCCGCGGCCGTTGGCTTCGCAAGATACGTGAGACTATGCCCAATACCAAAAGTGCCAAGAAGCGTTTGCGTCAGAGCCTCGAGCGTCGGGCTCGCAACCGGGCCGTAAAGTCGTCGTTGCGGACCCAGGTGAAGAAGGTCGGCGAGGCCATCTCGACTGGCAATATCGAGCAGGCCGAGAGCGAGTTCCGCCGGGCTCAACAGGAGCTGGATCAGGCCGGAGCCCACCGCACGATTCACCCCAACGCGGCGGCCCGCGTCAAATCGCGGCTGTCGGCCCGGATCAAGGCCGCCAAGCAGACGGCCAAGTAGCTCGGGGCGCTCTCAGCGCCGGTACTGGCCGCTCAGGCCCGCGGAGAACAGCGCGCGGCGGGCCGAGAACACGGGAATACTCTTGCCGGTGAGCGTGACGCTGCCGGCCTTCAGGTCGCAGTCGACCGACTGCACCTCGCGCGCGTGCCGATAGGCCCGGGCCACCGCTTCGGCACACTGCTCGCAGCAAAGGTGCACCCCCGTGAAGCGAACCTGATCGGCCCGCAGGTTTACATTCAGCGGCTCGACCGGCATGGCCAGCGGGCGGTCGTCGAGCCGAACCTCGCCGTGGAAACCGGCGGCCGAGAGGGCTTCGAGAGCCTGCTGGCAATCTTCGTGCTCGACCGCGCGGAACTCGACGCGGCGGGCCTGGCGATCGATCTCGACCGCCTGAATGCCAGGCACCTGATCGAGCACTTCCAACAGATCGGCCTCGCACCGTTCGCAGCAGATGCGCACGCCGCGGACCACCACCCGGCGGAACCCGCTCCCCTGGGCCCATGCGGCGACCGTAGTTGCCAGCAGCAACAACGGCACCAGGATTCGCGCAAGATGGGTCATCGCCAGGAGCAATCCGAATACCAACGATGGCGCCGGCCGAAAGCGATTTCCGCCGCGCAGGCGCGGCCAAGGGGCGCGCCGACCCGGGGGGCGCGGGAGTGTATGCCCGCCCGGGCGGCCAGGTCAATCTCGGTTGCCCCGCGCTCCCCGGCATCGCCCGGAACCCCTGTTGACCTTCGCCGACCAGCAGCGATACGGTCTCGGGCCGGCAGCAACACCGCTCCGACCGGTAGCGCTGCCGCGCGGCCGCCCCCTCGATTCCTCGAAGCCACCCGCTTGACGACGCAAACTCGCAAGCATTGCTGGCATCGTGCCGAGCACCCGGAAAGCACTTCGTGACTCAATCGCCGCAGGGCGCATACGCGGTTCGACTTGCCTCGCTGGGATGGCGACTGCCCCATCCCCGCATCGTGGAGCTCGCCCCCTTGCCCGTGGCCGATTGGCCGCTGGCCAGGGTGCTGCTTTTGGGGGCCGACGCCGCCAGCCGGTTGTGGAGCCGGGCTGTAGGGCAACCGGTACGCTCGTTTCGCGCCGCGGCGCTGGAGCGGGCCGCCTGGTCCGAGGCCGTCGCATGGCTCGACTATGTCGAGCGTTGCCTGGCCGCTGGCGGGCGGCTGATCGTCCGGCTCGAACTACCCGGTGCCCGCTGCCGAGTGGCGCAACCGCCGTGCGATCGCCGCTTCCCCGTGGGCAGCCCGCTCTCGGCTTACGATCTCTTGGCGGCGATGCACCCGGCCATGCGATGGTGGGCCAACCGGGCCGGGGCGGTCGCACCGGGTTCAGCCCGGCTCGCCGAGCGGTGTGGGTACCAGCCGGGCCTGAGCGATTACCTCGATGAGTTCCACGCCGAAACCAGCCCACAAACCGCGGTGGCCGCCCCGCTACCCAGCGATTGGCAAGCCTTGGCCCAAACCGCCGACGGGCACTGCTGCGCTTGGACCACGGGCCGCCTGGCGGGCTTGCCCACGCTGGCCGATGTCGACCCCGAGTGCGAAGCCCGGGTGCTCGTGGCGGCTGCAACCGCCTGGCAGGGTGAACCGAGCGAGTCCTTTCCGGCGGCGCGTTGGGGCTAGCGCCCCGCGGCCACGCGGTCGAGCCAGGCCAGGGTCGCCTCGAGAAACACCCCCTGGCTTTTGTAAGCCTGGGTGAGGGGAGGCGTCGCGCGAAGCACGGCCGCCAGGTTGGCGGCCACCTGGGGGCGATCGGCCAACTCCTGAATGGGGCGCACGTAGGTGCGAATCGTGAACAACACGGCGGGCGAATCGCTCAGGCGGCGAAGCGTTTGCCGCTCGATGCGCAACCAAACGCGCTGGCCGGCATTTTCCGCGGAGATGCTCGGGTCGGCCGTGGTTCGGCCGGTACCTTCCAGTTGGAACAGCTCCGGCGTTTCATGCAGATTCCAGTTCACGCGCCAAACCGATCGCTGCGGCGTCATCACCTCGAAGTAGCGGTCGACGCTGTCGGCAATCTGCTGCTCGTAGAAAGCCACCGGGGCATGAATGCCCCGTAAGGTTTGACCCAACTTTTCCCGCACGCGCCACCGCGAGGGAAACGCCACCACGGCCGCCGTTAGGCAGTAGGCGCCCGCCACGGGCTCCATCAGGCAGAGATCTTCCGGCACCCACCGGGCAGCCTGCTCGAGCGGGTGCATCGCCGGGTCGTCGAGTGGCCAGCTCTCGGCGAGCCAGTGGTTCGTCAGGCGATGATTCTGGTGGGAAAAGCCCGCGGGAAAGGTGCGAACCAGGTGCTCGGCCAGGCGCTGGCGAACCGTTTCCGACTCGGCCTCGGAGCCGGGCAGAAACACACAGGTTTCATCCCGGTGTTCGGCGAGCAGTCGTTGTTTGGCCTGCATCTCGGCGCGGTAATTCCGATCGAGCTCGATCCAAGTGTGCGCGTCCAGCGGCCGCAACCCCAGCGACAAGCGAAACGGGCCGGGCTGAAAGGGCAGATACTCGCGCGGCTGGCCCAGCTCAGGCAGTGGTTCAGTGAACATCGAGCACGCTAACTTGGCGGGGGGCGATCGCGACGAAGCCCGACTCGCGCCGGCAAGCGAGCGGCGCGACCCTCTGCTTCCCCGCACTCCGACCACCCGTTTCGAAGCGATCAACCCGCCCGGGCGGTTACGACCATTTGGGGGAACCGGCCCCGGTAGAGCAGGCGTTCCCACCACGACGCGCGACGTAGGCGGGGCGCGTCGACCTTAACCCGGTGTTGCTTGCCGCGGCGGGTCTGTAGCACCACTTCATCCTCCGCGGTGGTGTCCACCACGACCCAGAACTTGTCGACATCGTAGGTGTACAACTCGCCGTGCGGAGCGGGAAAAACCTCCCTGGCCCGCGGCCCCGGGTGCGAGGTGCATTTGCTCATGCGGAAGATGACGAAGTCGCCAACCTTATACATTTCCCGCTTTCCTCGGTCGGGCCCCTGATCGGCTCAGTTTCCAAGCATCCTTCCAGACCGTTTCCATCCGGCGGTTCAGGCGCCTCCACGGAGGGGGGGGATGCCTCTCGGCGAGCCGGCCTAAGCTGGCCATACTCGACCACGCCGGCCAGCACAGGGCCGAAAACCGCGATCCTCACCCTTTCCTATAGCGCTAATCAAAAGACGACTTTTCCACAACCCTAGTCGGCGGCAAACGCGGCCCCGCCGAGGACCGGGCGGCTCTCGGCCCCTTGCCCGGCGACCGCTTTTTGGCTCGCTTCCAAGGTGCCGTTCGCGTCGCCCCGCGCGCCCGCGCCTGTCTCCATCATACTCGGCACAACCATTTCGGGCATTAAGTTTTGCAGACGCTCGCGTGAATTCGACGGCGACCGAGCTGCCAGACATCTCCGAGCGAGCCGGGGTTGGCCTTGGCAGTCGAAGCTTGGCCCGGCGAGACCCGGGCTTCCGCCTATCGCCGTGTGGTGGATCAAGCCAAACCGGCCCGGCGCGAAACGAGATTGCCAGCAATTCTAGCGGGCCGGCCGAAAAGGCCGCCAGCTTCCCCACCAAGCAACGGGGCGGATGCCAGGGCGCCCCCGTGGCCAAGCCTATGTGGCCGCCCGCGGGCGGGCCTCGTCAGCAACCTCGGTTCCGCCTTGCTGACCTGATCGGGAAACGGTGCTCCGAAAGCCGCCTCCGCGAATGCGCGCTCAGGTTTACCCGCGGCGCGATCCGCCGGCCTACTGCGACTCGAAGTCGGCTGCCGCCGCGTCTCCTTCGTACGCCTCGTCGGCGGTCGCCCCCGCTTCGTAGCTGGGGTCCACCGATTCTTCGTCGCTCGACGCATCGGTTACTGGTTCTAACTGCCCGGCGGGCGCCGCTGATTCCAGGCCGTTCGCGTCGGCGGCGCGGGAGTCGCTCGAAAACTCGTCGGAGCTGTCATCCAACGAAACATCGTAGAAGTGCGTGCTTTCTTCGCCAGCCAGGGTGGTATTCAGGGTCTGGCAGCGAATCTGGGCACGGAATACGTGGTCGCCCGACTGTTGGGCCTTGGCCCGCACGGTCAGCACCACCTCCTGGCCGGCGTCGATCAGCGGTAGCTGCTCGAACACCACCTGGCCCGGGCCCAACTGGTAGCGGGCCCCCGTGGCGTCGATTGGCTCGACCCCTTCGGAGAAGAAGGCCACGAACTCGACCCCTTCGGCGGCTTTCTTGCCGCGGTTCAGCACGCGGATCTCGTACTCGGCGTCTTCGCCCACGGGCACGGGTCCGCTGGGATCGCGAACCGTAAGCACCAGGTCGGCCATGGCTTCGACCTCGGTGGTCAGAGCGGCGGTTTCCTTCAGGTCGTCGTCGGCCAGGCACACGAGTTGGGGCCGATTCGGCCCGGGGGTCTCCAGCCGGCAGCGGAAGGCCAGCGTTTGGTCGAGCCCCGGCCGCAGCGTGGCGAAGCGCCAGACGATCTTCGTTCCGTCGGCCTCCACGCGGCCGCCTTCGCTGGCGGCCAGAAACTTGGCGCCCGGAGGCGCCACGGCCGACAGCACTACGTTGCGCGCCACCGCATTACCGGGGTTGGATAGCTGCGCCTTGTAAGTAGCGGTACTGCCGGCGAACTGCTTGCGCGGTCCTTCGAGATCGAGGGCCAATTCGGCGCGCCGCACCAGGATTTCGGTGGTGGCGGCCGCCCGCAACCCACCGTCGGCCAGCGCCTCGGCGCTAATCACCAGTTGGCCCGGATCGCGCGCCGTCAGCTCCAGCTCGACCACTTTCGTGTGGCCGGCGGCAATGGTGCCGATTTTGTGCGTGGCGGTTTCGGTATCGCCGGGCGAGGTGGGCAGCAGCCGCACCACCACGTTCTCGGCATCGCCGGTGCCGGGGTTGGAAAGGGTCAGCTTGTACATCTCCTGGTCGCCGAATTGCACTTCCTCAGGCCCGGAGATGGCCATAATCAACTTGGCTTCTTGCACTTCGACCTGGGCCAGGGCGGCCACGGGGGCGTGCGTCCACTGCACATTCAAGTCAAACGGCCGGCTCTTGCGCGGCACAATCTCCAGCTCCAGCTGGGCCTGGCTACCGTCAGACAGGTGGCTCAAATTCCACTGCACCGCTTCGACCACGTCGCCTTGACCCGGCCGGCGGGCATCGCCCGTGGTCGGGTTCAGGCCGATCACTTCGGCCCACTCGGGCATCCGGATCGTGACAACCAGGTCCTCGGCCGGGGCGTTTCCGGCGTTCTCTAGACGAACCAGGTACTTGGCCGGGGAACCTACCTTGATCTTGCGCGGACCGGCCGTGCTGACCAGAATCGCCGGGCTCTGCTGGGTGACCAACACGCTGTCGTCGGCCGAGCCGCGACGGACCTCGCCGCCCCCCAACGATCGGGGCTCGGCAACTCGGGCCGTGCGGGCCACGGGCTGGTCGGCGGCAGCCGCGTCGGTAGCGGTGCCGGCACCCGAATCGGTCAGTTCGGCATCATCGTACGTGGAATCGTCGAC
This sequence comes from uncultured Pirellulales bacterium, assembly GCA_964399535.1. Lineage (GTDB taxonomy): Bacteria > Planctomycetota > Planctomycetia > Pirellulales > CAYNRE01 > CAYNRE01. Next base: position 99,132 of record CAYNRE010000046.1, on the reverse strand, counting down.
CGGGTCGGTCGTTTCCGTCGAATCCGAGTCCGGCCCGTGCTCGGTGGCTTCCTCGTCGGTAGCTTCGTCCCCCGATTCCGCTACCGGAGCGCTCAGGGGCGGGCGGCGCGAAGTCGAAAGACGGTCGCCGAGTGAACCACGGCGCGAGCTGGTCGCCGGCCGGCTCAGCGGCGGGCGGCGCGAGTGCGAATCGGCCGCCGAATCCGGCGCCGGCTCTTGCGTAGCTTCCACCGGCTCCGAGTCGAACTGGCCGGGGGCTTCGTAGGAATCGGTGACGACTTCGTCGACCGGTCCGTCGCTCTCGGCATACTCGGGTTGGGCCGTGCGACGGCTCGAGCGTGGCGCGGCCGCTCCCGCGGCCCGACGCGGCCCGGTTGGGGCCGAAGCACGCGGAGCCGGGCCGGGCTGAGTTTGGGCTGGAGACGAGGCCGGCCGGCGCGAGATGGTCCCCGCCGGGCGCGGCTCGGCCGGGGCAGCGCCGGAAGCCTCTTCGCTTCCCACCAGGTGCCGACCGAGGTGCCCGAGCCGATCGGCCAACGAGTGGCGGGGTCGCGACCGCGGTGCGGACGGCTCTTGACCCCATGCCCCCTGGGTCAGTCCCAAGACTGCCAACCCAACCAGCACCCAACGACCGGCATGGCGTTTCATCGACGTACCCCAATCCAAGAGACCCCAAGCGATCAACTCGTCGTGTAGTATCGGTTGGGCGAGCTGCGGGCATTTAATCGACTTTGCCGGTAATTCCGCCGCGCGCTTGCCCGCCGTGGAACTCCAGGCAAGGTGGAAAAGGCGGGTAGCCGGCGACCGGTGCGGTTGAAGGCACCGCCAGGTTTACCGAGATCGCTGCCACCACCTGAAGCGCCAGTTCGCCGAGGGGCGAATCGTTCCGCCCGGGCGGGGAGTCGCCGCGGGAGGCGGCGTGGGCAGCCGAGGCCGATCCAGCGCACTAGCGGCAACGGCCTCGCGCCAGGCCCTAAGCGCCACTTGGGCCATGCTCATCGACAGGCCGCCCAGAATCGCCCCCAGAACACCCGCCGCCAGGGTGCCGAAGGCCAGCGCCACCCAGACCTGGCGCTGGGCGTAAAGCCAGCCGAGACCGGCCCCCCCGGCCAGAATTCCCAGGGCGCTACCCATCATGGCGCCATAGGTTACGGCTCGATCCAAGCGTGATTCGTCGCTGAGCAGCGTCGACGGAGCGAAGGCCTGCCGGGGCACCTGGCCCCGCTCTGGAAGCCGACTAGGGCGGTCGGCCGTGTCGGCATCCACCGCCCGGCGGCTGCCCATCCGGCTTCCCCATCGGTTGGCCAGCACGTGCGCCGAAACGAGCGCAATCGTCCAGAACAACAGGATCGAGAGCTTGAACCCCAGATAATTGACGAGGCCAAACACGGCGCTGATTCCGCCCATGGCGAGCAGCAGCGACCGCAGATCGAACTGCCACCGCCCAGGAGGTTCGCCGCCGGTGCCGGGCGGCGCCGGTGGGCTCGGCTGCCGAAGGGGCGATTCCGCCGATTGAGAAGCTTCAGGACCCACCAATTGGCATCCCCGTTGATCCAATACGGCACAGCTGGGCCGGGGCCTGCCCTGCCCCGGTTAGTTTAGTCAGGACGCCTCGGGTCGGACAGCCGCCGGGGTTGGGCCAAGGGGCCCCCTGCCAGCCGTGGTCCTGGCTTTCGACTGCGGCACGGGGGGGGCGGCCCGAGGCTTTCCCCTGCCGCGGGAGGTCGATTTCACCAAAAAAACGCTAACCGCGCGGGCCATTCCAAGTCTAATCTTGTCGGAGATCGCCACTGCTGGATAAGGTTTCCCTACGGTAGCCGAATGACCTGAACCGCGACGAGGTTGAGTGACCGCCCGTGGTTGGCCGGCGACTCACCCTTGAGAAAGGCCAGCCGGCTTTTCTACTGCGGGCGGGCGATCGCGGTCGAATCGGGCCCCCCTGGCCCGTCGCGGCGGCAGCACGCCGACGAAACTTCACTTCCGGACGCCTCGGTTCATGAACCGTCAGCCCTATACCGAGCCACCCCGCTGGTGGTCGCCGAAATCGAGCCGGTTTTGGATGGGGTTCTGGACTCCCCTGCGCCTGTATCAACAGGTGCGCAACGAGCGGATCGTCGACATCCGCGTCGAAGGGGTCGAGTTGGTGGAGCGGGCCATCCGCCGCAAGCAGGGGGTGTTGATTACGCCGAACCATCCCGGGCACGCCGACTGTTACTTGCTCTGGGAGGCTCTGAATCGGCTGCCCAAGAAATGCTACGTGATGACCGCCTGGCAGGCGTTTGCCATGTACAAGCCGATCGACGTGTACATTTGGCGGCAGCATGGCTGCTTCAGCGTAAACCGCGAGGGGAACGACCTGAGAGCAATCAAATTCGCCGTGCGGGTGCTCAGCAACACCTCGCGGCCGCTGGTGATTTTTCCCGAGGGAGACGTTTATCACCTGAACGAGCGCGTTACCCCGTTCCGCGACGGGGTGGGGGCCATTGCCCATTCAGCGGTGCGCCAGGGAGAGCGGTCGGTGGCCTGTTTTCCTTGTGCGCTGAAATACGAATATGTGCGCGATCCCTCGCCCGAGCTGCGCGGGGTGATGGAGCGGCTGGAGCGGCGTTATGGGCTGCCGGTGGCGGCCGGCGCGCCACTCGAAAAGCGAATTCACCGGTTTCTGGCGGCGGCCCTCTCGGTGCGCGAACGGCAATACCTGGGGCGTGTGCAAGAGGGCACGCTGAACGCTCGCTTCGAGAGCCTGGCCGACGAAATTCTCAATCGGCTGGAAACCACTCACCAATTGCGCCGCCCGGTCCTGGCCACGGTGCCCGAGCGCGTGAAGCAACTCAGGCAACTGTTGATTCGCCAGGAGTTGAACGCCCCCGATACGACGACGCGGGCGATGCTTCAGCAGGAAAAAGACGACTTGTTCTTCGTGATTCAACTATTCAGCTATTACGGCGACAACCGCAACGACTACGTGGCCGAGCGCCCCACCGTGGAGCGGGTCGCCGAAACGATCGACAAGCTGGAAGAAGACTTTCTCGACGCCGTAACCGCCGGTGTCCGCGGCAAGCGCCGTGGGATCATTCGCTTCGGCGAGCCGCTGGTGATCGAGCAATCGGCCGATCGCGATCAATCACGCGAGCTGGCCCATCAGTTGCAGCTTCGCGTGCAGGGGCTGCTCGACGAACTGGCTAGCCGCCGCGTGCCCGTGGCCGAAGTGGGCCGCTCGCCGGACGGGCGCGCGCCGCTGTTGGGATGCCCCGAAACGGCCGGTTAGCCGCCGGGCATCGCGGTTCCCGCCACGGTGCGCGCTGCGCGCCGTCTCCCGGCGCTCGTTCCTCCCACGGTCCGAGCGGCGCAAGGCCGCTTCTCGAAGAACCCCGGCGAAGCCCCCGGGGCACGGCCGTTACCTCCCATGAATTTCGCGTGAAGGCCAACCGCGGCCCGCCGAGCGCCCCCCGCGCTTGGTTGCGTCGCGAGGTCGGCGCGGGTAAGTTCGCCAGCACCGGTCGCTTTGAAACCGTCCGGTCGCTTTTGTGAAACCCAATCCGCGGCACAGCACCAGCGAATTCGTACCCGCACCGAATCACTACTTGTCTCCGCCGGCCGGCCGTACCGCGCGGAGCCATCGAGCGAGGCGTATGCCGATTCCATGAACGAGATTTGGTGGTCCTGGGCCTATCACTACGGGGTCGGAGGGCTGCTCTGGGCCCTGGCCCTGGGCGCGCTGGCGCGAGTGGGCGCGCTGCCGGCCCGGCTCTCGGGCGAGCGCTGGATCCTGGGCGCCACTTGCGGTGGACTGTTGTTGTTCGCCGTGGTGCACGCGGCCTGGATCTTCGTGGCTAGTGGCTAGGGGGCAAGGATTGGGCATGTCTGGATTTCCGCTCGGGCCGCTGGACTGGCTGGTGCTGGCCTTGTATCTGGCGGTGATTATTTGCGTCGGCCTGGCGGCCGGCCGATTTACCAAGACCACGCAAGACTATTTCTTTGCCGGCCAGCGATTCAGTTGGTGGCTGGCCGCCGTCAGTTGCATTGCCACGCTGGTCGGTTCGTATAGCTTCGCGCAATACGCCGAGGTGGGCTACCGCTACGGCTTCTGCTCGATGATGGCCTACACGAACGATTGGTTCGTGCTGCCCATGTTTCTTTTCGGCTGGCTGCCGATCGTGTATTACAGCCGAGTCCACTCGATTCCCGAGTATTTCGAACGCCGCTTCGATCGCCGTACCCGGATCGCGGTGCTCATTTCGCTGCAGATCTACCTGGTCATCTTCATCGGCATTAACCTCTGGACGATCGGCGAGGTGCTTCACGGGCTTTATCCGCTCGGCCCGTGGGTCGAACAGGTGCTGGGCCCTTTGGCCCACCGCTGGGCCGGCGGCTGGCTGGTCTCCACCGATGCCAGCGTGGCGCTCTGGGCCGCGATTATGGCGTCGGTCACCGCCGTGTACATGCATTCCGGCGGGCAAAACACCGTCATGCTCACCGACCTGGTGCAAGGGGTATTCCTGGTCGCCATTGGCCTATTGGTGCTGGGCCTGGGCCTGGCGCAGGTGGGCGGATGGCAAGCATTCTGGGAGGCGCTCCCCTCGGCCAATCGCCAGCCCATGGCCCCCTTCAATCACCCTCCCGGCCTAAACACGGTGGGCGATTTCTGGAGCGACGGCATTGCCGGCACGATGGCGTTCTACATGATCAACCAGGGCATTCTGATGCGGTTCCTCTCGGTCCGCTCGGTTCGCGAAGCCCGCTGGGCCATGATCGTGGTGGTGCTGGTGATGATGCCCTTGGCCGCCGTGGCGGTCGGCGGCGCCGGTTGGGTGGGGCGCGCCATGATCACCCGAGGGTTGCTCGATCCCGATGAGGCGCTGCCGCCCCAAATTCAAGCTAGCCTGGCCCAGGAAGTGGCCGCCGCCGACACGCCTGCGGCCAAGTCGCTGGCCCGCGAACGGATCGTCGGGAAGAACATCTTCCTGATGGTGACCCGGGCAATTTCCACCGCGCCGGGCCTGTTCGGCCTGGTCATCGCCGCCGTCGTGGCCGCCATGCTCTCGTCGCTCGATACCTATATCACCGCGGTCGCCAGCGTGGCGGTGAACGATATTTACCGCCCGCTCCGCCCTGGGCTGCCCGACGCTCAATACCTGAAGGCGGCTCGCCGCACGGCCGGGTTCGCCACGGTGCTGGGCGTGGCGCTGGTGCCCCTGTTCAGCCAGTTCGACTCGATCTATCAAGGGCTTTCCTTCGCCACTTCGGCCATCAATCCGCCCTTGGTGGTGGTGCTGCTGCTGGGAATACTTTGGCCCCGCTTCACCTCGCCGGCGGCTTTCTGGACGATTGTGCTGGGGGCCGTGGCCACGGTTGGCTCACTTATCAAGCCATCGCTCATCTTGCCGATTAGTCACGGTACCAGTCCCGAAGACGGCTTCCCCTACTTGAGAGCATTGTTTGGTCTGCTGGCCGCCTCGGCATTGGCCGTGGTGATTACGCTGTTCGACCATAGCCGCTGGCGTTCGACCCAAGGAAGCCGCACTGCCTTCTGGTCGGGGCTGTTCGGCATCATGATGGTCGTCTTCTGGTGCGCTCCCGTTCTGCCCGAGGCCGGTCCCCCGCTGCCCGGCTGGCTGCTCGGACCGGTCGGCCTGGCCCTGGTCATGGGGCTGAGCCTGGCGGCCGGCTGGCTCGTGGCGCTGTGGGATACCCAGCCGCTGAGCATTCCGCCTGCCGCGATGTTGCTCAGGGGCCTGGAATCGGCTCGGCGACACTACAAGGGAGGGCCCACCAGTTCGCGCGGAGCGGGCCGCTCGGTGGTACTGCCGGTTTTTCACCAGGCCCTCGAACCAACGCCCGCGGTGCCCGACGACGGATCGGAACAGGTCGACAGCATTCCTTCGCATATCCTGGTCAATCACCCGGAGAATTTCGTGCGTCTTTCTTCCGCCTGGCTGGCCCGGCTCGAAGCGGAACCGGGCGACCTGGTTTACGTAACCGATGCCCGCTGGTGGCTCGGCGGATTCCGTTCGCTGCACTCACGGCTTGGCCCGGTGGCCGACGAGGGCGATGGCTTGTGGGCCAGTGCCTGGGTAATCGAGCATGGCCATTTGCTCAGCGACCGCCACGTGCGGATCGAAAAAATCATGTAGCGCCCGATTCGTGGCGAACGCGCGCCAAACGGATCGGCCCGGTGCGGCGGTGCCTTGGGAAAAGCCCGAATATTCCAGGGCGCTGTCGGTGTCGCGCCGCGGGCCAAGCGCACGGTGACCGGACTCAGGTCGTCGCCCACGGCACAGGTCGCGCTTTACAGCGGGGCGGCGGGGCGTCTATGCTTTTCCGTGCGAGGGGAGTGGCCGCAAGGCGCCAGGCGGTGCGGCGGTGGCCCGTGGTGATGGATCGCATCCCCGAGGAACGCGAGATGGATCTCCAAGAACAGATGACGGCCGGAGTGTTGGTCGAGTTCTTAACCGACGAGGAGCAAGTCGTCGGGCAAACCGCGCTAGCTGGCTGGCGCGGACGGCCGCTGCCAGCCGTGGGCGATACCGTGGTCTGCAGCGCCCGCGGACCCAATGGGCAGCCAGGACGCCGTTTGCGCGGCCGCGTGGTTGCTCGCTACTTCGATCTGCAGCAAGACGACCATGGCTGCCCCGTGGTCTGGGCGCGGCTCGAGGTGCGCGTCGATACGCCCCGGCCCCGTTACCCACGCCGGCCGGGTGGGCCGATCGGCTTCTCGGCCAATTAACCGGGCGATGGCCAATTGAGCGTCGGGAACCGGCTATGGCGCAGTGCCGCCCGACGGCCTTTCAGCGGTGCCCATCGCGAAGCACGACCAGCAGCTCTGGCCCACAGGCTAGCAGCCGTTGAAGTATTCATCGGGCTGCGTCATCGCAGGGATGCGATGCCAAAACAGCGACGCAAGTCGTTATTTTGCGAGCCGTGCGGAGCTTGGCTCCGCACTGGGCGAGGTCGAAATGGGCCACGAGGGCCAATTTCAACAGACTGCTAGCGCGGCCCAACGCGCTGCGGCGGCCGGGCCGAAGCACTCGAAGGTACCGCCGGCGGCGGAGGCAGCACGAGCGGGGCCCCCGGCGCGACGGGATGCGGATCGGTCGGAATCGGCGGCGGCGCGGTGGCCGTGCCGAGCGAAACGCCCGACTGCCCGGCGGGGTCGCGGGCCAGGGTTTCTCCCTCGGCCGCCGAAGTGCGCTCGTCGAGCGCCTGGCACAACTGGGCCACGGCCGGGCTGCGGAACCTCGGCTCGGCCAGAAACATCTGCGGCTTCTCCCCCGCCGTGCCGTAATAGGCCTGGTTGGCCGCCCGGGCCAGGCGGAGCGAACCACCCTGCAGCGCCAGCCCGGCATAGAGCCCACGGCTGCGCGAGAAGGTGTAAATCTCGGACTTGAGCGAGACATCGGTGGCGGCCTCGGCCTCGCGGCCGACCGGCCCCACGGCCAGGCTTCCGTCGACCCCCAGCGTGAACCGGTTACCGGAAAGCACGCCGTCGACCCCGCGCTTGGTCTTCAGCACCAGGACCAGTTCCGACGACTGCAGGCCCAGTTGCCAGCCGACGCTTCCCCCGGTGAGCACGACGAAGACCGGGTTCGACCAGGTGCCATCGTCTTGGCGGACCAACATGACCCCCCGGCCATGACGACCGCCAAAGCCCAACCCCGCCTTCAGCATCGTAGGGAAAACCACCACCCCCTGGGCGTTACGCAAGAGCGTGGCCGGAATGGGCCCAATGGGCAGGGTGCAATACTCTTCGATCACCGACCGGGCGGCGGCGACCAGTTCAGCCTCGCGGTTTTGGGCCGCAACCAGCGTGACGGGGCCCAGCAAAAGCAGCGTCCAAATCCCCATTCCCAAGCGTCGAATCAGCACGGTGGCACCTCTGGTCAAGTTCGCCCACGGCAGCGGCGCGCAGCCGCACCGCCCTGCCCTGCCTCTGGTCGGCGAGCATAAGGCCGAGGCCGACGCCAAGTCGAGACAGGCTGGCTGTTTGGCGAAAGGTGGCTGGTTTGGAGAAGACGAGCGCAAACCCTTGCTCAGCAATCCTGCGCCCCGGTGCAGGGCCCCGCGCCCAAGAACAGGGCCCCGCAGCTTGCCTGAAAGCCCCCGTACCGGGCCGCGCGCGGGGAGCGCGCAAGCGAGCTGATTGGGAGCTAGGGCGTGGCCGGCTCGCGCGAGGCGGTCGAATCGGACTCGGGCTCAAGCACCAGCAGCTTCACGTTCTTGAACCAGCAGGGAGCGCCGTGGTCTTGAAAACCCAGATACCCCTCGCGGGGCAATTGGGCGATCGCGGCCCCGAATTTGTGCCGCGAGCCGTCGGGGCGCTTGCCGCGCTCGGGCCACTCGTCGCAATTCATTTCGGCGACGACTTCGCCGTTGACCTCGACCGAAATCTTTGGTCCTCGGCAGGTCAACACCACGTGGTTCCACTCGCCCGATGGCTTGGAAAGGTTCTTCGAAGGGGCGACCAGGTCGTAAATCGCGCCAAAGTCGTGCATCGAGGTGCCGGTGCCGGCGAACAGTTGCACCTCGAAACCGCTATAGACCGGGTTGCGCGCATTGCCCACCCGGAAGAAGATGCCGGAATTGCACTCGGGCTCGCTCAGCTTCACGTCGGCCTGCAAGACGAAGTCGGCGAATTTCTCATCGTACATGATGATGTACCCGCCCGACTTATAGGGCAGCAGGCAGCCATCCTCGACCGGGGTAGCGATCGGCTTGCCGGTGTTGCAGATCCAGCCCGAGTGGTCGCGGCCATTGAACAACAGCCGCCACCCTTGTTTTTCTTCTTCGGGGGTGAGCTCGTTGTCGGCGGCGGCCAGCGGCCGGCCCGCCAGGAGCAGCAAACCGAGAACCAGGATTCGTCCGAGAGGCGACTGAAAGCCAGGCATGATGTGTTGTTCCGATGGTTGATGCGGAAGCGAACTACCCCGAGGGCGGCGCCGCGCGCCCCCGCGTGGCTGCCCGCCCGAGTGGAATTGTACTCGCAATTCCATTGAAATGTGCGTGACGGCCGGGGCCTATTCCGACGACCGCCGGAGGTGCAGCCCGGCGGCTACAGTTCGCCGCTGAAATCGCCGGCCTGCTCGACGACCCGGTCTCCCAGGGCGATACGGACCCGGGCCGTAACCCCCTCGACTTCGTTTAGCCCCTTGACCAAATACGATTTCAACCTTCCCCGGTGAACTCGGACCACGCCCGAGGTCTTCGAACCCAGCCGCAGTTCGAGGCGTTGGCCGAAGAACTCAACCCATTTATCGTGCTCGCCTGCCTGATCGAAATTGAAGAAGAACACGAAATCGTCCTCGGGCCCGCGATGGACATAGGCCCGCATATTCTCGGCATAGGTCACCTGGGGTGCGATGCCGGCCTGGGCCACGGCCGCGGCAAACTGTTCGGCGGCAAACCAACTCGCGGGCCGATAATGCACTTGGCCCCCTGCGTGCTGCGTGGCACGGCGCACCGCATCGGCCAGGATCGTGCAGGGCTGCCAGGCCAGGTCGTACTGGGGCAGTTCGCCGGAGAGAAACAGGCATCCACCCGAGTCGATGAAGTCGGCCAGCTTCTGCTGTTCGCTTCGGCCCAGGAAGAAAGCGCAGTGCAGCGCCAGGGCGCGAGGTCCGCGCATTTGGGCCGGCGTGGCGGCGTCGAGCTCGAACATGCCGAACGAGTAGCCGGCCGTTTGCAGCGAGCGGGAAAATTCCTCGAAGCCCTGATGCCCGCAGCGCGGAATCTGATGGTCGGCCAGGTGCCAGTAGCGCTCGTCGGGAATCCAGGAACTGACGGCGGCATAGGGGGCGTAGAGCAGGTAGGCCACGTCGATCGGGGGTTCGCATTCCAAGAGCGCCTCGCCGTGGGCCGCGAACCAATCGTTCAGCAGCGTGGCAGTGTGGTACATGGGCCGCAGGTGGCCGTGCTCGTCGACCGGCGCGTGCGAAGGAAACGAAGGGCACTGCAGTTTGGTGGTTTTGTCGAGCGTTTCATCCCAATAGGCGGTGCCCACGGTGACGAACACCACGTAGCCCGAGGCGCCCCCCGCCACCGACACCAGGGTTTGAAAGAAGGGCACAATCGGATCGCGCGAGCGGGCATCGTACAGCGTGCCGAAGCCCCAGTTCTCTTCCATGTTGATCCCGCGGGCGCGGCGGGCGGTGTTGATGTAGCGGTCGAACACCGGCCGATCGTAGGCGGCCACCCCCAGCCAACTGATCATGCCATAGTGGTAAGCATCGCGATCGTTGTCGACGCGGTTCATCGCGAACCACCACTCGGAATACAGCGGGGCGAAGTCGTGCGGCACGGGTTCCTTGGCGTGCTCCTGCAGGTCGGGCACATTCTCTTCGATGGGCGGCGTAATCCCCGCGTAGTTGGTCAACAGCGGTAGGTCGATACCCAGGTAGTGGGCGTACCGCAGGTACAGGTCGCGCCGCGAGCGCCACTGGTATTCGGCCCAGTCGATGTAGAGCAGCAGGTCCTCTTTCGTGCGTGGTCCGGGCGCCGGCCCGCCGGCCGGCACATCGGCCGCCGACAGCAGCTTGGGCCCGGGCACGAACTCGAACGCCGCGTGACTGGTACCGTGCAAACGGTTGTAGTTGGCGATGCTGCCGTAACGTTCGGCCAACAGCTCCTGGTAATAGCGCATGCCCGACGGCTCGTAGCCGATGTGCCACGGCGGATCGTTCGAGGTGCAGTAGGTGGTTTCGTCGTTCATTTGCAGCGCGATGAGCGGCCCGCCTGGCTGCGCAAACGGCGCGATCACCGCGTGAACCTCTTCGAGCCACTCTTCGGCCAGGCCGTCGAACCACTCATCAAACGGCGCCGGCAAAATCGAGGCATCGTAGGTCCAGTGCGCCGGCCGCCCATGATGGCGCCGCAGCGGCTCGACCCCCGGGTTAAACGAGGGGCTGACCAAATCGGGCAGCCCCCCAATGTTTAGTTCCGAATGAATGAACGGCCCCGGCTTGATGATCATGTACAGCCCCAGCGACTCGATCAGCCGCAGGTAATGGGCCAAGTCGCGGCTGTCTTTGGTTTGGCCGGTAAAGTCGTACCAGCGCCGCCCGCCGTCGAGCTGCAAGTGGTGGCGCCAGGGGATGTAGAACGTGATGCAGTTGGTGCCCGAAGCCTTGATCTTGGTGAGCCGGTCGTGCCAGTGATCGCGGGCGTCGCGGAAATAAGGGTAATCACTGGCGGTGAGAAACAGGGGGCGGCCATCGCGCCAGAAACGTCCGTTGTGATAGGTAATATCCGACATGCGGTGCTCAAACTCGTGCCAAGGTGGAAAACAGCGGCCGGCAAACCGGCGACCGCAGGGCGCACGAAGTGCAACCGCCGCGGGGCGCGTCAGTCAGCCACATTCAAAGAGTGCCTAGCCTACGCATCGGCCGCCGGCCCGACAAGCGGGCGCCGGCGCGGTTTGGGCCGCGTTGGGAACCGTGGTTTGCTCGGCGGTTTGCCGCGCCAGGCCGGCCAGCAGCGCGCGCTTGATTTTGGCCCCCGCCGGGCGGCCCCCCACGGCATCGAGCAGGCGCACGTCGTAGCGCCCTCGCCGGTCGACCAGGAAGCATGCCCAAAACGGGTAACGCACCAGGCGACAGGCGACGATCCGGCGCTGGGCCAGGCTGGCGCTCCAGCGGGCAGCGGCCCAGTTCATGCGGCTCAGTTGCAATTCGGCGATCGGTCGCACGGCGTCGGCGTCGAGCGAGGGTGGCAACCCGTTGGCGGCCGGCCAGGGTGGCGGTGAGCCGTCTTGGTCGGCGCCGCCGGTGGGTTCGGACGACAATGCACCGGCGGCATGAAACGCCGCGCCGGGGGCGCCTCGCCAGGCATCGCCCTCGTAACCGTCGATCCAGATCCGTACCTGCTGAGAGGGCTTTCTCGCCGCGGCGACCTCCCAGATCAATTCGTAATAGGGAAGCCCGAACAGTTCGAGCTTCCACTGGTTTTCGGGCAAGGCCCCTCCCAAGCGGGCCAGGGCCGCCAGGTGGCGCAAGCCGCGCCGCCAGGGCCCTCCGGCAAAACGCCGCCGCGCGGCCGCTTCGTCGAGCCGCGGCGCTACCCAGGTCATGGCTTGTTCCGCGACGGGTTCGACGATTGAGCGGGGCGCATTCGCAGCCCCATGCCCAACATCAACAGCCCGATGATTAGCAAGATAGCGCCGGCCCCCAGATTCACCATCATCGCGTGAAACCGGCCCGTGGCCCAAAAGGTGCCGCACAGCACCAACAGGGCCAGCACCGTGAAGAAGGTGCCAATCATGACCAGGCTGGCCGCGTCGCGCTGCCGATCGGAATCGCGCGGCTCATCGGGCAGAGTGTGATTCACGGCAATCCACCTGGTTCCAAAGGACGTTGGCGGGGCGAACGCTACTTGGTTTGGCCGGCCGCGGGCCGGACGATCACCGACCCAGGAAAACGTAAATGGCGATGTAGGGAATGAGCAGCAGCGTGGCCCAAATCCGCAAATCGCGCCAAGCAGCACGGTCGGCGGCGCCCAGGTACACGAAATCGCGGCTGAGCGTCCAGACCCAAACGCCGGTAACCACAAACAGGCTCAGTGCCGCCGCCTGGGCCACCCACATCGGCAGGCTTTCCAGCCAGGCGTCGAGCGGGGCATGCAGGGCCCTCAGCGGTGGCCCTAGCTGGGCCCGCAGCGCGTCGCAAAAGCGTTGCCAAAGTCCTGCCGGCTCCTCGACGCGCAGGCCACCGCTGGACAACGCTCTCGCGGCAACCACGGCTTGCAGCAATTGGTTCATGGCGCGCTCGCCCGGGCTTTGAGCAGGGCCTGGGCCTCCGGGTCGTGCAGCACCTGGCTCAGCACCAGGCCGCGCAGCTTTTCGGGGGGCTCGGGCCGGGTGAACAAGCTGACCACGATGGTCACCGCGGCGGCGACGAGAAACGACCACAGGCTGACGAACAAAAACGGATCGCCGCCGGGAAAGACCGCGTCGCCCAGAATGGTTAGCACCCCGGTTACGCCAACCCCGACGACCAATCCGGCCAGGCCACCCCAGCCGGTGGCGCGCCGCCAAAGAATGCCCAGCAATAACAGCGCCAGCGTGGGACCCTGGAAGAGCGAGAGCATGGTTTGCAGGGCCACGTACATCGTGTCTTTGCTTTGCCCGATCCAGGGGGCAATGGCCACGCCGGCCACGAGCAGCACCACGGTTAGGGCCCGGCCCAGCAACAGGGCATGCGCGTCGCTCATGGCGCGGCCCAGCAGGCGGCGGTAGCCCCGCCCGTAGATATCGGAAATGAACATCGTGGTGCACGAATTCAAGTACGAGTCGATGCTCGACATGATGGCCGCGAAAAAAGCGGCGAACATCAGCCCCAGCAGTCCGGCGGGCATCAGGTCGCGGACCATCAACGGCACCGCTTCGTCGGATCGCTCGAGCTGGGGGTACAGGGCCCGGCCGGCCAACCCTGGCAGAAACATCAACAGCGGAATCAGCAGCTTCAAGAAGCCCGCCACGATCATGCCGGCCTTGGCGTCCCATTCCGAGCGGGCGCCCAGGGCTCGCTGCAAAACGGCCTGGTTGCCGACGAAGTAGGCGGTCGACAGCACCAGGCCCAGGCCGAACACGATGCCGGTCCAGGGATACGGCGTATCGGTCGTGTGCGGCAGCAGTAGTCGGAAGAAATCCTCGTTGCGCCCCCCTTCGGAGAGGGCTTTGTGGTACACGGCGCTCCAGCCACCGGCCTCCCAAATGCTCAGCACCACCAGCGCGCCGGTTCCCACGAACATCACCACGACCTGCATCACGTCGGTCATGACGATGGCCGCCAGCCCGCCGCAAACGGTGTACACCCCCACCAGCACCGCCGTGACGCACATGGCGGGAAGCGGGTCCCAGCCGAGCACGGGGTCGAGTATCACGGCCGAAGTCCAGAGCATCAGCGCGATGTTCACGCTCATAAAGGCCAGCCAGATCACGGCCTGAATCAATTGCACGGCCGTGTTGTAGCGGCGGCCGAGAAACTCGGGGATGGTAAACACCCCCGAGCGCCAGTAATAGGGCACGAAGATGAAGCCCGCCACGATCACGGCGGGCACCGAGCCGATCCAATCGAAATTGGCCTGGGCGATCCCGTAGCGGTGCGCGCCCCCCGAGCCGAAGACCAGGTCGATGGCCCCGATGTCGCTGGCCACGATCGATACGCCCACCGCCCAAAACGGCAGGGCCTTGCCCGCCAGAAACAAATCGCCCGCCGAGTGCACGTAGCGGGTGTAAAACGCCCCCACGACAAGCATGCCGACGATGTACACGAAGATGATCGTGTAGTCGATCGCGGCCAAATGGCTGACGCTATCTTCCATGGGGTGGGGTGGGCTGCTATCTGGAAAATTCGCCAACGGGCCAGCCGCGGGCCCCCTCTGGGCCGATCGCCTGCGCCGTGGTGGCCGCATGGTAGCACAGAATCGGCCGCCTAGCGCCCCGCCGGGGCGGGCAAATTGCTCAATGCCACGGTCGACGGCAGCGATTCGAGCCAGTTGCTCGAACCCGGCGGTGAAACGGAGAAGGTACTCGGAATCTCGCTTGGACCACCGAGGGCTGTGTCACACGTGAATTTACAGGTGACGCAGCACGACCGCCGAACGCGCTAGTGGTTCGGCGGCCAGCAAAACCCGAGTGCTCCGTGATACCCCCGGACCCGAAATGCAAGTTGTGACAGAGCACTATTCGTGCGAGCCTGCTTGCGCCGGGACTGGCGGCGCGGGGTGCCAGTAGTCGACCACCACTTTCGGCGCCTCGAGAATCTCGTTGAGCCGGCGGCGAACACGCTCCTCGGTTTCACGCGTGGTGCGCCCCACCGTGACGCGTCCGTAGGCGGGCCCCAGCGAGATGGTGCCCCCCTCTTCGACCACGGTGCGCTCGCGCACCGGTTGGCCCGCCAGCGCGCCCGAAACCAGCACGCGCAGCACCATGCCGGCACGAATCGGCTCGAGCGAGGAATCGGCCCGGGGCATGGGCTCCGACCACACTTCAGACTCGGAAGCCCGGCCGGCCCGGGTCAGCATGACCTCGGGAGCGGACAACACCGATCGCAGATGCCTTCGTACGGCCTCTTCGGCTTCCAGGTAGTCGAGCCCCGCAATCTTGACTCGGCCATACTGCGGGCCCAGCGCCACCTCGCCCGCCGGGTCGACCACCCAGAAACCGCGGATCGGTCCATCGGGCAGGGTTCCTTGCACCTCGATTTCAACCCGGTCGAGCGGCGACAAAGTGGAAAGCTTACTGGGAAATCGGGCCACCGCTTCCTCGGACGAGGTCGAAGACTCCTGGAGCGGGGCCGCCGGCGATACCGCGGCCTGGGGAGAGTTTCCCGGCTGGCTACCCTCGACCTGAATCACGGACGCGGCCAGCAGCAAACAGGCCAGAGCCGAGAGCCCGGCGAGCTTCACGCTGGAATCCTGGGCTGCGGGCGCAAGAATTCGCCGAATGCGTCCGCGCAGTACCCCGCCCCGCGCGGCGGCCCCATAACCCACGGCTCCACCGGCCGTCGGCGACCCAAGGGCCAGCAGCGCGCGAGCATAGTCGGTTGCCGGGGCCTGCGCGAGCGCCGCCTGGTCACAGGCCCATTCGGCAGCTTCTTCAAGGCGGCCGACAGCCAGCCAGGCCAGCGGGTTGAACCAATGCGGCAGCGCCAAAATCCGCGCCAGGAGTGCGGTCCAAACGTCGCCACGGCGGTAGTGTTCCAGCTCGTGTACCAAAATCGCCCGGCGCTGGGCAGGGCTGAGCGCGCACCAAGGCTGCTCGGGAATCAACAGCACATAGCCGCCGGGCAGCCGGCTGAGCAGCGGACCGAGCTGGTCGGTCACCCGCAGCGGAATCGCAACCGACACGCCCTGTTCGGCCAACACGGCATTCCACTGTTGGGTCCACTCGGCCACAGACGGCAACTCCGCGGGCAATCGAGAAACGAATCGGCGGTAGCTTGCCAGCCAGGCGACGGCGATACCTACCACGCCGCACGCCCACAGGGCCGCCAGCACTAGCGGCCAGCGCGGTACGCGAAAGCCGGGCAAAGTGCCCTGGGGCTTGGCAGCGGTGAGATCGTCAGGCGTTGGGTTGTTGGCCGCGGCGCGAGCAGTCGCGGCATCGACAGACGTGACCTGGACAGTCGTCGCCTGTGCAGACGCGGTCTGGGCCGACGGGGCGGCGCGGTCGGCCAATCGATCGCCTACGGTGGACCGCACTTGGGCCGGTGAGGAATCCGTCGGGGCGGCAAACGCCACCCTTTGCACCGCGCCGTGGATTGCCTGAGCGGTCGCCGGCCACCAGGGCAGCACGATCGGCACCCGCAGCACGATCCAGCCAGCCAAGAGCGCCAGCAGCCAGGCGGCGCGATGAAGGCGTGGTTCGGCCAGACGAGTCCAACGCAGGAGGATCGTCACCACGAGCACGGCGGCCGCCAGACGAAGGCTCGATTTTCCCAGCATCGCGAGCAGTTGTTCGGCATCTTGGCTCATCGTTGGCCTCCTGGTTGGAGCTTGGAAACAACGAATTCAGCAAACAGAATCGGGCGTGGCGGATGACGCCTGACGTGGTGCTCAGCTAGGGCGGGTTGCTTTGCCGCCGGCGCCCGCTTCGCGGCGTTCGGCCTGGTCGATCAGCGCCTTGAGCTCGGCAATTTCGCCGGTCGATAAAGCCCGATCGCGAACCAGGTGCGCCACCAGCGGCACGACGCTTCCCTCGCAGACCCGCTGCAACAACAGGTTGAGGTGGTTGCTGGTGACCTGTCGGCGGCGGACGGCGGCACGGTACCGGGCCGGGCGCTCGCTGGAACGGCTGACCAGCCCTTTTTCGACCAGGCGATTGAGCCGCGTCTGGACCGTGGTGTAGCCGATCGCGCGGCCCAGGCCGGCTTGCGTTTCGGCGATCGTCGCCGCTTTTTCGCGCCACAGAACCTGCAAGATCTCCATCTCGCCCGGCGTGGGCATTCCGCCCGTTCGGCTGGAAGGCATTTGGCTTCCTATCTATGACAAGTGTCGTAGCCAGATTGTACGACGATTGTCATAGATTGCAAGCGGAATCTTGCGGGGGACGGCCGCGAAACAAAAATGCCCGCCAGCGTCTGGCTGGAAAATGCTCGGCCCCGGCGCGCGGCGGCGCCGCGCGCGAGAATCCGAGATCACCGCTCACGCGTCGTCCGGTTCGTCCCCCGGCGCGTCGTCGGCCCACGGTCCGTCGCCCGCTTCTTCGTCGTCGTCGGCATCAAAGGGGCTGGGCTGCGATTCGAAGTCGTCGAGATCGTCTTCCTCGTAGCCGAAGTGGTGGGCCAGCTCGTGAAGCACCGTCCGGCGCACCTCGTAGGCCAGTTCTTCCCGAGTGCGGGCGGCGCGCTGGAGCGATTGACGAAACAGGACAATCCGGTTGGGCAGGTGCTCGCCGTATTCCTGCCGGGTGATGGCATGCCCCACGAACAGGCCCATCAGCTCGTCGGGCGATTCGGCCCCCAGCTCCTTGAGCAGTTGGCGGCTGGGACGCTCTTCGACGTCGACCACCAGGTTTTCCAGCCAGGGAGAAAATTCGCCCGGCAAGGACAGCAGCACCTCTTGCACCACGGCCGCAAATTCTTCGATCGACCAACGGGGCGAACGGCTCATCGCGAATTCCTCGTCGGCAAGGCGCGCCCGGGGCGAGCTATTCGAGCCGAATCACGAGTTGGCCCGCCACGACCTGGGAGCCGGGTTCGACCAGCACCTCGCTTACTCGGCCGTCGGCCTCGGCGTAAACCGTGGTTTCCATCTTCATGGCTTCCATGGTCATCAGCTTCTGGCCCTTGGCGACCCGGTCGCCGACGGCCACCACCACGCTGCTGACCATGCCCGGCATTGGCGCGGGCACCTGGCGGGGGTTGCCCGCTTCGGCCACGACGTGCTTCTTCACCTTGGGCTCGAGCTTGCGGTCGACCACGGTCACGTTGCGCGGCTGGCCGTTGAGCTCGAAGAAGACGGTTCGCGTGCCATCGGGATGCGCGTCGCCCACGGTCAAGAACTTGATGATCAGCATTTTGCCCGGCTCGATTTCGACCGAGACCTCTTCGCCGGGCTGCATGCCGTAAAAGAAAAGCGGCGTGGGGAGCACGCTGACGCCGTCGTACTGCTGGTGGTGCTGCGCGTAGTCGAGGAACACCTTGGGATACATCAGGTAGCTGAGCACCTCGCGGTGGCTGGGCTGGCGGCCGATTTTTTCCTGGAGTTCGGCGGCGACTTGGTCAAGGTCGGCCGGCGGCAGGCTGGCGCCCGGGCGACCGCGAAGGGGTTTCTCGCCGCGCAAGATGCGGTCGCGCACCGGCTTGGGAAATCCGCCCGGCGGCTGCCCCATGCGGCCCGCCACGAGGTCGATCACCGATTCGGGGAAGGCCAGCTCGCGGTCGCTCTTGAGCACCTCGTCGGCCGAGAGATTGTTGGTCACCATGAACAGCGCCAGGTCGCCGACCGCTTTGGAACTGGGAGTCACCTTGACGATATCGCCCAGCATTTGATTGGCCTCGGCATAGGCGTGGCACACGTCGTGCCAGCGGCCCCCCAGGCCCAGGGCCCGGGCCTGTTGCAACAGGTTGGTCGATTGGCCCCCCGGCATTTCGTGCAGATACACCTGGGCCGAAGGGGCCAGGGTGCCGGCCTCGAAGGGGGTGTAGAACGCGCGCACCGCCTCCCAGTATTCGCCGATCGAGTCCAGTGTGTCGCGGCTCAGCCCCGATTCCCGAGGCGTGAAACGCAGCGACTCGACCAGCGAATCGAGACAGGGCTGGCTGGTCAACCCCGAGAGCGGGGCCGAGGCCCCGTCGGCAATGTCGAGCCCCACGTCGGCCGCTTGCAGAATGGCCGCCGCCTGGACCCCCGCCGTGTCGTGGGTATGAAAATGAATCGGGATGCCGATTTCTTGCTTCAGCGTCTTAACCAACAGCCGCGCGGCGTAGGGCTTGCACAACCCGGCCATGTCTTTAATGGCCAGGATGTGGGCCCCCATCTTCTCGATTTCCTTGGCCAGTTCCACGTAGTACTTCAGGTCGTACTTCGAGCGGGCCGGGTCGAGAATGTCGCCGGTATAGCACATCGCGGCTTCGCAGAGCGAATCGGTCCGCAGCACCGCCTCGATGGCCACCTTCATGTTGGGCAGCCAATTGAGCGAATCGAATACGCGGAACACGTCGATGCCGGCCGCGGCCGACTCGGCGATGAAGGCCCGCACCACGTTGTCGGGGTAGCTCGAGTAGCCCACCGCATTCGAGGCTCGCAGCAGCATCTGGAACAGAATGTTGGGCACCCGCTCGCGCATCTCGGCGAGCCGCTCCCAGGGGCACTCGCGCAAGAACCGCATCGAGGTGTCGAAGGTGGCCCCGCCCCACATTTCCAGTGAGAACAACCGCGACTGCAGCCGGGCATAGGCGTCGGCAATCTGCACCATATCGCGTGTCCGCAGCCGGGTGGCCAATAGCGACTGGTGGGCATCGCGAAACGTGGTGTCGGTCAGCAACAGCGGCTTCTGTTTAAGCACCCACTGGCAAAACTTTTCCGCCCCCAGTTCCTTCAGCCGCGTGCGCGTGCCAGGCGGAATGGGCTGGCTGTAATCCAACTCCGGCACCGGAGCGGGCTGGCGCCGCACCTGCGCCGGCGGCTCTTTCACCTGGGGGTGGCCGTTGACGATCAGATCGGCCACGTAATTGAACAGCTTTGTGGCCCGGTCGCGCCGCCGCTCGAAATGAAATAGTTCCGGCGTTTCGTCGATGAACCGGGTCGTGCACTCTCCCGCGATAAACGTGGGATGCGTGACCAGGTTCACCAAAAACGGCAGGTTCGTCTTCACCCCCCGAATGCGAAATTCCTGCAGGCAGCGTTCCATGCGGCGGGCCGCGTCGGGAAACTGATTGGCCCAGGTAACCACCTTCACCAAGAGCGAATCGTAGTAGGGGGTAACGATCGCCCCGCTGAAGGCCGTGCCCGCGTCGAGCCGCACCCCCGAGCCGCCTACCGAGCGGTAATGGGTGATCCGCCCGTAGTCGGGCATGAACTGGTTCTCGGGAGCCTCGGTGGTCAGCCGGCACTGAATGGCGTAGCCCCGCACCTGAACTCGATCTTGACTGGCCAGGCCGATCCGGGGGTCGGACAACGGCAACCCCTCGGCCACGAGAATCTGGCACTTCACCAGATCGATGCCGGCCACGGCCTCGGTTACCGTGTGCTCCACTTGAATCCGCGGGTTGACCTCGATGAAGTAGTACTTGCCCGTGTCGGAGTCGACCAGGAACTCGACGGTGCCGGCGTTGCTATAGTTCACCTCTCGGCCAATCTTCACCGCCGCGTCGCAAATCGCCTGGCGCAAATCGGGGGCCAGGTTGGGCGAAGGAGCGATCTCGACCACTTTCTGGTGCCGCCGCTGCACCGAGCAATCGCGCTCGTACAGGTGCACCAGGTTGCCGTGCTGGTCGCCCAAAAGCTGCACCTCGATGTGGCGCGGGCGAGGAATGAACTTCTCGAGGAACACGTCGCCGCAACCAAAAGCGCTGTTCGCCTCGCGCTGGGCCTGCTCCAGCGAACCGGCCAGTTCGCTGGCCTGGTTCACCACGCGCATCCCGCGGCCGCCGCCTCCTTTGGCCGCCTTGAGCAGTACCGGGTAGCCCAGCTTCTCGGCCAGTCGCTTGGCTTCGGCCGCGCTGGCCAGCGGCCGATCGCTGCCCGCCAGCACCGGCACCTGCGCCGCCTGGGCAATGTGGCGCGCGGCCAGCTTGTCGCCCAGCCGCTCGAGCAGGTCGATCCGCGGGCCCACGAACAAAATGCCCGCCTTCTCGCAGGCCCGGGCCAGGTCGGGGTTCTCCGAGAGAAACCCGTAGCCCGGGTGAATCGCGTCGATCTTCTGCTGCAGGGCAATCTCGATGATGGCTTCGATATCGAGATACGACCGCAACGGCTCGCCCGGTTTGCCCACCAGGTAGGCCTCGTCGGCCTTCAGGCGATGCAAGGCGTAGCGATCCTCATGGGTGAAGATCGCTACCGTGCGGATGCCCAGCTCGTGGGCAGTGCGGAACACGCGGATGGCGATTTCGCCACGATTGGCAACCAACAGGCGCTGGATCGGCTTCATAAGCAGGGAGACCACCGTGAAGGGGGGGCGGCGAGCAGACCGGCGCCGGGCCTAACAATTTATCACGCTCGCACCCCAGGCAAAGGTGCTCTCCCGATGAAAAACCAGACGGTCGGCGCAAGCTGGGAGAGCGCCGCCAGGCCTGGGCTGGGCACCCCAACCGCCCTGAACCGGCTGTCCCCGGTTCGAGCGCGGCCTTGGGCGAGGCTGGCAGGGGGGGCCACGCGGGCACCTGGCCCGGCCGCCAGAGTCGCTGATCTGGCTTCCTCCGCCAGCGGGCCCTCGCTATGATCCGCCGCCCCCCGCGCTGGGTGTTATCGCGGGGGGTAAGTCCGGGCTGATCCCCCAGCGCCGCGGAACCTCGGTCGGGTGGTTCGTGTGGCAATCGGGGAACCGGCAGCACTACGGTCCCCTGAAGAACAACGTGGATACACCAGCTTCGGAGTCGAGCGCCGCCGCGGAAGATTCGTCGCGGAGGCGGCGCGATTTGAACGCCATCTTCTGGGAGGGCGCCGCCTATCACGTCATGGTCGGAGCCGGTGAATCGTACCTGGGGGCATTCTGCCTGGCGATCGGCGCCGGCGAACTGGCCGCTGGCCTCGTGGCCACCGTACCGCTGGTCGTCGGCGCTACGGCACAACTGACCACCCCCTGGGCGCTGGCCCATGGCGTCTCGCACCGACAATGGGCCATCGGCTCGGTCGTAGTCCAGGCCCTCTCACTGGTATGGCTGGCCTGGGGCGCCTGGCGGGGACAGCTTTCCACGCCCGCCCTTTTCGCCGGGGTGGCCTGCTACTTCGGCGCGGGGTTGGCCGTGGCCCCCGCCTGGAATACCTGGTGCGGGCGGCTGGTGCCGGTGCGCTACCGGGCCCGATTCTTCGCCCGCCGCACCCGAGTGGGCCAGGCCTGTCTGCTGGCGGCCTTTCTCTTGGCCGGCACCACGCTTCAACTCACGGCCCGATCGCCCTGGGTGCTGACCGCGTTCGCCATTCTATTTCTTTCCGCGGCCCTGGCCCGAATGACTTCCGCCATGCTCTTGGCCAGCCACCAGGAATTGCCCCCGGGCTGCGTGTGCGACGACCCGGTAACACTCCGCGATTTTTGGAACCGGGCCACCCACGGCGGAAGCGGTCGGCTGCTGGTGTACCTGCTGTTGGTCCAGGGCGTGGTGCAAATCTCTGGCCCGTTCTTTACCCCCTACATGCTCAAGCAATTGCGGCTGCCCTACTTGGAGTTCGCCTTGCTCACGGCCTGCGCTTACCTGGCCAAGGTGGCGGCGCTTCCCAGTTGGGGTCGCGTGGCCCAGCGCTGGGGCGCCGAGCGGTTGCTGCTTATCGGCGGAGTGGCCGTCACGCCCGTGGCCGCGCTGTGGCTGGTGAGCCGTTCGCTCCCTTACCTGATGTGTGTGCAGGTCCTCTCGGGCGTGGCCTGGGCCGCGTATGAACTGGCGATCTTTCTGCTGTTTTTCGAGTCGGTCTCGCAGCGGCAGCGCACCGGGCTGATGACCGCCTACAATTTCTTCCATGCGTGGGCCACCCTGCTGGGCTCACTGACCGGGGCCGCCCTACTGACCACCCTGGGGCGCAGTCCGCAGTCGTATAAGGTGCTGTTCGCCACCAGTTCGCTGGGGCGGGCCCTAACGCTGTTTTTGCTGTTGAACCTGGTGCCAGGCGTGGCCCTGCTCGAAGTGCTGCGGCGCCGCGCGAGCCCGGCGAAAGCCGGCCGAGCGCTGCTTGGCGCGCCCCATGCCTGGCGCGTCGTGACCGATGCGGCCCCCCGGGAAGTCGAAACTCCCCCCGCGGTGCCCCCCAAGCCCCAAGTGGCCGCAATGGCTGTGACTCAACTGGTGCTCAGGCCCGGGTCGACGGCGCTGGGCAGCGACCAAAACCGAACCGCGGCCTGAGACGGCGACCTGAAAGCGTAACCCGATGCCGCGACCTGAAACGGTGGCCGGCCACCGAGATTCCCCAGGAAAGGGCAAGTCGATGAGCCGAACCGCTTCCTCTCCGGCGCGTCGGGGCCGAGTGCAACGTCTGGCCGGTGCCGCCGTGCCGCCCCGGGTGCTGGGGGAACGGCTCAACTGTTCGCTGTGCGGCGACTCGCGGCCCGACAGGCCCCTCGATTCCACGGCGCCGCCTACCGAGGCCGTCGTTCCCTGTCACGTGCGGGCCTTTCAGGGCCAGCAATTCCGTGTCTGGCGCTGCGCCGGTTGCGGCACCCTGCACTGTCGCGAGCGAGTCGACCTGAATACCTATTACGCCCAGTATCCGTTTGCCCAGGCGCGGCTCACCCGGCCATTCCGGTTGTTTTACGGCAACCTGCTGCGGCGGCTGCGGGGCCAGGGCCTTCGCCCCGAACATCGCTTGCTCGATTACGGCTGCGGCAAGGGTTTGTTCCTTAAGTTTCTGGGCCGGCGAGGATATCGCCGCGCGGTCGGTTACGACCCCTACGGCGACCCGAGCAGCACGGGCAGCCCCGCCGTACTGGCCGAAGCAGCCTACGATTTCATTCTCTTGCAGGATGTTCTCGAGCATGTCGAGGACCCGCGCGGGCTGTTGGCGGAATTGGACCGCTACTTGCGCCCAGGCGGCACGATCTTGATCGGAACGCCGAACGCTTCACGAATCGACCTGGCGCGGCCCGAGCGCTTTCTCAACGAACTGCACGCTCCGTATCACCTGCACATTTACGATCGCGCGGGCGTGGAAGCCCTGGGGCGCGAGCGAGGTTGGATCGCGGTGGGCTACTATGACCGGCCTTACCACGACCTGCTCATACCGGGGCTGAACACCCGCGCGGCCAAGGCCTATCAGGCCGCGGTCGACGGCACACTCGACGCGGGGCTGGAGAAGATCGACGCCTGGGCGGCGCTGGGCTCGGGGGCCTTTTGGTGGCGGGCCCTGACCGGCTACTTCACCAGCGACCGGGCCGACATGACCGTGGTGTTTCGCAAACCCCCGGCGGCCGGTGGCTGCGGCAAGTAGCCAACGTGGCAACTTCGCGATCCATGGCGAAGCGATTACCTCCGGCACCGGTAAAGCCTTACCGCCCGCCGAGCAGCGCGCCGAGTTCGAAGCCGTTGGCAAAACCCCGCGCGGTAACGCCCAACGTGGCCAGCGCCGCGATCACCAGCGAGTGGCGTATCGCCCCTTGGGCCAGCAGCCGCGGAACTTCGACCAGCGGATGCGTCACCACTTCGATGCACTCGGCCGGATCGGGCCGTGGTGGGCCGGTAAGCCGACAGTCGCGGGCCAGGTAAAACCAGCACCGGTTGCCCAGAAAGGCCGGGTTGGGCCAAACCTGGTCCAAGAGGGTTGCCCCGTCGGCGGCGTAGCCGGTCTCTTCGGCGAGTTCCCGCAAGGCCGCCGCGCCGGGGTCCTCGCCCTGGTCGACCATGCCGCCAGGAATCTCCAGGGTTACCTCGCGCACCCCGTGGCGAAACTGCCGCACGAACACCACTTCGCCAGCCGCCGTCAGGGGAATCAGGTTCACCCAGTCGGGAGCGTCGAGACGGAAAAAGTCACGCTCCAACCGGCTGGTGTCGAGCCGGTAGTGGTCGGCGTGCAATGTGAAGATTCGGTAATCGGCCAAAAAATGGCTGGCCAGTAGCGTCCAGGCTCGCTCGAGCATGCGGCGGTTTCCTCGCAGATCTTTCGGGGCCCTGCCCCGGTGGGAAATCGGCGGCGACCAACCCACCCCGGCCTGTGGGCCCTTGTGGGCCGCGTGGCTTCCGCGGCCGCGCGTCGCGTCGCCTGGCCCTGGTTTAACTCGCGTGCCCGACGGTGCAAGCCGTATCCGGCCCACGGGAGAGCAAAACCAGTGCCAACCTCCCGCCGCGACCGGCACGCCGATCCCGCTCGCTGGGAACGGCGCGGCGCGAGGATCGAGTTTGTCGCCGAGGCGTGTTACACTCGGCCCCATTCGACCTAACTTGCCCTCACCTGACTGCCCTGCGAGCCATGAGCGAAAATCCGGCTTCTCGATCCGCCCACAACCGGTCGGCGCTCGGGCGCAGCATGGGGCGGCTCTCGCGCGTCCTGGGGGGGGCGTCGTCGCTGGCCTGGACCGGGCGGATGCTCCGCCGCCAGCTCTGGCTTTGGCCGCTGGTGGCCGCCGCCGGACTGGGGCTGACCGGCTGGTGGGTCCAGTCCATCGTCGACCGCACGGTGCGCGACCACCTGGCCAGCGAGTTGAAGACCGTTCTCGACGCCGACGTTACGGCCCTCGACCTTTGGATCGAACACCAGATTTCCTACATTCGCGTGGTTTGTCAGGACCAAAGACTGCTGCCGATCGTGCAGCGTTTGCAGACCGTATCGGCGGAGAGCCCCGATTCGGCCGGTTCGCTGCTCCAGGCGCCCGAATTGGAAGAGCTGCGCAAGCGACTGGAGCCCTACCTAACGCAGGGCGGCTATACCGGGTTCATGCTCTTTGGCATCGACCGGCGGGTATTAGGGTCGGACCAGGATATGCCCATTGGCATGGCGGCCCAAGGGGCGCACCTGATTTACCTGCAGAAGTCGCTCGAAGAGGGGGCGGCGGTTTCGCGCCCGTTCCCCACGGTGCTGCCGATTCGCGACGTGGATGGGGAATTGCGTACCCAGATTCCCACCATGTTCGTCGCCGGCACGATTCAAGACGACCAGGGAAAGCCCCTGGCGGTGCTCGGGCTACGGATTCGCCCCGCCGACCAATTTACGCGCATCTTGCAAGTGGCCCGCCTGGGCCGAACCGGCGAGACCGTGGCCTTCGACCGAGAAGGCCTGCTGCTGAGCCAGAGCCGATACGACGACCAATTGAAGCAAGTTGGCCTGTTGACCGACCTGCCCAGGAGCGAGTCGACCCTGTCGTTGTACCTGCGCGATCCGGGTGCGGACCTGACGTCGGGCGCGCGCCCGCCGGCGCCCCGGGCCCGGTGGCCGCTGACCCACATGGTCGAATCGGCGCGTACCGGTAAGGAGAGCATCGACGTGCACGGGTCTCACGACTATCGCGGGGTGCGCGTGGTGGGGGCCTGGACCTGGCTGCCCAAGCAGGAATTCGGCGTCGGCACCAAGCTCGACGAGGCCGAAGCGCTGCGGCCGCTGTATGTGGTGCGGCGGGTATTTTGGGCGATGATCGGCCTACTGACGTTGGCCGCCGTCGGCATTTTCGGCTTCATGGTGTTCGCCAGCCGCCAGCAACAGGCGCTGCAGCAAGCCGTGGTCGAGGCCAAGCGGCTGGGCCAGTACGCGCTCGAAGCCAAGATCGGCGCCGGGGCCATGGGCGAGGTCTACCGCGCGCGCCACGCCATGCTCCGCCGACCCACGGCCATCAAACTGCTGAACCCCTCGGCGGTTTCCGAAACCACGCTGGCCCGCTTCGAACGCGAGGTGCAATTGACCAGCAGTCTTTCGCATCCCAACACCATTGCCATCTTCGACTATGGCCGCACGCCCGAGGGGGTGTTTTACTACGCCATGGAATTGCTCGACGGGATCAATCTCGAGCAACTGGTCACGCAGCACGGCCCGCTGAGCGACGGGCGAGCACTGTACCTGCTTAAGCAAATTTCCGGCTCGCTGGCCGAAGCCCACCTGGCGGGCCTGGTGCACCGCGACATTAAGCCCGCGAACATCTTCCTGACCCACCGGGGCGGCTTGTACGACTTTGTCAAGGTGCTCGACTTCGGCCTGGTGAAAGGCATCGCCGGTGCCCAGGAAGCCAACGTAACCGCGCCCCAGGCCATGGCCGGCACACCGTTGTATCTGTCGCCCGAAGCGGTCCGCGAACCCGACAGCCTCGACGCGCGGGCCGACGTGTACGCCATCGGCGCCGTGGCCTACTTTCTGGTTACAGGTCGGCCGGTATTCGACGGCAGCACCGTAATGGAAATCTGCCTGAAACACGTGAGCGAGAAGCCCGTGCCACCTTCCGAGCGCAGCGGGCGCCCGTTGGCCGCCGAGCTCGAACAGCTGATTTTGCGCTGCCTGGCCAAGGACCGGGCCGAGCGGCCGGCCAACGCGCTCGCGCTGCTGCGCGAGCTGGACCGCTGCACGCCGCTTACCCCCTGGTCGGCGGCCGACGCCGAGCGCTGGTGGAGCCTGGATGCCGGCGCGCTCACCGTCGCGGCCACGGCCGATGCCACGGCGGGCACCACCGCGGGCGCCGGTCGCACCGCTGCCGAGATCGACCAAACCGTGGCCTTCCGACCGAGCCAATAGGGCACCGCCGCCGCCCACCCGAGCACCGCTGGCGACCCCGTTTCGCGGCCAGCGCCGGCGCCCTGCTGGTCGCCCAATGGGCAAAGAACTAGACTGTGAACCGTGGGGTCCAAGGTGCCTCGAAACGCCGCTGGCGGAGAGCCATGCTGAATCTGTGGGGAAAACCGCACCGCTATTGCGACGGGGTCACTCGCCGCGAATTGTTGCGGATCGGCGCGCTCGGCCTGGGGGGGGTCACGCTGCCAAGCCTGTTGCGTGCCGAAGCCGCTCGCAAGCGCGGGCTGGGGCACCGTAGCGTGATCATGGTTTACCTCTCCGGCGGGCTGGCCCATCAAGATACTTTCGACCTGAAGCCCAACGCCCCCGACGGGGTCCGCGGCGAGTTTGCCCCCATCGCCACCCGGGTGCCGGGCCTGGAGGTTTGCGAGCTTCTGCCGCAACTGGCCCAAACGGCCGATCGCTACAGCGTGATTCGTTCGCTGGTGGGCTGGCGCGACGAACACACCAGCTTTCAGAACGTGACGGGCTTTCCGATGACCGAGAGCCTGCGCGACGGCAAACCCAGCTTCGGCTCGCTCATCGATCACCTGGCCGGACCGGTCGACCCGGTGGTGCCCGCCTTCGTCGACCTGTTCCCCACCATGCAACATCGGCCTTACAACAGCCCCGGCCCCGGCTTTCTGGGGCATCGGCACGGCGGGGTCAAGGCCGACGGCGAAGATCTGGCCAATATGCGGCTGGCCGAACCGGCCGCGCTGCGGCTGGCGGGTCGAAGGGCACTGCTCCAAGGGTTCGACGACCTGCGACGCCGCCTCGATTCCGCCGATTGGGCCGCGATGGACGCCAGCTACCAGCGGGCCTTCGACGTGCTCACCTCGGCCCGGCTGGTCGAAGCGCTCGACGTGGAGCGCGAGGATCCGAAGGTGCGGGAGCGGTACGGCCGGGGCTCGCCGCAACATCAGGGAGACGGCGCCCCGCAGTGGAACGATCAGTTGCTCGTCGCCCGGCGCCTGGTCGAGGCCGGCGTGCGCTGCGTGACCGTGGCCTTCGGCTTCTGGGATACCCACGGCAACAACTTCGCTGCGCTGCGCGATCGATTGCCCAGGTTCGACCAGGGCATTTCCGCGCTCGTGGCCGACCTGGTCGAGCGGGGGCTCGACCGCGACGTGACCTTGGTGGTTTGGGGTGAGTTCGGCCGCACCCCCCGCATCAACAAAGACGCCGGCCGCGACCACTGGCCTCGGGTGAATTCGGCGCTGCTGGCGGGCGGCGGCATGCGCATGGGCCAGGTCATCGGCGCCACCGACAAACTGGCAGGCGAGGCCGCCGCGCGCCCGATTCACTATCAAGATGTGCTGGCCACTGTGTATCACAACCTGGGCCTGGACCCTCAGACCTTCGTTCGCGACCGCTCCGGGCGGCCGGTGCGAATTCTCGGAGAACACGCCGAGCCCATCGCGGAACTCGTGAGCTGATCCCGCGCCGCACTCGGCGCGCGGATCGTGGAGATGCCTGGACGATGCAACCGTGGCTGTCGCTCGTGGCCCTGGGCGTACGCGATTTGGAAGCCGCGACCCGTTTCTACCGCGACGGGATGGGCCTGCCACTTTCGCCTGTTAGCCAGGCCGATATATCGTTCTTCTCGCTGCGCGGGGCGACCTTGGTGCTTTACGGCTGGAACGATCTGGCCGACGACGCCGCGACCAGCCCAGCCGGCCAGGGCTTTCGCGGCGTAACGCTGGCCCACAACGTGCACACTCCCGAGGAAGTCCCCGTGGTGCTGGCCCAGGCCGAGGCCGCCGGCGGGCGAATCATCCGGCCGGCCGAGAAAACCTCCTGGGGAGGCTTCCGCGGCTATTTCGCCGACCTCGACGGCCATCTCTGGGAGGTGGTGTACAACCCGTTCATTCCCCTGAGTGAAGAGGGGCTCTTGGGTTTGCCCGAGTAAGGCGATGCTTCGAGACAGCACGAGCCAGCCCTGAGGCCCCGTGCGCGGCCAGCGACTAAAACTCGTATCCAAGCCGCATCGCGAAAATATCGGTCTGGCTCCCGCCGACCGTGGGATCGTCCAGAAACGCGTGCACCCAGTTCGAGGTGAAACGCAGGTAGGGGGTCAGGTACCAATTCAACCCGACCGTCAGGTCGGTGAGGCGACCTCCCTGAATGCCGCGGTCGTTCAGGTCCGATCGCGACAGCCGGGCGGCGACTTCCCAGGCGCCCCGGCCCGTTTGCGTTTTGGTATCGCCCCGCACTCGGAAAAAATTCTCGAAGGGAATCACCCGATCGAAGACGCCGACCTTTTTGCGGTAGGGGCGGTGCTCGCCGGTGAGAAAGTAGCTGACCGTGGCGTACCAGGAGAAAAACGTGGGGTTCGCGCCGCCGATGCGGTCGACCGGCGTATGAATGTACTCGCTCTGTAGCGAGAGCGGGCCATGAACCCAGGCGGCTTCCAGGCCCAGCAATTCGTAACCGTGCGCCGGGAACGCGCCCGTGTTGACAAAAAACGGCACGTTCGGCACGGTCGCTCCCAGGCGGGCTTCGGGCTGAGTCGCGAATTGAACGGTGCCCGAGTTGGCGCTGCGCATGCTGCCGGCCATTCCCAAATGGATGTAATACCGCCCGCCCGACGGCTCATCGTAGTAGGGCAGCCAGGCAATGCGCCCGGTGATGGCCCCGTCGCTGCTGTCGGTTTGTTCATCGCCCCAAACGTTGCTGGTGCTGTGAAATATGCCCCCCGCCAGCACCAGGCGTTCGTCGCTGGTGTATTTCATTGCCCCCACGCCCAGGTTACGTGCCGGGGCAAAGGTGCTGTCGGGCAGCGACCGTTCCATGAAGGTTACATACCGGTTGGACGTGAGCCGTTCGAGGCAGAAGGGCTCGAAAAAGTGGCCGACGCGCAGCACGTTCAGCAAGGGCAGGTCGATGAGCCCGGCGTAAACGTCGAGAAACGTCGGCCGGCCCGACTGCGCGAAATCGAACTCCAGCCGATATTCGGTCTGCTCGTGATCGCCAAACCAGCCGACGCGGGCCCGACGAAACGCGGAGCCGTTTTCAATATCGCCGACGCTGGCCTTGCTGGCCGCGTCTTGTGAAAACGAATAGGTGTCGGCCTGCAATTGGGCGGTCAGCTTCGCGGTCGGCTTGGAGTGATCCTCATCCTTTTTTTTCTTGTCGGCATCCTGAATCTTCTTCAGGTCTTGCTCCAACTGTTCCACCCGCTGCTGCAGTGGGTCGGCTGAGGTGGCCGCGCGGTCGGGGTACCAGGCCGCCGCCGTGGCCCCCGCCTGGAGTTCGGACTGTTGGGGGCCCCCAATCGGCGCGGCGGGCGCGTTGGGAACTACCCGCCCGGGTGCCGCGGGCGAACGCTCGCCGGCATCGCTTGGCAGGCGAGCCATCCGGGCGCCGCGTAGCCAAGGCGCCCCGTCCGGCACGATGCCCGCAGCCGATGCACAGGCAGCCGACGAGCCTGGCAAACTGGGCGCTTCGCTCGTTACGGCGGGGCGGCCGAACTGCTGGGCGCGCAGCTCGCAGGCCATTCCCAACCCGAGCACCGCGATTTGAAGTGCGAGACGACCGAGCGACATCAACCACCCGACAACCAGGACTCCGCGCGTGCGTGTTTCACGCGCTGAACCTTCCTGGCTCTCCTAAAGCACCGGTGCCACCGCTGCGCAGAACTCCCCAGTTTCCCAGTTTGTCAACATGTGACAAACGGCTGCACAACGACCCGGTCGTACAATCGCTACCATCGGAAAAGTCGACGGCCGCGCTTGAGCCGGAACGGCATTCCGGAACATCCGAACCGCCTGATTGCAAACGAGATAGGTGCCCTGCCCCGCGGTCTGATCGGCGGGTTCCGAAGAGCCACATCTCAAGCCGTGGCGCCACCATCGACCACGAAGGTGTGGCCGGTAATGTACGAGGCCTCGTCGGAAACCAAGAGCAGCGCCAGGGGCCCCACCTCGTGCGGCTGGCCAATGCGGGGAATGGGCTGCCGGAGCTCGAGCTCGTGCATGGCCGAGTCGTTCTTCCAAAAGTACTCGCTGAAATCGGTTTGAATCAGCCCGGGAGCGATTGCATTGACCCGCACGCCGTGGGGGGCGAATTCTCGGCCCCAAAGCCGAGTCATCATGATCAGACCGGCTTTGGTGAAACTGTAGGCCAGCCCCAGGGCCTGCGGCTGGAGCCCGGCGATCGAGGCGATGTTCAGCACCGCCCCGCGACCGCGCTCGATCATGCCCGGCACGGTCAGCCGCACTAGCCGCAGCGCGCTTTTCACGTTGATCTCGACCATTTTATCCCATTGCTCGTCGGTGACGGCCAGCGACGGGCCCTGGGCAATGTTGGTGGCGCTGTTGTTGACGAGGATATCGACCGGACCAAGCTCTTGTTGGGTGATCGCGACCAGCCGCTCGAGTTGATCGGCCCGGCCCACGTTGCACTCCACCGGCAACACCCGGCCCGGCAGGTCGGCTAGTTCCTGGGCCGTGGCCTCGAGGGCCGCCATTTTGCGGCTGGCGATCGCCACGCTGGCCCCGGCTTCGGCCAGCGAACGGGCAATGGCCTTGCCAATGCCGCGTCCGCCCCCGGTCACAATGGCCACCCGGTCGGTCAACAAGATCGTGTTGCTCATAGTCGCTCGTCGCCTGAATTCGGGGCAAGATGGTGAGTTCGCCGGCCGCGTCGGCGGACCGAATCGATGCCTCGCTGGCCGACCGGTTGCGGAGCGGCCGCTGGGGTTGCCAGCAGCTTACCGCCCGGGGGGGCCGCCGCAACCGCTCCCCTGGCAGGCCGCCGAAGGGAATGCTAGGCTCCCCGCAGTCTTTAGCATCGCCCGGCGAGTTTTGACCGTGACAAACGCCCCTGCCCCGGCGGCCGCCCCCCAGCTCGAGCTGCCGGCCGCGGCGCCGATCGACTACGCAACCTGGAGCCGGCTGCTCTCCGGCCAGCGGCTTCCGTGCGCCATGGTCGACCTGGATGCGCTGGACCGCAACATTCTCCGAGTTCGCCGTTTGCTCGAGGCGGCTGGCGGCCGTCACCAATTGCGGCTGGCCACCAAAAGCGTCCGCGTGCCGCAGCTTATTTCACGCATTCTCGCGGCTGGCCCTCCGTTTGCCGGGCTGATGTGTTTCTCCGCCGCCGAGGCCGGTTTTCTGGCCTCGCAAGGGTTCGATGACTTGCTGTTGGCCTACCCCACGGTGCAGGCGGCCGATTTGAACCTGTTGCGAGCGTTGCACCAGTCGGGCCGCACGATACGGTTGGTCGTCGACTCGGCCGATACAGCCCGGCGAGTCGACGAGATGATGCAGGGGGCCAGCACGCCGTTTCCCCTGGTGCTCGATCTCGATTTGTCGCTGCGACTGCTGTGGGGTCGTGCCCATTTAGGGGTTCGCCGCAGCCCGCTGCGCAGCCTGAAGGATATCGAATCGGTGGTCCAGGCAATCCAGCGCCTGCACCACGTGAAGGTCGTGGGCTTTATGGGCTACGAGGCCCAAGTGGCCGGCCTGGGAGACCGAAATCCTTTCAAGCGGCTGCTCAACCCGATCGCGGGCTGGATTCGGCGCCGCTCGGCCCGGTTGATGAATGAGCAGCGCGGTCGCGTGGCCGCCTCGGCCGGCCGGTGGGGGCTGGCGATCGAGCTTTTCAACGGCGGCGGTACGGGCAGCGTCAATTGGGCGGCCCGCGAGCCCTGGCTCAGCGAGGTAACCGTCGGTTCGGCGTTTCTTTGCTCGCACCTTTTCGATTACTACTCCAATGTGCGGTTCGAACCGGCCGCGTTTTTCGCGCTGCAGGTAACCCGATCGTCCGACTCGGGCTACGTTACCTGTCAGTCGGGCGGTTACGTGGCGTCGGGCGAGCCCGGCTGGGACAAAGTGCCGCTGCCTTACCTGCCCAAGGGATTGCGACTGCTGCCGAGTGAAGGCTGCGGTGAAGTGCAAACCCCCCTGGCGTTGCCCGAGGGGGTTTGGCTCAGTGGCGGATCGCCCGTGGTGTTTCGGCACGCCAAGGCCGGAGAGCTCGCCGAGCACTTCAACGAGTATTTGCTCGTTTCCCAGGGAGAGCTTGTCGGTACGGCGCCCACCTACCGGGGCCTGGGCCAGTGTTTCGGTTAGCAGCCGGCCAAACCGCGGCAGGCAGCCGGCAGCGCTAGTCGGCCCCCCGGCGAAAGGTGCCGCTCTTGCCGCCGGTTTTTTCTTCCAGGCAAATGGCCTCGATCACCAGGGCGCGGTCGAC
Source organism: uncultured Pirellulales bacterium (assembly GCA_964399535.1). GTDB lineage: Bacteria > Planctomycetota > Planctomycetia > Pirellulales > CAYNRE01 > CAYNRE01. The sequence goes on along the minus strand of CAYNRE010000046.1, from coordinate 65,610 downwards.
CGATTTGCACATGTCGTAAATCGTCAGGGCCGCCACGCTTACCGCGGTCAGGGCTTCCATTTCCACGCCAGTACGGGCCGTGACGCGCACCGTGGCCTCGATCCCCACGCTCGACGAATCCGGAAACCGAAACTCGAGTTCGACCGCGTCGAGCCCCAGCGGGTGACAAAGCGGAATCAGCTCGCCGGTGCGCTTGGCGGCCAGAATGCCGGCCAGCCGTGCCACTTCGAGTACGTCGCCTTTGGCGAGCGCACGGTCGCGAATTTTCTCGAGCGTGGCGGGGGCCATCCGTACGCGGCCGCTGGCCCGGGCGGTACGCAAGGTGACCGGCTTGGCGCTGACATCGACCATGCGGCTTGCGCCCGATTCATCGAAATGGGTGAACGACGACATGCCGGTTCAATCTCGCGGAGTTGGGGTGGAAACCTGGGGCGCCGCCGGCGGAGCCAGTTCGCCGAGTGGCCGCGGCAGCTCGATCAAACGAGCCAGCCAGACCCCGGCGCAGGTGGTTTGGGCCACCACGCGGCTGCCGCCGAGCAGCCAGTCGTATTGATCCTCGTCGGCCCGCCGCCGGTACACCAGGGCCCAGCGGCAAGCGGCCAGTTCGGTCCGCTGATTCGGGTCCCAGCCGCGCAGTTCGATGCGGTCCAGCACTCGGCTGCTGGCAGCCACCGACTGGGCTTGAAACGGCGCCAGGTGCGGGGTGTACAACACCAGCCCGCCCTGGGGCACTTGGGTCGTGGCCGCCAACAGCGGCCCATCGACGGCGTCGCCCCAGTAGGTCGCTTCAAAACCCAGGGCGACCGCGCCGCGCAGGCCGCCGACCAGCGCATTGTAATGGCTCAGCCAAACGGGCGCGTAACCGATCACCCCGACCAGCGGGGTGGCGCAGACCAAGGCTACCCCCCCCAGACGCAACGCACGAGCGCGTCCCTCGCGGGGGGCAGCGGCTACCAACTCGGCCGCGCCCAAGCCGGCCAGCACGGCCCAATTCGGCAATACGGAGAGAAACAGCCGAATTCCATCGTAAACCGGCACTCCAGGCCAGGAGAACAACACCAACGGGAACAGCCAGCCCAAGAGCGTGGCCGACAACCTTGGGTCGGTCAGCAAACGCCGCCGTTGGGTCCACATTCCCCAGCCCCCTAGTGCCAGCCAGGCAACGGGCACGGTAACCGCGAACATCACCCAAGGGTAGTGCCAGGGAACGTCGCGATCGATCCAGGCTTTTCCCCAATAGAACACCCGCAAGGGCTGGCGATCGGTCGACGCCGAAAGGAAAGTAATCAGGTGCTGGGGTACCTTGATCCAGAGCCAGGGCCAACCAATCCAGAACACGAGTCCTCCACCGGCTAGCCAGGCCAGCCCGGGCCCCAGGGCTCGAAGGCGCAGGCGCCACACGAACCAGAGTGCGGCGGGCACCACCAGCGTGAACCCGTGAAACTTGGTCAAGAGCGCCAGTCCCCAGACGAATCCGGCGGCCCAGGGACCGGTCCACCCTAATCCGCGTCGCTCGCCTTGCTGATTTCCCGGCGTCTGCGAGGGTGCCACGCGATGCGCCCAGGGTAGTGCCCAGAGCGCGGCGGCGCAGAATAGCGCCGTGAATGTATCGAGCGTGGCCTGGTGGGCATCGCCCAGGGCGCGCGGTACCGTGGCCAGCGCCAGCGCGGCGACCGTGCCCGCCAGGTCCCCTCCGGCGGCGCGGGCAACTTCGCCGGTGAGCCAGACCAACAGGGCGAAGGCCAAGGCCGGGGCGAAGCGCCCCCCTACCACGGAAACGGCGTAGGGCTCGCCTGGGTCGGGGTCGAACGGGGCGTGGGCCCAACCCAAGAGCCAGCGGCCCAAAGGCGGGTGCAACGTGGTGCCACCAAACGTGGCCTCGAGCCCCGGCTGGCGAAAGATGCCCAGGCCCCATTGCCGCCAGTGGTTTACCAGCCGCTTGCCGACCGCCACGTCGTAGTATTCGTCGCAGGTGACGCCGGGGCCGCTACCACCTGGGTCGAGCGTGGCCAGCGTGCCGGCCAGCGCCAACAGCGCCACGACGGCCGGCCCGAGATGCGGCAACCACCAAGCTCGCCTGGCATTTCGCGCCTCGGACAACGGCCGGGCCTCGCACTAGAAATCAAGGGAAACTCCACCGGGCAACCGCGATCGTACCGCGGCGCATAAAAAAACCGCAACCGGCGCGGGAAGTCGCCGGCTGCGGTCGGAGAGCATTCGGAAGCTCCGGGGCCGCCACGGGCCCGGAGCTTCGTACCGTTCGCACGTCCTGCGAGGCCGGCAGGGCCGGCCCAGGGGCCTCCCCGGTGCGGGCCACCCAGCAGGCCCGAACCTGGCTTCGCAGGACAGGTAGCTGATTATCCGCCGCGGGGGTCTACCGCGGCGGCTGAGCAGGAATACGGCGAGAAAACTCTGGCCGGATCCGCGATCGCTCGAGCGGGAACTAAACCAGTTCCTTCTTCGAGCCGATCAGGGTCCGCAACCGTTCGGCCAGCAGGGCGGCGTCGAACGGCTTCTTAAACGTTTCGTTGATCGACGAGCGATCGAAGCTGTTCGATTCGCCGTCGTCGGGCAAGAGGGCAATCAGGATCACCTCGGCGAACTCGGTGTTGCGGCGCAGATTCTGGCAAATCTGCAGGGCCTCGCCGCGACCGATCGAGAAGTCGACGATGATCGCATCGGGATGGAAGCTCTCGGCCTGGATGCCGGCTTCAAACCCGCTGGCCGCCGTCGAGACCTTGAAAGCCCGCTCGAGCGGCAGCTCGCGCTTCAGGTTCTCGACCAGGATCTGGTCCTGGGCCACGATCAAGACTTTGGCCATTGCCTCGTCTTCCAGATCGCCCAGCGGCATCCCATGTTCCTTGAGGAACTTGATCAGGTATTCGCGAGGAATCCGGCGGTCCTGCGAACCCGGGATGCGGTAGCCCCGCAGCCGGCCCGAGTCAAACCATTTGCTGACCGTGCGCGGTGCCACTTTACAGATCTTGGCGACCTGTCCAGTTGTGAAGACCTTCATTGCAGGCTCTCCAAAAACGTTCGCTTGTTTCGGGTTGGGACTCCGCATCGGGCCTGGCGGGCCGTCGGCGGAGCTGGATTGCCCCTTGCTCGGGTGACTCGCGACCGCTTCGCGCCTCCTGATCGCCGGCTATGGGTCGTGCCGGTCGCCGTCGGAGCAACTGGGTCGGGGCATCTCCATGGTTCAGTCTTGGCTGTGGCTCAGTTCCCTCTGGCCCGCGCCGGGATTCCATGTCGGTCCGGTAATCGCAACCGTGCTGGAACAGAGCGAGCTGGCGGCGCGCATCGATGTCGGGCGATGCTCTCGTCGCGAGCCGCTGTCCGTTCCGGTTGCGGTACCGGCGAACAGTCGGAGGGAGGTGGGAAAAAACGGCCGGCCGTCGGGGCTTCGGCGAGCTCCGACGACGGTCAACCGGCGATGCCGGTCAGGCGTGTTTTTCTTCCCCCCCGGGTTGCCCTCTCCGCGGTCCGTACTCAGTCCGAAGACTGGGACTACAGAGCGAGCCCTCCGAGAGTTAGTTTCGATTCGCCGTGGGCAACGACTTTAGAAACTTTGGGTGGTCGTAACGTCCGCGTCGGTCGTGGCGAACGCGGCACCCTGAAACGGCCCTAGGCGTGAACCCTGCTTTGGCGCCTAAACCATTACCACCTTGGGAATTGGATGTGCCGGTTGACCGGTCTTCCGGGGCCCGTTGGGTGGCCCGGATCGCGCCGGCAAGCGGCACCGGCCCCCGGCACTTCCGGGAAACCAGCGCGAAGGAGAATCGGAATTTTCCGCACGGACGGCTCCGCAAACCCTCTCCAAGCCGAAAAAACGGTACTTCGGAAAAACTCGGTTTCGCGGTTTTCCGGGCTACCCGACCCCGGCAACCGCCTTCTCTCCGAAGGCCGTTGCCGGGGAATGGGGCGACTTTGCCGGTAACTCGGGATCCCGGTTCCGTCGGCCGCGCGCGGCCTCGCTGCCATGCGAAGCCATTCCAACGCGGGGGGAGTGCCTACCGATAAGCAGCGGCCGGTGGGGGAAGCAGCCGCGGCACCCAACTAGCGATACGCAGGCCGACCGACCGAAGATCGGTGGCACCGCCTAGAAAAACGGTCTGGCCGCAAACCTTGGTTTATCGGGCCAGGTTGCCGCGCCGGCTGGGACCAAGGCCCCGGTGCGGGGTGGCCCCCCAAGAAGTACGACCTGGCCCGATCAGCCACAACCGGGAGATGCCTCAGGCCGCCTGATGGTCGTCGGAGGTGCCCGAACCACTGGACGGGTTAAGCCGGATTTCGCCGTTCTCGCTCACATCCTCGAAACGGACCGAAACCCGCTTCGACACGCCCGACTCCTGCATGGTCACGCCGTACAGGGTATTGGCCGAGGTCATGGTCTTTTTCGAGTGGGTAACGATGACAAACTGGGTCCAGGCCAGGAATTCGCGGAGCACCCCGGTAAACCGCTCGATGTTGGCCTCGTCGAGGGCGGCGTCGACTTCGTCGAGCACGCAAAATGGGCTGGGTCGGCTGCGGAACACAGCCAAGAGCAGCGCCACGCAGGTGAGCGTTTTCTCGCCACCGCTCAACAGGGAAATATTTCGCGGTTCCTTGCCGGGCGGCCGGGCGACGATCTCGATACCGCTCTCAAGGATATCGACCCCTTCGTCGAGCAGCACATCGGCCTGGCCGCCGCCAAACAATTTGCGGAACAGCTCTTGGAAATGGCCACGGACGGTTTCAAAGGTCTCGGTAAACAGCCGGCGGCTATCGGCATTGATGCGGTTGATGATCTGTTCCAGCGAGTTCTTGGCCGAGGTTAAATCGCGCAGTTGATCCACCAGGCTGGCGTGCCTGGTTTCCAGCTCGGCCAGCTCGTCGAGGGCGTCGAGGTTGACGTGCCCCAGTTGATTGAGCTTCTGCCGCAGTTCGGCCACTTCGCGCTCGATTTCGGCCCGCTGCTCGGCGGTTAACTCGCCGGCCGGTGGAACCGCGGCGCCCGGTTCGGCGCTGGCGGGCTGGTCGCACGGCTCGCGTGCCTCCTCTTGGCCCGCCGCGGCGGAACTTTCGTCCGCCGTTCCCTCGGCGGCCGGCGGCCGCGCGCCGCCCGCTGCCGCCAGCGATTCCAGGTCCAGGCCGTAGTCTTCCCGCAGCCGGGCGACCAGCGCCTCGCGCTGCAGCCGCAACTCGCTGGCCGCTAGCTCCAGGGCGTGGAGCTCATCGGCCAGCCGGCGGGCCTCGGTCCGCATCCGCTGGGCCTGGTCGGTGCGAACCAGGCGCTGGTCCCGCAAGCGGTGGCGATCCTGCTCGCGTTCGGCTGCCTCGCAGGCCAGGCTCTCTTTGCGCAGGTAAAGTTCCGCCAAGAGCGATTCGGCGGCCAACACGTTGGCCTCGGCCTCGGCCAGTCGGCCGCGCGCTTTGTGCAACTGCTGTGCTGCCTCGACCAGGGCCCGCTGGCGCTCGAGCTGATCTCCCTGCAGTTGGCGGCGTTGGGTCTCGAGATTGGCCAACCGCTCCTCGCTTTTGGCCAGCTCGACCTGGGTAGCCGTGCTGGCCTGGGCCTGGGCGGCGCGCCGGGCCTCGAGCGCGTCGAACTGGCGGCTCAACTCTTGGCCCTGCTCCTGACAGGCGGCAAACGTTTCCTCGGCGGCACCCAGCCGCTGGCGAAGCTGCGCCAATTGAAGCCGCGCCGCCTGCAATTGCTCGGTCGCCGCCCGCGATTCCGCGGCGATCGAATCGGCCACTTGGCGGGCCAGGGCCTGTCGCGCGGCCACGGCCTCGCCGCGCACGTCGAGCGCGGTTCGCTCTTGATCCACGCGCTGGAGTTGGGTGCGGCGCTCGTCGACGTGACGGCGCTGCGAGTCGATCTGTCGCACCAGGCCCGTCAGCACCCCGTCGGCCTCGGCAACCCGAGTTTCGATTTCGGCCGCCTCGGCCCTGAGGGCCCGCAGTTCGCTGCGGCGGGAAACCAGCCCCAGGCTGGCCTGCCGGCTGCCGATGGTGACCACCCCCTCGGGCGAGAGCGTTTCGCCAGACCGGGTTACAAACCATTGTCCGCGCCCCGGGCCGGCGGCCAATTGCCAGGCCACTTCCAGACGCTCGACCAACCAGGTCCGGCCCAAGAGACGCCGCACCAGCGGCCGAAATTCCTCGGCGGTCTCGACGACGCGGTCGGCCCGGGCAATCACGCCGGGGAGGCCGTCTAGATTGGCGGGCGGATCGCCGGCCGTTTGCGGGTCGAGCCAATCGAGCGGCAGGAACGATACCCGGCCGGGCAGTCGCATCCGGCCCGCGGCCAACAGCTCTTGAAACGCCTGGCCGGGCGCCACGACCAGGTGCTGAGCTGCGTCGCCCAGAGCCAGATCGACGAGCGGCGCCGCCTCGAGCTGGACTTGCAACAGGTCGGCCACGAGCCCGCGCACCTGGCAAAACGGCCCCTCTTGAGCGGCCTTGGCCCGCACCAATACCTCTTTCACACCGGCCCCCAGCCCTTCCCAGCGCTGCTCGAGTTCCTCAAGCAGCGCGGCGCGTTCCACCTTGCCGCGATGCTGCTGCCGCAGTTGGTCGCGTTGGTCGTGAACTAGCGTCTGCTCGGCCTGAAGCTGACTGAGCTGAATCTCGGCTTCGGCCAGGTTGTCGGCGGCCACGGCCCGGCGCTCATCGGCTTCGGCCTGCAGCCGGGCGAGCTGCAGGGCCTCTTCCGCGCAAACGCGCAGCGCCTGGTCCGATTCGGCCCCGCGCAACTGGCACCGTGCCTCGGCCGACTGGGCGGAAGTTTCCTCCGACTCCAGCGCGCTGGCCTGTCGCTCCAGCGCCGCCAACGCCGCCCGGGCATCGACAACCGCCTGGCGTGCCCGTTGGTCTTCGGCCCGCAGGGCATCGCAACGTGCGACCAGCTCCGCGAGCGCGCGTTCCTCGCTGGCCCAGGCGGTGCGCGTCGCCTGGCATCCCTGGGCGGCGACCGCCAGCGCCGTCTCGGTGGCGGCAAGCTGCTGCTCCAGATCGCCAGCCCGAACGTTCAAGGCCAACAGGTGGCGCTGGTGCCGGCCAATCTCCTGCTCAAGATCCTGGCCTCGCTGTCGCTCGTGATCGATCGTGGCTTCGGCCGAAGCAATCTGTTCACGATTCTCGGCTCCGCGGGCGGCCAACAAGGCCAGGGCCTCGTTCAGCCGGCCCACCTCGGCGTCGAGTTCCAGTGCCTGGGCGTCGAAGGCCGTGGCTTGGGCCGAAGCCGCTCGCTCTTGTTCGACCAGCAACCCGGCCCTGGTTTCAAACTGATGCAGCTTGCCGCCCAACTCCCACCAGTCGACCCGGGCCAACTGGGTGCGCAACGACTTGAGCCGCTCGGCCAATTCCTGGTAGCGCTGGGCCTTGGCGGCCTGGCGACGCAGGCTGCGCAACTGGTGATCGACCTCTTCGACAATGTCGGAGAGCCGGACCAGGTTTTGTTCCACGCGTTCCAGGCGGCGCAAGCATTCGATCTTCTTGGCCTTGAAGCGGCTGATGCCGGCCGCCTCTTCGAAGATCAATCGCCGATCGCGGGGCGACGACTGCAAGAGCACATCGACTTTACCCTGCTCGATCACGCTATAGGCTTCGGTGGCGATGCCCGTGCCGGAGAACAGCTCGCGAATATCGCGCAGCCGGCAGGGCTGGCGATTGATCAGGTACTCCCCCTCCCCGCTTCGATACACCCGCCGCGTGATATGCACCTCGGGCGTGTCGATGGGGAGCAGCCCCTGCGAGTTGTCGAACGTAAGCGTGGTCTCGGCCGCGTTCAGCGGCGTTCGCGAGGCTGAACCGTTGAAGATGACGTCGGCCATTTCCCGACCGCGCAGGCTGCGCGCGTTCTGCTCGCCGAGCACCCATTTCAGGGCATCGACCACGTTCGACTTGCCCGACCCGTTGGGGCCGACCACCACGCTGATGCCCGGCGGGAACTCGAACCGAGTCCGGTCGGCGAAGCTCTTGAAGCCGACAAGTTCCAGGGCCTTGAGCATCAGAGTGCCGAGTGAAAACGTGGTTGCGCGGGTGGGGGCGACCTCGCCCAAGGCGGCTCCCCGCTCCCTGGGGGCGCTCTCGGCGGCAGCCCGGGAAGCTTCCGCCAGGGCCCCCCCTGGCCCGCCCTGACTAGGCCAGGCCAACGCCGGAAAATCTAGCCGCAGCTCGCTGGCGGGAAACGACTTGCGCCGCCTCGCCTAGGTTCGCTTTACCCCCGGCCAAGGCCACCTAAGTGGCTTGGAAGGGGCCTGCCTACTGCCTCATTCTACCAACCGCCCGGCGAAGCGGACCGCCCTTTTTTTCCTCGGTTTCCTCGTCCCGTTCAGCCCGGGCCTGGTGCTGGTCGGCCGATTTTCGGGCCAGTCTCTTGGCCTTGGGAAACAGGTCGGAGTTGGGGTTGGCCATGGTCACCCCGCTGCGAGCCATTTCGGAGTCGACCTCGGGCCCCTCCTCGGGCGTATCGCTGCCGTGGTCGGCCAACTCCTCCGGGTCGGTGTCCGAGGGCAGGCCGGGGCCACGGACCAGGTAGGTTCGGCCGGCTTCGGGCACGGCATCGACCTCGAGCCGGCAGGCGAGCAGGTGCTTCTGCTTGGCCTGCTGCAGCATCTGGACCACGTCGGGATAGTTGGCCCCCAGCTCGCCCAGGGCCCCGATCAGGGCATCCCAGTCGTTGGGCACCAGTAACTGCCGTTCGTCTTCGCCCAAGCGGAAACGAGTGACCGACAACTGGCCGTCGTCGGTCGAACGGACCATGAGCTCGCTGCCTCCCTCGAGCAACAACGGAGACTCCAGCGGCGGCGGTTGTCCGAACAGTACCAGCTCGGGCCGTACGTTGTGCGTAATGTGGACCATGGGAGGGCCCGGCACGTCCAGGTGGTGGTAGTGGAACTGGTCGTTGACCAACTGCCCGCGAATGAACGGGTCCTCGCTGTTCATGGCCCAAAGCGCGCGAAACGCCCCGTACCGAGTCTCGGCGCTGGGGCTGGCCAACAGCTCGCGCAGGGCATCGTAGGCCGAATAGTCGCGAATGGCGCTCAGCGCCGTCAGGGCAAACGACCGAAAGGCCGGCTCATCGCGGGCCGCCAGTTTGAGCGGCTCGGATGCCGTGGGCTGGTCCAGGTAAGCCAGCGCCTCGGCCGCGTGGAAACGCACCAAGGGGTCGGACGACTCGATGCCGCGCTCGAGCACGGCGACCCCTTCTTTGCCAATCGCCTCCAGGCGTATCGCGGCCGTGTCGGCCGTGGCCGGATCGAGCAATTGCTTCTCAAGCACTTGCAAGCGATCGAGCCGCTCGGCCGGAGTTTCGCGGAGCGGAATCGCCCGCACCACCTGCATGTAGCGGGCGATGTTATGTTTGTACTGCGGATGAATCCGCAACTCGATGTACTCGTCGTTCAGGGGCTTGGCCACCCCTTGTTTCAGGCCGGAAACAAAGGTGAAAAACCGCTGGTTCACGGCCCGCCCCACCAGCGAGCTCTTGGGCACCGACTGGTGGTCGGGCTTGAGCACCAGGCCCAGCGAGCGGCTGCGCAGGGCAACGCCCCCGCCCAGGACCCGGCCGCGCCCCAGGGCCACGCCTTCGGTGGCCGCCGGGTCGACCAGCACCGGGCCATGGCCAATGGCCCACAGCGTGCCCTCGCGTAGCTGTTGATTCACGCTGCCCAGCTCTTTGAGCCGGGTTTCCATGAGCCAACCGCCGCGCAGGCTCGTGGTTTCGCTCCGGCTGGGAATCCGCAGCTCGATGTCGAAGTGATCTCCCTTTTCAATGCCAGGGCGCAGGTATCCGATGGTCAGCGCCACCGAGGCGGTGCCCGAGGCCAGCAGCCGATTGGGGTTATCGACTCCGCGCACCTGCATCTCGCTCAGAATGGCGGCCCGCTCGAACGACGGTGGTGGGTCGCTACCCGTGGCGTTCAGATTGGTGACCAGGGCAACCGACTCTACCTTGACGGCGTGCATGCCGGCGGCCGAGGCCAGGTCGCCGACAAAGCCGGGCGGACCGGCGTCTTCGCTAAGCAGCTCCTCGGGGCTTTGCGAACGCACACTGGCGCCCGAGCATCCGGCGAGTGCGAGTATCAAAGCCAACCCCAATCGGCCTGGGATGTTCATGGCCTGCTGTGCCTCGACTAGAAAGATGAGCGCGATCGGAATCGGACCGATGGCCTGCGGCCTTCGCCAACGCGCGGTGCCCCGCAAGTGCCGGGTTGCCCCCCGGGAGATGAGAACGGCCGCCGATCTGCGCGGCCAGACGATAGGTCGAGCAGGCCGAACGGGTCAAGATAAGTTAGGCCCCGCGCGGAAGCTCCGGCGGCCTGCGCAAATTAGGTGACGGGCGAAAGCCCCTAGGCTGCCGGTAGCCTTTGCGAGGGCAGAGCCCCCCTTCGCATCGCCCGAGCCGGCCAGTGCCTTAGCCCAATCAGGGTGGGTCGTAACCACCGGGGTGCCAGGGATGGCAGCGGCCGATCCGGGCCAGGCCCTTGAGCGACCCGCGGACGGCGCCGTACTTGCGCACCGCCAGAATGAAATACTGGCTGCACGAGGGCTCGAACCGACAGTGGCGCCCCAAGACCGGGCTGAGCGTCCACTGGTAAACCCGCACCAGGCCGATGAGCAGCGCCGCGGGCAGCCCGGTGATCCAGGCGGTCTTCATGGCCCCGCTCCTAGGCTGCGTCGGGCGAGCTTGCGGGTCAGGCGAATCAGCGACTGCTCGACCACCCGGAGAGTCGGGGGCCGGCTGGCGCGGGGCACCACCACCAGGTCTATGCCCTGCGGTAGCTCGCACCGCACCAGGCGGAAGGCCTCGCGAATCAGGCGTTTCCAGCGGTTTCGCGCTACGGCCGGCCCCACCCGGCGCGAGACCGACAGCCCGAGCCGGGTTTGCCCGAGCCGATTGGCCTGGGCGAAGACGAGCAACACACCATCGGCCGCGGAATTGCGGCCGCCGAAGATGCGATCGAACTCGCCGCGCGTACGAATGCGCTGTTCGGGCCGCAAGCGGTAGCCGACCCGGCGCGGGGCGAGGGGTCCCGAGGCGGCGGGCATCTCGGGCAATCGCGGGTCGTCGCTCGAGCCGGGTTGAACCACGCCGGAATCGCCTTGGACAGCGGCAGGCCCCCCGTCGCGGTGCGCACTTTGCGCCGCCGCTCACGCGAAGCTACCAGTGCAAATCGCGCCGCGGGTCGAGTGGATAGCGCTCGTCGATGCGGCGAATGGCCTGCTGGCTCTCGGCGTCGAGCTGCTTGGGAAGCACCACCTGAATCTCGGCATACAAGTCGCCCGCCGGACGCGTCGGCGCGGCGACCCCTTGGCCGCGAACGCGCAGCTTCGTGCCGCTCGAGGTGCCCGGCGGAACGCTCAGCGAAACGCGGCCGCGCGGCGTGGGAATTTCGATCTTGGCGCCCAGGGCCGCCTCGGCCAGGGTAACCGGCACGCGCACGTGCAGGTTGTCTTCCTTGCGCTGGAAGCTGGGGTGCGGGTCGACGCGGATGGTGATCAACAGGTCGCCGGGAGCGCCCTTGCCCAGCGAAGGCTCTCCCTGGCCGCGGAGCCGAATGGTTTGCCCGTCGTCGATTCCGGTGGGAATCTTGATCTCCAGCGTCTCGGTTTTGCCCGAGGCGCGGCGGACCTGTACCTGGGCGCTGCCGCCCGATACGGCCGTGGCCAGCGGCACATGCAGTTCGTAGGAAACGTCGTGACCGCGGGCCCGGTTGCCGCGGCCCTCCTTGCCCCCCTGGGCAGCTCGCTTGAATTGAGAAAACAGGTCGGCGAAACCGCCGGCCGTATCGCCGCCAAACCGCGAGCCAAAGGCCGAGGCAAAATCCTCGGGCGAACCGCCGTACTGAAAGCTTCCTTCGCCGGGCCAGGCGCCGCCTCCCCCGCTTGGCCTGGGACCGCCCCCGCCCATCTGCTCGAACGAGGCCCCGTAGCGGTCGTATAGCTCGCGCTTGGCGGGGTCGTTCAGTACGTCGAAGGCGTTCTGGACCTCCTGAAACTTCTGTTTGGCCGTCTTATCGTCGGGGTTCAGGTCGGGATGATACTTCCGCGCCAGCGTGCGATAAGCCTTTTGAATGTCGGCCTGCGAGGCGCCGCGATCCACGCCCAGCGTCTGGTAATAGTCTTGAGCCATGCCGATCGGTGTTCGTGGCGGTCGGCGCGCCGCCACAGGGGGCGGGGCGCCAACCGAGGTGAGTTCGGGCCAGGAGCGTCCGGGCTGCCCGGTTCCTCGGCAGCAGGCCCACCCGGGGGCCGCTTGCCGGCCGGGTATTCTACGACCGACCTTGGCGAGCGTTCAAGCACGGTCGGCACAATGCCCGACCGACGCCGTCCGGCTGCCAGTTCGCTCGGCGGCGGCGGGTTGGCAGCCGCCCGCGCGGAACGAATGCCCCGAGACGGGGTTCGAGCGAAACTCGGCCCGGCTCAGGCCAGCAGCTTGGTGACCAACTCGCCGTGAACATCGGTCAGCCGGAAGTCGCGCCCCTGGAACCGATACGTCAACTCGGTGTGCTCCAGGCCCAACAGGTGCAGGATCGTGGCGTGCAGGTCGTGCACGTGCACCTTGTCGGTCACGGCGTTGAACCCCAGTTCGTCCGAGGCGCCCAGCGCCAGCCCGGGCTTTACGCCGCCGCCGGCCAACCACATGGTAAAGGCATTGGGGTGATGGTCTCGGCCGTCGTTACCCCCCTGCACCATGGGCGTGCGGCCGAACTCGCCCCCCCAAATCACGAGCGTCTCGTCGAGCAGGCCCCGCAGCTTCAGGTCTTTCTACAGCGAGGCCGCTGGGCGATCTGTCTGGCCGCACTGTTCCTTAAGCCCGGCGGTGAGCCCGCCGTGGTGGTCCCAGGCTTCGTGGAAAAGCTGTACGAATCGCACCCCGCGCTCGATCAGTCGGCGGGCCAACAGGCAGTTGTTGGCAAACGATGGCTCCCCGGGCCGGGCGCCGTACAGCTCGAGCGTCTCCGGCGTTTCTTGCGATAGGTCCATCAGTTCAGGCGCGCTGGTCTGCATGCGATAGGCCATTTCAAACGCGCTCATTCGGGCGGCGATTTCCGGATCGCCCACCACGTCGAGCCGCTGCTGGTTGAGCCGAGCCAAGGTGTCGAGCGAGTCGCGCTGAACCCCTTCGTCGATCCCCGGCGGGTTCGAAAGGAATAGGATTGGATCCCCTTCGCTCCGTAGCGGCACCCCCTGGTAAACCGTGGGCAGGAAGCCGCAGCCCCAGTTCGAGGCGCCGCCGCTGGTGCCCTTCTTGGCCGATTTGAGCACCACGTAGCCCGGCAGGTCGCTCGTTTCGCACCCCAGCCCATAGGTTACCCAGGCGCCCATGCTCGGCCGGCCGAATTGCTGCGAGCCGGTGTTCATGAAGATTTGACCGGGCGCGTGGTTGAACGCGTCGGTCTGCATCGAGCGCACGATGGCCAACTCGTCGACCACCTGGGCCAGGTGCGGCAATAGCTCCGAGATTTCCGCCCCGCACTGCCCCTGCTTGGCGAACTTAAACTTGGGCCCCAAGAGCGCCGAATTCGGATTGATAAACGCTGCCCGGTAGCCCTTGAGCAACTCGGCGGGCGGAAGCTGGCCGTTATGCTTCTCCAGCATCGGTTTGTAGTCGAACAGTTCCAAGTGGCTGGGTGCGCCGGCCATAAACAGGTAAACGACCTGCTTGGCCCGGGGGGCGAAATGCGGCGGCCTGGGCGCCAAGGGGCCCGTCGCCGCGGCGCCGGCGGCCTGCGCCGGCCTGGCTTTGGCGGCCCCCAAGAGCGTGCCCAGCGCCATGGCGCCGATTCCCAGCCCACATTGCTCGAAGAACCAGCGCCGGGCCGCCCAGGGAGCTTGCCCGCCGGCAGGGAGTCCGACGTTCGATTGGCCGATGGTCATAGTGCGATCACTCCTTGGTGATCGTTTCGTCGAGATTCAAGAGAACCCGGGCCACGATCGTATAGGCGCCCAACTCGGTCGGCGTGGCGCCGCCGGCGATACCCTCGGGCAACGCGGCTTCGCCGGTGGCGAGCAGCCAAGGGTTCGTCCAGCCTTGGGCCAGGCGCTCGCGCTGCCGCTCGAAAAGCCCCCGCAGCTCGGCCAGCTCACCCGCCTCGGGGGGGCGCGAAACGCAGCAGCGAAACGCGTAGCTTAGCCGCTGGTCTTCGCTGGACCCTCCCTCGGCCACGGCCCGACGAGCCAGGGCCCGCGCGGCTTCGATAAACAACGTTTCGTTCAGCGTGGTCAGCGCCTGCAAGGGGGTGTTCGACCGGGCTCGGCGCACGCAGGCCGCGTCGCCGTTGGGCGTATCGAAATTCTGGAGCGCCGGAAACGGGATCGAGCGGCGGCGGAAAGTGTAGAGCGACCGGCGATAGCGATTGGGCCCGGTCTCGGCGTTCCAGGTCATGGGGCCGTAGCTCAGCGCGAGCACGCTGGGCGGCATCGGCGGAAATACGCTCGGACCGCCCAGCGCGGGGTTCAAAAGCCCGCTGGCGCTGAGGGCCAGGTCGCGCACAATCTCTCCCTCGACCCGCAGCCGCGGCCCGCGAGCCAACCAGCGGTTGTAGGGGTCGCGCTCGGCCAGTTCCGGTCGGAAGTGCGAGCTTTGCCGATACGTGGCCGAGTGCACGATCAGCCGATGCAGGTGCTTCAGACTCCAGCCCTGGTCCATCAGCTCCACCGCCAGCCAGTCGAGCAGCTCAGGATGCGACGGGGCCTCGCCCTGAACGCCGAAATCTTCCGGCGTGGCGACCAATCCGGTGCCAAAGTACGCCTGCCAAACCCGGTTTACGATCACGCGGGCCGTGGTGGGGCTCTGGCGATCGACGAGCCAACGGGCGAGCGTCAGCCGAGTGGGGGGCGCGCCCGAGGGAAGTGGATGAAGCACCTGGGGTACGCCCGGTGCAACCACTTTTCCAGGGCGGAGAAAATCTCCTCGCTGCAACAGGTGCGTGGTGCGGGGCTGCTCTTGAGCCGCCAGCACCAGCGTCGTCGACCCTTCGGGCCACTGGCGCCAAAGCGACTCGAGCTCAATCGCGGCGGCCTCGCCCTGGGGATGTCGGGCGCGAAACACGGCGGCGAGCTCAGCCTGTTCGGCCGCGGTGCGCTCGGCGTCTGGCTTGGCGAGTGCCGCGCTGGTCGAGAGCGGCAGCGGAGCGGGCTCGGTGGGGCTCTCCGCGCCCGTGACCGCCAGCCGGCATCGCCCCAAGAGGGTGTTCTGGTGGTCGTCGCTGTTCCAGCCACCGTGGTTTTGCACCAGGTGTACGGTCAACACGGCCCCTTGGGGAAAACGGACCGGCGTTTCAAACTGAAACACGGCGGCCCGCTCGCGGTTGCGCCGGCCGGGCCCGGCGTCGATTCCCCAGGCGGTTTCGTCCTTGCCGTCGATGGCCCAAGCCACGGGGCCCACGCGGCGTTCGCGTCCCGAGCGATCGTCGAATTGTGGTTCCAGAGGGGCTTCGCCCTGAGAAAAATCGGCCGAGGCCGCCACCAGCTTCACGGCCGTCTTCTTGTCCGGCTCGCCGAGCGGCGCCGCTTCGACGCGAATCTCGGTCAGGTAAAACGTTCCCTTGAACGAGCGGCCGGGCCCGCCGCAGGGCAGGTTGGGGTGCAACAAGGCATCGAGCCTGAGGCCGGTAATTTCGGGCAGCGACGACTTCGCCACGAGCCGGAAGGTGCAATGCGTAGGGGCGTAGCCTGAACAAAGCACCGAACCGTCGCCCAGTTTGTGCAGCTTGGCGCCGCCGCCGGTTTCGACGAACTCGTCCGGATCGAGCGCCGTCCAAGCTGCTTGGCGCCGCGATTCGTCGGCCAACCACGCGCTGAGCTGGGCCTGCCAGTCGGCCTGGTGCGAGCGAAACTCGTCTTCCACCGCTTGCATCTGCCGGCCCAGCTCGTCGATGCGCTTCCGCTCGTCCGGGGTGTACACAACCCGGGTGGGCTCGTAGTCGTTGTTCAAAAAAGCGAACAGCGCGTAGTAGTCGTCCTGGGTGATCGGGTCGTACTTGTGGTTGTGGCACTGGGCGCACTGAATTGTGAGCCCAAGCACGCTCTTTCCCACGCAGTCGAGCCGGTCGAACATGGCGTCCATGCGAAACTGTTCGGGATCCACGCCCCCTTCTTCATTGAGCATCGAGTTGCGCAGCAAACCGGTGGCCACGATCTGGTCTTGCGTGGCGCCAGGCAGCAGGTCGCCGGCAAATTGCTCGATCAAAAACTGGTCGTACGGCAAATCGCGATTCAGGGCGCCAACCACCCAGTCGCGATAAAACCACATCTGCCGGGATTTGTCTTTTTCGTAACCGTCGGAATCGGCGTAACGCGCCGCGTCGAGCCAGTGCCGCCCCCAGCGCTCGCCGAAGTGCGGCGAGGCCAGCAGCCGCTCGACCGCCCGGGCATAGGCATCCGATGCACCGTCGGCCAGAAACTCATCGACTTCGGCCACCGAAGGCCCAAGCCCCACCAGGTCCAGGTACAACCGCCGCAAGAGCGTGATGCGATCGGCCTGGGGCGCCGGGGAAACGCCCTCGGCCTCGAGCCGAGCCAACACAAACCGATCGATCGGGTTCTCGGCCCAAACGGTCTGGGACACCGCGGGTAGCTCGGGCCGGCGCGGCGGCTGAAAGGCCCAATGTGCCGCTCGCTCGTCGGCGGCCGCGAGGCCCTCGTCGGGCCAGTTGGCCCCCTGATCGATCCAAGCCCGCAACAGGGCGATCTGGTCGGGCGAAAGCCCCGGCCCCTTGGGCGGCATCCGCCCCAACTCGGCGTGCGTTCCCTCGACCGCCTGCAACAACACGCTCGCCGCGCTCTCGCCGGGCACGATCGGCGGGCCGTAGATCGCGTCGCCATGATTCAGCGCGGCTTGCTTCCGATCGAGCCGTAAGCCCGACTCTTGCTTGGCCTCGCCGTGACACTTCTCGCAGTGCTGCTGAAAAATGGGCCGGATCGACTGGGCGAAGTCGACCGGTTCGCCGGGTGCGTTCGGCGGCGCCTGCGCCAAGGCCAGCCTGGCTGTCAGGTTTAACCCTACAACCACCAACGCCAGGCGAATCGAGAGTCGAACCGCAAGGCCGCCCGGGAACGCGGCCCTCCTGCTTGCCGGCGCAAATCGCGGGGTGTGTTTGGGCAGTCGGGCCATGGCCATGCGGTCGGGCTCTCGGGGCGGTGTGGACGTTGATGGTGGGATCGTCGCAGGGGCGCGTCGCGGGCCGGCACCAGCGAGCAACCTGGCCTTACCGAGGCTCGGCCGCGGAATCTGGGGCGCCGGCGGCGAAAACGCCCGCGGGCCGGCGCTCCCTCGAGCCAGCCCTTATTTTATCTTCATCCCAAGCCAGCCGCCAACGCACAGCCCACACTCCGTGTGGCTACTGGCGGGCAAACCACCAGCCGCCCACCCCTGCCCCACCCGGTCGAGAAACCGAGCTGCACGCCGGGCTGGCGCAGGCCCCGCCTGCGTTACATTAGGCGTGTGCCCGTGGGCCCATACGGCACACCCCGACCAAACGACGAATGCCTACCCTTCCCCCCCGCGCGCTGCTGGGCGGCCAAGGGGCGGCGTGTCTTTCGCTTCTTGAGATCCTTTTATGAAGCGAGGCTGCATCCTTTCGCTGCTGCTCTACGTAGCCTGCGTTTCAGGCTACTACTTTGCCTTTGAATCGCGGTGGGATCCGCCCGCGACCTGGATCGGTCCCCTGGTGGCCGGCACGATCCTGTTCTTTTCCCTGGGCGCCTTGCTGGGTGGGTGGCAGCAGTTTCGCGACTGGTCGCTGCTGGAGCGGGCCCGGCTGGGGCTACCCTGGCGCGATGGACGCCCCGCCGTGGCCGCGGGAACCATCCACCCGGTGGGGCAGCCGCTGCAGACGCCGTTCTCGCACAGCCCGGCGGTGTTGTACGAATACGAAATGCGCCGCCGACCGCGCGAGCCTGGCGACGATTCCCCGGTGGCAACCGCGCTGGGGGGCTTTCGCATGGAGCCCTGGCTGGTACGCGAAGGAAACCGCACGCTCCGCGTTTTCGGCTTCCCCGATCTGGCCGAGCTGCCGCCAAAGCGCTGCTCGCTGCCGGTGCATTTCCAGCGGGCCAGCGCCTTTCTTGCCCAGCGCCGCTTCGAAAACGTAAGTGGGCTCAGGCTGGTTCAGTTCTTGTCGAGCTATCTTCGCGTTTTGGCCGACGACGACGGCTCGATCGAGCAAGACTGGCAGCGCGATCCAGACGCCTTGGCCTGGCTAGCAAGCTCCTCGTTCCAAGCTCCGCCGATTGCTGCTCCTGGAAACGTCGACTCGCGCCAAACAGGCAACGACGAAGACGAAATAACCAACCAAGACGACGAAGATTCGTTCGACGATGAAGACGATGACGACGACTCGCTGGAAGACCAGCCCGCCGAAGACCAGGCCGCCGAAGACCAGCCGCACGATTCCGACCAGCCGGGCAGTGACTCGGCCGAGGGAGACGACGAGCTGCTGGGCTCGGCTGGCGGCGACCGACCCGAACTGATCGAGAAGTTCATCGCGCCGGGAAGCGAAGCCTGTGTGTTCGGCATCTACCGCGAGGACAAGAATGCCCTGGTGCCTAGCTTGAAGCGCAGCACGGTCGTGGTGCGATACCTGCCCGGGCCGGCCGACGTGGTGGCTGGCCGCTTGCGCCAGTCGGCCATCGCCCGGGTCGTGGGGGGCCTAATAGCGTTGGTGCTCTTGCATCTGACCCTTTGGGGCGGCACCCAATTGCATGTTCACCATCCCTCTACCCTGCGGCGCCACCACGAGGCTCTGGCTCGGGCGGCTGAAAACGGCGATTTGGCCGAAATCACGCGGCTGATCGAGCGTGGTGTCGACCCCAATTCGCTCGATCGCGGGCGGGAAAGCCTGCTCTTCGGTCACCGGCCCGAAGTGGTTCGCCTGTTGCTCGAGAAAGGAGCCAACCCGAACCAGACCACTTCCTCGGGCGAAACGCCGCTGATGCGGGCCGCACGCCAGGGGCAGGTGGAGATCGTGCGGGCCCTGCTGGCCGCCGGCGCCGATGTGAATGTGAAGCACGGCGAGTACCGCACCACCGCGCTCATGCAAGCGATCGATGCCCAGCAGGTCGAAATCTCTGACTTGTTGAGGGCGGCCGGCGCGGTCGACGACACGGTAACCGCGGGAAACGGCCTGCCCATCGACCCCACTCGTTCGCCGGCGGCCGCCGTGGTGGTCGAATACCTGAAGGCGATTCATGCCGCCGAGCCGGCACGCCTCAAGCAGTTGTCTTCTTCCGAGCGGCCCGCCGACTTTGACGACGTCGACTGGCAGCTCTGGCACGACACCCGGCCTATTGGCGACCTGGCAATCGCCGGGTTCGCGCAGGAAAACTCCGCCACGATCCGGGTAGAGGGGCCGACCCCCAAGGGGTATTTCACCACCTGGGTGTTTCAGGTCGTTCGCGAAGCGGGCGAGTGGAAGATCTTGCGCGAAAGCTGGCGGGTGCGTTAGGCAAGGTTTGGCTACCCGCCCAAACGTTTGCCGCATCGCTCGCCCCCGCGCGGCAGCCGCGGAACGAACCGCCCGCGGCCGCCACTTCGTTGGTGTCGGGGGAAAGCCCGACAATTCCCAGGAGACAGGCCGCTAGTTCCAATCGGCCCGGCCCAACCAATTCACTTTCTTTACGTCTTTCAGGTTGATCACCCCGCGGCTTTCCCCCTGGAATGAGAGAATCTCGAGCCGCTCGTTCCCTTCTCCAAACGACTGGTGGAACTCCCGTTTTCCCGACGGCAAGACTCGCACCGTCCAGTCCTTTACGTTCACGGCCAGCCAGGCTCCGTCGGGAGACCAACAGGCGCCGTGGCAGGCGCGACTGCCGTCGTCGTGCGACTGCATCAGCAGGCGCGGCTTCCCACCGCTTAAGTCGAGCACGTAGAGTGAATCGACACCTTTGCGCTGGTGATGGTAGGCCAGGTGCCGGCCATCGGGGCTGAAGCGCGGGTAGCAATTCAGGCCCGCGCCCTCGGTCAAGCGGCGCTCGCCGCTGCCGTCGGCGTGCATGACATAAAGCTGGTAGCCGCTGCCGTGAGGCGGATGCCGATCGGAAACCGTCACCAGCCAGTCGCCGTCCGAGGCCCAGTCGTCGACCTCGTCGGTCTCGGGAAGCGCCAGCTCCTGCACCTGTTTGGACTCCAGATCGTAAACGAAAGCCTTCCCCCGCCAGCCCAAGTCTTCGGGCATGGTTCCGCGGCTAAACAAAAGGCGTTTTCCGTCGGCGCTCCAACAGGGCAGCATGGCGTTTTCAGCCACCAGCGCCGGCTCGGGGCGCTCGACATCGGCCACGTACAGATCGAACGAGGCGTCGTCGCGCGGGTCGCCCGGCCGCAGGATCTGATAGGCCAGGCGGCGCCCGTCGGGCGAAACGCGCAGCGACTGCCCCAGGCTGCCCAGGCGTGTCCACTCGCCGGTGTTCGGATCGATCGACGCCACGCCGCGGTACTCCTGACCATCAATCAGTTCGGCCACCAGGTACGCGTAAATTCGGCCGGGTAGCTCTGCCCCCGCGTTGGCCGGAACCGGCCCGGTAGCTGGCCGGGCTGGTGGTTCAGGTTCGGTGGCCCTCTGAGCGCGGGCCACCAGGGTCCAGGGAACCAGCCCGACCACGGCCGTCAGGGCCAAGGTGGTTCTGGCCAACCAGCGCCGCCGCCGCGAAGAACGACTCACTCGAGCCATGGCTACGATCCTCCTCTCTAGAGAGACGAAGCTTCCCGTTACACCCACACCTAAGAGCGAAACGGCGGGCTGGTTCGAACCAAGCCGCCCCAGCTTGACCAGCAGCCTGGCATAGGGCCAAGGCTGCGCCGCGCGCCGCTCGATCAACAGTTCGTCGCAGGCGGCTTCTTGGGCGGCGAGCCATTCGCGCCGGGCCAGCCAGATCAGGGGGTGGAAGTAAAAACACCACGTGGCCAGCGTCGGCAGCCAGTTCCAAGCCAGATCGCGGCGGGCCAGATGGCCCAGCTCGTGCGCCAGCATCAACCGTAGTTCCTCGGCATCGAAACGGTGCTCGGCCTGCTCGGGCAGCACAATCGCGGGGCGCCAGACTCCGACCAACAGCGCAGCCGGCTCGCTGGAAGAGACGAGCAGCCGCACCCTTGCCGCGCGGCCGTCTAGCCCCAGCGCTCCAACCGCCTCGCCGAGCAGCGCGGCCAGGCGGGGGCTTTCCGCCAAGCGCGACTGGCGCAACACCTGGCGCAACGCTCGCCATTGCCGCGCGGTCCGGCCGGCCTGCCAAACCACGCCCAAAAACCAGGCCCCAAGCAGCAGCGCCGCGGCCGAAGGCAGTACCCTTGCTCCGGCGGCGGAAACCTCTGGGTGCATCTGCCGCCGCACCGGTGAGCCCGGCTCCACGGTGCCCGTAATCGGCAGCGCGGCCACCGCCGGCAGCGGCGCGCGCTGGGGCAACGGCCCTGCGGCGGGCAACACCGGTAGCTCAACCGGCTCGAGCCAAACGGCGGCGAAGAAAAGTTTCAAGCACGCCAATCGCCAGCCCCAAACCATCCAGCGGGGCGAAATCGCCCAGCGGCGGCCCACCAACCAGACGGCGCCCAGGGCCAACCCGCCTTGCCAGGCGGCACGCAGCATGCCGGCCAACCACAGGTCGGCTCCGGCGTTCAAGGTAGTGAGCCAGTCGTTCACGATGCGTCCTCCCCGGACTCGGCTTCGAGCCGCTTGAGCAACCGCTCGAGCACCTTGGCTTCCTGATCGTTGAGTGACGAGGTTTCGCTGAGGTAGGCCACGAACGGCGAGACGGAACCGCCCAGCACGTCGTCCACGAACTGCCCCACCAGGCGGCGAAACAAGTGGTTGAGCGAAACCGTGGCCGTGTAGCGCTGCACTCCCTTCACCGTGCGCCGCTTGAGATAGCCCTTGCCTCGCAGCCGCTGGAGCACCGTGAGCAGCGTGGTCCGGGCATGGCCCGAGGCCTCCGCGAAATGGGCCGCCACCTGGCTGGCGCTGGCCCCGGGGTGGTCGGCTACATAGCGGAGCACTTCCAGCTCGAAGCGCCCCAAGCTTTCCCAAGAAGGTGCCATCGGTTCTCGGCTCCCGGCTCGCTGGCCAGGCGGTTCGAGGCCGCCCGGGTTGACTACAACGGTCGTCAGAATAGCCGAGACTACACAAGTAGTCAAGCGAATCCCGCCAACGGCCCGGAGAATGCCAGGGCCCAAGCAAGCGGTTCCGGCCGCCTACGCCCGTTCGTCCGCCGGCCCGGAAAGCTGCAACCGCGCCAGCGCACCTCGCAGGGCCGCTGGAATCGGCGTGGGCCGCCGGGACTGGCGGTCGACAAACACATGCACGAAATAGCCCACCGCCGCCGGCTCGTCGCTTCCTTGGCGGAACAGACCAATTTCGTAACGCACGCTGGAATTACCCAGCGAGCCTACCCGGAGCCCGCCATCGATCTCTTCGGGAAAGGCCAGCTCGTGAAAGAACTGGCAATGGCTTTCGGCCACGATGCCAATGACCGTGCCGCCGGTCAGGTCGAGCCCCCCGGCCGCAATCAGGTACCGGTTCACCAGCGTGTCGAAATAGCTGTAATACACCACGTTGTTCACATGGCCGTACACGTCGTTGTCTTCCCAGCGGGTGGAAAGCCGCTCGAAATGCGCGAACTTCTCCCGCCGCTGGTCGGTCGTTCTGGGCATCGCGCTGACGATCCTTTCCTGGGGACGATCCGCCGCATCGGGGCGCCGGCTTGCCGGCACGCCCCATCCCACGCTACCGGCGGCGCAGCACCGGGCGCAAGCGGCCGCGACCGGGTTCGCAGGGGGCGGGCCAACCAAGCCCCTAGCCTGTCGGCAACCGCCAGGTCGCTTCCCCGCGGCCGAGCCGCACCCTTCGGCCTACGACCGACCGGCGGCGATCTTCGTGGAAACCGGCTTGCCAAGTGCCGATGTTTGACCAAGAATACGCACACGCGGGGTGGCGAGCGAAGCCCCCCAACCGGAGAGGTGGCTGAGTGGTCTAAAGCGCGGGTTTGCTAAACCCGTGACCGGGTAACTGGTCCGCAGGTTCGAATCCTGTCCTCTCCGCTAAGTCCCCTGTATGAAATGGGTTGCGTTTCAAACGCCAGCCCAAAACTCGCCCTCCTAGCGAGGGTGGCGGGGGCATCTTCCCCGTTAACTCGGAATGCCTCGGCCGGCCCCAAACGTGGTTCGCGTCGCGCTTCCGGCAAGGCGTTGCCGCGGTCCGCGCTGCACCAGCCCGCTGCCCCCTCTCGGGCGGCTACCGCTTCTCGACCAGACACGACCACGCCGGAAATCGCTCGCCAATGCCCGGCGCTTCGTCGAACCGGAACTGCTGCAACTCGACGATTCGAAACGCTAATCCCAGTTCCTCGCGAAGCTCTTCCTCGGTGACTACCGGCGGCCCGGGGTCGTCGGTCCCGCGCGGACGACCGGCCAAGATCAGCCCTCGGGCTCCGGCAACAAGCTGCCGCGCGACGGCCGGGGCGTACTGTCGCGGATCGCTGCGCCGAACGGCGTGGTAGCAGCCGCGATCGAAAAAGAAGGCAAAGGGTCCGCTCAAATCGGGCAGCTTGAGCACATCGGCCACGGCAAACCGCACCGGCGCCTGGGCGGCTTGAGCGCGCTGTTTTGCTCGCTCGATGGCCAAAGGGGCCAGATCGATTGCGGTCACCTCGAATCCCTGCTGAGAAAGCCAGACGCTATTGGTGCCGGTGCCGCAGCCGATCTCAAGCGCGCGGCAAGGGGGCACCGAGTGCCGGCCAAGAACCTGTTGCAATTGCGAGGAGGGAGCGTTGGTGTCCCAGGGCAGTTCGCCGTCGCGGTACCGGTCGTTCCACTCGATGGGCTGTGCCATGGTTTTCGCTCACAAGGTCTGCGCGGCCCGCTTCGCCTAAAAAAAAGGGGAGCCCACCGCGGGGCGAGTCGCCCGGCGCGCGTTCAGCCTGTACGACAGGCACGACTTCCCCCAAGATCGTAGCATGGGCGGCGATACGACTTCCAGCGGCGGCTACCGCTCGCTGGTAAATTCGACCAACGAACTGCGCCGGGCTTTCGCAGTAGGCGAGGTGCAAGAAGGTCCTTTCTAGGACCTGTTATGCCTTTGGCGACCCGATTACGAGTTGTCGAGGGCAACCGGGGCCCCTTAGCGACAAGACGATACGGACTTACCGTGCATCGATGGTTTACTGGTAGTATATCTGGACAATTGTAACGTCCACGGCTACCGCAAGTGCTACGTCGCTCGGTCCACTCACAGAGCACTGGTCAAACCGCCAGGCACACACGAATGAGATTGCCAGCCTTCGCGAGACGTTTGAGGACCTTGCCACCCAGCCAATCGCTCGAGTGAGACTCCATGACGGAAGTTCACGAACCGCCTCCTGCCCAATCCCAGAACGATCCGCCGTCCCTGGCAGCGCTCGGCACAACGCTGCTGTTCGGCGGAACGGCTCTACTCTTGTTCGCCGTCACTCACTGGATCATTCCCGCTTTCGCGGCGACGACCAACATTGAGCCCGTGCTGCTCTGGTTCCTCGCGGGGGGCCTCGGTGTCTTCGCGCCCCTGATGGTCATTGCCGTTTTGATGTTACGCGCGGAAAGCGCCGGCGAGCGGCCGCACTTGTGGCAAGATCGTCTGCGATTCCGTGCGATGACGGCGCTCGATTGGGCCTGGAGCGTCGCGGGAATTACGATCATCGCAATCCTTGGAGCAGCCGCGTTTGCCTTGCTGCGGCTTTTTCTGGGCCCGCTCCATCTTGGCCCGCCCTTCCTGAAAATGGAGCCTCTCACTGCCGGTCGATATTGGATCCTGGCGGCGTGGTTGCCGTTCTGGGTGCTCAACATCTTCGGCGAAGAGCTGTTGTGGAGAGGAGTAGTTTTACCGCGGCAAGAAACGGCATTTGGTAAGTGGGCCTGGGTGGCAAATGGCAGCGGATGGCTGCTGTTCCACGTCGCCTTCGGAGTTACGATCCTGGCGACACTCTGGCCCATCCTATTCCTACTGCCGTATATCGTTCAGCGTCGCCGTAATTCTTGGGTTGGCGTGGCGATCCATGCAGGAGTCAACGGACCTGGCTTTGTCGCCGTTGCGTTTGGGCTCGTCTGACGAATCCAGCGAACCGGTCAGGTGAGCCGCTTGTTTGTTCGTGGGGCGCCACCTAAGACCGCGGTCGCGGGCATTGCTTGGCCCAGATCGTGAAGAACGATCGTTGGTCGCAAGGCAAGGCAGAGGGGACTCTCCTTCACGGCACGCGCTCCGTGCGCGTCCAACCTGGCAACTCGGCAGGTGGCGCGCGACTCAGCGGGCCACGACCTGAACGCTTACGTCCAGGTGATCGAACGCGCCCGAGGGGCCCGACCAGCTCCCCACCAGCGGCATGGCCTTCTCCTGCGACCGGGCAACCGCCACCGAAATGTGTTCCAACCCGGCAAGCTTGTTATTGGTCGGGTCGAATCCGCGCCAACCGGCGCCCGGCAAGTAGATTTCGGTCCAGGCGTGCGTCGCCCCGTGCTGGCCGGCTTCCAACTGGATGTAACCGGTGACGAACCGGGCCGCGAAGCCCCAATGTCGCGCGGCTTCCATCAGAAACACCGCGTAGTCGCGGCACGACCCGCTGCCCAGGGCCAAGGTCTGGCAAGGCAGCTGAACCCCGTGTTCGGCGCGAAACTGGTACTGAAACGCCTCAAAGATTCGCGTATTGAGCCGTTCGAGCAAGTGCATGGTTTCGACCAACTGGCCCGGCCGGTACAAGTCGAGCAGCCAACGCTGCAGGGCGGGTCCGTCGTGGGGATAACTTGGAATGCGGTACGGGACGATCTCGACCTGTTCATCGGCCGCGTATTGAAACGGAAACTCGCGCGCGAACGGCTCGATGAGACAGCTCAAACCGCCGTCGTCGAACAAGTCGACCTCGATTTCACTGGCCAGACTAAGGGTCTTCGCCGGCTCGCTGAACGAAAGGATGGAGACCGAGTTCCCATAGATGTCGCGGACCGAGCGCACCTCGGCCGAGGGTTCGACTTGCAGCCGCGACGCAACGATCCGCAGGTCGTGCCCCTCCCGGGGGCGCAGCATGGCATAGTGCGTGCCAAACTCGACCGGCTCATGGTAATGGTAGGCCGTGCGGTGCTGGATGGTTATTCGCTTCATACCAACTGGGTCTCACAACCAAAACGCCGGCGCCTCGGAGAGCGGTCGCCCGTAAAAAACAACCGGGGGGAATATACCGGCGGGGTCGAGCACCAGCAACGACGGACCCGGCGGGCGACCCCAACCCAACGGAGACCGGTGACCGCCCTGGCACGACGTTGATTCGGCCAACGCTCGGCAAGGGCGATCCTTGGGGGCAGCGCTCGCTGACTTTGGTAGGATAATTGGATGGGGCACCGCGGGCGTTGAACCGCTACCCCAAGTTCGCTTCGCGGCAACTGGTTCGCCCGGGTTGCCTAACCATCGGTCACGGGCTCAGCCAAAGGGTCCGCGTCAGACCGGGGATCGATTCGCCAGGTAAGGCCACGGTTGGCCGCAGGAGGACCGTCGTGCAGCCCGACGACGACGACATCGACCGTTGGACGCGACAAGCCGTCGATGGCGACGCACGGGCCCTCGACGAATTGTTGGGGCGGATTCGCCCGCGGGTCAAACGGGGAGTGGCGATGCGGCTCGATCCCCGGGTAACCGGGCGCATCGACCCGTCGGATGTGGTGCAAGAGGCCTATGTCGACGTGGTTCGCCGCTGGTCGGAGTACGTGGCCCAAAGCGAGCGCATGCCGCTGCTGTTGTGGGTGCGGCTTTTGGCTGCCCAACGGCTGGTCGACCTGCACCGGCAACACTTGGGGGCCCAAATGCGCGATGCTGGGCTGGAAGTATCGCTTGATCGTCCTCCCCATGGGCAGACTTCCAGCGTGTGGCTGGCCCGCGAACTCGTCGATGAGCAGGGTCTCGGCGAGGCAGCCGCGCAGCGGGCCGAGATTCAAGAGCGGGTCCGCGGGGCCCTGGAATCGATGGAGCTGATCGACCGCGAGGTGCTGGCCATGCGTCATTTCGAGGAACTAAGCAACCTGGAGGTGGCCCAGGCATTGGAGATCTCGCCCACGGCGGCCAGCAATCGCTACATTCGGGCCCTGAAACGGCTTCGCGCCGTGCTATCTTCGGCCGACCAAGGGGAGTAGAGTTGACGGTCCGGCCAAGGCCGACCTGCGTTTGGGTTGGGAAAGTTGGCCTTTGCATTGGGACAGCCCATGCACGAGCTCTCCAGTGAGCGCTTGGACAAGGTCATCGAGTCGCTGGTTGGCGAAATTCGCTGCGGGCGCGATCCGGATTTGGAAGCGTACTGCGCGCTCCACCCGGCCCTGGCGGGCGATCTGCGCGAGCTTTATCCGCTGCTCGAGCAACTGGAATTGGCGCGGAGCTTGCCGAATCGCGCTTCGCAGGGGCGGCCGCCCGGCGGCGAAGGCCTTCTGCCTGATGCCGGCTCGCCGCCACTGGGCGACTACCGCGTGCTGCGCGAACTAGGCCGCGGCGGGATGGGTATTGTTTACGAAGCGCTGCAGGAATCGCTCGGACGCCGTGTGGCGCTCAAAATCCTGGCTCCCTCGGCCGCCCAAAATCCGCGGTACCTGCGGCGATTTCAGCGCGAAGCCCAGGCCGCGGCCCGATTGCATCACACCAATATCGTTCCCGTATTGGGGGTCGGCGAAGACCAGGGGCTACACTACCTGGTGATGCAGCAAATCGAGGGAGTGTCGCTCGACCGGGTGTTGCTAACGCTGCGCACCGCGCCAGGGGCATCGCAACCCCCTGCCGGCGTGCCCACCGAGGTTGTGACGGCCCTGTTCGGCACGCCGCAACCGGTCCAAGGCCGCGATTACTGGGCGGCCGTGGCCCGCATCGGGCTGCAAGCCGCCGAAGCGATACACTACGCTCACGGCATGGGCCTGGTGCACCGCGACATCAAACCGTCGAACCTGTTGGTCGACTCCCAGGGCACGGTGTGGGTGGCTGATTTCGGCCTGGCTAAATTGCTGGATGGCGACGAGCTGACCGAGTCGGGGGAATTGCTTGGCACGCTTCGCTACTTGCCCCCCGAGCGTCTGCGGGGCCAGTCGGATCATCGCGGCGACATTTACGGTCTGGGGGCCACGCTTTACGAGCTGGCCACGGGGAGCCCCCCGTTCGCGGAGAACGACAAGGCAATTCTGCTTGCGCTGATCGCACAGGGCCAACCCCGGGCGCCGCGCGCTTGGGCACCCGCCTTGCCCCGCGACCTGGAAACCATCGTCGTCAAGGCGCTGGCCAAAGAGGCCGACCAGCGTTACCCCACGGCCGGCGCCCTGGCCGAGGACCTGAGGCGCTTTCTGGCCGATGTTCCCATTCGGGCCCGCCGCCCTTCGCCCGTCGAGCGATTGGCGCGTTGGTGCCGGCGCCACCCAGACGTGGCGATTCCCAGTGCGGCGAGTGTGCTACTGCTGGTGGCCCTGACGCTGGGCTCGCTGCTGGCGGCGGCCCGCTTCGGGCACGAGAACCAGCTGACGCGGGCGGCCGAGCGGAAGGCCGTGGCCGCCGAGCACCAGCGTCGGCGAGAGCTATTCGGAGTGAATCTGGCCCGGGCGGAGGAACTGGGCGCCAGCGGCGGCCCTGGGCAGCGATTCGGCGGATTGGCGGCCATTGGCGCCGCGCTCGACACCCTGGAAGGCGATCCTCCGAGCGAGGCTCAGCGGCTGGCGCTGGCCCATGCGGCCATCGTTTGCCTGACGCACGGCGACCTGCGGGAAATCCAGAGCGATTCGCTGCCGGGCCAGGCCCTGCTGCAATTGGCGTTCGATCGCGACCTGAAGCGCCTGACCTACGGCGACACCAACGGCCAGGGAAGTGTGGTGCGTGAGCTGGGGGCACCCCCGGATGCTGCCCTGCGGCTGCCCAGCGACTCGGATGAGCCCTCGGTGGTGCCTAACTGGCAAACTTTTTCGCGTTCGGGTCGCTTGCTGCTCGACGTGCAACGGCCCGCCCCGCACGACCGGGAACGGTTCCTGGTTTGGGAATGGGCAACGCGACGGAGGCTCATCGATTTTACTTCGCCGAGCTCGCGCAACCTGGTCGATATTTCGCCCGACGATCGGCATCTGTTGCTGGCCGGGGCCGACGGAGTCATGCGCCGCATCGAGCTGGCAAGCGGCCAAGCAACCGAGTTTCCGCCCCCCTTGGGCTACACGGCCTGCCTGCGGTTCGATCCCGGGGGAACGCTCGTGGCCCTGGCCAGCTCGCCCTATCCGAAAATCTGCGATGCGCGAACTTGGGAAGTTCTGGTCGAGCTGCCCGAGGCCAGCGGCGCCTGGACCCTGGATTGGTCTTCTCCCGGTTTACTCGCCCTGGGCCTAAACGACGGGCGAATTTATCTCTGGGACCACTCGAGGCGCCGCGGCCGGTTCCTAACCGATCAAATGCGAGAGCGGGTGGAGTTGCTGCGGGTGAGCGACGACGGACGCGTGCTCTGCGCTTCGACTCGGAATCAGGCGCTCGTGTGGCGTCTCGACCGCGACACTGAGTTCTGCCGGTTGCCTTTTTCGGCCAGTCTTTCGGCCGATGGCCAGCGCATCGGGGGAATCTCCGAGGGCCGGGCGGTCGTCTTCGAACTGGTGGAAAGCAATGTCCTGAAAAGGCTGGCCCTCGAGGCCGAAGCCGCAACGTTTTCGCCCGACGGAGAGACGCTGGTTCTGTCCGGGCAGTTCGGCGTGCGGCTTTACGCCGGCCACTCGCTCGTCGAGCTGGGCGACTTAGGGCTCGATCCGGCTGGGCCCGTCGGGTTCGATGCCGACGGCCAGGCCCTCCTGACCTATGGCAAGTTCTCACCGCTGCTCAGATGGGGCCGCAACCAACACGGGAAAACCCAGTGGGGGCCTCCAGCAGCGGTCGAGCAAGGGCGAGCGGTGCGGCCCCCCCCGCTGCTCATGGAGCCGCAGCACCAGGGTCGCCAGGCCGTTTGTGCCCCCGGTGGCGGAGTCGCCTGGACCGACTACCGCCACGGCCAGGTCGTTTGGAAACCACCGGGCGACGGTGGTCAGGTTCTAAGGTTGGATCTGCCCAACGCCCAGCGCGTTTGCCTCAGCGCCGACGGCCGCTGGCTGGCGGGCACGGCGTATTTGCTTCACCTGCTTCGTGTTTGGAACACGGCCGACGGATCCTTGGTTTGCGAGCTGCCAGGACGGACCGACGCCCAATTCAGCGCCGATGGTCGCTGGCTGGCCACGGCCGGGTTCGATTCCGTCCAACTGCTCGACACCGCCACCTGGAAGCGGAAGAGCTCCTTGCTCGGACCGGCCCGCCATGGACTGCTTCGGCCACTGGCTTTTCAGCCGCGGGGCGGCCTGCTGGCCGTATCGACCGGAACACGAACCATCGACCTCTTCGACCCCGAGACCAGCGCGATCGTCGCGGTGCTGACGCACCCCACCGAAGGCGCGGTGAAGCACCTGGCTTTCAGCTCCGACGGGTGCCAGCTTGCCGCCACTCGCGATGGCGGCGACGTGCTGATCTGGAACCTGGCACGGCTCACCAAGGAGTTGGAAGGACAGGGGCTGAGCGACCTGACCCTGGCCCCCGCCGACCTTGCGGCTAAACCAGAGCCCGATCCGGTTCTCATCGACCGCGGGGCGCTGCCCCCGCCGGGCGAGTGGTACAAGTATTGGGTCAGCCTGGCCCTGGGAGAATCGCGTCAGGCGCGTTGGCTCGATGCGGCAAACAACGTCTCGGAGGCCCTGGCCCATGTAGCCCCTGAGGACCAAGCCGTTCGGGCTTCGCTGCTCGGCCGGCGGGCCCTGCTTCGCGCGAAAAACCTGGACCTGGTCGCGGCCCGCGATGATTGCCAAGAGGTGTTGCGCACGAAACCCGAGGCCCAAGAGGCGCAAGCCCTGTTGGCACGGCTGCTGATCTTGGGACCAGCCGAGCTTCAGGACTTGCCGCGCGGGCTCGGGTTGGCGGCCACGCTCGAGGCCCTGGGGGACGATCAATCGCCCGGCCGGGTGCTCCACGGCTTGGCATTGATCGCGCTGGGCCGGGGGAACGAGGGGCGGCCTTATTTGCTCGACGAGGGGCCGGGGGCGGGCCACTGGCACCAAATCGCCGCTCTTGGACTGGCCTGGGAAGCGGCCCAGCGGGGCGACACGAAATCGGCCCAGGAGTCGCTCGCCAGGGCCGAACAACTCTTCGCGTCGTCGGCCTCGGGGCCCGACGCCTTCGAGCACGGCGAAGTCGCACGGCTGCGTGCCCGCGTCGCGGCCGCTTTGGCGAGCAGCGGCGCCGATTGAGCACCCGGGGGCTCGCTATTGCCTGCCGAACCTCCGCGGCGGCTGGCACGCGCTCCTCGTGCTGGCTAGCCGACCATACCAATGGGACCGAAAAACATTTCCGCCGATTGCGTGGATTCTGCGGCCCCGCGTCCGGTTAACCCCCAAGGGCCCTTGGGTTCGATTCCGTGCAGCACGCGCGGCGTTGCCCTGGGGAAGCCGAAGGTCGGGCGGCGGCCGTGCGGGTTGCGAACTGGGGGTTCGCTAGTTTGCGCACCAGCGGCGGCTCGGCGCACATCGTGGGTGAACTTGCCGGCGACGTCTGGGCAATTTCGCGCACGTGGTCTGGCTCGGCAGAGCTGCGAGCGCAACTTAGGGACGCGCTGCAACCCCGGAGCCAGCCGGAACGACCCGTAGCGCGGACCCGTCGGACGCCTCGTTTCGAATGAGGCAGCGCTGGCACCCGGAGAAGAGTCGCAATGGCTGCCTTTCTGAAGACCGACCGGTGGATCGCCCAGCTAGGCCGAACCAGTCGCCACCGCAGAGCAACGGCCCCGCGCCGCCAGTTGCGTCTGGGGCTCGAACCGCTCGAGCAGCGCCAACTGTTGGCGGTGGGCGATGCCCTTTCGCTCAATGGAACGAACCAATACTTGTATGCCCCCACTCCGCCGCCGCCGACCGCGCCCGCGGTGCCGGGAGAAATGACCGTCGAGGCCTGGATTCGAGTCAGCGACAATACTCCTTCGACGGCAAACCAGACGATCGTAGCAACCGACAACAGCCAGGGTTTCCGCCTAATGCTGTTCGACGAAGGGCCCACGACGCGGGTGTTCTTTCGCGCCTCGCCCTTTGGCAACCTGGCGGTCGGCGCCACTTCGATTCCCAACAACACCTGGACCCACGTGGCCGGCGTGTTTTCGCCAACGACCGGGACGGTGTCGGTCTACGTCAATGGGCTCCTCGACGCATCGGTCTCGGACAACGTCGGGGGAACCTGGGGGCAGTGGATTTCCATCGGCGGAGGGTACGCCGGCTCTCCCTCGCTAACCCCGCTGAGTCCCTTCAAGGGGTCGATCTCCGAGGTACGGCTGTGGACCGAAGCCCGCACGAGCGACGAGCTGCGCCGGTCGATGCACGACTCGCTTCGCGAACGCCTCCCCTATCTGGCGGCCGACTGGGCACTCTCGACCGACTTTTCAGAGCTCGTCACGGGCCAGACGGCAACGGCGCTCGGCGGGCCGACGATTGTGCCCGCCGGCGCGCCCCCGGTGCCGCCGAGCGTGCCGCTGGACAGTTCGTCGACTTCGCTCCCCTATCACCTCGGCTACCCGGTTAGCGCCTACTTGCCGGAAAGCAACGAGCTGTTGCTGACCGGCGGCTACAACGCCCAGTGGGGATACCTTCCCTACAGCTTTGTGCTCGACTTGGGAACCGGCGCGGCGCGGGGCCTGGCGAGCCTGGACGAGACGCTCATTTTCGGCGCGGGTGCCTACTCGGCGGCGCGACGCACGGTGTACGTTTTCGGGGGACTCGAAAGCCAGGAATCGACCCCTCATTTTCGCACCAGCCCACTGGCGATCGACCCTCAGACAGGTGCCAGCCGCGACGTGGGCGCGGCGAATCTCGCCGTGTATCAGCCATTGGCAATCGGGGACCCGTCCACCGGGAGAATTCTAGTGCTCGGCGGCTATGGCCCCGACTTGCTGGCGGCGCGAACCAGCCTGGTGTTCGACCCCGCGAGCGAAACCTTCTTACCGCTGACCGGATTCCAGGTCCCCAACCGCAGTCAGATGGCCGGCGTGCGCTCGAGCCAGACGGGCAAGGTGTATCTGTTCGGCGGCAATCTGGGAGGCCAATTCGGCGGCCCGACCGCGACGATCGACGAAATCAGCGTGAACACCGCGACCGGTCAGGGAAGCGTCTCGACGCTCGCGGTTCAACTTCCGCAGGCGGCTTCCGACCTGCAAGCGGTCGAAGATCCGGTGAGCGGACTCATTTACCTGTTTGGCGATACCGGGGCCGGTCCCTGGGTATTTGACCCGCTCACCGGACAAATCTGGACGACCCCCGTTGCCTATCCGCGCACCAGCAGCGGGGTCCCTCGCGAAAAACTGTTCGGGGCGACCGCCGTTTTCGATCCGCGCCAGCGCCAGGCCTGGCTCTTGGGGGGCTGGGATTCGCAGGCAAGCATTTACGACGACGATATCTGGCGATTGCCTCTGGGAAGTGGCGCCGCGGTGCCCCTGGAGCGGTGGGATTTCTACCGGCCGTTCGGAGCAGGTGGAGCTATCTCCGGCATCGCGGGCGACGATTCACGCGTGGTGGTGAGCGACGGCGTGTATCCAGGCGCCCTGAGGGTCTTCGAAGGTTTATCGCCACCCGGCACTCTCAGCGATCCCTTGGCCGCGGCCGGTTTGGGCTCGCTGGGCTTGGTAAATGGCGTCGGCTATTACGCGGGCAACCGCAGCGTGTGGCCCACCACCGACTCGCAGGGCACCTTCCAGATTACGCCTCCGCCGAACGCCCTGGCGTTTCAGTACGCCACCCCTTCGCTCCCCAGCAACCAGGTGAACGCCGTCGATGGGCTGACGACCGCCATCGGCACCGACCGCGGATTGTCGGTTCCCAACCTCACCGGTACCCGGACCACGTTGTACGGAGATCGCTCGATCCAAGACATTGCGACGAACTCGGTGGCGGGAGAAATCTGGTCGGTGTCGACCGTCGGAACCGGCGGACCGACCAACCAACTGGAACGCACGATTCGCAACCCCAACTTCACCTACTCGACCACCACTTTCGCCAATCCGGCCAATTATTTTTCCAGCACCCAGTCGATCACCGACCTGGCTTTCGACGACGAAAACCATCTGTTCTTGGCCGGTCAGGGCTATTTCTCGCAATCGCAACCGACCAATATCGTCCGCCCAGGCGTGTTGTATGTGCCCGATCGGAACAACCCCGATGCGGCGTTCGCGCTACCGAGCAGCATCGGTCTAACGGCAAGGGATTTGAGCACCGACGCCGAAGGCCGGGTCTGGGCCGCCATGGAAAGCATCGCGGTGCGAATTATCGACCGGCCCAGCCCCATTTTTTCGCTAAGTGGCGGCCTAACCGCCTACGAAGCGGTTGGCGCGGGCGTGCGTGACACCCAATACAATTGGCTCAACGCCCCTTTGGGTTCGCGGACCACGCTCGACCCGTTCGTACCGCTTTGGGACAGCACGGTGACCCGGGTCGAGGGTGTCGACGAGAAGGTCTGGATCGCGCAGCCCGGCGGCGGCATTGTGACGCTGGCCCAGCGCTGGGAGCAACTCGACCAGAACAACGCCTTGGATCAACAATCGCTCGACGGCGTGTGGACCGCCCGGGGACGTACGTTCTTCGCTTCGGCGGCCGGCACCTTCGTACTGCAGCCCGACGGAGTCACCTGGGACAACCGCCCGGGGGTTCATGCCCGCGCGGTGCTGGGCGACTCCCGGGGTCGAATTTGGGTCGGCACCGACACCGGCGTCCGGCGGTACACGCCCACCGGGTGGGACCTATTGGGAGGCAAGCTGGGGATCAAACCTAGCGCGCCGGTGCGGGCCCTGGCCGAAGACAACGCCGGCCGAATTTGGATCGGTGGCGACGGCGGGCTGACCCTCTACGACCGCGACCGCTTCGTGGCGACGTTCACGGCCCAGAACTCGCTGCTTCCCGCCACGCGGGTCAATAGTTTGTTGGTCGATCGCCAGAACCAGCTCTGGATTGGCACCGAAGCCGGGCTGGTGCGCTGGAATCTGAACTCCACCGAGGGAATGCGACGCTACACCACCGCGCAGGGCCTGCCCAGCAATGCCATCTTCGACCTGGCCCAGCTCGGCACCGGCCAGATCGCCGTGAGCACCGCGGCGGGGCTGGTCATCTGGAACGGCACCAGCTTCGTGCTCGACCAACCCCGCGAGGGGGCCGCGAACTTGCCCCTGGCGGTCGACGAGCTGGGGCGCCTGTGGGCCGGAGGCGCGGTCCGCACCGGCAGCGGTTGGGATAACTATTACTGGACCAATTCGGGGCTGCGCAGCTCGCAGGTCGTGGATATCGCCACCGACGGCGCCGACCGGGTTTGGTTCGTTCACGGCAGCGACGGCGGAGCCAGCGTGCGCGGGACCTACTTGCCACCGCTACGCGACGCCATACCGATCATTACCGGCCTGGGATCCCGTTTCGGTTCCGGAGGCGACCTGCTTGCTATCCAGGGCAGCGGCTTCGGAACCGATCCCGGCGACCTGATCGTATCCATCGGCGGCTGGCGGGTGCCAGTACAAACGGTGACCGACACCGAGCTCTTGGTACTGATTCAAGACGACACCGGCACCGGAGAAATCGCCGTCACTCGGGGCCAGCGCACCGCCGAGTTCTTGCAAGGCGATTTGCTCCCCGACTTCATGGCCAAGCCGCGCATCGATTCCTTCACGCCCGATGCCGCCAGCGCAGGCGTGTTGATGCAGATCAAGGGGGCCAACTTCGATCCGGGGGCACGGGTGCAGATTGGCAATGGCCCGCTGCGCACTCCCCGGCTGGTCCAGCCAACGCTGATCGAGCTGCTGGTAAGCGCCGACGAGGCCGACGGCCTGGTGCGCGTGCTGAACCCTCTCTACACGTCGGTCGGCGACTCGGTAACCGACACCAGCGACACGCCGTTTCGCCAAATCGCGGTCAGCGTTTCAAACATTGTGCTTACCCAGGGGCTCGATGCCTACGGCCTGGTGGCCACCAAGCCCACGCTGGCCAGCGGCCACCTGCGGGCGGAAACCACGGCCGGCACGATCGAACTCGACGAGGTCGAAGTCCGTTTCCTGCACAACGGCAACTACGCCGGCGGTGGGCGCATTCCGCTGGCGCCAGGCATTCGCCCGCCCGTGTCGGAATCGGCGCCTTCGGCCGCCATGCTGGGCGACATTACCAACGGCGTCGTGGCCAAAAACCTGCTGCCGCTAGCGGCGGGCACCAATCAGGTGGAAATGATCTTTCGCCGCAACGGAGTCGAGGTGGCCCGCGGCACACGCCAGGCCGAACTGGCCGCGCCCGGCCTGGCCAAGGTGCTACTGATTCCGGTGATGAAACGGGCCAACACCGAGTCGGGTTATTCGGTGACCGACCTGATTCAAATGCAGCAAATCGTCGACAACAACACGAGCGAACTGGTCCAGCGGATGGTGCCCACGGCCCGGGTCGATCTGCGCTGGGCGCCCCATGTGCTGGTAGAAGACGACCCCACCTTGGACCTGGGCGACGTGGTCCAGCTTTTTCAGTACGGCCAGGAATTCGACGAAGTGCGCGACTGGTGGAATCGCAATCACCCCGACGACCAGCGCGATATCGCCTTCGGCATCGTCGACCCGGCCCTGCGCAGCACAGTGCCTGGCAAGATAACCGACGGCCAGGCATTCTGGCCCGATTTGAGCGCCGAGGTAAACGCCCTGACCGATGTGCTGCCGATCGTGAGCGGCGTGAAATCGCTGGCCGAGCTGGGCTGCAACGTGATCAGCGAGATCAGCGAGTTCTTCGGCGGCGACGAGATGAACTGCGATCTCGACATCCCCTTATTCGTCGGCTGGTCGTTTCCGTATACCAGCGGCTCCGGCGGCTACAACCCGACCACGGGCGCGGCCAACAGCAGCCTGTTGATTGG
Source organism: uncultured Pirellulales bacterium (assembly GCA_964399535.1). Classification (GTDB taxonomy): domain Bacteria; phylum Planctomycetota; class Planctomycetia; order Pirellulales; family CAYNRE01; genus CAYNRE01. Next base: position 28,702 of record CAYNRE010000046.1, on the reverse strand, counting down.
CCACGAGCTGGGACACATTCTGGGGCTGGTCAAGCCCTACTCGCCCAATGGAAACGCCAACGACAACTTGTCGCACTCCATCTACGACGAGCTCGACGGCGGAACCCGCAACGACCCAGCAGCTACCTACAACCCGAATCGAACCTTTTACGATTCCCCCGGGGTGAATGGCATTGTCGCCAATCCGATTACAGGCACGCAGTTTTTCGAGAACGCCGAAAGAGAGAGTTACCCCCGCGCCAAGGCGATCATGGCCTATGCCAAGGCCATGACCAACGAGAACTCGTTTTTCGAGCCGGTCGATTTGTTGGCCATGCGAGCGGAGACGCACTTTACGCTGTTTCGGACTCTGGTCGATCTGGCCATTGCCTCGGTGGCCGAAACGGCCGAATTGGGCCCCGACGGCGCCCCAGGCGGCCAGCAAGCCCCCGCCGCCCAGACCGCGACGACCCCCACCGCCGTGGTGGTGCGCGGGTTCGTCGACCCCGAGGCGGGGACCGGCGAAATCAGCCGCGTTTCGGCCGCCCTGGGGCGCGAGGTCGAAAGCGCCAGCTTCGCCAGCGGATACTGGCTCGTGCAGCTCGATTCGTCGGGCCAAGAGCTCAGCCGCACCGGGGTGCGGTTAGTGCGGGCCGCCGAGGAAGACGATGAACACGGGGCCAGCCCGCTGCGGGCTTACGCGGCCGCTTTGCCAGCCCAGCCAGGGCTGAGCCGGGTTGAACTGCGACACGAAACGACCGTACTCGACAGTTTCGCAGCCGGAGGGGCGGCCCCTGTGGTGTCGTTCGTCCAGTCGCCCGGGGGCAATACCTACGCCGTGGGTACGGTCGGCGTGGCCTGGCAGGCGAGCGATGCCGATGGAGACGCGGTACGCGTTCGGCTCGACTACTCCGCCGACGGCGGCAACACTTGGGATTCGCTCTACACCTCTACGGGCGCCGGCAGTTACGCCATTCCGGTCGAGCTATTGCCGGGCGGCCAGGGCCTGGTGCGGCTCTCAGCCAGCGACGGGCTGCATTACCAAGAGCTGGTCTCGCTCCCCCTGTTCATCCTGCCCAGGGCCCCCACCGTAATCATCGAATCGCTCGGGCCGGCCGTGACGGTGCTCGAAGGAGAACCGATCTCACTGCGGGCTCGGGTTCGCAATTCGCAGGGCCCGCTCGACTCGGCCCAACTTCAGTGGACGAGCGACCGCGACGGCGAACTGGGAACCGGCAGCGGGCTGTACGCGCAATTGAGCGCGGGCACCCACCTGCTCACCGCCTCGATAACCAACGGCTATGGCCTGGTGGGCTCGACCAGCGTCACGGTCGAGGTACTACCCGACTACGATTTCGACGGGTTGGCCGACACCGATGAAGCCGCGCTCGGCACCTTGTTGCTGGCGCCTGAGAACGCCTTCTCCGACGAGGATGGCGACGGCTTGTTTTATAGGAATGAACTTGCTCGCGGATTGAATCCCAACCTGGCCGACAGCGACGGCGATGGCCAGACCGATCCGGCCGAGATCGCGGCCGGCACCGATCCGGGGGCGCCCAACGCGCCGGTCACGGTCGATCCGCTGGTGGTGGGGCCCAGCTCCGTGGACCTGACGGTCGACTTTGCCCAACGCACCGTGGTTCCGCAGCAAGTCATCGGGGTGCTCACCCGCACCCCGGTCCAGTGGCAGGCAACCAGCGGAGCCGATTGGCTGAGCCTGTCGAACAGCGAAGGTACCACGCCGGCCGCGGTGCGATTCTATGTCTCGGGCGAGTCGTTGGCCGAGGGCACCCACCAAACTTCGCTCGTTTTCCGCACTGCAGATGGCACGCAAACCGCCGAGGTGCTGGTCCGCGTAACGATCCAAAACCGAATGGCGCTGTTCGACGTCGATCGCGACGGCGACGTCGATCAGGCCGATCGACAACAGGTGTTTACGCGCCAGGGCCAACAGTTCGGCCAGGTCGGCTACGACTACGGAGCCGACTTGAACCGCGACGGAATCATCGACCCCCTGGATTTGGCCGCCGTCAACCCCGTGGTCCCTGGCCTGGTGGGCGATGCCAACGGCGACTGCATCGTGGGGGCCGCCGACTACGCCATTCTGGCCTCGCAATTCGGTCAGACCGGCTTCGGATTGGCGGCCGATTTCGATGGCAACGGCTCGGTCGGCGCCGGCGATTACTCGCTCTGGGCAGCCAACTTCGGGGCCATGTGTCCGCCGCTGATCTTGATTGGCGACGCCAACCACGACGGCTTCGTGGGGGCGGCCGATTACGCCATCTTGGCGTCGCAGTTCAATCTTTCGGGTCCGAACTTGGCGGCCGACTTCGATGGCAACGGCACGGTCGGCGCCGGCGATTACTCGCTCTGGGCAGCCAATTTCGGTCGCTCGCTCGGCGGTGCGGCTCTGGCCGCGCCGGCCGCAACCCAAGCCCGCCTCGGAGATCGGGTTTCGCCCCCCAGCGCGGCCACCGAGCAACCGCCGAGCACCGTTTCGGTAAGCCAACGCTTTGAGCAGGCCTGGAACCGTGCTCGCGCGGCCGACCGGGTGCTCGATCACGTGCAGGCCTGGCAACCCGCGGCCCCGGGCCAGGTCGTGCTAGCCGCTGCCCGAGGGAGTGCGTCGACTTCCCTTTGGGATCGCGTGCTCGGCAAGGTAACCGGCGAGCGCTCGCGCGCCACCGGGTAGCGCACCAGAACTCGCGCCGCGAGACCGGTTCGCCGCTTCTGGCCCGGTGCGGCCAGTCGCCCCTTCCACGCTTCGCCGAAAGTTACTCGCGCGGCCACGCCGCAGCAGGTATCGGTTTGCTACGGTACCTGAAACCAGGGCCAGCGCCCGTGAGCGATTTTCTCTGGCGCGAAGGCGCCTCGAGAAAATCCGCGCCTCGGGGGGGGGGGGTACGAGCCGCCGCTCGGCCAAAAGCGGCTCGCCAGCCGCTAACCGATGGGTCAAACTGTTGGGGCTGTCCCGGACCGATCGACCCGAGTGAAAGGAGCGGCACCGTGAAGACCTCGAGCCCATTGCCACAGGGGTTCAGTCGCCGCCGACTGCTGGCCTCGGCGACGACGGCGGCAGCAACGGCCGCGGCCGGCTACTGGTCGTTTCCCTCGCCGGCCCGCGCCGCCCTCAGCTCGCTGAACGATCGCCCTGGAATGGGGGCCATCGGGCTGCGTTACCAGGGCTCGGTGATTACCGAAAAGGCCCTGCCCTACGCCGACCTCGTGGCTGTCTGCGACGTGGACCAGCACATTCGCGAAACCGCCCGGTCTGCCTTTGGCGGCAAGGCGGCCCTGAGCGAAGATTACCGCAAGCTGCTCGACCGCCCAGACGTCGACCTGGTAATGATCGGCACCCCCGATCATTGGCACACGAAAATGGTCATTGATGCCTGCCGGGCTGGGAAAGACATTTACGTCGAAAAACCGCTCACGCTCACGATCGACGAGGGGAAGCACTTAAGGAAGGTGGTGCGGGAAACCGGCCGGGTGGTGCAAGTCGGCACCTGGCAGCGCAGCGACGTGCGTTTTCGCCACGCCTGTGAGCTGGTTCGCGCGGGCACCCTTGGCGCGCTGCGGCGCGTGGTGGTAACCATCGACCCCAATCCCGGCGGCGGGCCTTTCGAAAACGTACCCTGCCCCAAGCACATCAACTGGGATCTCTGGCTCGGCCAGGCCCCCTTGGTGCCCTACTGTGAAGAGCGGTGCCATTACACGTTTCGCTGGTGGTACGAGTATTCCGGCGGCAAGATGACCGACTGGGGTGCTCACCATATCGACATTGCCCAGTGGGGCCTTGGCGCAGAACACTCGGGGCCGGTTTCCATCGAGGGGCGCGGCACCTTCCCCGAGATCGGCAACGGGTACAATACGCCCACCTGGTTTTCGGCCCAGGCACGCTATGCCAACGGTGTCGAACTGCAGATTCGCTGCGAGGGCGCGATTGGCGTTCGCTTCGAGGGTGCGGCCGGATCGCTCCAGGTTACTCGCGGCAGCATCGTCAGCGATCCCCCGGGGCTGCTGGAAGAAACCAGGCTCGAGCGCGGCCAGTACCAGCTTTACCCCCACGACCTGGCCTTCGCCCCCAAGGTGGGCAAGCTGGAATCCATCGAAAACCACATGCACAATTTCTTCGACTGCGTGCGCAACCGAGAAACGCCCATCTCCGACGTGGAGAGCCAGCACCGCAGCGCCACGGTTTGCCACCTGGCCAATATCGCCATGCGGCTGGGCAAACCCCTCACCTGGGATCCCGATCAGGAGTCGATCGTGGGCGACTCCGAGGCCGCGAGCTTGCTGGCCCGCGAGCAGCGCCGCGGGTTCGAGATTCAGAGCTGACCGGAGATCAGGGCATGTCGGCAACCGCTTCGAGTTCCGGGTGTCCTCGCCGCAGCCCCTGGCCTGGCTCCGCACTGGACCGCCGCGCTTGGCTGCGCGCCGCCGCGGCCCTTAGCCTGACGCCGCGCCTGAGTTGGTCTCGCGAACCCGAAAAGGCGGGGGCCACTGCGCTCAATTATCTCCTGGCTTCGGCCCTGTATGGCGAAATGCCGCTCGAGGTCGTCGCTGCCCAGGTGAAGCAAGCGGGGGCGACCGCGATCGATCTTTGGCCCAAGGTACACGGCAACCAGCGCGAACAGGTCGATCAGATGGGCCCGCCGGCTTTCGCGACCCTGCTCGAGCAGGAGGGGGTGCGGCTGGGGGGAATCGCCTGCTACCGGTTGGGGCCCTTTCGACTCGCTTCGGAGTTGGAGTTGGTTCGCCAGCTCGGCGCACGCGACGTGGTGCTGGTTACCGGGGCCGGCACGGGGAAGGGCCTGCGGGGCCCGGAGCTCGATCGGGCCGTGGCCGACTTCGTCGAGCGCCTCAAGCCCGTGGCCCAGCAGGCGCTGGCCGCCGGCTGCATCGTGGCCATCGAAAACCACGGCAACGACCTGCTCGAATCCGAGGAAGGCATTCGCCGGTTTGTCGATCGACTGACGTTTCCCGGCCTGAAACTGGCCTTCGCGCCGCATCATTTGCCCCAAGATGCCGAACTGCTTGCCCGGCTCATTCGCGACGTGGGGCCCGCCATCGGGCTGTTCTACGCTCAGCAGCGCGGGCTCGGTTTCCACGAAGCGCGGCCGAAGCAAGAGGAATTGATGCAGATGCCCGGGCGGGGTCCGCTCGATTTCGGCCCCTTGATGCAAGCGCTCCGCGATGTCTCCTATGCTGGCCCCGTCGAAATCTTCATGCATCCGGTTCCGCGGGGCGTTCCCATTCTAGACTCGGCCGACCAGATCACCGCCGAAGTGAACCGCGCCCGCCAGTATCTGGAAAATTGCTACCGGGCCGCACCCTGAACTCGAACCCAAGATCGACGAGGCTCCTCGATGGACCAAGTGCTGATCGTCGTGGGCGACGCCACGGAAACGCTCGACACCATGTATCCGTACTATCGCCTGGAGGAGGCCGGCTTTCGCCCCGTGGTGGCGGGCCCCGAGCGAAGGCTCTATCAAATGGTGCTGCACGAGGTGAAACCAGGCTGGACCATTACCAAAGAGTGGGAGGGCTACTCGATTCAGGCTGAAGTCGCCTTTCGCGACATTCGCCCCGAGCAGTATGCCGGCATTCTTTTTTCCGGCGGCCGGGCCCCTGAATACCTTCGCTACGATGCCGACCTGGTGCGCATCACCCGGCATTTCTTCGAGGCCCATAAACCCGTGGCCAGCGTTTGTCACGGGGTCGAGATTCCGGCCTACGCCGATTGCGTGCGGGGCCGCCGCATGGCCACGGTGGCCAAGTGCCGGTTCGATCTGGAGGTTTGTGGCGGCATCTTTGTGGACGAGCCCTGTGTGATCGACGGCAACCTGGTGAGCGGCCGCACCTTTCACGACAACGGCCGCTACGTGGGCCCCTGGATCAAGCTCTTGGAAGCGGCCCGCCAGCGCTGAGCTTTTCCAGCTCGGAAGCCAGCCGGCCAGCCGGGGCGCGCCGCCTTGGCCAAACCGGTTCGGTAGCTTCCCGCGCGATCGGCGCCTAAACTAGCCCTCGAGCGGTGCGGCCCGAGGCAGCTTGCGTGCTCCTCGGCCCCACCGCCCCAGGCAACTTCGCGGGGGGAACTACGGTGATCGAGCGTCGCGGAATCGGCAGCACCTCCGACCGGCATTTCAGAATCTGGTGCAGGCTGGCGAGCCTGGCCCTGTTGCTCTTGGCCAGCGGCGCCGGCCCCGCCGCGCGGCTTGGCGCGGCCCCACCCCGGGTGCTGGCCCAAGGGCTGCCCCCGGATAGCCGGCTAGGGCCGCTGAAAACGCTCGACGGTTACTTTCCCTTCCTGGTTCCCCCCACGGCCGAAGCCTGGCAGACTCGCGCCGAGCGGCTGCGGCGCCAGGTGCGTGTGTCCCAGGGCCTGTGGCCCGAACCCACTCGCACACCGCTGGAAGCCGTGGTTCACGGCCGGGTCGACCGCCCCGGCTACACGGTCGAAAAGGTGTACTTCCAGAGCCTGCCGGGGCACTACGTGTCGGGCAACCTGTATCGCCCGCTGGGGCGCACCGGCCCGCTGCCGGCGGTGCTCTGCCCGCACGGGCACTGGGACAGCGGCCGTTTTCAAGACCACGGCCCACGCGAAATCCGCCGCCTGATCGTGGCCGGCGAAGAACGATTCGAGCGCGGCGGCCGGCATGTCATTCAATCGCGCTGCGTGCAGTTGGCCCGGATGGGCTGCGTCGTGTTCCACTACGACATGGAAGGCTATGCCGATAGCCATCAACTGGCCCATCGCGCCGGAGTGCGCGAGAAGATGAATACGCCGACCGACTGGGGCTTTTTCAGCCCTCAAGCCGAATTGCGGCTGCAAACCATGATGGGGCTGCAGACCTGGAACTCGGTTCGGGCGCTGGACTTCCTCACCTCGCTGCCCGAAGTCGACTCGGCTCGCATCGGTGTCACGGGGGCCAGCGGCGGCGGTACGCAAACCTTTCTGCTCACGGCCATCGATTCGCGCCCCGCCGCGGCCTTTCCAGCCGTGATGGTTTCAACCGCCATGCAAGGGGGCTGTACGTGCGAAAACGCCAGCTACCTGCGGGTCGATACCGGCAACATCGAGCTGGCCGCGCTAATGGCTCCCAAGCCGCTGGGCTTGAGCGGCGCCAACGATTGGACGCACGAGATCATGACCAAGGGCTACCCCGAGCTCCAGGCGCTGTACCGGCTGCTGGGCGCGCCCGACAAGGTTTGGGCCAAAGCCCTGCTGCAATTCGGCCACAACTACAACTATGTAAGCCGGGCCATGATGTACGCGTTTCTGAACCAGCACCTGGCTCTGGGCCAGGAAGAACCGATTGTCGAAGAGGATTACGAGCCGCTCTCGCGCGAAGAGCTGAGCGTGTGGAACGACCAGCACCCGCGCCCTCCCGGCGGCGAACCGCATGAACGCCAGTTAGCCCGCTGGCTGACGACGGACAGCGACCAGCAATTGGACGCGCTCAGGCCCCGCGACTCGGCCAGTTTCGACCGCTGGCGCGGTGTTGTCGGTGGGGCACTCGAAGTCATGATCGGGCACCAGCTTCCCGGGCCCGAGACGCTGTCGGTCGAGACGACCGCGTCGACTACGCACGACGGCTACCGCCAGGTTTTGGCCCTGGTGCGCTCGCAGGCGGAGCAGACCGCGCTTCCCGTGGCGTTCTTGCTGCCGTCTACACCGGTTCAAAGAGCGATTCTCTGGGCCCATCCCCAGGGCAAGGCGGGGCTCTACCAGGCCGACGGACAACCGCGTGCCGAGGTGCGCAAGTGCCTGGATCGAGGCCTGGCCGTGGTCGGCGCCGATTTGTTGTATCAGGGCGAGTTTCTCACCGCCGATCAAAGCGCCGCCGAGGCGCCCCTGGTCCATCCGGCTCAAAAAGAACTCGACGGGTACGCCGGATACACCTTTGGTTACAACCATTCGCTATTCGCGCAGCGAACGATCGACCTGTTGACCCTGATTGCGCTGGTCACGGCGGTCGATGCCGGGAATCCCCTGGCGGGCCTCAAATCCGTCGATCTCTTGGGCAGCGCGGGGGCCGGTCCCTGGGTGGCGGCAGCCCGCGCGCTTGCGGGCGACCGGGTACGGCGGGCCGCCATCGATACCGGGGGCTTTCGCTTCGCGGGGCTCGACAAGCTAAGCCACCCCGACTTTCTGCCCGGCGCGGTGAAGTACGGCGACTTGCCCGCCCTGCTGGCGCTTTCCGCTCCGCTGCCGCTCTGGGTCGCGGGCGAGGGATCGAGCCTGCCCGAACTGGTCAGGGCCGCCTATCAGGCGCGTGGCGGCCAGCCGGCTTTGGTACAGCACTCAGCCGGGGGAGACTCCACCGCGGCCGCGCTCGAGTGGCTTGCTGCCCCCGAGCGCTAATCAGCCAGCGTTAGCCAGCCGAGTGCCGCGGGGTGGGCCAATCGGCAGTTGGGCCCCCGCGCGCTAGCCGCGCCTGGGAAACGCCGCGCGACCGGTCAGCGGGCGTTCCGAATCGCCGGCTGCAACAGGTCCCGCGAGTCGAGGAACTTGGCCAATTCCCGGCCGGCTACTTGATGTGCCGCCTGGTTGGGATGCCCATCGCAGGCGTGAACCAAGCCAGGATCGCCGAATAACCCTGCCTGCTTGAGCGCCGGACCCAACTCCAGCCATGGCCCGCGCCAGTGTTCATTCAGGTTCTCGATAAGGCGATCCCAATCCAGGTGTGCATTCACGTTGAACACGCCAACTACCAGTCGCGCACCATCGCGGTGGCACGCGGCATCCAGCCCCCGTAGTTCCTTCAGGCAGACATCGAACGAAGTCGACCGGTACAACGCGGTCAAAGCTTCTATGTAAGCGTTGGAACGGTCGCCAGCCATTCCCGGATCCTGCCCTTGTTCTCGGATTCGCTCGGCCAGGGCAAACTCCTCGTTGAGCGGAACGTGGTCGTTCCAGCACATCATCAGCACCACCAGATCAGCCTGGTAGGACCGCACCACTTCCTCGTAAAGCCGGAGTTCTTCGCGTGTGCCGTATCCCGGAATGCCGAAATTGAGTACCTCATAGCGATCCACGCCGGCCGGCCGTGTTGAACTCGAATTGAGCTGGGCTTCGAGCTTCTCGGTCCATCGTTCGCCCGCCCGAACGCCGGTGCCATAGGTGAACGAGTCTCCCAGACAGGCAATACGAAAGACGCCCGGGTCTTTCTCGACCGTGCACTCGCGCTCGCGAAAACCGTCGAGGTTCATCTCGTACTCGATGAAATAGAGATAGTTCGGATCAACGCCATCGGGGCGGACCGAGTCGGCGGCCGCCGTACCGGGCAACACACCCGGCGGCAACACACGGACCTCGAGCTGAGTGAAGTACACAGGTCCCAGGTGCCCGGCCAGATTGCAGTACACCCGCGCGGTCGCCGGATGGCTGATGCGCGGAAACTCGTAATCCTGTCGGAATTCCTGCCATTCGTTCCCCAGTTCGATCGGAACCCGCAGCGTGTTTTCCTGCGGAACCCCCTGAAAGCTGACGACGATCTCGATCGATCGCGGCCGATCGGCCCGGGCCCTTAGCCGCACGTCGATTCGGCTTCCAGGCTCAAAGGGTTGAGGCACGAGAGAGAGAATCGCCGACCAGCTTGGCGCACCGTCGGGCAGTATCGTAACGTCCGCGGCAAGGCAAAGTTCGTCGCGCGAGTGGCAGACCTCGAGCCCTGCTTCGGTTCCATCCTCGGTGTGCAACCGCCAGTTCTGAATCATGCCGGCGAGCCATGTTGGCTCTTCATCGAAGTATTTCCGCGGATTGGTCGGATAGTAGTCGCGCATGCGGGAGTGCGGCCTATAGCGGATCTCGACAGCGGGGTCGGAATGAGGACCGCCGAAGAGAAACACCGACCTGGGGTGTCGCGGATCGTTGTCCTGCGGCAGCCACGCCCTCATTTTACCGCCTGCCGGCGACAGCCAGCGCTGCATCGGCCGGTACAAGTAGCTCGCCGCGGCGGCGGCCACGCCGACAGCCAGCAGCAGCGTAATCAAGTAACCGGCCGGCGACTCCCAGCGGTTCGATCCGGGGCCGCGGCCCCTGCGAGTTGGGCGAACGGTTTCGCTCAATGGCCACCTCTTGCCTCTGTCGTGTCGTCGGATGTGTCCGCCGGACGTGACGTGGCCGGCAGCAGTTGCTCAGCTCGTAAGAAGCGATCCAACTCGACCCCGGCCACCCGGTGGGCTCGCTCATTGGGATGGGAATCTCGGGAATGGATCTGGCCGGCGCTTCCCTTCAGACCGGCTCGCTCGAGCGCCTCGCCCAACACCAAGAGCGGCCCGGACCAGCCCCGCAGCGCGGCCTGCAGTGTGCCCCATTCGGGCTCGTATCCGACCTCGAATACCACGAGTACCAGCGGCGCGCCGTCGCGGCGACAGGCAGCCTGAAGCTGGCCGAGTTGCTTTCGGCAATCGTCGAAGGGCGCCGCGAACAGCTCGGCCAATCGATCTTCGAACTCGGCGCTCCGTCGACCCGTGGCGTCGGTATAGGTTCCCTTGCGCTGCATTCGGTCGATCAGCGCAAACTCATCGCGCCGCGAAACGTTGTCGTTCCAGCACATCATCAGCACCACTAGGTCAGGCGCGTAGGCGCGCACGACCTGTTCGTACTGCACGCGCTCGTCCAGCGCGCCGTAGCCCACGATGCCGAAATTGAGCACTTCACACTTGGGACCCTTACCGGCGGCCGCCCGGGCCCCCAGTTCGCCGCGAAGCACCTCGGTCCAGCGATCGGGCTGCTTGACGCCGGTTCCCCAGGTGTACGAGTCGCCCAGGCAAGCGATACGAAACACGCCTGGCGGTTTGGCAACTTCCACCTCTTGGTCGCGAAAGCCCTGAGCGTTCACCTCGCCCGAGACGTAATACGGAAAGATTAACTCCGAGTCGTCGCCGGGCAACGCCCCGTCGCTCAGGCGCCGCGGCGGAAGTGCTTCGCCCGGGCCGACCACGCGGGCCGCCAATTGCGCCAGGTCGATCTGGCCGACTTGTTCAGCCAGGTTACAGAAGATGCGGACTGAGGTCGCACTCGTCACCGCGGGAAACCGAAATTCGCCGCGCACATCGCGCCACGACGGGCTCAGTTCGATCGGCATCCGCCAATCGCCGGATTCCGAGGTCTGGTCGGCGAATTGGGCCACGAGTTCGATCCGGGCCGGCTGGTCGGATCGAGCACGCACCCGCACATCGAGTCGGCTGCCGGGGTCAAACCGCTGCGGCGCACTGACCAGGCCGGCCGAGTAATTGTGGGCATCAGGCGGGATTGCGGTGACCATGATTCGCAAACAGTCTTCGTTCTGGGCTCGAACCGAGTCCAAGGCCGCGCGAGTGCCTTCGGAAGTGGTCAGGTGCCAGGTGTGCAGCAATCGCGTGACCGGCTCGGAATCCTCGCAGAAGTAGCCTCGCTCGTTCGACAAGAAATACTCGCGGTAGCGGGAATACGGCAAGTAACGGGTTTGCAGGATCGGGTCGCGCTCGACCCCGCCGGCCAGAAAAACCTCGCGCGAAACGTGCCACTCGAGCCCCTGCCTGAGCCAGCGATCGATCCGGCGGTGGTAGGGCGCCAACAGGTGCTGGAGCGGGCGAAACGCCAGGGCGCCGAGGCCCGAGGCCAGCGCAGTGCTAACCCCCAGGAGCAGCAGTCGCGCAATAAGCGAATCCCAACGGTTCGCTGGCCTGGCGGGCTTGGCGGCGGTCAAGAATTCGTTCGTGGTCATGCAACGGCGCCCCGCCCCGCCCGCAGCCCCCCCTGGACCACCTACCGCCCGCAACCGTCACCGGGACCGCGATGGAAGCCCTGTCCCTAGTGTGCTTGCTGGCCCCCAATCGGCAAGCACTAGGCCCGCCAGTTCGCAGGCGACCCAGGCCAGACCGATCAGGCGCCAAACTTTTCCAGGCGCCCGGCGTGGGCCAAGGCCAACGACATCAGGTACTTGGCGGGAAACTGCCCCAAGCCACCGGCCAGGGCCTCCCGCTCGCCGAAGGTTCGACAGCGATCGGGCCGGCAGCAGTCGGCCACCAGCAGCGTCGGCACCGGGTGCCAGCTATGGCTCCGCAGCTTGCTCGGCGTGCTGTGGTCGCCGGTGACAATGAGCACGCTGGGCCCCAGTTCCATGATCCGGGGAATGATCCCATCCAACTCTTCGATCCGCCGCACCTTGGCCTCGAAATCGCCGTCTTCGCCGGTGGAGTCGGTGTACTTGAAGTGAATGAAAAAGAAATCGAACCGGCTCCACTGCTCTTCGAGCAGGTCGACCTGCTCGGCAAGCGTCTGGGGCTTCCCCACGATCTTCATTCCGACGAGCTGCGCTAGCCCCTTGTACATCGGGTATACCGCGATCGCGGCCGCCTTCAGCCCATACACCTCTTCGTAACTGGGAAGCCGCGGCGGCGCGGAAAACCCGCGCAGCGTCAGCCCATTGGCTTTCGGCTCGTTTTTCAGAATCCGGCGGGCCTGGGCGATGAATTCAGCGGCTACCTCGGCGGTGCGCTGGCTGCCAGGCTCAACCGCCAGCGGCGCCAGCGGCGCCACGCCCGTGGCCTGCGGGTCGGTATCGGCCACATGGCCTTCGAGCCCTTCGCCGCGAAAAAGCACGACGAAGCGGTGCTCTTTCACCGGTTCGACAAACACCTCCACGCCCGGCAGCTTGACTTCTCGCAGCCGCGTGGCCAAGGGCGCACTCTCGGAACTGGGGATGCGCCCGGCGCGCCGGTCGACGATCAGCCCTTGCTCGTCCAGCGTGCAGTAGTTCCCCCGCGCGGCCACGTCGCCCGCGCGCAACTCCATGCCAATTCCCGTGGCTTCCAGCGCCCCGCGCCCAATCTGGTATTCGAGTGGGTCGTAGCCAAACAGGCCCAAATGCCCGGGGCCGCTACCGGGGGTGATGCCCGGCAGGACCGGCACGGAAAGCCCCTGCACGGCTCGGCGGGCCAGGGCGTCCAAATTGGGCGTGCGGGCGGTCTCGAGCTCGGTCAGGCCGTCGGCCTCCAGTGGCAGACCGCCCAGGCCGTCGGCCACCAGCAGGACAATCTTCGAATCGTTGGCTCGCTTCAGCGTGCGGGTCAAGTCGTGCAGGTCCATCGCGGTCCAGGCTCCTTCGCGGTTCGGCGGCGGCAAGCGCCGGGCAGGCACTGCGTGTGTTGTCGCCGATCGACCCGGCCCCGGCAAGGGCCCCCAGGGGCGGTTCAACCCCTAGCCGGCCGTGTCAGGCAAGAAGCGGACGAACCACGTTGCCGTGCACATCGGTCAGCCGGAAGTCGCGGCCCTGGTGGGTAAAGGTGAGCCGCTCGTGGTCGAGCCCCAACAAGTGCAGCAAGGTGGCCTGCAAGTCGTGGACGTGGACAGGATCCTCGACCGTGTGAAAGCCGATTTCGTCGGTCTTGCCCAGCGTAATTCCGGGCCGAATGCCGCCGCCGGCAAGCCACATGGTGAAGGCCTGGGGATGATGGTCGCGGCCCAGGCTGCGCCCTAGCGACGCGTTCGACTCTACCATGGGCGTGCGGCCGAACTCGCCACCCCAAATCACCAGCGTTTCGTTGAGCAGACCCAACCGCTTCAGGTCGCGCACCAGCGCCGCCGAGGCCTGATCGGTCTGCCCGCATTGGGCTTTCAGTCCTCCCGCCACGTCGCTGTGATGATCCCAGCCGTTGTGATACACGCTCACGAATCGAACCCCACGCTCGACCAACCGCCGCGCCAGCAGGCAATTAGCGGCGAACGACCCCTCGCCGGGCTTCACCCCATAATCATCGAGCACATGCGCCGGCTCCGCCGACAGGTCCATCAGCTCCGGGGCCCGGGTTTGCAGGCGATACGCCATCTCGTAGGCCGCCATCCGGGTCAGAATCTCCGGATCGCCCAGGCGTTGGTAGTGGTGCTGATTCAGCCGCCCCACCAGGTCGAGGGTGTCGCGCTGGGCGCGCCGATCAATTCCGCGGGGGCTCGCCACGTTCAAAATCGGGTCGCCCGAACTGCGCAGCGGCACACCGGCATACACGGTGGGGAGAAAACCGCTGGAGAAGTTGGCGGTTCCGCCGCTGGTTCCACCTCCGGTGGCCAACACGACGAAGGCGGGCAGGTCGTCGGCCTCGCTCCCCAGCCCATAGGTGGTCCAAGCCCCGATCGACGGCCGCCCGGGCAACCCGCTTCCCGTATTGAAAAAAATCTGGGCCGGTGCGTGATTGAACTGATCGGTGGTAACCGACCTGACAATGGCCAACTCGTCGACCACGCCGGCCAGGTGCGGCAACATTTCCGACAGTTCGGCCCCCGATTGGCCGTGCCGGGCAAACTTAAAGCGCGGCGCCAGCAGCGCCGCGTCCCGCTGTATGAACGCGTACCGCTGATCTTTAACCACCTCGGGCGGAACCGGCTGCCCGTCGCGCTCAACCAGCAAAGGCTTGTAATCGAACAGGTCGAGCTGGCTGGGGGCTCCGGCCATGAACAACTGAATTACCCGACTAGCCCGCGGAGCGAAATGAGGCGAGCGAGGTGCCAGCGGATCGGAGGGCTGCGACGGCGCGGCTTCGCGACGGTCGGTGCCCGCCAAGGCGGGTCGCCCTCCTTCGGACAACAAACAGGCCAGGGCGACCTTGCCCACCCCCACGCCACACTCGCCGAACAGCTGCCGACGGGTGAGAGCCCGCAATGCTTCATTCTCGGGTGCCAGGTATCGCACTTGAATTAGCCTTTATTCCCGGCAGATGAACTCGTCGAGATTCAGCAGCGCCCGGGCCGAAAGAATCAGCGCTGCCTGCCGCACCGATCGCAGCCGATCGCCCGAGCCGGCGGTGTCCTGGTGCTCCGCACCGGCGGTGTCCGATTCGCCAGCCTTCGAAGCGGCCTGCTCGGGCGACGCTCCCAGCAGTTCACCGGCCGACAACTCTCCCGCGAGCAACCGCCGCACCTGCTCGTGGCAGAATACCTCGAGCGCGGCGAGCTCGTCGGCCTCGGCCGGACGGGACAAAATCTGGGAAAAAAGCCGCCGGAGGTCGGTGGCGGCGACCAGCGAGGCGCGCGGGGCCGGGGAGGAATCGACCGCCTCGCCCTCCAGTTCGGCTGGATCGGTTTGATCGGCGGCCCAGCGCCCCAGTGCCTGGGCCGCTTCGACAAAGACCGTGTCGTTCAATAGCGTGAGTGCCTGTAGCGGCGTGTTGCTCCGCTCGCGGCGGGCCAAACAGGTTTCGCCCGTCGGACCATCGAACAACATGGCCGTGGCGTAAGGGCTGGTCCGCTTGGCGTAGGTATACAGTCCCCGCCGGTAGCGGTTCGGGCCGGTATCGGTAGGCCAGGGAACATCGCCGTAGGCCAGCTCGGAAACGCCCGGCGGCTGTGGCGGAAATACGCTCGGCCCACCAATTCGCCGGTTCAATAGCCCACTGACCGCCAAGGCCCGGTCGCGGATCAATTCCGCGTCGAGCCGGAAGCGGGGTCCGCGGGCCAGCAGCTCGTTGGCCGGGTCGCGCTGCGCTAACTCGGGCCGAGCCGCCGAGGCCTGGCGGTAGGTGTGGCTCGTTACGATCAGCCGATGGAGCCGTTTGAGCGACCAACCGTCGGCGATAAACCGGCGGGCTAGCCAATCGAGTAGCTCGGGGTGCGTCGGCCGAGCGCCCCGGGTACCGAAGTCGTCGAGTGTGCTTACCAGGCCGCGGCCGAAGAACGCCTCCCATTGCCGATTCACGGTCACTCGGCTAACCAGCGGATGTCCGGGATCGACGAGCCAGCGAGCCAATGCCAGGCGATCGCGAGGTGCGTCGGCCGCGAGCGGCGGCAACACGGCCGGCACCCCAGGCTCGACCGTTTGTCGAGGCTGTAAAAAATCCCCCCGGTGAAATACCTGGGTTCGCCGCGCGTGTTCGGGCCGCCGTTCTTCAACCACCAGCGTGGTCGCGAAGCGCGGCAGGCCGGCCCGCAACTCGTCGATTTGTTTACGGGCCTCGGCCAGCTCGGGCACTTGGGCCAGAAAAGCCCTCCGCAATTCGCTGCGCTGTTGCTCGGTTCGCGCATCGGCGGGCACGAGCAGGGCCGCCTCTGGCTCGGCCGTCAGTCCCGAGGCCCGAATCTCGCCCTCGGCGCCGCTCAGCGAGAGCCGAAACCGGCCCAGTGTAAGTTGGTGGATGTATTGCTGCGTCAGCGTAATCCGTAACCGCGTTCCGCCCGCGTGCCGCACGCTTTGCCCGAAGCGAAATACGGCCTGGTGGGCCCGGCCGATCTGGCCCGCCACGGTCCAGCCGGTATCCAGCCGGCCGTCGATCGCCAGCGCGGCCTCGCGGCCGCTGGCGGCGTAGCTTTGCGTCGCCTCGGCAATCGGCAGCGGCTCGCCCGAGTCCTCGCCGTCTCGGCCTTCACCGCGGGCCGCCGCTTCACTGGCATCGCCTGGGGGCCAGGCCTCGACCGTCAGTTCGCTCAGAAAGAAATTGCCGTCCTCGAACAGCGGTGCCCGCCCCGGTCCCCCCAGCGGCAAGCTGGCGTGCGGCAGCGCTTCCAGGCGCAGCGCGGTAATCTGCTCGAGAGGTGTTTCCAGTTCGACGACATAGGTGTCGAAGTTCGGCTTGTCGCCGGTGGCCAGCACCGAGCCATCGGGCTCGACCGTGAGCGTGGCCCCCCCTAGCGATCGCACCTGGGTGGGGGCCACGATTTGCCAGGGCACCGCCCGGGCCGCCATTTCGGCCTCCCACGCCGCCTGGCGCTGTTGCCAATAGTTGCGCCGCGCGACTTCTTCATCCCCCGCGCCGGCCAACTCGGCGGGAAGCGGCAACCGCTCGGACAAGCTCGCCTCGGCCTCGGCAATTTGCCGCAGGATGGGCTCGCGCTGGGCGGCGATCTGGGGATCGGGAACCTCGCATTCGGGCTCGTCGACGTTGTTGAAAAAGGCGAACATTGCGTAGTACTCCCGCTGGCTGAGCGGGTCGTACTTGTGCGAGTGGCACTGCGCGCAGCCGAGCGTCAGCCCCAGCCAAACCGTGGCGGAGGTGGCCACCCGGTCGACGATCGCCGCATGGCGAAACTCCTCGACGTCGATGCCCCCCTCCTCGTTGACCATCGTGTTGCGGTGAAACCCCGTGGCGATCCGCTCCGACGGCGTCGCTCCCGGCAGCAAGTCGCCCGCCAACTGGGCCACGGTAAACCGGTCGAACGGCAGATCGTCGTTCAGCGCCTGGATCACCCAATCGCGATAGGGCCAAATCGACCGGGGGCGGTCTTTCTCATAGCCGTTGGTGTCGGCGTAGCGGGCCAGGTCGAGCCAACGCCGAGCCCAACGCTCGCCATAATGGGGAGAAGCCAGCAGCCGATCGACCTGTCGCTCATAGGCTTCGGCCGAGGTATCGACCTGGAACGCCGCCAACTCGTCGGGGCTGGGGGGCAAACCAATTAGGTCGAGCGATAACCGGCTCAGCAGCGTGGCACGATCCGCCTCGGGGGCGGGCCGTAGCGACTCGGCGGCCAAACGCGCCTGAACAAAGGCGTCGATCGGGTTGCGGGCCAGGTCCGGAAAGGCCGGCTCGGGCACCTCCACCGCGGCCAGCGGTTCGAATGCCCAGTGCCGCGCGGCGGCGGGCTCGACCGAGTCGAAAGGCCAGGCGGCCCCCGAGGCAATCCAGCCGCGCAACACGTCTCGTTCTGCCTCGCTCAGCGGCGCCTCGTCTTGAGGCATCCGCTGGGCCGGATCGTCGGCCGTTACGCGCTGCCAAAGCGGGCTCGCTTCCACCTGGCCGGGCACCACCGCCGCGCCGCCGTCTCCGCCGGCCAGGGCCGCCGCGCGGCTGTCGAGCCGCAGCCCCCCCTCGCGCAGCTCGGCGCCATGACAGGCCTGGCAACGCTCGCGCAACAGCGCCACGGCTCGGCCGGCCAATTCCAAGTCAGGCGAGCCTTCCTCGCCGCAAGCCTGCCGCGGCCTTCCCCCGAGCACCGCTCCGCCCAACACGAGCCCCCCAAGAGCCATGCGGAAAGCGACCCGCCAAGCCGGGGCGATGTGGCGCGCCCAGGGAGCCGCATGCCCGCGTCGTACGAACTGAGCAACCTTCAGGTTCACCACGAAACTGAGCCTCTCTGCGACCGTCGCGCGCTCGGGCAACCGGCGTTTGGGCATTGCCAACCATTGTAATCGCTCGTGGCGCCGCCCATACCCTTGGTCAGCCACCTTGGTCAGCCACGGCCCCCTGGCCGGTTTTTTCACCGAGCCCGTAGCGAAGCGGGGGCACCCTAGCCCGCGCAACAAGGGCAAATCGACCGTTGGCCAAAGAGGGCCCAAGAGCTTGCCGGCGCGAACCGGGCCACCGCCACTAGCGCCCCCAGCAGCGAGGGACGTTGCCACCCTGGGGCCTTGAGATTTCCGGCGGCCGGGGCCTACCGCACCTTGGGCGGCGCGACGGTCTGCGGCGCTTCTCGCAAGCGGACGGTCGAGCTACGTGGCCGGGCATCGATGGCCTCGGCCGCCTCCGCGGCTCGCACGCGAGCGGCGTGATCGAAGCTGGTGTCGGCTTCATCGGGCAACGAATCGAACGGCGGCAAGCGTCCCTCGCGATCGTCGAGCGGCACGGGTTTCGCCCCCCGTCGCGTCGCCGGGGTCGTCGGCATGGTGGCGGTTGCCGTCGGCTCGGTGGCCGCTGGCTGGCTGGCCACGCCCCCCTCCGAGTTCGGCGACCTTTCCGCCTCGTCGCCTGGTTCGCCTTGGGCCACCGGCGCGGCTTCCGAGTCGGCCGAGCGCGCGTCGTACGGCTTGAACAGCCGCCGATCGTAGATGCGCAGGGCGTGCAGGGCGTGCCCCTTGGGCCCGATCTCCCACGCTCGGCCAGGCTCTCGCACCAAGATACCCGAGAGGAAATTCACGGCCCGAATCATTCGCGGGTCGGTAAGTTGCTCGTCGGGAAGCGAGTAGGAGAGCCATTCAATGATGTGGCCGCTGGTCTTTAATTTGCGGTCCACGTCCGGCTTGTTTTCAGGGCGTTCGAACCACTTGGTGCTGAAGCTGCCATCGGGGTTCTGCAGGGCAAAGGCATACTTCTGGTAGTCCTGCGTGTAAGTCAGGGCCCGCTTGAATTGCCCCTCGATCGGCCGGCCGTGCTGGATGCGCTTTTGGACCGCGTAAATCAGCCCCATCAAGCGGTGCGTACCGCCGCAGGCGGCCACTTTGAGAATCGGCTGGCGAATCTCTTCCTGGATCAACCGGGGAATCGACCACTCTCCCCCCTGCTCGTCCTGCCAGGTGTCGTCGGTATGCAGATAGTGTGCAAGGCTGATCAGCTTAAACGTCAGCTCGGTGTTCGTCTGACAGGTTTCCATTTCCGAACGCACCAAATCACGGACAGTGAACGAGCGCCCCTGGACCGAGATCGGGTAGTCGGCCGGCACGTGGCACTGGGCCAAAATGGCCAGCAGCTGGCCGTCGTGCCCCTGCACGTACAGCCCCTTGCGTGCCCGCAGGCGCCCCTGGGGATCGAGGTGCAGCAGGTCGATTCCGTGGCAGGCGCCGTTGATCGACAAGTACGAGATGGCGTTGACCGGGTCGCCCGAGGTTCCCCCCCGGAGAACCTGCGCGTGCACACCGTAGGCGATGACGCCGTGCATCATCTCCCAGGGGTTATGGTCGCGCGTGTTAAGTCGATTGCGAAACTGCTGGGCCAGCGCCTGCCGTACCTGGTTGCGCAGGGCCAGCAGCTCGTCGCTGAGCGGCGGCAGAGTGGCCTTGTCCACCCCGGGTCGATCCAAGGGCTGCGGCGCCGCCGTGGCTGGCGGGTTCTCCGACACGGCCGGGCCGTCGGCAATCCGCACTTCGGAATCTGAAACAGCATCGGCGTCGGGATCGGCGTCGCTGATCGTGATCTCCGTCGATCCTTCCTCGCCTTCGAGGTCGCCCGCCTCGCCGGGCACCGCGCCGACATCGCCCGAGCGGTCGGCGGGGGTTTCCGAAGCGCCCTCCTCCGTCGGTGGGGAAGCTTCGGGGCTCGCTCCATCCGACCGGTCGTCGGACGGGGTTTCCGACGGCTCTGCCTGATCGGCGTCGTCGGCATCGGCCGGGGCGCCATCGGCATCGGCCGGGGCGTCGTCGGTTCCTGCCGGGGCGTCGCTGTCTGCCGCCGGTTCGGCCGTGGGAAGCGCGCCCAGGCTCGGTCCCGAGGACATGTCCGGCGGCAACGCCTCGGCGGCCAGCATCGGATCATCTTCGTTCGGCAGTGGCGCGGCCCCCAGCCAGGGCGCGACAACCAGGGCTACGCCCAACGCCGCGACCCCCAGGGTCGGGCGAACGGTCGTAGCCTTCCGAAAACGATTTCTCCAAACGCTCATAACCGGGCTTAATCCGCAGGTGGAAGGGAGTCAGGCGGTAAGGGGGGGACGATCGTTCCGCGCGGGGGCTCGCTCAGCACCAACGCACTGCTCGGACTGGCTTGCCGGTCGCTGGCGGGTCCGCCTGACTGTTTGCCGTCGACCGCCGGGCAACTCATTGCCCCGCGTCCCGGTTGCCGCCCCCCTTTCTCTGACTGGGAGCGGCGAACGACACGTCGGCGACGGCAGCCGCACGGTCGCCGAAAGCTTCAACCGGTACCACTGGTATCGGCGTTTCCAGCGGTCGAGTCCATCGCTTTGAAATCAAGAAACCGTGAGGAGTTAACGCCGGAAAACTCCGCTCCCAGGGGGCAGTCGCCCGAGGGGGTTTGGCTGCTACGTCGGGCCATTTTCTCCAGGTCGGACAACCTTCCCGCCGATCGGTCGGAACCCTTTGCGCAGACATCCAGCTCGGAGAATGGCTCGCCGCGTCTGGCCCTCCGCGCCGGTCCGCTTTGCGCTCGACGAGGGGGGGTTACGATGAGGCAAACTGGACCGGTCTGCCCAGCCCTCAGGGGGTGCCTCGCCGAGCGTGGGCTAATACCAGCGGAAGAGTCGCTCGGCCAGCGAAATCTCGCGCTCGGGTGCTCCCTGTTGGACGTAAGCGATCCAGGCATTCACGTCAGCGCCTAGGTTCTCGCCGGTAATCTCGCGGAGCGAGGCCACGGCGCAGTGCTGCAACGCGGGGTCATTGTCCTGAAGCGCCGCGCCCAGTGCCTCAATGCCTTGTCGATCGCCCAATTTGCCCAGGGCGCGGGCCGCGGCCATCCGTACGTCGGGGTCGGCATCATTGGCCAGGATCGTGCTCATCAGCCGCACGGCTTCCTCACTGCCGCGGCAACCCCAGGCATCGCAGCACACAACCCGGACGTCGCGGTCCGGATCCTGCAGCCCTACCCGCAACATGGCGTCGCCCTGCTCGGTTTTCAGCGCCGCCAGGGTTTCCAGCACCTGGCAGCGGAGCAATACGTCTTGCTCGGTCCGCAGCCCCTGGCAGAGTTGGGCTGAAATCTCCTGGCGTTCCGTCTCGCTGAGGCGATCGGCGTGCGATGCCGTCGCCTTCAACTCGGCCAAATAGTCGCTGGGGGTCGGTACCACCGGTGTGCCGTCGGCCGAAGTCGCCGGCTTTCCGAACCAACTGTACTTGGGCAGCTCGGCGCATCCGGCCAACAAGATCAGCCCAATTACCAAGGCCGGGCGGACCGGTCGCTGGTTCCGCGATCGCATCGAAGGTCTCGTCGTTTCACGGCCTAGGGGTGCAGGGGGCCGGTGGGAATACCGGCGCCAGGACAAGCGAATTACCCTGCTGCCCAGCAAGAGCGGCCGGACTATAACCAGGCGGTCTGGCAAGTGCCAAGAGAAACTGGTCCGCCAGGCCCCCATTCGGCGTTCCCCCCTGGCTAAATTGGTGCCATGCGTAAATTGGTGGAACTCCTCGGGCAGTACGACGCCGTGGTGCCGCTGGCGGTTTCGGCAAGCCAGGTAATCGAAGTCGACTTGCGGGGCTTGCGTCTCCTGCAAACCACGGGGCAGCTCGTCTTGGCGGTGGCCGCCCTGGCCTTGCCCACCGCGCTCATTCTCGCCTGGGGGCTGGCCCGCCGCCGGTTGTGGGCCCACGCCCTGGCCGAGCGGTTGCTCTTGGGCATGATCTGGGCCCCGCTCGTCGTGGTCGCCGCCGGCTGGCAAGCGGGCTTCGGCCCCGAGGGGTGGTGGACCCGACAAACGACTATCGGCCCGCGCCTGGCGGGCATCTGGGGGGCGGCTTGGATCCACGCCATGGCCGCGGTGCCCTGGGCCACTTGGATCCTGGCGACCGGCATCCGCCAGTTGGAACCCGACTGGGAAGACGCGGCCCGGCTCGAGCTTTCGCCCGCCGGCGTGTTTTTTCGGGTAACGCTACGGCGGCTGGTACCCTGGCTCTCCGCCGCCCTGGCCTGGATCGCCTGCAGCACGGCCACCGAGATCACGGTGACCGACTTATTCCAAGTGCGCACATTCGCCGAGGAGCTGTACACCGAGTTGGCCTTGGGCGAAAGCCTGCCCGGAGCCACGCTGCGGCTGTGGCCGATGGCCGTCTTGATCGTGGGAACCCTGGGGCTGGTTGCGGTCCTCGTTCCGCGCTGGGCCCCCCGGGCGTTGGTTCCCGCTTGGCAGCCGCCCGCGCCGCCCCCTCGCTCGTTGGGCTGGTCGCTGGCGGTCTGGGCCCTGGTTTTCGTCGTCGTGGCGGTACCGGTCGGAGATCTGATCTATCGGGCCGGAATCCTGGTCAGCAACGACGGAACCACCTGGCACCGTCGCTGGTCGCTGTTGAAACTGCTGCAACTGATTGCTCAATGCCCCGCGCGCTACGCGGACGAGTGGGGCTGGACCTGTCTGATCGGTCTGCTGGGGGCCGGCCTGGCAACGCTGCTGGCCTTGCTGGTCGAAAGCCGCCGCTGGCAGCGCGACGGCAACCTGGCTTCACTGGTCCTGGGGCTGGGGCTGCTCTTGGCGCTTCCTGCCCCGGCGATTGGCCAGGCCCTGATCTGGGCTTTTAACCGCCCCGAGATCCCCGGGTTCACACAGCTTTACGACCGCTCGGTGGTGCCCAGCCTGTTGGCCGTGGGGCTGCGGGCGCTTCCGCTCGCCTGGCTCGTGGCGTTTGCCGGCCTGCACCCCCTGCCCCGCTTGCTGGCCGACGCCGCCCGACTCGAAGGGCTCCGTCCGCTCCAGGTGACGCTGCGCGTCGCGCTGCCGATGGCTCGCCGTTCGCTGGTTGCGGCGCTGCTTCTGGCGCTCTCGGTAGCCACGGCCGACGTGGGCGCAAGTATTCTGGTGGTGCCCCCGGGAGTGACCACGGTGGCCCTGCGGTTGTTCAACCTGATTCACTACGGCGTGGAAGACCAGGTTGCCGCGATCTGCCTGGTATGGCTCGCCGTGGCGGTGGGAGCCGGCAGCCTGGCCACTGGCTTCCACCGCCGGCCCCCCTCGTAAGCCGGCGCTTGGCGAGTTTTCGGGCCGCACCCCGGCAAGACTGGCCGCTGAGCGCGCGGGCAGAAGCGGGGCTGGCAGGCCGAGCCTGGAGCCTAAGTGAGACTGCGTTGGCCGCGCGGTCTTACACCTGGAACACGCCCAGCTTGAACGGCTCGTCGCTCGCCTGGCGGGTCGAGATTTCCAGCGACGCGATCAGGGCCTCGCGCGTCTGGGCCGGGTCGATGATTTTGTCGATCCAGCCCCGGGCCGCGCCGTAGCGCACCTCCATTTGCCGATCGTAGTCTCCCTTCACCTTTTCGCGCAGGGCGGCCAGTTCGGCGGCGTCGACCGGATGCCCCTGCCGCTCCAGGCTTTGCACGGTAATGTCGAGCAACGTGCTCGTGGCCTGGTCGCCCCCCATCACCGCACAGCGCGCCTGGGGCCAGGCCATGATCAGGCGCGGGTCGAAGGCTTTGCCGCAAAGGGCGTAGTTTCCCGCCCCAAACGAGCCGCCCACCAGCACGGTGAGCTTCGGCACCCGGCTGTTGGAAATGGCGTTGACCAGCTTGGCCCCGGCCTTAATGATGCCCGACTGCTCGCTGTCGCGGCCCACCATGAAACCATTGACATCTTGCAGGAAGACGATCGGCAGCCAGTCCTGGTTGCAGTTCATAATGAACCGGGCCGCCTTTTCCGCGCTATCCACGTAAAGCACGCCGCCGAATTGAATCGGCCCCGAGGCCGGACGCACCTGGTGGTGCTGATTGGCCACGATTCCCACGGGAAAACCGCCGATGCGGGCGGTGCCGCAGACCAGCGTTTGCCCGTACTCGGCCTTGTATTCGTCGAAGCTGTCGGCATCGACGATCGTGGCCAACACCTCGCGCACTTCGTAATCGAACCGGGGGCTGGGTTTCACCAGGTCGTAAACGTCGCTGCCAGGGCGGGCCGGTTCCCGCGACGGGTATCTCTGAAACGGCGCCGCCGGGGTGGGCGGATCGGGCGCCACGGCCGAAAGCAAGCGTCGCAGGCGATCCAGACAGGCCTCGTCGGTGGGGTCGCGAAAGTCGATCGTGCCGCTGACTTGGGCGTGCATGGCCGCGCCCCCCAACTCCTCGTGCGAAACGCGCTGGCCAATGGCGCTGCGCACCAGCGCCGGACCGGCCAGGTACAACCCCGACCCTTCGGTCATCAGCAGCTTGTCGCACAGCACGGGCAAATAACCCCCGCCCGCCACGCAGTTGCCCATGATGGCAGCCACCTGGCCGATGCCCGCCGCCGAGATCACGGCGTTGTTGCGAAAAATGCGGCCGAAGTCGTCCTCGTCCGGGAACACGTCTTCCTGCAGGGGAAGGAATACGCCCGCCGAGTCGACCAGGTACACCAGCGGCAGCCGGTTCTGCATCGCGATCCGTTGCGCTCGCAGCACCTTCTTGGCAGTGGCCGGAAAGAAGGCCCCCGCCTTCACCGTGGCGTCGTTGGCAATGATCATGTGCCGCCGCCCGGAGATCAGGCCCGTGCCGGTTACCACGCCCGCGCCGGGGGCGCCGCCCCACGAGTCGTACATCTGCCAGCCGGCCCAAAGGCCCAGTTCGAATAGCTCCGAACCCTCGTCCAGAAGCCGAGCGACTCGTTCCCGGGCCGTCAGGCGGCCTTTTTCGTGCTGCCGGGCGATGGCTTTCGCGCCCCCGCCCTGGGCCAGCTTGTCTTCATCGGCCCGGAGCTGGGCCACGAGCTCTGCCAAGTTTTCGGGGGTGGCCGGGGTGGTTTTCATAGGCGCGGCGGTGCTTGAAGAAGCCACGGGGTGCTCGCGTGGGGCCGGTCGTGCAAGGGGTAATCCGCCATCATACCAGCCCAAGCGAGGGGAAACAGACAGTGTCCCGCCCCCCGGGCCGTCAGGGCAACGCGGGGTCACGGCAAACCGCAAACCACCCACAGGCTGGGGGCCCAAGGCCGCCCCCGCGCGGCGGTGCTAGTTGCTTGAAAGCTGCCACGTTGTGGCCATTTCGCCACGCGCGCTCGGGCGCCTGTTGCCCGGGCGAAACCTGGACTCCGGGCGACCCAGGCGCGCCAGATTTGCCCCTTTCTTGCAACTTACCTCTAGGATTGAAGTTGTGACCGATCACCGAGGTTCGTCACGGTCCCGGCACCCGAAATGCGATGTTCGGTTGCCAGCGAATCGGCTCTCCCGGGCATGGCGAGCCGACAGGAACCACCTCGGTGAAGGACCCAGCCTTGCGAAAGACCTCACGCTCGCATCGTTCGCCCAGCCAGCCTCGCGTTCGCCGTAGCACGTCGGGGTCGGCCGCCCGAAGCCCGCGCCAAAGCGGGGCCGCCAAGAGCCCGGCCAAGCCCCGCGCGGAGAAGCCCGCCAAACCGGGTCGGCGCGGCGCGGCGCGGCCAGCGCTCGACGAGTTGCACGATGGCCCCGAGCTCGAAGCGCGCGACGAGCACCCGATCGACGCCCACTCCGGCGACGAAACGCATGAGCTGGACGAGGATCGGGCCGAGGAGGAATTGGACCGCCCGATCGAAGAAGACGAGGCCGGCGAAGATCACGACGAAACGATCGACCCCACGGCCCGCATCGACGACCCAGTGCGCATCTATCTGATGCAAATGGGGGAAATCTCGCTCCTCTCGCGCGCCGAAGAGATCAGCTCGGCCCGCGATATCGAGCGCTGGCGCACCCGGTACCGCCGCACCATTTTGGCCAGCGACTATGTGTTGCAGGGCGCGGTGGGCCTCTTGCGCAAGGTGGGCTGTGGCGAACTGCGTCTGGACCGCACGATGGATGTGTCGGTGACCGACGCGGCCGAGAAGAAACAGATCATGGCCCTCTTGGGTCCCAATCTGAAAACGATCGACCACCTGCTGCGTCAGAATGTTCGCGACTACCGCGTGGCGATTAACAAGCGCCGCCCCATGAAAGAGCGCCGTGCCGCCTGGAAGCAACTGGTGGTTCGCCGCAACAAGGCCGTGCGGCTGGTCGAGGAACTGCTGCTGCGCACCCAACGGTTGCAGCCGCTGCTGGAAAAACTCTCGCAGATCTCCGAGCGCATGA
This sequence comes from uncultured Pirellulales bacterium, assembly GCA_964399535.1. GTDB lineage: Bacteria > Planctomycetota > Planctomycetia > Pirellulales > CAYNRE01 > CAYNRE01. The sequence goes on along the minus strand of CAYNRE010000046.1, from coordinate 2,384 downwards.
GCCAGATCCAGGACCAGCTGCGCGTGCCGGAATCGGCCGCCCAGGGCACCGTGGCCGAAACGCTGCGCAAAGAGCTGCACCAGCTCATGAGGATTACCCTGGAAAGCCCCGCCACGCTGGCCCGCCGCCTGAGCCGGATTCGCCAGTACCAGGAGAAGTACGACGCCGCCAAGCGCGTACTCTCCGCCGGTAATTTGCGGCTCGTGGTCTCCATCGCCAAGCGCTATCGCAACCGCGGGCTCAGCTTCCTCGACCTGATCCAAGAGGGGAACACCGGCCTGATGCGGGCCGTGGACAAGTTCGAACACGCCCGAGGCTACAAGTTCTCGACTTACGCCACCTGGTGGATTCGCCAGGCGATCACCCGGGCCATCGCCGACCAGAGCCGCACGATTCGTCTGCCGGTGCACATGATCGACACCATGAGCCGAGTGCGCAATGTCAGCCGCGATCTGTTGCAGCGTAACGGCCATGAGCCCTCGATCGAGGAAACAGCGGCCGCGGCGGGCCTGTCGATCGATGAGACCAACTGCGTGCTGAAAATGACCCGCCAGCCGTTGTCGCTCGACCAGCCGGTGGGGGACCACGATGACAGCTTCTTCGGCGAATTCGTCGAGGAAGACCGGGAGGTCGATCCGCTGCAGGACGTGAACCAGGAGCATCTCAAACTGCGGATTCAAGCGGTGCTCGAAGGCCTGAACTATCGCGAGCGCGAGATTCTCAAGCTCCGCTACGGGCTGGCCGATGGATACGCCTACACGCTGGAAGAAGTGGGCAAGATCTTCTCGGTCACCCGCGAGCGAGTCCGGCAGATCGAAGCCAAGGCGGTCCGCAAGCTGCAGCATCCGGTTCGCTGCCGCCAGTTGGCCGGCTTCGTCGATCAAGAAATCAACGAGGCCCTGTAACACTACTCGGCGGCGACCCCGCCGGGATTGGCCATCTGCCAGGACTACCCATCGGCCGGAACTCCTGAACGCGCCCGGAGCCGCCGCATAGCCTTCTCCCCCGCCCTCGCGGCGGGGGAGCGCCGGGGGCGAGGGGCGCTTGGCACTGCCCGCAGATTCTCAATCTCCGGCTGCCGCAGTTTCGGTTCCCCAGCCAAAGGCCGGAGTCCTGGGTGCGATCTGCGTCGTGGTGACCGTTAGGTACTGGCTGGTCAAACCGCGGGCGGGTGCAGCCCGGCTCTCGTCGAATTGGTCAGCCGGCCGGTCGCTGCGAGAGAAGAAGCGCTCCGCAGGGTAAGTCACCCTAGGGCGATGCCACCGCGGAACCGACCAGCGGCAGCCATGCAAGGGCGTCGGCGCTCATGCCGCCTCGTCGCAGCTCTCCGCCTCGTCCGGCCCATCTCCGCTGTCGTCGCCCCAAGGGTTGAGGTGCCGGCCCGGCAGGTCCTCCGCGTACCAGCGATCGAGCACTTCGTGCCATTGGCCGGGCCGGCGCACGCTGATAAACGCCTCGCGCACCTCGAGCGGTTGCGGGTGCAGCTGCGAGTACTTGATGCCGAACTTGCGCATCACCTGGCCCACCTTTTCCGACCCGTAAATCTCTTCGGCCAGCCGGTAGTGCTCGGCAATCACCTCGCGCTGTTCCAGCAGCGAGGGGGGGTCGGGCAGCGGCCGCCCCTCGGCCAGCGCGCGGGCCTGGCCGAAAATCCAGGGGTTGCCAATCGCCCCCCGGGCCGCCGTCACGCCATCGACCCCGGTCTGGGAGATCATCTCCAGGCAACTGGCCGGAGTGAACAGGTCGCCGCTGCCCAATACCGTGCGATTGCCGGCATGACGCTTTACCTCGCGGAGAAACTCCCAGCGGCTGGGCCCGTTGTAGCGCTGAACCACGGTGCGGCCATGCACGGTTATGGCGGCCACCCCGCGGGCAAACGCCCCGTCGAAGATCTCGAAGAATTTCTCTCGGCTCTCGAGCGTATCGTCGATGCCGCGGCGCATCTTGACCGTAACCGGCACCGAGGCCGGCACCGCTTCGCGCACCCGGGAAACGATTTCCAGCGCCGTCGAGGGCTGACTCAACAGAAAGCCCCCCCGGCATCGCCCCAGCACCTTCTTCACCGGGCAACCGAAATTGATGTCGATGATGTCGAACCCCTGATCCTGGCAATAGCGGGCGGCGTCGGCCATGACGTCCGGATCCGCGCCGAAGAGCTGGGCAGAGATGGGATGTTCTTCGGGATCGAAATAGAGATAACGAAAGGTGCGGTTGGTCTTGCCCTTCGCGGTCTGTTTCGCGTTGGCGACGATGCCATGCGAACTCGTAAACTCCGTCATGATGAGCCCGCAGCCGGTCTGGTAGCGAATCAGACGCCGGAAAACCCTGTCCGTGACGCCGACCATGGGGGCGAGGACGGTCGCCGGGCGGAGGTTGATCGGGCC
>CAYNRE010000045.1:0-2553 GCA_964399535.1 uncultured Pirellulales bacterium | reverse complement strand
ACGCTGAGCAACTGCAAGGCGGTGTACGGCCAAATTCTGGCCTACATGAAGGCGCATACCGACAAGCTATTCATTGTCATTACGCAGCCTCCGCGGCTTGAGATAAACACAACATCCGGCCGAGCCGCGAACGCTCGCGCGTTGTGCGATTGGTTGCGCGACGAGTGGCTCCAGGACGAAAGCTGGACCGGGAAGAATGTTCGCGTCTTCGACTACTTCAACGTTTTGACGGACCCGGACAACCACCACCGTGTCGAGACTGGCGTCGAGGTCCACCATACCGAAACGGACTCGTCGAACTATACCTACTACCCGTATAGCAGCAGTGACGACCATCCATCGACCGCTGGGCACCAGAAGGCTGCGGCCGAATTCGCGCCGCTCCTCGATCTCTGGGTGGAAGAGTTCGACGCATGGAATGGTGCGGAGGACCTGACGGGCTCCGCGACCGTGACGCTGACTTGCAGCGCTGCGGACGTTGCTGTGCCCATGGCGCTCTCTGGCGCGGCGTCTCTGACGATGACGTGCTCGGACGCGACCATCGTTGACATGTCGAGCGACGAGTTGCACGGCTCGGCGACCGTCACGATGGCCTGCGGCTCAGCCGACGTGGAGATGCCGATCGCGCTCGTTGGCGAGGCCGACGGGACGACGTGGGCCGAGGTCGGAAGCAATGCGCTGCCGGTCGCCACGCGCAACCATTCACTTCTCAGCTACGCCGACCAGCTCTGGGTCGTTGGAGGCGACACGACGGCCCCCACGCGCAAGGTCTACTCGTCCTCCGACCAGGGGGCGACGTGGGCCGAGGTAGGCACCGACTCCCTGCCTGTGGCGCTCTCGACTCCGGCGTCGTGCGTGTTCGCGGGCCGGATGTGGGTGATCGGCGGATTCACTGGGGCAGCTCTGAGCCTCAAGGTCTACTGGTCCACGGACGGGGGCACCTGGACCGAGGCGGGCACCGACGCTCTCCCCGTCGGGAGCACCGGGAGCAAGGCGGTCGTCCACGACGGGAAGATGTGGATGGTCGGCGCGGGCTCGACCTATGCGAGGAAGGTCTACAGCTCTCCGGACGGAACAACCTGGACCGAATCCGGGACCGATGCTTTGCCAGTGGCGCTCTGGCTACACGCTGTCGAGGTCCACGACGGCCAGCTCTGGGTCGTCGGCGGCTACACTGCCGGGTCGGTCGCGTCGAGGAAGGTCTACTCTTCCACGGACGGGGCCTCATGGGCCGAGGTCGGGACGGATGCGCTCCCTGCCGGGATCGTCTATCACTCCGTGACGGCCTACGCCGACCGGCTCTGGCTGGTGGGCGGGTACACGACCTCGGCGCAACGCAAGGTCTACAGCTCGGCAACCGGCGTGACCTGGACTGAGGCTGGAACGGATGCCCTGCCTACGGCTGTCTTCTCGCATCGGGCCGTCGTCCACCGTTCGAAGTTCGTCATTGTCGGCGGGTACTCGGCGGCATTCGCGAACGTGCGAACGGTCTACTACGCGCGGCCCGTCGCATCGCTCGTCATGCAGGCCTCGGGCGAGGTCTCCATGCCGCTCGCGCTCTCAGGCTCGGCCAGCATGGCGCTTGCGTGCGCGGGCGCCGAGACGGCCGTAGCGATGGCGCTCTCGGGTGCCGCGCAGGCCGCCATGGCTGGCGCGGGGACGATCACCGTCGTCGGCGTGATTGCGATCTCTGGCGCGGCGTTACTTGTTATGACTTGCACTGGCGAGGCATCGACCGACTACGGGGATGAAATAGCCGACATCGCTCTCGGGCTGGAAACCAGAACCATCATCTTCACTCTTCGGTGACACCATGGCGATCATTCCCATCCTGAAACAAGACGTGGCCGAGAAGACGACGTGCTGGATCACTGCGGCATTCACTGATCGCAACGGGGACGCCTCGATTCCTACCTCTTTGACGTACCGGATTGACGACCAGGAGAGCGGTACGGCGATCAAGGCAGAGACGAGCGTAACCCCGGCGTCGTCGGTCGACATCAAGGTGTCTCCAACCGAGAACAGGATTCTCAATTCAGCGAACGAGTACGAGACTCGAGAGGTGACGATCCACGCTGAGTTCGGCGTGGACGACGAGCAGAATTCGAGCATGCTCTACCGGGTGATTAATCTTCAATTCCTCAGTTGAGGGGAGAGCCATGGACCCTGTCTTCGGCGCGATCAAGGGCGTAGTGGAGCTGGCGATGACACCCTTGGTCATCTGGATGGTGATCTATACCTACAAGTACGCGATCCCCAGGATGTTCGATGAGTTCCGAGCGCAGATCGCCTTGGAACGAGCGCAGTGCCAGCGATGCTCCACGGCGCTTGAGAACAACACTCGTGTCACCATGCTCCTGGTCGAGCGGCTTGGTGGAGACATAGAGAAGTTCCCCGAGCTGTTCGGAACGTTGGGACCCCTGGCAGAAGGCAGCAAAGCCTCATGACCATTCCCGCCTACACCGTCTACGCGAACCACCCGCGGCTGTTCTTCCGCGACACCGACAAGGCGACGATCACGGCACGCACGGACTCTTCGGCGAGCTGGAAGGG
>CAYNRE010000044.1:0-103903 GCA_964399535.1 uncultured Pirellulales bacterium | reverse complement strand
CCGGCTGCTTGTTGCGGACGGTTCCGTGCCGGGGGCGACGCTGCTTGAATCCCAGGGGAAATGGGGCCGGCAACTGGTTTGGATTGACGACACCTCGGGATGCCCGCGCAAGATCGTCGTGCACAAGGAAGCCGACGATATGGCGGGACAATCCCAACTTTCCAAAGTCGGTCAACGGGGCCAATCGAACCGTATTTATCCCAGTGGGTTCCGCAAACAGCAGACCACCACGGTGGACCCGATCGAGTATCGGCCCAACGAAGTGGCGCCGCTACTTACGGGCTATCGAATCGTGGATGAGGTCGAGTTCGACGAAGGGGGGCACATTACCCTGACCACCGATGTGCAGTTCAGTTCGATCGAGCGCCCCGAAACCTTCTCGGGAGCGGATTTCGACCCCGACACCCCGATCCCGGAAGGCTACAAAGTATCCGTTTACGGCCTGCCCGGCATCGAACATGCCTGGCGAGAGGGCAAGATCGTGCTGGTGCGCGACCCCGACGCCGAACGCAAGCTGGCCCGGCTGCGCTTCACGCGGGGTTTTCGCTCCCCGTGGTACGTGGCGTTTGTGGTGGGGGTGGTGGCGCTACTGGTCGGGCTGCTGGCGCACCGCATCGTGCGAGCAGCGAAGGCGTAGACGCTTACTCGCGATCGCTTGTTCTCCGTGCCCATTAAGGCCACGGCCTTTTTAAGTGCACTATTACACTATTTGTTCATACGGTGTAACCGCACTGGTAAAGTCGCGATAGGTCATGTTGCACAGGTCCCGTCCTTTATTGTCGAAGGGTATTTTCCTATGGGGCGATTTTCTTGTTTTCAGCATTGTTGCGCATTTGTATTATTCACAGTCGTCGCGCTCCCCGGCCTGCTTCCCCACCGTTTGACCGGATCGCAATTGCTGCTCGTCGGCGCGGGCGGAGAGAAATGCAGCGGAGTTACCAATACTGGTGCATGCCCGCAAGACCCAGAATCAAGCAAGGTCTGTAGCGCAACCAAAGACGAGTGTGTCCTGAACCCCGAGGGGAGCGGGCGTTGTCAGATGGGAATTCTAGCTTGTGCCGGCTTAGAAGAGTGCCTTCTGTCGCGACACCAAGATTGCCGGTGAATTGGTCGCTTAAAGGGTTCCTCGAGCGTGACGCTTTCACAGCGCACTTTCGGCAGAACCGAAGGTCGGCAGGCTGCCTCAGCGCCGCGCAAAAAGTGGGCAACCCAGAGATTGCTAGAGCGAGCCCTGTTATGCGTCGTCCACTTCGCACGATCACCGTGGTGCGAGGGCACCGCCGCAGCGATGCTTCCGGCGGCCAGTCTCAAAACGTTCCGATCGCGAATCACCAAGGATCACACTGCGTGGGCTCTTGGCGAATCGCTTCCTGTTTTCAGGTCGCTCGCGGCAAGCATCTCGGAGATGCCAGCCTCGCTTCACGGGTTTTCATGCTTGTAGTTGCCTGCTTCGCTTGTCTGGAAGCTCATTGCGAACCGGTCGCGGTCAAAGAGGCGCCGTCGGTCGAGTCGGTGGTCGGCCGGCTGGCACGTTGGTATCGCTCCAACGAGGTTCTGAAATTCGACGCCCTTGCGCGAGGAACTTTCCAGGGGGGCTTCTTTGGAACTCAGGAGGTCGAGATCTATCAAAAACACATCGCCTGCGTTCGCCGCCAGGATCGCTGGAGAATCGTGGTCGGAAACCGGGGAGTTCAAGTTCGAGAGGGCCGCCTGCTTCCCTTCGACACCGGGCCGCTTGGGCTGGAGTATCTCGCCACTCCAGAATTACGACTGCGAATCGACAGCGTCAAGGATCAGGGAGTGCGCGGCGCGGTCGCTTCGATCGGGAGACAGAATCCAGGTCTGTACCAGATTCCCAATGTCTTGAATGAAGCAGGCTGGGTGTTTGGGTTTCTTCTGGCCCTGGGAGATCAGCCAGTGACGGTGGTCCTGCGATCATCGCCAACGCGATTACTCGACAAGGACAAGCAAGCGGAGCACGAGCAAGAACACTCCTGTTCGCCCATCGAAGGCGCGCACACCCTCGAAACTCGCGGAAGATTCGGAAACCTGCTGATATGGGTCGACTCGGAATCGGGCCAACCGCACCGGATGATCGTGACCAAACAGGCAAGCGACCTGGCCGGGGAAGGCGATCGTCTGCTGTCGCAAGTCGGGAGCCTTGACGGGAAGGGCATGTACCCTCGGGGGTTTCGCCAACGACAAACAACCATAGTCGATTCCGTCGAGTACCGGCGGAGCGAATCGGGGCCATTGCCGATTTCATTTCAAATGGAAGACCGCATTGAGTACGATACCGGCAGCCAAGCGCGAGTCCGAGTTGCCGTCGAGTACCCGACGCTGGTCCGGCCGAAGGAGATACCCGCCAGCGACTTTTCGCCCGACTCTCAAATCCCGGAGAGTCTTCCTATTGCCGTTGTCGAACAACCGGGTGTGCTTTACCGTTGGAACGAGGGGGGGCTCGCCGTTAAGTACGACCCACAGGCAGCGAGAAAGCATGCCGAAGTAAAGTTTAAGCGGGGCCGCCGATCACCGTTTTACCTTATCGGGGTGGCGCTTTTGGCGGCAGCAGTACTTGTATTGCTTATTTTCCGATCGTTTCGCGACTCGCGGGGCTAAACGGTGTTGCACCTCGCCTGTTTGAAGCGTCGAGTCAGAAGAAAACGTACGGGCGCACGCTCCCTGGGCGTTCAGCTTGGCGTCTTCGCCATCTTGATGTTCGCCGCAAGTATCAAGCCAAGGGCTGGACTAGCTCACGCCGAGTCGCCCTCGCGAGAAGACCCAGGCTGGTATTGCGGGATCTATGCCGTTTACGGAGCTTTGCGAGCCGAGGGCATCCAAGTCACTTTTGAGTCACTACTTCAGCCACGCTATATCGCATCGCCGTCTGGCAGTACGCTCGCGGAGCTCCAGCGCGCAACTCTCGACCAGGGCGCATTCGCCGAACCATTGGGCAGTATGTCTCCCGAATTGCTATTCGCAATGGAACATCCCGCGGTACTTCACGTAACGGCCCGTGATAGACCCGGATTGTACATGCACTGGATTCTCTTTCTCGGCAACGAGGGCGGAAGGGCGAGGATTGTCGAGGCAAGCGGTCATTCCGAGCTTTACCGATATCCTGACCTACTTGCGATTTGGGATGGCTCTGGACTGATCGTATCTCGTCGACCACTTCACCTGTTCGAGTTGCAGTTGCGCGGAATCGCTGCTAGCACCTTACCGGTCCTAGCAGTGGCCGTGGTGATACTTCTGGTCTCCATGGTTCAAGAAAGCCTTTATCTCGCTCCGCGGTCTCGAATCCGGGTCTACCTGATCGAGTTGCTGTTGGTCGTGCTGTGCAGCTCTGTTGTCGGTTTTGCGCACCATTTTTGTTCTCGCAATAGCGGCTTGTTATCTGAGAGATCGGCGCGGAACACCGTTCTGTTGGCCCATCGGGTGACGACCTTGCCTCAAGTAGATTATCCTGACCTTGCACGATTTGTTAGGGACAAGCGTTGCATTGTCATCGATGCAAGGAGGGCGAACGACTACCAAAGAGGACATATTCCAGGTGCGAGAAGCATTCCGATTGATTTAGGACCAGCAGGTCGTGCAGCAGTCTTAAATGGAATTGACCGCACAACGCCCTTGGTCGTGTACTGCCAAAGCGAGGATTGTCCTTACGATGACTCCGTCGCGGCCGCGCTCATGGCCGACGGCTTTCAGAACATCTCACTCTTCCCAGCCGGTTGGCAGGGGTGGCAAGCTCGCCAGGCCCCTCCGGCCAACACCACGTCTGCCCCAGAGTGAACGAGCCGAGGCCGTCGCCATGCAGCGCCACCAACCCCAGGCCGCCGTGGTCAACCAAAACGGTTCGCGCGCCGCGTGGCTGTCGAGCCAGATGCGGGCTACCACCGTCGAAACCTTGCTCGGCGTCGTGCTCGCCGGCGTGCTGGTGCGCAGCGCGGCGGCCCACTTGAGCAATCCGTATTTCTTCTTGTCCACCGTGCTGCGCTATCAATTGACCGGTCCCTTGCTTGGCCAGATCGTGGCCGTGGTGTTGCCATTTCTGCAGGCGGCCATCGCGGCTTGTTTGCTCCTGCGGGTTTGGGTCTCGGCGGCGCTGGTCTGGGCGATTGCTCTCAGCGCACTTTTTCTCACCGCCCAGGGTTCGGCGCTGGCGCGAGGATTGAAGATCGGCTGTGGCTGCTTCGGCGCCGCGAGCGATCGGCCGATCGGCCCTTCGTCGCTGGCTGCCGCGGCCCTGCTCGGGCTCGCCGCGGGCGGGGCGCTTTGGCTGCGATCGCGAGCCGCGCGCCCCGTGGCGCCGGCCGACCCGCCGCTGGCCCCCCTTGGTCATTACCGTTCGTCGCGCCTGGAGACCCGCTCGGGCATTACGCTGGTCGAGGTTTTGATCGTAATCGCCACGATCGCCCTGCTCGTAAGCCTGGCGCTGCCGGCGGTGCAAGCGGCGCGCGAGGCGGCCCGCCGTGGGGTGTGTTCCAACAACTTTCGCCAGGTGGGCCTGGCCCTGGAAAACTACTGCGCCGGCGGCGGTTCGTATCCCATGGCCGTAACTTGGGCCCCGGCGGGCGAGCCCTTGGGGGGCGGTGTGTATCCCATCGGCGTCATCGACCGCGTGGCCCGCTCGGCCGATCTGGCGGGCGACACCATCTACACCAACTGGCTCGTGGCCTTGCTCCCGCAACTGGAGCAAGCCACGCTCGCCGCCCGCTACGATCACAGCCGGCCGGTATCGAGCGCTCAGAACCAATCGATTCGCGAGGCGGCGCTGCCCTCGCTGGTTTGTCCGAGCGACAGCCGTTCCGCGGCAGGGCTGTATTACGAACGCGGCGGCGCCGCCGGCCTGGCCGACAATCGCTATGCCCGGGGGAACCTGGCCATTAATGTCGGCCCGGATCGAAGTTGCCTCGAACTGAACCAGCAGCCCGATTCCCCCTGCGTGCATGGTTTTTTCGTGCGAGGCAGCCTGCTCTTGAGCAACAACGACCAGGTTTGGGGATCGGGCATCGCGGGTGTAAATCGCTCATTCCGTCCGGCCGACATCGTGGACGGTCTGAGCCATACCGTGGCGATTGACGAAATTCGAGCGGGCCAGCACCCCTTCGATCCCCGGGGGGCCTGGGCCCTGGGCCAGGTGGGGGCCAGCGCCGTGGCGCGTCACGGCCGATTCGAATCCTCGGGAGGGCCCAACGATTGGCTCACCAGCGACGAGATCATTGGTTGTACCGCGATCGTGGGTCCGCCGACCCCGTCGCTCGACGCGCTCGAAGCCGTTGGTATGCCTTGCGCCTCGCTGGGGCTCGACGACGAAGTCAACGCTCTCTGCCTGGCTCGGAGCCTGCACCCCGGCGGCGTCCATGTTGGGCTCTGTGACGGCTCGGTCCATTTCTTGCACGACGGGTTGGATGCCCAGGTATGGCACGCGATGCACACCCGCCACCAGGCCGAGGCGGTCGAAAGCCCATAGTGCGATATAGCCGGCTTCAGTAGCCCAGGGGCGATGGTCGTGACCGTTTTGGCAGCTCTTGAGTCGCGCAGCGCGAAGGCCTTGCAAGCCATAATCGTTTCGCTCTTGCCGTTAGCGTCGGGCTGGCTGCTGGCCGCTAGTGCCAGCGACGAGCGCCGGGCCGACCTGGCCTGGGTGGCGCTAGTGCCCTTGGCCTTGGCAACTTTTCAGCCACGTTTGGGCGTAGGGGGGTGGTGCGCTCTGGCGGCGGCCGGCGCCTGGTTTCATTTTCACGGCATTACCTGGCTCAGGGTCACGCGCAGCCCCGTGGTTCAGCCCGACTCGTGGTGGTGGATCGTTCAAGCCGTGTACCTGGGCCTGTCGTGGCCGTTGGCGGCGATCATCGCGCGCGATTTGAAGCGCTGCTGGAATCTACCTTGCTGGGCGGCGTTCGCGGCCGGTTGGATGGGGGGCGAGTTTGCCCGGATGCACCTTTCCGCGATCGTCGACGAAACCGGATACCCTTGGCTGCAATTGGCGGGGTACCAGACGCATCACCCCCGGCTCTTGCAGTTGGCCGACCTGGGCGGCGCCTGGCTTATCGGCGGTGTCGTCGCCGGAGGCAACGCCTGGTGGCTCGACCTGGTCCGTTGGGCGCGGGGCGTTTGGCGCCAAGGCTCGGTGCGCGGTGTGCCCGCTCGCGGGGTGCTGGCGGCGGCGGGGTTGGCCGCGGCTTTGTTGGCCTACGGCCAGTGGCGTCTGGCCCAGCCCCAGGCCCCGCCCGGCCCCAGCGCCCGGTTCATGCCCAACAACCTCGGGGCCAATGCTCTGCCCCCCTTGCCCAGCGAGGCCAGGGGCAACGACAGCGCAGCCCCTGCCGATTGGCTGGTATGGCCGGAATTCGCGCTGGGCGATTCGCTTTGTCCTGCGCCGGGCGCGCCAAGGGCCGAGCGCCTTTCCGCGCTGGCCGATTGCGCGCAGACCAACAGCCAGGGGCTGATTGTTGGCTGTGGCCGCCGCGAAGTAGCGCCGCCGCGCGAGTTCAACTCGGTGGTGGTTGTCGACCCGAAGACCGGCACCATCGGTTGGTACGACAAAATGGCGCTCATTCCCTGGCAGGAATTCCCCCCTTGGATCGTTTGGCCAGGCATGAACTCGGTCGAGCAAGGTTTTGAGCACGGCAGCCAGGCGAGCGTTCACTCGCTGTGGTCGCCCAGCCGCGGTCGCACTTACCGTGTGGCGGCCACGGTCTGCTACGACACCTGTTTCGCCTGGGTCCACCGCCGGTTCTTTCACGGCGACGCCGGCCCCGATGTGTTCGTGACCTGTTCGGCCGAACTACTCGATGATGAGCACAAGGGCTCGCGACAGATCCTGGCTCTGGCCCGTCTCCGGGCCGTGGAATGCCGCCGCGCCCTGGCCCGCTGCGTATTCAACGGACTGTCGTCGGTCGTCGATGGCAATGGCGCGGTGCGGCTACAGGTCGACGATCGCACAGCGTATGCTCCGGTCGATACGGGTCCCTTGCCTATCGATTCGCGCTGGAGCCTTTATCGCGTGCTGGGCGACTGGCTGCCGGCGGCCGTTCTGGCCGCCTGGCTGCTGACCCAGGTACCGGGGCTGCGGCCGTCGCCCGGCGGGCAACGGGAGAGGACACCGCCAGAGTTGGCTCGGGCGTAACCATCGACCGGGAGAATCGGTTTGAAGGAGAATCGGTCGCAAAAATGGGCCGAGTGTTTCGCCCGCGAATATCCGCCGCCGGCCGGCCGGGCTACTCCGCCGGCCGGCAGTAAGAAAGCGCCAACAGCGCGAACGAAGTCGACAGGTTCGGATCGCTCTCGTACCAGCGATTGTTCTCGTTGATCCAGGCGCCCGAATCCTTCTGCCGGGCCGCCAGCGCCACCGTCAGTTCTCGGCGCCAGTCGTGGTCCACGCCAGCCCCGTCGGCAAACACCGGCGAACCCAGGGCATCAAGCGCCTTGGCCATGAGGTGATAGTAGTAATACAACCCCGCGGTTCCCAGGCCAGGGTTCTCTTCGACGGTGTAGTTGGCATGTAGCCATTGGGTGGCCGCCTTGACGCGCGGGTCGTCGGCCGTGAGCCCCGCGTAAACCATGCTCTTCAGGCCTGCGTAGGTCATCGACCCGTAGCTGCGCAAGGCGCCTCGATCGTCCTTGCCTGCGGCGCTTCCCCCTTCGCCCAGCGGCGAGTAGTAAAAGCCCCCGTCGTTGATCTGAGCCGCGAATTTAAGCGTGTTGTATTCACTCTCCAGGTTCTGGCAGCGCGACACGAAAACAATCGCGCGCTGCACGGCGGGGTCGTCTGGCCCGTCGCCGGCAGCCTCCAGTGCTTCGAGCATCATGTGGGTATTCGAGAGGTCGCACCCGGCCGAGCGCATCACGTAGCCGAGACCCCCGTAATCGGTGTCGTCCGGACCGCGGTCTTCGCCCTCGTCGTGCTGTGCTGTCTTGAGAAACTGTTGCGCGTCGGAGATCACCTTGCGATAGCGACCGTCTTTATTGGCCAGCGCAAAACACATAAGGCAAATACAGGTGTCGTAGTTGGTCGTGCCCGGGCGTTCGGTGCTGATGCTTCCGTCGCCTTGAACGAAACCTTCCAGGTATTCCAGGCTGCGGGCCACCCGCGGGTCGTCGACCGGGCGTCCATTGCGCAGCATGGCCGCCGTGGCCAGGGCTGTGATTCCCGGACCGACTTGCCGGCTATACGATCCGTCGGCCGCCTGGTTACTGCGCAGGAACGCGAGCCCCTGTTCGATCGTGCGCACCAGCGACGGTTGGTTCTCGCCGGCATCCTGAGCAGCGCAGGGCGAGACGGTTAGTGCGATCAGCAATCCGGCGGTCCAAGCGCCATGCCCGGCGGTTCGACAAAACTTCACGTTCCGCACTCCTATTGCTCGGAGGTTTTCAGGTCTCTGAAAGACCACGAACCAGACGCCGGCGCGGGGCGCTTATCAGGCACCCCGCGCTCGCTGTCTGGCAATTGCCCAGTACCGGTTCAAACGGTTCGCATCACGTGCTTCGGCGCTTCCAAACTACAAGACCCACTGCTGCCAGCAAGCTCAGCACCAGCGTGCTCGGCTCCGGCACGGCCAAATTGACCAACCGAATTCCGTAGGGGCCCGAGCCCGCCGCTCCGGCGGCCGAATAAAAGGCGGACGAAGTATAGTCGATCTTGCCGCTGTAGAGCCCGCCCCGGAGCACCCGCAGACCAAAATTGAGCTGCCCGTCAAATCCCCGTAGCGGATCGTCGAGCCATTCCCAGACCAGCCCGCTTTGATCAAACGTGCCCCAAGGGCTGGGCGAGTACACAAACGCGCCGACGTCGGTCAGGTAATCAATCGTGGGATCGGTCGTTCCGCCCACGAAGACTCCGTTGGGATTGTATGCCGGAACTCCATCGCCAGTTACGGCAAAGCCGGTCACCAGGTTGAAGTAGTTGGCTGCCGGAGTGCCGGGCGTTCCGGGCGGCATTGTCGACACCGGTGGCGAGTCCGACCCCGTGGCGTAGTCCCAGTAGCCGGCGCCCCCCTCTTTATTTGGGTCGTAGAATGCCGCCTTATAGAACTCGTTCTCGGTGGGCAAGGCGATGATCGCATCAGAGTTGCGCACCAGGCTGCCCGAGTTGCTCGGCGTGGGCGTTCCCCCAAGCAGCGTGTAGGCACCCGATTCGGTGTCGCCGTTGCCCTGGCCGTTCTGGAGCCAGTTGGCAAAGCGGGCGGCGTCGTAATACGAAACCGAGGTCACGGGCTGCTGGCCATGGCCAGACTTCACCGAGTATTTGCTGCCGTCCGCGGCAGAGGCATCGTAGTTAATTCCGCCGATGGCGTTGGAGGTCATTGCGGTGCTGTAGAGCGCCAGCGTGTTGGCACCCGTGGGGTCCTTGGCGTTAAGAAATTCGACCCACTGGGTATTGGTGATCAAGAACTTGCTGATTTGATAGGTGTAGCCGACCGCGCCATAAACGGCTTCGGTCGTCGATTCCTCCGGGTCGTTCCCTGGGTCGCCCACTGAAACCCAGTCTACGGTGACCGGTCCAGCCAAAGCCTGAGCCGGCCCCAGCACCGCCCAGCAGGCAATCGCCAGCCAGGCCAAGGGGTTTTGTCCAGTACCTTTCATTCGCCCTCTATTCGTCTCACCGAGAACCGACTGAAGCATGCGTAAACACCTCCCTCAAATGGTTGCTGAGTCAAGTCGCCAACTGGCGGACACGTTGTCACCGTCTGCCGACCGTGGCGAGTAAGGGCTAAGGTGCTTCGCAAGCGTGGAAGCAGGCAGGTGTGGGTGGTGCCGGCGGAACTGCAATCGCCGTGCCAAACCGTCAACCGATGCGGAGACGATGCTCAATCTCTGTACACCGTCTAGAGAAGCAGGAAGCCCCGGGCAAACTTTCCGTCCTCGTGGGCTGGACGGTGTGGGCCGTGGTAGTCGTTAGGATCGACAGCGCTGTCGAACAATTCGACAGCGCTCCATTGATTGGAAGCAGAATGGAAGTCTGCGGTACGCGCTGCCTTGCGGTTAGTCGTTTCCGAAGGTTCGGTACACGGTTTGCTTCCCTCCACGGCCCGTGGCAATTGCCCAGCCTCCCCGCAAGGGAGCGGCGCTCCAAATGCTGGCCATAAAGTGCGGTGCGCATGGATCGTGCTCGACTCACCACCCGACGGGGGTCTACCGTTTGCCAGGTGGGCTCCCTCTCCCTTAGCAGCCTGTCGAAGTATTCAACGGGCTGCATGATCGCAGGAAGGCGATCTCAAAATGGCGACGTAAGTCGTTGTTTTGCGAGCCGTGCGGAGCTTGGCTCCGCACTTGGCAAGGTTGAAATATGCCACGACGGCATATTTCAACAGACTGTTAGGCGTGGATTCAGCTTGATCGAGTTGCTGGTGACCATTGTGATCATCGGCATCTTGGTGGCGCTTTTGCTGCCAGCCGTGCAAACGGCTCGCGAAGCGGCGCGGCGCACCTGGTGCGCTAACAACCAGCGCCAGCTCATTTTGGCGTTTCAGGGCTACCTGGAGTCGAAGGGATCGTTTCCCCCTTCGCGTATCACCACCACGGGGCAGCAACACGGTTGGATCGTCGATCTTCTGCCGTACCTGGAGGGAAAGCCGATCGCCGAGAAATACCGGCTCGACAAGAATTTCCACGCCGTCGAGAACGAAGCCGCGGTGCGTTCCGTGTTGCCGGTTGCCATCTGCCCCACCACGCCTTCGCGTCCGATGGGCGACCTGATCCCAATCAAGAATTCGGCGGGAGTGCTCAGCGGTACTCAGGGCGCGGTGGCCGATTACTCGGTGGCCTATCTGCTGAATTCGGCCTCGGCCCAAGCGGCCGGGGTTCACTGCGATCCACCGTGTGCCCCCTACAATCCTGAGTTGAGGCCGGTGCTCTACGGCAACGAAGAAGAGAACAAACCGCACCTGGCCAAGTGGATCAAAGACGGTTTTTCCAACACCATTCTCATCTTCGAACAATCGGGCCGACCGATGCACTATGTGCTGGGTAGCCCGTTGCCCAATAATACGGAGTTGCTCTTCCCAAACTGGTATATGGCCTGGGCCTCGTTTCGTATCGCCAGCTACACGGGCTACGACGGCACTGGAAAACTGATCGGGGCCACCTGCGCGATCAATTGCAACAACAGCCAGGGTATCTACAGCAGCCACCCCACCGGGGCCAACGTGGCGCTCTGCGACGGCAGCGTGCGGTTTCTCCACTCCCAAATTCCGGTCAGGGTCACGTTCGACCTGTTGACGCGCGCCGGGCTAGTACCGGTCGATGCACTCGCCGGGCAGTAGCATGAACCGTTCTCCATCGAGCCTGTCGGCCTTACCTGGCGCGTGGGACTTGCCGCGCGGCGCCGTGCTGGCGGGGGCACTTTGCGCCACGATCGGTGCAGTCGGCTGTGGGCAAATGGAACCGGTTCGTCTGCCCACGTACCAGGTGCGGGGCGAGGTACTGGTCGATGGCCTCCCGGCCGAGGGGGCACTCGTTTACTTCCACGCGGCCGATCCGGTCGACGAGCTGCGCTCAATCCCCATGGCCTTGGTCCAGGTCGATGGCTCGTTTCAGACAACCACCTACGTTGCCGGCGATGGGTTGCCCAGAGGCTCGTACGCCGTGACAGTGCTTTGGCCGCTACGGGTGGTGAACGACCTGGGAGAGGTAATGCTGGGCGACGATCGACTTCGCGCACGATATGGGAATGCGCAGACCCCGGCCGCCATGCTCGAAGTCACGGCCGGCGAAAATCCGCCGCTGCGGCTCGAGCTAACCGGAGCCGTGCCATGACCCCATCGTCGGCCGCCAAATCAACGAGCCAATCGGAGAAGAGCTGCTGGGCTGTGCGCGCCGTTGGCGTTTCAAAACGGTACTCACGGGGTAACCAGATAGTTCCCGCCCTGCGGTCGATCGACCTGTCCCTTCGAAGGTCGTCGCTCGTGGCGGTCATGGGGCCAAGTGGGTGCGGAAAGAGCACACTGCTCCACCTACTGGCTGGGCTCACCCAGCCCGATGCCGGACAGATTCTGGTCGACGACGTAAACCTGGCGACGCTCGACGACGAAGCGCTAACCCGGTTTCGCAGGAACCATATTGGTTTGGTCTTTCAGTCTTTTAACCTGATTCCGGCGCTAACCGCGGAACAAAACATCTTGCTTCCCTTGGCGGCCGGCGGTCAGGGTGCCGACGCGGGGCCCCGGCTCGAAGCGCTTCTAGAGCGATTGGATCTGGCAGGTCGCCGTCATCATCGACCTGATGCGCTCAGCGGCGGAGAACAGCAGCGGGTGGCGATTGCCCGGGCGCTGATCACCGACCCAGCAATTGTGCTGGCCGACGAGCCCACTGGCTGCCTCGATTCCACAACCGGCCAGGAAGTTTGCCGGCTCCTTAGAGAACTCTGCCAGCAACAGGGTCGCACCATCTTGATCGTCACTCACGAGGCGAGCGTCGCCGCGTGGTCGCAGTCGGTGCTGGTGATGAACGACGGCCGCCTGTGCGGACAGTTTTCGACCGCGGCCGAGCCCGATCCGCTGGCTGTCTCGCGGGGATACCACGAACTGATCCAGCACACTGGCGAAACTTGTCACGGCTCTTCCCTCACCCCACCAGTCCAGTCGGGTGCGGCCGGCTAGTTCCTCTGTCTGGGCGTGTTAATACGGCAGCACCGTGGTGAACTATATGAGCGAATACGGGCTACCGTTCCTGGCCCAATTGATGCTGCGCCAGGTGCGCGCGTACCGCTTTCGATTCGGGCTCGCGGCATTGGCCGTCGCCGTCAGTGTCTGCATGTTGACCTGGGTAGTCGGCGGTTACGATGCGTTGCACCTAGCCATTGGCCAGTTTGGCAAAGCTTACCTGGGGAGGTACGACTTCCTGGTCGTTCCTCCAACTTCCCAGCGACTGCCCCAGTTTGCGGAACGATCGACTCCGGTTTTGCCCGAACGGCTGAGGGCTGCGCTCGCCGCCGACGTGGGTGTCGCCGCAATCGACTCGGCATACCAGACCCGGGCGCGAATAGCGCCCCAGCAGCCGAAGGCAGCTCGGCCGAACAGGTCGGGCGGCTCGCCAATGCTCGTCGGCACCGAGGCCGCCGAACCTCCGTACCCAATGAGCCAAGGTCGCTGGTTTCAGCCCGGTGATCGCGACGCCGCCGTGGCGGTTATCAGCGGACGCACGGCCGCCGACTTGCAACTGGAACTCAACGACCAGGTCGCTGTCAGCCGCGGGCGCAACGAATCGCCAGCGGTGCTGCGAATCATCGGGCTTATGGAACAGCAGCCACCGCTACCGCCGATGCAATTGCGTGCCGATATGCCTTCGATGCGGGTCGAAGTGCTCGAAACGGGGCCTGCCGACGCGGCCCTGTTTGTTCCCCGTTCACTCGCCGAACAACTCGCCGGGGCCCCGGCCGAGAACAGCTACTTCGGAGTCCAACTCGCAGCCGGGGCGGACCCAGCCGAGTTTCGCCGGAGATTCTCGACCGAGTACGCGCCGCTTGCGCCCGGCGCGAGGCTTCAGCAAACCTCGGATATCTTGGGCGAGCTTTCCCACAGTTCGACCAACTCGAGCGTGCGCGCCCAAGCGTATGTGGCCACCGGCCTAGCTCTGTTGGTGTCGCTGTTCGTGGTTTTTACAACGCTCAGCATGGGCATCGATGAAAAGACCCGTCAGTTCGCCCTGCTTCGGGCGATCGCTTTGACCAAGGCTCAAGTTGTTTTGCTCGTTGCTACGGAAGCCGCGGCGCTGGGATTGTTCGGCTGGGGACTAGGGTTCAGCGGCGGCTGGGCCGTGGCTGGCGCCGCCCAGGCCTGGCGACCCGATTGGTTTCCAGGCGGCGTGCTCATCGGCGGTCGCTGCCTGGCGTTTTCGGCCGTGAGTGCTTTAGGAGGATGTCTACTGGCAGCCATCCTTCCCACGTGCCGGGCGTTATCGCTTCAGCCCGTCGAAGCCTTGTCGATGCGAACGCCATCGGCGCCGGTCCGCTTGCCCAAATGGCTGCCTCTGGTTGCGGGCTCGCTCGTCGTCGGCGGACCGGCGTTGGTCCGTTCCCAGGCCGACCGCTGCGCCGATGGCGAATTTGCGCCGGCGATCGTCGGCTTTTTGCTGTTGGCGGTTGGTTTTGTGTTGGCCGCGCCCACCGCGCTATTCGCCGGCGAACGCTTGCTCAGTCCTTTCGTGGCACGCTGCCTACGGCTCGACCCGCCCCTGGTTGCCCTGCAACTTTCCACCAATCTTTGGCGATCGCTCGGCGTGGCCATCTCGCTCACGCTGGGGCTAGGTCTCTTCACCGCAATGCAGACCTGGGGCTACTCGATGCTCGGTGCCTTCGAGCCGGGCGATTGGATGCCCGACGCGTTGGTCCAGAGGCGCGGCGGCGCGTTCGACACCACCCAAATCGATGCGATACGCCGCCTTCCTGGCATTGCCGGGCATCCATGCCTGCCGCTCGCGGTCGAACAGCCGCGGTTCGCCGAGGATATTACGGGGGCGATCGAACGAGCCACGGTCACGCGGCAGGACAACTGCCTATTCGTGGGGCTCGATGCCGAGCTGGCCTTCGCGGGCCCCGATCCGCTTTGCGTGCTTCGATTTGTTCAAGGCAGCCGGTCCGAGGCGTTGGCCAAACTTCGTCGCGGCCGGTACTGCCTAGTGCCCGATCATTTCACTCGCGAGAGCGGCCTTGGCGTTGGTCATCAATTCAGCGTGGTCGTTCCCGGCCAACCCCACAAGGTGCTGCAGTACGAAATCGCCGGGGTCGTTCGGCTCGACGGTTGGCACTGGCTTACCAAGTTTGGCATGCGGGCCCGTAGCCCGCGCTCCGCCGCGGTGGTACTGGCGCCCTTCGAAGTGGTTCGGCGAGATTTTGAAAAGCCCAGCGTCGAGTTCTTGTGGATGAATCTCGACGAGGGGATCTCCGACGAAGGTTTGCGCAATTCGATCGAGACGGTGCTCGGGTCGACCGGTACGACGCTTGAGTCGCCCAAGGAGCGGCGACAACCCGCGCCGTCCGCAATACAGGTCACGTCAGCGGCCGGCATCCGGCGGATGCTGCGCGAACATGGGGGGCACATCATCTGGGGATTGAGCGTTCTTCCCCTGATAACGCTCATACCCACTTCGCTAGGTGTGGCCAGCGCCATTCTAGCCTCGGTACGTGCCCGTCGCTGGGAACTGGCCGTGCTTCGCGCCGTGGGGTTCACGCGTCTGGCGCTAGTGCGGCTAGTGCTCTCCGAGGCGTTGTTGATCGCCCTGCATGCCGGTCTTCTGAGCTTGGCGTTTGGCGTGCTGGCCGGGTACTGTGGCACCGAGATCACCCGGTATGTCAATGTTCACGGGGGGCCTGTCACACCGCTCACCGTGCCCTGGAGCCACCTCGCGCCGGCCTTTTTGGGCACGTTGGCACTCTGCCTCGCAGCGGCAGCCGGTCCAGCCATCGCGATCGCGGCGGTCGAGCCACTCGAGCTATTGCAGGCCGGGCGGGCCGAAGGCTGAGCGGTTCGAGTAAGCCACGCCGGGGAGGCCTATCCCGAAGTTCGCGAACTCGAATCGGCCACCTTGCCTAGCACCCGATCCCAGAGCGAGGTCGTCCCATTCGATCGTGTCGGAGCTAGCGCATCCTCAACTGGTACCGCGGGCTGCCAGGTTTGAACCTGGTCGAGGACTTGGTCGGTAGCCCGTGCGCCGCTCCAAGCTCGTTCAAACCGCTGACTCAGCGTGGCCGTTCGCACCGGCTGATCGCTAAGTGCACCGGCCGGGGCGGCATTGGATCCCAAGATGGCTAGCGCGGCCGCTGGCGCCGTGAGCGCCGCCCCGCCGAGCGAGCGACCGAAATTGCCGGCCCAAAGTGCATAGTCGCCAGCGCCGACCGAGCCATTTCGATCGAAGTCCGCAGACCAGCCTAGGCCGGTTAGGCCAAACTGAGCCGCCCACGAGGCATAGTCGGCCGCGCCAACCACGCCGTCGCCGTTCGCATCGCCGACCAGCAGCGGCATCCCTCCTGAGATCGCGAAGGAATAGGGATTCTCATTGGAATCACTATTGGCAATGCTCACCGTAGCTACACGCAGTCCGCCGACCGTCGGCTGGAAGCGAATCGAGAAGCTGGCGCTGCCGCCGGACAGAATCGTGGGAACCGTCGGCGTTGTCACGACGGTGAAGTCAGACGCTCCGGCCCCGCTAATGCCGATCATGGGCGATGCGGGGAGGAGCAAAGTGGAAGTGCCCAGATTGAGAATTGTGAAGGTGTGGGTTACCGCCTGGCCAAGGGCCACGTCGCCCCAGTCGGTTCCGTCGACCACCGCAGGACTTCCATCGCTCGAGCCGATGGAAACGCCGCTCCCCTGCACGTCGATTTCCGCCAGCGTCAGCGCCGCGCTGCCTGTGCCTTGAATCAGGAAATTGTAGGGGCCTTCGTCGCCGTCGTTGTTCGCAATTCGGATCTCCGCCGAGCGCAAACCAGCCGCTGTGGGAGCGAATCGAATGCGAAACTCGGAGCTGCCTCCCGGCGGAATCTGGCTTGCGGGGGCCAAGGTCAACTGAAAATCGTCCGGATTGGCTCCGGCGATTCTCACCGAGTCGCTCAGTTCCAGAACCGCGTTTCCAGAGTTTCGCACCAGGTAGTGTATGGTTACCGCGGCTCCCGCCGTCGGTGAGCCGAAATCGGTACCATTCACGGTCGAGATGGTTTGGCTCTCGTCGAGAATGGGGGTCTCGGTCTGATTGGGGGGCGCGCCCGCCAGGCCGAGAATCGCGATTTCAGGCTCGTTGACCTGCGCCAGCACATTGAAGACGTTGCTGATCGTCGTGGGCGGAAGGCTCCCCGAGGTAACTCGAAGCGAGTAGTTGTTACCAAGTTGGTTCAAGCTGAGACCCGAGAACGTCGCCACGCCGTTGACCACCGGTACGGTCAAGGCACCCCCCAGCGTGGCACCGCCAGGATTGCTCGCCAGGCTGATCGTGGCGGTACTGTTGTAATTGGCCACGATATCGCCGTAGCCATCTCGAATCGCGATCGACAGGGCAAACGGGGCTCCGAGCGCGATATTCGCAGCAGGCTGATTCGTCAGCGTTACTTGCTGCGCCTGGCCAGCTAGAGCCGAAATCGACCAAAGCCCTTGATCGATCGAAATATAAAGCGTACCGGCGGCGTTCATGATCGAGGGAATCGAGAAATCGGGATTCGATTCCGGATCGAAGTTAAACCGAGCGACCATTCGGGTTCCCGCGGAAGTTCCATCGGATACCCAGATCCCGGCATTGTTCAAGTCCGCCTGGCTCAGGGGCAAGCCGACAAAGTACACTACCCCTCCCACGGCCTTCAGATCGAATGCGAACATCTGGCCGGGGCTTACCGGTTGCGTTCCGTCGGCAGTTCCGTCGCTCCGCCAAACCTGGTAGATATCGACCAGGGAGCTGAAGAAAACGGTGCCGTTCGCGTTGGTCAAAACCGCGGGGAACGTCGCCAAGGGGTCGCCCGGGGTTTCAAGCACCCGCGCGGTACCCGTCGAGGTGCCATCGCTCTTCCACAAAGCATGCACCCCGGGGCCATCATTGGCCCGAAAATACAGCATGCCGCCGGCGTTGAGAAAGTTGCGGTCGACCAGGTAACCTTGAATTAACGTTACCGGATCAACGTCGTACACCAGCACCGTACCCGACGACGTACCATTGCTACGCCAAAGCTGGTATCCGTTCACACCGTCATCGGCGGCGAAGAACAGGGTGCCGCGCACGTTGGCCATGTAGTGCAAATTGCTGCCCGCCTGGACGGGAAAGGTGGCCAGACGAACCGTTCCGGTCGCGGTGCCGTCGCTCTTCCACAGGCCGGTGTTCGTCGCCCCGTCGTTGGCGGCGAAGAACAAGTTTCCGTTCACCTCGACCAGGTACCGCGGAGACGAACCGGTGCCGCCCGGGGCGAGGTCTTTCACCAGCACCGTGCCCGACGACGTACCGTCGGACTTCCAAAGTTCAGGGCCAGTGGCGCCGTCGTCGGCCGAGAAGTACAGCGTTCCCCGCACATTGACCAGCGGATCGGCCACGCGGGCCAGCGACGCCTTTTCCGAGAGCGCGGTCAGGTCCACTTGCTTGACGAGCACGGTTCCGCTCGAGGTGCCATCACTGCGCCAAAGGTTGTAGCCCGAACCCGCCCCGTTCGCTCCAAAGTAGAGCACCCCACCGACGTCGGTGAAGTACCTAGGGTTCGAGTTCGCGCTACCGGCATTCAGGTCTTTAACCAACCGGGTGCCGCCGGGCGTTCCGTCGCTGGTCCATAACTCGATCCCCGTGGCGGCTTCGTACTTGGCGAAATAGATTTGATTGCCGATGGCGAACAGGGGTCCGTTTGGCTGCCCGAGAGCGACCAGCTTGGGCTGGCCCGGCCGGATTAAATAAAACGAGACTTCGGCCGGGGTCAACAGTTGGTTCCCAGCGACGTCGATCGGATTTCCGCTTGCGCTGCCTCGAATCGAAATGCTGACGGGAAAGAACCCGCCTTCCAGCGGCAGCGACGACAATCCGCTCAAGGTCCAAGTTACCTGGTCGCTGGTCGTCAGCGGCTGAGCGGTTGTGAGCGGAATGACCGTGCTGCCCGACTTAACCGTGATACTATCGCGAGTGAGGTTGTACACGGGCTCGCTAAAGATGAAATCGACGCGATCCAGCGGCACGGTGAATTCATCAGGTTTTTCGTAGTCGATTACGACGGTCGGCTCGATCCCGTCGACGAATACCGTCAGGGCAGGCGAGGCTGGCCCCAGCAGCCCGCCGTCCGTACTGGGCACAACCGTCAGCGAGTGTGTACCCGCGGCAAGCATGAACGAACTCGAGGCGTAGGTGCCGCCACTTGCGCTAACCTCGCCAAGATAGTTGCCATTGTCGTAGTACTTTACCCGTTTGACCGGCGACGGCGCGCTTCCCACAACCTGCAGGTAAGTGTTTCGGTTCGTAATGAGATCAGAGTTGGAGATCCCCTGATCGCCGCCAGGTCCAAGCGCCGGCTGGCCGAGCGCGGCTGGCAACGACACGGAGAACGCTATCGATCGATCGGCCACGGGGTTGCCGGCTTGATCGGTTACGGAGCCGCTGGAGAACGCAAGCACATACTCCCCAGGTTCCCAGGGCAAATTGCTTTCTCCATGCAGACTCCAGTAGGTGTCATTGAAGGTATTCAGCCACTGGTGGGCCGATGTCAGCAGATTTGGGCCGCCATCGACTCGCAGGCTCAGGGCATCCAAGGTCAGGCCGTAAATCCGCTCACTAAACGAGAAACTGATGTCGCTCAGCGGCCCCGGCGAGGGGGCCGGCGCGTTGAGCGTGATCACGGGGGCAGTCGCATCGACCGAAATAACGATCGAACCCGACGACAGACTGGTCGCTCCTGCCGAATTCACGTCCTTGGCGGTAATGGTGTGAGTGCCGTTGGCCAGGGGAGTGGTGACCGTCACGTTGTAATTGCCGTCGATGGCCACGCCGCTTCCCACCGCCGTGGTGCCGCTGTAAACAATGACCGTAGTACCCGGGGGCGCGGTGCCTACGAAGGTGGGGGTATTCGACCGGATCAGACGATCGGTGCTCGAAGTTCCGGTATCCTGGCCGGGTGCCAACGCCGGAGTTGAAGGCGCGACCGAACGCCCGGCATAGACGAAACTTGTGCTGGCATCGCTCGTAGGAGCGTTGCCGGCCTGGTCCGTCACGCCAGCAACGGCCGCCAGATACGTCAGCACGTAGGTTCCCGCCAACCAGGGAAGCGAGCTAAACCCGGCCAGCGTCCAACTCAGGTTGTTGGTCGTCGTCAGTGTATGAGCGGCCGTGAGCAGGTTCGGTCCGCCATCGACCTGAAACACAAACGAGTCCAGAGTGAGTCCGTAGACCGCCTCGCTGAACGAGATCGTCAGCGTATTCAGGGTCGACGTTCGAGGGTCGGGGGTCGGGTGGGTAATCGTTGCCACGGGCGGGGTGGCGTCGACCGTGATCGCGAGCGAATTGGAAGCCGAACTTGTCGCGCCGGCCGAGTTGATATTGCGCGCAGTCAACGTACGCGCACCGTCTGAAAGCGGTGTACTGAGCGTTACACTAAAGCTGGTTCCAACCGCCGGCGCGCGACCGACTTCGACCCCCCCTTCGTAAATCACCACGGTCGTGTCGGCCGGTGTGTTGCCGACAACCGTGGGCTGGCTGAACTTGGTGAGCCGATCCGTGACGGAAGTGCCCGTGTCGCTGCCGGGCGCCAAGGCAAGCCCAGTGGGTGCGGGCGAAGCGCCGGCATAGGTAAAACTGACACTGGCGTCGGCCAGGACTGGATTGCCAGCCGTATCGGTGATGTTCGACCCCGCCGCGGTAAGGGTCAACGTGTATAGCCCGGGCGCCGAGACCAGGGTCGCCAATTTGGAAACCTTCCAGTCAAGATTCCCGCTGGTGGCCGCAATGGTTTGCGTGGGCGTAAGCAAATTGGGGCCACCATTTCTGGTCAGGCTCAGTGCCGCAAGCGTTACTCCGTAGGCGGCCTCGTTAAAGCGAACGATCAGGTCATTTGGCGGCACCGTGGCCGGATCGGTGCCGGGACCGACCACCGTAGCTTCCGGTCTTATCGTGTCGAGGACGAATGGAATGGAACCACGTAAGCTGCTAAGTATCCCGAGGGAGTTCAAGGTGCGCGCCGTGAAGTTGTAGGTGCCGTCGACAAGCGGCGTATCAACGGTCACGGTATAGCTGCCTGAACTTACGCCGCCGCGCCCGACCTCGACCTCGCCGAGGTAAAGTACCACCGTGGTTCCATCCGGGGCCGTACCGGCGAAGGTGGGCTGAGCTACATTGGTCTGCTGGTCGGTACTCGAGATTCCGGTATCTTCGGCGGCGATTAACCTCAGTTGGCTCGGAGCGCGCGATGGCCCTGCGTAGGTGAAATCAAGGAGCGAGTCGTTAGCCAGTGGATTGCCAGCCAGGTCGGTAATTCCCGACTCAGCAGCAATCAGCGAGAAGGCGTAGTCGCCCGGCAGCCACGGCAGGAAGTTGAGCCCTTCTAATTCCCAAGTCACGCGGTCGCCGGTTGTAAACTCCTGCGAGCTGGTGAACAGGTTCGCGCCGTTCTCAAATCGCAGGCCCACCCCCGTTAGCGCTACGCCCGAAACCACCTCGCTAAACACGAAATTCATGCTTTGGGGGAACTCGGTCAACCACTGCAAGGTGGGTTGAATGAACGAGTGCGTCGGGGCCACCGTATCGATTCGAACGACGGCCGGCAGCGTGGGCTCGCTCAAATTGCCGTAGGGATCGGTCACGCGCGCGGTGAACGAGTAGGTGCCATCGCCCAGTGGAGCGGCGATCGTAATTTCGTACGTTCCCGACGGCGTAGCGACGACCGGGGCCTGCGGCACCCCGTCGCGATAGAGTGTGACCAAAGCGTTGGGCAGTGCGGTGCCGACGAAGGTGGGCTGACGGACGTTGGTCACGCGGTCGTTGGCGTATACCCCCGAATCGCTGCCCGCTGCCAGGGCGGGGCGGCTGGGAGGCGCGTTGACAATGGTTACCGGAACCGGCGCCGAGGTCGCAACGTCACCAACCGTATTGCTAACCTGAACGCGAACATAGAACGTATGCGGAGCGCCGCTTATGCCCAGCGACGCCAACGCGCTGGTGGAGACCGTGGGATTGGGCCCCTCGGCGTCGCCAAACACGCCGTCTCCGTTCAAGTCCCAGGCGAAGGTGGCCGGATAGCGATCGCTGTTCGAACCACCTCGGGCAGCCAACACCAATGGCTGGCCCTCGTCCATTCGGTAAATCTCCCCGGCGTCGGCGGTCACGCCCACTGGTGTCGTGCGCCAAAGCGCCGGGCCGATTTCAGAACCGTTGGCCACGAAATGAAGAGTTCCGTCGGAGTTGGTTAAACTACTCGGCGACGAGGAGCCCGAACCAGCCCTAAGATCGTAGACCAGATACGTTCCATCCGAGCTGCCGTCGCTCGCCCAAAGCTCCATGCCATGGCTACCGTCGGTGGCCGCGAAATATAGCACGCCGTTCACATTGACCAGGCTGCTTGGCGAGGAGCTGCTCGTGCCTGGTCGAATGTCATTGACAAGCCTGGTACCAGAACTCGTTCCGTCGGATATCCAGAGCTCCGTCCCCGTTGCGCCATCATTGGCTAGAAAGAACAACAAGGAGCCGACGGCCGTGAGCTTGTCCGGAGCCGAAGCGGCCGAGCCCGGGTTAACATCTCGGACCAAGACCGTGCCCGTACTGGTCCCATTGCTCCTCCAAAGCTCGGTGCCCGTCGTTCCGTCGTTGGCGCGAAAATAAAGTGTGCCGTTCAAATTGGTTATGTTGAGTGGGCTCGCGCCGCCGATACCCGGGCGGATGTCGCGAACCAGTTCGGTACCGGAACAGGTGCCATCGGAGCTCCATAGCTCAAAGCCTGCCACACCGTCATCTGCGCTAAAGAAGACTCGAGACCCGTTCCAGGCTAGTCTGGGCAATCCACTCGACATGGAATCGGCCGTTCCCGGATTAAGGTCTCGAACCAGTTGGGTGCCCGAGCTGGTGCCGTCGCTTCTCCATAATTCGTCGCCATGGACTCCATCGTCCGCGCTGAAGTAAAGCACTCCGCCCCCGTTGATGAGCAACTGGGGACTTGCGCCGAGCGAGCCCGGACGAATATCGTGCACAAGCTGCGTGCCCGAGCAAGTGCCATCGCTTCTCCAAAGTTCGTGCCCCGCGACTCCGTCGTTGGCGACGAAAAACACCGTATCGCCCACCTGGGTCAGCCAACTAACCTGAGCCGAAGAGCTACCGGGGTAGATGTCACGCACTAGGGTCGCGCCGCTATTGTTCGATCTCCAAAGCTCTACGCCGCTAACTATGCTATTGGCCACGAAAAGCAGTGTGCCATTGAGATTAGTCAACTGACTGGGATTGAACGAAATAGCGGATGCCGGTTGACCTGCGACGCGAAACGCGCCCTGGCCCACTCCGTCACTGGCCCACAACTCGACACTTTCGCCCGACGTGTTGGCTACAAAATAATACCGGTCGTTGACCTTGATAAGGTTTGAAACCGCGACCGTCGCCGGCGAGCTCAGGTCGGTAATTCTCACCGTGCCCGCGCTGGTGCCATCCGACTTCCAGAGCTGGTCAACGCCAAATCCGTCGAAGGCGCGCCACAGAAGAGAGCCGTTGCCCGCCGCGAGCGATCTTGGGACGGACGAGAGTGAGCCCGGCACTACATCGAAAACCAGCATCGTGCCGGCGCTGGTTCCGTCGCTTCCCCAAAGCTCGCTGCCATGGACTTGGTCGTTGGCGAAAAAATAGACCTTGCCATCGGAACTAGTCAGATCGCTGGGGCTAGACGAACCGGTGCCGAGCCGGAGGTCGGCCACCAACTGGGTGCCCGAGCTGGTGCCGTCCGACCTCCAAAGCTCCGAGCCGTGGACCCCATCGTTGCCCGAGAAATAGAGCGTTCCACTCAGGTCGACCAGCGGGCTGGTACCGCCCGAAGCCGACCCGGGATAAATATCGGAAACCAGCCTGGTGCCCGAGCTGGTGCCGTCGCTTCGCCAAAGCTCCATCCCGTGCGTACCATCGTTCGCCCAGAAGTAGAGAACTCCGCCCACGTTAGTGAGATTGCTTAGCGAGGAACCTTTCGACCCTGCTCGAATGTCGGCAACGAGCATCGTGCCACTCGAAGTTCCGTTGGTGATCCATAACTCGTCGCCATGGACGCCGTCGTTGGCCGTAAAGACGAGCGAACCATGCCATTCGGTCAATTGAGATGGGCTCGAACTACCGTTTCCGGCACGAATATCGGCCACGGCATGCGTGCCCTGAGAGGTTCCGTCGGTCGCCCACAGCTCCGTTCCCTCAGCTTGGGTTCCGCTCAGGAAGTACACTGTTTCCTGCGCGCCAACCGGATCGCCGCTTTCGACGAACGGATTGGAATTCGCACTCCACACCAAATTCGTTCCGGCCGAAGTTCCATCACTTTTCCAAAGCCCTGTTTGAAAAACAAAGGAATCCGTCTGGTAGAACCACAAGGCGCCGTTGATGACCGTAAAACCATCGGGCCCGAACCCATCGTCATGCAGACGAGTAACTAGCTCCCAACCGGCGTCCTCCAGCTTCCAAATGCCTTTTTCGGCAGCGCCACCCAGGGAACCGAAGTAAAGCGTGCCGTTGAGATTGGCATAGAAAGTACTGTCCGCGCTGGGTGACTGGGAAACGATTTGAAGAGACGGTGCGGTACCTGTCGGCGTGCCGTCGGTCTCCCAAATATCGAATCGGTTGCTCGAATTCTCCAGGGAAAAATAGAACGATCCCCCGTGTTCAAAAATGCGATCGCTGCTGGCAAACTCGGGCAGGATCGGGGCGGCGAAAGGTTCCACTCCCACGGCCAATAACCGGCGGCGTTCAAGTGTTTCCAGTTGAATCGCGCGCTGAAGCGGTGTTGGAGCGGGCCGCGATGACGTTGCTTGCCGCTGGCCGCGGGCCCTATGCCGGCGCTCGCCCCACCAAAATCTGCCCATGCTGCCCCCTCGAAATCTCGAGCTACCAGCGCTGCCGCAAGCTCAGCATCAGCAAGCAGGCCGCCGACGGCTTACGCTCGGCGTTCGCGATCGACCAGTGATCTCCGCCCGTCGCTGCGCAGGCGCTGGAACGTGTCTTGCCTTGGCCGTGTCGAGCCTGGGCCCACTGGCACACCTCGGCTCGCAGTCGTCCGTCGCCCGTGCCCACGCAAGTCGCCATCGACGCACCTACAGACTAAGCCCGGCCATTCTGATTGTTGGAGTCTCCAGGATCAATACAGACGCACCGATCGGCACGGCAAATCACGGCAAAGAACAGCCACAACTGCCCCCCAGTGCGGCTCGCTGCGGACCCGCGCGCCGTCCCGAGAGGCCGGGGCCCTCCCAACCGGGCCCTCTCCGACTCAGGTTCAGGCCCCGGCAGAAACCGCGGTCGGCAAGCGCTGCCCCTGGCGGTCTGTTGAAATACTCGCGGCGCAATCACGGCTGCCCGTGCGTCGAGAATCCGCTCTTGACGAATTCTTAACATCCTGGCGTCGACTCTTGACGCCCTTTTGATCTTGGCTTGGCGATACTTTCCGAGGGAGGAAGGTCGCTCACGGAGAGGTTGTCATGCTCTGGCTGGCAATGCTGCTACTTGGCCTGACTGGGTTCGCTGCGATCCTTGGTCTGGTCTGGCTAATCGAATGGTCCACGGGGAGAAAACCATGAACACGCTCGTCATCGTCGTGGCCGTGCTGGCCATGGCGTACCTGCTCATCGCCATGATCGCTCCCGAGTGGTTCTGACCGCACCGTTCTTTAACGAGAATTGAACATGACCGGGCTGCCTGTACCCGCGATCGTAATTGCCCTCGCCATGCTGGCGTCGTGGCCGCTGGGCGCGTACCTGGCTGGCGTTCTCGATCCGAAATCGGAGAAGGGAACCCGCAACGGCGTTGGCGAACAGGGCTGGGGGGCCTATTGCCGCTCGCTGCTTTGCTTCAACGTCCTGATGTTTTTAGTGGTGTTCGGCGTGTTGGCGACTCAGTCTTGGCATCCGCTCAATCCCGACGGGAAAACCGCGCTCGAGCCGACGCTGGCCTTCCACACGGCCATCTCGTTCACCACCAACACCAACTTGCAGCACTATTCCGGCGAGGTCTCGCTGAGCTACCTCTCGCAATGTGCCCTGATGTGGCTGCAATTCGTCTCCGCCGCGACCGGCATCGCCTCGCTGGCGGCGCTGGCTCGGGCAATCGCCGGGCGGGAGCTGGTCGGTAACTTCTATCGCGACGTGTTCCGGGTGAGCGTGCTGGTGCTTCTGCCCCTGGCGTTTTTCTGGGCCCTGTTTTTCGTCGTCTCAGGGGTACCGATGACCTTTGCCCCGGCGGCTGAGGTGACCACGCTCGAAGGAGCCCAGCAAACGATCGCGCGCGGGCCGGTGGCCGCTTTTCTGGCAATCAAACAACTCGGCACCAACGGCGGCGGCTTTTTTGGTCCCAACAGCGCCCACCCTTTAGAGAACCCCACATACTGGACCAATCTCGTTAGCACCTTGGCGATCGTGCTCATTCCCATGGGGTCGGTGTGGATGTTTGGGCGAATGACTGGCCGATTACGGCACGCATCGGTGGTCTTCGCCGTGATGACGCTGCTTTACCTGCCGATGGTGGGCGCCGCGTTGCTGCTCGAGCGAGCGCCGACGGCGGCGTTCGAGGGTCTTGCCGTGACCCAAACACCCAACCTCGAAGGCAAGGAACTACGGTTCGGCTTCGCCGCGGGCCCCACTTGGGCGGCCACGACGACCGCCACCTCGAACGGGTCGGTAAACTGCATGCACGACAGCCTGAACCCTTTGACCGGCCTGATACCGCTCGCGGGCATGTGGCTCAACGTGGCATTCGGCGGCGTGGGCGTCGGCATGATCAACATGTTCCTATTCATCCTGGTGGCCGTATTTCTCGCGGGCATGATGGTCGGCCGAACGCCTGAGTACATGGCCCGGAAGATCGAAACGCCTGAAATGCGGCTGGCTTTGCTGACGCTCCTACTGCACCCGCTCTTGATCCTGGGGGGCGTAGCGCTCTTCGCGGCGACCGGATGGGGGCAATCGACCGTACAAGACGGCGGCAGCCACGGCTTCACCGAGATTGCCTACGAATTCAGTTCGGCAGCGGCCAATAACGGTTCTGGTTTCGAAGGGCTGGGCGATAACACTCCCGCCTGGAATATCGCCACGGGCCTGGTAATGCTCTTGGGGCGCTATCTGCCGATCGTTGCTCCCTTGGCCATTGCCGCCTCGCTGGGCCGCAAGAAGCCCAGCAGCGAGAGCGCCGGAACCTTTCGGACTGATTCCTGGATGTTTGGCGTGATCCTGCTGGGCACGGTGTTGATCGTCGGGGCGCTGCTGTTCTTGCCCTTGGCTTTCCTCGGCCCCCTGGCCGAGCACCTGGCGACGGTGGCCGGCCAATGAGACCGCGATCGGCCCCAAATTACGGAGCATCGTTGATGAGCACTTCCATCCCACGGTCGTCGCCCGAGCCCGCACGCTCCGCGCACCGGCCGACTGGCGAACTTTTCACCGCGGCCATGCTTGGCCCCGCCCTGGGGCGCAGCGTTGCCATGCTCAATCCGCTGCACACGATTCGAAATCCGGTCATGTTCATTGCGGAAGTCGGCGCCGCGCTGACGACGCTGATTGCCGTCGACGCTGGCCTGCGCGAACTCGACCAGGTGGGGTACTTTGCCTCGCTGGCGGCGCTGCTCTGGGTGACCGTGGTTTTCGCGAACTTCGCCGAGGCGGTTGCCGAAGCCCGCGGCCGCGCGCAAGCGGCCAGCCTCCGCAGCGCCCGCAAAGACGTGGTAGCGCTCCGCGTTTCCGAGCGGGCCGGCCACCTGGTCGATGAAATCCCCGCCTCGGCGCTGAAAGTCGGCGACGCGGTCGTGGTTCGCCAGGGAGATACCATTCCAGCCGATGGCGAGGTCGTCGAAGGGATCGCCCTGGTCGACGAAAGCGCCGTAACGGGCGAGAGCGCGCCGGTAATCCGCGAGAGCGGCGGCGATCGCAGCGCGGTCACCGGCGGCACCCGGGTGGTTTCCGACCATCTGATCGTTCGCGTCACTGCGCGACCCGGCGAAAGCTTTTTGGATCGCATGATCGCGATGGTCGAGGGGGCCAACCGCAAGAAAACTCCCAACGAAGTCGCGCTCACCTTGGTCCTAGCAGGGTTTACTTTTATCTTTCTCCTGGTCACGGTCACTCTCTATCCGATTGCTCAGTATTTCGGCATCACCATCGACGTGCCCACTCTCGTAGCGCTCTTGGTTTGTTTGATTCCCACCACCATCGGGGCGTTGCTGGCGGCCATCGGCATCGCGGGCATCGCCCGCTTAAGCCGCGCCAACGTCATGGCCATGTCGGGCCGGGCCGTCGAGGCGGCCGGCGACGTCGACGTTTTGCTCCTGGACAAAACGGGCACCATTACCCTGGGCAACCGCCAGGCTGCTCAATTCCTTCCCGCGCCCGGCGTCGATGGCCAAGAACTGGCCCGCGTGGCCCAGCTTGCATCGCTGGCCGACGAAACGGCCGAAGGCCGCAGCATCGTCGTTCTGGCCAAGAGAGAGTTCGGCCTGCGCGGCGAAGCGCTCGAGGAACTTGGCGCGCAGTTCGTTCCGTTCACCGCCAAATCTCGCATGAGCGGTGTCTCGCTACCCGGGCGCGAGATCCGCAAAGGCGCGGCCGACGCCGTCCGTTGCCATGTGGAACAACTCGGCGGGCGAGTACCCGAGGAAGTAATTCGCGACGTGCAGCGCGTGGCCAAGGAAGGGGGGACCCCGCTGGTCGTTGCGGAAAATGATCGAGTGCTGGGCGCGATTTACCTGAAGGACATCGTCAAGGGGGGAATCAAAGAGCGCTTTATCGAACTGCGACGCATGGGAATCAAGACGGTAATGATCACCGGCGACAATCCGCTGACGGCCACGGCCATCGCCGCCGAGGCGGGCGTCGACGATTTCCTGGCCGAGGCCACCCCCGAGGCCAAGTTGGAGCTGATCCGAAAGTATCAAGCCGAAGGCCACCTGGTGGCCATGACCGGCGACGGAACGAACGATGCCCCTGCCCTGGCCCAGGCCGACGTGGCCGTGGCCATGAACACGGGCACCCAGGCGGCCAAAGAGGCCGGCAACATGGTCGACCTCGACTCGAACCCCACCAAATTGATCGATATCGTCGCCGCCGGAAAGCAGATGCTGATGACCCGCGGTGCCCTCACCACCTTTAGCATTGCCAACGACGTGGCCAAGTACTTCGCCATCATCCCGGCCGTGTTCATGGCACAGCTACCGCAGTTGGCCGTATTGAACGTCATGCACCTGGCCACACCTCGCAGTGCGATTCTCTCGGCCGTGATCTTCAACGCCGCCGTCATACCGGCGCTAATTCCGCTGGCCATCAAAGGGGTGACCTACCGTCCGGTAGGGGCCGATGCCCTGCTGGGTCGCAACTTGCTCATCTACGGACTCGGTGGCCTTGTCGCCCCTTTTCTGGGAATCAAGGCGATCGACGTGCTGCTGGTTGTTTTCGGCCTGGCCTGACCGGCCCCGGCCACTACCCACCCATAAGGTGCGAATCGATGATCCGGGAATGCTTGGCGAGCGTTCGCCTTTGTGGACTGACAATCGCTCTCTGCGCGGTCGTTTACCCGCTGACGGTTCTGGGCCTGGCCGCGGTCTTGGCTCCCAAGGCTCGCCTGGGGTCGCTGGTAACCGGCCCGGCCGGAACGCTGATTGGCTCCCGACTCATCGGGCAATCGTTCACGCAGCCGAAATACTTCTGGCCCCGGCCCTCGGCCTGCGGCTACGATGCATCGGCGGCGGCGGGCAGCAATCTGTCGCCAGCCAATCTCGCGCTCCGCACCCGAGCCGAGGCTGCGATCGCCCAACTGGCGCCCCAAGAGGGTACGACCGTGCCCGCCGACCTGGTAACGGCTTCCGGAGCTGGTCTCGATCCGCACATCAGCCTCGCGGCTGCGCGCTTTCAGGCGGCGCGGGTCGCTCGCGCGCGAGGAATGGAAGAAAGCGCGGTATTGGCCCTCGTCGACCGGGGCATCGAGTCCATACCGTTGACGGCCGGTGAAGACGGGCAGCTTGTCAACGTGCTCTTGCTCAATCTGGCTCTCGACGCGAGTGATTCCGCGGCTCAACCTGGACCATGAGCGACGACGCACGGCCCACCCCCGAACAAATGCTGCAGCGCGTTCGCGCGGAAGAGACCGCTTCCGGAGCGGCGAGCAAGCGGGGCCGACTGAAGCTTTTTTTCGGCTATGCCGCCGGCGTGGGCAAAACCTATGCCATGCTGCAAGCCGCCCGGCAGCAAAGCGCCGAGGGGCGCGATGTCGTGGTCGGCTATGTCGAGCCGCACAGCCGCCCCGAGACCCAGGCCCTGCTCGAAGGGCTGGAGTGTTTGCCCACGCTCGATCTGGAATACCGCGGGGCCAGGCTTCGCGAGTTTAATCTGGATGGTGCGCTGGAGCGCAAGCCCGAGCTGATCCTGGTCGACGAGTTGGCACACACCAATGTCGCCGGCTCGCGTCATATCAAACGCTGGCAAGACGTCGAGGAACTGCTCGATGCCGGCATCGACGTCTACTCCACGGTCAATGTGCAGCACATCGAGTCGCTCAACGATATCGTTGCTCAAATCAGCGGAGTGGTCGTACGCGAAACGGTGCCCGATAGCGTGTTCGAATCGGCGGCCGACGTGGTGCTGGTCGATTTGCCCCCGGCCGAGCTTTTGGAGCGGCTTCGACAAGGAAAGATTTACGTTCCGCGGCAGGCCGCTCAGGCGCTCGAGCGGTTTTTTCGCCGGGAAAACCTGGTTGCGCTGCGGGAAATTGCGCTGCGGCAAACGGCCGAACGCATTCATGAAGACGTGGAAGCCGCCCGCCTTGGTACCGCCGCCAAGGTGCCTTGGCCCACCAACGAACGCCTGCTTGTTTGCGTGGGCCCCAGCCCGACCTCGGCCAAGGTGATTCGCGCGGCGAAGCGGCTGGCCGACCGGCTCGACGCCCCCTGGACCGCCGTGCACGTTGCCGCGGAATCGAGCCCGCTCAGCACCGCCGAGTCGGACCAGATTCATCGTCACCTGCAGCTTGCCGAGCGATTGGGCGCCGATGTCGCCCGGCTTACCGGCGACGACATTGCCGCGGAACTACTGGCCTATGCCGAGCGGCGCAATGTAACCAAGATCGTGATCGGCAAGACGGTGCAGCCGCCGGCCTGGCGCTGGACGCGCCGCAAGGCGTTTGTGGACCGGCTGGTCGAGCATAGCGGCGACATCGACATGCTGATCGTCCGCGGTGTCGACGAGCCAGTTCGAACCGCTCGACTGGGCGAGCCCTCTTCGCCCGGGTGGCGCGGCTGGTGGGGCGCGGCACTATCGCTCGCGGCCGCCACGGCCGCCGCGCTTGCTTTTCATGCCTGGCGCTTCACCGAAGCCAACCTGGTAATGATCTACCTGCTGGCCGTGGTCTTCTCGGCGGTCCGCTTTGGCAAAGCGCCGGCCATTGCCACCTCGCTCGCGGCAGTGTTGCTGTTCGACCTGCTGTTCACCGAACCGTTCTATGGAATTACCGTTTACGACTCGCAATACCTGATCACCTTCGCCGTGATGCTGGCCGTGGGCCTGACCGCCAGCACGCTCATGGCCCGTGTCCGCCGCCAGGCCGATGTGGCGCGCGGCAACGAGCGCCGGACCGAGGCCCTTTACCGGCTCACCAAGCGACTCGCGGCCTTGGCCGACCGCAGGAAACTGGTGGAAGACGCGGAACAAACGATCGCCGAGGTGTTCGACGCCTACGCCGTCATTTTCCTGCCCGACGCGCAGGGGAAGATCCTGCCGGTGCTCGGCGATCTGCACCTGTTCGCCGCCAGTGCGGCCGAATTCGCCGCGGCGCAGTGGGTTTACGACCACGACGAACCCGCCGGCAAGGGCACCGACACCTTGCCCAGCGCCGGGGCGCTCTATCTGCCCCTCTCCACGCCAAACGGCGTGATGGGTGTGCTCGCCGTACAACCGGAGAAAAACAGCCACTTCAACGACCAGCGGCACCTCTTGGATACCTTCGCCTCGCACGTGGCCCTGGCCGTCGAGCGATCGCGCTTGACCGAACAGGCGGAGCAAGCACGATTGACCGCCGAAACCGAGCGCCTGCGCAGCTCGCTGCTAAGCGCCGTTTCCCACGATCTACGCACCCCGCTAGCGGGCATCGCGGGCGCCAGCAGCACCCTGGCCGCCTCGTACGACGCGCTCGATCCGGCCACCCGGCACGATCTGCTGACCATGATGAACGACGAGGCCGAGCGGCTCTCGCAACTGGTCGAAAGCCTGTTGCATATGACCAGATTGTCGAGCGGCAAAGTGGCCATCGATCGCCAGTGGCATCCGCTCGACGATATCATCGGGTCGACCCTTACGCGTCTGGAGCGCCAGCTCGCTCACCGCCAGGTGCAGATCGAACTCGACGACGCGCTTCCCCTGGCTCAAGTCGACGCCGTGCTGATCGAAGTGCTGCTGGTCAACCTGATCGATAACGCAATCAAGTACTCCGGCCCGGATGCTCCCATCGAAATTCACGGCCGTCGTAGCGGCCGCGGTATCCTCTTGGAGGTGGCCGACCGGGGTCGCGGGTTTCCCCCAGGAGAAGAACAACGCGTCTTCGATCTCTTCTACCGCGGCAGCGACACCGGGGGCGACCGCCGCGGTACCGGCATCGGCCTGGCGATTTGCCGCGCGATTGCTGAAGCCCATGGGGGGCGGATCGAGGCCGAGAACCGCCCCCAGGGTGGTGCCCTCGTGCGCGTCTGGCTCCCCTCGGACGAGCCGCCGCCAACCCTCAGCGAACCCAATCCGCACCAAGGCCGTCTATGAGCCATTCACAGCCGCTGGTGGTGATTGTGGAGGACGAAGCGCCGATCCGGCGTTTTCTGCAGGCCTCGCTTTCGGTCGAAGGCTTTCGCGTGGTGGAAACAACGACCGCGCGCGAGGGACTGCGCGCGATCACCCAACAGCTTCCCGCGCTGGTTTTGCTCGATCTTGGCCTGCCCGACCTGGAGGGAAGCCAACTCATTGCCCAAGTGCGGCAATGGTCGGCGATTCCCATCGTGGTGATCTCGGCCCGCGGCGAGGAAGCCTCGAAAATCGCCGCCCTGGATGCCGGCGCCGACGACTACCTTACCAAGCCGTTCGGTGTGGGAGAGCTATTGGCCCGCATCCGCGTGGCGCTGCGGCACGCCGCCCGGGCACCGCTCAACGCGCCCGCCAACAGCGTCGTCCGTACGGGAAATCTCTGCATCGACCTGGCGGCCCGCACGGTCGCCCGGGCGAACGCCGAAGTGAAACTGACCAAGATCGAGTTCGACCTGCTTGCCGTTCTTGCCCGCAACGCTGGCAAAGTGGTTACCCACCGGCAGTTGTTGAAGGAGGTCTGGGGGCCGCATGCCGTGTACGAGCCACACTATGTTCGGGTCTTCGTGGCCAACCTGCGCAAGAAGCTGGAAAACAACCCCAGCCGCCCTGCGCTGCTGATCACCGAGCAGGGCGTTGGGTATCGCTTGCGCGAGGCGACCGGCGACGCTGCCCCGCCGGAAACCGGCTAGTGGCTGGCCGAGTTCGAACGGCGCAGGCCGAGAGGAAACTGGTCGCCCCCTCCTGCGTACTCGCGGACCGCCTAAGCCGCTTTGGGTTCCTCGACGAACCGTCTGTTGAAATCTGCCGTCGTGGCCGATTTCAACAAGCGCCAAGTGCGGAGCCAAGCTCCGCACGGCTCTCAGAATAACGACTTGGGTCGCTGTCTTGGCATCGCATCCCTGCGACAACGCAGCCCGATGAAACCTTCAACGGGCGGCTAACCGTCGAGGGCCGTTTTTCGCTGCCACCTTGCAACATTCGCGTAGATGTTGGTGCGCTGGTGCACGCGCTGCCGCTCAACCGTGAACGTGTTCCACTCGAGAGTACCGTAACTCGATCGGCCACCGACGGTTTGCCGGGCTGCCGGTTTGCACTAAAGTTTGCGCCAGCGACCGACGAACCGGGAAATTTCGGGGCAAATGCTCACCAAACGGCCGCTGATCGGGCGCGGCATGCCAACCCTCGGCGAGCGAACGTACGTGCCGACGAGGACAAGAAAAAAAGGCCCGCTGACAAGTGCTGCCAGTGGGCCTAACCAAGTGGAGCGGAAGGGAGTCGAACCCTCGACCTCTGCATTGCGAACGCAGCGCTCTCCCAACTGAGCTACCGCCCCGAAACGGGCATTCTTTCAAACGTCGGGCCAGCCCGGAACACATCTAACCCCTCGAACCAAGAGGGGCTGGGCCGCCCAACGGTTCGGAGAGTCAGCTCAAACCACCTATCGCAGGCCGGAAGCCAGCCACGACTTGCGAACCGGTCCGGCCGCTCAAGCAATCCTACCACAGTGGGCGCGGCCGAGAAGCCCGCCACGCTCGGGCATCTCACCCGATGGCAAGCGGCGGATTGTAGGAACCCCTAGCCAATCTGTCAAAGGCCTATCTGGATAACGGGTTACAGAGCGGCTCCTCCGGTTCCCCCGCTGGCCGAGCCAACCGCAAGCGACTGAACCGGCCAGGGGTCCACGATTCGCGGGCCGCCGCAATGCGGAATCGTGTCGCACGGCAACGAACACCGAAACGGTCGAGGCCTTCCGGCTCTTTGGGCTCGAGCGGCCTGCGTTGCAATAAATATAAATGTCCTCCCTGGCGCCGCCAAACGGCGAAAAACCGCGGCGGGCCACCAGCCTGCGGGGCAGGGTTGACTGGGTTCGTTCGAGCCGCCGCCGGCGCTTCGAGCGCGCCTCTGGATGAATCCTAACCCGTTTGCTAGGCTGGTCGTTTCACGTCAGGCGGCTGGGCAGAATCACGAGGGTACCCCACCAGGCCGAATTGGCCCCCGTGCGAAGACGCGGCCCGACCAAGGTGGTCGGCGGCGGCCGATGCCCAGCGAACGATGTCTCTCCAAAGGCAGCAAACCAGGCCATGAAGCAAGCGATCGCCGGGGTCAGTCCTCCCCAATCGGGCGAAACGGAAATCATGACGGTATTCCCCAGCCTTTCGGCCTGGGGCATCGGGCGGGCGCTAGGCCAGTTGTGGTCGACCCCCCTTGGGCTCGGCGGACCGCTGACGCTAGGCAACCTGTTGGCGTTGCTCTCCATTCCCGTTGCCCTGCCGTTGTATTTCGCCAAGGTGGCGCCGGGGCTCTGCCGCCGCTACACGCTCACCAATCGCCGCGTGGTGGTTCGCCGGGGGCTGCTGCCGACCGACGAACGAAGCGTTTCGCTCGACAATTTCGACGCGATCGACGTCGAGGTGCAGCCGGGGCAGGCCTGGTACAAAGCGGGCGACCTGATCTTCCGCAAAGGCCCGGTGGAAACCTTCCGCATCTCGGGCGTGGTGCGGCCCGAAACTTTTCGCCACACTTGTCTTAAGGCCCAGCGAGCCCACACGGGCGTCCAGAAGGCCCTGCAGCTTGTGGGCGCGGCCGGCTAATCGGCCGGCGAAGCAAGGCTTCGTGGCACCCTGCGCTTACGGCGTTCGCACCGCCCACAGGGCGTTGCTCTCCGCCCAATCCCATGCCGATTCGGGAGGGCGAATCGCGTTGTCCCTGATAACGCGCGGCCGCCCATCGGCCGATTCGCTGCTCTTGGCAGATGACCGCTCGCTTCCCCGCGGCTAGGGCAATTCGCCTTCGGCGGGACCGAGTTTCAGCCGGCCCACGCGGTCGTTGTGTAGGCTACCGAAGTAAAGCACCCCCTCGCGATGCACCGCAGACGTGACCTCGCGAAACGCGAGGCCGGTGGGGTCCTGAAAGGTTTCGACCACTTTGCCCTGTTCGTCCAGATGGGCAATGAGCGCGTAGGGCCGGGGTCGCGGCCAAAGGGCCCTGGGAAGCTTGGCCACTTGGGCCTTGAGCCAAGGGTAGGGCGACATTCGATCGAGCGTGGGGTTGCGCACCGTGAAAAGCGCCACCCAGAAATGGCCCTGGTCGTCGCAACTTAGGTTATCGGGAAAGCCGGGCAACTCGTCCACGAACACCTCGTGGGTGCCCGCTCGCTCTCCGGCCAACCAATAGCGCGTAATGCGGTAGCGATAGGTCTCGTTGACCAACACAAATTGCTGGTCGCGCGCCACGGCGATGCCGTTGGCAAAGTACAGCCCGTCGAGCAGCACCTCGGCCTCGGCGGCACCTGGTCTCAGGCGCAACAGCCGCCCATGAGGACGGCCTTCCAAGAGATCGAAGAGATAGTCGTCGGTGCCGAATTTGTCGCTGGCGTCGGAGAAATACACGGTGCCGTCGGCAGCCACGTCGAGCGCGTCGGTAAAGCGAAACGCGCGGCCCGCCGCCGTTTTGGCCAATTCGCGAATCTCGCCCCCGGGCTCGATTTGAATCAGGCCCCGCCGGCTGTCGGCCACCACCAGCGCGCCCTTGGGCAAGCGGCGAATACCCAGCGGCCGGCCGCCGGTATTGGCCACCACGGTGGTTTCTCCGGCTGGATCGATTCGCCACACTTTGCCATCGACGGTGCCGGTGTACACGCTGCCATCGGCATCGACCGTTACGTCTTCCGGGCCCAAGAGCGTGCCGGCCCCCAGCGGCTCGGCCTGGGCCAACCGGTCGTTGGCCAGCCAGGGGTCGTCGGCCGTTCGCCCGGAACCCGCGTCGAGCGCCAGCACCCGGGGCGGGTCGTAGGGCGCTGGGTCGATCGGCGCGGGCCGGGCCAGCCAAACCGCCAGCCCCAGCGTGACGACCAGCACCGCGATGCGAAACAGCAGCCAACCCAGGCGCCCCTTGGGCTTGGGCGGAATTTGGTCGACAGGCTTCTTGGGCTTTTCCGTGCCCTCCGCGCCGGCGGCATGCCGGTTTGGCTCGCTGGCCATGACTACTTCCCCCCGCGAGGTTCGGTCGTTACACGGTGTTCATGCGGCCGCCCAGTGTCGCACGATCAACCCTGGCTCGCCAGCAGCGCATCCGATCGCGCTGGCTTGGCGCTTCAGCCAATGGCCAGTTAACCGCGGCGGCGCCTGGGCCGGAGCGTGATCGACTTGAAGTCGAGCAGGCAGCCGCTCAGCGGCCCGGTCGCTCGCACCGTTACCTGGTGGGTCCCTTCGGCGATCGTCATCTGGCCGATGCTGGTTCGCTGGTACTCGTTCCAGCCTCCGGTCCCCTCGACGCGGTGCGTCAAGCGCGCCTCGCCGATTTCCAGCAGCAAGGTGTTCCCTGCCGTGGCATCGTCGCAGGCCCATTCCAGCAGTACTTCGAAATCCCCCCCGTGGGGAACTTCGATCGTCCACAGGGCATGGTCGTCGGCGCTGGTCCAGTAGCCCAGATTTCGATTCTCGTCTTCCAGAACCAAGGTCGACCCGAAGATTTGGCAGTTGGTCGACAAGCACGAAAGCTCACCCCGCAGGCCGTCGGGGCGGACCAGTTCGGCCTGCCCCAGGGCAAACTGCTTGGGCCGCGGCGCTGCCTGGCGAATGAAGCACAACAGGTCGGCCATCTGCTGGTCGGTCAGGTCGCGCTCGAGCCCCTCGGGCATCAGCGATTTGCCGGTGCTTTCCATCGAGTCGATCTGGCTGCGGAGCAGCACCTGGTCCTTACCCTGTTGGCCGCGGAGCGTAATCGCGGTCGAGGTCTCGGCCACGATCAATCCGGAATAGGCCAGCCCATCGGTGGTAACCACGACGTAATTCAGGTAGGGCGCTTCGACCGCGCGGTTCGGGTCGAGAATGGCCTCGAGGAGCGCTAGCGCCGGCTTGGCTGCCTGCGGACTCAGATCGGGCCCGACCGCCACGCCGCGCTCGCCCAGCCGATGACAAACCCCGCAGCGCTGATCAAACCACTGCACGCCGCGCTCGGCATCGCCCGTCATTTCGGCCACCTGGCGATGAGCGGCCACCACGTCGGCGCGAGTGTGCTTTCCTTCGTCTGCCCAGAGGGCCGCCGCCCGCTGGCGCACATCGCCCCGCCGATGCGCGAGCAAGCGCTGCCGATGGGCGGCATCGATCTGGTTCGCCGCCACCGAACCCTGTTCCAATTGCGTAAGGCACTGGTCGATCCAGGTATCGCGCCGCAGCAGCAAGTCGAGCACCTCGGACCGCAGTGTCGGGTTCAGCGACGACCACCGCTCTAGCAGCCCAATGCTCACCTTCTCCTGGTCGCTTCGCGACAAGACGGCAAGCGCCGCCTGCTGCAATTCGGGCGGCTGCCTCCCGTCGATCAACGGCAACAACCGATCGGCGGTCGCCGCTTCGCCGGCCGCCAGCTTGCCCAGAAGTTCGATGGCCGCCAGGCGGGCTTCGGCGGGCTGCTGGTCATCGGCCAGCGTGGCCTGGGCCCCGGCAAGCAACCGGGCGGTCAACCGTTCCAGGCCGGCCACGCCCGAGGGCAAGCGCTGCCCAAGTTCGGCCAGGCTCTTGCTGCGCCGCTCGAGCGCTTCGACCAGGCGAGCCACTCCGTCGGCCTGCCAGGTCGGCTCGATTGCCGCCGGCGAGCCAGCGCCGCCGCCGTCTGCCAAAGGAGTTTCGAGAAGCTGCACCAGGGCTTCGGTCGCGGCCAGGTCATCGGTCGCGATCGCCACCTCGATCACGGCCGCCAGTACCGCCGGCGCGGGACCGCGCGGACCAGGCGACCGGCGCCAGTGCCGGGCCATCGTTGCGGCGTGGGGAACCAGCGAACTATGGATGGCCGTGACCAACAGCTCGTCGAGTTCCCCCTCGCTCGGCGCACGGGCCAGGTCGGCGAGCAACTGGCCAGCCGCCTGCGACCGGCTTTCCCCCAAGGCCAGGGCCAATTGCAGCCGCACCTGTGGTTCGCGGTCGTCCCCCAGCCGGCAGACGGTGGCCAGCACTTCGTCGTTGGCAGCTTCACCCCGCCGCAATCGCGGCTCCGCCAACTCCAGGGCCTGGCGGCGAACGCCCGGGTGCGGGTCGGCCAGCGCCGCCAGCAGGGTCGCGGTATCGAGGTGGTCGAGCCCCTCGAGCGTCGCGAGCGCGTGGAGTCGCGCCGTGGCCCGTTGCCCCTCTCGCGCCATTCTTTCGAGGGCCGCGACCGGCTCGCCCGACCCTTGTTCGACCAGCAGCTCTTGAATCTTGTCGCGCACCCAACCGTTGGGGCTTTCCAGACCCGCCACCCGCTCCTCGGTGGTCCAATCGGCCAGGTGAGGAATCGGGCGCGGCTCGGTTCCGACCGGCAGCACGCGATAGATGCGCCCCTGCTGGCTACCGGCGCGCACATCGAGCATGGCTTCCGTTTCGTCGGGAATCCACTCGGGGTGCTCGATCACGGCGCGAACCATGTCGGCAATCCACAGGGCGCCGTCGGGCCCGGTAGCAAGAAACGTGGGGCGAAACCAACTGTCGGACGACGCCAGAAACTCGCTGCTCGCTTCGTCCGCGGCGCGGTGGCTTTCATAGCGCAAACCGTCGCTGCGCACCACCTCGCGATGCACCAGGTTGTGGACCGGCTCGCTCACAAAACTATTGCCCGCCAGGTGGGCGCCCAGCAACTCGTCGCGATACAAGATGCTGCCACAGGCCGAGGTGAAGCGGTTGGCCGTGTGAAAATCGTTGAACCGAGCCAGCGTGCGGCTGCGGGGGAAAACCGGCGCGGTACCGGGCAGGTCGGGCACCAGGGCCACCACGTTGCCCGGGGCCACGTGCGGATTGCGCCGCAGATAGCGATCTTCGATCAAGTACTGAAACAACGGCTCGATGTTGTTGTTGCCAAACCAGTGCCCCCAATCGCTCCGCGCCCGCTGAAACTGGGTAACCCCCAGCAACGTGTCGACGCGCCCGCTCGAAGGGTGAATGCGGAAGTCGCGCCCGCTGATATTCACCGGCGGCTCG
Organism: uncultured Pirellulales bacterium; assembly: GCA_964399535.1. Taxonomy (GTDB): domain Bacteria; phylum Planctomycetota; class Planctomycetia; order Pirellulales; family CAYNRE01; genus CAYNRE01. Next base: position 64,527 of record CAYNRE010000044.1, on the reverse strand, counting down.
CCAGCGGGGCCCACCAGCCGTCCGCCGCTGTGACCGTTGCCGCAGTACAGCCAATTGTCGAGCCCGCGGGTGAAGCCGTTGGCGCGGTGCTGTTGGTTCCCTTCGCTCAAGCCGCGATAAAGCGCCTGGCGCACCTCGGCCCGGCCGTCGCCGTCGCGATCGGCCAGAAACAGAATGTCGGGCGCGGCCGTCACCAGGCAGCCATCGCGCCAGGTGGTGATGCCGGTGGGGTAGGGCAGTTCGTCGCAAAGCAGGTCAGCGTGGTCGTAGCGGCCGTCGCCATCCCGGTCGCTGAGCACCCGCACCCGGCCGCCCACCTGGCCGGCCCCGTCGATTCCCATCGGGTAGTCGGCCATTTCCACTACCCACAGCCGGCCCCGGTCGTCCCAATCGAACCCCACCGGGTCGGCGACGAGCGGTTCGCTGGCCACCAACTCGACTCGAAAACCGGGGCGCGCTTTCAGCCCCGCGAGCGCTGCCCGCGGCGTGCGGGCCCCCAGGTCGGCCTCGCCCAAGAGCTCGTTAAACGACCGCCGGTCGACCAGGTTCGGCAACCGCGCTGTATCCTCGTTTTGCACCACCAGGTGTCGATCGTGAAACCAGGCCCCGTTGTTGGTACGGCCGCGGACCAGCAGCGGCAAACAGCCGGGCTCGCCCACTTGCCGCGCCAGCACCGTCTGCGAGAAGCCCGATTCCATCCCGCGCCAAAGCACCACGCCCGACCCACCCTCGTGCGACCAGAGCAGGTCCAGCGGGCCATCTTCGTCCACGTCGACCAGCCGCAGCCCGCGATCGTTTCCGCCCGCATCCACAAACTGTGCGCCCTCGGGCAACCGCCAGGGACAAGCTTTCCAGTGCCCGGGTCCACCCGGAGCGTCGGCGGCGCCGGGTGCTGGCTGCCAGCGAAAAACGGCCCGCTGACGATCGTTGGCCACGATCAGTTCGCAGCGGCCGTCATCGTCTAAGTCGGCGAGCCGCACTCCCCGGTCCACGCCCGCGCGCTGGGTGAACAGCGGCTCTGCGTCAAGTTCAAGCCCCTGGAGCAAAGCGGGCTCGGCCAGCCACTGGCCTTCGGTAAAGGTCCAGGCCCCCGCCTGCTCGTCGTTTCGAATCAGCACGCTCGCCCCCGCGCCAGGCCGAAACACGCCAAACACGGCCCCCGAGGACAATGCCGCCTGGCCGCCGGCCGGAACGGACGACACGATCGGGCAGGGGAAGCTGGTTTCGACCCAGCGGCGCTCGTCGGGGCGCCACCAGCGGGTGCGGCGATGCTCTCCGCGGCCCACCACGACGTCTTGCCAGACGTCGTCGTTCAGATCCAGCACCCGAATGCCATTATCCCCCCCCTCGGCCGCCCGCAAACGCTCGCCCCCCAGGGCCGATGCCGAAAGCCGATCGACCGCTTCTCGGAAGTTGAGGAACTTGACGCGCGAGCCGTGCCTGGAGACGGCATGGTCAATCAATTCCACGATCTGCTCGGGCCGAATCCACTCGTAGGGGTGAAACACCAGCGCAAACACACCTTGCTTTTCCACCACGGCGTCGAGCGCGGCCTTCCAATCGGCAACCGTTTCAGGGTTGGCCGGCCGCTGCACGTGTTGCGCCGACCAGTCGCTCGGCGCGATGCAGGGAAACTCCCAACAGCCCGTGCCGATTACGTAAGGGTAGGGATAATTCTCGATCGTGTTGGAAAACGCTGGAAAGGGCACATAACGGCGAAAACGCTCCGTGCCGTCGCCGCGCCACACCAACTCGCGGGGCAAGGCAGGGTCGTCGGGCGTAAGCAGCACAAACACCGACGAATCGGCCTCGAGAAAACGGCCCGCCTCCGTGCGACTCGCAAAGATTTCGCTGTAGAAGCGAGGGCTGGGCGTATTGAGCGAATCGCAGCAGGGCATGCGAAAAGCCACGGGCCGATTGCCCGGCACCTGGGCCATCTGGTCGATGCAGCGGTCGTAGGTTGCCTTGGCTCGGGCAAAATCGCTCTCGGCCAGCAGCGGACAGGGGTGGTCCTGCGTGTGCGCTTCCAGGCTCACACCCTCGTCGAGCCATCGCTGCAGGTGCGGCTCGGCCGGGTCGATCTGGCAGGTCATGATGCTTAAGGCCGCGCGACCGTCGATCTGCTTCAGTCGTTCCAGGATCGGGCGCAGGTAGGCCTCCCACCGCTCGTGGCCGCGCATGTCGTCGATGGCCAAGACCACCACCGCCTCCACGCCGTCTTCGCCAATCCATTGCGGCGTGGTGAGCCGAGCGGTTGCCAAGCCCGGATAATACGGATCGACCCCCGCCAGCGACCGAAGGCGGTTCGCGTCTGCGGCATCGACCGCGCTCAGTCCGAACGGAATCAGCAGGGCTGCCAACAGTCCGCGGGCGAACGAGCGGGTGCAAGCTCGTCCTCCACTCGGACTGGTTCCTCCCTCGCACGTTCGTCGAATCCCAGTGGGCCCGCGACACAGGCGTTCCCAACGCACCAAACGACGCTGGCTCCCCGCGCGACGGGGTTGCTTCGCTGTGCCCTGAGAACCTGCCCCGTCGTTCCGCGGGGAAAACTCCAGCGTTCGGCAGCCCGGCGAGCCCAAGTTCATGCACAACCTCACGGGGGTTTTCGAACGACTCTCGAAACGGGCTTCCGCGATCGCTCGCGGCGCCCCGTGCCGTGCCAAGCCGAGGTGGCGCGCGGCCGCGTGGCTTCTCAGAGTGTAGCCATGGCGCGGACGGCGCTCGAATCGCCTGGCTGCTCGCGACAAGGCACAACGGTACCTGCGGTCGCAACGATTCCTGAACTGCTTTCGCGACGGGGCCTGCTGTCGCGACGGGACCTGCTTTCGCGACGGGGCGCCTGGGAACGCTCTATCGCCGCGTTGGGCAGCCGAACACTACCGCCAGCCAAGGCCGGGGCGACTCTCCGAGCCGACGACCGACGCCGCACTGTTACATCCCCCTTGGGGGGGTGGTCGGACACACGGACCAACTGACCTGGGGCCCCCCGGGGGTGAAATGTTGGGGATTCACCGATTCTTTACGATCGAATCTCTCGGGGCGGGGCAATTATACCGCAAACCATTATTAATACACATCTTGTGACATTTCAATCGGGTTTGGCTCGGCCTCGGTTCGCGGCACTCCGCATCCAATAGATGCGATTGATTTGCATTTGTAGTCCCCAAACCCCTTCCTTGAGCGGTATAATCGGGTGGGTCCAATCCCCTCCGGTGGAAGCCTGACCGCGCGCCAAGCGGGCAAAGCTGCTGACGGCGCCGTAAGCAGCTTCGCGAGCCAGGCCGTTTATGGGCCGGTAACTGAGCCCTTCCGCACAGTTCCAGGCCAAGCGTACGATTCTCTGGTGCAGTGATGGCGATGACCCGCGAGTCAATTCGAGCCACCGATGAGCTGGCAACGACGCGCCATTCGGTTGCCGACTCGAGAAGTGCGCGATCGCTCACCCCCGGCCTCACCCCCGGCCTCACCCCCCCCGAAACCATCCCGACCGAAACGGCGGGGGGGGGCCGCAAGGAATCGACAGCCTTTGCGGTGCTCGATTCGGCGAAACCCGAGTCGCAGGCCGGCATGATTCGCTGCGACCTGTCGGGGCAGGTCGTATACGCCTCGCCCTGGGTGCTCGATCGATTCGCGGTCGACTCGGCGGGGTTGCTCGAGCATCCGCTTCGCGAGCTGTATGCCCCGGGTGCCCTGGCGATTTTAGACCAATACTGGCCGGCGCTCTTGGCCCGTGAAGTGCCGCGTTGCGCCTGGCATCATCAGTTTCGGCTTGCCGATGGCAGCACGTTCTGGGGACAGACTTGTTTGTCGCTGGTGTGCGATTCCGCTGGGAGAGCGGTCGCGGTCGAGGCGGTGATTTCCGACAACTGCGAGGCCAGCGCCGCCGAGCTGGCTTTGGCGGAAACTCGGGCTCGCCTGGGAGCGATCATTTCGGGCGCTCCGATCGTAATTTGGGGCACCGACCGCGACGGCCTGATCACGCTCTCCGAGGGGCGGGGCCTGGTCTCGCTCGGCTTGCGCCCCGGCGAGGCCGTGGGGCAGTCGGTGTTCGATCTTTACCGCGACTATCCCGAACCAATCGATATGATTCGCCGCGCCTTGGCCGGCGAGGTTTGCGTGCAGTTGGTGTCGATCGGCGAACTCAGTTTCGAGTGCACCACTGGCCCCGTACGCGATGCCGCCGGCGAGGTGATCGGCATTAGCGGCGTGGCGACCGACGTAACCGCTCGGATCAAGGCCGAACAGGCCCTGCGATTGAGCGAGGAGCGCCACCGCGAGCTGAATGCCGGGCTCTTGGGGCTCGCCCGCAACAAGCATATTGCCGAGGGCGATTTTACTTCGGCCGTGGCCATGATTACCGAAACCGCGGCCCGTATCATGCGCGTGGCCCGGACCAGTATCTGGTTGCTCACCCCCGATCGCCAGGCGATTCGCTGCCTGGACCTTTACGACGGCCAAACCCAGAGCCACGAACAAGACCAACAGCTTCTGGCCCGCGAGTATCCGCGTTATTTCGCGGCGCTCGACCAAGAGCGCTCGATCCGGGCCGACGAGGCCCAGACCGACCCGCGAACCAGCGAATTTCGGGCGAACTACCTGATTCCCAATCGGATCGAGGCCATGCTCGACGCGCCGATTCGGGCGGGTGGCGAACTGGTCGGCGTGATCTGTCACGAGCACGTGGGTTCGGCCCGCTCCTGGACAACCGAGGACGAGATGTTTGCCGCCTCGTTGGCGGACCTGGTCTCGCTGGCCATCGAGGCCCGCGAGCGCCGCCGCGCCGAGAGCGAGGTCCATCGGGCCAAGGCCCTCTTGGAAGAGCGCATCCAGGCCCGCACCCAAGAGCTGTCGACCGCCAACGAGGAGCTGCGACGCGAAGTGGCGGAACGCGTGCGGGCGTGCCAAGAGCTGCGGGAAGAGCGCCGGCACCTGGCGCAAATCCTCGTGGCCCACGAGCGCGACCGGCAGCTTACCGCCTACGAAATTCACGACGGCCTGGTCCAAGACATGACCGCCGCGCAGATGTACCTGGAGTCGGTCCTCTCGGGCCGGCACGAAGCTTGGGCCGAGTCGGACCTGCGCACCTTGCAAACCGCCTTGGAACTGGTTCGCCAGGGAATCGCCGAGGGCCGCCGGCTGATTACCGGGCTGCGCCCGACGGTGATCGACGAAGTGGGGCTGGTATCGGCCATCGACTACCTGGTCAGCGAAACCGCGCTGGCCAGCGGCGAAGCGGTGGCGTTCCACGACCAGGTGCAGTTCGAGCGATTAGACCCGCTGGTCGAGGGCACTTTGTACCGCATTGCCCAAGAGGCGCTGACCAATATTCATCGACACAGCCAAGCCAGACACGCGAGCGTCGACTTGACGCAGGAGGGCGACCGCGTGCGCCTGGAAGTTCGTGACGACGGCATCGGCTTCGATCCCGACCAGGTGGATCGCCACCGCTTCGGTCTGGAAGGAATTCGCGAAAGGGCTCGCTTGCTCGGTGGTCAGGCAACCATCGACAGCCAGCGCGGCCGGGGCACGCGGATCTTCGTTGACCTGCCGCTGACTCCTGCGTTTTCTCCAACTCGTTAGGAACGTACCGAATGAGCATTCGATTGTTGATCGCAGACGACCATGAAGTGGTGCGCACTGGGCTGGCGAGCCTGGTGGCCGGGACCGAAATCGAGATCGTCGCCGAGGCCGCCAACGGCGACGATGCCGTGCGGATGGCCGTTGAGCGCCAGCCCGACCTGGTCCTCCTCGACGTCCGCATGAACGGCACCGACGGTTTGGCCGCCCTGGCCCGCCTACAGCAGGAAAAACCCGACCTGCCGGTGCTGATGCTCTCCAGCTACGACAACCCCACTTACGTAGCGCGAGCCGTAGCCCTGGGTGCGCGTGGCTATGTGCTCAAGGGCTCGACCCGAGACGAGCTGCTCACTTCGATTCGCAAGGCCGCTTCCGGCGAGGATGCCTGGACCCGCAACGAGCTGCGCAGGGTTACCGGTGCCCTGGCCACCCCGCGGCTCGGTTCCGACGTCGAAGTGCCCCTGACCCAACGCGAATCCGAGGTGCTTCGGCAAATGGCCCTGGGGCTGACCAACAAGGAAATTGCCCAGGCCCTGCATATCAGTTATGAAACGGTCAAAGAGCACGTGCAGCACGTGCTCCGCAAGGTGGGTGTTACCGATCGCACCCAGGCCGCCGTTTGGGCGGTTCGCAAGGGATTGGTGTAACCACGCTCGGTCGGGTCGCCGCGACGCCGTAGCCCGATGAGCCAAGGCGGCGGAGACCTATGACGCGTCCAACCGATTTGCGGGTGTGCCGGGTAGCCAGTTGGCTCGAGCGGCTGCCGTATCGCGCCCCCATGAAATTCGGCGGCCGCGTGGTCACCGAGGCGGTGCTGTTCAACGTCGAGGTCGAGGTCGAAACCCGGCAGGGTCGGCGCGGCAAGGGAAAGGGCTCCATGCCCCTTTCCAACGCCTGGGCCTGGCCCAGCCAGGCGGTCGGGGGCGAGCAAACGCTGGCCGCCATGATCGCCCTGGCCGAGCGGCTTATCCGCGACCTCGGCGAGTACCAGGGGCAAGCGCACCCGTTGGAGATCTCGCGCGATCTGTCCGCATCGCACTCGGCTCATGCCAGCCAGGTACAGCAGACGCTCGGTCTGGCGGAGCCTCCGCCACGTCTGGCCGTGTTAGTCTGTGCCAGCCCGCTCGATGCCGCGCTGCACGATGCCCTGGGCAAAACGCTCGGTCGAAGCTCGTACCAGCTGCTGGGAAGCGACTTCCTCTCCTCGGACCTGGCAAGCCTGCTGGGAAGCGATTTCGCCGGCGAATCGCTCGATCGCTACGTACTCGGGCAACCCCGGGCTCGAATGCCGCTTTACCACCTGGTCGGCGCGCTCGATCCGCTGAGCCCGGCCGAGCTGCCCCAGCGCTTGGGCGACGGCCTACCCGAAACGCTCGGCGAATGGATCCTGGCCGATGGGCTTACCCACCTGAAGATCAAACTGGCCGGCGACCAGCTCGATTGGGACGTCGACCGCGTGCTCGGTGTCGATCGCGCCGCCACGGCGGCCCAGGCGGCCCGCGGCTGCGCTCAGTGGTGCTACTCGCTCGATTTCAACGAGCGTTGCGCCAGCGTCGAGTACGTGCTCGAGTTTCTCCGCCGCCTGGCCGAACAAGCTCCCCAGGCGCTCGATCGCGTGCAATACATCGAACAGCCGACCCACCGCGACCTGCACGCGCACCCTGAAAACCAAATGCACGAGGCCGCGCGGATCAAGCCGGTGGTCATCGACGAATCGCTGGTCGACCTGGAAAGCTTGCTCCTGGCCCGGCAACTGGGCTACTCGGGCGTGGCCCTCAAGGCCTGTAAGGGGCACGGCGAAGCCTTGCTGATGGGCGCCGCCGCGCAAAAGTACGGCCTGTTTCTCTGCGTTCAGGACCTGACCTGCCCGGGGGCTTCGTTCCTGCACTCGGCCAGCCTGGCGGCCCATGTGCCCACCGTGGCCGCCATCGAGGGCAATGCCCGGCAATACTGTCCCCAAGGCAACCGGGGCTGGGCCACGGCGTATCCGTCGCTCTTCGAAATTCACGACGGCACGGTCGGCACCGAGGCGCTCTGCGAACCCGGGCTCGGCTTCACCTGGCTGTCCGACCTTTCAGGCGCTTCGTAAGCCTAAAGGCCCAAGCATTGCATTCTCGACTGGGTTGGGAGGCGCCCCGGCTCGTCGCCGCAAGTTCCTGCTCGCCCCGAGTTTCGCCACGACCAACCGCTTCGCCCGGCGCGCGGGGGCCGAGCGCTACGGCGAGCCCCGACGCTCGCCGCCGCACAACACCCGGCCGGGGGAAGGGTGCCCGATTAGGCGAACTGGTCCACCCCAGGCATGACCCGGTCGGGGGGAAGGCGCCGCGAAGTCCCTTGCTTTACAGGCGGGCACGGCGTTTGCCCGGTTCTTGTTTCGTGCGGAGTAGTGGCAACACCTTCCCGCACGCGACTCCTGCCGAAATCGAGGTGGATCATGACAACGACAACCTTCACACCAGCCCATCGAGAGCTTTTGTGGTGGCTGGTCATCGTCGCGCTTGCGACCGCACTCAGCCTGATTTGGGCCGTTACGCCGGCCGAAGGGTCTCGACCGCGGACCGAACCCAACCAGGCGCCCGCGGCGACCGCCGAGCCAGGCCCGTGGGGCGCGGCTGTGCGCGCCTTCCGCGGCGGAGACCTGTCGGTAGCGGCGTCGCAGCTGGAAAACGCCGCGGCGACAACGGCGCAGCCGTTGGCGGCGGATTGCCAGGTCTGGCTGGCGCTGGCCGATCACAGCCAGCACCGCTATGCCGAGGCGGCCAAGCGATGGCACGCCCTTGCGCTGTCGCCCGAGCAGACGGCTTGGAAATGGCTCGCCGTGGCCGTGGCCGAGTTGGAAGAACACCACCCGCTGGCGGTCGACGCCGCCTTGGCCCAAGCCTGGCGGTCGGCCCCCGACCAGCCGTTGGTCCAGTACTTCCAAGGTTTGCAGCAACTCGAGCGGGCGGCACCCTGGTGGAACCAACGGGTAACTACGCCGACCGAAGTGGCTGCCGATCCGGCCCTGGCCGATTTCCAATTGCTCGCCGCGATGGCCCATTTCGACCAGGCCTTGCTGATGGCGCCCCAGCTCGACCGGCAAGAGGTGCTCGCGGTCGAGCCGGCGGCGCTCTCGGGCGACCTGCAGCCAACCGTGGCCGACCTGATGGCCGCCTGGGGAGCCACGCATTACGAGGCCGACGCCCATCATCTGTTGGGCCAGCTTCACTTGCAGACCGGCCAGCTCGAATTGGCCGAAGACCACCTAGACCATGCCCGGCTGGGGGGCTGCGCCGTGGCAATGGCCTACGAAGACCTGGGGCAGGCCTTCAGCCAGGCTCGCCGGCACCGCGACGCCGCCCGAGTGTACGCCAAGACACTGCTCGTACCCTCGGCCCAGGCGGCCGACCTGGCGCGGATGCTGCACGAGCTGCGGCAAGCCACCTGGGGCGAGTGGTTGCGTTGACCTCCGCGGGCCAATGCCCCCGTCTGGGGGCCAGCGCCCTGGGGGCCACGGTCGCGCGAGCGGCCGTGGCCCCTGTTTTTTTGGGGGGCACCCTTGCTCGCGTTCGCGCGGGCCTGCCCCGCAAGTTCGTGGCAGCCCTGGCAGCAGCCCGCTAAACTCGCGGAGATGGAACTCACACAGCTTGGCCCCTACAAGATTGGTCGCCCCATTGGGCGAGGCGGGATGGGAACCGTCTTCGCGGCCCACGAGGTGTCGTCGGGCGAGCCGGCCGCGATCAAGGTGCTTTCGGCCGCTTTGGCGGCCGAAGAGGGGTTTCGCGAACGGTTTCGCGCTGAAATCGAAACGCTCAAAAAGCTGCGCCACCCCAGCATCGTTCGCCTGTACGGCTGGGGGGAACAAGACGGCCATCTGTTCTACGCCATGGAATTGGTCCCTGGGACCAGCCTGGAGGAGGAGCTGCGCCGCGGACGCCGCTTCGATTGGCGGGAAACCACCGAGATCGGCATCCAGATCGCCCGGGCGCTGAAGCACGCCCACGACCACGGTGTGATTCACCGCGACATCAAGCCGGCCAACGTGCTCCTGACCAGCACGGGCGAAGCGAAGCTTTCCGACTTTGGCATAGCGCGGCTGTTCGGCAACGTCGGCCTGACGGTCGACGGCGGCGTCTTGGGCACCGCCGAATACATGTCGCCCGAGCAGGCCGACGGCCGGCCGGTGACCGATCGCTGCGATTTGTACAGCCTAGGCGGCACGCTCTACGCGTTGCTTGCCGGCCGCGCGCCGTTTCGCGCGCGAAGCCTACCGGAGATGCTGCAATTGCAGCGGTTCGCCAGCCCCGACCCGATTCGCCGCTTCGCGCCCGAAACCCCGCCGGAGCTGGAAGAGATTGTGCTCCAGCTTTTGCAGAAAGAGCCCGAGCGGCGGGTGCCGAGCGCGGCGGTGCTGGCTCGCCGGCTCGAGGCGACGTTTCACGGCCTTAGCCAGCGCCAGCAGTCGGCGGCGGAACAGGCCGAGACGCTGGCCAACACGGATTTCGCCGTTCAAACGCCGCCGGGCGAGCCGAGCGCCGCGCCCAACCTGGCCGATTCGAGCCAGGTGACTCGGCTGGGCTTCTCCACCGCACTGGCCGAGGCGGTCACCGCCGCCGACCCGCTGGTCGAGGGCATGCCCGTGGCGCGTGCCGAGCCGGCCACGCCCGCCAGGCCGGTGCCGCCGGTCTCGGTCACCACCCACTCGGCGCCCACCCAGTTGCCGCGGCTCGAAGACCGGGCCGGCCTAGACACTACGAACGAAATCCCCGTGGCTCCCCCGCAGCCTCCCGTCGCTCGATTCACCACGGTGGCCGAAAGCGACGATCAGGAGGACGAAGAGGCCACGCCGGTCGTGGTGCGGGTACTGCAAGTCGGGCTGCTGCTGTTTGCCATGGCGTCGGTCGTGGCCCTCGGTTGGTACCTGGCACAACCTCCTTCGGCCGACAAGCTCTATCAGCAGGTGGTGCAGGCCGAGCAGCGGTCGGGCTTCGAAGGATTGCTCGAATCCGAAGATGCGATCGAGCAGTTTCTAGAGCATTACCCCAAAGACCCACGGCGCGGCGAGATCAGCGGGTTGAAGGCCGACGTGCAAACCTACCGCCGCACGCGCAACTTCCAGCGCCGGCTCGAGCGGCTGGCTCAACAGGGGGAATTGGCCCCCTGGGAACGCGCTTTTGTCGAGGCCAACCGGTTGGCCGACACCGACCCCGAGGCCGCGCTGCGTCGGCTGGGAGCGGTCGTTACGCTCTACAGCCCCGAAGCCGAACACTCTCGTCCGGCCAGCGAGTTGTTGCAACTCGCCCGGCAGCGCATCGAAACCCTTCGCAAAGACCTGATTCGGCGCCAGTCGCAAGACCTGGCCGCCATTCAGTTGCAGCTTCAACGAGCCACCGAATTGGCCCGTGAGAATCCGGCCTTGAGCCGTTCGATCTGGCAGGCCGTGGTGGACCTGTACGCCGATAAGCCCTGGGCTTCCGAGGTGGTTGGCCAGGCTCGGCGTTTGCTCGAGAGCCCCGCCCAGCCGGCCGCCGCCTCACCGGTCGAGTAGTTATTCCGTTTCGGGCCAGGCCCCCAAGTGCCGCCTCCGGTTGCCCCGTTGGTCATCGTCCCGGGCCTCCGCGGGGCTTCGTTGGCCCGCGACGCTGTGGCTTGGTACAGTAGAGGTTGCGCACCACCGGTCGGCCCGGCCCAGCCGTCTGCCGACCGACGATTTGGGGGGGATTCTCTATGCCTGGCGTACTCGTCCCGTTGGCACGCGGCACTCGCTTCACGCACCCCACCGCCGCGCCCGTCGGCCACGGGCTAAGCCTGCGGTTGTTGGGGCTGGCCGTTCTGGCGACCGCACTGGGGGGTGGCTCGCCGGTCTGGAGTCAGTCGCTGGTTGCCTTGCCGGGCGAGCTGGTACTCCACAGCCGCGAGCTTCCGCAGCGGCTCATCGTCCATGAAGTTCACGATGGCCAGCTTGGCCGGCAGATAGTCGACGGGGTCCAATGGAGTTCCAGCAACCCTCACGTGGTCGTGGTCGAGGAGCACGCCGCCCGCGCCATCGGCAACGGCGAGGCCCTGCTCACGGCCAGGCGTGGCGATGCCAGCGCCGAGGTTCGGGTACGGGTTCGCGATCTCGACCAACCTTTTTCCTGGAGCTTTCGCAGCCACGTGGAATCGGTGCTGACCAAGGCGGGCTGTAACTCGGGGGCCTGTCATGGAGCCGCGGCCGGCAAGAACGGGTTCAAACTCTCGCTGCGCGGCTATGACCCCGAAGGAGACTTTCTGTTCCTCACCCGCCAGGCCGGCGGCCGGCGGATTGTGCTCAGCGACCCGGGCCGCAGCTTGCTACTGACCAAGCCGAGCGGCGCCCTGCCTCACCGGGGAGGCGTACGATTCAGCGTCGATTCGCGCGAGTACCAGGTTCTGGCCGATTGGATCGCCGCCGGAACCCCGGCGCCCGCCGCCACCGATGCCCGGTTGGCGAACCTGGTAATCATGCCGCCCCAGGTGATGTTGTCGGTGGGCGATCGGCAGCAGATGGTGGTCCAGGCCTATTTCACCGATGGTCGCGTGGAGGACGTAACCGGTTGGGTTAAGTTCAGCGCCTCGCAGGCCTCGGTGGCCGACGTCGACGCCACGGGCCAGGTAACCGTGATGGGGCCGGGCGAAGGCGCGATTACGGCCTGGTACCTGAGCCAGGTGGCCAACGCGACCGTAACGGTGCCCTACGACCACACCCTGGGGGCCGACACATTTACCGCGGCCGAGCGCCACAACCTGATCGACCAGCGGGTGCTGGCCAAGCTCGAACAGTTGCGACTGGCCCCTTCGCCCCCGGCCAGCGACGAGGTTTTCCTGCGCCGGGCCATGGTCGACACCCTGGGCGTTTTGCCCTCCGCCGCCGAAGTCGAGGCCTTCGTGGCAGACCCGGCCCCCGACAAGCGCACCCATCTGGTCGACACGCTGCTTGCTCGGCCCGAGTTGGTCGATTACTGGAGCTACCGCTGGGCCGAGCTGTTGCTGATAAATTCCGAACGGTTGCAGCCAGCGGCGATGTGGTCGTTTTACCACTGGGTACGCAGCCATGTGGCGGCCAACACCCCTTGGAACCAGGTGGTGCGCGAACTGCTAACCGCGCGCGGCGGAACGCTCGAGAACGGGGCCAGCAATTTTTACCAGTTGCACCAGGACCCGCTCGACCTGGCCGAAACCACCACGGTGGCCTTCCTGGGCATGTCGATCAACTGCGCCCGGTGCCACAATCATCCGCTCGAAAAATGGACGAACGACCAGTACTACGCCTTCGCCAATTTATTCGCCCGGGTGCGCACCAAGAACGGCGAGCGCCAGCAAGTGGTGTTCGATGCCGAGGATGGCGATTTGATCCAACCGCTGCGAGGGGTTCCCCAGCAACCCACCCCGCTCGACGGTGTGCCGCTGGCGGCTGGCGAAACGACCCGCCGCGAGTATCTGGCCGAGTGGATCACCTCGGACCAAAACCCCGCGTTCGCCCGGGCGGTGGTCAATCGGGTCTGGGCGAACTACTTTGGCCGCGGACTGGTCGAAAGCGTCGACGACATGCGGCTCACCAACCCGGCCAGCAACGAGGCACTGCTGACCGAATTGGCCGGTTACCTGGTCGACCACGGGTACGATCTGCGATCGCTCATGCGGCTGATTCTGCAGTCGGCGACCTACCAGCGCTCGAGCCAAACCTTGGCCGAGAACGCGGCCGACGACCGGTTCTACTCCCGCTACTATCCTCGGCGGCTGATGGCCGAAGTGCTGCTCGACGCCGTGTCGCAGGTTACCGGGGCCCCGACCGAGTTTCCCGGCTACCCGGCCGGTTGGCGGGCGCTGCAACTGCCCGACTCGAACGTGAACTCGTATTTCCTCAAGACCTTTGGCCGGCCCGAGCGGGTGATCACCTGTGAATGCGAGCGGACCGCCGAGCCCAGCATGGTGCAGGTGCTGCACTTGTCCAACGGCGACGTTTTGAATCAGAAACTCGCCCGGAACGGCAATCGGATCGACGCCCTGATGGCGGCAGGCAGCGATCCGGGGCAGTGGGTCGACCAGTTGTTTCTGACAGCGCTCTCGCGCAAGCCGACGGAGACCGAGCGCGCGCAGCTTTTGCCGCTGTTGACCGAGCCCCCCGAGGCGGAGCGCCGAGCCGCCCTGGAAGACCTGTTCTGGAGTGTGCTTTCGAGCAAAGAGTTTCTATTCAATCACTAAACCTGTCCCGCGGATCGACCAGAAAGCCCCCGTCAATCCAGCTTGTTGCATCCGCAGGCGAAATCGCCCCGCGGCGTCGCCCAGTTAGGCCGAAAGCCCTGGGCCGGCAGCCCTGGGCTCGCAGCCCCACCCCCGAGACCTTGCCATGATCGTCGACTCGAACATCACTGGCCGCCGCACCCGCGGATTAGGCTTGGCGCTGGTCGCGCTTGCGGTTTGGACCCGCGGGGCGTCGAACGGCCTTTCGGCCGACGAACCGGCACCGCCCCCGGCACCGCCCCCGGCGCTGTCGCCGGCCGAGTCGCCCGCCGGCGCGCCGAGCTACGAGGCCGTGGCCGAAGTGCTGCGGCAACACTGCGCGGCTTGCCACGCGGGCAGCGAGGCCGAGGGCGGATTGCTGCTCGACAGTTACCAGGCCATGCTCCGCGGCGGCAAGCGCGGCGCGGCCCTGGTGCCGGGCCAAAGCCAGCAGAGCCGAATGATTCTCTTCATCACTGGAGAGCAAGATCCGCGAATGCCCCCCGAGGGCAGCGACGCCCCCTCGGCCGAGCAAATCGCTCTCGTGCGGGCCTGGATCGACGCGGGCGCGCCCGGCCCCAACGGCCAACAGCCCGACCCCCGCGAGTTGCACACTCCGCGCATCGAGCCCCAGGGCCCCGTGCGCCGCCCGATTACGGCAGCCACCTTTTCTCCCGACGGAGGCTTGCTGGCCTGGGCTGGTCCCGGGCGCGTTCGCCTGATCGATTCCAAACACCGGGGGCTGGTCCGCAAGCTCGAAGGGCACCGCGGCCAGGTAAACGACCTGGCGTTTTCGGCCGACGGCAAGCTGCTGGCGGCCGCTGCGGGAGAACCGGGGCTGTTCGGCGAGGTGCGCCTTTGGGATCCCTCGACCGGGTCACTCGTGCGCGTCGTCGAGGGCCATCAAGACGCCATTTACGCCGTCGCGATTTCCCCAGACGGAGCGCTGTTGGCCACGGGCAGCTACGATCAGCGGGTCATGCTCTGGGAAACGGCCACCGGCCTGCTCGTGCGCACCATCGAGGGCCATAGCGGGGCGATTTACGATCTGGCGTTTCGCCCAGATGGCAAACTTCTGGCCAGCGCTAGCGCCGACCGCACGGTGAAGCTTTGGGAGGTGGCCAGCGGCGAGCGCCGCGACACCCTGGGGCAATCGCTGAAAGAGCTATACACGGTTGCCTTCAGCCCCGACGGCAGCCGGGTGGCCGCGGCCGGAGTCGACAACCGGATTCGTATCTGGCAGGTAAGCCCCGACGGCGCCGAGGGCACCAACCCGCTGTTGCTTTCGCGCGTGGGGCACGAAGCGGCCATTTTGCAGTTGGCCTACAGCCCCGACGGCAAGTCGATTGCCACGGCGGCCGAAGACCGCCAGGTACGGCTTTGGCGCTCGAGCGATGCCGGCGAGCTGCGAGCGCTACCGGCGCAAGGCGACTGGCCAAGTGCCTTGGCCTTCTCGCCCGACAGCACGCTGCTGGCCGTCGGCCGGCTCGACGGCACGGGGCAGCTTTACCTGGCCGCCACGGGGCAGCCGGCACCGCCCCCCACTCCTGAACTGGCGAGCCTTTCTCCGCGGGGCGCTCAACTGGGGGTCACCGCCCGCGTGCTCGTCGAAGGCAAAGCCCTCGGCGACGTTGTGGAAATCCAAACCAGCAACCCGGCGCTGCGAGCCCAGGCGGTGCCACCAGACGCCGCTGCGCTCGACGTCGAGTCGGATTCCGCCGGCAGCCAACTCTGGGTCCAGCTCGAAAGCGACGATACCCTCGCGCCGGGCACCTACGAAATCGCGCTGAAAACCGCCGGGGGCACGAGCAACAAGCTCAAGCTGGTGCTCGACGATTTACCCCAAGCGGCCGAGGTGGAACCCAACTCGACCACGGCTCAGGCTCAGCCGCTTCGATTGCCCGTGGGAGCGTGGGGAGCACTCGATCCGAGCGGCGACGTCGACGTTTACAGTTTCGAGGCCCAGGCCGGCCAGACCGTGGTTTGCGAAATCTCAGCCGCCTCGCTCGGCTCCAAAGCCGACGTGGTGCTCACCCTGTTCGACTCCCAGGGCCGACTGCTGAGCACCAACAACGACTACGAAGGCCAGGAAGATCCGCTGCTGGCGGTGACGGTGCCGGCCACCGGTCGCTACACGCTCGAAGTCGGAGACCTGGTGCTGGGGGGCTCACCGAATCACTTCTACCGGCTCTCGGTCGGCACGTTCGGCTACGTTACGGGGGTGTTTCCCTTGGGCACTCCGGCCGATACCCAGAGCGAGATCGAACTGGCCGGCTACAATTTGCCCGAGCCAGCCCGCGTGGCGGTCGCTACCGGCAAAGCGGCCGAGACCACGGTGCCGATCGATCGGCGTCAATTCCGTCTGAGGCGCCCTTTCAAGCTGCAAGTGGGCGGACAGGCGAGCACCGCCGAGGTGGAACCCAACGATCGCCCCGAGTTGGCCACGCCGGTGACACTGCCCGCTTTGGTCGAGGGGCGAATCTGGCGTGTCGGTAACCAGCAAGGCCAACTGCCCGAGGAAGATGTCGATCTGGTGCGCTTCGATGCTCGCAAGGGCGAAACCTGGATCGTCGAAACCGTGGCCGCCGAGCGCGGCAGCCCGCTCGATTCGCAACTCGAAGTGCTCGACGCCCAAGGCCAGCCAGTGACGCGAATGAACCTGGTCGCCGTGCGCGATAGCGCCATCACCTTCCGCCCGATTAACTCGCTCACGGTCGACGTGCGGCTGACCAACTGGGAAGAGATGGAGTTGAACCAGTTCGTTTACTTCCAGGGCGAGGTTTGCCGGTTGTTCCGCTTGCCCCAGGGGCCCGATTCGGGCTTTCTGCTCTATGGCTGGAAAGGCCAGCGCGTTTCGTACTTCGACACCAGCCCCACGACCCATGCCGTGGACGAGCCGTGTTACATCGTCGAACCCAGGCCGGTGACTGAACCGGTCGCGGCCACCGGGCTGCCGGTATTCCCGCTCACCTACGTGAACGACGACGACGGCCAGCGCAAGCGGGGGAGCGATTCAAGCCTGACCTTCACCGCCCCGGCCGATGGCGGCTACCTGGTGCGGGTGCGCGATGTGCGCGGGCTGGCGGGGCCGCAGTTCGCCTACCGCCTGGCCATTCGCCAGCCGCGGCCCGACTTTTTGGTTTCGGTTTCGCCCGCCAACCCGACCGTGGCGACCGGTACGGCCCGGCCAATTACGATCGTGATCGACCGCCGCGACGGATTCGACGATGAAGTGAGTGTGGCGTTCTCAGGCGCGCCCGAGGGCTTCTCGTTTACCGGCCCCGTGGTGGTGGAAGCAGGCCAGACCGAAGCCACGGCCTACCTGTATGCCGCCCCCGACGCACCGCAGCCGGCCGACGAAGCGGCCAAGGCCAACCGCATCGTGGCCACCGCCCAGATCGCCGGTTCGCCGGTCAGCAAACCGGTTACTCCGCTGGGACAAATTCGCCTGGCCAACGAAGCCAAACTGCGGGTATACCTCGATCCGCCCGAGATTACCGTCGCCCCGGGCCAGACGGTTACAGCCCGATTGCGGGTCGAGCGCAGCGGTTTCGAAGGGCTGGTTAATTTCAGCGTTCCGAATCTGCCGCACGGGGTGTATGTGGACAACATTGGCCTGAACGGCGTGCTCATTCCTGAAAGCGAAAGCGAACGGGAGATTTTCTTCACGGCTCGCCCCTGGGTGCCGGAAACCACCCGGGCCGTGGCCGCCGTGGCAACCAATGCCGGCGGAGTCGCCTCGGCGCCGGTGCAGTTTCACGTGCGCCAGCCGCAAACCGTAGCCCAGCGCGAGAATTAATGCGGTGTTGAATTCGCCCCACGCCTCGCTCGAGCCCCAGGGCTCGGGCGGCCCGTCCGGTTTCCCCTCCACGCGGATGCGCCGGCTGCGCTATCACCCCGCCCTGCGCCAGTTGGTGCGCGAGGTGCAGCTCGACCCGGGGCACCTGGTTCTGCCGCTGTTTGTACGGCCGGGCGAGCGGGTGCGGCAGCCCATCGGTTCGATGCCTGGCCACTTCCAGCTTTCGCTCGACCAGCTCGACCGCGAAATCGACGAGGTGGGCTCGCTCGGCCTGGGGGGCGTCCTTCTGTTCGGCATCCCCGCCCAGAAAGATGCCCGGGGGAGCGACGGGTACGCCTCGGACGGAATCGTGCAGCAGGCCGCCCAGCGCATCAAGCAGCGGGCCCCCGGCGTGTTGGTGATTAGCGACGTCTGTTTCTGCGAGTACACCGACCACGGCCACTGCGGCGTGGTCAACGATCGTTCCGGGCGGATGGATGTGGATAACGATGCCACGCTGGAGCTGCTGGGGCGCCAGGCCGTAAGCCATGCCCGGGCCGGGGTCGACGTGGTGGCCCCCAGCGGCATGATGGACGGCATGGTCGCCGCGATTCGCCGCGAGCTCGACGCGGCCGACTTCGGCCATGTGCCCATCTTGAGCTACGCCGCCAAGTACGCCAGCGCGTTTTACGGCCCGTTTCGCGAAGCGGCGGAAAGCACTCCCCAGTTCGGCGACCGCCGGGCCTATCAGATGGATCCTGCCGCGGCCGCGGAACAGGCACTGCGCGAGGTGGCGCTCGATCTGGCCGAGGGGGCCGACCTGGTGATGGTCAAACCGGCGCTGGCCTACCTGGACATCATTCGCCTGGTGGGCGAGCGGTTTCCCGGCGTGCCGCTGGCGGCGTATAACGTTTCCGGCGAATACAGCATGGTGCATGCCGCCGCCCAGCAAGGTTGGCTCGACCTGCGAGCCACCGCCTTGGAAATGCTCACCGCCATTCGCCGCGCGGGGGCCAGCATCATCATTACCTATTGGGCCAAACAGGTCGGTCCGTGGCTAATCAATCCGTGAATCATCCGCGCAGCCAGGCGGCGTTTGCCCGCGCCCAGCAATCCATTCCCGGCGGCGTCAACAGCCCCGCCCGGGCCTTCGGCGGGGTAGGGGGGCAGCCGCTCTTTATCGCTCGCGCCCAGGGGGCGTATCTCTGGGACCTCGATGGCGCCCGCTACATCGACTATATCGGCTCCTGGGGGCCGATGATTTTGGGCCACGCCCACCCCCGAGTGATCTCGGCCATCGTCGAGGCGGCCGCCCGGGGCACCAGCTTCGGCGCTCCGACCGAGGCCGAGAGCCAGCTGGCCGAGCTGGTCATCGCGGCGGTTCCTTCGATCCAGCAGCTCAGGCTGGTCAGCTCGGGAACCGAAGCCACGATGAGCGCCATCCGCCTGGCCCGCGGATTCACCGGGCGCGACAAGATCGTAAAGTTCTCAGGCTGCTATCACGGCCATGTCGATAGCCTGCTGGTGGCGGCGGGCAGTTCGGCCGCCACGCTGGGGGTGCCCAACTCACCCGGCGTAACCGCGGGCACGACCCGCGATACGCTCCTCTTGGAGTACAACGACGTCGCGGCGCTCGAGCAAGTTTTCGACCAACATGGCGCCGCGATCGCCGGCGTGATTTTGGAACCCGTGGTGGGCAATATGGGGCTGGTCGAACCGACCCGCGAGCTGCTCACGGCCCTCCGCGAGCTGACCACCCGGCACGGCGCCCTGCTTATTTTCGATGAAGTGATGACCGGGTTCCGCGTGGCCTATGGCGGCGCCCAGGCCCGCTACGGCGTTACCCCCGACCTGACGACGCTGGGCAAAATCATCGGCGGCGGGCTGCCCGTGGGGGCCTATGGCGGCCGAAAGGAGATTATGCAGCGGGTGCTACCCGCGGGCCCGGTCTTCCAGGCCGGCACGCTCAGTGGCAACCCGCTGGCCACGGCAGCCGGCATCGCCACGCTCAAGCTGCTGCGCGACGAATCGCCCTACGAGCATCTGGAGCAGCTTTCCGCCCGGCTTGCCGCGGGGCTCGCAACGGCGGCGCGCGAAGCCGGGGTGCCCCACAGCGTGGCGCGCGTTGGCAGCATGCTCACGCTGTTCTTCAACCCCCAGCCCGTGACCAATTGGCCGGCCGCGTCGCGCTGCGACACCGCTCGCTTCGCTCGCTATTTCTGGGAGCTCATCGAGCGGGGGGTGTACATGCCCTGCAGCCAGTTCGAAGCGTTGTTCGTCTCGGCGGCCCATACACCGGCCGATATCGAAACCACGATCGAGGCGGCCCGAGCGGCGCTGCGCGCCGGTTAGCTCCGCCGAATCTCCGCGCTCGGTTGGGCCAACCCGGCCCGCAATTGATTCGCGCGGGCGTTATTCGCTCTTGTTCAGTACGACTTGCCCGTAATAGTTGCCATACATTTCCCGGCAGCGGCGGCGCACCTCGCCCCGATCGGCCAGTTCGAGCAGATCGAAGAACCGGTCGGCTTCGATCTCGTGAATGTCCAGCCGGCTCTTCCCGTCGAGAATCAACTCGCTCATGATCAGCCCGATGGCCGGGCTTTGCACGATGCCATGCCCACTGAAGCCGGCGCAGTGGTACAGGCCCGCCACGTCGCCATGGCTGCCGCAACAGGGCTTGCCGTCGGGCGTAAAGGTCATGATTCCGTGGGTGAAACTCAGCGGAGTTCGCTCATGGATGAAGGGGAACCTTTGCCGGGCAGCATCGATCAATAGCGCGGCGTGGTAGGCATCGCGGGCCACGCGCATTTGCGACATGTCGAATTCAGGGCCCAGGGCCTGCATGTCGTACTCGACCGGCTCGGCCTCGTACATGCCCACGAGCAGGCCGCCCGCCTCGGGCCGCGAATAAATGCGCAGTTGACGATCGCGTACCGCCGGGCTGTGGCGATCGACCGGGTGCTCGGGCACGGGCACCGTCGTCAGGTAAAAATGGCCGATGCCCGCGGTGGGTAGCCGCGTTTCGGCCAAATCGGCCACCAGGTACGACCAGGGGCCCGCGGCGTTGACGATGACGGGGGCGTGAAACTCTCGGCCTCCGGCGACCACTCCCTCGGCTCGCCCTTGACGAATCAATACTTTTTCCACCGGCGTTTGCGTGAGGAACTGGGCCCCGTGCTGGCGGGCCACGGCGACAAAGGCCGCCAGCAGTTCGGCCGGCTGCAAATGGCCGTCGGTCGGGCAGTAACAGGCCTCGACCAGGTCGTCGGTCCGCATGTAGGGCAGTAGCCGGGCAACCTCGTCCTGGGGGAGCAAGTCGACGGGCAGACCCACCTCGCGGCCCAGGGCCACGTGCTCGCGAATTTCCTGCGCTCGCTCGGCCGTCGAGGCCACACGAAGTGAGCCAGTCTCGACGAAAATCCGGGTGCCGGTGCGCTGCTCCAGCTCGCGCACCACGGCCAGCCCCTCGACCAACATGGCCGTGGCCGCACGCGTCGAGCGTAGTTGCCCAAGCAGCCCGGCGGCTCGCCCGGTTGAGCCGGCCCCTAGTAGTTGGCGCTCCAGTACCGTCACGCGCTGCCCGCGCAGCGCCAGTTGCATGGCCGTGCTGGCGCCGGCCACGCCGCCGCCGATAATGAGCACGTCGGCCGTTTCCGGGTTTGCCACGGGTGGGTTGCCCCCTCGAGTTACAGGATGGATTGCTGGCGTCTCGAAAGATCTAGGCGCACGCGCACCGCTGGGCACGCAACTCGCCGGGCAGGGATTTTCGTGCCGGGGCCGCCGTAGCGTCAAGCGCCGCGGCGCAGGGCGCTGCGGTCGGCGCGGCGAGCGACTGGGGCGATACCGCCCGCCCCCGCACCGCTTGACGCCGCGCCGCCGCCGGACCTATTCTCCCCGAGTGCTGGCTTTCCCGCCGAGACGAGCGGGGCCACCCCCGCGCGGGCTACGCCGCGGGGCCGCTTGCAACACACCAATTGGGGGTGACCATGTCGGAGGTGATCCGCTTCAGTTTTCCGACCATCATTCAGTTTGGTCCTGGCGCCCGAGGCAAGTTGGCCGAGTTTGCCCAACAGTACGCGGTGCAGAGCCCGCTGCTCGTGGTCGACGAAGCGCTCCCCCGGACCGAGGCCTTTCGCCTGGCCACGGCCACGCTCGACCAGGTTTGGCCGGGCCGCTGGAAATGCTTCTCGGGCGTGCATCCCAACCCGCTCGAGCAAGATGTCGAAGACGCCTTCGATACGTTTCGCCAGGGCGATTGCGACGCGGTGATCGGCCTGGGAGGGGGCAGCGCGCTCGATGCCGGGAAGGCGGTGCGGATCAAGGTACAGTTTCCCCAAAAGCGTGTGTCCGAGGTCGATCCGGCAAGCCTGCCGCGCCAGTTGGTGCCGTTTTGCGCCATTCCCACCACCGCCGGCACCGGCAGCGAGGTGGGGCGCAGTTCGGTGCTGACGGTGCCCTCGCTGGGGCGCAAAGTGGTCATCTTTGGCCCACCGCTGATGCCGGACCTCGCCATTCTCGATGCCGAGCTGACCGTGGGCCTGCCCCCGCATTTAACCGCCGCCACGGGCATGGACGCCATGACGCACGCCATCGAGTCGTTCGTCTGCCCCACGTTTCATCCGATGTGCGATGCAATCGCGCTGGAGGCGGTGCGGCTCGTGCGGCAGTACCTGCCCCGCGCCGTGCACCAGGGCGCGGACCTAGAGGCCCGGGGCCGAATGCTAATTGCCGCTTCGATGGGCGCCGTAGCCTTTCAAAAGGATTTGGGCGCGGCCCATTCGCTGGCGCATCCCCTTTCCACCGAGTTCGGCGCGCACCACGGGCTGGCCAACGCGGTAGTGCTGCCCACGGTGGTGCGATTCAACGGCGAGACCGACACACGGCAGTACGCCCGCGTGGCCGACGCCTTGGGTTTGGCGGTCGGCAGCGACCCGGCCGCCCAAGTGGCCGATTTTCTCGAGGGGTTCAATCGCCAGCTGGGAATTACCCAGCGGGTTCGCGATTTGAACGTGCCGCGCGAGGCGCTTCCCAAGCTGGCCGCCAAGGCGTTCGAAGATTCCTGCCATCAGACCAACCCGCGCAAGTGCAGCGAGGCCGACCTGTTGACCCTTTACGAGCGGGCCTGGTAACCGGGCGGCCCCATTGGCAAGCGGCAGCACCAGAGCAGCACCATGGCCTTAAGTCTCTGCATGTAATCCATTACCTTGACCCGACTTACACTCGGCGGTAGGGTACAGGCTGGGGCGTCAATTCCCAGCCGCAAACCGCGCCAAACGGCCGGCGCAGGCTCGCGGCGGGAAGGGCCGTTGGCCGCGCGCTCGTAGCAGGTAGCGCCGGGCAAGCAGTTGGTTCATGTCTTCCGCCGACGAATTCCGGCCCGACCCCAGGCGGCGGCGCAGCCACCGCTCGCGCCGGCGAGGGTCGCAATCTCGCTCGGACGAGCTCGTCCCCATTCCGCTCGACTCGCTGATCGACGCCCTGGTTCGCCCCGCCGTGCCCGAGATGGCCACGGCCGGCGGGTCGTTGTTTCCGGCGGCTCGCGCCCGTTCGCCCGGCGGCCCACGCCGGGTTTGGAACCTGTTGGTCATCGTGCGCACCGGCATCGCGCTGGGCCTGCTGATTCCCGCGGCCCTTGCCTGGCGCGGCTATCAGGTGGTTCGCGGAGCGGGCGCGCTGGTCGATCGGGCCGAAATCTACGAGGCCCAGCAAGACTGGAACGCCGCCGCGCGAAGTTACTTCGCCTACTTGCAGTTCTTCCCGGACGATGCCGACGTCTGGATTCGCATGGCGCTGTCGCTCGACCGGCGCCAAAGCGGCATTTTTCAACGCGCGGAAGTCATCGGCGTGTTTTACGAAGCGCTCGCGCGCTCCGGGGGGCGCCCGGCCCTGCGGCGACGTCTGGCCGAACTGCTGCTGGAAAACGAACGCTTCCCGGCCGCGATCGAGCAGGCCGAAGAGCTGCTCCGCGAGGATCCGACCGACGCGGTCGGCCTGCGGGTGCGCGGGCTGGCCAGCTACCAGGCGGCCCGGCTCGATGCCCGCCAAGATTGGGAGGGGGTTCGCCCCGCGCTCGAGGCCGCCTTGGCCAGCCACCCGCGCGATGCCGAGGTGGCCCTGGCGCTGGCGGAAACCCTTCGCCAGGAGGTGCCCGAGCGCGGCCCCAAGGCCCAAGCTGAAGCCGACCAGGTGATGCAGCAACTCGTTGGCGGGGACCAGCTCGATTCGCAAACCTGGCTCACCTATTTGGAGTACTGCCGAAAGTACGGTATCGACCCCGGTCCGCAGCGCGTACGACAAGCCCTTGACACCAACGAGAGTTCCCCCGAACTCGTGGCGCAGGCAGCCACTTTGGCACAAAAACAAGGCGAAACCGCCGCGGCCGAAGACTTCTTCCAAAGGCTCATCGACCAGTCGCCCAGCGATCCACGCGGTTACCTGGGCCTGGGACAAATGCGCTTGGCCTCGGGCGATGCCGACGAAGCCCTGGCGGTTTGGAACCGGGGGCTGACGCAAACCGATCCCGACGATCTGGGGCTGAACCTGAGCCGGGCCGAGTTGCTGATTTCGCTCGGCCGGCTCGAGGAAGCCCGAGCGGCGCTGGCTGCCGTGGCTCGCCGTAGGGCCAAGCTGGTTCCCCGCCCGCTGCCCGACAATGTCGACCCAGTGGTTGCCTATCTCGAGGGCCAGGTCGCTCAACAGACGGGGCGCCATTACGAGGCCGTCAATCGGTTCGACGTGGCCCTCAACCGCGAAAGCTCGCAGTCGGTGGTCGCCGCAACCGGGGCTTCGATCGCGCTGCTCAACGCCCAGGCCGAAAGCTTTCGCACTCTGGGCCTGCCCGACCGGGCCGCGGTGGCCTACGAGCAGGCCGCTCGACTAGCCGACTTCCCACCGCTGTTCCGCTGGGCCGCGGCCGAGGCCTGGGAAGAGGCCGAGGCCTGGTCTTTCGCCGCCGAACAGTACCAGCAGGTGCTCTCCTCGCTCGGCCAGCAAGCTCATTCCCCGAGCGCCACGCTCGGGTGGGCCCGCTGCCAACTGGAACGCTTTTGGCAGTTTACGGCGGAGCCGCGCGATTGGCTGAGTTGGGACGACGCCGTGGCCAACTTGAGCCCCGACGAGCTTGCCAGGGAGTCGGACGATGGGGCCGGCCTGGAAATCTCACCCACGGCCGAGCTCCGTCGGTTGAGGGCCGAGGCCAGTCTGCTGCGCGAGAACTTGAGTACCGCGCTGACCGAGCTTGCTGAGTTGGTCGCCCAGTTCCCCAGTTCCTGGCGCGCGCATCGCTCGCTCGTGCGAGCGCTGGATCACCAGAACCGCCCGGAATCGGCCGACGAGCTCTTGGCCGAGTTTCTTGCCCGCTGCCCCGATCAAGCCGCGGCCTGGCGCTATGCGATCGCCCGCGCATCGGGCCGCGGTCAGGCCGAGCTTGCCTTGGCCCGCGCCATCGAGGCCGAGAAGCACGCCACCGGCGCCACCCGAGACGCCTGGACCGCGGTTCGCCTGGCGGAACAAATCCGCGCGGGGGGCACGCGCCAGGCAGCCGGCGAACTGGCCTTGCTCGATCGGACCACCGATACCACGGTGCCGCTCTGGCAGTTGCGCCACCGTTTAGCGGTTGATCAGGCCGACTGGGAATCGGCCCGCCGCGTCGAGCGAACGCTGCACGAAATCGAGGGTGAATTAGGCACCGCCTGGCGCTCGGCCGAGTGCCGCCGAATGCTGGCCACGCTGGCCAGCGCCAGTAGCACCGAGCGGTCGGATCTCGAGCGCTTGGCGGCCGATTTGGTGCGGTTGCGTCCCGGCTGGCCCACCGGCTATTGGACGCGCGGCATGGTCGCCGAACGGCTTCAGCAGCCTGAGCTGGCCCTGGAGAACTATCGCCAAGCCAACCAACAGGGAAGTGTCGAGTCCGAGGGAACGGGGCGTTACCTGCGCCTGCTCGCTCTGCGGCGAGCGTGGGATGAATTAGAGCAGCAGCTAGCCCGGCCGGCGGTGCTCCAAGCGATCTCGCCTGCCGACCGCGAGGCGATCGTGGGTCTCTTGCTGCGGGGTGGCCGCACCAGCGCCGCCCTCGGCCTGGCGCGGCCAACCGACGACCAGGCCGCCGATGCCCGAACGGAATTGGCCTGGTGCCGATCGCTCTTGGCCGCCGGCCGAGTTGCCGAGGCCGAAACCACGCTTGCCGCTTTGTGCACCGCGGAGCCGGGGCTGGCCGCCGCCTGGCTCGCCTTGGCCGATGCTCGCTCGGCAGCCGGTAGCCAGTCGGGAGTCGAGGAACTAGCCGTCCGCGCTGGGGGGCTGGCGCAGCTCTCGGCCTCCGACCGCGAATTGGTTTCAGGCCGCGTCGCCGAACTGCTGGGCCGGTGGCAAGACGCCCGAGCGGCCTATTCGGCCGTCGAGTCGCCCAGCGAACCCAGAGCCGCCTTTTCGTTGGTGGCCGAGTTCGCCCAGCACCGCCATGCCGAACTGTTGGTGCAGGCTCGCCGCAAGCTGTCTGAACTCGACGGCGGCGATTTCGCTGCCCGGCGCGACTTGCTCTGGGCACTGATTCAGTCGGGCTCGACTGCCCATTGGAACGAGGCCTGGGAAATGGCGGGCGGGCGCCGCCGGCCGCTCGATCGGCTCCCGCCCGATGCGGTGCGGCTGCGTGCCGAACTGTTGGCGGCGCGCGGCCAACCGGGCGACCTGGGGCGGGCACAAAAAGAGCTGGCTCCCCTGCTGGCCGACCCGGAACTAGCCACCGAAAGCGATCGCGCCCTGGCCGCCGAATTAGCCGTGGCCAGCGGTCACTGGCGCCAGGGGGCCGACCGGTTTCGAGAGTTGCTCACCAGTGCCGTCGACTCAACCCGGTACCTCGATCGTTGGCTTCGCGAGTTACTTTCGCGCGACCAGTTCGACGAAGCTCGACATTGGCTCGCGCTCTTCGCCACGGCCGGCCCGGCCCAGTTGGCTGCCGTGGGGCTGGGGCGAACGGCCGAGGGAGATTGGGATGAAACGAGCGATCCGCGGCTGGCCATCGAAGCAGCCCTTGAGGAGCGATTGGCCATGGCCCTCGGTCCGCGAGCCCAGGGGGCGGAACTGGTCGCAGCCGCCGGCTGGCTCAGCGCGCTCGACGAACCGACCGCGGCGCAAGGGTGCTTTGAGCGGGCCTGCGCGCTCGACCCGGCCTGCCGCTGGAGTTACGCCCGGTGGCTCCTGGAGCAAGGCCGGCCCCTCGAGGCAGCTAAACTGGCCGCCGCGGCTGCCCAGGACAGCGCTACCCCGGCCGCGGCAGCGCATTTGGCCGGCCTGGCCGCGGCCTCGTCGCTGACGCCAAGCCAAGCTCAGCAAGCATTCGAGCTGGTCGACCGGGCGCTGCTGGCTGATCCCGACCACCTGGGGCTTTTGTTGGCCGCCGGCCGTTTTCGGCTAATGACCGGAAATTATGCCGAGGCTCTGGCCCCCTTGCGAAAGGCCCATTCGCTCGCGCCCGACGATGATTCGGCGGTCGCCTGGCTGGTCATCGCCACGGTGCGCCAGGGGGAGTCCGGCGCCGATTCTTCGGAGTTGATCGAAAACGCGATCGAATCGACGGGCCGCAGCGGGTGGCTGGTCGATATCCTGGGGCAGATCGCCTTGGCTCGCGACGACCCCCGGACCGCTCTGGCGCCGCTGAACGAGGCCATTGCCTGGCCGGGCGCGCCCCCCAATTGGCTGCTGCATCTGGCCCTGGCGCAAATGCGGGCCGGAGACCCGGTCGAGGCCCGTCAGTCGCTCGATCGGGCCGCGGAACTCGGGCTGAATCCGGCTGGGCTGGACCCTTGGGAACGCCAAGAGCGCAGCACGCTCGAAAGCCGTTTGCCGCGATAGCGCGCGAGCGGGAGCAACTAGCGCTGCGAGACGAGCCAGCCGACCGTCATTTCCGCCACCGTGGTGCCCGACTCGTCGCGCAGGGTCACGGCCACCTGAAAACCCACCCGCTTGTGTTCGTCGAGCAGCGTGGTGAGCTCGGCGACGGGCTTGTCGGTCTGCGCGCTGGCCCGGATGGGCCCCACTGCTTTCTTTACGTAGCGAATCGTGGCCTCGGTGGCGATGGGGCGAATCTCGAACATGCGTTCGGCGAATGCTCCGACCACGGCCGCGCCCGAGGCGGTCTCGCCGGCGCTGAACAGGGCTCCGGCGTGCTGGGTTTGAATGTGGTTGAGCAGGTGTGGCTGTGAAGGCAAGAGGGCCGTGGCGGTGCCCGCCCCCACCTCTTCGAGCGCGACCCCGACATGCTGAGCAAACGGTACGCTTTGCGTCAATTGGGCTTTGATCAGGTCGTACATGGCCGGTTTAGCCTCCCCGGGATTTTCGTGCCGGGCCGCCCCGCAGCCGGGTGCGGCGTTCGAGCAGTTTAACGGATGGCGTGCGGGCCGCGAGCCTGCGACACCGCGCCCCCGCCGAGGCGGGCCGGCGGCTACGCCCGCGGTGCGCCATGGGCTAGAATCGACCGACCCGGTTTTCCCTCCGGGGCAACCGGCATTCTCGGCAAGGACAACAACCCGATGGCTCAAGAAACTGCCGCGACGTCGAGCATGTTTCCGGCGTCGGCCCTGCCTTGGCAATCGCGCCTGGCAGCCGTCGTGGATTTAATGCGCGAAATGAGCTCGGCCACCGACCCGCAGTCGATGGTCCGCCGATACACCCAGCGTATGAGCCGCCTGGTGCCCATGAATCGCCGGCTTTCGCTCAGCCGCCGTGGGCTGCAGGCCCCCGAGCTGCGCATTACCCGCTACAGCGGCTGGGAGGATGAAGTCAACCCTTGGAAACAACCCGAACGGCTCCCGCTGGTCGCCGGCGGCATTCTGGGGGAGTTGATCTACGCCAATGAGCCCCGGCTGTTCGACGACTTAAAGATCAGCAGCGACGACCCGGCCGCCGAGTACCTGGCCGGCCACCGGTCGCTGGTGGCGATCCCGCTGTTCGACCGCGGCGAGGCGCTGAATATGTTCGTCGGGCTGCGGCGCGAGCCGGGGGCATTCGACCCCGAGGAATTGCCGCAGATGACCTGGATGTCGAACCTGTTCGGCCGGGCCACGCAAAACCTGGTGCTGGCCGACCAGCTCGAGGCCGCCTACCGCGCGGTCGACCACGAGCTGAAGATCGTGGCCGACATTCAACGCTCGCTGTTGCCCCAGCGCCTACCCGAGATACCGGGCGTCCGGCTGGCGGCCGAGTACCGCACGTCGCGCCGAGCCGGCGGCGACTACTACGATTTCTTTCCCCTCCCCGACGGAAAATGGGGGGTCCTGATTGCCGACGTCAGCGGCCACGGCACCCCGGCCGCGGTGGTGATGGCTATTACGCATTCGATCGCCCACGGCTATCCCGGGCCACCCACGCCCCCCGGCGAGTTGCTCAGCTACTTGAACGCCCAGTTGGCGCGCCACTACACGGGCGAAGTGGGGAGTTTCGTCACGGCGTTTTACGGCATCTACGATCCGGCGGCGCGACGGCTCGAGTATGCCAACGCCGGGCACAACCCGCCCCGAGTTAAGCACTGCCGCCGCGGGACGGTATCGTCGCTCGACCAGGTGGGCCACTTGCCCCTGGGAATCGACGAAGCGGTCTCGTATCCCAGCTACCACCAGCAGCTCGAGCGGGGCGATCGGGTGGTGCTCTACACCGACGGCATTACCGAAGCGCTCAACCCGGCCGGCCAGCAGTTTGGCTCGGCAGGGCTCGACGCCGCGCTCGAGCACTGCGGCGCGGGGGCCGAGGACCTGCTCGCCCGGGTGCTCGCCGCGCTGGCGCAGTTCACCGCGGGCTGCCCGGCCGTCGACGATCAAACGCTGGTCCTGCTCGAGCTGCTCTAGTACCAGGTCACCCGTAGAATAATGGTTGAAGCAGCACGACCGCCGAACACGCAAGGGGTTCGACGGCAAACAAATACCGAGTGCTCCGTGATACGCCCGGACCCGAAAATCAGGTTGTGACAGCGCACTCGTCAGATCGGTTCAAACCGGCGATGGCCGGCCCCAACCAGGGTATTTGGGAACTCCGGAAACAAGCCAGGGGCGAGCGATGACCAGTCGAACTTGGATCGGGGCCCTGGCGATGCTGCTGACGGCACAGGGGCTGGCCGCGGCACCACCGGGCCCGAACGTGGTGCTGATCATCGCCGACGACCACGGGGCGGCCGATTACGGGTTCTTGGGCCACCCCCACATCCAAACGCCGCACATCGACCGGCTGGCGGCCCGCAGCCTGGTATTTCCCTGGGGCCACGTGGCGGCGCCGCTATGTTGTCCGAGCCTGGCGTCGATCATTACGGGCCTCGACCCGCACCAGCACGGCATTACCAGCAACGACCCGCCGGCCCCCGCGGGGAGCGACCCCAACCGTCCGGCGGGGCGCCGCGCGAACCAGCCCGAATTCCTGGCAGGACGAGCCGCCATGACGGCGCGGATGCGCGCCTGCCAGACCCTCCCGCGCCTGCTCGAGGGATACGCCAGCCTGCAGACCGGCAAGTGGTGGCAAGGC
The DNA here is from genome assembly GCA_964399535.1 of uncultured Pirellulales bacterium. Lineage (GTDB taxonomy): Bacteria > Planctomycetota > Planctomycetia > Pirellulales > CAYNRE01 > CAYNRE01. The sequence continues at coordinate 34,448 of CAYNRE010000044.1, read as the reverse complement.
TCCTACCGAAGCGCGGGCTTTACCGACGGTATGACGCACGGCGACGAATCGCGAGGAGGGCGCCACGGAGACGAGGGATTAGCCATCGGGCGGCTCACGATGCAGCCGATTGCCGATTTTCTCGACCGAGTTCAAACCCAGCGGAAACCGTTCTTCGTCTGGTACGCCCCGATGCTTCCGCACCAGCCCCACGACGCGCCCGACCGATTCGTCGACCTGTACCGAGACGTGGCCCCCTCGCTGCCGGTGGCGCGGTACTGGGCCAACATTACCTGGTTCGACGAAACCTGTGGCCAGCTATTCGAGATGCTCAACCAGCGAGGCCTGGCGGAAAACACGCTCGTGATCTACCTGGCCGACAACGGCTGGATTCAAGATCCCGAGGCCGATCGATTCGCTCCCCGCTCCAAGCGAACGCCCTACGAAGGGGGGCTGCGCACGCCGATTTTGGTGAGTTGGCCGGGCCACGTCGAGCCGGCCCGCGACGACCACGTAGTGGGCTCAATCGATGTTTTGCCGACCATTGCGGCAGCCTGCGGCCGCCCGGTGCCTTCGCAATGTCCGGGGGTGAACTTGCTCGACGAGGATCAAGTCGCCGGCCGCCAGGCCCTCTGCGGCGCCGCCTACACTCACAACGCGATCTCGCTCGAGCGGCCGGCCGAAAACCTGGAGTATCGTTGGATCGTGGCCGACGGTTGGAAAGCCATAATGCCCAACTCTACCCGCCTGCCGGGCCAGGTGCCGGTCCTGTTCCACTTGCTTCACGACCCTTGGGAAGATCGCGACCTGGCGGCCGCCGAGCCCCAGCGGCTGGCCCGCTTGGGCCGGTTGCTCGATGCCTGGTGGCCAGGCTTGGTGGCCCTCGGGGCTGCGCCTCCGGCACGGTAAGGCCCCCAACGGCCCACGGCAATTGCCCGCGAGGGGGCCTTCGGTTTACACTCCCGCTCCGGCCGCGGCCGTCCGGTGGTTCGGCGCGCAGCGCTGCTTTGCCGGGGGCCTAGAATCGAGCGAGTTGCGAAGCATGTGGCGATCGACCGTGGAAGCGGCCCAGGCGGTGCGAGATACGCCCGTGTTCCGCCGCACGGCGATGGTGGGGCTGGCGGCGGCCGGATACGCGGCCTTGGTCGTGGCCTTGGAATGGTGGCGGGCCGGCGAGCAACTGGTGCTGCGCTCGAACTTGCATACCCTGTTCGGCGCCGTGCTCGGCCTGCTCCTGGTATTCCGCACCAATACGGCTTACGACCGCTGGTGGGAGGGACGCAAACAATGGGGGCAATTGGTAAACGACAGCCGCAATCTGGCCCTCAAGGTGCAAAGCTGCGTCCGGGCCAGGCCCGACGAAAAGCACCACTTCGGCCGCCAGTTGGTGTCGTTCGCCTTGGCGCTGAAAGACCACCTGCGCGACCAGGCCGACTTGATCCGCTACGATGCCTTTGCACCCGCCAGCCAACCACCCCGGCATGTACCGCTGTACATCGCCACCCGGCTCTACGAGCGGATCGAGGCCTGGCGCCAGGACGAGTTGCTCGGCGGCTACGAGCTGCTCTTCCTCGACCGGCACGCGGCGGGGCTGATGGATGTTTGCGGCGCGTGCGAGCGGATTCGCTCCAGCCCTATTTCCACCAGTTGGCGGTCGTTCGTGCGGCAATGCGTGGGGCTCTATCTGGTGACGCTACCCTGGGGGCTCGTACAAGAGTTTGGCCTTTGGACCATTCCCGCCGTGCTTGCCGTGGCCTATTTCATGGTTGGCCTGGAACTGATTGCCGAGAATGTCGAGGACCCCTTCGGCACCTCGGCCGACGACCTGAAGCTTGACGAGATCTGCGCCGCGATCTCACGGTCGGTCGACGAGGTGTTGCCACCCCCGGCGGGTACTTCCACCGATTGATCGAGCGGGCCACGGCTGAATCGCCAGCTCCGCGACCGCCCAAACCGGTTGGCTGGTTGCTGTCGGCGTGTGACAAGCCATCTTGGTCTGCCCGGCGCACCAGTGGCGGTCTCTTGCCAGTTGCCCGCGCGCTGGCTAGGGTGTCGTTAGGCCCGAGCGAGCGGTCGCTCGAGCCCTCGGCCAGGAGAAAGAGGCCGCGACCGAGCGACCCGGGGCAACGGCCCGGCAAGTCTTCGGCGCGGAGGTTCGATCGGGAAAGAGAGAGGCGTGGATGGCGGGTCGTTGCCTCATGCATCGCGCCGCGGCCTGGCTGGTCTGGGGGGTCGCGGTCGGCGCGGCCGCCACCACCCCTGCGCGGGCGGAATTGCTCGTTTCCAGCCGCGACTCGGACACCATCGTCCGCTTCGATCCGGTTACCGGGCAGTCGCTGGGCAATTTGGTCTCCGCCGGCAGCGGCGGGCTGTCGCAGCCCGTGGGCGTGCGCATCGGCCCCGACGACCGGCTCTACGTGAGCAGCTTCGGCACGAACCAAATTCTGAGGTACGACGCCCGCACGGGGGCCTTTATCGACATCTTCGCCTCGGGGCCCACGCTCGCGAATCCGGCCGATTTATTATTTGGGCCAAACAATACGCTGTACGTCAGCAACTTCGGCGGCACCAGCGTGGCTCGATTCGATGCCACGACGGGGGCCCCCCTGGGGGGCTTCGGCAACTCGGTTCTGGTGGCCCCCTCGGCGCTGCAGCTCGCCCCCGACGGCAGCTTGCTCGTTAGCAGCTTTGGTACCGACAAGATCATTCGGTTCAACCCCACGACCGGCGAGTCGCTCGGGACGTTTGCCACGGGGGCCAACCTGTTGGGGCCTGCCGGCATGGAATATTTGCCGAACGGCGACTTGCTGGTCGCCTCGCTCTTGGGCGGTACCATCCAGCGCTTCGATGGCACTACGGGGGCCGCCGAAGGCACTTTTGCCACGGCCGGCGCGTTCGCCTTCCCCTCCGGCCTGTTGTTGCTCGACGACGATACGCTCTTGGCCACCAGCACGGGGCTGAACGTCGTCCAGAAGTTCAGCGCGGCCACGGGCGCCTACCTGGGCGACTTCAATCAGGGAGGCGGTTTGGTACTGCCCGCTCAGATGCTCTTGCTGGAAACCTTTAGCGCCACGCTCGTGGGCGACGCGAATGGCGACTGCCAGGTGGGGGCCGCCGACTATGCGCTTTGGGCCGCCCAATTCGGCCGCACCGCGCCTGGTCTGAGCGCCGATTTCGACGGAAACGGATCGGTGGGAGCGGGCGACTACGCCCTCTGGGCCGCCAACTTCGGCAAGACCTGTCCCAGTGCCCAAACGGTGCCCGAGCCCAGCACGGCACTGCTCGGCGGCCTGGCGAGCCTGATCGTTTTCGGCCTGCGCGGGCTCTGGCCCTTGCCCCGGACTGCCAAACCGTAGACAGCCGCCCCACGGCGCCGGTAGCATGGCACCACCGGTCACACCGGGACCACACACCGGGATCGCGGGGACCAATGTTGACCCCCCCGTGGCGGGGGCTAGGTTCGATGCCTACCACGGCCGGCACGCGGCTTGCGCCAACTCGTTTGCCTACTCGCAAGGAAGGCCGATGAATCTCGGTCAGCCAGAGAGCTACCTGTCGCGGTGCGATGGCCGCGCCAAGCGGGCGTTTGCAGCGGCTCGCGGCCATAAGCCGAGCGGCCGCGCGGCCCTGACGCTGGTCGAGCTGCTGATCGTAATCGCCATTATTGGCATTCTGATGGCGCTGCTCCTGCCGGCCGTGCAAGCGGCCCGGGAATCGTCGCGCCGGGCAAGCTGTTTGAACCATTTTCGCCAATTGGGCATCGCCCTGCATAATTTCGAGAGTGCCCGCAAGCACCTTCCCACGGGGGCCGACGCCAAGCCCTACCCGGCGGCGCCGACGCACCCGCATACGTTTTATCGCTGGTCGACGCTGGCCCATCTGGCCCCATACCTGGAGCAGTCGGCGATCTACAACCGGCTCGACCTGGACTTGCCGCTGTACAACACCAACTTCCTGGTGACTCCGGCCAACCGCGACCCGGTGTCGCTCGTCGTCTCCGAATTTCTTTGCCCGAGCGATCGCGGTCAGAGCGTGGCCGAGGGGTTTGGCCCGACCAATTACGCGGCTTGCACCGGCAGCGGGGGCGGCGGTGGAACTCCGCTGGACACCGATGGGGTGTTCTACGTGAACTCCGAGATTCGTCTGGCCCGCATCACCGACGGCACCAGCCATACGGCGGCCATGTCGGAAAGCATTCTCGGCACCGGGCCCGAGAGCCTGAGCGATGCCAGCCAGTTGGACCGCGAGACGATGTACGGCTTTGTCTTCATCACCCCGCTGACCGAAGCCGCTTGCCAGGCGGCATCGAAGTGGAACGTGACCAACCGCCGCGGCTTCTCCTGGGCCAACGGCGAATACCGCTCGGGCCTGTACAACCACTTTCTTATGCCGAACTCGCCTGAGTGCGATTGCATTGCCAACCGGCTAACCGGAGGGCCCGAAGTGCGCTACGCGCCCTATGGCTGGCGCGGGGCTCGCAGCCGTCACCCTTCGGGAGTGAATCTGTTGTTGGTCGATGGCTCGGCCCGGTTCGCGGCCAACACGGTCGACCCCGCCGTGTGGCGCGCCCTGGCGACGCGATCGGGCGGGGAAACGGAGCCCGAGCTATAAAACGGGAGGCTCGTGGCAGGCGGCCACAAAGCGGATGGTCGGGAGGGGTTCGGCTCTAAGATTCCGCCCCTCCGCGGCAACCGAACGACCGAGCGACACGGGGCGCCGTCACCAGATTTCAATCTCGGTTTCCAGCGCCACGCCGAGCTTTTCCTCGACCCGGTCGCGCACCAGTTCGATCAGCTTGAGCACGTCGGCCGCCGTGGCGCCGCTTTCGGTCACGATGAAGTTCGCGTGGCGATCGCTCACTTCGGCGCCTCCGATCCGGGTACCCTTCAGCCCGGCCTGATCGATCAGCATGCCGGCGCTCATGCCGCGGGGGTTCTTAAAAATGCAGCCGGCGCTTTGGTGCGCCAGCGGCTGGCCTGCCTTCTTAATGATCCACTGCTGCTGCATGCGCTGGGTGAGCGCCGCGGGGGAATCACGTTCCAGCAGCAATTCGGCTTCCAGAATCACCAGCTCGTCGAGATTGCTTTGGCGATAGCCAAAGACCAATTCGTCGCGATGCCGGGTGGCGATCTGGCCCTTGCGATTCAGCACCGTGGCCCGGGCCGTCCATTGGCCGATGTCGCCGCCGCGGCCGCCGGCGTTGCCGTGCAGGGCCCCGCCAACGGTGCCCGGGATGCCGACCAGGGTTTCCAGGCCCGCCAAACCCTCGCGAACCGCGGACGAGATCACATGCCCCAGCTTGGCGGCACCGCCACAAATGACCCGGTCGCCTTCGATGGCGATTTTGGCAAACACCGGATCGGCCAGGTGGACCACGACCCCCTTGACCCCTTCGTCGCGCACCAGCAGGTTGGAGCCGCCCCCCAACAGCCGCACCGGCGTGCCGCTTTCCTGGCAAGTCAGTACCAGGGCCACCAATTCGTCCTGCGAGCGTGGCTCAGCAAACAGCTCAGCCGGACCGCCCAGGCGCAGCCAGGTTCGCGGCGCCAGCGGCTCGGCCCGCCGCAGAATCGGTTCGAAGTCGGTCAACGATCCCATCCGCTTGAGTTCCCATGGTTCCGGCCCCGATCAGCACCAGTACGTCGTCGGGGCGAAGCTGCGAAACGAAATTGTCGATTGCCAATTCGGTCGGTGCCCAGGCCAGGGCCGGGCGCCCGCGCCGCACGAGGGCAGCGGTCAGCCGGTCGCGACCCGCCAGGCCGTCGGCCTGGCGTTCTCGGGCACACCATACCGGGGCCAGGTAAACCAGGTCCGCATTGTCGAGGCTGGCCGCGAAATCGTCTACTAGCGCCAGGGTGCGGGCAACCTGGTGCGGCTCGAAGACGCAAACCAGCCGACGGTTGCCGAAGGCCTGGCGCGCCAGCGCGAGCGTGGCCGCGACCGCGGTAGGATGATGGGCATAGTCGTCGATCACGTCAACCTCGCCGCAACGGCCGCGCCACTGGGTCCGCCGCGCAAGGCCGGCAAAGCCCTCAATCCCCCGCAGAATGGCTTCCCCCGGAACTCCGGCCGAACCGGCCAGGGCCGCCGCCGCCAGGGCGCAGCTCACCTGGTGACGCCCCCATACCTGGAGGCGAATCGGCCCCAGGGCCCCCTCGGGGCCCCAGAGTTCGAACTGGTAGCGCCCTCGCTCTTGGCTCAAATGCCGGGCCTGCCAGCTAGCTGCTTGGTCGATGCCAAAGGTGACCAGCCGGGCCCGACCGCGCTTGGCTGCCCGCAGGGGGGCAGGCTCTGCGGCCGGCACCACCAGCACCCCCTCGGGTGCGAGCTGCTCGGCAAACTGGCCGAAAGCCGATTCGACGTCGCCCGGCGAGGGATAACAATCGACGTGGTCCCATTCCAGGTTCAGAATCGCGCCGAATCGGGGGCTGAGGTCGAGAAAATGCCGCCGAAACTCACAGGCTTCGACCACCAGACAGGGGTCGCTGCCGCGATGCCCACCGGCGCCGCCCCCCAGTGGCACCGCTCCAAAGATCACACTGGGGTCTCGTCCGGCCGCCCGTAGTATCGACCAAACGAGCGCCACGGATGTCGACTTGCCGTGCGTTCCGGCCACCGCCCAGGTCGGGAACTGGCGGCTCAACTGGCCAAGCACCTGAGGGTAAGTTAGGTGGCAAAGCCCCAGCCGGCGGGCCAGCACCAGTTCGGGGTGATCGGCTGGAATCGCGGCGCTCGAGACCACTAAATCGGGCCGCGGCGCGGTCGCGTCGGCTGCAAGCCGCCAGCTTCGCACCTCAGCCGGCGCGCTCGCGGGCCAGGTAGGGCTGTCGTCGCTGCCGGAAACTTGCCACTGGGATTCAACGAGCCAACGGGCCAGCGACCGCTGCCCCGCGCCGGCCGCCCCCACCAGGTGTGCCCAGCCGGGGCCCGGATGCTGGCCCAGTACTATGCCGGACATGGGCGGCGTTGCATAAAGTCCAGAATGTGGTTGCTGATCACGGGCCCCTGATCCTCCTGGAGGAAGTGGCCGGCCCCGGCGATCGTAATCTCCGGCTCGTCCTTTGCCGAAGGAATGAGCCCGCGAAAGAACCGCTCCCCGCCGCGCGTGATCGGGTCGCTATCGCCAAAGAGGACCAGCGCGGGCTTGGTCCACTTCGAGAATACCTCGCGCGCGCGCCGCATGCCGGCCGAGCCCGGGTCGTCGGGCGAAATCGGAACCAACTGCGGAAAGCGAAGCGCGCCCTGTTGGTACGTGGCGTCGGGAAAGGGGGCCTCGTAGGCGGCGATTACCGCCGGGTCGGTTTGGTCCCCGGCGAGCAGCGTGCGCTGCATGATGAAACCGACTGGCAGGGTTTCGGCCTTGGCGGCGAAATCGCGCCACCGCAGAAAGGCCTCGCTCGGCGGCTCGTCGCCCGTGGGCAAAAAGGTATTCATAATCACCAGCCGCGCGAAACGCTCGGGCATTTCCGAAGCCACGCGCAGTCCGATCAGCCCGCCCCAATCCTGGCACACCAGGGTCAGTCCGCTCAGGTCCAACTCGGTCAAGAAGCCGCGCATCTTGTCGACGTGCATCTGGAACGAATACTCGTCGGCCAGCGTGTACTTGTCTGATCGGCCGAAACCGACCAGGTCGGGCGCGATCACGCGATAGTGCTCGGCCAGCGGCGGAATCATCCGCCGGTACAGAAACGACCAGGTAGGCTCGCCGTGCAAACACAGAATCGGCTCGCCCGCGCCCACGTCGACGTAATGCATCCGCGTGTCGCCAACCTGCACGTAGCGCGGCGGATAAGGAAACTCCGGCAGGACGGCAAAACACTCGTCGGGCGTGCGCACGATCGGCATGGCCGGCGAACCTCGGGGAGAAAGGGCGCCGGCGCGCCAGCGCGCCCGCGGTGGCGCGCGTCTGGCCCGGCAAGGCGGCAATAGAACACGCGCCCGGCGCCTTGGCAAGCGCCGCGCGGGCCGAGAACGCTAACCCGCGCGACGCGTTGTCGGCCGAGTCACCAACTCGGCAACCAGGTCGGCCACCTGCCCCGCGGCATCGGGCCGGGCCTGCCGCAACATCGCCTGGCTCATGCGCCGCCGCTGCACGGCGTCGAGCAGCAGCGGGGCCAGCCGGTCGGCCAGGGCGTTGTCGACCCGGCCGGTTACTTCGCGCACATCGAGCATCTGCGCCGCGCCGGCGCTGACAAACACCTCGGCGTTTTTGCGCTGGTGGTCGTCGGTCGCTCGCGGGTGCGGCAACAACAGCGACGGCACGCCCGAGGCCGAAAGTTCGGCCAGCGTGGTTCCCCCCGCGCGCGAAATGGCCAACTGGCTGCCCGCCAGCACCTGGGCCATTTGCTCGATAAACGGCACCACCACCGCCGACAACCCGAGCTTGCGATAAAGCTCTCGGGTCGCCTGCTGATCGCGGTGGCCGGCCTGATGCACAATCTGCCAGCAGGCCAGTCGCGAACCCAGCTTGTACAGCGCGCGGGGCACCTGCTTGTTCAGCGTTTCGGCGCCCTGGCTGCCACCCAACACCACCAGCCGGGGCCGCTCGGCGGAGACCGGCTGGCTCCAAGTGCTGGTGCGCTGATGCCAGAGGGCCTCGAATTCGGGTCGCACGGGGTTGCCCACCACGCGGACGGCGCGGCTGCGCAACAGAGGGCGTGCCTCGCCCAGGGCCGCGCAGACAACCGTAGCCGAGGGAGCGAGCCATTGGGTGGCGCGGCCCGGCACGGCGTTTTGTTCCAGCAGCACCAGCGGCAAACGCCGCCGCGCCGCGGCCCGCCCCATGGGAACGCTAACGTAACCGCCGAGCCCGACCACGGCCGAAACCTGTTGTGCGTCGAGAAACTGCCCAGCTTGTCGGGCGCCGGTCCAATGGTCGCGCAGAAACCGCACGGCGGCCCAGGGCCCCCGGGGTGTGGGGCGGCAAGCCAACGAAACGTAGTCGTAACCGGCCAGGGCCACTTGGCGCCGCTCGAACTCGCTGCCCGAACCCGCCAGGGTAATTCTCGCTTCCGGCAAACGCTCGACCAGCGCGGCCGCCACCGCCAAACCCGGAAAAAGGTGGCCACCCGTGCCGCCACCGGCCAGCACCACGTGGGGCCGCTCGCTAAGCTGCCAGTGACCCGGCACGGGGCGCTGGTTCGAAACCGGCCGAGTCATTGTCGGCGCACTCATCGTAACACCTTACCAGTCCTTGGTCCGAGCAATCTCGGGCTGAAATCGTAGGCAGGCTCGGCCCAGGGCCTTGCGGCTGCGGAAATCCGAAAGTGCTCACGTATTCGAGACTCGGCGTTCGCCCCCGGGGTTCGCGCGCCGGGTAGCTTCTCAAGGTTCTTCGCAGCAGCGGGTTCGATCTTGTCAACCGCCGACAACGCGGTCGCTCGAGCGCCCGCCGTGGCCTCGGCTCCCGGTGAGCGGGCCGGCAAGCCGGCGGGCGCGGGGGAGGGTGCCTGGCGGGCGGCAACCGGCTGAAAAACCAGCCAGGCCGACGCCGTGGCCACCGAAACCAGAGTTCCGAACACGAATCGCCGCACGACAACCGGCTCGGCAACACCGGCGAACTGGAAATGGTGATGCAGCGGGGCGCAGTGAAACACGCGCCTCCCCCACCAGCGGCGAGAGGTTTTTTGGACGACGACGCTCAGGGTTTCGAGCACAAAGACCAGGCCCAACGCCGCAAGAACAAGCGCACACCCGGTGGCCACCGCCACCAGACCCAGGGCACCCCCCAGGGCCAGGGCTCCGGTATCGCCTAAAAAAACCTGGGCAGGGTAGCGGTTGAACCACCAGAACCCGGCCACGGCTCCCCAAAGCGCGGCGAACACGGTCAGCCATTCGGTCTGGTCGAGCAAGGCGACCGCTTCCGGCAACGGCTGCCGGAAGCTCCAGCCCAGCAGCACCGCAGCCAGCCCCGCGGCAACCAACAGCCAACAGCCAGCGGCCAACCCGTCGAGCCCGTCGGTCAGATTCACGGCGTTGGCCGACCCCACCACGGTAAACAGGCCCAAGGCCACAAACATTCTCTCGCCCAGCGGCACGGGGCCCAAGCCGGGTACGAATAGGTCCCAGGCGGGCCGTTGGCTTGCCAATAGCTCCAGGGCGGGCCAAGTGACGGCGAGCTGAAGAACGAACTTGGTCCCTGCCCGCAGTCCATCGGACCGACGCCGGAGCTTCAGGGCATCGTCGAGCAGGCCGATGCCAGCCAAACCAGAAACGACCGCCAGCGAGGTCTGAGCGGCGGCCGAGTGCCCGTCGACCAGTACGGCGCCGGATCCCAGCGCGGCTGCCAGCACGATCAGCCCGCCCAGCGTGGGGGTGCCTTCCTTGCTGGCCTGGCGCACCCGAAGCTCGGGCGAGGGGCTATGCACCGGCTCGGGGCAATGGCGCCCCAGCCAGGCAATGGCTCGCGGGCCGACCAGCAACACCAGCAGCAAGCTACTGCCCGCGGCAAGTAGCATTGCGGTGGCGGCCGTTGCGGCCTGAGACGCCGAAACGAGGAAAAACCATTGCGGCGGAAACAGCATCGGCAAAGCTACATGACCACGAGAGGGCAGATCGAACAACCGCTGCTTGCTGGGTGCCGCCTGAAGTTTCTTACTGGGCCAGCCCGGACATTTCGCTGCCGGGCTGGCAAGTCGCCGAAAACCGCTTGGGCGGCCCGCTTTCGCGGTGCGCGCCCGGGGCCGGCGGTGTTCCCTGACCGCCGAGAGGACCGAAGTCCTCCCGGCGGTCAGTCATGAGCTCCATCGGGAAGCAACTTCCGAGGCGGTCGACCCAGTGACCGTGACTCGAAAGTGGATTGCTCGAACCCAGGAGGGTGGGCCGTGTCGGATTCCCGCAAACCCGACACCACCGATGGAGCTACGAACTGGTCGGTCGTGCGCCGCGGGTAAGGCGCCGTGGGGCTGTTTCCTTTACGTGAGTTGCCGAATTTGTCTGGACCAGACGAGACAAGTCGAGCGCTCATCAGGCGGCTGGCACCGACTGAGGCCGGTAGTGATCGTAGAGCCAGGTCCGCGCCAGCTCTCGATCGTCGAGTGGCAGGACCTGGCCGCCGCAAATCTGAAAGGCTTCGTGCCCTTTGCCGGCGATTACTACGGCATCGCCAGGTTGGGCCGCTTCCAGGGCCGCGGCTATGGCTTGGGGGCGATCGAGAATTACCCGCGGGCGATGGCCGGTACGAAACCCCTTGAGGATTTCGCCCACAATCTGCCGGGGGTCTTCGTCGCGGGGATTGTCGCTGGTTACCACCGCCCAATCCGAGCAGCGGTCGACCGCCCAGCCCATCTCGGGCCGCTTTTGGCGATCGCGGTTTCCGCCGGCGCCGAAAACGCAAATCAACCGGCCGGCAACCACTTCGCGCAGCGCCGTAAGCACTCGCTCCAGCGCGTCGGGGGTGTGGGCGTAGTCCACGTAAACCGCAAAGGGCTGGCCGCACTCGATTCGCTCCAGCCGGCCCGGGATGCGCTGGACCGATTCGATGCCACGAACGATCTCGGGTAGCTCGAGCCCGTAGGCGAGCCCCACGGCGGCCGCGACCAGACAATTCTCGATGTTGTGCCGGCCGATGAGGGTCGTCCGGACGGGCACGGCCTCGCGGTCGACTTCCAGCAGGAAAGTTTGCTCGCTCGGCCAACACTCCAGCGGCGTGGCGGTTATTTCTGCCGGGGCGTCGATACCCACGGTTACCGCGGCCCCCTCGACCAATTCGGTGAGACTGATGCTGCCGGCATCGTCGGCGTTCAGCACGACACAGCCCTCGGGTCGCAGCCGCTCGAGAATCCGCGCCTTGGCGGCCCGGTAAGCCGCCGGAGTACCGTGAAAATCGAGATGCTCACGCCGGATATTCGTGACACAGGCCACGTCGAGCTGCAGACCGGCCTCGCGCCGCTGGGCCAGGGCATGGCTCGATACTTCCATTACGGCGTGCGTGCAGCCATTGGCTTCGCAGCGGGCCAACCAAGATGCCAACTGGGGCGCCGTGGGGGTCGTGAACCGGCTCGGCTCCAGGTCGAGCCCGTCGAAGTTACCCAGCGTGCCGAGAATCCCCGCCGAAAAGCCGGCCGCTTCGAGAATACTGGCGACCAGGTAGCTAACCGTGGTTTTGCCGTTGGTGCCGGTAACACCCACAACCTTGAGCCGCTGGCTGGCATCGCCCGCCAATCGGTGACAGAGCCGACCATAGGCCTCGGCCGAATCGGAAGCGACAATTACGGGCACCTTCAGGCCAGGCAGCGGCCGCTGAGCCAGAACGGCGATGGCGCCGCGGGCCACGGCCTGCGAGGCGTACTGATGCCCGTCGCTCTGCTGGCCAGCCAGCGCCACGAACAGATCGCCGGGGCGGCAATGGCGGCTGTCGGCCGTGCAACTCACTACTCGCACGTCGCCGGCCACGGAGAACCGGGCTTCGGGCAAGAGCTCGCGCAGACTGACACCAGGTTGAGACGAGGCTGAAAACGGCACGGCAAGTGGCCTCCCTGCCACGGAATTGCGTGCGATTGAAAAGCGGTATGTCGCGAAACCATGGTCCGGCGGGTTGTGCCCGGCGGGTCACAGCTTCGGGCCGCCCGTGAGCGGCCTACGTGCTGGACGAGGGCCCGGATTCTCGCGATTTCGGGTTGGGTGTCAATGTCGCTTTTTGGGCCGATTTATGAGGAAAAATCAAAGTTTCCCCATCCCACCCGAACCGCTTTTTTCGCCCAGAAAAAGGGGGCGCGCCTGCCGAGATCGAGCCCCTGGCCCGCCGGCTCAGAGCCGGCCGACCGCAGGGCCGGAGGGCAGCTGCGGCGCGTCGGCCAGCAGCGCCACGGGCAGGTCGACCACGCGCGATCGCAGGTATTCACCCAGGCTCTTGGCTTGCGGATCGCTGCGGGTCGACGACGAAACCCCCTCTCCCAGCAGACCCACCACGACGAAGTTCAGGGCTCGCAGATTCGGGAACCCGTAGCGGCGCACTTCCAAGTTGGCCGCTTCGGGCAAGAGCTGTTTGAAGCGATCGATCGAAAGGTAGGCGTCGAGCCAGGCATAGCCCAGGTCGCTCCGAGCCCAAAGCCCGACATTCGCGTTGCCCCCTTTGTCGCCCGATCGCGCCCCGATCACGGTGCCTAGTGGCAAGCGCTGCGTGGGCCCCTGGGGTGGATCGACCAGGGCCCCCGTGAGCGAATCGAAGGGGGCCTGCTCGTCCGACTCGGTCAGAGGGGGGATGGGAATCCGTGTTCCATCGGCCAGCACGGCGGTGTGCTCGGGCACCTCGGCCGGAACCAGGGTGGGAAAATAAACGCCGTAGGGGCTTCCCTCGGCCGGCGGGGCAGTGGCGTAGAAACCGGGGTAACTGGCCAGAGCCATTTCCACGATCTTGCCCGAGAACGCTCGCCCCACGCGCTCGGGATCCTTGCTCTTGACGGTCACGCGGAGCCAGGCGCTCGACTCGCTGTTGGTGGGCGCGTCGGGCTTATCGGTTCTCACCAGTTCGATATCGAGCGAGTCGAAGGCCGCCGCGCCCCCCAGCTCGCGCTCGAGCGTGTGGCGCACCAACTCGGCCTTGCCCTCGATGTCCAGCCCCGTGAGCACAAAAGTCATCGAATTCCGAAAGCCCCCCAGGTAGTTGATGCACACCTTGACTTGCGTGGGGGCCGGCTCGCCCCGCACGTTCGAAATCCTGACTCGATCGGGACCGGCTTGATCGAGCCGAATGGTATCGAAGCGGGCCACCGCGTCGGGATTGAAATACAGGGGGCCATCAATTTCGTAAAGCAACTGCGCGGTGACGGTGCCCACCGATACCAGGCCCCCCGTGCCCGGGTGCTTGGTGATGATCGCGGATCCGTCGGCGTACATTTCGGCCAGGGGAAAGCCAGGGTGCTCCAGCCCCGGCACCTCACGGAAAAAGGCGTAATTGCCCCCGGTGGCCTGGGCCCCGCATTCCAGTACATGGCCGGCCACGACAGCGCCGGCCAGCTTGTGCCAGTCGCCGCGCTGCCAGCCGAAATGCCAGGCCGCCGGTCCGACCACCAGCGAGGCATCGGTTACGCGCGGGCAAACCACGATTTGGGCGCCGCGGTTCAAGGCCTCGACGATGCCCCAGGCTCCCAGATAGGCATTGGCCGAAAGTGGCATTGCCTCTACCTCGGCCAACGGGCGGCCGGTGTCCAAGTGGCGCAGCGGCAGCCCCTGGGCCTGAAGCTGGTCGAGCCTGCCCAGCAGGTCGTCTCCCTCGACATGGGCAATGTTGGCCTGCAGCCCGAGTTTGTCGCACAGCGCCCGCAGGTCGGCCGCCAGGCCGGCCGGATTGAGCCCGCCGGCGTTGGTCACCACCTTCACGCCGCGCTGCAGCGCCAGCCCCAGCGTATCTTGCATTTGCCGCAGAAAGGTGGTGGCGTAGCCTTTGGTGGGGTCTTTCTGGCGCGACTTGAACAGGATGAGCATGGTGAGCTCGGCCAGGTAGTCGCCGGTAAGAAAGTCGATCGGCCCCCCTTCGATCATTTCGCGCGCCGCGGCCAGGCGGTCGCCATAAAAGCCGGAACAATTAGCGATTCGCAGAGGTTCGCTGGCACTAGGCATCGCAGTCGGCCTTACTAAAGGGAAAACGGCACTCCGGGGAAAACGGCCATCGCCCGCCTGCACCACGCGGTAAGACGGTTTTATTTATGCTCGACTGGCGCCACGGGTGGCGGCGGTTATTCAGCCGCGTCGTCGATCACGACCAGAATGGCCCCGGCTTCCACGTGGTTGCCCGCGGCCACGCGCACCTCGGCAACGCGGCCCGCCGTGGGCGCGGTTACCGGATGGAGCATTTTCATCGACTCGATCACCACAAGCGTGTCGCCCACTGTCACGGCCGAATCGACCTCAACCTTCACTTCGACGATTACGCCCGGGAAGGGGGCCACGAGCGAACCGCGCTCGGCTTCGTCCTCGGGGAGGGGGAAGCGTTCGACCTCGACCAATTCGCTGGTGCCGAGCGGACTGCTCACGTAATGGGTACGATCGATCGCCTGGATCTGGTAGCTCCGCAAGACGCCGTCCAGTTCCAGTTCGACCAGATCAGGCGTGCAGCGGCCGACGCGGGCCAGGGTTGGCTCTCCGTCGTCGATGGCCACCCGAAGCTGGTCGCGCTGCCAGGCATAGCCCACGGCAATTTCGCCGCTGGCGCCCTGAAAGCGGGCTTCGTTCAACTGCGAGGGATTGTTGC
Source organism: uncultured Pirellulales bacterium (assembly GCA_964399535.1). GTDB lineage: Bacteria > Planctomycetota > Planctomycetia > Pirellulales > CAYNRE01 > CAYNRE01. The sequence goes on along the minus strand of CAYNRE010000044.1, from coordinate 19,279 downwards.
GCCAGCCGCTGGGCAGGCTTCCTAAAACCGGCGCCTCGGCCCGCCGGGCTGCCTGCGCCGCCAACGCCGCCGCCACGGCGTGAATGCGCTCGGTGCGCTCATCGCCCAGCGGGGCTCCCAGCGCCGAGGGGGGGTAACGCTCGAGAAAATGGGTATCGGTATTGCCGGCCAGAAACTCCGGATGCTCGAGCAGGCGCACCAGCAGCTCGCGATTGGTGCGCACCCCGTGGATTTCCGCCCGGCGCAGCGACCGGGCCAGGCGACGGGCCGCCTCGGCGCGGTTTGGGCCCCAGCTAATCACCTTGGCCAACATGGGGTCGTAGAAAGGCGAGACGGTAGAGCCATCTTCCACGCCGGTCTCGACCCGAATGCCCGGCCCGCCGGGTATGCGAAACCGATGCAGAGTGCCGGTCATGGGGCGGTAGTCTTGCGTGGGATCCTCGGCGTAAAGCCGCACTTCGATCGCATGACCGTCGAGCCGGGGCTGCGTGGCCGCCGCCGGCAATGGCTCGCCGCGGGCCACCTCGATTTGCAGTCGCACCAGGTCGAGCCCCGTAATGCACTCGGTTACCGGGTGCTCGACCTGCAGCCGGGTGTTCACTTCCAAAAAGTAGAACTTGCCGGGGGGGGTCCAAAGAAACTCGACCGTGCCGGCGCCCACGTAGCCAATCGACTCGCCCGCCTTGGCTGCCACCGCCCCCATTTGGCTGCGCAACTCGGGCGATAGCGCCACGGAAGGGGCCTCTTCGAGAATCTTCTGATGGCGGCGCTGAATCGAGCATTCCCGCTCGAACAAGTGCACGACCCGACCGTGGCGGTCGCCGAAGATCTGGATTTCGATGTGGCGGGGGTTCTCCACATAGGGCTCGATAAACACCGCCCCGTCGCCGAAGGCGCTCTCGGCCTCGCGCCGGGCGGCATCGAGGGCGCCGGCCAACTCGCTCGCCTTGCGCACGATGCGCATTCCCCGGCCGCCGCCGCCGGCCGAAGCCTTGATCAACACCGGGTAGCCAAGCCGCTCGACCTCGGGCGTCAGCTCGGCGGCCTTGCGATCGCCCGCCTCGACGCTCCCCAAGACCGGCACCCCGGCGGCAGCGACTCGCCGCTTGGCTTCGATTTTCGAGCCCATCGCGGCGATCGCCTCGGGCGAGGGGCCGATGAACGTCAGCCCGGCCTCGCCGACCCGGCGGGCAAACTCAGCGTTTTCCGAGAGGAAGCCGTATCCCGGGTGGACCGCGTCGGCCTCGCTGCGGCGGGCCGCATCGATCAGGGCATCAATCCGCAGGTACGACTCGCCGGGGGTCGATCCGCCCAGGGGCACGGCGTGGTCGGCCTCGGCCACGAACCGCGCCTGGCGGTCGGGCTCCGAGAACACGGCCACGGTTTCCAGGCCCATCTCGCGGCAGGTGCGCATGATCCGCCGCGCGATCTCGCCCCGGTTGGCGATTAGAATACGTTGCATAATTGCCCGCATTACTTGCCAGGTGATTCCGTCGGCCGCCCCGCCGCGGGATCGGCCCGTTGATGCGCCCCCCGAGGCGAGCGCGACGCCTTGGGCCCGGTGTGGCTCGCTACATGCGAAACACCCCGAACCGCCGGGTGCCGGCCACGGGGCCGGAGTGCACTGCCGAGAGCGCCATGCCCAACACGGTTCGGCTGTCGCGCGGGTCGATGATTCCATCGTCGTACAGCCGCGAGGAGTTGGGCACCGCCAGCGACTCGCTCTCAATCTGGTACTCGATAAACATCCGCCGCGACTGGTCGGCCTCTTCGTCGAAGGGAATGCCGCGCGCTTCGGCCGCGGCCCGGGCCACGATCGAGAGCACGCCCGCCAGTTGCTGAGGGCCCATTACGGCCGTCTTGCTGTTGGGCCAGACGAAAAGGAATCGTGGGTCGTAGGCTCGGCCGCACATGCCGTAGTTGCCGGCCCCGTACGAGGCGCCAATCTGCAGGGTCAGGTGCGGCACGGCGCTATTGGAAACGGCGTTGATCATCATGGCCCCGTGCTTGATGATGCCGGCCTGTTCGTACTTCTTGCCCACCATGTAGCCGGTTACGTTTTGCACGAATACCAGCGGCACGTCGTGTTGGTTGGCCAGCTCGATGAATTGCGTCGCCTTCTGCGATTCCTCGGAAAACAGCACCCCCTGGGCATTGGCCAAGATGCCCACCGGATAGCCGTGAATCGCCGCCCACCCCGTTACCAGGCTGGTGCCGAATAGCGGTTTGAATTCGTCAAACTCCGAGCCATCGACCAGCCGGGCCAACACCTCGCGAATGTCGACCGGCACCTTCAAATCGGCCGGCGCCAGCCCGAGCAACTCCTCGGGGTCGTACAACGGGGGGCGAGCCGGCTGCGAGGGGCCGGGCCCGAGCTTGCGCCAATTCAAGTTGGCCATGATCTGGCGCCCCAAGCGCAAGCAGTCACGCTCGTCCTGGGCCAGGTAATCGGACAAGCCCGAGATCTTGGCATGCATCTCGGCGCCCCCCAGTTCTTCGTCGTCGGCCTCCTCGCCCGTGGCCATCTTCACCAGCGGAGGGCCCCCCAGAAACACCTTGGCCCGGTTCTTGACGAACACGGTGTAGTCGCACATGGCCGGGTTATAGGCCCCGCCGGCCGTGGAATTGCCGAACACCAGGGCCACCGTCGGTATGCCCTGCGCCGAAAGCTGTGTCAGCTCTTTGAAGACCGCCCCGCCGGGTATAAAAATTTCCGCCTGCTTCGGTAAATCGGCCCCGCCCGACTCGACCAGAAACAACAGCGGCAGCCGATTTTTGCGCGCGATCTCCAGAGCCCGTAGCGACTTTTTCAGCCCGAACGGGTTGACCGCGCCCCCTTTGACCGTGGCATCGCTGGCCAAAATCATGCACTCGACGCCCGAGACAACGCCGATGCCGTTGACCCCCGAGCCGCCCACATGGTACTCGGTGCCAGCGGCGGCCAGGCTCGACAGTTCGAGAAACGGCGAGTCGCGGTCGACGAGCAACTCGACTCGCTCGCGGGCGAGCAGTTTGCCGCGGGCACGGTGTTTGGCGGTGTATTTTTCACCGCCGCCGGCCCGGGCCTGGGCCTGAAGCTGCTCGATTTCTTCCAATTTGGCCAGCAGGGCCTCGCGGTTGGCGCAGTACCCCGCCGCATTGCGATCGAGCCGGGAACGAATGACTTGCCGCCTCACGCGCGCTGTTTCCACCACGATCGACCGACCCTCCTCGCACCGTCCCACGACCAGCCCCCCCCGCCACCCGATCGGCGATCGGGGTTGCGGGCCCGCCCCCCTGTGGTTCCGCCACCTGGCTGGCAGTCGCCTGGGCGCCCACGCCCGGTGTGTACTCGATCTGCCGTAGGGCAAAGCGTTTAGCAAGCTACCGGTGGGTCGAGAGGCCGTCAACCGCCCCGGTCGCCGAAACCGGGGGGCCGCTTGGCCCGTTTGCCAGGCCCCGATCGGACCACCCCTTTGGTCCGCGCCGGAATCCTTAAATCCGGTTCAGAACGAGCTACCCGAGCGGTTCGGATGCCCGGGCGCGTCACCACGCAACGCATCGGCAAACGCCGATGTTTTTCGCGTTGCGATCGAACGGTGGTTGGGGGGAATTTTCTTGACACAGCCCTGCGCGGCTGGTGGAATCGTCGGGTGCGGAGTTGGGCGCCGGGGAATCAGCGGGATCGTCGGCCGAATTGCGGCCAGCGCGACCGATCCATCGATTCGGGTTTTGTTTTGCGCTGTCCGAACAGGGGTGGGCAGTTTCCGTACTGTCCAGAATCCGAACTGTCCTTGGCAGCCAGACTCGGCCGCCCGCGTTCTGGGGCGAGCCAGCGCTCGACAGGTGACGAGATAACACATTCCAAGCGGATCGCGCGGTCCGCGGGTCCACATCGGTTGGTAAGGGTTAATCCATGAAGCGGACGGCACTGTTCGGGGCAATTTTGGGGTTGGTAATCGGCTGGGGGGCGGCGGCCTCGGCCTGGGCCGACGAGGTGGCGGGAAGCTGGCGGCTTTCGATCACCACGCCGGAGGGTCAGACTTTTGCGCCCGTGTTGAAGCTCCAGAAGAGTGGCGAGCAGCTTTCGGGCACGTTTGTCGGTGACGACGGCTCGGAAAACGCCATTACCGACGCCAGCTTCGCCGACGGAGAATTGTCGTTCTCGGTCACGCTCGATTTCGGCGGCACGCCGCTGACCACGAAGTACCGGGGCAAGGTCGACGGCAGCGGCCTCAGCGGCAGCCTGGATTACGACCTGGGGGGCCAGACCGGCTCGCTCGACTTCACCGGCGCGCGGATGCTGGCTGCCGCCGATGTGGCCGGCGCCTGGTCGCTGGTGGCCACGAGCCCCGATGGGCAAACCTTCGAGCCGACGCTTGAACTGGCCGCCAACGGTGACGAGCTGTCTGGGAAGTACACCTGGATCGACGGCACCTCGATGGACATCTCCGACACCAAGCTCAACGGCGACGAGTTGACCTTCCGCGTGTCGCTCGACTTCGGCGGCCAAGCCATGGTGGTCGATTTCAAGGGCAAGGTCGCCGGCGACGCCATGACGGGCACCGCCGACTACGACCTGGGGGGCCAGACCGGCACGGTCGATTTCACCGGCACGCGGGCCGGGGCCAAGCTCGACCTGGCCGGCGTGTGGAACATCGTGGCCACGAGCCCCGACGGCCAGACCTTTGAACCGCAATTGGAGCTGATGGACGGCAGCCCGATGAGCGGCAAGTTCACCTGGATCGACGGCACCTCGATCGATGTCAGCAACATTGAAGTCAAGGGCGATACCCTTGCCGTCAAGGTCGAAATCGACTTCGGCGGACAGCCGATGGTGCTTACCTTCAATTCCAAGGTCGACGGCCAGTCGATGACCGGCACCGCCGAGTACGACTTGGGCGGCCAGACCGGCACGGTCGATTTCACCGGCACCAAGGCGGGCGAGCCGGTTAAGTTGGCCGGGCGCTGGAATATCGTGGTGTCGAGCCCCGACGGGCAAACCTTCGAGCCCACGGTCGACGTGGTCGAGGGGCCCGACGGGATCAGCGGCACCTTTAACTGGATCGACGGCACCTCGATCGAGATCGGCGAGGCCACGCTCGACGGGAAACATTTGACCTTCAAGGTTGCGCTCGATTTCGGCGGCCAGGCCATGACCGTCGGCGTCGACGGCCAGGTGGAAGGCAAGGAAATGGCGGGCACGGTCGAATATGACCTGGGGGGCCAGACCGGCACGCTCGATTTCACCGCCACCAAGGCCGAAATCAATGTGGGGGGCCGCTGGAACGCGGTGGCCTCGAGCCCCGATGGCCAAACCTTTGAGCCGACCATCGACCTGGAGCACACCGGCGACGGCATCAAGGGCACCTTCACCTGGATCGACGGCACCACGATCGACATTAAAGACGTGAAACTCGAGGGGAATGCCCTGGCGGTCCGCGTCGAGATCGACTTTGGCGGCCAGCCGATGGTGGTGGTGTTCAACTCCAAGGTCGACGGAGACCAGATGGCCGGAACGGCCGACTACGACCTGGGGGGACAGACCGGCACGATCGACTTCACCGCCACCCGCGGCGAGGCCGCCAAGGCCGAGTGCCCCCTGGCCGGTGACTGGGATCTGACGCTCAGCACCGACGACGGCCAGTCGTTCGACGTGCAGCTCAGCGTGACCGCTTCGGGCGAGTCGATGAGCGGCAAGTATGTCGGCCCGGCCGGCGAGGCCGAGGTGAAGGACCTGAAGGTGGATGGGGACCACGTTACCTTCTCGGTCACCCGCCAGCGCGACGGAACTGAGTTCACCGTTACCTACGATGGCAAGCTGGACGGCGACAAGCTGGAAGGCACTGCTAGCATCGAAGGGGGCGGACAATCGGGCGATCTGAAGTTCTCGGGCAAGAAGTCGGGCAGCTAGCCCCGTACGGATTGCTCAAGGACTGGCTACTGCCCAGCCGAAAACCTAGCCCGGCGCACCGATGCGAGTCGGTCGTCGGGCTTTTTTTTGCGCCCTGCCCGACCCCGGACCATGGCTCGAACGGGCCCTGAGGGCGGCCGCCACGAGCGACATCGTAACGCGAAGAAACTTTCACCCCGCTGGAAATCAACTGTGAACCGCCATTTGCTGATTTTGACATGCCTGCTGGGAATCGGATCGGTCGGGCTTCCCGTCCACGGCGCCATGATCGTGACCGCCGCCTCGCGCTCGGTCGGGGCCTCGGGCACCGTGGGTAACGACTTCGAACAATCCAACGACGGGTCGAGCAAAACCTCGAGCGCTCTGGGCGGTTTCGAGGGTTTCGCCGGCTTCTCGGTTCATGCCGCCCAGGGATTCGCCGACGGCTCGGCGACGCACACCTCGACGATCTCCGACGGGTACATCGCCATGAGCGCCTCGGGCGATGCCAATGTCTCCAGCGGAGGGGGGGAATTCGATTTCGCCTCGGGGGGCGGAAATGCCTCGCTCGACGCCGTATTCGAACTGACCAGCGTCTCCCAAATCGACATCAGCTACTCGGGCGGTGGGTACCCCGCCTACGTCGAGCCTTACTTCACCTTGTTTCAGCTTCCCGGTGGCGTGGTCGCTTCATACACTTCCGGCGACTTATTTGAATCGTTCACCATGGGCCCCGGAACCTATTCCCTTTCCGCGGGAATCTCGGCCGGCGCATCGACCAGCTTTCCGGGGGACTCGGGCAACGGATTCGGCGGGTTGAGCTTCAGCCTCAGCGTGGTCCCCGCGCCGGAGCCCACGAGCGGTTCACTCGCCCTGTTGGCCGCCTGCATGCTGGCGGCCTGGCGGGCGCGAAGGCGATAAAGGCGCGCCCAGCGGCGCTGCGGAAGCCAAGTTCAATCGACCAGCCCTTCGCGCTTCAAAACTTCGAACAGCTCGCGCGCAAACACGGCGTGGGCTCGCTCGTTGGGGTGTCGATCGGTGGCGTCGACGATCCCGTCGTCGTTAAAGCAACCGGCCCGCTGAGCCGCTTCGCGCACCTCGAAGGCGGGAATGCCCGCCTGGGCCATGGCGGGCAATACCTCGGCCACGAGCTGATCCCACTGCCAGCCCAAGTCCGCGTTGAAAACGCCCACGACCAGCCGAGCGCCTTGCGAGCGGCATTCGTCGTTGAGCGCCAAAAGCTGCTCGATTGCCAGTCGATAGCCGTGCTCGCGAAGCCCCTCGGACATGGCGCGGTGATAGGCTCGCGAATCCTGTCGCGCAAGCCGCTCATACAGGGCAACGTCTTCGCGAGTCGTGGGAAAATCGTTCCAACACATTTGCACCACGACGATCCGCGGCTGATAGGCCGAGGCATAGCGTTGGTACAAGTACCGCTCGGCATCGGTGGCGTAGCCCGTCTGTGAGAAATTGAGCACCTGCCAAGTACGGCCGGCGGCTGCCCCCTGGTTGCAGAGCGCTTCGAGCACCCGGGGATAGGTATCGGGCTCGTGGACCCCCTGGCCAAACGTGAACGAATCTCCCAGGCAAGCGATTCGCGCCACGCCCGGCGGACAGGGCTTTTCGTGGTCCTGATCGCGATGACCTTCGGAGTTGGTGACGTAATCGACGAAGTAGGGGTGTGCCTGAGTGGTTTCTTCCGCGGCCGGCCCATGGTCCAGCCCGAATAGGGTGATTCGCCCTGGTTGATTATCGAACAACAACCGAGAGCGTACCCGGACCGGGCTGGTGCTCGGCGGTTTGACCAGCCGGATGGTCGCTGGCCGCTCGCTGATGAAATGTCGAGAACCAGCCAAACGAATCATCGGGGCGTCGCAGTCGTCCAGTTGCAGTTGCACCCAGCGGGGTGGGCTCGCGGCGATCCGCAGTTCGAGCCACATCGGCTCGCCGGCAGCCACGGAAAGCCCCTGGGGATCGGATAATTCGGGTACGATCTCTTCGTCGGCGGGGCCGCGGGACACCAACCGCAGCTCGCACGAGCCATCGCGCAGCGGGTCGATTACGCGAACCATGGTCGAAGGCGAGTCGCTCAGTCGCCAGCGGCTCAGCAGCCGACCGGCCAAGACATCGCGGTCGTGGAAATAGCCCCTGGGGTTCGCCGCGAACCGCTGCCGCAGCCAGGTATAGGGCACGAGCCTATGGCCGCAAACCGGGTCGTGAGTACCGCCCCCGGTGAGATAAACAAACTCGGGCAAGCTATAGCCGGGCGAGACGGTAATTACCGAGGGAAGATCGGACAGGCGGCGCGGCGCTTGGATCTGGACGTTCTGGGGAATCCAAGGCCAGACCAGCCCGAGGGCTAGCCCCCCCAGTCCCAGGGCCAGCGCCAGGCGAACCCACCAGCGTTCAAAGCGGTTTCTTTGGCGGCGAGGGGAAGCGTTCGACATCGTTGTCCTGTTTCGATCCCCGTCTCACCAAACCCGACTGCTCGCCCATGCGCTGGCACCGCCCCGCGCAAGCTCGCGTCGGCCGCCCCCAGCCCGCGCCACCTGATTGAATTATGGCTGACCGCCGGCTGGCTTCAATCGTCCTCGCCAAGAAGCCGGTGTCGATCAATGACTTGCCAAATTGCCTCGGCAAGAATTCGATGAGCGAGCGGCCCGGGGTGCGGTTCGAGGGGATGCAACCGATCGGCTTCACTCTGCCAGGCGCTCTGGCGGAGGAGGTCGCCCCCGTCCACCGCGAGGTTTTCCGGATCGTTCAGGGCCAGTTCGACCGAGCGCGGGGGGGTGGCCGACGCCAGTAGGGAAAACACGACTTCCCCTGCCGGCCTAACGTCGATGGGCTGGTGCTGCAGCACCGCAAAGTGAGAGGGGGCTACCTGGCCAACGTCTTTGATCTCCAGCACCAGATCGCCATCGGCTCCAGCCCTCGTGGGCCGAACCAACAGGTCCTCCCCGTCGAGCAGACGCCACCGCGAAAGGATTGCTACGGCTCTCCCTGGCAACCGCGGCAAGCTGCTGCGCGTGTCGGGGGGGTACTGGTGCAGAAAACCAGAGTACGCGGATAGCCGGTAACCAAGCTCCGGATCGGCAATGGTTCGGCCTGCCAGCCAGATCGTTTTGGGAAGGTACGGCTCACCCGCCAGCCAAGCGTGACTGGGGGCACGAGAGACCAACACGGGCCAGACAGGGCCCCCAAAAAGACCAATCAATGCCCAGGTCAGCAGCGCTGAAATGAGCAGCAGAGCCCAGCGAATCCAGGGGCGGTCAAATCGATTGCCTGACATGCGCCGATACAAGTCGATGAGATGCAGTTTTTCGGCTCATTATAAGCCGAATCGGGACCGTCCCGAGCCCTATTTGCTACCAATTCGTTGGCCGGCTCTGGCTAGACGGCGTCGCGACTGGCAGGAATAATCGAATCCGGCGGTTCTGTTGACCACCACCTTTGCTCGACCCTCGAATCCTAGCAATTCGGCTCGGCTTGGCCATCCGTGGCGGGCATCGGTAACCCAACTTCTCCTGCGCGCGAAGCTTTATGCCCTCGTTGCCGATCATCGACCTGGCCCGGCGGGTATTTGCGCGGCCGCATCCCGTGGCGCTACGGCCAGCGCAAAGCTTGCCGGAGGGCGTGGTTCAGGCCTATCAGGCCCGCCGCGAAACGCCTCACCGCCAACACCTCTGCAACGCGCCGTTCAACAATCTCTACTTCACCGTTAAGGGCGAGGTGGGCTGCTGCTGGCTCACCATTGGCGAAGAGTTCTCCGACCACTGGTCGAAAGACCGCTCGGTTCACGAGATTTGGTTCAACGGTCTGATGAAGAACGTGCGCGAGGCGGTGGCGGCCCGCAACCTGCACACCTACTGCCACGTTTGCGAACACAATATTCAAAGCGGCCGCCGCCCGCTGGCCCAGGCTTACGACAACCCGATTCCGCTGGGCCCGTACCCCAGCATGATGGAGATCGAGCTGTCGAACCTGTGCAATCTGGAATGCGTGATGTGCAACGGCGACCTATCGTCGAGCATCCGCAAGCATCGCGACCAGCTGCCGCCGCTGCCCACGGTGTACGACGAGCAATTCGTCGAGCAACTGGTCGAGTTCATTCCGCACCTGCACGAGCTGCGCTTCAACGGGGGCGAGCCCTTCCTGCACAAGCTGGTCTACCAGATTCTCGACAAGGTGCTACTGCACCACCCGGCCCTCCGCGTCACCATGGCCACCAACGGCACCGTGGCCTCGAGCAAGGTGCTGCGCTACCTGCGCGACGTGAATATGTACGTCAACCTCTCGCTCGACTCGCTAACCAAAGAGATCTACGAGAAAATTCGCATCAACGCCACCTTTGAAAAGGTGCTCGACCACTTGCACCAGTTCCGCGAAATCATCCAAAGCCAGGGGCGAACCATTTGCATCATGGTGAACCCCATGCGGATGAACTGGCACGAAATGCCCGAGTTCGTCCGCTTCTGCAACCGCTATCAACTGTACTTGTGGTTCAACACCATCCAGAAACCCGTCGAGCTGGCGCTCTGGAACCTGCCCCGCCCGGAGCTTGTGAACATTTACGACTATCTGCGCGGGCAGCAGTTTGAAACCGATCCGCACAGCCCTTTCGAGTGCGGCAACGAACACAACTACCGCGAGTTTGTCGAGGTACAGGTTCGCTCTTGGATTGAGCACCCCGAAGAACTGAAATAGGCGCGTTTTGCCCGGTGCTCGGCTGCCCGCCGGCAGGCTGCCCGCCGACGCGCTTCTTACCCGCCGTGGGCCGGGCGGTCGAGCAGGCCCATCAGCACATGCCAGTCGGGCGGGCCGCTCCCCTCGCGCGGCACCCGCCAGCGCCCCCCGAGCAGCCGCCGCGGTTCGCCCTGGTAGGAAAGCTCGAGCAGATACCGCTCGCCGTACAGGTCTTGCGACAAGCAGCGCGTGGTGCGCACTTCGCCAAGCTGCAGCGCCAGCTCGTGCACGTTACGCCCCTCGGCCGCCAGCGCGGCGTGCTGCGGCACCAGCAGCTTGCCGCCGTAGCGGCGCACCCGCATCTGGTCGTCGCAGCGCACCCACATCCATTGGCCCGGCCCCACCGCCTGGTCGAATTCGGCCTCGATCGTGGCCAAATAAGCCTCGTCGCAGGTGGGGGGCCGCAACAGGCGCCCCGTGGCCAGAACCAACCCCTCGCCCGAGTCGGCCAAGGTGCCGTTGCGCGAAACGGTGATGGCCCGGGCCACGAGCTGCCCCTCTTCGGTCTGGTCGAATTCGAGCAGTTGATCGCGCACCATGGCCCGCTGGCCCAGCACGCTGAGCGTGAACGGCCCATGGCGCTCTTCCAGAAGCTTGAGAATCTGGTGCCAGGTGCGGTCGCGACACGATTGAGCATCGAGCCCCAGAAAGCTTTCCCCCTCCGCCTGGGAACTGCCGCCTCGATAACTCCAGGTGTCGACCGGGGCATCGACACCCCAGCTGGTCAGTTCGGCGCGGGCCGCGGCCAGTTCGTCACCGGTTCGGCAGCGCACCAAGGTATGGTACCAACCGCGGGGCCGGCCCTCGGCATCCCAATCTCGAATGCCCGTGGCCGATACCTGCCAGGGCTCTCCGTCGCCGGCGAACTCAACCAGGTACCGCTCGCGGTCGTAGCGCCGCTCCATACAGTGCCAGGCCAGCGGCGTTCCAAAGGGCTTGGTCAACTCGGCCAGGGGCCGGCCGACCACTTCGGCGGCGACGAGCCCCCAATCGGCTAAATCGCCTCCTGCTTCGCTAACCAACTGATCGCCATCGCTGCGCACCCAAAGCACCCCCGGACCTTGGGCCGGGTTGGCCCGGGCAGGGTCGAGGTCCTCGGGCCGGGCCGGGCAGTTGGCTGCCGTGACATACCCGGCCGCGGCCAGGCACGAAGCCCCCTGGGGCAGTTCGAACCCATCGAGCGTCGGCACCGAGATGACCCGCGCCAAGAACAACCGGTCGTCGGCAGAGGTAAATTCCAGAATCTGATCGACGTGGCTGGGCCCACGGTTAATCGTGCGGCGGCGCAGCCGGCCGTAGCGCGCCTCGCAGCGGCCCACCACATCCAGAAACCTCTGCTCGCGGCAGCTTTCCGCGGGGAGCCCCAAGAAGTCGTCGCCGTCGAAATTGAGCAGCCGGTCTCCCAGGCCGCATTCGAATTGCCGCAGGGGGGCCCCGGGCCACCAGGTTTCCAGATCGCGTTGGGCTTGGCTCAACTCGTAGCCGCCGTAGCGCCCCGTGGCGTTCAGGTCGGTCGATTGGAAGATGAGCGAGCCGGGCACGTCGAAGGGGGTTTCGGCCGATTCTTCGTTCTTCTCCACCCGCCGCCGCAGCGCCTCGAGCTGCTCGAGCCACACCCCGGCGTTGCGCCGAAGCTGCGGCAGCAGCCCCACGCTCTGCTGCTCCAGCCGGGCAAGGATTCGCGCCAGTTCTTCGCGCGATAGCACGTACAAATTGCACTCGGGCGGACCGTAAACCACGTTCACGCACACATCGCAATCGAGCTCCTCGCCCAGCAGCAATAGTTCGCCAAACTCGTGCCAGTTTTGCTGCATCAGGCAAAAGGCGATGCTGAAATGCGTGTTGCGCAGCCGGCAGTACTCGCGGAACCGCCGCAGATTTCCGATCACCGTCTCGAACGCGGCGTTGACCCGAATGGACTCGTAGGTGCCCGCCGTAATCCCGTCGAGCGAAACACACAGCGAAACCGGCATCGCCCCCAGCACCCGTTCGACGCGGGCATTGTACTGCGTGGCGTTGGTCGTTACGTGGCAGGCCAGGTTCAACCCGTCTTCAACCACGATGTCCCAAATTCGGTACGACTCGTGCGCCAAAAACGGCTCGCCACCGTAGAACCGGGCGTATTCCAGGTGGGCAATGTAGGGGCGAATCTGCCGGAAGAATTCGTCGCCGTAGGGCTTGGGCAAGGGGGGCAGGTGCTCGCGGTTCGAGCGAATCATCGAGGAGAAAAAGCCGTAGCACATCACGCACTCCAGGTTGCATGTGTTGCTCAGCTCGAACTCCATCAGCCGCGGCCACTGGGGGTTGTGCTCCTCGACGGTAAAGCGATCGAACGACCGGGTATAGGCCGTGGTGAAATTGCCGACCGAGATTTGCCACTGGCAAAACTGGCACCCCGCCGCGAAATTGTCGCGCTCCAGCATGCTCCGCAGGGCCTTGGCCCGGGGGCCATGCCAGATCTCATCGACCGAGTCGCGGGTGACGTTGCCCAGCGGATACTTGCGATTCTGGCAACAGGCCAGTACGTCGCCCATCATGCCGAAATAAAGCGACACATGGGGCGCGTAGCAGGCGGCCCGGAAGGCCTTGTTTTCGGGTTGGCGCGCGGCGTGGTACTCGGCCAACCGCTGGGCGTCGATCACGGGTCAGCACTCCGCTCGGTGGGGGAAGCAGCGTTTGGGCACAGCCCAAGGGCCGCCCCCCGGCAGGGCATTTCCGGGCCAGAACCCTCGATTATCCTCCCCCCGTGCGCGGCCTGCAATATTGACCGGGCAGCTTTCATCACACCGATCGCGCGCAAATCATCCCCCCGGGCATCGTCCGTTGCCCGTGAAACGCGTGCCAACATTTGCCGCCGCCGGCGATGGAAACGAGAATTAAGTCTCGGGCCGCGGCGCGTAAGTAGGTTTAGGTCCTGGCGCGCTCACCGGCCAACTCGGAACCATCACACGGGGAGGCAATTTATGATCCGCACCCTACCGCGCAGCGCATCTGGCGCACTTCGATTGGGCTGCATCGTCTCCGCACTCTCGTGGAACCTGGTGACGGCCCCCAGCTCGGCTGAAGATGCCGCCCCCGCGGTGCAGGGGCCGGCCGAGCTGCCGGTGAAGAAGGTGGTGCTCTTCAGCACCGGCGTGGGGTTCTTGGAACATCAAGCCGTCGTTCACGGCGATACCCAAATCGAACTGCGCTTCCCCGCGGGGGCAACCAACGACCTGCTCAAGAGCCTGGTTGTCAAAGATCTTGCCGGCGGCCGTGTGTCAGCGGTCAACTACGTCAATCGCCAACCCATATCGCGATTGCTTCAGTCGTTCGCGGTCGACCTATCGACCGACCCGACGCTGGCCGAGCTGCTGCATTCGCTACGAGGCGAGTCGGTTGAAATCGAACTCGCGCTCGAGCGCCGCCTGCAAGCCACCATCCTGGGAGTCGAGTTGCGCCAACGAGTCGACTCCAATGGCGGCCAGCACGAAACGGCCCATCTAAACCTATTGACGGGCGATGGCCTGGAGTCGTTTCCTCTCGACCAGGTATCGCGAATTCGCTTGGCGAACCCGGCGCTCGATGCCGATCTGCGGGCCGCACTGGCCTCCCTCGCCGGCCGACGCGATACCGAGCGCGAAGCTTTGACCCTGCACTTCCAAGGCGAGGGAGATCGCCCGGTGCGGGTTGGCTACCTGCAGGAAACGCCGATCTGGAAGACTAGCTACCGCCTGTTACTGGACCACGACGACTCGGGCCTGTTGCAAGGGTGGGCGATCGTGGAGAACAACACCGACGCCGACTGGCACGAGATTTCGTTAGAGTTGGTCAGCGGGCGACCCATCTCGTTTCAAATGAACCTGCAGGAACCGCTCTACGTCGAGCGCCCCTTCGTGGCGCCCAGCGTCTTTGCGGGGTTGGTGCCTCCTCTCTACGAGCGTGATCTGACGAACTCCCTGAGAAGAAGCGCCCAGAATCCGCAGATAAAAGACACCGCGGGTATCGGAGGAGGTGGCTTTGGCGGCGGCGGCTTCTTTGGAGGAGCCCCTCCTGGAGAAACCTCGGATCGCGGACCTGACGCCGCCGGCGGCGAGCCATCGAATTCCGACGATTACACCGCCGGGTTCGACGCCAACGCAACGGCCGAATCGCTGGGAAAAGCCTTCCGCTATCGCGTCGCCGGGCCCGTATCGCTCGCCCGTCAGCGTTCGGCCATGGTGCCAATTGTTGCGGCGCGCCTGCCGCTTCGACGGTGGTCGATCTACAACCGCGCGTTCCATGCGAAGCATCCGCTCTTGGGGGTCAAGCTGAAGAACGACTCGGAGAGCTTCTTTACCCAAGGGCCGGTAACGGTGCTCGATGGCGGCGTCTACGCCGGCGATGCCAGGCTCGACAATCTCCCTCCCGGCGCCCAGGGGTTGCTCGGCTACGCGATGAATCTGAATCTTCAGGTAACCTCGGAGACGGCCGCTCAACCGATCGAAGTCGAACGGGTAAGCATGACGGCCGGCGTGCTACAGATTGTGCGCAAGCAACTTCAACGCACCATCTATACCGCCAAAAACGAGGGCACCGTGGGGGAGCCGATGCTCATTGAGCACCCGATCGATCTGCAGTGGCAGCTGGTTTCGCCCGAACAGCCGCACGAACGAACCGACTCTTATTACCGCATCGCGGTCGACGTGGGACCGGGCGAATCGCTTTCTGTCGGGCTGATCGAGCAGTCAAAGCAGCCCCAAGAAATTAAGCTGGTCGATCTGAACCTGAAAGAACTGGCGAAGCTGCTTGCCGACCCCGGGCTCGGGGAGCCGGTTCGCAAGGCTTTGGGCGAGTTGACCGCGCGGCTCGAGCGGCTTGAGGCGCTGATGGCAGAACAGGCTGCGGACCGACGTACCCTGGCCGGCATCGTCACCGACCAGGATCGCATCCGCCAGAATTTGCGCGAGTTGAACCGCGACTCGCCGCTTTACAACCGTTACGTGGCCAAACTTACCGAGCAAGAAGATCAATTTGATCAGCTTAGCCGCCGAAATGCCGAGCGCGCCGAGCAGATTACCGAATCGGCCGATGCCGCAAAAGCGTTTGCCCGGGGGCTCTCGCTCTAGCGGCCTGTATTCCGGTCAGTTTGCTCCAGCGCCGGGTTGTGCCGCGCGGTCCGTCACCGTCGATCGCTCGGACCGCGCCAGCCAACCGGAACCGGCCAAGCTAGCCGGCATCGCGTCCCGGAAAGGAGAAACGCATGTCCGCTTCGCAATGCTTCGGCAAGCGGAAGGTTGCCTGGTCGATGGCCCTGATCCTTGCGCTGGCGACGGGCTCGCTGCCAGCCCCGACCACCGGCGCTCAGCGGCCGCGCTTGCCCGGCAGTCGGCGCCCGCCGGCGGCGACGACTCCCGTCTCAGGCGACGCGATCTCGGTGCCTGCTAGGCAACGGACCCTGCAAGACGACTGGGCCCGTTTCGATCGACTGATGGAAGTTTCGGCTTCGTTCGACTTCGACGAGACCCCGCTCGAACAATGCCTGAGCGAACTGAGCGGCCGATACCAGGTGCCGCTAAGCATCGACTGGGAAGCAATTGCGGAGGCAGGCATCGGGCGCGATACGCCTGTCAGCGGCCAGTTGCGCGAGACCACGCTTCGGTTGGCCTTCCGCGTGCTGTTCAGTCGTCTGGGCCTTTTCTGGACGTATCTCGACGCAGCTTTAGTCGTCACCAGCCAGGACGAGGCGGCGCGATGGCTATCTCTCCGCGTCTATCCCATCGGCGACCTCGTTGATGGGTTAGGGCCCGGTTCTGACAGCGAGAGCCTGGTCGAACTGATCACCCATATCGAACCTACGTCGTGGGATGAAGTCGGCGGAATAGGATCCGTCCGCGTATTCGGGCCGAACGTCGTGATCGAGCAAAACGCCGAAACCCATTGGGAGGTGCAGCGGCTGCTCACCGAACTGCGGCGGCTGAAGTCTCCCTCGGGCCCAAGGTCGTCAATGTCGAACGCCCCCACGACCTCGCCGGCAGCGGGCGACTGGCGCGACTGGTCGCGAACCCCCCTGGAGCGCGGGGCCGCACCGGCCGGTTCTACCCCGCCTGTTCCTCAGGCCCACCTCCGATCGCGGGCAGACCGGTAGCTCAGGCTTTTTTAGCCTGACGATGGTTCGACGTGACGGCAGGGTGGCGTGTCCATGGCATTGCAGTGTACCTATTGGGTGCCGAGCCCACGGCGCGGCTGCTCTGACCGGGGTTGCGAAGCAACAAGAGGGCCTTGGGATGGATATCATGGACACTGCTTGTTGCGGACAGTGGAGATTTGTAATTTGGCCGCATGGCGAAGCGGAAGATTTATGATCGGGAGCGGCACGCGCACTTCGTCACGTTTTCCTGCTATCGCCGACGACGGCTGATGGATGATGATCGTGCAAAGCGAATCGTGTTGGGGACGTTGCACGCGCAGCTACGGCGTCTGGCCGGGCAATGGGTGGGATTCGTCGTCATGCCGGATCACGTTCAGGCCATCGTCTGGTTTGCCGAGCAAGGCCAACTGAGCGAGTGCATGAAGCAATGAATACGGACCAGCAGGCTGCGAATCCGGCAGTTGCTTTCATCGACACTGATCGCCTATGCCAACAAGCTGGACGGGTGGCCGGTGTGGCAGGCCAAGCACTACGGGTTTAATATCTACAGCCGACACAAGATGGAAGAGAGGTTGAACTACATGCACCGAAATCCGGTACGTGCCGGCCTGGTTCGTGAACCCTGCCGGTGGCGGTGGAGCTCGGCGAGATACTACGAGCTGGGCAAGTCGGTTGGCGTGAAGGTCGGCTGGATCGATTAGCCCACCTGTGCCTTCGGCACCCCGACAGCTGTCGGGGCCACCCAGCGATCGTAGTTTCCAAATTGCAGCATCTTGCTATTCCAGTGCTCCGCGGAACCGTTAGCGCAACTGCGCGTGATGTACTCGCAAGAGACATTCGGAATCTTCGCAGATTTACGAACGCTCCGAACGATGCACTTAAAAAGGTAATCGATCTAAATCGCCGTATGTATCCAGGGCACTTTTAAAATGACCAATGAGTTCTTCGTCGAACGTCTGCGTGACGCAGTATTTTCCGCCGCCGTCGAAGCAACGATGGAGACTCTCAAAGAGCCTTCCGGCCGACAACCACACAAAGAATTGATCAGCCTTTCTAAATGGTTTGCCGAGTTGTCTGCCGAAGACCAGAAATGTATCCGGTCCGTGGCCGCTTACGCTGCGCGCGCCGCGGTGTTCGGAATGCTTGCGATTCTGGACAACGTCCGGCGCTTTTCAACGGATGGCGAGCCGGGCAGCCTCGAGCTGCGATTTGTAGGCCCGGACTATGAATCGGTTTTGAATCCGGCTGACGACGAACCGCTCCACGACATTTTTGCCGCGCTGGTACCGCCCCCATTCGGATAAAAGCCGAGCCGAGTAGGCTAGGCCCTGACCTGACGATGGCGGCAGCCGGGTGGGCGATGCCGAGGGTCCCGGGGGCGCTGGCGCGCGGGAACCCTACGTGCCCAGCGACTCGGTCTGGGGCACCTTCTGGTCGGCCCTGGGCGATTCGGCCCTGAACCTGGCCGAGCGGTTGCCGCTCGTGAATCACCTGGTCGACGGCGAGGGTGCTCGGCAAAGGCTCTTGGACCGGGGCGTTTCCGCGAGCACACTGGCCACGTCGGAGGGGCTCTTCGATGTGAGCACCGAGCTGCTGGCAACCGCGGCCACGGGCGGCACGGGCAAGTTGGCCAAGGGTGCCACAAAGATTTACAATCTGGCCAACAAGGGTGAGGCCGCGATCGACGGCGTGCAGGCGGCTGCCCAGGGCGATGCCCGCGGGGCAGTACTGGCCGCGGCCAGCTTCCTGCCAGCAAGAAAAGGCAAGAACCCGGTCAGCAAGACCCTGGGCGCGGTCGATCCCGACGACGCAGCGAAGCTAAGCGGACCGGTACGGAAGGCCGCAAGTAGTGATCAAACATTATTCCGACAAGGAACAAGCAATGAATCTGCCGCACGTCTGGGCAGGAAGGCTGCTGAAGCAGAAGCAAAGATAGGAATACATGGGGTGTCGGTGAGTACGACGGAGTCTGGGATCGCCTCATCCGCCGCCGCAAGAGCGAAAGTAGAGCAGCATTTTAAGGTGCACGATACACCGACCAATGCCGACCCTGGGCATAAAACCGTCGAACTGCCGAAACCAGTTACGAATGCGGTTTCAAAGCTTTTCAATTCTCTATTCGGACGATAGCCGATGTCGCCGAACGCACAATCCGACCGAAGCGATTTGTCCTGCTGCAAGCGTATCGAAGACGTCATTAGACCGTTATCGCCTTTTAATAAATGGATTGCATTAGGCTACTACGATGGATTTACTGACGGTTTGGCGCAATGCGCAAATTGCGGATCGTGCTATTCAGTCAAGATGATCGACTCTGATGACGCCAAGGATGTGCGAATTTTCCGTTTTTCTCCATTGCCGACAGAAGCATTCGACCGGTTGGTCGCAATTCTGTCCCCGCTCGGTCCACCGAATTGGCCTGTATGGTTGCCAGTCTGGAAGTTTGAATCGGAAACGGCCGAGTCATTGGCGAATCGCACGGTCGCAGACGTCCTATCGCTACAGCAGAATGTTACGATAATTGCAGCCTTTTCCCCGTCCGGTCATATAGTCCT
>CAYNRE010000043.1:0-63612 GCA_964399535.1 uncultured Pirellulales bacterium | reverse complement strand
CTGATCGAGACGGTCACCGCCCCGGTCGAGAGCCTGTTCGGATTCAGCTTGCTGGGCATCCAAACCATTCAAACGGCCAACCGGCTGCCCCTGGGCTTCCGAGGTGCCGCCGGACTGGGCGGACTGGGTTTCTTCTAAGCGACTGGGTTTCTTCTAAGCGACTGGCGAGAAACACCCACCCCGGGTAACGGGTGCCGGCCGCCGATGGAATCGCTCGCGGCAGGTTGGATCGGGTGAACCTGGCCCCCCCGAGGGCGGGCCGAAATGACGTAAGTTTGCTTGGAATCGACGCCTAGCGGGCGTACACTTCAGACAGACGGTGGAATGCGCCCGGGGCCCAAAACCACAATCGCCCGGCGGATGGCCGACGGCCGAGCCGGGCAGTGTGCTGAGGAGTTGGCGAGATGCGGCGACTGGTCACAGTAACCACGGCGTTGGCGGTGCTGGTGCTGGCCGCGGAGTGGAACTTTGCCCAAGCCCAGATTACGCGCCCCAATCAGCAATACTACTCTCGGCTAAACCCGGCGGGGCGGGCGATCAATCGGTCGCGTCCGCGGACCAGTCCGTACCTGAGCCTGCTGCAAACCAGCGGCGGCGCGCTGGGCTTTGGCGTGCCGAACTACCAGGCGCTGGTGCAGCCGCAACTGAGACAGAACCGCCAAAACAACCAGGTGAATCGTCAGCTCAATCAATTGCAGGGTCAGGTGGGCGGTTTGGCGCGAGCGATCAGCCCGGGCAGCCTGGGCATTGCCGGGGGCGCCATCCGGCCGACCGGACGACCGGCGGGTTCGGCAGGGTTGGCCATGTACTACGGAAATACCGCACACTACTACGGAAACCGACTGAATCTTCGCTCGGCGGGCCGCTAGCCGGCGCCGCAGTGGCGAATCATCGGCCGACCTACTCCTTGAGAGTTCGGTCGGCACACGGAGGATCGGACCTATGCGGCCAGTCTTTACTTGGATCATCGCCGTGAGCGCGGCGGCTGTTTGGCTCGGTCAGGCCGATTCGGCTTCGGCCCAAGGCATTCAGCGGCGTCCGGCAGTGAGCCCATATCTGAACTTGCTTCAATTCGACGGCGGGTTGGGCGAAGTTCCCAACTATCAAACGCTGGTGCGGCCGCAACTACAGCAGCGCCGCATGAATCGGCAAACCAACATGCAACTGCGGAGCCTGCAATCGCAGGTGGGCGGTTTGCAGCAAACCGTGGGCGCCATTGCCGCGCCGACGGGCCTGCGCCCCACGGGCCGTTCGGGAACCGACTTAAGCTCGTACTACGGCAACCTGGACCACTACTACGGCGGCTCCCGGCTCAGCAGCGGCATTCGTTAGCGGTTAGCCTTCGCGCGGTGGTTCCGCCGGAATTGCGGGCAATTCTCCCAACCCGCTGGGGGTCAGGCCCAAAGCGGTGCAGAGAATCAACCACAGGTCGAGGGCCAGATTCCGCCGGGAAATGTACTCTCGGGCGAGGCGAATCTTGTCGGGCAAGATATACCGCACGTAGGCCCCTTCGGTGTCGCTTGTTTGGCCCAGCAGGGCCCCCTCGTCGCGGTACTTGAGCGATGCCAGGTCGGTAATGCCCGGGCGAATTCGCAGGATCTCCGCGAAATCGCTCCGAAACATTTCGACGTAGCGGGCCACCTCGGGCCGGGGGCCGACCAGGCTCATTTCGCCGACCAAGACGTTGAGCAGTTGCGGGAGCTCGTCGACCTTGGTTTTCCGCAGCCAGCGACCCACCGGCGTGATGCGCGGGTCGCCTTCGCCCTGGGTAATGGCTCCGCCCAGCCGGGGAGCGTCGACCACCATGGTGCGAAACTTGTAGATGCGAAACGGGCGCAGGCCGCGCCCGATGCGCTCCTGCCGAAAGAAGACCGGGCCCGGCGACGACCACTTCACCAGCAGCGCTGCCAGCAGCAGCACGGGGGCGACGACGACCAGACCCGCCAGCGCGACGCAGAAATCGAACGCCCGTTTGATCAACGCCGGTGCTCCGCGATCAAACGGCGGAGCGTGGCGCAGACGTAGTCCACCTGGTCGTCGGTCATGCGGGGGAAAATGGGGAGCGAAATAATCCGCTCGTAGGCCGCTTTCGCCATCGGGAAATCGTCGGGTTGAAGCCCGTAGGTGTCGCGATACCAGGGGTGCATGTGCAACGGCACGTAGTGCACGCTGGTACCAATGCCGGCGGCGCCCAGTTGCTGAATCAGCTCGTTGCGGGAAATTCGTAGCCGCTCGGGGCGAATCTGAATGACGTACAAATGCCAGGAGTGCTGCACGTGGGGAGCCGCCCGGGGCAGCACGATTTCCTCCAAATCGCCCAGGCGGTCCTGGTAGCCCAGGGCACAGCGCTGGCGCCCCTCCCAGAAGGTGTCGCACTTGGCCAACTGATGGATTCCCAGCGAGGAGGCAATGTCGGTCAAGTTGTACTTGTATCCCGGATAAATCACCTCGTAGTACCACGAGCCCTCGGCCGAGAATCGCTTCCAGGCATCTTTGCTCATTCCGTGCAGGCTCCGCACCGTCATCCGTTCGGCCAATTCCGAATTGGCCGTGGTAATCATCCCGCCTTCGCCCGTGGTGATGGTCTTATTGGCGTAGAACGAAAAGCAGGTTACCTCGCTGATCGTACCCACGGGCCGGCCACGGTAAGCCGCGGGCAGGGCGTGGGCCGCGTCTTCGATTACCGGAATGCCGTGCTGGCGGGCCAGGGCGCCGATGGCGTCCATGTCGCAGGGCTGGCCGCCGTAGTGCACCGGAATGATCGCCTTGGTGAGCGGCGTGATCGCTTGGGCGAGGCGCTCCGGGTCGATGTTCAAGGTGTCGCCCTGGCAATCGACCAGCACTGGGCGCGCCCCGCGATGGACAACCACCTCGGCCGTGGCCGTAAAGGTCATCGTCGGCACGAGGACTTCGTCGCCGGGGCCAATTCCCAGCGCGTCGATCGCCAGGTGCAGGGCCGCCGTGGCCGAATTGACCGCGATGGCATGGGGTACCCCCAGCCGGGCCGCGAACTGCCGCTCGAACTCTTTGGTGCGCGGGCCGGTGGTGAGCCAGCCAGACCGGAGCGTTTCAACCACCGAGGCGATTTCCTCTTCGCCAATCTCGGGCTGAAAAAACGGAACCCGCTGCGTACTCAAGACGGTCGTCCTTCGTTTCTTGGGGGCAACCGGCTGGTCGGGTCCGACCCGGTGCCCGGAATGGATGGTTTTTCGAGCCGATCGTTGGGGGTAAGCCGCGCGGCTTGCTGATCGAGTTTAGGCGACTCTGGGCTCTCGTGCCACGCCGGCCCGGCGGCTGCGGTGCACGTTCGCGGGCGTTTCCACGAATTCTCCGATTCGACGGAATATGACGCGCCTAGCGACCGGCTCAGGAACGGAAAGCCTAGCCTCTTGTCAGTCCGCGCCCCAGCCCCTACGGTGGGTCACCATGCGGGTCATGATCGATGCCATACCGACGAAACCGGGCGGAGGACTCACCGTCCTATTGGGGCTGTTGCGCGGTTGGCGACAAATCGGAGCGCCTCTGGATCTTTGCGTCTTGGTGGCCCACGACGAAACCGAGTCCGAACTGCGAGCCACGGGTGCGGTCGATCGCCTGGTGCGTGTTGCCGTGGGGGCCGGGGCTGCCCGGGCCTTCCTCTGGCAGAATTACAACCTGGGCCGGCTGGCCGCCCAAGAACGCGCCGAGGTGGTGATCGGCAACAACCACTACCTGTTCAACCTGCCCTGCCCGCAGGTGGTTCATCACCATAACCTGTGGCGCTTCATTACGCCCGACCTCGATGTGGCCCCGGTGCCTGGAATGACCAACCGGATTCGCGATTGGAACGCCCGGGTGGCCCTGCGCCGAGCCACGGCCAATGTGTTCGTCTCGGAGTTTTTGCGTCACCAGGCCGAGCAGTTCGAACCAGAATCGAAGCTGCGCAACCACGTGGTTCGCAACGGCTTGGACGACGAACTGATCGACCGGGCCCGGCTGGCCCGGACGGCCTTCGACGGACGGCCGCAACTCGTGGCGATCCAGAGCGCCAATCCCCACAAAGATAACGAGACCATGGTCCGCACCCTGGCCGAGTTGGTCCGCCTGGCCCCATCGGTGCCTTGGCACCTGAAGGTGGCCGGCAGCGCCGGCCGAGGAGGGTGGAGCAGCGTGCAGCAATTGGCAAGCGATCTGGCGGTGGGGGACCGGATTACCTGGTGCGGGTTTTGCCATGTGCCCCAGCTGGATCAAATGCTGCGAGAATCGGTCTGCTTGCTCGCAACCAGCGTGCTCGAAGCGGGGCCGCTGCCGGTGATCGAGGCCATGGCCCGAGGCTGCGTGCCCGTGGCCTCGCGGATCCCTTCGAACGTGGAGTTCGTGGGCGATGCCGGGCTGCTGGTCGAGCCGCGCAACCCCACAGCGTTTGCCGCGGCGGTCTGGGAGGTCTACAGCCGGCCTGAATATCGAGCGGCTCTGGTAGCCAAGGGCAGCGAGCGGATCGAGCAATTCCGCTGGAGCCGGTGCGCGGCCCATTTTCAGAAGATTCTCGAACTGGCCACCGGACAGCGCGACCGAATCGAGGCCGATTAGGGAGCCCCGGCCGTGCCTTGGTTTTGCCAGCCCCGTGCCATCGAGTGCCTGGCCCTTGGAGGTCGGGCCTGGTACCGCCCGTTGGGGTTGGCGATCGCCCTGGGGTGCCTGCTGCTGGGCGGGGCCCGCGCCGAATCGGCGCGCCACTGGGTCGACGCCGCGGTCGCGGCCGGCTTCTCCCGCGGCGCCACGGCCGATGAACTAACGGCCGAACTGAAGTTCGAGGAGTTCTTCGCCGAACTGACCACGCCGGAGCTGTTGACCCTGTTGGAGCAGCAGGGGCTTTTCGCCGATTCCTGGCGGGCCGAATCCGTGGTCGAGGACTTCGCCCGCGGAGGCCAAAAACTTGAACGGCTGCGGGCCGATGGAGTGCTCACCCTGCTGGCCACGGCCGACGGAGGTTCGCGGCTCAAGGCCACGGCCCCGGTCGCCAAACAACAATTGGCCGCGGCCTGGCAGGCGGACCGCTGGACGCTGCTCGACGCGATGGCCGGCCAACGGCTGCTGGCACTGATCGACGACCGAATTGCGGCGCCCGACACGCAACCGCGACCCATGCGTGCCTTTGTGTTCGATGCCCGCGACCCGGCGGCCGGACCGAGGCTGGTGGCGCCGATAATGCTTACCGCCGCGCCGGGACCGGCCGGTCGAGTCATTCTGACGTCGCCCGTCGAGGTAGCCAACGCCACGCGGCAGGCTCCTCCCGGCTGCGCGTATCTGCATACCGAGAGCTTTCATTTAGTGCTGGGACAAGGTTTCCGCGGAGGCCTGATCGACCCAGTCGATGCCGAGGGCCGTCGCGGCGAGTTTTACTTGCCCTTCATGGACCGTTGGGAGGCGATCATCCACGATCGGTTCGACGCCTTCTTTCGCAGGCTTCGCGACCTGGGGGGGCGCGTCGACCTGTTTTCGCTGGACATGGAGGACAAGACCTTTGGCCTGCCCTGGCTCATCAATGTGCGCGTGCCGCAGGTGCGCCCCACGGGCCGCACCCTCTGGCAGGTGTTGGCAGCCGACTCTCGCTGGCCCGACCTATCGCGCCAGTTGCGGGCGGCGGGGATCGAAAGCCTCGACGGAATCGATCGCTGGTATGCGCAGCGCGATGCAAGACTGTTGATTTGGAACGCCGTCTTCGAGCGGCACCGCGCCGGTTACCTCGAGCGAGCCGTGGCCGAGCCGCTCGCCAGGTACTTCCCCGATGCCCGGATGTCGAACTACGGCAACTATCATCACAACCAAACCGTTCCCGCGGGCGACTGCTATCGCTTTACCGAGAGCAGCCACGGCATCGGCAGCGTGGTGGGCACGCACCAAAGCTACCCCGTCTATGGCGGGGCGCTGGAAGTAATTACGCCCGAGCAGGTGTTCTCTCCGCGTCCGCCCACGCAACCGCGTGTGCGCTGGGTCGAAGTGGCCGACGACGAGCTGCGCGTGTGTGCCCGTGAGCCGCTCAAGGGGGTTGAACCAGGGCAACAAGCCCAGTTGGTCAGCCCGCTGGAACCCGACGGAATGCCGATCGGGCTGGACCAGTTGCCGCTGGCCTGGCAACCGTTGGTGCGCACCGACTACCACGTCGGGGGGCAGCGCGACGACCACACCCTGTGGATCAAGGCCCCCTTGCCAACCATGCCGCGCCTGGCCATTCCCAACAGCACCAAGGGCCTGGTGATTCGCCTTTGGCAAAGCTACCCGGGTCTGGTCGGCGACGTGATGATGATTCGCAGTATGAACAGCACCTCGGATGTGCCGCTGTTGCCCTGGATCGAGCATCCCGACCTGAAGCGGTTCCGCAACCATTGGGAGTCGGGGCACCCCTACTACGCCGAGTCGGTTTTTCATCAGGCCCTGGCCGGAGCCGATGACTTTCTCTACTGGGTTTGGAGCCTGTATCCCGACCCGGTCGCGGGCAACCTGCGACTGGCGCAGATCTTGGACGAACTGGATCCGCTGGTTGGTTTCACGCCGCGGGAGACGCTGTCGCGAACGCGCATCGGCTGGGAAGACCCCTATGTGCTGAGCGGCATGGAAGTGGCCGGCCGACGCGTCTGGCGGCTGACGCCTCGCCCCGGGCTGAAAGTGACTGTCGAGTCGCGCGAGCCGGTTCAAATCTCCATTGGCACCGAGCAGGTTGCCTTTCCACACAGCCAAATCTACGAACCGCCGTCGCCCGTTTCGCCGCTGGGCTTTTGGATTCTGCAGGCGCGGGGCCGGGAGCGACTCACCCAACCGGCCGACGCGGTTTGGCAGGCCCTGCAGGCCAGTTCTGGATCGTAAACCGTTTTATTGTAACGGTTTATCTAGGGCAAGGTGGATGCCGGCGCAATCCCTGGTGTGGGTTTCCGCGGGCGGGGCCGCGCGGGGAGCGAGCCCGTTTCGCGTCGCTTTCGCGGTGAAATTAGAGAGGTCGATTCGTACCTAAGTGCATTCTCGGTAAGAAGGTTGCGCACGGCGGCGGGACCACGTCACGCCCCTTAAGAGGGGGTTCTTTCTTGTTGCCCTTAACGGAGTGACCAAATAGGCTGGGAGAAGCTGCGGTTTTGGGTAGTTTAAGGGTGGTTTGCCGGTTTTCGGACTGAAGGACTGCTCTGTAATTTCCAAGGTGTTCACGACATTCACAACGAGTTTCGCAACCGGCGAGGAGGATGCTAATGCATCGTTTGAACAATCGGTTTTCCGCCACCCTATTGGCGGCGATTGCGGGGCTGGCGTTCTGCGCCAACGCCTCGCGGGCTGGGACCATGCTTCTGGCCGTCGATTCCAACCTGAGCAGTGTTTCGATCAGTCTCGATGTGCTCAATGGTGTTTTGTCGCCCACGCTGGGCACCGTAACGCTCTCGGGCGCGGCCCCCGCGGCGCCCCCGGTTCTACCGCCGGGTAGCCCCAACACGTTGGGATTCCTCGGCGATATTCAGGCCCTGGCCAACGTACCGGGTTTGCTCACCAGCTACGGGGGCGGGGGGTCGGGGACCAACTTGTCGTTCTCGACCGGAACGATCCCGTTTGTCGGCAGCTTGACCGTGGGGTTGAACGTGCCGATTTTCACGCTCGACACCGGGTCTTTTGCCCCCACGTCGTCGATGCCGGGCATGGCGTTTTACGATTTTGGCGGCGTCGATTTCGACGTCGAGGCCGGCCAGTTCAGCTACGCCGGCACCGGATTGGTGCTGGGCCTGTTGGGTTCCGGCACCATCGACTTCGGCCTGAATCTACTAAGCAGCGACCTGGCCGCCGGCACGATGGCCAAGCTGACCTTGGGAGCCGGTCCGCCGAGTAATCAGGCCGTGACGCTTGAAGTGCCGATCAACTCCACGGCGGACCTGTTGCCAGGGGTGCTTGGCTTGGGTTTCTCCGGCACGCTGGTCTTCACCGGAATTCGCGTGCCTGAGCCGGGAACCTGGGCGCTGCTGGTGCTGGGCACGGTAGGGCTGATGCCTTGCCTGCGCCGCCGGCGCAGCTCGTAGCCGTTCGCCAAAGTCGTATGCTCGCCGAGCAAATCCGCTTGGCGGTTGCGACGCCTCGTCCCTCGGATGCGAAACTTCGGGCCGGACATCCTCGCTGGGGATGCGCCGGCCCGATTTTTTTTGCGCGGGCCTCGGCGGGGGGGCCCGACCAGGCGGCGGTAAACACACAACTTGGTCCGTGGATCGTGCCGAATTTTCCGCAGGTAGCGGGCCCGCCAAGCCCAAGCGGAGCATTCGAGCCCGCTTCTTTCTGGGCCCCCTCGGCCGGGCCAACTATGATCGGTCTGGGGCACCACTCGGCCGAGTGCTGGCCGATGGCTTTTCGAGGTCCGGCTGGTCGGCCATACTTGCCGGTCTTGCGTCTGGCGAGCCGGGGTTTGCGGCCGCGCCGCGCACCTGAATCGGAGGAGTCCGTCGCTTGGGTAAGTTGCGGTCCATGTTGATCTTCGGCACCCGCCCCGAGGCCATCAAAATGGCCCCGGTGGTGCAGGAGTGCCAGCGCCGATCGGACCAGGTCCAGACCATCGTTTGCCTGACCGGACAGCACCGCGAGATGTTGGCCCAGGTGACCGACTATTTCGGTATCTCGGCCGATCTGGACCTGGCCCTGATGCAACCCAACCAGACGCTGGCCGAGCTTTCGGCCCGTTGCCTGACGGGCATCGACTCGGCCCTCGCGCGGTTCCAGCCCGACTGCGTGGTTGCCCAGGGGGATACCACCACGGTCATGGCCGCGGCGCTGGCGGCTTTTTACCGCCGGGTGCCGTTCGTCCACGTCGAGGCGGGGTTGCGAACCGGCAACCTGCTGGCCCCTTGGCCCGAGGAGCTCAATCGGCGGATCGCGAGCCTGGTAACCACGCTGCACTGCGCGCCGACGCGCCGCTCGGCCGACAATCTCTTGGCCGAACGTGTCGCGCCCGAAGGGGTGCATGTAACGGGCAATACGGTGATCGACGCCCTGCTCTGGACGGTTGCCCGCGAGCGGGGGAAGGACAAGCCCTGGCCGGCCAAGTACGCCTTTCTCGGCGATCGGCCGCTGGTGCTAATTACCGGGCACCGCCGGGAAAACTTCGGCGAGGGCTTCGAAAGCATTTGCCAGGCCGTGGCCCATTTGGCCGACGAGTTCCCCGGCGTCGAGTTTCTCTACCCGGTTCACCTGAACCCCAACGTGCGGGAGCCCGTGTTTCGGGTTCTGGGCAAGCGGCCCAATGTGCACCTGACCGAGCCGGCCCCCTATCCGGAATTTGTTTGGCTGATGGACCGCTCGACGGTGATATTGACCGATTCGGGCGGCGTCCAGGAAGAGGCCCCCTCGCTGCGCAAGCCGATTTTGGTGATGCGCGAAACGACCGAGCGCCCCGAGGCGCTCGACGCCGGCGCCGTGGAACTGGTGGGCACATCGGCCGAGGCGATTTGCCGCGGCGTGAGCCGGCTGTTAAGCGACCAGGCCGAGTATGCCCGCCGCCAGATCGCGGTGAACCCCTACGGCGACGGCCAGGCGGCCCGCCGCATCGTGGAGCTGATGCTGGCCCAGAACTGGCCTCACACGGGCGGCTGAGCTTGAACAAGCGAACCAGACTCGCCCAACGACCCTGCAAGACCGCACACAATCGCTCGCAAGACGCCCAATTCAGGCGCGAGGTGCACAGATGGCTGCCGAACGGATCATTCCCGGCGAAACCAAAGTCTGCGTGATGGGGCTGGGCTATATCGGCCTGCCCACGGCCAGTATTCTGGCCAACAAGGGCTACCAGGTCTGGGGGGTCGACGTTCGCCCCGAGGTGGTCGAAACGATCAACCAGGGTCGCATTCACATCGAAGAGCCCGACCTGGACATTCTGGTCCGCTCGGCCGTCAACAGCGGCCAGTTGCGGGCCGGCACCGAACCCCAGGCGGCCGATATCTTCATCATCTGCGTCCCCACGCCGATCAACCCCGACAAAACTCCCGACGTGTCCTACGTCGAGCAGGCTGCCCGGGCCATCCGCCCGCTGATTCAGGCGGGCAACCTGGTCATTCTCGAATCGACCAGTCCGCCGGCCACCACCGACCGGGTGGTGGTGCCGGGCGCCATTCCGGGCAACCTGGTGGTGGGGCGCGACGTGTTCGTGGCACACTGCCCCGAACGGGTGTTGCCGGGCCGGATTCTGCTCGAAGCCGTGCAGAACGATCGCGTGGTGGGGGGCATGACCCCGGCCTGTGCCCAACGGGCCAAGGCGTTTTACGAAACCTTCGTCCAGGGACAGGTCTTGCCCACGTCGGCCGTGGCCGCCGAGATCACCAAGCTGGTCGAGAACTCGTATCGCGACGTGAACATCGCGTTTGCCAACGAATTGTCGATGTTTTGCGATGCCTTCGACGTCGACGTCCGCGAGATCATCGAACTGGCCAACCGGCACCCGCGGGTCAACATCCTCTCGCCCGGTCCTGGCGTGGGCGGCCACTGTATCAGCGTCGATCCCTGGTTCCTGGTGCATGCCAAGCCCGAGCTGACTCCGCTGATTCGCACGGCCCGGCAGGTGAACGACCACAAACCGCACTACGTGGTCGAGCACGTTTCGCGGTTGGCCAAGCAGTTTTCGTCGCCGCGGATCGGCTGCCTGGGCATTACCTACAAGGCCGACGTGGACGACATTCGTGAAAGCCCGTCGCTGGAAATCGCCTTGGAACTGACGGGCCGCCAGGTGGGCCAGGTGCTGGTGTGCGATCCCTATATCGCGCCCGAGCGCGTTCCCCAGCTTCAAATGGGTTCGCTCAGCGACGTGCTAGCCCAGAGCCAGCTCTTGGTGCTGCTGACCGACCACCGCCAATTCCGCGACGTGCCTCGCCGGGTCTTGCAGGAAAAAGTGGTGGTCGATACCCGGGGTCTGTGGCGCTAAACCTCCCGGGGCGGTAAACCGCCAGGCCGGCCGAGCATGCTTCCCCTTGGGGCCCCGGCAGCCCGGCCCGAGCCGGTACGCAGCGCGGGCAGCGCGGTGCGGCGGCCGATCAGGGGTTGCCCGGCCGAGCGCAGCGTCGCAGAAACTCATCCAGCCGATCGGCAATGCGATCGCGGTGGTACTTGGTTTCCGCCGCATGCCTCCCGGCGTGGCCCAGGTCGGCCCGCAGCGCGTCGTCGGTAGCCAAGCGCAAGCAGGCAGCCAGCGCCTCGTCGGGCTTTCCGGGCGCAACAGCCAGCCCGCAGCCGGCGTCGTCGATTCGCCGGGCCGGCTCGCCGTCGGCCACGAGCAAGATCGGCAGCGAGGCGGCCATGGCCTCGTAGATCTTGCTGGGCACGGCGCCGGGTATCGACATGCCCAGGGTAATCAGGGCCACGTCGGCCGCGGCCAGCAAGGCCGGAATCCGCTCGCGAGGCTGGGCGGGCAAGATGCGAACCCGGGCAATTCGCTCGCGAGCGAGCCGCTCGACCAGGTGTTCTCGGGCCGGCCCGTCGCCCACCAGCACGAATCGCCCTGGCACGTCGGCCGGAAGCCGCGCGGCCAGGTCGAGGATCTGGTCGAGCCCCTGGGCCAGCCCCAGGAGCCCCGCATACATGAACACGGGCCCCGGCTCGGGGCCGACTAACGACCGGGCTTCGTCATCCAGAAACCGTTTGCCGAAGCGGCTCGGATCGACACCGTTGGTGATGACGGCCGTGGGGGTGTTGGGGGCCAATTCGCGGATTTCGGCCACGATTTCCTCCGATTGCCCGGTCACGCCAGCGGCCCGCTCGTAGATGCGCCGTTCCAGCCGGCCCGCCAAGCGCGTGGCCATTCCTTCGCGGATGACCCCCATGTGGATTGCGCTCTTGGGCCACAGATCGCTCACGTTGAACACGTAGGGGCACTTCCAGCGCCAGGCCAGGTACCAGGCCGCGTAGCCAATGAATAGGGGCGGCGACTCGACCCAGATCAGGTCGGGGCGGTGCGCCCGCGAGGGGCCGTACCAGCCGGCCGAGCCAACGAACGAAAAATACGAGGCCAGCCGCTTGGCGAAACCCGATTTCGACGTGTAAAGCGGCACCCGCACGGTGCGCATCCGGCCGATGGTTTCGATCACGGGCTTCCAGCGGGAATACCCCTGGAAGACGCGCCCGGTCGGGTAATTGGGTAGCGCGGTGAGCACCTCGACTTGCCAACCGCGGTCGTAGAGGCGCTCGCCCAACTCCGAGAGCCGCGCCTGGGGCGCCCCCATTTCCGGGGGAAAGTATTGGGTGAGGATCAACAGTCGCATTTCAATCCCACTCGATGCGGACGTTGGCTCCCCGGGAGTCGAATTCCAGGCAGCGATTCTCTTGGCAAACCCCGAACCGGGGGTAATAGCGCGAGGGTTCGACGCGGATCGATCTCCCCGCGGCACGAATTCTTCCGCCGTGGCCGGCCAGTTGGAAGGCAACCACCTCGCCGGCCTCGCCGGTTGAGGGCTCCAGTTCCACTTCTGGGTGCAAGTGTAGCCGACTCACCGCCGGCCAGTCTCCCGCCTGGCCCCAGACCGCGTCGGAGAAGCACAGGGACCCCGGTTCCAAGATCCATACACGGGCCTGGGTGAAGTCGGGGTCGAGGTGGCGGTAGCCGTCGTGCATGCCGCTGACCAACAGCCGCGTCCCGCCATCGGCGCGAGTTTGCTCCTCGGCGGAAAGGCACTGGGCTCGGGCTCGCCGGCCCACGCGAAAGCTGCCCCACATTTCCGACGAGCTTTCGCCGGCCAGTT
This sequence comes from uncultured Pirellulales bacterium, assembly GCA_964399535.1. GTDB lineage: Bacteria > Planctomycetota > Planctomycetia > Pirellulales > CAYNRE01 > CAYNRE01. Next base: position 50,893 of record CAYNRE010000043.1, on the reverse strand, counting down.
CCAGCGTATTGTGCGCCGCGGTCGAGCGCTGCCACTCGCGGAGCGGACCGTCGGCATAGGTCGAGGTGCCCGAGTTTACGATCAATCGCCGGCCAAACAGCGACAGTTCGAACGAAAGCGTATCGGCGTGGGCATGGCCGGGAAGGAAATCGGGCCCCAAAGGGGCCACGTCGAGAATCGCCACGGCCGGGCCTTGCTCGATTCGCACATAGCCGGAATCGGCTAGCTGGGTGACGCCCGGCGCCAGTGGGGCCAACTCGGGCAGGCCGAGCCGCCGGGCATAGGCTTCGAGCTGGCCGGGATCAGGCGCGATATCCAGCGCGGCGTCGTTGAACAGGGCAATTTGACCGTCGGGATGCACCACCGCCGCCAGATAGGCGCGCATCCGGGCGATCGTGTCGGAAAGCTGCTGGACCCGCTCGCGCGCCGAGCTGGGTAGCCGCTCGGCACAGGCCTCGCTCGCGGCAACCACGTCGAGCAATTGCTCGAGCACCGCCGAATGGTACATCGGGCTCCGCTCGTAATGGCCGCCGTCGGGCAGAATCTGTTCGGGCAACTGGCGGTCGTAAATCTGCCAGCCCGCACCGAGCCAACGGTCGGCCTCGGGGCCCGTGAAGAACAGGCCGCCGAGCACCAGGGCCCAGGCATTGGTGAGCAGGTGATTGCCGAGCAGGTGGTACTCCAGCCGCCGCTCGAGCCAGCGCAGTTGCACGGCCAGGTTATCGAGTCCGTGGGGGGGCAGTTCGCCGCCGTGGGCCGCCCATTTCACCCAATTGGCGATTCGCAGGCTGGTGGGAAACGGTTCCCAGCCCACGCCCGCGGCGGGGGGGTTGTCGGCGATCCAGCGTTCGATCAGGGCTTGGTGCCAGGCGGCCCGCTCGGCGAAGCCGCTGGCCACCAGGTCGTCGAAGTAGTGCAGGTTGTAAAGCCACAGCCGCTCGGCGCCGGGGTCCGTCCAGCCGGCGGGGAACTCGAGCTGCCGCTCGACATTCAGGAAGCGAAACCGAGCGGGACCCCGCATCAGGGCAGGCCGCGCCGGAGGAGGGGCCAGCGGATTGCTCCAGGGGCGGCGAGGCGGGGCGGGCCGCCGGTCGGGGCGCGGACGCACCAGCCGCAACCGGGCTCGGCCGACGATTTGTTCGGGCCGCAGGTGCCGCACCGTACGCCACAGCCGACCAAGCCGCATCATTCAAGGTTTCTGGAGCAGGGCCAGCTCCCAAAGATTCAGAACCCGGCAAGCTTCGACCCAATCGACCAGCGGATCCCACACGCGCGTGAGCAATCGCGAAAGGGGGGGCGCCACGGTCAGGCGGTGGTGATCAACCTGCTTCCAGCCGGGAAAAAGCCGGCCCAACTCGGCCAGCCCAATGCCGCGGGCACGGCGGTTAATGGGATTCCAGACGAAGTCGTACCACAGCAGGAATCCCCCCGGGCGCGTGACTCGGGCCATCTCGGCGGCGATTCGTCGGCGCACCGTGTCGTCGAGCACCGACGTCAGCAGCATCGACTGGTGCACCAGGTCGAAGGTTCCCTCGGGCCAGGGAAGCCGGTCGGCCGACGTACAGACCAGTTCCAGAAACGGAAAATCGCGCTGGCCCTGTTCAATGCGGTCGGCCATCAGGTCGACGCCGGCCAGACGCGGGCCGGTATGACCGAAGTCTTCCCGGCACTTGACCAAGAACTCCATTCGGCCGCATCCCACGTCGAGCACGGCCCGCTCGCCCAACGGCAACAGTCCCTGGCGGGCGAGCATTCGCTGATAGTCGGCCAGGGTGCGTTCGATGATCCGCTGGTCGGCGCGGCGGCGATGGGGGTCGAACCGCTGGTAGCGCTCGGTGCGCCGCTGGTACTCCTCGCGCACCTGGTCGATAACTTGGTCGCGCTGGGCCGAGGGGTCCGCCGCATTCACGGGCAAGGTTCCTGTGCGGTTGATCGTTGGTGGTCGGGCGAGGCTGGGTCGCTCGCCACCGGGCGCGCGGCCCGCCGCGCCTCAGGCGACCGGGGCTTCGTCCAAGTACCCCAGCTCGCGGCACAAATCGCCCACGTAGGGCATGATCTGCGCCATTTCCTCGTCGTTAAACCGGTTGACCCATTTGCCGGCGACGCTGCGGTCGATCTTCTTGGCGATGAAGTCGTCGATCTCCTTGGCGGGGGGCAGCCCCATGAAGTCGAGCAGCCGGGGAACGGTTTCCTCGGGCTGGCGGACCACGTCTTCGAAGCGCACCTCCAGGTACCGCTCGGGCGGCATGGTGCGCCCGACGCGGCGAGCCGCGGTCACACACTCGCGCCAGGTCAGGGCGGTGAAGGCCAGCCGGTCGAGCTCGCGCTTGAGCCGCTGCCAGTCGTGAATCTTGGGGCCCATGCTGTAGCGATACTTGCTGCCGGAAGCCATGGTCCAAACCGTGCCCGCGAACTCGGCGAAGTAGGCCGGCAAATCGGTCGGCGGCACTTCCCAGAAACGGTCCCAGAGCAGCTTCAGAAACGGGGGACGGGAACCCTTGCTCTTGGTGAGCGAGCTGTGGATTTCCCACTCCTTGGCTTGCGAGGCGGCCACTTCCCGGCCGTCGCGAATGATGTGAATGATTCGCCCTCGCGGAAACACCTGGTTGACGAAATCCAGCGCCAGGGTATTGGCCTGGGTGCAAACCAGTAGCTGCGATTTACCCTGCTCGGCCAGGTATTCGCCAAACCGCCGGCGAATGTAGCGCGCCACCCGGGGCGTGGCGCAATCGGCCGAGAGGCAGTCGTCGGGCTTCCAGGCGTTGCCGTGGCGCCAAACGTATTTGGGGCGGCGCCAGTAGGCCAACTGCGGGTGTTGCGAGAGCAACTCGCCGAGGAAATTGGTGCCGCTGCGGGCGGCGCCCACTTCGCAGGTGAAATCGAATTCGTTCGGTCCGGCGTTGGTCATCGCGGGATTCACACCGACTGGGTTAGCTCGACACGGTGGCCGCTGGCGGCCGATTCCTCGGCGGCGATCGTGGCCTCGGTTACGTTCCAGATTTCCTCCGGGGGCATCAGCGGCGGCCCCCCCTCGGCGGCCCGCCGCACGAAGCCGCCAATCTCCTCGGCCCGCCCCTTGTTCTGGCTCCAGAAGTTGAGCTTCCGGAACTTGGGCCAGCCGTAGCCGGCGAGTTTTCGGAAATTGTCGAGCAACAACACCCGCTGCTCGCAGAATACCTCGAGCCGCTCTTTCGAGAAACCTTTGTAGCCGTTGGCGAAGTAGTGCACGTTGCCCAACGAGCCGTCGGCGAACAGCAGCGAGAGGGTCATTTTGTCGCCGCGGGTTTCCACGCCCGGGGCGGGGCCGATGGTGACGGCCTGGACCGCCACGATCGGCGCATTGAGCACATAGCGAAGCAGGTCGACCCAGTGACAGGCCTCGCCGATGACGCGGCCGCCCCCCACGGCCAGGTCCTGGGTCCAGTTGGTGCTGGGCAAGTAGCCGGCATTGACCATCACATTAGCGGTGGCCGGCTCGGACCGGCCCGCCAGCAGCTCGCGCATTTTCACGGCATGGGGCGAAAAGCGGCGGTTGAACCCGACCAGAAACTGCTGGCCCGAGGCCCGCTCGTACGCCTCGCGGAGGCGCGCCAGGCCCGCTCGGTCGATCGCGGCCGGCTTTTCCACGAACACGTGTTTGCCGGCGGCCAGGGCCTCAACGGCCATCGGCACGTGCAGATCGTGCCGCGTGGTAATGAAGATGGTATTGATGCCGGGATCGGCCAGGATCGAGCGGTAATCGGTGGTGCTGTTTTGAAAGCCGAATTTGCGGGCGGCCAGCGCGGCGGTCACGCCGCTGGCGCTGGCAATGCTCACCAGCCCGGCCCCGGCCCGCTTCAGCTCGGGGAGCAAGCGGATCTTGGTGTAGTTGCCGGCCCCGATGACGCCGACCCGAGCATTTCCCACCCCCAAACCGGTGGCTGGCGCGGCAGGCCGTTTGCCGGCGGGCGGCGTGGCGGCCACCACGCGCTCCAGGGGCGGCGCGCCCGAGCCGTATTGCAGAATGATGCCCAGTTGCGAGCGGTCGTTGCTGAGCAGGTCGTAGGCGCGGGCCGCCTCGGGCAGCGGCACCCGGCTCGTAATCAGCGGGTCGACCTGCAGCCGGCCCGCGGCAATCAACTCCAAGATGGTCTGCAAGTTGCGCTGCTCGGTCCAGCGCACGAACGGCAGCGGGTAGTCGACTCCGCGGTCCTCGTATTCAGGGTCGTAGCGGCCCGGACCATACGAGCAAGAGACTTGCAGCCGCAGCTCCTTCTCGTAGAACTCGGCCCGGTTGAGCAGCATATTGACCACCCCCACCAGCACGATGCGGCCCCGTTTGCGCGACATGCGGGCCGACTGGCTGATGATCGAGTCGTCTTTGGCCGAGGCGGTAATCAGCACGCCATCGACACCGTGCCCGCCGGAGAAGGCCATGCCGGCGGCCACCGGGTCGGCCCCCGCGGGCAAGTCGACGGTCTGGGCGCCGAATTGCCGGGCCAGGGCCAGCCGCGCGGGGCTGACGTCGATGCCGAGCACCTGGGCCCCGGCGTTGACCAGGAGTTGCACGCTGATCAGGCCGATCAGCCCCAGCCCAAACACGGCGACCCGTTCGCCGATTTCGGGCGCCAAGAGGCGCACCCCTTGCAGGCCCACCGAACTGAGCACGGTGAACGTCGCGTGTTCGTCGCTGACGCCGGGGGGAATCTTGGCGCACAGGTTGATCGGCTTGGAGACCACTTCGGCGTGGCGCCCGTTGGAGACGACCCGGTCGCCCACCTGGTAGCCGCTGATGCCTGGGCCCACGTCGAGCACCACCCCGGCGTTGCAGTACCCCAGGGGCATCGGTTCGTCGAGCTTGGCGAAGACCAACTCGAGCGTGGGCAACAGACCATCGTTGCGAATTCGATCCAGGACCTGGCGGACCCGTTCGGGATTGTTGCGAACCTTGGCCGCCAGGCTCGATTGGCCGAACTCGACCACGCTGCGCTCGGTACCGGCCGAGATCAGGGTCGAGCGGGTTTGAATCAACAGTTGCCCGCGCTGGCACTGGGGGGCCGGAACGTCGATGACTTCGAGCTCCCCCGATTTCAGGTTTTGCACGACCTGTTTCACCGGCACGATCCTCGCATCCAGCAATCCGGGGCGCTGCCGACCGCTCGATCGGCCAAGCGGAATGGGAATGGTTGGGCGACGAGCCGGGCGGCGAGGGCCAGGGGGGTCATGCGCTGGCCTCGGCCGTGGCTTCGCGCCGCGGTACGGCGGGTGCGGGCTCGCTCAGGTATCCGTAGCGCCAAAGGCCCGGCCAGGTCCAGGCCGTAACCGTAGCCCAATCGGTCGACTTGAGCTTGCGCCGCCATTCGTCGTCGAGCCGTAGCCCAACCTCGCCGAGCTTGAACCGGTCGGGGTTTCCAAACACACAGTGCGTGGCCGCCAGTTCGACGGTGGTGGGGCCGTGAAATCGCAGCCCGCTAAGCGGCTCGCCGATCAGGTGCAAAATACGCTGGATCTCGCCCCGGGGATTGGCCACCAGGTCTTCGTAGCGCACCAGCACGTAACGTCCGGCGCGGTGCCGAAAGAACCGCTCCGCCTTCCAATTCGATACCGACCACATGGCCGCCGTGAGCGAAGTCCAATCCTGTTTCATCTCGAAGGGGCGCGTCGGGTCGGGCTGCGTTTTCGGGCGAAGCCACGAGTAGGCCACGGCTCGGGCATCGCGGACCAGGTGCACTACGTAGAGTTCCACCTCGGGGAGCGACTCGAGCACGGCGCCATATAGGGGCACGTGCGAGGAGTCGACAATGACCCGGCAGCCGGTTTCCTCGGCGATGCCCCGGTGGAGTCGGCCCAGGTCCTGCCGAAAGGGCCCCAGCGAGTCGATAAACCGTCGGCGGATCGGTCCCCAGGCCGTGGGGAGCTTGCGCAGGGGGTCGTAAACCCGCTTGGCACCCAGGGCCTGGTAGGCGGCGTCGACGCCGCCGAAACTGCGCTTGAGCACGGCGGTCCAGACGGGGCATTCCCCAATGGGCACTCCGCAACCGCACAATCGGTTTTCCCCGATCGAACGGGGCCCGATGTTCATCAGCTCGCCGCCGTAGAAAAACCCGTTCACCTGGCCCAGCATGCCACCCAGCAGGGTACTGCCGCTACGGCCGGAGCCGGCGATGTAGAGCAGTTTCACGGGTTGCGTTGAAGAGGAACTCATCGAGCTAATGCGGCTGAACCTGGACCTGCCCTGGTCGATCGTGCGCCTGGTCGAATTCCTGGCGGTGCGCGAAAACGCACGCCCGCGGGTCGGGCCGTCCGCCGCCGCCGGGCCGCCGAAATAAGCGGTCGGGCCGAACTCGACCGGTCCGGAAGGATAGCACACGAGATCCGGTCGGGACGTTGCGCCGGCCCCCTCGGACCATTCGCGGCGTGGGGAATCGGCGTCGGAATCCCCCTAGGGCAGTTTACCGAGATAACCCTTCCTACCCCAGAGGGCGCCGGGCAGTTCAACCGGCCTTCACACGATCCTCTCGGGAACCCCGCCGCGCCCCGTTCCGCGACGCGCCGGGGGATTGGGCCTGCTGGTATCGCCCCACGGCTGTGGTTATTCTGAGTGCCTTCGGGCGGGAAAAAGCTACATTGGGTCAGGTTGGACAGGGCAGGCAGTCCTGACCTGGGCCGTCGCGGCTCGCACGGCCAGCCGCAGGTGGCCGCACCGGCTCACGCGGTGAACCGCAGTTGATTGTCGAGAAGGAGAACGTTTGCATGCCGACCTGCCTAGTGACCGGAGGGGCCGGGTTTATCGGTTCGCACATCGTAAGGGCCCTGGTCCAGCGTGGAGATCGCGTCCGAGTTCTCGACAATCTGAGCACCGGCCATCGGTCGAACCTGAGCGAGGTGCTGAACCAGATCGAGTTTATCGAGGCCGACCTGGTCGACTACTCCGCGGTGGCCTCGGCCGTGCGGGAGGTGGACTATGTCTTTCACCAGGGGGCCTTGGCCTCGGTGCCCCGCAGCGTCGAGCGCCCGCTGGATACCCACGCCGCCTGCGTAACCGGCACGCTGAATCTGCTGGATGCTTCGCGACGGGCTGGCGTGAAGCGGCTGGTTTACGCGGCGTCGTCGAGCGCTTACGGCGACCAGCGCTATAGCTCGAAGCGCGAGACCGATCTGCCGGCCCCGATCTCGCCCTACGGTGCCGCTAAGCTGGCCGCCGAGTATTACTGCCAGGCCTTCACGGCCACCTACGGGTTCGAGACCGTTTGCATCCGGTACTTCAACGTGTTTGGACCTCGGCAAGATCCCGATAGCCCGTATTCGGCCGTGATTCCGCTGTTCGTCACCGCCATGCTGGCCGGCAACCGGCCCACCATTCACGGCGACGGCACCCAGTCGCGCGATTTCACTTTCGTGGCCAATGTGGTGCACGGCAACCTGCTCGCGGCCGAGGCGCCGCGCGCGGCGGGGCGCGTTTTCAACGTGGCCATGGGCCGCTCGACCACGCTGCTGGATCTGATCGGCACGCTCAATGAACTGCTGGGCACCGAGATCGAGCCGATCCATGGCCCTCCCCGCGAAGGCGACATTCACGACAGCCTGGCGGATATCTCGGAAGCGCGCCGCTTGCTGGGCTACGAACCCCAGGTCGATTTCCTCGAGGGTCTGCAGCGCTCGATCGACTACTACCGAGCCCTGGCCGATCAATCGGGCCGGCGCCGCGCGGGCCAGGTCAGTTAGGCGGGGCCACGCTCGGCGGGCCGGTCGTGGCGGCTGGTACGGGTCGCAGGGACCGCGCCGGCTCGATCGAGTTTGCGGATACCGACCCACGCCCGATCGCGTGCACCCGCCGCCAGGCTGAGGTATGTTGGACTGAGCCCCCCGTAGCTCTGACGGGGCGCGGTTGTGGTTGCTCGTTTCTCCTGGTACCTGGTGCTTGCCCGGCATGGCCACTCGAGTCCAGTCTGATCGGTCGTTGGATGACGCGGTTCGCAACAAGACGGCTCGCATCGGCGTCGTGGGGCTGGGCTACGTGGGGTTGCCCCTGGTGCAAACCTTTGTCCGGGCGGGCTTTCGCGCCATGGGGTTCGATGTCGACCGAACCAAGGTCGACCGCCTGCGGGCCGGGGAAAGCTACATCGGCCACATCCCCTCGAGCCTGATTGCCGAATGCGTGGGAACAGGCCGATTCGAGCCGACGGCCGACATGAGCCGCCTGGCCGAGGCCGATTGCATCTTGATTTGCGTTCCCACCCCGCTGAGCGAAAGCCGCGATCCCGACCTGGCCTACGTCGAGCAAACGGCCCACTACATCGCCAAGACACTGCGGCCGGGCCAGCTCGTGGTGCTGGAAAGCACGACCTACCCCGGCACCACCCGCGACGTGGTTCAGCCGATTCTGGATGCCGCGGGTTTGCGGGTCGAGGAAGACTATTTCCTCGCCTACAGCCCGGAACGGGAAGATCCGGGGAATCCCAATTTCGGAACCTCGACCATTCCCAAGGTGGTGGGGGGCGTGGGGCCCCGCAGCCAGGAACTGGCCGCCGCATTGTACGGCCATGCCGTGGTCAAGGTGGTGCCGGTTTCCAGTGCCGAGGTGGCCGAGGCCTGCAAAATCCTGGAGAACACCTACCGCTCGATCAACATCGCGATGGTCAACGAACTGAAGATGTTGTTCGACCGCATGGGGCTCGATGTTTGGGAGGTAATCGACGCCGCCAAGACCAAGCCCTTCGGCTTTCAGGCGTTTTATCCCGGGCCTGGCCTGGGAGGACACTGCATCCCGATCGACCCGTTCTATTTGACCTGGGTTGCCCGCAAGCATGGCATGAACACTCGGTTCATCGAGCTGGCGGGCGAGATCAATACTCACATGCCCGATTACGTGATCCAGCGCCTGGTTCAATCGCTGAACGATCAATCGCGAGCCGTTCGGGGAAGCCGCGTCGGGGTGCTGGGCATCGCCTACAAGAAAGACGTGGACGACCCCCGCGAGAGCCCTTCGTTCGAGCTCATCGAACGCTTGCTCCGGATGGGAGCCGTGGTCAGCTACAACGACCCGCATATCCCTCGCATGCCGGCCATGCGCGAGCATCCGCACCTGCCGGTGCTGACGAGCAGCCCGCTCACGCCCGAGTACCTGGCCGCGCAAGATGTCGTGCTGATCGCCACCGACCATTCGGCCTACGACTACGACTTCGTCGTCAAACACGCGCGGCTGGTCATTGATACCCGTAACGCCACCCGCAGCGTGGTCGAGGGGCGCGAGCGCATTCGCAAGGCTTAGCAGCCTCTGAGCTCCAGTTCCCTACTGCCGCAGTTCACCAACCGCCAAGTGCGCAGTTCGGCTCGGACCGGCTTGCGAAACTAGGGGTGCTGGCGCTGCTAGCTCGGCCGGGGGCCCGTTGGGCCAGGCACTTTCTTGGGTGTTTGCCGCTTGGGAACCTTGCAACTGGGTGGCCGCCGTCCAGGCGAAATCCGCGCGGCGACTGGGGTTTCCCGGGCCGGTGGTGGTGAGATATGATCCCGCCCCCGAGCGGATACCCCCTTGGGCGGTGAGCCCGCGCCGCGGCGGAAAGTTTTCCCTGGACGGCGCTCGCCGAGCGCTTCTGCCCTGAGCCCCGGGGGTTGCCCCGGTCTGGGCGAGGGGAGCAGTCAGCCCGAAATTGTTCGCGACAAGGAGGTCGCCAGCCATGCACCACACTTTCCGAGGGGCCGCGCTTGCGTGCGTCCTGGCCGCCGGTTCCACGCTTTCCGCCCAAGGCGAGGATTTCCGGATTCAAAGCCGAGTAACGATCGGCCCGGGGCAGGTGGCCCGCGAGAACATTACCCTGTTCCACCAGAACCTGGTGTACGACTTCATGACCCAGCCCGCCGCGGTCACGGTGTTCGACCCTGGTTCGGCCCGGTTCGTGTTGCTCGACCCGATTCAGCGTCGCAAGAGCGAGGTCACTCTGGAAACGCTCGACCGGTTTCTGGCCGACCTGCGGCGCGAGGCCGCGGGAAGCAACAACGGCCTGCTTAAGTTCTTGGCTCGTCCCGAGTTTCGCGAGTCGGAAGCGGCCGATGGCCAGTTGGTGCTGGCGAGCCCTTGGATGACGTACGAAATGCGGACCGTCGCGGCTCACAGTCGCGAGGCGAGCCGCAAGTATCGCGAATTTTCCGATGCGTTTGCCCGACTCAACACGCTGACCAACCCGGCCTCGCTGCCACCGTTCGCCCGGCTGGCCGTCAACGCCCTGCTCGACCGCCGCAGTGCGCTCCCGAGCGAGGTGCGGCTGACTATCGTGACGCAAACAACGCCCGAGCGGAAAGAAATTACCTATGAAAGCCGGCACCAGGTGCAGTGGCGGCTTCTGGACGAGGACCTGACGCGAATCAGCCAGGTGGAAAGCGACCGAGAATCGTTCGCCGCCACCACGCTGGAGCAGTTTTTCTCGCCGAGCGAGCAGCGGCAAGCCCAACGCCCCACGGCCACCCGGGTACGGTAGCCCGGAACAGCAACGGCCGAATCGCGTGGTTTCGACCTGCTGGCGGCGCGTATTTCGGGCCGCTGCCAGCGATCGTCAGGCAGCTAACTGCTTGGCTCAACGCTGCTTGAGGCCCCTGGCCGAGCCGTTGTAGACGTCTGGTGGCTTGTGGTAAGCTACCGGTTTGGCCTGCGCAGGCTCAGGGGGTTCGTGGTGTCACGGGCCGGCAAGCGCGCCGAGTGGTTGGTTTTCAGACCTGTCGCCCGATCGCGGGTACGGCCCGTTTGGAAGCGAGGGAGACCCAGCCGTGGTTTCCTGGTTCCAGTGGGTTCGCAGCCGGCAAACCGGGCAGCGATTCAGCGTGGCACCTTCCCAGGGGGCGGGTGGCGGTGCCGAGTCGAAGGGTATTTTTGGCGGAACATGGTTAATCGCAATCTAATTCGGAACCTGGATCCTTCGGAACTCGAGTGGGAATCGGAACTTTCGTCGGCCTTGGCCGGCTCCGATCCCGAGCAAATCGACTGGGGCGGCGAAGCCGTCGGGCTTAATCAGATCGTCACCGCGCGGGTGCTGCGGGTCGACGGCCAGTCGGTGCTGGTCGACGTGGGCTACAAGAGCGAGGGCATCATTCCGATGGCCGAGTGGGCCGAGTCGGAAGAGCCCCCGGTGCCCGGCCAGACATTCAAGGTTCTGATCGAAGACATCGAGGACATGGCCGGCCCCGGCGACGAGGGCGAGGGCATGATCGCCCTCAGCAAGCGCAAGGCCGAGAAGATCGAGGCCTGGCTCAAGGTCATGGAAACGGTCCACGAAAACGACGTGGTTACCGGTAACGTGACTCGCAAGATCAAGGGTGGGCTGCTCGTCGATATCGGCGTGAACGTGTTCCTGCCGGCCAGCCAGGTGGATATCCGCCGCCCGCACGACATTGGCGACTACATCGGCCGCACGATTCAATGCCTGGTGCTGAAGATCGACGAGGCGCGCCGCAATATCGTCGTCAGCCGCCGGGCGCTGATCGAGCACGAGCGGGCCGAGAAGAAGAAGCACCTGATGGAAACGCTCGAGGTGGGCCAATTGCGCCGCGGCATCGTGAAGAACATTGCCGACTTCGGGGCGTTTGTCGACCTGGGCGGCATCGACGGGCTGTTGCACATTACCGACATGAGCTGGGGCCGGATCAACCATCCTTCGGAGATGGTCTCGATCGACCAGGAGATCGAGGTGCAGGTGCTGCACATCGATCGCGAAAAGGAGAAGATCGCCCTGGGCCTGAAGCAGAAGACGGCCAGCCCCTGGGAGAACATCAGCGATAAGTACCCGGTGGGCAAGGTGGTCAAGGGGACCGTGGTGAACGTGATGAGCTACGGCGCCTTCGTCAAGCTCGAGGAGGGGATCGAGGGCCTGGTCCACATCAGCGAAATGTCGTGGACCAAGCGGATCAACCATCCCAACGAGCTGGTGCACACCGACGACGAGGTGGAAGTGGTCGTCCTGGGCATCAACAAGGACAAACAAGAGATTTCGCTGGGCATGAAGCAGACCCAGGCCAACCCCTGGGACAAAGTGGCCGACCGCTACCCCCCCGGCACCGTGGTCAAGGGCACCGTGCGGAACCTGACCAACTACGGGGCGTTTGTCGAGATCGAGGAAGGAATCGACGGCCTGCTGCACGTAAGCGACATGTCGTGGACCCGCAAGATCAGCCACCCCAGCGAGGTGGTGGAGAAGGGGCAGGAGATCGAGTGCAAGGTGCTCTCGGTTGATCAGGAGCGGCGGCGCATCGCCTTGGGTCTGAAGCAACTGCAAGACGACCCCTGGGCCACCGATATCCCCTCGAAGTACCAGCCCGGCCAGATCGTCAAGGGCACCGTCACCAAGCTCACCAACTTCGGTGTCTTCGTCGGCCTGGAAAACGGCCTGGAAGGCCTGCTGCACATTTCCGAATTGGCCGACCACAAGGTCGAAAGCCCGGAAGAGGTGTGCAAAGTCGGGGACGAAATCGAGGTCAAGGTGCTCCGGGTCGACGCCGACGAACGCAAGATCGGCCTTTCGCGCAAACGGGTCGACTGGGCCGAAGAGGCCGGTTCCCACACGCCTGAGGCGCCGGCCAAGGAATCGGGCCATTCGAGCGTTTCGCCGCCGGCCAGCGAGCTCAAGGGGGGCGTGGGTTCCAGCGGCCCGCTCATCAAGACCCGGGCCAAGCCGGAACAACCGGAAGAGGAGTAACTCGCCGCGCCAGGCGGGGCTGCTTTCAAGCCTCGCGGAGTGCCCGATAACGTGAAACGCATCGACCCCGTCGGACCCAGGTCCGGCGGGGTCGTTTTTTTCGGTACGGCCGGAACCTTGCACAAATCCCGCTCACTCACCCTCCCCAGCGCTTCTTTGCAGAAGCCCCTCGGGGCCCGTCGATAGTTTCCCCAGTCTCGCATACCGCAGCCACACCTCTGGTCTACCGCAGCAAGCCGACATGGGAAAAACTCGACGACGCGCTACTTCGGCCGTGCAATCTCCGCTGGAAACCTACCTGCGCGAGATTAACGAAACGGCACTTCTCTCGGCCGAAGACGAGCAACAGCTCGCGGTACGCATCGGCCAGGGAGACCTCGCCGCTCGCGACCGCATGGTTCGAGCCAACCTGCGGCTGGTGGTGAACATCGCCCGGGGTTACACCTCCAAGGGCCTCTCGCTGCAGGACCTGATCGAAGAGGGGAACCTGGGCCTGCTCCGGGCGGTCGAGGGCTTCGACCCCGCGATGGGCACCCGCTTTAGCACGTATGCCAGCTACTGGATTAAGCAGTCGATCAAGCGGGCCCTGATCAATACGGCCAAAACCATCCGGATTCCGGCCTACATGGTCGAATTGCTCTCCAAGTGGCGGCGAGCCACGATCCGCTTGACCGAGGAACTGGGCCGCGGACCGACTCCGGAGGAAATCGCCCGGGTGCTGGGTCTGCCCCGCAAAAAGCTCTCGATCATCAAAAAAGCGATCCGGATCTACAATTCCACCCCCCAAACCGACCAGGCGGAAGCCGGCTGGTCGTTGGGCGAAATGGTGATGGACGAGCGATCGAAAAGCCCCGACGAGGAGATGGTCGAGACCGACGCCCTCTCGCAGGTGCAGGAATTGCTCAAGACCATGGACCCCCGCGAGGCCACGGTGCTGCGGCTGCGGTTCGGGCTGGAAGACAACGAGCCCCACACGCTCAAGGAAATTGGCGAAACCTTGGGGCTCACCCGGGAGCGGGTTCGCCAGATCGAGACCGAGGCCCTGGGCAAGCTGGCCGAAGTGCTCGACGGCGTGCCGGCCGAGGTATAGCCGGGCGGCCGACCGTCCAGCTACACGGCGCGGAGTTTTCCCGGCCCGGGTGCGGGCCCGCTCTGCGTTTCTCCGCCCCCGCGCGGTGCTGGGGCGCTACTCACGACGCTAGGCCCGGCGGCGCTTGCGCACCAGTCGCAGCCCGCTCAGCATCGCCGCCCCCTCGAGCGCCAACCAAACGGTCGCCGGCACGGGGACCTGCTCGAGCACCTGCATGGCCCGCACCGGGTCGCTGGCCGCCACCAGCACCAGGTTCAGCGTTGCCGATTCGCCCGGAAGCAAGGTGCCGAAATCGCGGGCCATGGCCAGCGAGGTATCTTCCACGGCCCCGGCCGGGTCGCGCGGCGAGAGCAGAATATCGAGCGGGTCGGTGACCAGGTCACCTTCCACGGAGGAAATCACCCCGGGGTCCAGGCTGCCCAATAGCAGCGTGGCGCCGTCGACCGCCGAACCGGCGCTGGCCGTGGCGACGACGGGCAGCGAGGCGGCGACCGCGCCCGCCCCCAGTCGAGCCATGCCCAGTGCGTCGGAAAAATTGGTTGCGTCGACTTGAAAATGAGGGTTTAAACTCCGGCTGATTCTCAAGTTCGAAATCGGAACGTCCGAGATGTTCGTTACCCGGGTGGTAATGAGCACCACGCCGGTATCGGCGGCCACGACGGGGAGCAGGTATTTCACGTTCAACTGCAACTGGCCGTTGGAGCCGAGGTAGCGAACCTGGTTCCCCTCGCCGCCGGCAAACGAAGTCTCCAGGTCGGCGGCCAACCGGGTGTTGGCCAGCGATTGGGTCTGGTCGCCGATTTGGTAGCTAATGCCCAGGGCATCTTCGCCCGTGGGTCGCCCCCGCAGCATTTCCGTGAGTAGGCCGCCTGAGCGAAGCCAGATCAGCCCGACGTTGCTCAGGGCGGGGTTTTCACCGGCGGCGGCCGTGCCGGGGCCGAGCAAGCTGGTGCTCGCTGAGCCGCAGAGCCAGATGGTGTCGTCGCAGCGAGTCTGGCTCGAAGCCCGCGCGCTAGTCGGGTTCCCAAGATTTCCCGCGCAGGCGGCCAGGACTGCCAGGAGGCACAATCGATCGAACTGTGCCCGGCAAATGGATGGTAGCGACATGGTGTTTTCCCCCCCTTGAACGAAACGGAAGCACTTGGGAACAAGCGAATGGAAGTCGACGGCTGGGCGGTCGGGTTTCCCCCGGGGGCCTACGACCGGCGCAGGCGAGCGCCGCCGTCAGGGGCCGGGAACAAGCAACGTCGGGCCGCGCTTCCCGCGCGGCGCCGAGCCCAGCGATGTTTCAGCGGACGCCTGGGCCGACCAAGGCCGGCCCAGCGCGGAAGCGCGAAACGGGTCAGGAGAAGAGTGAATGGATTGGCGTTCCCTCACAGACCAGGTGAGGCCGATTTTGCGGGTCCAAAAGGGGGAAATCAAGCGGAATCCCCAGCCCCTGGTAAATCGTGGCCAAAAGATCCTCGGGCGCGACGGGGTTGCTCCTGGGGTAGGCACCCTGGGGGTCGCTGCTTCCGTAAACCTGGCCCCCGCCGATTCCGCCCCCCGCCAAGAGCACTGACTGGCAGGCGCCCCAGTGATCGCGTCCGGCGGCACTGTTGATTTTGGGGGTGCGGCCAAACTCGCCGTAGGCGGCGACCAGGGTTTCGTCGAGCAAGCCTCGCTCGTCCAGGTCCTCGAGCAGTGCCGACAGTGCCTGGTCGAGCGATGGCAGGCAGTAAGGCTGCTTAAGCATGGCGTAGCCGGAAATGCCCCCCAGGGAACCGGTGCCGCCGTGATTGTCCCACACGTTGACCACGTTTCCATCGGGGGCAATGTAGAGCCAGACCACGGTGACCAGACGCACGCCAGACTCGACCAGGCGCCGCGCCAGGAGAATGCTTTCGCCCCACTCGTTGCGACCGTAGCGATCGCGGAGCCGCGGGGGCTCGTCTTCCACGCGAAAGGCCGACTTGGCCGCCGGATCGGCTAGCAGGCGGTGGGCCTGGTCACGAAACACGTCGACGGCGCGGGCGGCCGGTTCCTGCTCCCAGCGCCGCTGGGCCGTCTCGAGGGCCCCCAACAGCCCCCGCCGGGCCACCAGCCGCGGCGACGATATCTCGGCGGGTAGCGCCAGGCTATGGGCCGGCATACCGCTCACTTCGCCGGCTGCGGCCGCTTCGAGCGGATCGAAACTCGGCCCCAGAAAACCGGCATGGGTCCCGGCGTAGGTTACCCCGTCGTGTCCGATCGGCCGGGGCAGCGTAACCGCCGCGGGTAGCGCCCCCTGGGGGCTAAATCGCGAAACAACGCCCGCAGCACTGGGAAAATCGGACCGGCTCCGCTGATTCGCGGGCACCACTAGCCGAGGGTTTTTCCGTCCGGTCAGGGTGTAATAAACCGAGGGCTCGTGGTTGTTCGAATCGTGCGTTAGCGACCGAACGAGCGCGAAGCGATGGGCCTGGCGCGACAGCAGCGGTAAGTGCTCGCCGATTTGCAGCCCGGGAACCGTGGTGTCGATCGGCGAAAACTCGCCGCGAATGCCACTGGGGGCCAGGGGTTTGGGATCCCACAGGTCGTGTTGAGGCGGTCCCCCCCACAAATAAATCAAGATCGCCCGTTTGGCCTTACCCGTCGCCGGCGCGGTGCCGGGCCCGGCGGTGCCGCTTGCCTTGGCATGTTCGGCCTGTAGCCAAGCGGGCAGGGTCAGCGCGCCGGCACCCCACTGGCCGAGCCGCAGCATGAGATCGCGGCGATGGAGCATGGACGACGCTCCAAGGGTTTAGACCCCGCCGCGACCGCGGTCGTGGCGAAGTACTTCGAGCCGGCTCCCCCGGCGAAACCGATCCGTAGCGGGCATTGTGCCGGCCGGGATCGCCGCTGGCAACCAATTTCGATCGTTCGGGCCGGTTGGGGGCGCGCCAGCCAGAGGAGGCGGTTCTTAAACCGGACTCGGCTAGCTCGATTGTCGACCGAGCGCGGTGCTCAAAACCCGCGCGCCGGCGACCAGAAAGCTGGAACAGGCCGCGAAGTAAAGCATGGCGCCGACCAACAGGGTCCAGAGTGCAATCGGCCGGGCCCACGAGACTTCCTTACCGTTCGACTCGACCACCAGCAACTCGTCTCCGCCCAGAACTTCGCTCCAGGCGGTAACCAGGTGCTGCACTTCGTCTGGCTGGCGGTAAACCCGCAGCAACACCTCGAGCCCACGGACGGTGTACAAGATGGCCGCCAACATCACCAGCAATCCCATCAGGGCGGCCATCAGGCGAATCGCCTGGTGCACGCTTCCGGCCAGGGAGAGGTTCGGCTCGTTTCCCAGGACGTGGTTCGAGATTCCAGTCTCATTTTTCATGGTTTGCGTACCGAGGTTAATTGAGCGGCTATGCCGACTGCGAGCGACGATGTCTCGCGAGCCGGCGGACGACGCGGGTTAGGCTCGGGAGTCGGACAAGCCGGTGCCCGGGCACTGCCATGGTCAGAATGAGCCAAGCCACGGTCGGTGAAAAGCCCGGGCCAGTAGCTTTGGCGGGCCGTCCTCCGCGTCCTCGGGCGGGCGCGGTATCGTTCGGCGGGGCCCGTGTGGTACATTACCCCCCCGGCCGAAGGAAAGCGAAACTGGGGACGAAATCGCGCGGTTTCTCCGCGGCACCAGCAAGGAAGCAACCCATGTCCGACGAACCTCTGATCGCGGTTTTTATCGATTTCGAGAATCTGGCGATCGGTCTGCGCGGCCGCAAACAGGGGTTTCAGGTGCAGCTCGTCTTGAAGCGGCTGTTGGAGAAAGGCCGGGTCGTCTTTAAGCGGGCTTATTGCGATTGGAGCCAGTACCGCGAGAGCGTGCGCGAGTTCCACAGTCAGGGGGTCGAGCTAATCGATATTCCCCAGAGCAAGCTCAGCGGCAAGAACAGCGCCGACATTCGCATGGTGGTCGATGCGGTCGACTTGTGCTATGCCAAGTCGCACATCGATATCTTTGCCCTCGTCTCGGGCGATAGTGATTTCTCGCCGCTGGTCTCGAAACTGAAGGAGAACAACAAGCGGGTTCTGGGCTGCGGCGTCAAGAGCTCGACCTCGGACCTGCTGATTTCCAATTGCGACGAGTTCATTTATTACGACGACCTGATCCGCGTGGCCGAGAAAGCTCCGCCCGCCGCGCGGCAGGGCAAAAAGTACGACAACAAACAGCAAGAAGCGGTCGACCGCTTGCTGGAGATTGTTCAGTCGCTCGAGGTGGACTACGACCCGCTCTGGGGGTCGATCGTCAAGCAGACCATTCGCCGCGTATTCCCCGGGTTCAACGAGGGGTACTATGGCTACGGCACGTTTTCCGACCTGTTGGAGGATGCCGCCGAACGGGGCCTGATCGAACTGGAGTTCGACGAGGACCGGGGCAACTTCCAGGTGCGGCGCAAGAAAGATGTCGAGGCGGGTTCGGAAACCCATCGACCCGGCGCGGAACCGGCGCGTCCCCCTCGACCCGCGCACGGCCGGGGCGACGCTCGGGGCCGCGGACACCGCGGCGGCCGCCCTGCGGGCGAAGATCGCGGCGGGCCCGACTACAGCCGGTAGTACACATCCATGAGTTGCCGCAGGATGTCGTGCACGATATTGCGGTCGGGAATCGTGGCGGCCATGCCGTAAATGGGCGCCATTCCCCCCTCGGCGTCGGGGTTCTGGCGGACCTCGGCCACGCTTTCCTTCAAGTCGCGCACAAACCGCTCGGCCACACCGGGCTGTGCCGTCCGCATCGTCGGGCTGAAATGCACCCCCGGAGGGTGTTGCAGCCCGGTGAGCGCCCAGCCCCGGGCCGAAAGCTGGTCGAGCACCTGGTAGGCGTTGAGCGACTGGCTGCCAAAGGCAAACACCCCGATCGGCTGACCGAAGATGAATAGCTCGGGCACGCTACGCACGCCGCGGAGCATGGTGCCCACGGCGGCCAGAATCTGGCGCGTGGCCTCGAGATAGCCGTTTTCGCCCATCGTGACCAGCGCCGCCCAACAGGCCGCGCTCAGCCCGCCGGGCCGGCTGCCCGAAAAGGTGGGAGAGTGATACAGCCCACCAGGCCAGTCGGAAGTGGTGAAGTATTGATAGCTGCGCAGGTCGCGCCCGCGGTAGAGCACCACCGAGGTGCCCTTGGGGGCGTAGCCGTACTTGTGGGTATCGCACGATATGCTGGTGACGCCCGGTACGCGGAAATCGAAGGGGGGCACCGGATGGCCCAGTTTTTCCACCCAAGGCAGGAAGTAGCCCCCCAGGCAGCCATCGACGTGTAGCCCCAGGCCGTGACGCTGGGCCAGTTCCCCCAGCTCGGCAATGGGGTCGATCGTGCCGTACGGAAAATTTACCGCCGAGCCGACCAGGGCGATGGTGTTGGGGGTAATGGCCGCTTCCACGGCATTCAAGTCGACCCGATAGTCGGCGTCGAGCGGCACAATTTTGGTTTCGATGCCGAAGTATTCGCCCGCCTTGAGAAAGGCGGCGTGGGCCGAGAACGGCACAACCAGTTCAGGCTGGCGAATTCCCTTCTGATCGCGGGCCCAGTCGCGATAGGTCTTCATGGCCAGCAAAATGCTTTCCGAGCCGCCGGAACTGACCGAGCCGCAGATGCCCTCGTGCGAGCCGAAAGGGGCCTCGGTCTGATCGGCCCCCAGCATGCGGGCCGTCATGGCAATGATCTCGGCCTCGAACTTGGCCGCGCTGGGCCAGATATCGGTGTGCAGTTGGTTGACTTGCGAATTAACGGCATACACCTGATTCAGAAACTCGATGTGGTCGTCGTCGCCGTGGTAGACCGAGCCCGAGGCGTAGCCCGCCTTCCACTTGGGCTTTTCCCGTTCTCGCAGCGCGATCAGCTCGGCCAACACCTCTTGGCGCGGGCGGCCTTGGGCGGGCAACCGGTCGAAGGTGGCCAACTCGTCCCGGTAGGGGTGCATCATCTGGTCGATCGGGGCCAACAGGTCGCTGCCGTCGATAAGTGACTCGCGAGGCACGGTGAGTTCTCCAGGATCGAGAGAGGAAATCGGGCCGCGATGGAAACCACTTTTCGGTCGCCACCCCGGCAGGTCCCAACCTGGCTAGCAGGGTGGGCTGCGCCCCCCGGGGGGGAAATCTGGCGAAGCCGGCCGCGTTGCGGGTGGGCCCGAGTTGGCAACACCGAGTTACCCGGCCGCCGGCCCGCGGGCCCAGGCTGGGAACTGCGGCTTCAATTGTTTATAGCTGGCCACGAGCGATCGAAACAGGGCGTCGTAGGTGCCCCGCAGGGCCGGATTGGGCTCGAACGTTTGCGAAATCTGTACCAAACCCGGAAGCTGCGAGCGGTTCAGGTGCCCTAGTGCCATCAGGGCGGCGAATCCGGCTCCCCGGGCGATGGCCAGCGTGGGGTCGGCCACTTGGTGAATCGGTCGGTCCAAGACGTCGGCCATGATCTGGCACCACAGCGGGCTACGCGCCCCGCCGCCAATAAAGGGCAGCCCGGCCTGCCGCCGGCCGACGAACCGCTCGACCGTTTCCAAAAGCCAGCGCAGATTGCCGGCGACCCCCTCGAGCACGGCCCGGCAGGCGTCGGCCCGGGAGTGGGCCAGCGACTGATTCAAAAATCCGCCGCGTGCCAGTCCGTCGGCCCTGGGGGGGCCCGAGCCGTTCAGCCAGGGCAGGAAAACCAGTCCCCGGCTACCGGGCGGCGAAGTTTCCGCGGCCGCCAACAGGGCGGCGACCGGGTCGTGGCTGCTTTCGGAATGTTCGCCGGGGGGAAAGAACCATTGCCGGGCCAGCACGTCGACGCATTTGCCGGCCGGCCCTTGCTCGGCCACCACCAGGTATCGGTCGGCAAACGCCGACGGCATGGTGGTCAGGTAGTTGGTCAGGCTGAACTTGCGCCAGGGGACGTGACAGGTGAGCCAGGACGAGGTTCCGACGCAGACGTGCGCCTCGCCGTCGCCCACGGCTCCGCTTCCCAGAGCCGCCGCGTGGCTGTCGCCCGTGGCCATCACCACCCGGGTGCCGGGCAGCAGGCCCCAAGCCTCGGCGGCGGCGGGAGTCAGAGTGCCCAGAACCTGAGTGACCGGGTACAGCTCGGGCAGCTTTTCCCGATCGATGCCCGACCAGGACAAGAGCCGCGGGGAATAGTCGAGCCGGTCCAGCCGGCGGTTGTCGGCCAGCATGTAGGGAAACACCGTGGCGTACGAGGCCGCGGCTCGGCCGGTGAGCCGGAGATTGAAAAAGTCCATCGGCTCGAGCAGCTTCCAGCACTGGCGGTACACCTCGGGCCGCTCGTGTTTGAGAAACAAGATGTGGGCCAGCGCGTCGGCCCCGGAGTGCGTGGGCACCGCGGCGGTCAGGCGCAGCCACTGCCACAGCCGGTAGGCGCCGTAGCCCTCGATTTTGGGGAATCCTCGGGTAATTTCCCCCACGTAGCGGGCGCCGCGGGAATCCATCCAGCTGATGGCGGGCGCGAGCGGATTGCCCTGGCGGTCGACCGCCACGGTTACCGACCACTGCCCGGTACAACTGACCGCCACGATTTGTTCGACGGGCACCGCCCGTTCGGCCAGCACCCGTCGCACACAACGGCTGACGACCGACCACCACTCGTCGGGGTCTTGCTCGGCGCCCCCTCCGGGCAGCAGCGTCAGGCTGATTGCGTCCCGCGATTGGGCAACGACTTCACCCGTGGACGCGACGAGCGCCACCTTGGGCCCCCCGCTACCCAGATCGACGGCCAACACGTAGCTGGGGGGCGTGGAGCTCATGCCAGGGGCGGCGGCAATTTCGAGTTTGCAGGCGGCGGAACGATGCGCCAGCCATTGGAACGGCGGCGGCGGGCCGGAACACCTTGCGGCCGGAAGCTGGCTGCCAGCCGGCCTCTAGCCCGCTCGGCCGTAACGGCCTGCGAGTTCGGCAGTATGGGGGCGCTCGGGCGGTCGTGCAACCGGGGGGGCGGCCGGGGCGCTGCCGCTTGCCGCTGCCCGCCCCATTCCCCTGCGGCTAGGCGGCGACCGGTTCCAGCTCGTGCTGGGCGGTTCCCGAAGCGGCCTCGTCCGAGGTCGTCTGGGCCAGGGCGACCGGTTCGCCGATCGGCTCGTGAGACGGATTCGGTTGAACGGCTCCGCATCGCCCCACGGCAAATCGCGAAACACGGGCCACCAGGTCGTCGAGCAACTCGGCGGCGGCCTCGGCCGAGAGCACGCGGCCGTCGTAGTGCATCGCCAGGCTCAGTCGCCCGGCGTAGGTGGCCACGCCGCAGGCGACCGCGGTCTGTGGACGCACGGGGGGGAGGAAGTCGAATGCTTCCAGCGTCAGATTACCAGCCGCCAACAGGCCGTGGCGCCGCGGCAGCGGGCAATCGTCGAGCGTTACGCCCAGGTTGGACAGCACCGCCGTGGCCAGCGAGCCGGCCGAGCCGAGCGTGCGGCTCATGCCGCCGGGCAGGGCTTGCAGCAGAGACAGGCCCCAAAGGAAGACGCGGGACAGCCCGAACCGCTTGACGAACCACATATCGAGCGCGACGCTGCGAGCCAGTGAGGCGGTGCGACGAATGGCCCGTGACGAGCGGTCGACAAAAATCATCGCCACCTGGTTACAGGCGGGCATGCCGGCCTGGTCGTCGCCACGCTGATTGACCGGAACCGCGAGTCGAATGTGACCTAGCCGCGCATCGCCCGCGTGTTCGGCGTTCCAGGCTTCCAGCGACTGAAGCAGTTGGGTGATGAGCAAGTCGTTTACCGTTTGACCCTGGCGGCGGGCCATCCAGCGCAGTTCGCGCACCTGGCGTGGTTCAAACCGGTGGACGGCCAGCGCGGGCGAGGTGCCCGTGGTCGTCGAGGGTGTCTCGTCGTTGGGCCGTGCCACCAGGGTTTGCACTCGGTGGGTCAGGTACTGCCAGATGCCCACTACCGCCAGCATGCCCGAGGCGGCTGCCAGGCAGCGGCGCCAGAAAGGTCCGCCCTGGTTAGCACGATCGTGCAATCGATGAGGGTCGAGCGACTCGAGCGCGGCGGCGGTGGCCGATTCGGTGCCGTCGGCGGCGTAGGCCACGAGCAGCTCTTCGGCGATCTTGGCGGCGGCAATTCCGTCGACGGCCACGTGGTGAAACTGAAGCCAAACGACCGATCGCTGGCCGCGCACGCTTACCGAAACCCGCAGGCCAGGTTCGCGGCGAATATCCAGTGGTGGAAATTGGGGCGCACGGTCGGGGTCTCGGCCCGGTTGCCAGAGGGTTTCGGGCCACTGAGAGGTGGGAACCCAGAGCCATTCGCCGTCCGATTCGGCGACCGTGGACCGCAACAACGGTTGCCGGGCAACCACGCGCCGCACGGCACGCTCCCAGCGCTGGCGATCGACCCGGCCGGCCAGCGACAGCCGGAGGTAGAAACACATCGGGGCATCGTGCGGGCGATCGTCGGCCAGCAGGTAGGATTCGAAGGCCGTCAGCGAGAGCGGAAAACACATCGCACAAACCTCCCAGTGGGGGTGGCCGCCCTAAGGGGCCTGCCTGCCGCGCGGCCTGACCAACTGTTGGTTGAGTCGCCGGTGGCCACTAGATTCGTCAGCGGATCGTGCGAAAAAATGTTACAAGCCGGCGGGCGCCGGCGCGAATCGGCCCCCGATGCCAGTCTGAAAGGCGATCTGAAAAGGCACTCTAAGTGATTTGTATAAAACACGTTAGAGTGTCATTTGTTACGTGTCTGAGTCGTCCGGATCAGACTCGCCGGATTCCGACTCGTTCGAGTCGGTATCCGAGGCGTCTCGATCGTCTGGCTGGTCGGCCGGCGACGAATCGGCCCCCGATTCGGCCGCCGCTTTGGCCCGCTCGGTGGCTCGCAGGACCTCGCTCGCCGGCAGAACCATGCCGGCGAAGCTCTCCTGCAGACCCGAGAGCGAACCCATCATCGAAAAGGGGTTCATCCCGCCACCGCCGCCCCCGCTGGGCTCCGGGGCTTGAACCACGACGACTCCCAGGGCTCGGCCCGAGAGGTCCCAGATCGGCAGCCCCAAGTGCTCAGATAGAGCCTCTTGGGTAACCCACAGCTTGCGGGGTTTTTCCGTCTCGCCGACCAGTGTGAATAGCCCGATGACGCTCAGCCGGTCGAAGTGCTTCCCCATTTGCCGCACTCCGACCAGGCGGCTTCCTAGTTCGGGGGTGGCGTCGGTCGACCACTTGAGGGCCGGAAACGTACGGTCGGGCTCCTCGATTTGGATCCAGGCCAGGTCCAAATCGTTATCACGGGCCAACAACTTGGCGGGCAGCTCTTCGTCTTCGTCGCCGCCGACGACCACTTTCACGTCGACCACCTCGGAGGTCATGCTGAAACCGGGTACGCTGCGGCCAAAAATGCGCGAAACCATGCCACCGATGCCACCGAGCTGCATGTTGCTGCACAAGATCAGGCCGCTGGGCTCGATCATGACGCCGGTGACCTCGGCCTCGGTTTCCTGATCTCCGCCGGCACCTCGACCGCCGATGCGCAGCGAGATGACGCATTTGAGCGTAACGAGCGACTGGCTGGCTTCGTCTCGCAGCTTGGCGAGCGCCGCGGGCCCGCTCTCTTCCGCACGCGCGGGGCCGGCCGAGGTAATCGAGACCGCCACCACGATGGCGAGCAATCGGGCGATTTTCAGCGGCAGTGGACACGACGACGCCATAGCTAGTCTTCCTTGTTGGTCTCAGAGGTGGGGGCCGGGTCCCATTGGGGTTCGAGGTACAAAAAGCGAGTTCGCACGCCGCGCAAGACCGCCATCACGACGCGCTTGGGGCGCTGTTGCGAAACCCGGTCCATCACGGCGCGAAACTGGTCCAGATCGGCTACCGGCTCGCCAGCGATGCGCTGCAGCAAATCGCCCGGGGCCAGCCCCCCCAGGCCGGCCCAGCCGGCCGACTCGGCATGCTGCACCAACACCCCCTGGGTATTGCTATCCCAGCGGTTTTCGACCCGGTCGAAAAAAGTGAGCTCGCGCACCGTTAGCTCGAAATCGCGGTTCGTCGCGCGGCGGGCTTCTTCCGGACGAGTGCGGGTTGGTTCGACTTGCACCTGAACGGTGCGGGTTTCTCCATCCCGAAACACGGTCAACTCTATCTGGGCGTCGAGATCCAAGCGTTGTAGCTCGCGCTCGAGCAGCCCCGCGTCTTCGGCCCGGCGGGGCTCGAGCTTCTTCGCGTTGAGCCTGGTAATGATGTCGCCCACGGCCAAATCCGTGCCGGCCGCGGTGGTTTCAGGATAAACGCGGGTCACGCGAAACCCGACCGGCGTTTGGTCGCCAATTCGCTGGGCCAGGCTTTTCACCACGGGCTGGACCGAAATACCGAGCCAGGCCTTGGGAACGGTCCGGGGCGGGTTGTCGTCTTCCTGGCTGGAATTGGCTTCCAGCACGGTCAGGTAGCTCTCGCCGTGTCGCTTGAATTGCACCAAGAGCGGCTTGGGTTTCGGCCCCTGGGCCACGTAGGCCTCGTAGCGCTGGATCAAGTTTTCCAGGTCGGCAACCGGCTCGCCGTCGAGCGATTGGATTACGTCTCCCTCGTACAGCGGCGGCTTGGCCATGGCGGCGCTGCCGCCGCCGCGCACGCCTGAAACCAGCACTCCCTCGGTCGAGTCGAAGCGATGTTCCCGAGCGGTCCAGGGGGTAATTTCCAAGACGGTGAGCCCCCATTTGCGCAGCTCGCGTTCCTGGCCCCGATCGCGCGTGAGCTTGGCCGTGATTACCTTGGCTTCCAAGGTTTGTCCGTCGCGCTCGTAGCCCACGGTGAGGGTGCTGCCGATCGGCAAATCGGCGACCCGTTTCATGAGCAGTGGAATCTCCTCCGGAAACCGCACGGTGACGGGCTGCCCATCGAAAGCGATGATGACATCGCCGGGCTTCAGCCCCGCCTGGCCCGCCGGGGCATCGGCAAACACCGAGTCGACCAGCACGCCCCGCTCCAGCCCGGTTTTTTGAATCGGCCGCAGCGACATGCCGATCCAGCTACGCGGTACCTCGCCATGCTCGATCAGCGCTTGAGCGACGTCGCGAGCTAGATTCGCGGGAATGGCGAAGCCGATGGCTGAGCCCCCGAGTTCGTTCACGCCGACCACCTGCCCCTCCAGATTCACCAGCGGACCGCCCGAGTTGCCGGGATTGATCAGGGCGTCGTGCTGAATCCAGCGGGTAAATAGGCCCGTGCGCTGGCCGGGCGCCAATTGCATATCGTCGTCGCTGCCCGAGAGCCCATCGGCGAAAACCCGCTCGGTGTTGGAAACGATGCCCAGGGTTACCGAGCGCGAAAGGGCCAGCGGGCTCCCCATGGCCATCACGAAATCGCCCACGTCCAGCCGATTGGAATCGCCCAGTTCGGCAATGACCAGCGGCGGATGTTCGGGCGGCAGCTCCTCGAGCTTGAGCCGCAGCACGGCCAGGTCGGTGAGCGGGTCTTCGCCCACGAGCTCGGCCGAGACCTCGACTCTGTCGATCAGCGTGCAGCGAAAGTACTGGCCTTCGTTGGTTACGTGCTGGTTGGTCAGTACGTGGCCGCGCTCGTCGATCAGGGTGCCGCTGCCCACCGAACGCCCCTTGATCTCCTTGCCGCCGGCATACACCGAGGTGACGAGCTGGATATTCACCAGCGCCGGATAGACCCGGTTGCGCGCCTCTTCGATCAGCGACCTGAGTTCGGCGCGAAATGTATCGAGCCGCTCCGGCGATTCGGCTCGGCTTTCCAGCACCGGGGCTGCGACGGCGCAGGCCAATGCCAAGGGGGCCAGCCGGCGGGCCAGGGCGGCGCGGCCGCGAGCAGGCCGCGTGCGGTGTTTCCGATCGGTCTCTGGTGGGCTCATGGCGAGGGTACAGCGGTGTGTCGATTCGAGCGAATCTCAAGTCCGCGCGAGCGGCTTTTCGACGGCAGTTTCCGGCGGCCAGGGCACGGGCTCTGGGCGAGGTTATTGGAGCGGCTACCGCCCTGGTATGCAATTCGCCGCGCAGGAATCGGTCGCGCGCGGCGCGGCCACTGCCCGGCCCCCCCACGCTCCGCCGGCCCGCCAGGAAACGAGGGATGAGCGGCCCTGGTAGCCCGCGATGATTCGTCCGCCTAGAGGCGCGACCGCGGGGTGCCGTCGCTGGTGGTGCCCTCGGCGTTGGCGGCGATTTCGCCCGTGGTCGCGTTGAAGAACCAACCCACGCGCTGGTCTCCCTCGACCATCTCGTCGTCCGGTGTTTCGCTGGCGATGTCGAGCGTGAACTTGGCCCCCACCCCGCCGTTGACCGGATTGACCAACACCGTGCTCGGCAGATAGGGCCCCAACGGATGGTCGGCGTCGGGTACCCAGGAGCCGTCGCCGGCCTCGTTCGAGTAGCCGCACATGTGCACCTCGAAGTTGTCCAGGTTATTCCAGCCGGGCAGGTGTCCGCCATGCTGGGCTTTGAACAACTCGATCTGCATGCGGACCGTGTGCAGGTTCTGCCTGAGGGCGGCGTCCTGGGCGTCGGTCGTGGCGTCGGTAAAGTGCGGAACGGCCGCGGCGGCCAGGATGCCGATGATGACCACGGTGAGCATGGTATCGATCAGGCCGAACCCAGGGCGGCGCCGGCGGGCACGGCGCCGTCTCCCGAGGGCGTCGCGCTCGTGCGGTGAGATCGCTCTGGGCCGTGGCAGGTGCATGACGAACGGTTGGTGTGGAGCGCATTGGCCGGGGCTGGTCGCCCCCCGCTCGGCTGCGCCGGCGCGCAGCCGCTCATTGCTACTGTAGCTCTTGCTCGACTCGGCGAACGCGGCGGGCGGCGGCGCTAGAACCGGCAAAACCGGCAGAGAAGGAACGCGGGGGTGCGGCTGCTTATTCGAGCGACTAATTCGAGCGCCGGGCGCGCCGGGCCTCGGCCAGCCAAACGGCGCCCAGCACCACCAGCGTGCCCACGGCCATGCTCCCGCCGGCCTGGCGACCCACCAGGAATCCGCTGAGCGATCCGGCGAGCAGCGCGAGCGTAACTATTACCAGCAGCCCCAAGAGACCCGGAAAGAACTGCTTGCCCTGGCCGGCCGCCTCGCGCAATTGCCCCGCGGCCACGGCCAGCACGACGAGCATGCCGACGATCGAACCTTCGTAAACGTCGGCTCCGGTCTTGATGATTTTTCCCACGCCGTCGATGACCGTGCGGAGAAACAGGGCTCCCAGGATGGTGCCCCCAATGGTGCCCACACCGCCTTGCAGGCTGCAACCGCCGACGACGCTGGCGGCGATCGAGTTCAGCTCGTAACCCACGCCCAGCACCTGGGGATCGGCGACTCCTTGTTCGCCAATGAAGAAGATGCCCGCCACGCTGCTGGTCAAGGTGCCCAGCACATAGGCCAGCCATTTCAGGCGGTCGGTGCGGATGCCGCTGAGCCGGGCGGCCTGTTCGTTGCCCCCCAGGGCATACAGATGTCGGCCGACCACGGTGCGGCTCAAGAGGATCCAGGCGGCGGCGGCCATCAGAGCGAACACCAGGGCGGGAATCCACACATTTTTGGCCAGGGTGCGAAACTGCGCGTCGAAAATCTGAATCTGGTTGCTGGGCCGCCCCCAAACGCCTTCCGTGACCGCGGGTACGATCGCCCGGGCCAGGCTGCGCAGGCCCACCAGCGAGGCCAGCGTGGCCACGAACGGCGGCAGCCCGACCACAGTGATCAGCCAGGCATGGAGCGTTCCCACCAGAAAGCCCACCACCAGTGTGCCGGCAATGGCCAGGCTGATCACGCCCCAGCCGACCGGAGTGCGCGGGCTTTGCATTTCTTCCGGGGCGAGCCAGAGCATGAGCGAGGCGCAGATGGTGCCGCTAAAGGCGATCATCGAACCGCAGGAGAGATCGATCCCGCCGGCGATAATGACGATGGCGCTTCCCAGGGCGAAGATGCCCAGGAGTGTGGTCTGGCGCAGAATATCTTTGGCGCTCGTGGCCGGATCGCGCCAGTAGTTGTGCTGGTCGTCGAGCCAGGTGGCCAGGCCCACCACCAGGGCCAGCGCCACCAGGAGGCCCAATTCGGCCCGGCCGAGCCGCCTGGATCGGCCAAGCCGCTCGGGCCGGCGTCCTAAGAGCCTTGCAGGTTGTACTTGGCCAGCCATTCGCGGAACTCACCCAGGCGGAGAAACTCCGTGGTATCGCCGAATAGCTCTTGCGTGAGCGTCGAGCCCTGATCGGGAACCACCATTTTCAACCCGGTATTGTAGAAATCGCCACCGTCCTGACCGTGATTGGGCAGCATCTCGGCGATCGTGGCCTGATCCTGCTCGACCAGGGCCTTCATCAGCCGCACGCCCTGGTAGCCCATTTGAAAGGGATTCTGGACCACCATCGCGTCGACCTGTCCGTCTTGCATGTCCTCGATGGCGCGCGGTTCGGCGTCGAAGACCACAACCTTGAACCGATCGCGCACCCCCAACTCGCGAACCACGTCGACGATGGCGGGGGCGTTGTACGACCAGATTCCCACCAACAGGTTCAGGCCCGGATGATTGCGGATGGCATCGCGGACATTCTGCTGGGCCTTGGTCCGATCGTTCAAGTCGCCCATGTTGTCCAGGGCCTTGAACTTCGCACCGGCGCCCTCGATCACGCCCCCCACCCGTTCGATCGCGTTTTGCGCGCTGGTGCGGCCGACAAAAGTGACCAGCTCGCCCCCGTCGGGTAGCAGGTGCTGGGCGGCGATGCCCAGTTCTTTGCCCGCGGCGAAGCTGTCGGTACCGATGAAGGCGAATCGCGCTTCGGGAAACTTCTCGCGGTCGATGTCGGAGTCGATCGTTAGCACGTGGACCCCCTTGTCGCGCAGACGGACCATTTCGTCGATAATGGCCGGGTTGGCGGCGTCGGTGGCCGAGATTCCGACCGCAACGATGTCGCTCTGGCTGGCGAACTGGCGAAGTTTGTCGATCTGTCCTTGGGGCGTGGCGTTGTTCGTTTCCAGCGTGGCCGTGAGCCCGGCGCCGGCCAGTTTCAACTCTTGCTCCGCGGCACGAATGCCGACGGCCACCGCGTCCCAAAACGGCGAGTTGCCATTCATCAGAACCACGATCCGGCGGTTCGATGGCCCCGCCGACTCGCTCGATCCGCAGCCCCCACCGAGCACCAGGCTGCCAAGCATCAGACTGGCCAGCAACACCGGCCAACCGCGGGCTTGCGACGGCTGGGCCGAGGCTTGTCCGGTCCGCGCCCCGAGCGGCGCTGGGCGAATTGGTTCCATGGAAGACCCACCGGCTTCTGGCATCGCACGAATTCCCGAGTCCGCGATTACGTTCCCTGGCCGCAACAACTTGCCCAGACCGCGAAAAAGTCCGGCGAACCTCCGCCTGAAACCCCACGCTCGGCGCGGTTGACCCTGGCGGGGGGAGCCCCGAGCCCGAATTGGGCGAGTGTAAGAGCAGGCAGGCCCCCCGGCAAGTAGCTCTCTCCGCCGGCCGGCCGGCAACTTGGCGAATTTGGCGAGAGACTGCCGCACCCGACGGCCCGGTTGGACCGAACCGCCCGGCCAGGCCGATACGATCGTTAGTCTTTTCCCAATCCATCCCCCTTCGGGCGATGGCAACCCTGAACCGGCTGCGAGCACCCCGTGGCCCCGGGTTCATGAAGCCGATTTCCGAATCACAGGCTGCCGACGTTTTGAACCCGGCGCCGATCGTGCCGGCAACCGTCCCGTCCGCCGAGGTCCAACTCCCCGCGGTCGATGGTTGGCAGCCCACGGCGCTGTTGGCGCGGAGTGAGCTGGCCGAGGTCTTTCGCGCCCGACCGTGCGACGCGCCACCAGGTTCGCCGGCCAACTACGTGCTCAAACGGCTGCGCACTCAGCTCCAAGACGACCCTCGGGCCCGGGCTAGTTTCCAGGTCGAGGCGTCGCTCGGCCGAAGCCTTTCGCACCCGCACCTGGTTCCGGTGCTGGCCTGCCAGGTTCGTCACGCGCCGGTTTACGTGGTGATGCCCTTCCTGGAGGGCGAAACGTGTGCCGCAATGGTTGCCCGGGCCGAGCGCATCGATTTGCCCGAGGTGCTCTGGTTCGTGCGCCAGGCTGCCGAGGCCTTGTTGGCCCTGGTGCGCCAGGGCTGGATGCACGGCGATGTGAAATCGGCCAATCTGCTGGTTTCCCCCCGGGGCCATGTGACGCTGCTCGACTTGGGCTTTGCCCGCCGACTGGCCGAGCCTGCGTCGGCGGTCGATCGGGTCGTGGTCGGCACGCCCGAGTACCTGGCCCCCGAGCAAATCACCTCGCGATTGCGCTGCGACATTCGTAGCGACTTGTACAGCTTAGGCGTGGTGGCCTACGAACTGCTTACGGGGCGGCGGCCGTTCAGCGGGGCGAACCTGGCCGAGTTGGCGGCGGCCCACCGCCGACAGGTGCCGCGCGAGATTCGATCGCTCGCGCCCGAGGTACCGGGCGAAGTTTCCGCGTTGATCGAGAGCCTGTTGGCCAAAGACCCGCTGCGGCGCCCCCAACATCCCCAGGAGCTGATCGAACGGCTCTTGGCCTGCGAAATCGGCAACTTTGCCGCCCGCGCGTATCGGGGCCCCTGGGCCAGCGAGCTGCTGGGTTAGGGCGCCTATCGCGACCATCTCGCGGCGCGGATCGCCGGCGGCCAGTGCCGGGTCCCCTGGCCCGCCAGAGGAGCCCAGGCCGCTAGCTGCTCGAAACCTGTTGGCCGGGCATTACCTGGCCCCCGGGAGTTACCTCGGCAAAATTGGTCGGAATCTCGGCCTTTGTCCAACCCGCCGCCCAGCTCAGTCCACCGAGCAAAATTTGCTGGAAGGTGGGGTTCGACCAGACGTCTTCCCGGTGCCCCATCGAGGTATAGAAGACGCGTCCCTGGCCGTGATGGCGCGCCCAAGTCGCCGGGTAGCGGGGCCGCTCGTAGTCGTTGCCCTTCATGCCCTGGGTGTCTTGCACCAGGATCACGTGCATGTCTTCCGCCAGGTTTTTGAGCGAGTACCACTCTTCGTTCATCTCGAAGCTGGACTGAATCTTTTCCATTCCGGGGAACGTGGGCGAGGCGACCACCATGCGGGCCGGCTGCTGGGCGCCATGGCTGATGAACTCTCCGCCCAACATGGCGATGTACGGATCGGGATTGAGCTGCCGCTCGCGCGCGGGGCCGGGGGTGTGAAAGGTGTCGCTGGCGCAATGCGAGCCGACGAACCCCTTGCCGCCGGCGACCGCGTCGAGCAGCCGCTGCTTCCCTTCGGGGCTCATCGGGGGCGCGCCGTCGGCGCTGCGCGGACTGGTCAGATCGCCCGTGGTGTAGAAGAGGAATGCGTCGAACTGATCCAAATCGCCGTCGAACACGGTCCCGTCTTTGGTAATCACCGCTTCAAAGTCGCGCGCGGCGGCCAAATCCTGAAAAATCCGCTCGGCATGCGCCAACTCGTTTCCCTTGCGGGTGACGACCGAGTGTTGAAAACCGGCGCTGCGGGTGAACAGGAGCACCTTTTTGCCCTGCGACTCAGCCCCGCGGGTAGCTCGCCCGGCGAGCGATGCGAGCCCCAAAGCAGTCAGTCCGGTGGTTTGCAAAAACGAGCGACGATCCATGGCAGACCTCGTGCAAGCGAAGGTGTGGTGCGGGGCCCTCTTGCGGCCGGCGCAGCGCCGGCGCGGGGGGCGCCGCCGGTGTTTCGGGAGCCCCGGATCAGAATAGCGGGCGCCCCGCCAGATGCAACGCGGCAGTGGCCGGCACCCGGAAACGGCGCCGCGCGCCCGGGCCTGGCTAAGCCGCGGCAACTAGGGGCGGCTGAACGAGGGGCGGCATTCCTCCAACCCCAAACGCTTCATCTTCTTGTAGAGCGTGGTCCGGTTGATGCCCAGGGCTGCCGCCGTGGCTTGCCGGTTCCAGTGGTTCGATTCCAGCATTTCGAGAATGATCCGCCGCTCGGGCGATTCCAGGGCCTGTTTGAGCGTATTGCCGGGAGTGGTGTCGACCGCCACTGGCGCGCCGGCGGCAACCGCCGGGGGCAGGTCGTCGACCGTAATCAGCGACCCCTTGCTGAGCAACACCGCCCGTTCGACCACGTTCTGCAGCTCGCGCACGTTGCCGGGCCAGCGGTAGCGCTGCAGCGCTGCGATTGCCTCGGGGGTGAAACCCTCGACGCGGCGGCCCGATTCTTCGACCACGCGGGAAAGGAATTTGCCGGCCAGCAGGGGAATGTCGGCAACCCGCTGCCGCAAACCGGGCAGGTCCAGGTTGATGACGTTGATGCGGTAGTACAGGTCTTGGCGAAACTTGCCCGCGGCCACCAGGCCGCCGAGATCCTCGTTCGTGGCCAACAGTACCCGCACGTCGACCCGCTGGGTCTTGGCGCCGCCGACGGGCTCGAACTCGAATTCTTGCAGCACACGGAGCAGCTTCACTTGCAGGCCCGGGGTGGCGGTGCCGATCTCGTCCAGGAAGATCGTGCCGCCGTCGGCTTGGAGGAACTTGCCGATCCGATCGCCCGTGGCCCCGGTAAACGAGCCGGCCACGTGGCCGAAGAGCTCGCTTTCCAGCAGCGTCTCGGGCAGCGCGCCGCAGGCCACCTCGACAAAGGGTTTATCGCGGCGCGAGCTGCGGCGATGAATGGCTCGGGCGATCATCGACTTGCCCGTTCCGCTTTCGCCGGTAATCAGCACCGTGGTTTTGGTATCGGCGACGCTGTTGATCAGGTCGAACACCTTGAGCATTTGGTGGTCGTGGCCCACCACGTTCTCCAGGCCAAACCGCAGGTCGAGCTGCTGCTTGAGCACCTGGTTTTCTTCGATCACCTTTTTCTGGTTGATGGCCCGCTCCAAGGCCAGCCCCAGTTCCTCGTCGATCAACGGCTTGGTGAGGAAATCGAATGCTCCCTCGCGGAGCGCCTCGATCGCCAGGTCGACCGTGCCGTTGGAGGTCATCAGGATGACTTCACAATCGCTTCGGACCGCCTTGCTCTTGGCCAACACCTCGAACCCGTCGCCGTCGGGCAGATGCACCTCGGTAAGCACGATGTCGTACGGCTTGCGCGAGAGCGATTTCTCGGCGTCGGCGCGGTTCCAGGCCAGGTCGACCGTGTAACCCTGCTCGCGCAGCCAGGAGCCCATCGACTCGAGAATCGAGCGGTCGTTGTCGACCAGGAGCAGACTGGGGTTCTTCATCGTCGCTCGGGCTCCGAACAGCTCAAGGGGCGGCGCCGGGCCCTCCCCGGCGAGGAGGGCCGACTCGTCGAATCACATCGCGGGTTCCATCCGTGAAGGTGTCGCGCTGGCAGAGTCCGAATCGGCTCGGACTCTTCCTCCTGCTACAACACCACCGCCGACCCGACCATCGACGCAACGTGTCTGGTCTTGAATACCTAGGTCACGTGCGTTCGCCGGGCAACCTGGCCTGTGGTGGTTTGGCAGCACTTGCCCGCCAGGACTCAAACCGCCCCGGCGCGACCCGGGCAATCGCGCGAAACGGCCCCCGAGCATGCTTTTCCCCCCGGGAACGCATAGAATCTGGTCAGATGCCGAGACCGACGGTCCGGAGGCCCCCTCCCCCCGTTTGAAGGATGCCCCTAGGTTGGGTTGCGGGCACCCGCACCAGGGCGGGGGATTTTTGACTTGCCATACCCCCCTGGCGCGACAAGAATTAGGTCTGCTTGGGGGGTTACGTGCGAACCTCTACTTTTCATCGCTTTACTGACAAGGTGGGTGGTGCGCCATGAGTATCAAGTTGCTGATCGCCGACGACCACGAAGTGGTTCGCAGTGGGCTGGCCACCCTGATGGCCGACACCGACATTGAAGTGGTCGCGCAGGCAACCAACGGAGACGAGGCCGTGGAACTGGCCCGGCAGCATCATCCCGACGTGGTGTTGCTCGACATTCGGATGCCCTCGACCGACGGTCTGGCGGCCTTGGAGCGGATTCACGCGGAATTGCCCCAGACCCGGGTCGTCGTGCTTTCGACCTACGACAACCCGACGTACATCGCCCGGGCCGTGGCCCTGGGCGCCGACGACTACCTGCTCAAGGGGCTGCCGAAGCAAGATCTCGTGGCTTCCATTCAAGCCGTGGCCCACGGTCAACACAGCGAGCGGTCGCAGGAGCTGAAGCGCATAGCGGGGGCCATGGAGAAGCGGGGCGCTTCGGAAGAAGAAGACGTGGCGCTGACTCAGCGCGAGATGCAGGTGCTGCGGCACCTGGCCCTGGGGCTGAGCAATAAAGAGATCGGCCGGTCGCTCTCGATTTCGGTCGAGACCGTCAAGGAACACGTGCAGAACATTCTGCGGAAGATCAATTGCACCGACCGTACCCAGGCCGCCGTCTGGGCGGTGCGCAAAGGCATGGTTTAATCGCGCCCGAAAAGTACCAGGGGGCCAGCCGCGCCCGGCCCACAGCGCGGTTGCACGGCTGCTTGGCGCAACTGATTGGCCCAACTTGTTGGCGCAAGTTATCGGCGCAAGTTATCCGCGCAAGTTATTGGCGCAGTGCGTCGATGCGGCGGTCGCCGGCTGAATTGCTCAGCGGGCGATCAAACCATTTCCTCGGCTTTTTCCGCCAGGTCGCGGCTCAGGTCCGCGGCCACTTCCGGATTCACATAACCGGCTTGTAGCCGCCCCAGCTCTTCGACCACCGTTTCCACGGTGAAGCGAATCTGCTCGGCGGTGTGGCAGGAGGTGATGAAGAACCGGAGCCGCGCGGCGCTTTCTTCCACGGCGGGGTAGAGAATCGGCTGCACGTTGATCCCCCGCTCGAACAGGGCCCGCGAGAGCTTCAGGGCCAACATCGAGTTACCCAAAATGACGGGCACCACGGGGGTTCCCTCGCTCCAGCCGGTATTCAGACCGGCGCCGCGGGCCAGCTCCAAGAACAATTTGGCGTTGGCCTGCAGCCGGGCAACGCGATCGGGCTCGGCCTCGAGCAACTCGAGCGCCGCGAGCGAGGCGCCGGCATTGGCCGGCGAAATCCCCACGCTGAACACGAAGCCGGGGTTGGTGAACTTGAGGAACTCGACCAGTTCCTTGCTGCCGGCGATGTAACCGCCGCAACTGGCAAACGACTTGCTCAAGGTGCCCATCCAAATATCGACCTGGGCGGGGTGGACTCCGAAATGCTCGGCCACGCCGCGCCCGTGGCGGCCCAGCGTACCCGCCGAGTGCGCTTCGTCGACCAGCAGCAAGGCTTTGTGCCGCTGCTTGACTTCGATGAACCGGGGCAAGTCGGCGATGTCGCCGTCCATGCTGTAGACCGCCTCGATGGCCACCAGCACGCGCCGGTACTGGCCCCGCAGATCGCGTAGCAGGCGGTCGAGTGCTTGCCAGTCGTTGTGCGGGAACGGCCGCCGCCGAGCGCCCGAGAGCACCGCGCCTTGCACGATGCTGTTATGGGCCAGGGCATCGTGCAGAATCAGGTCGCCGGCCCCCAGCAAGTGGCCGATCGTGGTTTCGTTCGTCGAGTGGCCGCCGACCATCACGATGCAATCTTCGGCGCCGATGAAGTCGGCCAGGGCCCGCTCCAGTTGGCGATGGATCGGGCGCTCGCCGGAGACCAACCGGCTGGCCGCCACCGAGGTGCCGTAGCGGGCCACGGCTTCCTGCGCGGCGCGGGTCACCACCGGGTCGCCCGACATGCCGATGTAGTTGTAGTTCGAGAAGTTGATCATTCGCCGCCCGCCGATCACCGAGGTGTCGCGAGCCACGCCGTCGTGGACGGTGAAAAATGGGTTTCCGACGTTCAACGAGGCCAGCAACTCCAGATTGGCCCGATGCCGGCGGAACTCGGGGAATTGTGCAATCTGGTACTGTTCGGGCGAAATCTCGACGGGGGCCCGGTCGGCCTCGGGGTCGTGTTCGGTGGGGCCGAGGTAGTTCTCCACCGCCTCGACAATTTCCTGGACCGTCTCGATCTCCACGGCCACTTCCTCGGGGAACCGGCCACCGAAAAGTTCTTCGATTTTGCCTTGGAGCTCGACCCGGGCGAGCGAGTCCAGCCCCAGATCGGCCAGCGAACTATCGGGCTGCACCTCGATTGACGAGGAGCCCAGCACCTGGCGTATCAGCCGCATGACCTCGGTTACGATTTCACCGCGCGAGAGTTTCGCGGGCCGACCGGTCGAGGTTGCCTGGGGGGCGCCGTTTGTCGAACCGCGGCCGGCGTGCGAACCGTTGCCGTTGGAGGGGGCGATCCCGCCGGCGGGCTGCCAGGCCGGGGCGTCGTGTTCCATCAGTCGTTGCACCTGTGGCTGGTGATGGCCGTTGACGCCGGCCGATTCGCCGCGCGCGGAAACCGCGGCGACCGGTTCGCGAGCCGGTTCGATACTGGCCGCCAGGGGGGCGCGTTCGCCGCGCGGGCGGCGGGCGGCCAACTCCAGCGAGCCGCCCAGGGCCTGGGCCGCGTCGCGCCGCCAGTGGGCAACCACTTCCAGCGTGCCATCGAGGAAAGCCTGCCGGCAGGCATGGCGCTGAATCTTGCCGCTGGAAGTCTTGGGTACGCTGCCCGGCTTGATCAGAACGATCGAATCCAGTTGCAACTCGTGTTCTCGGGTCACCGCGCGGCGGATCGATTCGATCACCCCCGCGGGCTCGCGCATTTGTCCCCGCTCGATTTCCTGCACGACCACCAGCGTCGGCTGGCGGTCGGATTCAATGGCGAAGGCGGCGCCGCAATGCGGGCGAATGCCGCAGTGCGATTGCTCGACCGTTTGCTCGATATCCTGCGGGTAGTGATTCACGCCGCGGACGATGATCAGATCCTTGATGCGGCCCGTGACGAACAATTCCCCCTCGTGCAAAAAGCCCAGGTCGCCCGTTCGCAGCCAGCGCGGGCCGGTGGTGCCGGCGATCAGGGCGCCGAAAGTGTGGCTCGACTCGGCGGGCCGTTTCCAGTAGCCGGCCGCCACGCTCGGGCCCGTCACCCAAATCTCGCCGATCGTGCCCGGCGAGCATTCGACCATGGTTTCGGCGTCGACCACGCGAATCTGTTGATCGGGCAGGTTGCGGCCCGAACTGACCAGGGCCCGCACGTCGCTCTCGTTGGCCGAGCCCGGGACATCGGTAGCCGGTTGGTTAACCTTCTCCGGACGGCGACGCTCAAAACTGTCGGCGGTAAACCACCGCACCACGGGGGGGTGCTGTTGATAACCGCCCGAGACCAGCAGCGTGGCCTCGGCCAGGCCGTAGCAAGGGTAAAACGCCTCGCGGCGGAACCCGTAGGGTTCGAATGCCTCGGAAAAGCTGTCGAGCGTCTCCGATCGAATCGGCTCCGCCCCGTTGAACGCCACTCGCCAATTGCTCAGGTCCAGCCCGGCCCGTTGCTCGGGGGTCGTTTTTCGCACACAGAGATCGTAGGCGAAATTCGGGCCGCCATTGGTAGTGGTGCGGTACTTCGAGATGGCCTGCAGCCAGCGGATGGGCTTCTGCAAGAACGACATCGGCGACATGAGCACGTTGGGCCGGCCGATGTACAGCGGCTGCAGAATTCCGCCCACCAGCCCCATGTCGTGATAGCTGGGAAGCCAAAAGGTGCCGCTCGACGAGCGGGTGTGTTCAAACGCGTGATGAATCAGGGCGCAATTGTGCAACAAGTTGCTGTGCGTCAGCATCACCCCCTTGGGAGTGCCGGTCGACCCCGAAGTGTATTGCAAAAATGCCAGGGTCTGGGGGTGAACCTCGGGCCGTTGCCACTCTTCCTCCAGGCCGGCCTCGGCCTGATCGGTGCTCAGCCACTGCACCGTCTTCAGGGCCGGCGCCTCGTCGAGAAAGCCCTGAATGCGCTCCAGAACACTGGAGACGGTCAGGGCGACCCGGGCATCCGCGTCTTCGACGATGGACTGGATGCGGCGAATCGAGCGGTTTCGCCTGGGGGGATAAGCGGTTACCGCGATCACCCCGGCGTAAAGGCACCCGAAAAACCCCGCCACGAAGTCCAGGCCGGGGGGGTAAAGCAACAAGACGCGCTCACCCTGCAAGTTCAGCGCTTGCAGCCAGGCGGCGATGGCCCGGGCCTGGCGGTCGAGCTGGGCATACGTCAGGTCGAGCTCGTCCGATTCGCCATCGACCAGAAACCTGTAGGCGAGATCTTGGGCCTGATGGCGGGCCCGATGGCGTAACAGATCCACCAAAGTCGGGGGGCCGAAGAAAGATCCGGGCAGATGGTCGCGGTCCACGTCTCGTGCACCTCCCAGTTGGCCAGTGCGGTCGGTCGCCCGGGGAGCGGGCCGCTCGACCCGCCGCGGGCAGACAGGCCAGGCCGAACTCCCTCGGCTGGCAGTTCTCTCAGGCAGCGCAATCGCCTACCCTACCTCCTTGCCGGTAGGCCAAATCATTACTCGTCATCCGGTCGAGCAAAAATCGCGAACGGTGTTCGGAGCGCCCTTCCGCTCCAGTTGGACCGGACCGCTCCGATCGGCGAAGCTCGTCGGTAAGGGCAAACCGTAACGGCGTAAGCGGGTGTGATTGGGTAGGGGTCGTCATGGCACAGGCCGGCGCCCCCTGGCGGGCGAGTCGGGCAACCTGGCAGCGCGGGTCATCCGACCGAACTTCATACTGTGAAACACTTATGAGCCTAGCAATCGGGACGAGCCGTTGCAATCAGGGGCCCCTTTCCGTGGTCTATTGGAATGACCACTGCTGCCGCGGAGCGTAACGCTGCAATACGTACCCCCGACCGTCCCGCAGCAGTATTGCCTAAATTGCCTGAAGCTCCAGGTCGTCAGCACCGGAATTTTGGCTCCAAGCGATTCGACACGCCAGGCGTTTCCGCCATCGGCGCCAACACGCCCAACGACCCCATAACGACCACCGGCGCCCCAGTACTGCCCCCACTGCCAGGGTGTGGGGGCGAATGTGGGATCGGCCTGGGGCTATACCCGCACGGCGATCCCCCCCACGGCACTTCAACCACCCGGGGGTCCCGGGCCTATCCGATCGGCGTGTTGCCGCCGAGGGTCGATACCACGGTTTGACTGGCGACCGCGGCAGGCAGCTCCAGCAGGAAAGTGCTGCCGGCTCCTAATTGGCTTTCCAGGCGAATACCGCCGCCGTGCTCGGCAAGAATCTTCTGGGTGACCGGCAGCCCCAGTCCGGTGCCGCGGCTCCCCTTGCGAGAGACGAAGAGCGAAAAGATGGCTTCCTGATCTTCGGGAGCGATGCCTGGACCGTTGTCGCGAACCCGAACCCTCAGTCGTGGGGGGTCGGCTTGGTACTCGGTGGCCAGCGTCACCTGTGCGCCGGGCAAATGCTGGCAGGCATCCAGGGCGTTGGTCACGACGTTGAGCACTGCTCGATGCAGCCCCTCGGGATCAAAGGTGCACACGGGTAGCTGCTCGTCCAGTTCAAGTCGCAGCTCCACCTCGAGTTCGCCGGCGCGCGACTGCATGAGCTCGGCCACTTCGGCGACCACGGTGTTGAGCTGCGCCGGCACCAGTTCGGGTTCGCGCTCCTTGGAAAAGGTGAGCATGTCGAGAACCAGATTCGAAATCTTTTTCTGGTTGCGCTCGACGATGTCCCAGCCTTTGCGGATTACGTTTTCGTCGTGCTGGGTCAGCCCCAGTTCGATCAGATAGCTTCCGCCGCGGATGCCCTGCAGGATGTTTTTAACGTGGTGCGAAATCGTGGCGATGGTCTGCCCGATCGCGGCCAATCGTTCGGCCTGGACCATGGCCGAGTAATAGCGCGTGTCTTCCACGGCCAGCGCGGCCTGATGGGCAATGGCGATGAGCAGCTTCAGATGGTCTTCGTGGAACTTGTTGCCGCGGCCCTGGCTGATGACGCGATCGGGCGGGGTCGAGGTATCGATGTAGATTACGCCCACCACGTCGTACCGGCCCTGCATCGGCACGCAGATGGCCTCGTGCACACCTTGCTGCAAGATGCTGGCGGCGGGGTTCCAACGGGTGTCTTCCCGGGCATCGCTGGTCAGCACCCCCTCGTTGCGGTCCATGACGTAGTCGAGAATCGTCTGGCTGATCGTAATCTTGCTGTCGGCCAGCGCCCCCCGGCGATCGCGCCGCACCTTGGGCTCGAGTCGGCCGGTCTGCGAGTTGATGAGCATGACGCAGCCGCGCTGGGCCTCGACCCATTCAAAGATCAGGTCCATGATCCGGCCGAGTAGTTGGTCGATATCCAGCGTTTGGCTCACGGCCAGGGCCGTGCGGTACATAATCTGCAAATTGCTGCGAGCCCGGGCCAGCCAGGGCCCCTGGGCAGCATCGAGTTCGGCCGAGGAAAAGATGCGACTCCCTTCCTCCTGGCTCATCGTGCGAATGATGCGCGAGCTGCCTTCCCGCTCTCGGCCGACCAGCTCGATCCGTTCGGCCAGCTCCGCGTCGGACTGCCCGGCGACCTTGCCGGTGTAGAGCAGCACGGTGGTGCCCAGTTGAATCTGGTCGCCGCTGTGCAGCAGTTGCTCGCTGACGCGATTGCCGCTGACATAGCTGCCGTTGGAACTGCTCAGATCGATCAGGCGATAGTGTTCGCCCTCGGCCCGGAGTTGGGCATGGTGGCGAGAGATTTCGTGGTCGTGCAATTGAACGACATTGTCGGCCTCGCGACCGATGGTGACGAGTTCGTCGCGCAGCTCGAAACGCGAGCCCTGATCGGTTCCGCGAACGACGAACAACGAGGGCACGGCAGGAGCTCCGCAACTGGGGCCCTTGGCCATTGCCTCGTCCGACGCGCGGGGAACAATCGCCGAAGCGCCACGGCCGTTGCCAAACGTGCCGCCCGGCCGTGCGCCGTGGAACCAAGTCCGCGCGCTCCGTTCGGCGAAGCCGCGCCTCGCCGACGTTTCTGCCCGCCCCGATTCGCTAGGCTGCCGGCCGGGCCTGGGCCAGCACTTCCGAAATTTTACGGATCAATGCGCCGTAGTGATAGGGTTTGGCCAGGACCGACCCAGGCGTTGCTTCGCCGGCGGGACGCCGCCATTTACCCAGCACAATCAGCGGACGCGCGCAGCGGCGCGATTCGCACACGAGTTGCTCGGTCGAATCGATTGCGCGGGATGGTTGGGCCTCGAAGTCCAGCACCACCAGGTCGGGGCTGTGCGTTCGAGCCAGCGCCAGCCCTTGATCGGCCAGCGACGTCGAAAGCACCCGCACTCCCAGTGGAAGCAGTGCGGTCCGCAGAACCTCGCCGGTCACTTCGAGCGGGTCGACCACCAGAACCGTAGGGGAAGAGGTCAAGCCGAGATCCTTCCAGGCGGCAGGCAGGGCTCCAGCCGCGGTCCGGGCACAAGGCCTGGTGCCGTCGGCAATCGGAGATCGTCTGGCGACTCGCCCCGGGGAGGGCGCCCTGGTTTTTGGGGGGGTGGCCGCGTCGGCATTCATGCCGGGCGGTCGCGCCGGTGGTTGTGAAGCCACCGTGAAGGCCCGAGAGAATATCCCTAGCAGCGGCGGCGTGTCAAAACCGATCTGGCCGCTTGACCGGCTCTTCGCAAGGTTAAACAATACTTGGGCTTAGAGCCTGGCTGTGGGCTCTGGTTCGATTGCTTTCTTTTTTTTTCGTCCCCGCCGGGGAGCGTTGGCATGGGCCTGTCGCGGTCTGCCGGGGGGCTATCGCCAACCGGCCTAGGCGCCAGAGCGCGGTGCGAGGGCCCCCGGGTGCTTGGCGCACGCCCCGAGGTGCGCCACGACGGCCGCGGGAAGCCGGAAGCCGAATTTCTTCGTCCCGTCTTACAAAGGAAACTCTCGATGCCCGGTCGATGTCGCTGCCGGTTTGGTCGATTGCCATTGGGAATCGGGCTCGCCCTGGTGGCCGTGATGCTCGCGGGGCAATTGGCCTGGACTGCCCCCCTGACCTGGGCCGAGGAAGCCAGCGCGGTCGAGCAGCGAATGGCCAGTTCTGTCCAATTCCTTTCGGCCGACGACCAGGAAGGGCGCGGACTGGGGTCGGCCGGCCTGGACAGGGCGGCCGACTACTTGGCCGAGCAGTTTCGCGAGCTAGGTCTACGAACCGACCTAATCGAGGGCGGGCCGTTTCAGCCGTTCCCTGTGACCGTGGGAACCGAGCTCGGTGAACCCAACTACTTAAAGCTGGTTGCTCCGCCCGGGGCCGAGCCTCCAGCCACGGCGGCTGAGCCGGCTGGTAATGGCGATGGCACGGCCCCCTCGGATTCGACCGGCTCGCAAAGTATCGAACTTACCTTGGGCCGGCAATTCACGCCGCTGTCGCTGGGCGGATCGGGCACGCTAGACGTGCCGCTGGTGTTCGCCGGCTATGGAATCACGGCCCCCGAGTTGCACTACGACGACTACGCGGGGATCGACGCTCGGGGTAAGGCGGTGATCGTACTGCGCCACGAACCGCAGCAAGACAATCCTCATAGCCCCTTCGACGGCACGCGCACCTCGGACTACGCGCCGTTTACCCGCAAAATGGCCAATGCCTCGGAGCATGGTGCCGCGGCCGTGGTGTTCGTGACCGACGAGAACGAACTGGCCAAGCGCGCCGGGCGTCGCTATCGGCGCTGGGAGCGTTCGCTCGAGGCGCTGACCTCGGCCTTCGCCGATCAGCAGCCGGC
The DNA here is from genome assembly GCA_964399535.1 of uncultured Pirellulales bacterium. Taxonomy (GTDB): domain Bacteria; phylum Planctomycetota; class Planctomycetia; order Pirellulales; family CAYNRE01; genus CAYNRE01. The sequence continues at coordinate 7,732 of CAYNRE010000043.1, read as the reverse complement.
GGGCCGCCCCGAAGGGGAGGCGGACGAAGCCCCCACCCCCGGGCTGGAAGAAATCAAGCGGCGATACTCGGCCCTGGAGGAATTGCTGGAGACGGTACGGTCCGAGGGGGATAAGTTGGCCGAGGAATTCGACCCTCTGTTGCGATTCAGCACGGCCGGCGACGACGGTACCCCGCGCGACTTTCCGGTGCTGCATTGCACGCGGCAGGCGCTCGAGCCGCTGTTTTCCGGGGTGGGGCACAGCCTGGCCGAGTGCGAGGCGGCCATCGACCGCGACTTGAAGCCCCAGAGTTTCGAAGCCCCTGGCTGGCGTCTGGAAGGCCAGATCACGGTAAACCGCCAGGTGGCCACCGTGAAAAACGTGGTGGCGGCGCTGGAAGGCAAGGGTCCGCGGGCCGAGGAAACAATCGTCATCGGCGCGCACTACGATCACTTGGGCCGAGGCGGCGAGGGGTCGTTGGCCCCCGATTCGACCGAAATTCACAACGGGGCAGACGACAACGCCTCGGGGGCGGCCGCCCTGGTCGAGGTGGCCCGGCAACTGGCGGCTCACGGACCGCTGGCCCGGCGGATCGTGTTCATCGCCTTTACCGCCGAAGAGCGCGGGCTGTTAGGCAGCGCCCGCTACGTGCGCCACCCAGCGGTGCCGCTCGAACAGACCGTGGCGATGCTCAACATGGACATGGTCGGCCGGCTCGAAGGCGACAATCTGATCGTGCATGGCACGGGCACCGCGACCGAGTTCGACGAGTTGCTCGACCGACTCAACGAGCCGCTCGGATTCAAAATCTCGCGGCAGCCCGGCGGGTTTGGTCCCAGCGATCACTCGTCGTTTTACGCCAAAGACATTCCCGTGCTGCATTTCTTCACGGGCACGCACGGCGACTATCACCGCCCCAGCGACGATTTCGAGAAGATCAACCTGCCCGGTATGCGGCGCGTGGCGGAACTGGTGACCCAAACCGCGTTGGCGCTGGCCGAATCGGCGGATCGCCCGACGTATGTCGCGACCAAGGCCCCCAGTTCCACCTTCAGCGATAGCTCGCGCCCCTACTTTGGCAGCGTCCCTGATTTCTCGCAGGACCAACCGGGTTATGCCTTGATGCGGGTGACCCCGGGCAGCCCGGCGGAAAAGGCCGGCATTCAGGGGGGCGATATCATCATCAAGCTGGGGGAAAGCCAAATTGCCTCGCTCGAGGATTTCGACAGCGCGCTGCGCAAGTACCAAGGGGGCGACCGGGTGCCCGTGGTAGTCCGCCGGCAAGACCAGCAATTGGAACTTCAGGTAACGCTCGAACCGCCACGCTAGCCAACCGGTGGCGCTCGCCGAGGCGCTTGCGGGGGGACGGCGCGGATACGTAACGGTTTGCTGTCAAACGGCTTGCCGTGCCGGTCGCGGGCCCGATTACTGATCTTTACCCAGGCCGGGCTTCTGCGCACAATACGCCCCCTGAACTGGTCGTTTCCTTCACCCCACCACACTGGTTCGGCCGCGGGAATTACCCGCCAAACCCAGAGGCCACGGACGGCCCGGCCACCGCAAGTGGAGCAAGGAGTGCTCGTCGTGAAGTATTCTTCGTTCGCGGTCACGCTGGTGATCGCCGCCCTGGCGGTCGTTGTCATCCCGGGCATGGCTTGGACCCAGGCCCCCGCCCAGCCGCCTCAGCGGATCGCGGTGATCGACCTGAAGTATCTGCTCGATCACCACGCCCGCTTCAAGGCCGCCCAAGAGGACATGAAGCACGACGTGGAGCAGGCCGAGGAGCAGCTTAAGGCGCAGCGGGAAGAGATTCGCAAGCTGGTCGACCAGCTACAGCAGTACAAGCCCGGCACGCCCGAGTACAAGCAACTCGAGGCGACCATCGCCGGCCGCCAGGCCCAGATTTCGGCCGACGTTCAGATCCGCAAGAAGGAGTTCATGGAGCAAGAGGCCAAGATTTATTTCCAGGCCTACCAGGAAGTGCTGGACGAGGTGAAGTACTATGCCAGCCGCGCCGGAATCAGCCTGGTGATCAAGGTGAACGAGGAGCCGGTCGACCCGAACGATTCGCAGGGCGTGCTGCGGGAATTGGAGAAGCCGGTTCTGTTCAGCGACAATACGGTCAACATTACGGCCGTGATTTTGGAAGCGGTGAATCGCCGCCAGGGTGGTGCTGGCGCCCCGCCGGCCGGGCGCCCCGCGCCCCAGGCAGTGGGTGGCCGACCGGCCCCGCCGGCGGGCGGCGCGGTACCGCGTACGACCACCGCGCCCCGTGGCCCGGGGCAGCCGCCTCCTCGCTAAGCGCCTCGGCGGCGGCCTTTTCATCGAGGCGCCGCCGACCGGGTTCAGGGTAATTCACGCGGCGCTGGCCCCGGGCGGCCCGCCGCGGCCGGGCGGAGCAGGGAACTCCCTCCGGTGACGATAGGCCCCGCGGCGCGTGCGGACCCCTTCTTCTCTCAGGTTTGAAACGCACCCTGATGGTCACTCTTCGTCGACAGCGCACGCTGGCCCGTTCGGTGGCGGTGCGCGGTTACGGCTACTGGTCGGGGAAAGACGTTCACGTCGAATTCCGCCCGGCCGGCGCCGATACCGGCGTGGTATTCGTTCGCCGCGACGTGGGGAGCACGGCCCGGATTCCGGCGCTGGTTTCCGCCCGCGTCGAATCGCCCCGCCGAACCACGCTAAAGGCCCGCGGCGCCAGCGTCGAGATGGTGGAACACATCCTGGCTGCCCTGGCCGGAATGCAAATCGACAATTGCGAAGTTTGGGTCGACGCTCCGGAGATGCCGGGCTGCGATGGCTCGAGCCAGCCCTTTGTCGAGGCACTGCAAAGCGGTGGAATCGTTGAGCAGCCGGCCGGCCGCTCGCTCCTGGCCGTACGCGAGGTGGTGCGGCTGGGCACCGACGACAGTTGGGTCGAGGCCCGTCCCTTTGCCCAGCCAGGGCTGCACGTGCGGTTTCGCCTGGACTATGGCCGCGGCACGGCCATTGGTCGGCAAACCCTGAGCCTGAAGGTGACCCCGGAAACCTTTCTCCGCGAGTTGGCGCCCGCCCGCACGTTCCTGCTCAAGGACGAAGCCGATTGGCTTCGCCGCCAGGGTTTGGGTTGCCGGGCCACGCCGAAAGACCTGTTGGTCTTCGACGAGCACGGACCGATCGACAATCCGCTGCGTTTCTCCGACGAGTGCGTGCGTCACAAGGCGCTCGACCTGGTCGGCGACCTGGCCTTGGCGGGCTGCGACCTGTGGGGCGAGGTGGTCGCCCACCGCAGCGGCCACAAGCTGAATGCCGAACTGGTGCGCGTCCTGCTGACCGAGGGAGAGATGATCGGACAGCGCCGACGGATCGCTTAGAGTTGCCTATCGTCCAGCGTCGAACGGAATCGACGAGACCAAGGGAAACGACCGCGATGGCTACTTACATCGCCGACAACGTCTCGATTCATCCCCGGGCCGAAATCGACGACGAAGTCGAAATCGGGCCGTTCTGTGTCGTCGGTCCCCATGCCCGCATCGGGCGCGGCACGCGGTTGGAAAACCACGTGACGATTATGGGCCACGTACACATTGGCGAGCACAATCACATCTATCCCAATGTGGTCATCGGCGGCGAACCCCAGGATGTGAGCTACTCGGGGGCCGACACTCGAGTTGAAATCGGCGATCACAACGTGATCCGCGAAGCGGTCACGATCAACCGGGCCACCGAGAAAGAAGACTTCGTCACCCGGATCGGCAACCACAATTTTCTGATGGCCTGCTGCCACGTGGCCCACGACTGCAAGCTGGGTTCTGGCATCATCATTGCCAACGGCACGTTGCTGGGGGGCCACGTACACGTTCACGACCATGCGTCGCTTTCGGGCGGGGTCGCGGTTCATCACTACACCACGGTGGGCAGCTACAGCTTTACCGGCGGTTTGAGCCGGGTGCTGCACGATGTGCCGCCGTTCATGCTGGTCGAGGGTTCGCCGGCCCGGCCCCGCTGCATCAACGTGGTGGCGCTCAAGCGCAATCATTTCACCGCCGCGGCGATCGACTCGCTGGCCGAGGCCCATCGCCTGATCTACCGAGCCAAAGTCGGTCTGGAAAATGCCCGCGAAATTCTTCGCTCGGGCGAAATCACCAGCCCGCAGGTCGGCGAACTGCTGTCGTTTATCGAGTTGCAGCAACAGGGCAAACATGGCCGAGCCCGGGAACGGGTGAGGAGAGCAGCGTGAAACGGCTCCGCCTGGCAGTGATCGGCGTGGGGCATCTGGGGCGAATTCACGCCCGAATTCTGGCCGAGCGCGACGACGTGGAACTGGTGGCCGTGGCCGACCCGGTGCCCGCGGCGCGCACTTCGGTGGCCGAGGGCCTGAGCTGCGCGGCGGTCGATGATTTTCGCGGGCTGCTGGGCCGGATCGACGCCGCCGTGGTGGCCGTGCCCACCTCGGCCCATTACCAAGTTGCCCAAGCGCTGCTGGCCGGGGGCGTACACGTCTTTGTCGAGAAACCGCTCGCTCCCAGTCTTTTTCAGGCCCGCGAAATCGCCGGCCTGGCCCGGCGCCAGGCCCGGGTATTGCAGGTCGGCCACGTCGAACGGTTCAACCCTGCCTGGACGGCGGCCCTGCCGCACTTGCGCGAGCCCAAGTTCATCGAGGCCACGCGCCAAGGTGGGTTCAAGTTTCGCTCGCTCGATATCGGGATCGTGCTCGATCTGATGATTCACGATTTGGACCTGGTTTGTTCGGTGGTCCGCTCGCCGGTACAGCGGGTCGAGGCGCTGGGGCTGTCGCTGTTCGGCCGAGTGGAAGACGTGGCCCAGGCCCGGCTCGTTTTCGAAAACGGCTGCGTGGCCACGCTCACGGCCTCGCGGGCCAGCCGCACCGCGGCGCGGACCATGCGCGTGGGCACGCCGCTGGGTCTGGTGCAAATGGATTTCGCGGCCCGCACCGTCGAGGTCATTCGCCCCAGCCAGGCGGTGCTCAGGGGCGAAGTCACAGCCGACTCGTTGAGCCCCGCCGAACGCGCTGCGTGCCAGGAAACTTGGCTCGACACGCACTTGCCGATCGAGCAGCTCCGCGTGGTGGCCTGCGATCAGATTACGGCCGAGCTGGCCGACTTTACCGAAAGCATTCGCCAGGCGCGCCAGCCGAAGGTTTCGGGCGACGACGCCTGTAGCGTGCTCGAACTGGCCGAGCGGATTCAAGAGAGCCTGCGCAGGCATGCCTGGGATGGAACCACGGGCGGTCGGATGGGCCCCCAGGCCGCGCCGCCGCACAGCGTCGTGCCCGCGCCCCACTTTCGAGCCGCGAACCGCCGCCCCCTGCCACAGCCCCCCCGGCGCGAAGCGGGCTAACGGCCCGGGCACCTCGCGGCGGGCCGAGCGTTGCCACCGGGCTAGTGGTTCAAGTTGCGGAATTCGTTGAACCGCACATAGTGCAAGTGGCGGTACAGGTCGCTCGACTTGAGCAGCTCGGCGTGGGTGCCGCCGGCCACCAGGCGGCCCTCGTGCAAGAGCAGCACCCGATCGGCATGCCGGAGGGTGGCCAACCTGCGGGCCAGCACGATCAAGAGCCGCTGGGCGGCCCAGCGGGCTTGCACGCTCTCGAGGGTTTCGCCGAGCTTGGTCTCGGGCTCCGTCGCTGGTTCCTCGAGCACCACCACGCGCGGATCGCGCAGCAGCAGCCGGGCAAGGCCGAGTTGCAGGGCCTCGTTGGGGTCGAGCCGCAGGCCGTCGCGGCCGATCGTGGTCGCTAGCCCCTGGGGCATCCGCTGAATGAGGGCATAGACCCCCGCCTGTCGCGTGGCGTCGGTAATCTCTTGGGTGGAGTAGGTACCGCCGCAGGCCAGGTTCTCGGCCACGCTGCCCGAAAAGAGCAGCCCCGCTTGCAGGGCCAGCCCCACCTGGCCGCGGACCGATTCGAGCGAAACCTGGCGCAGATCGCGTCCGTCGATCAGCACTCGGCCGGAAGTGGGATCGAACAGCCGCGCCAACAGGCCGGCCAGGGCCGCCAGCGAAGCGTCGTCGGTGGCCAGCACGGCCACGCGCCCTTTGGCGGGCAACCGCACGGAAACCTCCTCCAGCAGCCGGCGGCCCGCGCGATCTACCACGGTTACGCCCTGCAACTCAAGCTGTTCGACCAGGGGCCTCAGTTTGTGGCCCCCCGACGATTCGACCACGCCGCTGGGTCCGTCGAGAAAGCCGAACACGGCCCGGGCCGCGCGATCGGCCCGGCGGGCGGGGCCGCGCTGCAGGAGCCAGCCGGTCACCGGCTGGTAGCTGGAAATCAGGATTGCCGTGAGCATGGCCGCCTCGGCCAGCGAGCAGCGGGGGGGCGACGAAAGCACGTTGAGCCCGATCAGGGCCAACAGCACCAGCGTGGTTGCCAGCACGGCCAGGCGCAGGGCCAGGCGAAACCCGGCCTCGGCCGAGCGTTCGGCGACGGCGGTCGCGCGCCAGCGGAGAAGCCGGTTGTCGAGCGATTGCCCCGGCACGTCGGCCAGGCGCAGCGAGGCCACGAGCCGGCTCTGGACCAGGCAATCGTCCAGCGCCGCCAGTTGCCCTTGGGCCCGATCGGCCAGCAGCGACTGGCGATGCCGCATGCGGCGGAACCACCAGTGTAGCGCGATCCAATCCAGGCAAACGATCAGCAGGCCCGCCAGCGCCGTCCAGAATTGAATGGCCAACCCGCAGAGAATCAACAGCGGCAGTTGCACCACGGCTGCGGGTATGGCCTGCCACCAGGCGGCCAGACCCTCGCGAATGGTGTCGACCTGGCCGTGAAACAATTCGGCCAGCGAGGCCTGGTGCCGGGGCATCAGGTCGTCGGACCCCAGGTCGAGCGCGCGCCGGGCCAGGTCGCGGCGCAGCCGGGCCGCGGTCAGTTCGACCGTCCAGGCCACGGCCCGTTCGTGGCCATAGCCGGCCAGGCAATAGGCCAGCGCGGCCGCCAGGCCGAGCGCCAACACGGCCAGCAAACGACGCCGGTCGAGCGCCAAGATGGCCGAGGGCGTTGCGTCGGCTGGCTCCGGAAGCCACCACGCGACCAGGCCCCAACCAAGCGGTGCCCGGGGCTCGGCGGCCGGCGGCCCACCGGCGACCGCGTCGGCGGGAGCCAGGCCGGGCCGGGAGCCGATGGCCACGTGTGTCAGCAGCCCCAGGGCCCAGATCAGCGCCACCAGCCCCAGGCCCGTCGCCAGGCAAGCCGAGTACACGGCCGCCAGGGCGGTGGAGTAATGCCGGGCGTAGCGGCGTGCGCGAGCGAACGATAAGCCCAGCATGACCGCGCGACCTGGAACCGGGGGATAACGTTGACAAAGACAAGTCGGTCGTGGTCGAAACGGCGGCCCATAGCCCGCTGGCCCCGGCCGGTTCGACCGTGACTTTGCGAGCTAGCCTGCCGCCGTGTTACGCCAGGTCGCGATCCTCGAACAGGATCAGGGCAACCAGCATGACCGCGCTGCTGTACACCACGCAGTACAGCAGGGCCCAGCCCAAGTAGGCCCAGGGCACTTCGCTGCCCGTGGCCACGGCGGCTTGAATGTTGAAGTGGTCCAGGACCGGCAACACGATCGAGATCAAGCGGCCGACGAAGGCCACGATCTCGAATTCGGCCGCCACGGAGTTGACCAGCGCCGGCACCAGGTGGCCCAACGCGTACACGGCCGCGCAGATGATCAGGTTCGACAACATCGGCAGCCGCGTGGAAATGGCCACGCTGATCGAGGTGAGCACCACCGTCTCCAGGTAGGCCAGCGCCAGCCCGGG
>CAYNRE010000042.1:0-1769 GCA_964399535.1 uncultured Pirellulales bacterium | reverse complement strand
GACGCAGCCCGACGCGGCCCTACTCCTGGCCACGGCTGACCCCCCGACGGCGAACACCGCCACGGAGAGCCCGCTCTGCCAGCTCGTGGGCGACTCGCTACGCTTCCCCCGCGGCACCGGGCTCACCTGGGAGATCCAGCTTTCGGTCGAGGAGGTGTGGTCGTGACGCTACCCATCTCCCAACCGTTGATGGACTGGAAGAACGCCGAGACCCGCACCTCGCCGATCATCACCCTCTACGAGATCGAGATCGACGCGGTGACCACCATGCGGCTCGTCGAGGGGAATCCCCTGGGCGGCCCCGTGACCTACGACGGGAACGTCTACCAGCCCGCGGCGACCTCGCGCGGCGAGGTCACCCAGAATCTTCAAGGGGACTTCGGTCAGCACTCGCTCAGCATCTCCAACGTGGACGGGGTCGCGGGCGGCTACATGGAGAGATTCGACCTCGAGGGGAATACGGTGCGCGTGATCCGCGTGCTGGCGTCCACCCTCGCCGTGGCCGACAGCCTGACCGAGACCTACACGATCCTCAACCAGGGCTATGACCGACGGGTCGCGACCGTCTCGCTCGGCCCCCCGAATTTGTTCAAGCGCTCCGTCCCGTGGCGCAAGTACCACCGCCGATGCCAGTGGGACTGGGAGGGGCGATTTTCGACCGGAAACGGGTGCGCCTACCCCTCGGACGAGTTCGAGGTAGATTCGGCGGGGGTGTTCACCGACGTGCCTGGGAAGGCCAACCTGGCCTCTCCACGGCATGGGTGGTCGACGAGCAACCTCGACCGGGCCTCCCGCGTCGACGTCGACATCACCTACTCCGGGTGCCTGTACCTGATGAGCGAGCACGCGAACATCGCGGGGCTCGACGCGCCGCACGTCTGGAAGCTCCTGACGGGGGATTTCGACTGCTGGACGCAGGTCGACTTCTACGACGCGAGGCTGGGCTCCCTGGCGGGGCTCCAGTGCGTCGAGGGGGTCTCCCCGCACGACTCCTGGGTGTCGGTCGGGAGGGCCCAGGACAGCGATGGGGTGCTCTTCATTCGCAGCCCCGCGGCGCTCGACGGGGCCGCCCAGGACGAACTCGCGGCTGCGGGGATCGACGCCCCCTACGTCCGGCTGGCGCGCGTGGGCGACGTCTTCACGAGCTACTACTCGGCCGACGGGAGCACCTGGACCAGCCTCGGCGCGCGAACCCTGGCCATGGACCCGGCAGTGCGCGTGGGCCCCGTGCTCTCCGCTCCGGACGCCGAGAGATCGCAGGTGTCGGCCGCCTTCCCCTACATCCGTTTCCTCGCGGGCGGGACGAGCGCCTGCGAGCGCACTCTCGACTACTGCCGCACGCTGGGCAACACGCGACGATTCTTCGGCTTCCCTGGGATGCCCCGAAAATGAAACTCCGAGCCCTATCAATCACTGCCTCCGACTTCCCCACCGCGGAGGTGGAGTACGAGGATCTCCTGGAGCTCCAGTACCGGGCCGACGGTCGAGCTCTAGACGGAACGGGCACCATCGATTGCATAGGGGTGGTCCTCGAGATCTACCGGAGGGCGGGGATCGAGTTGCCTGATCCCAAGGCCCAAGGCGAGGCCATCTGGAGCTTCTCGGAGCTTCTGACCGTCGCCACGGAGCCCTTGCAGCTCTTCGACATCGTCTCCGTGCGGCGTGAGGGGCACCACGTCGAGGTGATCGTCCGGCCTGGCGTCTCAATATCTGCTCGCATGAAGGTCAACGTCTACACGCAGCCAGTCAAACGGGCGATGCGTGTGGAG
>CAYNRE010000041.1:0-112203 GCA_964399535.1 uncultured Pirellulales bacterium | reverse complement strand
ACCCCCCACGCCGGTCTGCAAGAAACCGAGGAACGCCGTCTCCCCAGCGCCGTTCAGGACGGGGGCAACGAAGCTGCTGAAATTGGCCCCGGCGACCCCCGGCACGCCCCCCACCCCTTCGCGGGCGATGAGGCTGAGGTTGCCGAGCGTGTCGGGTCCCCAGAGGCCCGAGTCGTTACTCGACGTGACGCCCCCCACGCCGATCTGCAGGATACCGCCGAACGCCGTCTCGCCGGCCCCGTTCAAGACGGGGACGCCGAAACCGAAGAAATCCGCCCCGGCGACCCCCGGCACGCCCCCCACGCCCGTTTGGGCGATGGTCTGGGTGACGCCGGTTTGGGCCCGGACTGCAAGGGGCGAGCCAAGTACCAGTGCGGTGAGCGACAGGGCGCGCAGGACTGGGTATTTCATGACAGACTCGGATTTCTTCTTCTGTAAGGAGACAATCGCTTTTGGTTACGGGAGATTCGGAGCCCGCTGGCTTAATCTGCGGAGGTGTCGAATTCGGATGTGGTCAGCGAGAGCACCGTCGCATCGAATCTTCCAGCGGTCGCCTAGTCGACGACTCGCGGCGACGCCCCAGGTGACAGGGCCGGCTCCGTGTCTAGCCTCCCGGCCCTGCGTTTCGGTTTGGTCCTCGACACAAGTCGTAAGCGCGCGGAGTCTACTATAGTGTCCAAGGCGGTTTTCCTGGCCCGATTTCCGTCTCTTTGAGCCAAATTCGTTCAGATTTTTGGCCGAGCGGACCTTTCGCCCGCCATTCGTTGCCGCGCAATACCGTGCCGGGCACGCTGGGGCTCAAAGATTCCGGCTTACTCGAGTTCGGCTTCACGACGGTTCGCCGGCGTCAGCGACCGCGCAATCCGGTGGCTTAGCTGGTCGTCGTCAGGTGCGGTGGCCACTCGGGCGATTGCCAAGGCGGTATCGGGAAACTGCCGCGGCAGCAAGATGGGTCCGATTTCAAGGGGCGGCGACGAGCTCGAACACAACCAAGGCCCGGCGGAGTGCCGATTCCGCCAGGCCCTGGAGTGTTCTCAGCGTGTCGAAGGGGCACCGCGGGGGCGCGGCGCGCTTTACCGGGCCACGCGGCCGGGAGAGCGGCGGCGGCGGCGCCAGGCGGTCGCCGCAAAGGCCCCGGCGCCCGCCAGACCCAGCGCCCAGGTCGAGGGCTCGGGCACCATCATCGGCGGCACGAACATGATGTCGAGATAGCCGTTGGAGTAGTCGATCGGCAGGAAGTCGAAGCCGAAGCGGCTGGCGAAGAGGTTGTCGAGCACATTGCCCATGTCGTCGAGCTCCAGAGCGTACAAGCGGGCTCCGTCCAGGCCGCTTACGCCGTGGCCGCCGAACTCCAGTCGCATTTGCCATCCGGCGGAATGGGTAGCCGGATCGATGTTGTCGAAGAGCAGGTCGACGACAACGTCTTTATTGGTGGTATCGTCCAGCACGCCGATCTCTGCGAGGTCGATGTGCAAGTTGCTGCCGCTGAGGTGCGGCCCCAAGAGCGATTCGCCCGGTGCGATCGGCGTGGTTCCGCCCAGGCCGTCGGTAAAGACCAAGGTAGCCGGCGAACCGTTGCCAATCCCGACCTGGCCAATTGATGCCGTTCCGCCGTGTTCGTGGCCGTATTGGGTGTCGCCGCTACCGGGATCGGTGACGATGATCCAGCGACTGCCGGGAACGCTGACCAGGTGCACTTCGTATTTGCCGATACTTCCCCAAGCCGCCTTGGCATGAACTACTTGCTGGGGCACCGCCAACAACCCAGCCGCCCCGACGCACGCTACCCACGCCTGTACTCGATTCATGAGACGAACCCCCAAAATGAAAATCGACTTATTCCCTGCCGATTCGGGTCCGAAACCGCTTCGGCCCCAATCGCCGAGCATCTTAGCGGTTGGGGGTCGCCGAGCCACCAAGAAAAAAAGGGGGGATTCAGCAGATTTTCGACCGACCGACTGCGCGCCGGGCGAGCGCGGCGAGCACCGTGCGAGGTGTGTGAGGAGAGCCCATCTGACCAGCGAGTTCGATTTCGGCCAGTGGATTGGAGCCTAGAGCGATTCGGCCCGGCCCGCGTACCCGCGGCGCGCGAATCCGCGGCCGCCGAGCGCGGTATGCAACGACTGGGACGAACCGACCGACGCATCAACGGTGGCCGCGGCAATCAGCTAGCGGCGCGGTGCGCGATTCCGCCCAGTCGCCACCGCGATCGCCCCCGCGCAGGCTAGTAGCCAGGTTGCGGGCTCCGGCACAGGCTGCACCGCGGGCGGGCAGGTATTGCCAAAGTTGGCGGCCCAGAGGGCATAGTCGCCGGCCCCCACGCTGCCCGAACCGTCGAAGTCGGCCGAGAGCTCGGCACCGGTTTGGCCGAATTGGGCGGCCCACAGGGCGTAGTCAGCCGCTCCCACGGCGCAGTCGCCGTTGGCGTCGCCAATCAGCGTGGGCGGGGGATCGGGAATCGGTCCGGCGGCGACGCGGGCCAGTTGAAAAGTGGCCCGGGCACTCGAGGTGTCGTCGCCAAGAAACAGAAAGTTTGGCACCGAGTAGGGGAGCCCAAAATCAGAATAGTCTCGCAAGGGGCCCGTGAGCAGCAGCGAGCCGTTGACCGAAAGCGAGTATTGATCGTCCAGAATGGTCAGGGCGTAGCGGGCCAGTTGCGCGGTGGTATCGAAGGCCGCGCCCTCGGCATGGCGAAACAGGGGGCTGTCCGATTGGGCCCAGACCTCGTCGGTCCAGAACCCCAACTCGATTCCTCTCAGGTCGAGCGACAGTGCCACGAGCGAGAAGCCGGCCCGATGCACCGTGCTGTGACTTTCCGCCAGCAGCTTCAGGTCCACCACGATCTGGTATCCCACGCTCCGGTCGAAGGTGGGCAAGTTGGGATGCAAGCTGGCAAAGTAGCCGGCCTGATCGTCTTCGCGGGGCATGCTGTCGACTTGAACGCCGTCGGGCACGAGCGATTGAACCGCCTTGGCGCCAACGATGGGGTTGGTCAGGTAGAACCAACCCTGTTGGCCGGGCGGCGTGTCCAACGCGCCGTCGTACAGCACTGCCCCCTCGGCGATCGAGAGCGAAAACCAGCCGAGCGCCCAGACGATAGCGAGCCAGCGAAGACTAGGGGGCATAGGGTGCCGCTTCGAGGGGATGAGAACTACAGACCAAGCGAACTTGCGTCGCGGGCGGGCGACGAGCCGTGTTTCGGCACCGGACCAACCAGTTGCCCGGCGGGCCCGGCAGCGGTCGGCGCCATCGCACGGTGTGTATTTCAACCTCGAAACGGTCGCGGGCCAAGCCAGTTCCTTGGCCAAGCGGTTGAACCACCGGGGTGTGCGATTTAGCACGATGCCTTCTAGGGCGAGGGGAGACGTGCGACCAGGCTCGTAGATTGGCGCGCGCCGCGGTTGGCTGCCGAAGGCGAGTTCGACGCGCGGCGAGCCGAGCGATCGAATCGACCCGGTCCGACGGGTCGGCATGGCCGACGGGCGCGTCGTGATATGAGACGCGATTTTTTGTTTGAAATATTTGATTGCTAGACTTTCGGGCCGACGCTATAGTTCCCCGGTCCATCCTTTAATCGGCCACGCTGCTTCTTGGCGGGTGGTCGGCTCACGCCCAATTTCCCACCTGTTTGAATTGCCCAACCGTCGGCAAGTTTATGCCGCGGCGGAGGGTCGCTGATGTCTAGCTAAGGCCTGTGTTTCGCGGTAGGCGCCGCCCTTCGAGGGCAGTGTCTCCCCGGTCCTCGGGTCAGAGCGCAGATGGGACGCGTCACTACGGTGGTGCTCGAAGTAGCCTCGCGCTGACGAGGGCCGAGCAGCATTTTCGGAACTGGAAGCGCGGGCTGAGCAGCCCTTCGGCGTGCCCCGGGTTCCGAGCATTTCCCTGGTGCCGCGATTGCCGCAGGCGTGCGGCCGGCCATGGTTGGCCGTACCGCAAACTGCCTGCGGTGCTCGTTGCGATCGACCTCTGCGATCTGTCGGGCCTTAGCCAATTCTCGATCTGTGGCGCGAGCTCTCGCTCGCGACGGCCCGCGGGCCTCGGCAGCCCGGGGCCATCCGTAGCCCGCGACCGCCGAGTTCGTTTCAGCCCCTGTTCGATCTGCACTGATTGCCTCGTAAGTATTCCCAATTTATTCCGCAAACTGTTTGTGCACTCCCGAGGTTAAACCATGAATCGCAGCTTAGTGTGCCTCGTCGCCTTGTTCTGCTCGGTCGTCGGTGCTGCCGCGACGCGCGGACAAAGCATCGTGTTTCCGGCCGGCCTGGGAAGCTCGTTCAGCAATCTGCAAGATTCGCTGGCGATGAACTACTTTATTCAACAGTACGGCCAGTTTCCCTCCTCTGCGGGTTCGATCTCCGATTCGTTCATGATCGGCAACGTGCGGCTCTCGGCGGCGGTCAACTTGCGAGGCGGCAGCCCGGCCGATGGCTCGCTGGTGGGAATTCAGCAGAGCGAGGCGTTGTATTCCCTGATCGGCACCACGTACGGTGGCGACGGTGACCAGACCTTTGCCCTGCCGAACCTGGCCGGGCGGACCGCGGTGGGAGCTGGGGCGGGGTCCGGACTGACGCCCGTTGAAATGGCGTCCTCGTTCGGAAATGCCTTCACCACGCTTACGGAAGCCAATCTACCGCCGCACCGGCATCTACTTCCCCCCTTCGATCAATTTCCGCCGGTCACCACGGAGCCCGATCCGGCTCACGTAGCGGAACCGTTCTCGAATCTTCAGCCGTCACTCGGCATGAACTACCTGATTTCGGTCGAGGCGGGATACTATCCCATTGCAGGTTCGAGCGATAGCGTGTTTCTGGGCCAGGTCGGCTTGTTTGCGTCGGACGTGGTGCCGAATGGCTGGTTGCCTGCCGATGGGCGGCTGCTGGCCATAACCCAGAATTCAGCGTTGTTCTCCTTGCTCGGCACCACCTACGGCGGAGATGGTCAGAACACCTTTGCTTTGCCGGACCTGCGTGGCCGGACGATTGTCGGCGCGGGCACCTCGCCGGAACGGGGCCCTTTTTACCTCGGAGATTCTTTCGGGCGCGAAACCACCCAGCTCAATTTTTTCACGATGCCTGCACACAACCACGTGTTGACCGGCCCCGACGGAGACACGGTGGTTAGCTCGGTTGCCGGCAATAGCGAGCCGCTGGACAACGTTCAACCCTCGTTAGTACTGAACTACGGGATCGTCGCACAAGGGGTTTATCCTAGCTACGGCGAAGAATCCGTGCGGACTACGATGGGCGAAATCATTTCCTATGCCGGTTTCGCGGCGCCCGAGGGCATCCTGCCCTGCGACGGGCGAACCTTGAACATCGCCGAAAATGGGGCGTTGTTCTCCTTGCTAGGTACTACCTACGGCGGCGATGGTGTTGAAACCTTTGCCTTGCCCGACCTGGTTGGCCGTACCGTAGTGGGTGCCGGGGAAGGGTTCGACCTGGGCACCGTACCAGCACTCTTGGCGGCGCGGTCGAGCCTGTTGAGCGACGAAGAGTGCGACTGCGACTGCGATCCGGTTTACGCGCCCGGCGATACGCCGGGCGACAGCGCCCCACGGCTCTCGTTGAGCAATCTCCCGCCTCACAATCATAGCGTGCCCGAGCCAAGCACCTTGGCGCTGGCAGGATTGGGCTTGATCGGGGCTCTGGCCCTGGGACGCCGCCGCTCGTAGAAACCGATTGGGCTCGGCCGCCAGACGGCCGAGCCCGGTACGGCCCGTCGTTCAACGGTCTCCTGAGGCCGTGGGTCGGGGTGTTTGCCCGGCCCACGGCTTTTTTTCCAGGTGGGGCTGCGGCCAGGTTCGCACGGTTCGGCGATCCGATCAGGGGTCGAGCCAATCTGTGCATTGCCAGACTGCCGAGGACCTGGGCTGCCTCGGATCGCGCCTCGGGTGAGTCGGCGCGTCGGTCCGAACACCGTGCTCCCCCTGGCGCGCCTCAGTGCGGATTCGCGCGCCCGACAAGCTCCAAGACCGATGAACTTAAAGCAAAAGCGGCCAGTGCCAGATCGTCGAAGTTCGCGTTTCCGACAACTCATACGTCATCTGCCAAGCCGCGCAATCGTTGTCCCGGCTGGCTTCTCGGGCGCCATCTTCGATCTGGCACCAAAGTTGCGTTGAAAGCCGTATCCAGAGGTTGCTCTGGCGCGGGTTTCGCGTCTGCCAGCAGTGTACGCACGTCGGACGACGGCGTGACGAAGCGATTAGCCTGTCGTCGAGAGCGGCCGACTCGCTGCATTAAGGAGTCGTGTCATGAACCTTTCTTCTCCTGACGGTCGGGTCTCGTCCCTGGGCCAAAGCCATTTGCGGCTGGCCGATTTGATTCAGGCGGTGCGAGCTGCGTCGTCATCGGCGGGCCTGCCGACCCAGAGGACCCTGGCGGCCCAGAATCTGGCCGACTGCGCGCGGCGGCTGCACGTTGCCATGCTAGAGCACTTTCGCGAGGAAGAGGCCGAAGGCTATCTGAGCGACGTGCTCGACGTGGCTCCGCACTTGGCCCACCAGGTTCGTCTGCTGCAGGAAGATCACTCGGCGCTTGGAAAAACGTTGACGGTGTGGCTCGAACAAACGTCCACGCTTGGCTTCAACGGCGAACCCGATGGTTGCCAACAGCTCTTGCAGTTGGTCGAACGTCTGGAAGCCCACGAGGCGGCCGAAGGCGAACTGCTGGAGTTGGCTTTTACCGACGATTTGGGCAACAAAGACTAGCCGTCGGGCGAAAGGATTTGGCCCGCTACTCGCCGAGCTGCGAACCCATCGTCGTGCGCCGGCCGGGCCGGCGGAGGTTCTGAACCAAGCGGGTTGCGGACCAATCGCGAGCGGTGGCCTGGAGATTGCGGGCCTCGAGCCGCGGCGGGAAGTTACCAGCGTTTCGTTGGCCGAGCGAACTGGCCCGCCAATTCGCCCGGCAGTTGCCACACCGCCGAGCCGGCCTGGTCGGTGAAGAAAAGCGACGACGCCGACGGCTGCCGCGCGTGGCCGTTGGCCCACAGCGCGTAAAAACCGGGGTGCGCATGTAAAGGCCGCCGCACGTAGGTGTGGTTCATCTGGGGGTCGTCGGTCAGCGTACGCTCGGCACGCCAGGTGCGGCCCTGGTCGCTACTGGTCCAAAGCACGACCTGCCCGCCCGGGTTGTACGACTGGGGGCCGGGCTGCGTGGGGGCGATGATCCGCCACAGGGCCGGATCGTCGAGATAGAGCGAGCCAAAATCGTAGTTGTGATCCGAGGTGGTCACTTCGCTCAAACTCCAGCGGTCGCCCAACCAGTGGGCCAATCGCCAGGTGTGCGGACCGTGGGTAGGGCCGGAGGCGTAGCCGCGGCTGGTGAGGTAGAGAATTACCGGCCGCCCGGCCGCGTCGAAGCCCAGGTCTTTCAAATACACCAGCAGCCCCAGGGCGCGATAGTCGTGCACCAGGGCCGGCCCGCCTGATTCCGATAGCGGCACCTCGACCGGCTGGCCACCGGCCGTGGTCCAGGACTGGCCTCGGTCGGCAGTCTCCAGGTAATACAGGTTCGTCCGGGCATTGAGGCCGCCCGGATTGGGATGTTCATTGAGGGCCGTGGCCACGCGTCGTCCGTCGCAGTGGCTGATCTGGTAATGCCCCTGGGCGATGGCGGCCAGCCGACGCGGCTCGCTCCAGGCGCGCCCGTCGGGGCTGGTCATCCAGTGCAGGATGCGCCCTCGCTGGTAGCGAGTGTGCAACACAATGAAGCCGTGTTCGTCGAGCACCCAAGGCTGGCCGTAAGAGAAATTGGTCTCGACCACCCGCTCGAATTCGTCGATGTCGTACGGGCGCGCGCTGCGATGAATGTACGAGGGGCGCGAGGTGCCGTGGGAATTGGAAAACACCCAGAGGTGGCCCGCGCGATCGATGGCCAGCGTGGGGTTGTCGTGGGCGTCGGTGGTGTGCTTGTCGAGCAAGATGCGCGGGCGGGGCACTTCGCCGCGCTCGTGATCGTAGTAGCTAACCATATGCAGCAGCGTATCGCCCCGGGGGTTGGTTCCCCCGTAGACGAAGAAGGTCTTCTTGACCTGAGGCGCGTAAACGGCGATCGGCACATGCTGTTGGGGATACGTGGCCATGCCGCCGGAATACTTGTAAGCGTATTCGTCGCCCGAGGGCTGGTTGGCGTACCAAATGCCGCGGTAGCCATCGTCCACGGCCAGTCGAAACGGCTCGGCCCCTTGCGCGGGCACCGCCCACGTGCCGCAGCACAATACCAAGGCCGCCCAGGCGCCGACGGAGTTGCCTGGCCAGCCGAGGCGGAGCCCGCGGCGCGGGCGGCTCGACGAACGCAAGCCGCGGAGGCACAAAGGTCGGCTGCCCGCCACAAATAGGTGTTGGTTCACGCTCGCAAAGCTCCTGGCACCTAGCCGTGATCAGGGGTTTGGGGAAGGAGATTCGCCCAGCAGCGTCAGCAGCGAGCCGTCCTCTTGATAAAGGCGGCCTACCTGGTCGGTCCATTGCCAATCGGCGGGGTCGGCCTGGCGCAGCAGCACGGGGCGGGGAAAGGCCAGCGCCAGGGCCTGAGGCAGGTCGAGTACCCGCAGCACATTCATGAAGATGGGGCCGTGGCGATGGCTGGCGGGCAACTGCTCGAGGTCGAGCCCGACCACGCCGGGTTCCTCGAGCGCGGCGTAAAGCGCCACGCCCGCCAAGGTGCCCTGGCCTGCCAGCAGCACGGGGCGGTCTCGCAATTCGGTTTCGCGCAGCGCTGCCAGGGCCCGGCGCACGTCCCAGACTCGGGCCTCGTCGAGCGTAGTTCCTACCAGCACCAGCCGGCGCAGGAAGTGGTCGCGCGAGCGATTGGCAGCCTCGTCGCCGCCGGCGGGGGCAGCGCGCGGAGCGAAAAATGCCCAGGCTTCTTCCGCGGGAATCTGTGCCGCGGTGCGGGCCAGCAAGGTCGCGCCATTTTCATCGACCAGGTGCAACACCAAGGGGCGCTCGGCCGGGCCGGCCAGCGGGCCGCTAACTTCGAGCGACAGGCGCAGCCCTGGCTCGCTGGTGAACTCGATCCGCGCCGGTTCGTCCGACTCAGCCGCGGCGGAAATTACTTTCACGTCGAGCGGCACCGCTTCCGGGCTTCCCGAGAAACACCGCGTGGCCAGCGCGGCCAGCCAGGCCTGGCGCTGGGTTTGCCAGGCCGAGAGTTGGCCGGGGGGCGCCCCAAGCTGGGCTGCCGGCACGAACGATTCATCGATCTGGGTGTTGCGCTGGTCGGCGGGTAGTTCGTCGAACACTTTGAGTTCGGCCGGAGCAAAGAGCTTCTCGGCGATTCCGGCGACCGGCTCGGCTGTGCCGCGCAGCCAACGGTTGAGCCAGCGAAACGCCGGAACCTGTAAATCCTGGGTGTCTTCGTGCGGTCCGGTGGTAATCAGCAGGCCCAGGGCGTCTTCGGCCTCCAGGTGGCGATAGACCTGGCGGATTTGCGACTGGATCCGCAGGACGCCCGCGAGGGGGAAAATGCGATCGCGGTCGGAATTGGCCAGCAGGCACGCCCGCGGCGCAACCAGAGAGGCCACGGTGCCGAAGTCCCACCCCTGGCGATTCACTGGAAACATGCAGTCGCAGTGCCCCTCGATGCAGCCATCGACCACGTGATTCTCCAGGTCGGTAATGCCGGCCACGGGCACGAAGCAGATGGGCCGATCGTCGAGCGCGGCCAGCCACCAGCTATAGGCCCCGCCTCCGCTGCGGCCAGTGACACCCAGCCGCTGGCGGTCGACTTCGGGCCGGGTTTCCAGGTAGTCGAGCGCGCGAATCGCGTTCCAAGCCTCGACGCCCGCCGGCGTGTAGCCCCGGGCGATCCACCACCAGCGCCCCTCGCGGTAGGTGCCGTGGTGTACCCCTTGAATCTCGCCTAGTTGCAGGGTGTCGATGGTCAGACAGCAATAGCCGTTACGGGCCAGCCAGGCGCCGTGGTGCTGGTAGCCGGCTTTGTTGCCCATCGAAACTCCGTTCTCGACCACTCGGGCATGCCCACAGAGATAAAGCACCGTGGGGAGCGGGCCGTCGACCAGCCGGGGGCGGTAAAAATTGGCGGTAACGTACAAGCCCGGCGACGACTGAAAATGCAGCTTCTCGACCACGATGCCTTCCCGGTCCACCTGGCCGGTAACCGTGGCATGTAGCGCGCCGCGCGGAGGCAGCGGTTTCAGCCCCAGCATGTCCTGCAGTTGAGCCCGCAGGGCCGCGCGCCGTTCGGGCCAGGCCGCCGCGGGGGAGGCGAGGGTCTGGGCGATGTGGTCAGCGGTTTGGCGGGCACAGCGCTCGGTCCGCAGCCGCAGATACTCGGGAACGGTCGCCCCGTCGGCCGCAATCAACGCCCGAACGCCAGCCAGTAGAATCAAACCCAGTGCGACCAGTCGCCCATGCATAAGGATTCCGCTGCTTCATGGTGCCGAAAAGAGAAGCGCAAGTCCCCCCGTGGGCGATGGCCATGCCCCGGAGGGGAAAGAAACATCATTTCCGTTCGACTTGACGGGGTCAACCAAATGGGCGGGGATGTGCTGGACTTCAATCGTCGGTCAAGTAGGTTTCGGCGCATTGACTTGCGCCGGTACGATGGCTCGCGTACCCGTGACAGCGACGCCGCGCCTGTGCGAGCGGGCACACCCGCGCGGTTTACCTTTTGCCACGCAGCGCCTCTTCTCCCTGGGGCCGTGCAAGTTCCGGCGCGGTGCCCCGACGAATCGCGCGGGCCCATTTTTCGACTAGCCAAGCGGGGCCCCGAGCGCTAAGTTGGGCCGCAGCCCGGGACGGTGTCCGGCGCACCGCACGCGTTGCGCGGTGCCCCCGGCACCGCAGGGTGGTTCGGCGAGCGCGGGCGCGATCGAAGCAACCGCCCGTCGGTTCGACCGCGCGTCGGTCCATCGTCCTCGTTGGCAGGCGAAATGAGCATGCGAAGGCTGCGAGTTGCAAATTGCCTCACGCCGCGTCGCGCGGGGCGTCAGCCCTTGGCCGCGGCCCTGGCCGGGGTCGTGGCGATGCTGCTGGCGGCGGTGCCCTGGCCATCGAGCACGCTGGCCGGCCCGCGGGTGGAAGTAACCCGCGTACGGCGGGTGTTTCACAACGGCGAGCACAACGCCTTTACCGACCTGTGCCGATTTGGCGATCGCTACTATTTGACGTTTCGCAGTTGTCCGGACGGCCATGGAGTGGCCCCCAGCGCACGGATTCTGGTGCTCTCTAGCGGCGATGGCGAGCAGTGGAGCCAGGTCCACGCTTTCCAGGTGCCGTTGCGCGACACGCGAGATCCCCACTTTCTCGAGTTTCGCGGCAAACTGTTTGTGATTACCGGCACCTGGTACTGCGGCGAAACGGCCCCTCGCCAGCGCGATTTGAACCAGCACCTGGGCTATGCGGCATGGACCGCCGACGGCACCAACTGGGAAGGGCCCCGGCTGCTCGAGGGCACGTATGGCCATTACGTATGGCGCGCGGCGGCCTTCGGCGAAAAGGCCTATCTCTGCGGCCGGCGTAAGCGGGGTTTTGCCCAGTCGCAGGAGCCGGAGCCCGACCTGGTCGAGTCGGCCCTTTTGGAAAGCGACGACGGTCTGGTGTGGCGCACGCGAAGCTTGTTCCAAGAGGAATTGGGGGACGAGACCGCCTTTGCGTTCGAGCCCGACGGCGCCCTGCTGGCCGTGGCCCGCGTGGCCGGCAATCGGCCCGGCCAGATTTGCCGCTCGCGCCCGCCCTACCACGAGTGGCAGCGCGGTCGACTCGAGTGGGCCGTGGGCGGCCCGCTGCTGGCGCGCTGGCATGGCCAATGGCTGGTGGGGGGGCGCAACACGGACGGCGACCAGCCCGTTACGGCGCTCTATTGGTTGCAGCGCAGCGCCGACGGCGACCGCTTGGAGCCGATCGCCCAGCTACCCAGCGGCGGCGACAACAGCTACCCGGGCCTGGTCGCGCACGACGACCATCGGGCCTGGGTTTCCTACTACTCCAGTCACGAGCGGGACGAACACGATCGCCCGCTGACCGCGATTTACCTGGCCGAATTAAACATAGTGCCGCGCTGATCTTGGTGCCTTCGCGGCGGCGCTTAGA
The DNA here is from genome assembly GCA_964399535.1 of uncultured Pirellulales bacterium. Classification (GTDB taxonomy): domain Bacteria; phylum Planctomycetota; class Planctomycetia; order Pirellulales; family CAYNRE01; genus CAYNRE01. The sequence continues at coordinate 100,151 of CAYNRE010000041.1, read as the reverse complement.
CCATTTTTTTCGAGGGAGAGCCATTCATGACCAGCTTGGGTGCGCGGGTGCATGTTCAAGATGTGATGACTCGCGACGTGGTCTGGGTCAACCCGCACGACACGCTGCGCGAGGCGCTGAGTCTAATGGTGGAAAACCGCGTGGCGGCCGTACCGGTGGTGGATAGCCATGACCGGTGCGTGGGGGTGCTCTCGATGACGGATCTGCTCAGTCTTACGCGCGACCTAAGCGACGAGCTCAACGCCCTCTCGGAAACCGGCGGCCTGGATCACGAGATGCTGATTGAAAAGCTGGAACGGGCCGAGCTGTTGACCGAGGAGGTTGCATCTCGCATGTCGACCAGTGTGGTCACGCTTCGGCCCGAACACACGCTCCGCCATGCGGCCCAGGAGATGCTTAAGAATCGCATCCACCGGGTGGTCGTGGTCGACGAGAAGAACCGGCTGCAGGGGATTGTTTCCACGAGCGACCTGTTGGCGGCGCTGGTGGCCAATAGCAGCCACTAAGGGGGGGCGTAGGATATAATTGCCCACGCGGCTGGTGCCGCACGGTAATTGGTATCGTCTCCCCCGCGTGAACCGGCTCCATGATGCGGTCGTCCGAGCAGTCGTCGTCGCGCCGGGGGCCGGGGGCCGCTGGTTGGCTGTTGGGCTGGCTCGTGGTTTGGGGCGTGGTCATCGCCCGGCACCGGGCCGCCCTCGATCTGCCCCCCTACTTCGACTTCGCGATGGGGATTTTCGTCGAAGCCAACTGGCTCGTCGAGCACGACTTCGACTATGACCGCTTGCGCTCGCGCGAGCCGGTGGGGGACAAAGGTGGGGCGCGGGCCTACGTAACCAGCGTCGGGCCGACGTTGGTGGCGCTGCCGCTGGCCTGGGGCGCATCGCCAGCCGCGGTGTTTCGCGGGGCTCACCTGGTCGAGTTCGCCCACGCGGCGTTGGCCTATGTTGCGCTGTTCGCCCTGACGATGCCCGTGGTCGGACGGGCCCTGGGGGCGCTGCTGGTAGCCATTTTGGCCACCGTTCCCCAGTTCGCGGCCCAAGTCGAGATGCTCGGCCTCGACCTGCCCTGTGCCGCTTGGTCGCTCGTTGCGGGGCTGGCCGCCCTGCGGCGCCGCCCGGGCCTGGCGGCGACGGCCGCCACGTTGGCTTACCTATGGAAGCCCACCGCCCTGATTCAAACCGCCCTGGTGGTCGCCGTATTCGCGGTGTACTGGTGGAGCGATCGCCAGCGCTTCCGCAACGAGGCAGGGCCAAGGGTCAGGGGCTGGGTGGTCGTCGGGCTGGCCAGCCTATGGATCGCCCAGGTGCTGGGCTATCTGGGCAGCGGAATCGCCTCGCGGCTGGTCGACGAAAAGTCGATGCCGCTCGAACACTTTCCGTTCTGGGATATCGCCCGGCTTTGTCCCGAACTGGTGATTTCAGTGGGCCTGTTCTTGGCCGTGGTGCCGATCGTGTGCCTGGTCGATGCCCTGGCGGCGTTTCGCCAGCGGCCGGCCGGCGCCGGCTCCGGCCCGTGGCTGGCCGTTCTGGGCCAACGGCCCCTGCTGAATTATGCGGCCGCGATGCTAGCGGCCAACGTGGCGGCGGTGGTCCTCTACGTGCAGTTTCCGCTGCCGCGCTACTTCACGATATCGCTTCCCTGGCTCGTGGCGGGCTGGGGGGTGCTGGTGGCCGACCGCCGATTCCGCCGTTGGGGGCTGCCCGTGTTGCCAATCTGGCTGGTGCTCAATCTTTTGAACCAACAGGGGCGCCTCTTGCCCTCGCTCGCCGGAACGCTGGCCGAGCGAAACGGCCCCGCCCTGGAGCGCAGCCTGGAGTACCGAGAGGATTTTGCCAGCACGCTCAAGGCCCTGGCCGTGATCGACGCCCTGCCGCTCGGCGAACCAGTGATCGCCAGCTACCCTTTCCAACAGTATCTGGCCGTGCCCGCGCTCGGCGGCGTGGGCCATCCGCGGTTGAGCTACGGCACCAACCTGTTTCGCAGCCAGTGGTGCCGGCCGGTGAGCCGGCTGCTGAGCGATTTGCCCGCGAGTGTAGTGGCCATTCACATGATTTGTTCCCCCTCGGCATTGGGGACCGCGCTGGTGCCCCCGCCGGGCGAGGGAGACGAGATCCTGTACCACGATCATCGCCCTGCGCCGCTGATTGTGTATCGCCGCCAGTGGCAGCCTGGCACGCTCGATCCGGCCGAACAGCGCGACCAGTACATTGCCTGGCTTTGGTACGCTGAACCCGTGCAAGAACAGCCCCGGCTCGATCTGTCGACCCGTGCGGGAATTTTGGCCGGCGATGGGCAGCCGGCGGCCGCCGTGCATTTGCTGCACCTGGGACTTGCCCGGCATCCTCGGTCGGTGCCATTGCGCACCGCGCTGGCAGAGCTTTTGCTTGGCCAGGGAATACCGCAGGCTGCCTTGTTGCATTGCCAGGAGCTTGAGCGTCAGGGGCTGGCCAGCGGCGACGTCTGGGCCCTTGCCGGTCGGGCTCGCGCCGCGCTGGGCCAAACCGCCGAAGCGTTTCAGGAACTCGAGCGAGCGACGTTTACCGACCCCGGACAGGTCGAAGCCTGGATGGCCTTGGCCGAGTTGTACCAGGGCCAGGGGCGAGCCGCCGAGGCCGAGCGCGCCTGGAACGCCGCCGCGGCCGCTGGCCGCAAACGATCGCTCGTGGCGCTGCGCCGCGGCATCGCCGCCTTTCGGGCCGGCGACCTGGTCGCCGCCGAATCGCACTTGCAAGGGGCGCTGCGACTGCAGCCCAACCTGGCCAGCGCCGAGCGAATGTTGGGCGAGTTGCAACTGGCCCAGCGGCGGCCCGACCGTGCGATTGCCTTTTTCCGGCGAGCGCTCGACGAGGACCCCGAGGATCCCCAGACCCAGCTCGGCTTGGCCCGAGCCTATCTCGAAACGGGCGAAGCCGACCTGGCTCAAGCCGCACTTGGCGATGCCCTGCGTCGGGCGCCCGAATCGCCTGCCGCGGCGGAACTGTTGCGAGAGCTGGGCCCCAAGGCCGACCTGGAGTCGACTTTGCGAGTCGAGCAGCCCAATACCGCCGGCCTGGGAGACGCGCCGTGAGCACGGTCGCTCGGCAACCCGGGGTCCCAACTCGCCCGGTGCGCTGTCTGGGCACTCGACCGCCGAGGGGTTTTAACGCTGCCGACGGCGAGGAACCGCTTACTGCGCTTTCGGCTCGGGTTCGCCCGGGAGCACGCCGCACTCTCGCCGGGATCGGCTGCTGCTGGTTGATCGTTTTCGCGGGCTGCGGCAGGCCGGTCGCTGTACCACCGGTTGCCGACGCAGCGAGCACCGCGTCGCCGGCCGTGCCCGTTTCGGGCGCGAGCACATCGCCCAAGGCCGTTGCAGCCGCGGCGGGCTCGGGCGGCGCGGATTCGGTTTCCGTCGAGCCTGACCCGGCCGTCGATCCGCGGCTGGGCCGCACCATCGCTGGCTGGACACTCGTTGATCGCTACGGTCAGCCCCGCGACGACGAGCAGTTCCGCGCGACGCGGCTGCTGGTCTTGGCCTTTCTGGGTACCGAGTGTCCGCTAGCCCAGGCCTACGCGCCGCGCCTGAGCGAACTGTCCCATTCGTACGATCCGGCCCAGGTGAGCGTGGTGGCGGTGATGTCGAACTGTCAGGATTCGCTGGAGGAAATGGGGCAGTTTATCGATCGGCAACCGCTCGGCTACCCCGTGCTGAAGGATCCTGGCAATGTGCTGGCGGATCGGTGCGGCACGGTGCGAACTCCGGAGATTTTTGTGCTCGATGCGAAGCGCCAGGTGCGCTACGTGGGGCGCATCGACAACCAGTTGGGAATCGAGGGAGGCACGACCTACCGCCGCGGTTTTGGCGTGCGGAACTATCTGGCCGACGCGATCGACGACTTGCTGGCCGGCCGCGCCGTGCGACAACCAGCCACCCAAGCGGTTGGATGCCTCTTGGGTCGCGAACGCCAGCCCGATCCCGATAGCCCGGTGACCTGGAGCGGTCAAATAGCTCGGATCGTTCAAGACCATTGCCAGAACTGTCACCGGCCGGGCGAGATTGGACCCTTTTCGCTCTTAACCTATGCCGACACGGTGGGTTGGGGGGAAATGATCGCCGAGGTGGTCACCCAGCGGCGGATGCCTCCCTGGGGAGCCAAAGCCGACGTAGGCCATTGGGCCAACGACCCGACGTTGACCGCCGAGGAGATGGAGCTGGTGCGGCAATGGGTCAGCCATGGCTGCCCTGAGGGCGATCCGACCCAAGCCCCGCCGGCGCGCGAGTTTCCTCTAGGGTGGTCGATCGCAGAGCCCGACCTGGTGCTTTCGATTGCCGACGAGCCGTTCGAGGTGCCCGCCGAGGGACAGATTCCCTACCAAGTGTTTTATCTCGATCCCGGTTGGACGACCGAGCACTGGGCGGTCGCCGTCGAAGCTCGGCCCGATTGCCGCCGGGTAATTCATCACATGGCGGTCTACGTGGCCCCCAAGGGAGAGTTTCAGCGGCAGTGGCGGAGCGGCCAGGTACACGAGATCGGCGGTTACGTGCCCGGGGTGCGCTATTCGTTGAGCCAGCCGCTGGAGCCGGCCGACTCGGGCGATAGCGACCCTGGCGAAAGTGACCCGCCGGGCTGGATCCGTTTGCCGGCGGGCTCGGAAATCGTCGTTCAAATGCACTACACGCCCAATGGCGTGGCGCAGCGCGATCGAAGCCAGGTGGCGTTTCGCTTTGGCCGCCCGCCCCACGCGATCTCCGCGACCGAGGCGGCGGCCGATGTCGATTTGAAGGTGCCCGCGGACTCCGCGCCGGCCGGGCCGCTTCAAGCCGGAGACGCCGAGGGCACCGGGCAGCCATCGGCCACAGGGCAGCTTCACATGTCGGCCGAATCGCTGGGCGGCTGGGCGGCCCAAGAACTAGCGACCGCCTTCGCCAGCAACTCGCAGTTCGTCATTCCGCCCGGGAGCGACGATTTCCCCGTCACGGCCTGGTATCAGTTTGCCGACGATGCGGTGCTGGTCAGCCTGCACCCGCACATGCACTGGCGCGGCAAGGCCTGCCGGTTCATCGCCCATTACCCCGATACCACAAGCGAGGTCTTGCTCGACGTGGACCGGTACGACTTCGATTGGCAGTTCGCCTACCTGCTGGCCGAACCCAAACCGTTGCCCAAGGGGACTCGGGTCGAGGTTGTGGGGAGATTCGACAATTCGGCCGAGAACTTGCGCAACCCAGCCCCCGACCAACCGGTAACCTACGGCGAGCAAACTTCCCAGGAAATGATGTCGGGCTTCCTGAAGTTTCGTCGGCCTCTGGCGCCGCAGGCTCCAGCCGGTGCGGCCGAGAGCACCAAGTGGCTGACCGGCTACCCGCTCCCCGATCAGGTCCCCAGCGAGCGTCGCGCCGAATACTTTCACACGCGGGCCCTGCTGCGGTTGTTGCACGAAGACAGCCCGGGCGCCATGGCCGACTTGGACCAGGCGTTGCGGCAGGACCCAGCCTACGCCCGGGCGCTTCGCACACGATCGGAGCTGCTTGTGGCCCTGGAGCAATTCGACGCCGCTCGAGCCGATCTCACGGCCGCCATCGCGGCCGAGCCGCGCGACCCGGTGACCTACCTCATGCGCGGCCGGCTGGCCGAGCGAACGGGCCAAACCGAGGCGGCACTGGCCGATTACACGGTGGCGATCGAGCTGGACTTTTACAACCATCGCGCGCGCTACTACCGCGCCCAGATCTGGGAATGGGCAGGCGAATCGCAACAGGCGATCGAGGAATACAGCCGGCTTCTCGGCGAGGTGTTTCCCGACCACCCTCGGGCCCTGCTGCATCGCGGAGTGCTGTGGCTGGGGAGCGGATATCGCCGGCTGGCCGAGGCCGATTTCAGCCGGTTGGCGGTCGTCGATCCGAGCCTGGAATCCGAGGTCTACGAGCAGCGCGGACTGGCCCTGGTGCGAGCTGGCCAGGGGGGCGAAGCCGCCGACAACTTCGCCGAGCTGACCCGGCTGCTGCCCGAAAGCGGACAGGCTTGGGTCTATCGGGGGGCGGCCGAGGCACTGGCAGGTCGTGACGCGACGGCCGTCCAGTCGCTTGAGCGGGCTCTCGACCTGTTGCCCAGCAACGGGGTGGTGCTTAGCGAGTTGGGGCGCCTGCACCAGCGCCAGCAAGATTTTCCCCGTGCGATCCAGCGCTATCGCCAGGCACTCGAAGTTCTGCCCGACGATCCATCGGTGCTGAACAATCTGGCCTGGATTCTGGCAACCTCGCCCCAGGAGGCCACCCCCCAAGAGGTTGCTCCCTCTGGCGCCACCCGGCAGGCCCGCGGCGGCACTTCGGCCGAGGCCGTGGCGTTGGCCCAGCGGGCATGCGAACTTTCCCGGCGGACCGTGCCGGGCTATCTCGACACGTTGGCCGCAGCGCTCGCGCGCGACGAGCGCTGGGGCGAGGCCCGGGCCGCGGCCCGCGAAGCCGAGCGGCTGGCACGATTTCAGGGCCAGGCCGCGCTGGCCGAAGCGATCGCCCTGAGGCTGCGTCGGTACCAAGCCGGGCAGCCCTATCAAGACGAAGCCGCGCTGCACCAGAGCCGCGACTAACACCGCGGCCGAAGGCCGCTAACCGGGGGGCCCAGGCTGCCTTGCTCCCAAGGCCCCTAGGCCGGTAAACGCGTGGGGCGAAAAAGGAAAGCCGGGCCGGCCTGCCTCGTTCGAGGCCGACCCGGGGATGAGGCCGGGACCACAGCGAGGTGGGCTACCGGGGAACGACCTAGGCTGAAGAGGTCGCTCGCCCGAGAGGGTCCTTACCAGCGAAGCTCGACGCGTGCCACCAAACCGTCGAAGGTCATGGTGTCGCCGACGTCGGCATAGTTGCTGGCCTGCACGGCCTGAATGTATCGACTGGTGGTAACCATATTGTACCAGGCAGACATGAAGTAGCCGGCCTTCAGACGAAGCGTGCCCGTGGGATTCTGCCAACCGATACCCAGCTCGTATTCCAGCACGGGCACGACGCGGTCGTCTTGCCAGCTCGTGGTGGCTTGAACCGGCGAGAAGGTATTGGCTTGCAAGTAGCTGGCGCGGATCCGGCCGCTCAGAAAACTCGAGACCCCGCGGCCATACCAGAAGAAGCCGGTGCTGCGCCAGCGCTGTTCGCCATCGAGGCCCAGCCGCGCACCCCCGCCTTCGAATTCCACGTCGGTCAGCACCGAGGTCGTGCCGGGGCTGATTACCTGTTGGGCCAACAGGTCTTGATTGAGTTGGCCATAGCGGGCCCCGATCAGGTAATTCACCACCGTACAGCGATTGGCCCACCAGACGTGTCGGTAGTCGGCGTCGGCCAGCCGGAAGTCGACATCGTAGGTCGCCGTGGCATTTAGGCTGCCCGAGAACGCGGTGACCGTGCCCGGGTACACCAGCAGTGAGTGAATCGCGTTGGGCGTGGTCGTGCTGATCGCGTCGCTCGAGCGGCTTTCGAATTGGGTGAAGGTGCCTACCAGGCTCGAACAGCGCGAGAGTCGTACGTTGCCGCCAGCGGCGAATCCCGAACGATACTCGGGGCTCACGACGCCGACCGCCCCCACCGGCACCGAGCCGAGCGGTACCAATCCATCGCGCGGTTGGCCGTAAGCCACGTCGGCGCCGCTGGGTTGCAGGAGCAGGTACTGGCCAAACACGCCGCTACGGTGTTCCCAGAAGGCCGGCGCGCAACGGTGACACTTCTTGCCCTTGCATGGCCGACTGGTGCAGCACGAATCGCCGGTGCAGGAGTCGGTCGAGCAGCGATCGCCGGAGTCCAACGGCTCGTACAAGCCAATGGTTTCGGCGACGCCCGTGGCGTCGCTGCAATACGCGTGGCCGGCGCCGTCTCCCCCGGTGCCCCCTGTGGTGCTGGTCGGAATCGGCGCCGGGCCGGCTGCCGGTGGCACCACCCGCCGAAACGGCGAAACCGAGGCCACGGGACCGAGAACCTGTTCGGGCGGAGCCGTGGGGGGGCTCGGAGCAACCTGGGGCGCGGCCGCGGGGGCAACCGGGCTCCCCGGCGCGGTAGCCGAGGGCGCTGCGACTGCCGGGGGCGCGGCGGCCCGCAATCTGGCCGGCCCAGGCTGCCAACCCCAGGCGATACACGCGGCAATCACCGGCACGGCGACGCGAACTTTCACGGCTAGACTCCTGATTTCCGATTTCACAGGCTTGAGCGCTGGTAGCGATTATTCCGGTCACATCGTCGTTGCGTTGGGTGTCATCGACCCTACGACCGGAACTCTTGGAATAACCGGGCGCAGGCGATACGAGCGTTACGACCGCTACAAGCGGCAGAACCGGCAAGCTTTACCACGCTGGACCGAGCGGGGTGGCCGGCGATGGGAACCTGGGCAGATGGCGGCAAGATTGAGGGCCGTTTTCGCCCCCCGATTGGCTCTAGATGCCGGCAAGGTTTCTCGCCCCGGCGTGGCCTGCCTGGCCGGCAGGGTTCAAGACCCAAAGACGCTCGTCGGGCAGCAAGGAGCTGGTCGAGACCGCCGAGGAATTGGATTACACTTGCTCCCGTCTGGTGGTTTGGCTTGGCCCCGGGGGGGGATTCAAGCGCAGGCAGGCGAGATTCAGGACAGGAGCTCGAGCATGGGGCGATTGGCGTTGGGAACCCTGGTGGCGGCGGTGGCAGTCTTCTTCTGGGGATTCCTTTACTGGGCCACTAACCCGTTTCCTTACCGGGCCTGGCATCAGGTGGCCGACGATCGGGCCGCGGGCGAGGCCCTGAGGACACACTTTACCAAGCAAGGAACCTACTTCGTTCCGTCGATGGCCCACCCGACCGAGGAAATCGAAGCTCTCTCGAAGGCCGGTCCCGTGGCGATGATCCACGTGTTGCCCGGCGGGCGGCCGCTCATGGAGCCGGGCCGAATGGCCGCCGGCTTTGTGCTGGGGTGGCTCACTTCGGTGGTGATGGCCTTGGCGTTGTGGTGCTTTCGCCGCTCGCTGCCCACCTGGTCGAGCCGGGTGCTGGCTGCCGCATTGGTCGGGTTGGTGGGAGTCGTCTTGGTCGATGGTGGCGAAGCCGTGTGGTGGTTTGCCAGTCCAAGCTGGGTGCTGGCCAAGGGGGCTTACAACCTGGGGGTCTGCCTGATCAGTGGTGCGGTGCTGGGGCTGTTCTTGCCGCGCGAGGTGCAAGTTTAGCCCACGCTGCCCGGGCCGAAGGGCTCGCGATGCGCCCAGGCACAAAAAGGCCTTCTAGCCACCCCCTTGGTTGGGCTTGGTGTTTGTGCCGGGCTCGCCGCCGCGACGCCGCGGCTCCAGCGGCCGGCGCCCATAGGCTTCCGCGGGTGGCTCAGAGGGTACCAGGAGCTCGTTGCGAAGCCGGGCCAGTTCGGCCTTAAGCTCGGCCACGCGATCGGCCTGGGCCGGATCGTCGTACAAGCTCGTCAACTCGTGCGGATCGGCCTGCCGGTCGAAAAGTTCCCAGGTGTCGAGGTCGGGTCCATAGAAGTGGACCAGCTTGTAGCGGTCGGTTACCACCCCGTAATGCGGCCTCACGCGGTGCGGCACCGGGTACTCGTAGTACTCGTAATAGAAACTTTTGCGCCAATCATCTGGGGTGGTGCCGCGCAGCACCGGTGCCAGGCTTCGGCCCTGAACGTCGGCCGGCACCGGGACCCCGGCGGCCTCGAGAAACGTGGGGGCCAGGTCGAGCAAGCTGGTGAGCTGGGAACTGCTGCTGCCGGGTGAGGTCACACCCGGCCAGCGGATCAGGCAGGGGGTGCGGAGCGACTCCTCGAAGATCCACCGCTTGTCGAACCAGCCGTGTTCCCCCAGGTAAAAGCCCTGGTCCGAGGCGTAAACCACGATTGTATTGTCGGCGAGTCCCTCGGCGTCCAGGTAGTCGAGCAGTTGGCCCACCGCTTCGTCCACGCCACGAATGCAGCCCAGGTAGTCGTGCATATAACGCTGGTAACGCCACCGGGTCAGGTCGTTGCCCGCCAGGTTGCGAGCCTTCATTTGGGCGTTGCGCGGCTCGTAGTAGGCGTCCCAGAGAGCGCGCTGTTGGGCGGTAAGCTGGCCGGGGGGCGCCAGCTTCAGATCGCGCGGAGTCATGGTGCCCGCGATGGTCATGTCTTGGTCGCGCTCGGCCAGGCCGCGCTGGGCGTAATCGTCGAACAGCGTCGGCGGCTCGGCATAGGTTCGGTCGCCGTCGTGCCCCAGATGGCGTAGCGCGGGCTCCCATTCGCGGTGCGGGGCTTTGTGCTGGCTCATCAGCAAAAAGGGCTTCGAGCGATCGCGGTGTTTGAGCCACTCGATGCTCAGATCGCTGATCACGTCGGTCACGTACCCGGCATGCTCGACCCGCTCGCCCCGGTGAATCATCGGCGGGTTGTAGTACTGGCCCTGGCCGGGCAGGATGTGCCATTCGTCGAACCCGGTGGGGTCGGAGACCAAGTGCCATTTGCCGATGATGGCCGTTTGATAGCCGGCCTGCTGCAAAAGCTTGGGAAACGTGGTTTGCGAGCCGTCGAAGCGGCTGTTCGAGTTGTTGTAGAACCCGTTGCGGTGGCTGTACTTGCCCGTCAGCACCGTGGCCCGGCTCGGCCCGCAAATCGAGTTGGGAACCAGGCAGCGATCGAGTCGCATTCCCTGGCGAGCCAGCCGGTCGATGTTGGGTGTTTCCACCAGCTTCCGCGGATCTTGGTAGGCGCTAATGGCCTGGTAGGCGTGATCGTCGGAAAAGATGAGCACGATATTAGGCGGCCCCGCTGCCGGCTGGGCCACGACTCGAGCGGCACCGGCCAGCCAGACGGCGCAAAGGCTGGCCCGCAGCCAGCGCGGCGTAGTTTCCATGTCCGACCTCTCTCCTGGACCCCCTCGCGATGCGCGAGCGACGTACTCTCTCCGAGCGAAACGGCTCGCAATCGCCGTCCGGCTCGGTCGGCGCGAGCCTAACGCGCCCCGCCGGCCAAGAACAGCAGGCACCCGGGTGAAACTTTCCGGGCGCCCTTTGGCGGCATCCCGCCAGCGCGCCCCAGAGAGTAGGTTCCGGCTCGATGGTTCGCCCTTGGCTGAGCCAGGGCAGTGGGGGGTAACCGCCGCGGCGCGACCGCGCGACGCTGGAAAAACGCCGGCTATACGACAGTGCTGTGCGGTTTGGCCCGGCGCCGACCGGAGCAGTGCATTTGAAATGGTCTGCGCAATTCTCCATTGGTTGGGGTTATGAGGGCAGCACAACCTTGCCCGGCGAGCGGCGCGCGTAATTTCGGTAGGTTTGCCGAAGAGGCGGTTTATACTCGGGGTTCGGATCAGTGAATTTACGTGGCTGATGATCCGCCTCCAGACCGCCGCAGGGGCGACCGGAACGCCCTCCGCCCAAACTCCTTCCAACCGGGCTGGCCTGCGACGTCGACACGAAGCACGACCATCGCCCTGCGCGCTGGCCTATTGCGCCAGCTGGGCAGGGGGGAACAGGTCCTCGGAGGCGCAGCATTTCAAGTTCTTAGAGGCGTCACCGGGAACGACAACATGTTTGGATTGCGTCGCGCTGCTCGCTCGTGGGGGCGGATCGGTCGGGCTAATGCTGTCGGCAAAGGGCGTGGCTTTCGGGTCGAGCCACTCGAAGACCGCCGACTGCTGGCGGCCGGCGGCAATGAACAGCTTACGGGCCTGTTGGGCTTCGAGACGGCCGTGGCAGTCGACCCCAACAACCCCAGCGTGGTTGCCGTTGCCCAGTTCCGCACGGTAAGCATTTCGCGCGACGGCGGGCTGACGTTTCCCACCACGGTGAACGTGAACGCCCCCAACGGCTACGCCGGGTCCGGGGGCGATCCGACCCTGTCGTTCGATTCCAGCGGGAACCTGTACTTCGGCTATCTGGCCTCGAACCCGGCTCCGGCGAACGCCAACTTTACGCTGGGTGTCTTCGCCGCGGTAATCAACCCGCAGACCGGGGTGATCCTGCGCAACTCGACCGTGGCCCTGGAAACCAACACGACTCAGCACGACAAGGAATGGATCGCGGCCGACGCCTGGCAGGACAGTCCCTTCCAGAACAACGCCTACCTGGTCTGGACGCGGTTGGGGGGTACCTCGCGGGTGCTATTCTCCCGCACCAACGACGGCGGCCAGAACTGGTCGGCACCGCTGCAGCTCAGTTCCAACGGCCAGGGCTTCGTCTGGCCTAGCGAAGTTTCCGTGGCCCCCAACGGCGACGTCTGGGCGGGCTGGCACACGAACACGGCCAACAATACGGGGACCGCGGGTGGGGTGGTGCTGCGCAAATCGTCGGATGGCGGCCTGACCTTCCAGCCCGACCTGGTGCCCTTTCCCGCCGGCACCGCCGACATCAACGACAACGCTCCCCCCAACGCGCCGATGAACGGGCTGCAGGCCTGGATGCAGGGCTCGGTACAGCCGCGGATCGTGCTCGACCCGGTGCGGCCGGGCAACATTTACGTGATCTGCGTCGACGACCCCGACAATAACTACGCCAGCGGCGACTCGGCCGACATCGTCATGGCCCGCTCGACCGATTACGGCGCGACTTGGACGCGGAGCACGATCAGCCACGCCCCGTTTGGCACCATCCAGGTGATGCCCACCGCCTATATCGACGAAGAAGGCAGCCTGGCGGTGAGCTGGTACGACACCCGGCGCGGGCTGACCAGCGTAGGCCCCGATCAGACCGCCGGAACGGCCGACGACAACCTATTGCTCGACGTGTACGCAACGGTCAGCCGCGACGGAGGAGAGACCTTCTCCAATGATTTCCGCATCAACGAACAATCGTTTGATCCGGACCTGGGGCCGCCCACGGACCGATTTCCCCCCAACCAGGTTTTCCGCATCGGCGAGTACAACGGCCACCAGGCCGACTCAGACCTGGCCTTCGTCGCCTGGACCGCCAACAGCGGCAATAACCAGGACATAGCCTTCGACGTCTTCTCGATGGCCTCGGCCTTCAGCGACCGATTCGAGGCCAACAATACCCGCGCCACGGCCACCAACCTGGGCAGCCCGGCGAGTCTGACGCTCGACGAACTTACGATCGACCCGGGCGATTCGAGCGCCGACCAAGACTTCTTCAAGTGGCAGGCCCCGGCCACGGGCACGCTCGAGGTGAATCTGCGGTTTACCCATCGGGCGGGCAATCTCGACTTGCGAGTGCTCGATTCCAACGGCAACACGATTCAAGCCAGCACCAGCAGCGACGACGACGAGCGGGTATTCATACCCGTCGTCGCCGGTCAGCAGTACACCCTGCAAGTGTTCGGCGTGAATGGAAACACGAACAGCTACACGCTGGAGCTGCAAAGCGACCCGGCCCCGGTTCCGATCGGCGTATCGCTCGACCCTGCCAGCGACACCGGCATGTCGAACACGGACAACATCACCTCGAACGGCGCGCCCACGGTGCTGATTCTGGCCGATTTGAGCGGCCTGGCCGCCCAGGGGGTGCAGATTCTCACGCCGGCCAATGTGGTCAACAAGGTTTCGGGCGCGGCGGTCGAAGTTTTCGTGGGAGGGGTGTCCAAGGGATTCGCCACGGCGGTGCCCGGTTCGAACAATACCCACTTCAGCTTCACTTTTACCGCGGGTCAGATTCCCCAGGGGGTGAATTCGATTCAGGCCGCGGTGCGCATCTACGACGGCAAGCGCCAGGGAGGCACGCCCGTGCCGGCCACGGGCCGGACCCAGCTTTCGCCTGCTCTGCTGCTGACGCTCGACTCCACGCCGCCGGCGCTGGCCGGTTCCACGTCGGCCATGCTGCCTTCGAGCGATACCGGCATGTTCAACGACGACAGCGTGACCAAGATCAATCGGCCGGCCTACGAGGGCTTGGGGCCGGTGAATACCATGGTCCGCGTGCGTGCCGGTGGGAAGATCATCGGCGAAGGCACGGTGGGCTCCGACTCCAGCGACGGCATCCTCGGCAACGGTCTGGGCGAGTGGGAGATCACCACCGAGCCGGTCGCCGACGGCAGCTACGTCATTACGGTCGATTTCGAAGACAAGGCGGGTAACCGGGCCACGCTGCCGTTCCCGCACCTGTTGGTGGTCGATACGGCCGCACCCAATCAGCCCTATCTGGATCTCGACTCGTCCAGCGACAGCGGGCGCAGCAATACCGACAACGTGACCAGCGACAACACGCCGTCGGTCAGTTCGACGACCTTCGATTCCAACCCTGGCGATACGCCGCTCGCCCACTTTATCAAGTACCGCATTTACGATCGGCTGGGCCCTGGGCCCGAGGTACTGCTGGTCGATTCGTTCGTTACGCTGGGGGGCCTGGTGGCCGCCGGCACGTTTGCCGACGTGTTGCCGCTGTTGGCCGACGGGGTACACAACCTCAAGCTCGAGGTGGAAGACCTGGCCGGCAACGTCAGCCCGGCGTACCTGCTCAGCGTAACGATCGACACGGCCGCTCCGCCCGCCCCGGTGCTCTTGATCGAGCCCCCGAGCGATAGCGGCCTCAGCGGCCAGAACGGTACGCTGACCGACCACCTGACCAACAACCCCAACCCTCGTTTGGCCGGCTATAGCGAGGCCGATTCGATCGTCCGGGTTTATGCCGATGGCGCCCCGATCAGCGACCGGGCCCTCGACGGCTCGGACTTGTTCGTGGGGCTGACCACCTCCGTGCCACTCGATGGCAATGGCGCCCAACCGCTCTTCTCCGGCGCGCCGGCCCCGGGGCAGTTCAACGGCCAGTTTCACCTGACCCCCACGGTGAACTTGAACGACCCGCTCGAGTTTACCGCCGATCGCCGGCGGCAAATGTTTGCCCAGGCCGAGGACCTGGCCGGCAACCGTTCGCCGGGGTCGTTCGTCGCTCCCTCGCCCGCGGTGCTCGATTTGTTCCTCGACACGGTCGGGCCGCGGGTGGCCGACGTTTCGATCGAGGGCTACCCCGCGTTCGACTTGTTCGAGATCAAGCCCTCGGCCGGCCCCACCCCGCTGGTGTTTACCCTGTACGTTCGCTTTACCGACGACCCGGCCCGAAACGCCACCTGGAACTACCCGGCCGTCAACGGCCAGTTGGCCACCACGGTAGGCAACTACACGCTGGTGGGCGACCATGCGGGGCCAATCGCCATCGCACAGGCCTACCTGCTCGATTCCACCGTGCCCGGCTTGCCCGGCGACACCATCGTGGGGTTGGTGTTCGATCGCCCGCTGCCCGACGACCGCTACACCCTGGTGGTGAGCGACCGCATTAGCGACGACGCGGGCAACCGGCTCGACGGCGAATCGAGCCTGTCGGGTCCGCTGGGCGCGGCGGTCTTCCCCAGTGGCGACGGCAATCCCGGCGGCGATTTTCGAGCCCGTTTCACGGTCGACAGCCGGCCCGAGATTGCCACGTTCTCGGAGGGCAGCATCTACGTCGACATCAACGGCAATTTCGTCTTCGACGAGCATGGCCAGAACAACGACACGACGAACCGCGATCTGGTCTTCTCGCTGGGCTTTGCCACCGACGCCATCTTTGCCGGCAACTTCTCGGCGGGGGGCGTGGCCAACGGTTACGACAAGCTGGCCGCCTACGGCAAAGTGGGCAGCGACTGGCGCTGGCTGATCGACACCGACGGCGACGGCATCGTCGACGTGAACGTGGTCCAGCCGGCGATCCTTGGCCTGCCGGCCTCGATGCTCAACGCCTTGCCCGTGGCCGGCAATTTCGACGGCAACCCGGCCAACGGCGACGAGGTGGGGCTGTTCGACGGCGTGAACTGGATGCTCGACTCTAACGCCAATTTTGTGATCGACGCCGGCGACACCTTGATCCTGGGCGGTTCGCTGGTCGGCTTTCCGCTAGTGGGCGATTTCGACGGCGACGGAACCGACGACCTGGCCACCTACGACAATGGTCCCAACCGGTTCACTTTCGATTTCGCCGGAGTGGGCGGGTTGACCGGCACGGTGGAAGACACGATCGACATCGAGTTTTCGGCGGCGGGCAGGGTCGATCGCCCGGTGGCGGCCGACATGGACCGCGACGGCATCGACGACCTGGGACTGTGGATTCCCGGCCGCGAGGGACAGACCCCGCGCGAGGAAGGGGAGTGGTACTTCCTGCTCTCGAACGATTTCCCGCGAGCGATGCCCGCTGGCGGGGTGGCCGTGGCGGGGGTCGCGCCGGTCGGCCGCCAATTGGGCACCGCGGTAACGCTCGACCATGCCTTCCACACCACGCCGCTGGGCCATGACATGTTCGCCCAGTTCGGCGATGAATTCGCCCAGCCGCTGGTGGGCAACTTCGACCCGCCCTTGGCTCCCGCGGCCGCCTCGGGCACGATTGGAACCGACACGCCGGGCTTCTTCGATCCGTTCAGCAGCACCTGGTTCCTCAAGAATTCCGCGGGCCAGGGCCTGTCCGATTCCGTGTTTTCCTACGGCCCCCCGGGCGCTAACTGGGTGCCGTTGTTTGGCGATTGGGACGGCGACGGGGTGGATACCATCGGGTTCTACGATCCGTTCAACAGCCGCTGGTTCCTTAAGAACAGCGCGGGGCAAGGGCTCTCCGACGCGGTGTTCGACTACGGCCCGGCCGGCGCCAGTTGGTTCCCGCTGGTGGGCGACTGGGACGGTAACGGTAGCGACTCGGTCGGCCTATTCGATCCGGTGACCGCCACCTGGTTCCTCAAGAATCAACTTTCGCAGGGGCTCTCGGATGTGACCTTCCGCTATGGAGTGACCAACCCCAGCTTCAATCCGAATTTGCCCGAGTACGACTGGATTCCGATTTCGGGCGACTGGGACGGCAACGGCACGGATGGCCCCGGTTTCTTCGTTCGCTCGGCGTCGAACTGGTTCCTGAAGAATTCCCAAGGCCAGGGCCTGTCCGATCTGGCGTTCAGCTACGGCCCGGCCGGTGCCGGGTGGTATCCGCTGTGGGGCGACTGGAACGCCGACGGCGTCGATTCGATCGGCCTCTACGATCCTGGCGCGGCCCAGTGGTTCCTGAAGAACACCAACAGCCAGGGTCTTTCAGATGTCACGTTCTTCTACGGCCCGGCCGGCAGCGACTGGCTCCCCCTGGTGGGCGACTGGGATGGCCTTTCGGCCAGCTCATCGTTCTTGGCGGTGATGGCGCCCGGGTCGCTGGAGGAATCGATCGACGCCGAGAGTGCCGCCGCCGCGATGGCCGAGACCGAGATTCCCGCCACTACCATGGCGCTGGCCGCGATGACCGCCGCCGACCCCGCGCCGCAGGCCCCCGCCGCCCTGACGGCCGAGGTGGCGGCCTCTAGCAATTCCGTGCCGCGTGCTCCTGCCGCCGCGACGGCGTCGATCGGCAGCGACACGGTGGGCTTCTACGATTTCACTCCGGTCGTCACCGACGCCAATCCGGATCCCAACGTCACGAACAACATTCCCCAGAACTTCTGGTTCATCAAGAACTCGCTGGGGCAGGGGCTTTCCGATAACGAATTCGTCTACGGATTCGCCAGCGGCAGCGGGTTGCCCCTGGTGGGCGATTGGGACGGCGACGGGATCGACACGATCGGCTACTACAACGGAGCGCTTTCGCAGTTCTTTCTCAAGAACAGCCTGGGCAACGGTCTGTCGGACATCGTCTTCCCCTATGGCAAGCCGCTGGCTCGCTGGTTCTCGCTGGTGGGCGATTGGGATGGCGACGGCCGCGACTCGGTGGGCTTCTTCGACCCGGTCACCGCCACCTGGTTCCTGAAGAACGAGAACAGTCAGGGAGTGTCGGACGTCACCTTCCAGTACGGTCCGCGCAATTTGAATTACATTCGCGACGGCGCCACCGACTGGATTCCGATCGTGGGCGATTGGGACGGCGACGGCCGCGATGGCCCCGGCTTCTATCGTCGTTCGACCGCCGAGTGGTATCTGCGCAACGAGCAAAGCCAGGGCATGTCCGACGCGACCTTTCATTGGGGATCGCCGGCCAGCAACTGGATCGCCCTGGTCGGTGACTGGGATGCCAATGGCAGCGACACCGTGGGGCTTTACGAGCCAGCCAGCGCCCGCTGGCTACTGAAGAACACCAATGCCGTGGGGGACCACGACATTGGCTTTGAATACGGCAAAGCCAACGACCCAGATTGGTATCCGCTGGTGGGCGATTGGGACGGCCCGGGACAAGCCCTGCGCCTCGACGGCGCGGTAGGCGCCGGCGGGCCGGCGCTTTCCGCCGAGGCAGCCGCGCCGCTGCGCACCGCCGCGCTCGATCGCTGGGCCGCCGCGCGGCTGTCTGGTGGCCAACTGGCCGACCTGGGCGGCGCCGAACTGATCATCGCCGATCTGCCCGGCTCCACGCTGGGGTTGGCCAAAGACGGCAAGATCTACCTCGATGCCGACGCGGCCGGACACGGCTGGTTCCTCGACCCCACGCCCGGCGACGACCTGGAGTACAGCGCCGACGGCCGAGCGATCGACCCGGCAGCGGTCGATCGAGTCGATTTACTCACCGTGGTGGCTCACGAACTGGGCCACCTGGCGGGCCTGGACGACGAAGCGGGCGCCGATCAGTCGGCCGACATCATGTTCGAGTCGTTGGCCGTCGGTCGGCGTCGGCTGCCGAGCAGCGCCGCGGTGGATCGCCTGCTGGGTCTGTAGGCCAAGCGCCTGGCCCGGTGGCGATCGCCCCGGGCGTGTGCCGCGACGGCCAAGAAGGGCTAATCCAGCGAGACCCGACCGGGCAAGGGATCGATCGAGTAGACCGTCACCGGCTGCTGCGCCGGCGCGCCGCTCGACGCGGCCGCTTCGCTTGCCGACAGGGGCTCGCTTGCCGGGCGCGCGGGTCGTGCCGGTTGCCGCGGGCCGCGCCAATCGGCCCGCAGAAAATTCCCCATGATCGACGGGTAGGCTTCGCAGGGGGTCCAGCACTGGGGGCACTGCTTCTCCCAGATTTCGCCCTGTACCTGGCGGGTCGGCTCCGCGTTCCAGATGGGGCGCAGGTCGTAACCGGTTTCGCGCAGGCTACCCAGCGGCCGATCGTAAATCGTGCAGGGAAAAACGGTGCCCCAGGAGTCGACGAAGCAGCTTGCCCGCAGGGCATGACAGCGCATCGGGGTCACACCGGTCCGCAGATAGTCTTCCACCCGGCTCAGGTAGGCCCGCTCCAGGTAATCGACCGGGTGCACCGGCAGCCGGGCCCGCAGCCGGGCGTGAATCTTGGTTTCGTGGATTAACCGCTGGCGGGTTTCGTCGCTGTAGTCGCGCAGGCCCAACTCGGTGTTGCCCAGGTAGTGATCCGATTCGTGCACGATGTTCACGTGCAGGTCGCGGTACTCCAGGCCCGGCACCTCGCGCTGTGCCGCGGCGAAGGCGGCCTCGCGGTGATGGGCGTTCAGCTTCGAGAGGGTCATGCCCAGCACCACCTCGGCCCCCTTGAGCTCGCGCAGGCGGCGAAAGGTTTCCATCTGGCGCCGATAGCCGCCGGGGATGCCCCGGACCAGGTCGTTCATCTCCTCGTCGCCGTCCATGCTCACGGTGATGATCAGCTTCGGCGGACGAAGGGCCAGAATCTGCCGGGTTTGTTCGACAATGCGGTCGGTCAGGTAGCCGTTGGTGGGAAAGTGCAGCAGCAGCAACTGGCGGTTGTGGCGAATGAGCGACTCGCAGATTTGGGGAAAATCTTTCCGCAACGACACTTCGCCGCCGGTCAGGTCGACCCAGCTAAAGCGGTTCGAGATGCGGAAGAAGTCGTCGATTTCCTCGGCGGTCAATTCGTCCTTGGGCTTGCGCTGCCAGATGTTACAGGTTTGGCACTTGTAGTTGCACCAGAAGGTGAGCGCAAAGGTGAGCTTGAACGGGAAATCGGGACGCCGCAAATTCGCCTCCGCGGCGCGGCGGGCCAATGCCAGGTAGGGTCCGACCGGCATCACAGCGCCTCCGGCGAGGGGTTTTTCCAGGGCGCCGCCTCGGCGCTCGGCTGCGCCAGGTCGAGCGTTACCAGCTCGGCCCCCTGCGAGCCCGCGGGCAGTGGCGGAAGCCCCTCGAGCGAGCGGCGGGCCGCCTGCCAGGCCTGCTCGACGGTAATCTCGCGCAGGCACGAAAAATGGTCGCACGCCGTTCGCTTCAAATTAGCGAAGGTCAAACAGGGGCTACAGGGCAGATCCAAGTACAAGATCGTGTGCTGCGGTCCGCGCGGGCCATAGATTCGCGGCGATTCGGGTCCGAAAAACGAGAGCGTGGGGGTGCCCAACGCCACGGCCAGGTGCAGCGGCCCGCTGTCGTTGGTTACCAACAGGTCGACTCCCGCCAGAACGCCGAGCAATTCCGCCAGGCTGGTTCGGCCAGCCAGGTTCACCGCGCCCGGGCCCAGGCCGTCGGCCACGGGCGTCACGTAGGGCACCTCGTCGGGGCCGCCGATCAGCACCACGCGCAAACCAGGTTGCTCGAGCAGCAGCCGCCCGAGCTCCAGAAACCGCTCGCGGGGCCAGCGACGAGCCGGCGAGATGGGCCCCGCGTTGACATTGATCGCCACCACCTTATCGGCGGGGTCGATGCCGAATTGCTCCCGCCAACGCGACAGCATCCGCCGCGACTCGGGCGGTAGTTCCAGCCGCGGCTCCAGGTCGTCGGGCCGGGCATCGACCGCCGCCACCAAGTCGCCGAAAACCTCGGCGATATGGCGCCCTTCGCGGAATTCGACCTCGACGTCGGCCCGCCCCGAACGCGGTGTACGATACTCAATGCAACAGCCCGCGCCGCTTAAGTGGCTGAGGATCATTCCGTAACGGGCGTAGCCTTCGAAATTCAGCAACAGGTCGTAGCGCCGCCGGCGGATTGCGGCCAACCGCGAGCAGCTTTGCCAGAGGAAATTGGGCAGCCGGTTCAGATCGATCGTCCAAACGTGGTTGAACAGGTCCTGCCCGGCAAAGAGCCGCTCGTTGCCCCGGATGGTGAGCAGATCGAGCTCGGCCTCGGGATAACGCTGTCGCAGCGCGCGAAACGAGGCCGTCGCCTGCACCAGGCTGCCCAGGCCCCAAAATTTCATGGCCAGAATACGGCGTGGGTCGCGCGGTCGCTCGGGGCAGCCGCGCTCGAGCCAGCGCACCCAGCGACTGCCCCGCACCAGCCAGGGTCCGAGCCGCTCGTCGAGCTGCTTCATCAAGTCGACATTCATCGCCATGGCTGCCGCAAACCGTAGCTGTACAAGGTGCGGGCGTGCATCGGGGCGGCGGGCGCCCGAAGCGAGCCGAGGGCCGACCCGCCAGACCAAGCGCGCACAACCCCGCCAGCCGCCTTTGGGACGGTGAGAATTCCCCGCTTATCAGTATACTGTGCCGCGATATCCCCAGGGTGGAGCGGTGTTGGATTTACGGGGAGGGGGGGGCGGCGGCCGGTTGCACCCGGCTGAGTTCGGGGGGCCGCAACTCGAACAGGGCCGGCTCGGCGCCGTAATCGAGCACCAAAACCGCAGTTTCGCTCGCCGCCGAACAGTCGATCTGAAACTGAAAGGTGCTCCAGCCTTCCTCGAGCGCGACCGATTGCTGCCACTGGGGCGGCTGTCCCTGGGCCAGGTTGTCGAGCCGTAATTGCAGTTGGCCGGGCGGCTGCCGGCGTGCCGAAAAACGCAGGTGAAGCCGCTCGCCGCTTCCGAGCGTCTTGATCCTCCGCCACAATCGGGCAGTACCGGGTGAGCCGGCCCCTGGTTGCGCATGAGCAAGCGCCGGGCTTAACGCATCGGCCGCGTTGATCGCGAAGCGGGCCGCCGGCGCCCCGTCGGTCGCCGCGACCGGGTCGTCGGGTTGAGCAGCGCCGTTCTCGTCAGCCAACCCGCCTTCGGCAAGCCGGCGAATGCTTCCTTCCAGTTGCCAGAATCGCCAAGGGTCGCCGGGCTGTAGCGTGGCCCGGTCGATCGCAGCGCCCACGGGGAAATCGTGCCAGTACCTTGGGTCGGGAGCCGACCGGCTCAGGTGACGTCCTGCCAGAAGGCCCAGCACGCTGACCAGCGCTGCAAGCCCAAGCGATTTGGCAAGCGAGGCAGACAAGGCGCCGTTCCTCTAGGGCTTCGTGCTGGGGGTAGAGCCTGATTCGGCAGCCGCCGGTCTACCTGCCGCGGGGCGCGATTCACCTGGCTCGGCCGCGGCGGCCGAAGCTTCCGCGCCGCCTTTGGTCAGGGGGGCGCTTCCCAATAGCTCGACAAGCACCTGGCGATGCTCGGGCACGTCGCCAAAGTACATTGCGCCCGACCAACTGGGCCACCCGCGATCGCGGTCCCAGGGCACCAAGGCGAGGGCCTCGACCGTGAGCGATTCGTAGCTGGAATTGGGATTGGCGTTGGTTCGACCGACCAGCACGAAGTCGCGGCCGGCCAGGGGCCGAAGGTCGCCCGGAAACACGGTTTCCAGATCGGACCAGGGGCCCAGGGCCCGATCGGCCAGGAAATAGGCCACGGTTCGCTCGTAGCCACGGTGGTAGAAGAGCCGCCACAGCGAGTTGGTCCGCACTCCGGCGGGGAAGTAATAAACCTCGTCGGCGAGCCGACCGGGGGCCACGATCAGGCGGCCATTTTCCAGCACCGGGTTGCCATAAGCGACCGGCTCCAGCCAGGCGGTGCTCGGTTCGGCCAAAGCCCGTTCCAGCGTGGTAAACAGGGCTGGGTCGCGCTGGACCAAATGCGTGAGCCCCGCGTCGACAACACCTGCGGGTACCGGCTCGGCGTAAGGACGCGGCACGGGCGAAACGTAGTTGCGATAGCCCACTCGCAGTAGCGAGACGGCAATGGCGACCAGCGCAAATTGGCCGAGCCACCGCCTGCGCACCGGCCAGGTCTCGGGCAACCGAACAGGCCAGCGGGGTGGGGCAAGCTGCCGAAAGATCAGCACGCGGGCAGTGTGCCAGAGTCCGCCCAGCGCCAGGCAAACCACTAGCCATTGTTCCATGACAAGCAGCCGCGAGGCGCCTGAACCAAATGCCGACACGGCCGCGGTGGTTGCCGCCAGAAGGCCCCAGAGCAGGGGGCTAGGATCGTTGCGCCGCATCACCAGCGCCCAGGCAAGCGACAGGCCCAACCCCATCACGACCCACACGCCTTGCCAGGCCAACAGCGCCAGGCCCAGGGCCGTGAACACGGTAACCAGGCGGCCGGCGCCCCGCGGCAACGGGGCCCACGCCAGCGCAGCCACGAGCGATGCGGCCAGTGCCGCGGCCCAGGCAGGACCGAGCTGAATGAGCTGCCCCACCTGGTCGCGCCAGTGGTCGGCCACGCGGCGGGCGTACAGCCCCGGATGCTCGGCCAGATGGTGCCAGGCCTGACGCATCATATAGCGATACTGCTCCTGGGGAGTGACCAGCCCCAGGTCCGCGATCTTCTTTTCCAGGTCGGGCTGCCAGCGCCCGTAATCGGGGTGCGTGGCCGCGTAAAAATCGAGCGCGGTATTGTCCGAAAGGCTGAAAATACCGTTTTGCCAGTAGTTGATCGCCATGGCGGGCAGCACCACGGCGACCGCCGCGGCAATCAGCAGCGGCGCAGCCTGAAGCGAGCGCCGCCACGACCAACCAGCCCGGCGTGCCACTAGCGGCAGCAGCACCGCGTAGGGGGCCAGGGCCGGCAAGGTGAGGGTGCGGGCCAGGTTCGAGAAGGCCAGCAACACGCCGCTCACCAACAGGCGGCGGTGGCTCTGCTGATCTAGCGCCAGCACCAATTCCCAGACATGCCAGGTGAGCAACCAGAGACCCACGGTCTCCGACAGCGTAAGCGCACAGCAGGTGAGTGCTTCGGGGTCGATCACCAGCCAAAGCGCTGCCAACAGGCCAACCGGGTAACCCCAAAGCCGGGCGCCGATCCGGTACACGAGCAAACAGGTATGGGCTCCCGCCAACAGGTTGAGCCCGATGGCCAGGTTGTACACAGGGCCGGTCCAAACATAGATCAGCGCGAGCAACAGGGCGTAAAACGGCCGACGCCCCCGCCAGAAGATCATCCCGTGCCCGTCGGCCAGGCTTTCGCCCAACAGGTGCCACGACCGGGCATCGCCGAAGGGCACCCCCTGCACCAGGTAGAAATTGAAATGGCCGTGGCCCGGATGGGTTTGGACATCGACCACGTAACCGATTCGGACGGATAGCGCTAAGAGAAACACCAAGGCGCCGGCGGAGATCGGTCCGAATCGGGTGCGATCGGCGGTCATCGATGGCGAGCTCGGACCAGCAGAGGAGAACTTCAGGGGGCTGGGACCAGCGGATAGCACCTTCCAGAACGCCGCGTCGCGGCTGCGGGCAGTCCGAGGGGATCGCCGCGGCACAACGGCGGTTGCCGGCAGTGGGCAGTATCGGTCGCTTGGTACCAGGACGCAAGTTGTTTTGCAGTAGCTGTTTGTTTCGCTGGGGCCGTGGCTTTCCGCGGGCCCGCGAGAGCGGGTAGCGGGGGACCGGTTGACAGGCCTCCCGGCGAGACGCTCTATTAAATCAATCGATTGATTGAATTGGGGCGAGCACCCGTGGCAGCCATGGTAAAGCAAACGACAAGCTCTGCGGTCGCCGGCCAAAAACCAACCGCGGGCGACCGCCAGCCGGGGGGCGCGGGCGGCGAACCGGCGGCTTCGCTGGAGACGGTGGATCGCCTGCTCGACGTGGCCGAACGAATGTTTGCCGAGCAGGGGATCGATCGGGTCTCGGTTCGCGCCGTCCAAGCGGCTGCCGGGGCCAACGTGGCGGCCGTGCACTATCACTTCGGCAGCCGGCAGCAGTTGATTCGCGCCGTCGTGCGGCGACGGGTTGAACCTTTGAGCGCCGAGCGCCTCCAGAGGCTGGCACAAGTCGAAAGCGCCCACCCCCAGGGGCCGCTACCGCTGGAAGACGTGCTGCGAGCGTTTATCGGTCCCGTCTTTGAACTCAGCGCCCGGCTACCCCATGTCGGCTGGCTGCTGGCACACCTTCAGGTGGCGGCCGACGATTCGCTCCGCGCCGATTTCTACGAGCTGTTCGCGCCCTTGATCGAACGCTATGGCCGGGCTTTGGCCCGCGCGGTTCCCGCTGACCTGCCCCCCGACGCGGCCTGGTGCCGCGTGCAGTTTACTTGGGGGGCCATGATTCACACGCTGTCGCGAGAGCGTCGTAATCGCACCCTGGGGCCGGGTGTGGCCCTACCGCCCGAGTTAACCGGTACCGACCTGATCGAGCAGTGGGTTGCCTTTTGCGCGGCCGGTCTGCGGGCTCCATTTCACGGCTCCTTGACCGGAACCAGCGCGCCCGCCAGGGCCAGTTCCCCCGTCGACGAACCATTCCCCGCCGAACACAAAGGAATCGAGCCATGACCCCCTCCGTGCCGCCGGGCCCACCCGCTGGGCTGTTTGGAACCCGCTTTGTACGCCAGTTTCGCGAGCAGCCGCTGGAACTGCTGACCGGAATCGCTCGCGATTACAGCCCCTTGGCCCACGTGCGGCTGGGTTTTCAGCGGCTGTATTTCGTCAACGAGCCCGAGTTGATTCGCCAGGTTCTGGTCACGCATAGCAAGAGCCTGCTCAAGCTGCCGGCGTTTATGAAGCTGTTCTCCCAGGTCGATGGCAGCAGCGTGTTCACCACCGAGGGGCCGGCCTGGCTGCGGAAGCGGCGGATCGTGCAGAAGGCTTTTCACCCGCAGCGGATGGTGGGTTATGCCGACACCACCACCCGGCTCGCGCGGCGCATGATCGGCGGGTGGCACTCGGGCCAGGAACTGGAAATCACCGAGACGATGACGCAATTGACCCTGGAGGTCATCGCTCAAACCATGTTTGGCATCGACGTTCGCAGCGATGCGCCCCGGCTGGGCGAGGCGGTGCAGGTGCTCTCGCGGATCTTTACCCGCGAGGCAGGCCAGCTCTGGCATTGGCCCCTCTGGGCGCCGGTGCCCAGTGCCCGGCAAAAGCGCCAAGCCATCGCCGCGCTCGACGAGGTAATCTGGCGGGTCATTCGCCAGCGCCAGGCCTCGGGCCGCGACGAGGGCGATTTGCTCTCATTGCTTCTCAGCGCCGTCGACGACGAGGGAGACGGTCGCGGGCTGAGCGAAAAAGAGGTTCGCGACGAAGCGGTCACGTTGATGAATGCGGGCCACGACACGACGGCCGCGGCCCTTTCCTGGGCTTGGTACTTGCTGGCCACCCACCCCGCGCAGCAGCAGGCGCTGATCGACGAACTCCGCCAGGTCGTGGGCGATCGGCCCGTCGAGCCGGCCGATGTTCCCCGGCTGGTGCACCTCGACCACGCCATTAAAGAAACGTTGCGGCTTTACCCCTCGGCCTGGATTCTGTTTGTGCGCCGGGCGACGCAACACGTGGCCCTTGGCCAGTACACCATTCCCAAGGGGAGTTGGGTTTACGTTTCACCCTACGCCATGCATCGAATGCCGCAATACTTCACCGAACCAGACCAGTTCCGGCCCGAGCGATTCGCGGCGCCCAACTGGCCCCAGTACGCTTACTTACCGTTCGGGGGTGGGCCCCACCTGTGTGTCGGCAGCCAATTGGCAACCCAGGAGATGGCCCTGACCCTGGCCACGGGGTTGCAGCGGTTTCGGGTCGAGCTGGCCGCGGGTCAGGGGCCCGTCGAGGCCGAGCCGCTGGTCGCGGTTCGACCTCGGGGCGGAGTTCGGCTGCGCTGGTTGGCACACCAGCCGCTCGATCGGCCCCTGCCGGTCGCCGCGGGAAATTGAAGATTTGCCGATCGCGACGTCGATACCGATTCTAGGGACCCTAGTTTTTCGGATGACTAGGTGGGGTGGGGCCTTTGGGGCAGCGCGGCCGATTCCCGGCCGCCGCCGCGGGGCCGAACCGAGGGGGGGTGGGGCATGGATCGCCGCCACACATGGTGGGGGCTTTGGGGACTGGCGCTCACGGGTTGCGCTGCCTTGCACACTCCCGTGGTGCAAAGCACTTCGACCAGCGATCTGTACGAATCGGCCACGTTGACCTACGACCGAGTTTTGGAGCCAGTTTCGACCGGCTCCGCCGAAGCGGCGACCACGGTAGCCAGTTGCCCACGTGAACGGCTTATCGTTCGTTCGCCGCATCCCGACGGTCGCCCCGACTGGGCCCAGGTGAGCCTGGT
Source organism: uncultured Pirellulales bacterium (assembly GCA_964399535.1). Taxonomy (GTDB): domain Bacteria; phylum Planctomycetota; class Planctomycetia; order Pirellulales; family CAYNRE01; genus CAYNRE01. Next base: position 73,187 of record CAYNRE010000041.1, on the reverse strand, counting down.
GGTCATCAGCCCGCCGCAACCGGAGGTCGAGGCCGAACCGGCCACGGGCTGGAAGGGCCGGCTGCTGGGCTGGACCCACCAGGCCGATCGGCGTCTGCCCGGTATCCAATGGGGCAAACGCGTGGAAGAGGCCTGGCTCTGCGACGTTCCCCGGACCGACATCGACGCCCTGCTCATTCGCTTGGAGCGAGCCGGCTATTTCAGCCCCGCGAGCACCACCTCGGGCAGCGGGCTGCTTACGGTCGATCTCGACGGCCGCCGGGTGCGAAAACCCTGGCCGGTCAGCAGCGAGCTGGCCACGCTTTCGGATCGAGCGAGAATGGAGGGGCAACTGGCCTCGTTCGTGCCGGCGGAAGACACTGAGCTGGAAGCCGCGCTTTGGCCCGGGGCCCCCGCGATGCCGCGGATCGGTTCGCCCGGTACGCTGGCCGCTGCCGGGCGGCCGGGGCAGCCGCTACGGGCGCTAGCGACCGCCGACTCGAGCGAGCGGTTGCGGCGGCTGCCGCCGATCGAGCGCCAGTTCCCCGCGGCCTTGGTGGCCGAGGATACGGTTCATCGCGACGCGGCGGTGCAGCCGGTCAGCTATCAGGCGCCGTAGCCATCGAGCGGCCCACGCAGCTGCGTTCGGCGCGTTTCCCCCCCGTGATCGCGTCGGGATGCCCCCGAAATCCTCTGGCGACCGGCCGCTGGATCGCTGCTTTTCGTCGGCCGACTACTTCCGCCGGTAGAACCACACATAGCCGGTGCGCTTCTCGACGAAGAGGCGCGATCGAGCTGCGTACACCTCGCTGAAGCGTTCCTGGGCCGCCCGGGTTTTCTCCTCATCGCCCGTAGCGGCTTGAAACTCGGCAATTGCGACGTCGTAATCTTTTTGCCAAGCATCGCGGCGCCGGGCATACTCCGCGTCGCTGAGGCCAGCGACCCGGGCAACGAGCGTCACGCTGTCGCCGACGAGCAGATCGAGCCGGCCATCGCGATCGAGGTCGGTAACCCAGACGCGCGTTGCTTGGGTCGGACCGGTCAGCTCAGCTTCGGCGATGGGTTCTCCATAGGGAAGTGGCGGACCGGGTTCGATCAGCGTCTGAAACGCGCTGAGCTGGGGAACCTGGCCGGCGCCGGCCTGGTTCTCGGACCAGTAAACGCCCCCCTGCGAGGCGCCGCTCACCAGGTCGAGGTCGCCGTCTCCGTCCCAGTCGATCGGAAACGGATCGCTGTGGGCACCGGTTACGGCTAGCGGTTGGCCATTTAGCAGAATGGCTTCGGGTTGCGGCGAGAACTTGCCCGGCTCCTCACCGCGGAACCAATAAAAGCTGCCGCGGAAATTGCCGGAGATCAGGTCCAACAGCCCGTCGGCGTTCCAGTCGACCGCCATGGGGCGCGTACAAATGCTCTCGACGTCGCAATCGCTCGTCGGAGGAATCAGCAGCGGGTTCCCGTCTGAACCATTGAGGGGCTCGGCTGGCGAGAATTCGCCCTTGCCTTGGCCCCAAAGCACTTGGAATAGCCCGGCCATGGGCGTACCGTCGCGCGAATAGGAGCCGGAGAGGATGTCTGGCTTACCGTCGGAGTCGAGGTCCACTAACTGTGGAGTCGAACTGGTGCATCACCAAACCCCGGGCACTTCGGCCGGCTCGCCGGCAACTTCGAGCCACTGGCCGCCCGCGAAACGCAATTCGCCCAGGTGCCGGTAGCGCTTGATCTTGCCGCCGGCAAACTGGCCGACTAACAGCTCTTCTCGGCCGTCTCCGTCGGCATCGGCCCAGCAGGGGGCCGCATAACCGGGGCTTTCGACGTGTATCAGCTCTCCGCTGGCCTCCAGCCGCACTGGCGGATGGAGCTCGCTTTGCCAACAGCCCGATAGCCCCCATCCCAGACACAACGTGGTCAGCAACCGCCGCATGGAGAATCCTCTCTTGCAAGACGGGCCGATCGCGGAAAAGCTCCGCGAGACGAACATTACTGATAGCGATTGCCGACCAAATAGGCAATCAACCGCCGCGTGCGGGCCGCGGCCAAACTGCCGGACCTAACGCGCCCGACACGCGAATTAGCGCCTTGGCGGGCGGCCGTTCAGCGGCTGGCCGGTGCGTTAAGCAGCGCCGCATCGGCCAAGGCGCGGTCGGAAATATCTTTGCGACACCAGGCGCCGTCCCAGCGAATTAGCTTGATGGCGGTGTAGGCCTGCAGCTTGGCTTGCGAGATGCTTTCGCCGATGGCGGTTACGCCAAGAACCCGACCGCCGTCGGTTACGACCTGGTTTCCCTGGCGGCGCGTGCCGGCGTGAAACACCTTGACCTGGGCGGTTTCGGCAGCAGCTTCCAGGCCGCGAATCTCTCGCCCCCGCGCGTAGGTACCGGGGTAGCCGTCGGAGGCCATCACTACGCAAAGTGCCGGCCGAGGGTCCCAAACCGGCGGTTCAATCTCGTCCAGCCGGCCGTCGACCACGGCGTCGCAAAGATCGACCAGGTCGGTCTTGAGCCGCATCATAATCGGCTGACACTCGGGGTCGCCGAAGCGGACGTTGTATTCCAGCACCTTGGGCCCCTGATGGGTGAGCATGAGCCCCGCGTACAGACAGCCGCGGAACGGCCGCCGAGCCCGCTTCATGGCGTGGACCGTGGGCACCAGCACCCGCTCCTCAATCGTTCGCAGCAGCGCCGCATCGGCCAGCGGCGTGGGCGAATAGGCCCCCATGCCGCCGGTATTGGGGCCCAAGTCGCCATCGTAAGCCCGTTTATGGTCTTGGGCCGGCGAGAGCGTGATGATGGTTCGGCCATCGGTGATGGCCAGCACGCTGATCTCGGGGCCATCGAGCCGCTCTTCAATCACGATCTGGTTTCCGGCGACGCCGAATTCCTTGTCGCGCCCGATGCGGCCCACGGCCTCGATCGCCTCGGCCCGATTGCCGCAGACCATGACCCCCTTGCCCGCCGCCAGGCCGTCGGCCTTCACAACCACGGGCACGTCCTCGCGGTCGCGGAGATAGGTTTCCGCGCTCTCGGCGGTGCGAAACACTTGGTAGTCGGCCGTGGGCACATCGGCCTGGCGAAGCAGGTTCTTGCAGAACACCTTGCTGCCTTCCAACTCGGCCGCCGCGCGCGTGGGGCCGAACACCCGCAGCCCGGCAGCTTGGAACGCGTCGACAATGCCGGCCACGAGCGGGGCTTCGGGGCCCACGATGGTCAGACCGATCGCCTCGGCCTGGGCGAACTTGATCAGGCGGGGAAAATCGGTCGGCGAGATGTCGACATTCTCCCCCTCTTCGGCCGTGCCCGCGTTGCCGGGCGCGATGAACACCCGCTCGACCCGGGGGCTTTGGCGAATCTTCCAGGCCAGGGCGTGTTCGCGCCCGCCGCTGCCAACGACCAGCACCTTCATTTGAACAAATCTCCGCGGGAAAAACGGCGACGATCCGGCGCAGGCCAGGCATCGGCTGGGGACAGGCCTGATTCTAAAGCCTGCGGGGAGCGGGCGGCTAGCGGCCCCCCGGGCAGGTGCCTCTCGACTTCGGCTGGCGTCCCAGGAGGCCAGGGCTCCGTGCAGCGGGAGAGCTGGCCTGAAACCGAACGCCCACGCGGGGCTAGGAATCGGCCTGGGATGCCACCGCCGTCTGCCGGGCGGCCCGAACGGCGAAGCGCTGGTACAAGACCGAAGTGCCCAGCAGCATAACCCCCAGTACGCTGAAGGCCAGCACTCGGGGCAAGAGCTCCAGTTGGGCCAGGTCGACCAGGAACACCTTCAGCAGAATGGGGCCGAAGCTCACCAGCCCCAGCAGCCGGTACAGCGGATACCGGGTAGCAAAGCCCGCGGCCACCAGCCCGGCGGCGTAAACGGCCCAAAGAATCGAGTAGCTTGCCAGCTCGGCCATTCGCATGTTGGCGAAAGGGTGCTCGCCCGTGGCCTGGGCCTGGCGAAACCAGCCGTGTATCTCGAGCGACATGGCGAACACCAGCACCAGATGCGCCGCCAGCCCCCAAACCACGTGCAAGTAGCGCTCGGTGTTCGGCGAACCGGCCGGAGGGCCTTGCGAGGGCAAGCGAGCATAACACCAGCCCGCGCCCCCCCAGGCCAGTGCCAACAGCGCCAGGCTGGCGAACCGGTCGTTGCCGATCAGCCGAAACGGTTCCGTCACCCGATCGCCGAGCGACAGCGCCAACAGTCCGCACCCCAGTGCGGCCACGCCCGAGGCATACCACCGGACCGGTGCCCGGCCCAGGGCGAACCCGGCGGCCCAGAGCAGCGCGGTATCGAGGGTCCACAACATCAGCAGCGTTCGGTCGCGCCACAGGCAAGTCAGGGCCAACAGAAGCATGACATTGGCCGATGCCAGCAAAACTGCCCCGAGGGCTCGGTTGGTTGCTTGTTGTCGCTCGGAAAGCGCCCCTTTACCGGGCATCCACCAGGAGGCTGAACCGGCCAGCGCGGTCAGCACGGCGCCGCCCAGCATGGTCCACCAGGGGCGATAGGTGAGCCAGGCGTCGGGTGGGGCCTGGCCGGCCGGCAAGTAGTCGGCCCCCAGAATGCGCGCCAGCCCCAGCGCCAGGGCCGCCAAACCAGCGGCGCGAAATTGCCCATCGTGGTAGTGCACGGCGACCCAGGTGAAAACCAGGCCCTCGGCGCACCAGAGCAGCCCCAGGTAGCGCCAGTCGTCGAGACTAAGCGGCACGGCCCAGACCAGGAACACGGCCGTGAGAGCAAGCAGTACCCTTACGAGCCGGTCTTCCGGTTCGTCGCTCAAGCGGCGGCGAGCGGCCTGGCAGGCCAAGCCGTGCCCGGCGGCCAGGCACCAGGCCACGAGCCCCAGGTGCTGGTCGGGAACCTCGTGATACATGCCCCAGAGGGCAATGAGAAAACTGATGGCCGCCGCCGAAACGGTTGCCTGATCGAAAAATGTGCTCGGGCGGCCGGTCAGCAGCGCGGGGCCCGCGGCCGACAACCAGAGCAGGGCGGCATGCAGGGCCAAAAGCCAGGCGGTGCTGGTGCGATGCACCTCGCTGTAATCCGAGGCAAACCAAAGGAAGAAATAGCCCGCGGTCGCCAAAAAGGTGATGGGCTTGAGCCAAGGCCAGCGCATCAGTACGGCCGTGAGCAGCAACGCGCCGTTGAGCGCCGCCAGGTAAAGAAAGAGCGCCACGTGGCTGCCCGCTTCGGTCGTGGTGAGAACGGGCGCCAGGTATCCTCCGAGCGCGCCGAGCAGAATCACTAGCGGATTGCGCAGCCAGCAGGCCAGGGCCGTGGCTCCCAGGGTGATCGCCACAAACTCGGTGAAGGCCGCCGATTCGCTGCTGAGTTGATAAAGTCGCAGGGTGGCCAGGGCAGCCGCGTAGAGCGTGAACACGCCCACCCCGGCCAGGCCATGGCCCAGCAGCGGCAACTCGAGCCGGCGCGAGGCCAGCACTCCGCCCACGATCAACCCCAGTCCCAGCAGGTGCAGCCCCGTGGCCTGGAGCTCGGGCGGGACCGAGAAGGTGGTCCACCACCAGTGCACCCCAAAGCCCACCGCAAACAAAAGGACCAGCCCGCCTGCCCAGGTTAACAGCCGGGTGCCGATCGCCGATTCCAGATCGAGCCCGGAAGTCTGCGGACCCGCGGGGGCAGGGCGCAACGTGGACGAAGGCGACGCAACCCCCGACGGTGCGGCGGGCTTGGACATCGCTCCGGGCGGGGCAACCACGACCGCCTCGACCAGGTCTTCTTCGCCGGCGGACAGGGCTGAGATTGCGTCCGGTGCCGCGGCGGCATGGCCGGCCGTTTCCAACCGGTCGATGCGCCGAGCCAGGTCTTGCACCTCGAACTGTACCTGGCCCAACCGGCGGCGCAAGTCGGCCAAATCCTCGGGCGAAGGACGGGCGGTCATCGGGCAAACTCCTCGGGGCGTGGTTTGGGCGCGAGCCTATGCCCGGCGGGCGATTGTCGGCCATGCCCGCCCGTCTTGCCAATCAAGTCGGGACTGGACCTTGAACGGGCCGAACCGGGCAGCGAAAGCGCTGGCCCTGGCGATCGGCCACCTCTTTCGGCTCGACAGGCAAGGCGGCCGCGAACTTCGGCGCAGAGCCTTCCCCGCCCACCTCTCGGGCGAGAACGGGGCCAGAATATCACGCGCCCGGCGGCCCGCAGGAGAAAGAAATCGAGAACCCCCCCCTGTTTCTGGGCAGGTCGGGGCACGGCGACTCTGCGGGGCGGTGCGCCGCGAGCGCCCCGGGCTACCGCCCCGCGGCACGGGACCCGCCAGGTGCATTGGTTCGGCCGCGCGCAAAAAAAACTCCCTGGGTCGCCAGGACCCAGGGAGTCGTCCTTCGGTTGGGAGGTTCGCAGCTTTCGCCAGCCAGGTTACCAGTTCCCCGAGCGCGGCCGCCCGGTGAGATGCCAACCCAACGGGCTACTAAAGCGAGCCTTCGTCCAGCGGGGTAGTCCGGAAGATGGCGGGCGACGGCCCGGTGGTCAGGGTCGGCGTGGTCATGTTGACGTTGACAATCGTCGAATTCTTGCCATTGGGGGTCATCAGCAGCGTATAGACCAACAGTTCGATTTCTTCGCTGAGCGTGGTGGTGCGTCCGTCACACCACGTTACGACCACGGCACCCGGGTGGAAGCTGGCCGGCCGTGCATACCAGTTTAGGTGCGTCGGGTCAGTCTCGAGGTCGACCGTGCCCGAGCCTTTATTGATCTTGCAAACCGACTTGCCCGAGCCAGCGTCAGGTGTGGTCGGTGCGCTGATAGGATTAGAAGGATCCACCACCAACGGCCACCAGAAGAAGCCGACCTTTCGCTCGAATTCATTGTCGAGCGGCTGCATGCTCAGGTGGCTCTCGTTCCAGTTGCCCGAGTCGGTGTTCTCGGTGAAGAGCAGGGTGGACGACATCCCGTCGTTCGACGAGATGTAGCTGAAGGTCATCGGGACCATCTTGACTTGCTGTCCGCTGAGGCTTGGTGGAGTGACGTTACTGTCGTAGTCGGGATAGTGGTCGAAGAAGACACCATTGGGTTGCACGTCGGCAGGGTTGTTCGGTCCCGTCAGCGTGCTCTGACCAACGTTTGCGCCACCGCGGAATGCCGGCGCGGGCCCGTTTCGAGCGATGTCGGGCATGCCGCAGTTGACGACGAAGCTGAGCGGCGACGGGGCCTCAGTGGTCCCGTCGACATCGTTCACCACGGGCACCGAGGCCGCCCGGGCATCGCTGGGGCAGACCACGACGGGCAGCGTCAAGTAGGGACGCTCACCCTTACGGCTGGTGTTGTCTTTGACGTCCGCAGCCGCCTGACCATAGGCCTGGAAGATGTCGTTGCGATCCAAGAAGGGCAGCAGCGGAAACACCCAGGTGCAAACCGCCATGCGCTCAACGCCAGCGCCGGCTGCGTCCGAATCCAGGAAACCATCACCATTGGTGTCGACATACGCACAGGTGGCCTGAATGTTGGCGTAACCCGGCAGGCCGTTGCGGCTTTGCTCGTATCGATGGAACGCGAGTCCGACGTTGTGCTGATGGTCAATACAAGTAGTTCTGCGACCGGCCTCGCGGGCCGAATTAATCGCCGGGAGCAGCAGGGCGGCCAGCATTCCAATGATGCTGATCACGACCAGCAGCTCGACCAAGGTGAAACCTCGACGCTTGCGAATTGACATAGCTGAAAACCTCCGAAGGATGAGGGGCATGTGCAAACCGAAAGCGCTGGCAGCTCAGCAAGAAACCTGCTAGCTGCGCAGGGGCAACGGGGGCGCTGGCCGCGAAATTTCGCCCCCCAACGGTTCACTATGTTCAATAATGCCAACAACGTTTGCGAAATTCCAGCATTCGTTTTCGAAAAAACACGTTTCCACCAGTAGGTGGCAGGTGCCAAAGCGGATGGGCGCGACTGTCACCCCCCCCGCGCAGCGGGTTATGCCCGCCGCGTTTGTCCCCGCGCGTACCCCCGGCCAGCAGGGACACATGGCCCGGCCCCGCCCCGGCGGGCGGCTGCTGGCGCCGATCTCGCAGTTCCCTCGGACCCGCATCTCAGCCGCCCGACCCCGTGTACCTCGGCGCACCAAATCCGCCCGTGCCCGGGGAGGAAAGCCAGCCGCCCGGGTCGCGGCCGGTTTTCCTAAAATATTCTTGACAAACACCTTACGATTCGCTGGAATCGAGTGGTAGCCAGTGGCAATTCGCCGAATCGCTGCGGCCGCGCGGGCCAGGGCCGCCAGCGATCGAAGGGGGAAACCGCGACCCTCGCCGAAGCGCTCTTTATTGCCCGAGGGCAACCTTTCCACGCCCAGTGGTTCGCTGCGCGCCGATTTGGGGTGTTGGCGCCCGGTTCTTGCTGGCGAGATCGGTCCCCAGACCGCCCCTGGTGCGATCGAAGCGGTCGCGGTCGGTAGAATTCGCACGGGGCGCTAGCGCCACGAGAGCGAGACACTGCGGCTTGAGTACACGGCTGCCGACGCAGCCTACGGCCGACCCGGGCAAGCGGGTCCCCGGCCGAACAGTTCAGAGAGGACGGTAGTCATGCAGTCGAAGCCGAGTCGGACGGAAGGCGATCGCGCCCGCTGTAACGCGCCGCGCCCGCGGAACGGTCCGGGCCAAGGTGAGCGCGCCGCGTTCACGCTGGTCGAAATTCTGGTTGCCACGGCCCTGACACTGCTGATGATGGGGCTCGTGGTCACCGTCTTCGCGTTGGTGAGCGACAACATCAGCGGCAGCCGCTCGACGCTGGAAATGACCGACCGCTTGCGTGCGGTGAAAGACCGCTTGCAGGCCGACTTAGACGGCATTACCGCGCCGCTCACTCCGCCCTTGGACCCAGCCTCGGGGCTGGGCTATGTCGAATACATCGAAGGGCCCATCGGCCCGGTCGTGCCGGCACACAAATACGCGCAGGATACCGATCTGCCCGGTGTGGCCGGTACCGACGACGCTCCGGCGACCAACCCGACCGGGGCGATCGCTCAAGACGACCTGACGGCCGGCGACAACGACGACATTTTGATGTTCACCACCCGCAGCTCGGGCGAGCCGTTCGTCGGGCGCTTTGCCGGCAGCCAGACGGCCCAGAGCGACGTGGCCGAAGTTTGCTGGTTCGTCCGTGGCAACAAGCTTTACCGGCGGCAGTTGCTGGTGCTGCCCGGGCCAAACAACGAAATCCGGGTACCGGGGTGGAATCCGAATTTGCCCAGCGGTCTGAGCGACATGGAGAACCCGGGGTTTTATCGCGCATACGATGTATCCGCGCGGCAGATCGGTGGGCCTTTTAGCGTCGAGTCGCCCGGCTCGACTCCGCGCTTGGCTTTCAACAGCCTGGGCGATCTGACCCGGCGCGAATACCGCTACGGGCATCAGCCCTGGGCCTACCCGTACGATGCACGGTTTTGGGGCCGGCTGGGGCTGCCGACGCTGTGGGAATGCAGTTTCACCACCGATTTGAATACCGGCACGCCGCGGGGCATTTGGCCGTTTCCGTACCAGGCCTATGGCGGCGGCGGGGTGGCCGTTCCGGGGTTTGTTCAGCCCGAGCCAAACGGGCCCTGGCTGGGCGCGAACTTGGGCACCGACCGGCTGATCGTTCCTTTAGCCATTTCCGGCAGCCTGGCGGGCAACGCCGCCTCGCCCACCGGGTATCAGCCCGCCAACCAGCGGCTGGAACTGACGCCGGGCCCGATTCCTTACGACGCCTGGCGCCGGCCGCATCCCTGGGCCGAGGTGGAGCCGCTCACCGGCCAGTTGCTGCGGTATGCCAGGGACCCGGATCCTTCGAGCAACCCGATCGAAGAGAGCGTGCGGACCGAGGAAGACCTGGTGCTGGAGAACGTGCTTTCGTTCGACGTGAAGATTTGGGATCCCGGCGCCCCGATTTTTCAGGTGGCCACCAATGCCCCGGCCGCTCTGCCCACGGCCCTGACTTCGCTGGGGCCCGACGACGCGCTGTACATACCCCAGGGGGTGGTGCCGTATATCACCTACGTGCGAGGTAACCCCGGTAGCGTTACCGCGGCGGGCCAGGCGCTGCTGCCGATCGGGTACGGGGCCTTCGTGGATTTGAACTACATGTGCCTGGCCGGGGTCGACGGCAACACGGCCAACGACCGGGCCACGGTCGACTACCCGCTGAACAACCAGGTGACCTACCAGTCGCTGGGGGGCGCGGTGCGCGACATCATTCTGCCCAAGGTGAACCCGCTGTTTCATGGGCCGGCCGACGTGAGCGGGGCGACCAGCGCGGTCAATTTTTCGACCCTGTGGAACCCGGCCTCGAAGCTGTTCGGCACGGCGCCGCTGACCATCAACTGGTTGGCCAACCCGATCGCCTACCCCGACCCCAGCGAATGGTTCGCCTCGGTCTACGACACGCATTCGAGCCATTACGAGCGGGACGGAATTAACCAAGACGACGACGACGGCGGCGGCACGATTCAGCAGGGGGCCCCCGACCTGGCCGACGAGGGAACCGACGGCTGGGACAACGACGGCGCCAACGGCCCCGACGATCCGGCTGAGTTCGAAGCCCCGCCCCCTTACGGCGCGGCCGCCTCGGGCATTCAGATTCGCATCCGGGTGTTCGACCCGGGAAGCCGGCAGATTCGCGAAATCACCATCGTGCAGCAGTTCGCCGAGTGAGTCGACCAGACTCCGGCGTCTGCAAAGCGGCAGTGAGACCGCGTGGCGCCGCCGTGTAGCCGCTCGCGCGGTGCGTGGCGAAACCGCGCAGCCACCAAAAAAAGTGGCCGAGCGGCTTCTGAGAAAACCGCCCGGCCACGCTCGTTACTTTCCGCGGCAAATCCCGCGTCGCTGATCTACAGTGTCCAGCCGGCGCGGTACTCGGGCTTGATGATGTGGGCCACCTCGGGGGCGTTGGTGGCGGTCATCGAAGCGGCGTCCCACTCGATCCGTTTCCCGTCGGCCCACACGGCCAGGTTGCCGAGCAGAATGGTCTCGGTCAGCGGGCCGGAGTAGTCGGGGAAGTTCGAGACGGGCATGGGGCCCCCCTTGATTCCCTCGGCGAATTCGACGAAGTGGCCGGGCGAGGCCGTGAACTCCACTTCCGGAGCGGTGATGCCGCCCAGTAGCTCGAACTCGGCGCCGTAGTCGTTGGGGGAGAAGAGCTTGCCCTTTTCGCCGACGATCAGGCAGCCGCTTTCCGAGGGGGTCTTGCCGTCGAGCAGTTCGGGCTCGGGCAGCTTACCGCCGTCGTACCAGTGCATGATCACCGGCCCGCGCGCTTCCGTGGCGGGGAACTCGAACTTAATTTTCGACCACTTGGGGTAGGTTTCCTGGTTGTGGCCCGAGGTCTCGGCCTGGACGGCGACCGGGTCGCGCAGGCCTAGGGCCATAAAGGGCATGTTGGCCGTGTGACAGGCCATGTCTCCCAGGGCCCCGGTGCCGAAATCCCACCAGCCGCGCCAGGCAAACGGGTGGTACCCCTTGGCGTAGGGTCGCTCTTTGGCGGGGCCGAGCCAGAGATCGAAGTGCACGTGCTTGGGGCACTCGGCCGGCTCCGGACGATCGCCCCCCTGGGGCCAAATCGGGCGGTTGGTCCAAACGTGAACTTCCTTCACCGAGCCGAGCGCGCCGGCCTGAATGATCTTGGCCGCCTTGCGCACTCCCGATTCCGAGGTGCCCTGGTTGCCCATCTGGGTCACTACCTTCATTTCGCGGGCGACCTGACCCATGGTGCGGGCTTCGAAGATCGAGTGGGTCAGCGGCTTCTGGCAGAAGCAGTGCTTGCCCAGGCGCATGGCCATGACGGCAGCCGCGGCGTGGGTGTGGTCGGCGGTGCTTACGGTGACGGCGTCGATCGAGTCGCGCATTTCCTCGAACATCTTGCGGAAGTCGACAAACTTCTTGGCATGGGGAAACCGCTTGGCGGCGGCCTCGAGGCGCTGTTCGTCGATATCGCAAATGGCGACCACGTCGCCATGCTTGCCGGCATCGCTGGAATCGCTCGAACCCTTGCCCCCCACGCCCACGCAAGCGAAACGAATTCGCTCATTCGGCGAGGTATCGGCAGCTTTCAAACTGCTGCCGGCCACCCAGACACCGACCCCGGTCAGGGCCGAATTTTGCAGAAACTGGCGACGTGAGGTGTGACGTGGCATACGCGAGGCACTCCCAAGAGTACGGTTGAATGAAACCAGCCCGCCGCGTGCGAGCATTCCGCTGCTCGGCTCGGGTGCTGCCCGAGCTGGCCGGGCGAAGTTGGTGAGCAATCCGTCGATCGCGGCGCAGGCCGCCAGCAACGCGGAGCCCCCCCAGGGGCGCCCCTAAAATACCCGCACGGGCAGCGATCCGCAAATTCCGGCCCCGACCCCGACCACACGATCGAAAATCGGGGTCGATCGCGAATCGGGGCGGTTTGCAATCCGCGACCAGGTTTTTTACCGTAAGCAGCTTGGCCTGGTTTGCCCCACCAGGGTCTTTGGGGGCCCCGAGGTCCTTGGGGCTCTGGATTCCCCCGGAGGCTGGGCCGCGGAAGCGCGGACCAGTATGGTCGCGACCTTACCCCCCCGGATCGTTCTCGACGCGGAAGGAATGGAATTGATGTTTGGGTGCGAAGCCTTGCGGCCGCTGGAACGGGCAACTTGCCTCGTGCTGTTGGGCCTGGCCGTTCTTGGGGGGTGCAGCAATCGGCCGGCGACGGAGAGCGAGCCGGCCCCCACGGGCACATCGCCCAGCGAAGCCACGCCGGCACCGTCCTCCGCAGCCCTGCCCTCGGCAGCCCCGGCCGACGACCCCGCCGCCGTGGCGGCCCTGGAAGCGGCCGGCGCCACGCTGGTGCGAAGCGCCGCGGGGAATATCGAGCGGGTCGATTTCGGCGATCGCCTTCCCCCCGACGAAGCGATCGACGTCCTGGGCAGCTTACCGCGACTGATGCGCGTGGCGATCCGCGGGCCCGAGGTGACCGACGAGCTGGTGCCCCGGCTCGTGGCCCTCAGCGGGCTGAAAGAGTTGGCCCTGGAAAACACTGCCGTTACCGACCAGGGTTTTGCGCAGCTCACGGGGCTCAAGAATCTGGAGGTGCTGTTCGTACGCCGGGCAAATATTACCGGCGAGGCGCTGGCCGTGGTTCCGCAGTTCGCCAAGCTGAATCAACTGCTGCTGCCCTATAACAACGTCAGCGACGATGGCCTGGCCTACCTGACCACCGGCACCAAGCTGAAGGTGCTCGATCTGCGCGGGTGCTTCTCCGTTTCCGACGCCGGGCTGGTGCACCTGGTCGGGCTCGAGACCCTGCGGGCCCTGAAGATTCGCAGCCCCAACGTAACCGACGTGGGCCTGGAATCGGTGGGGCAGCTCACGGGGCTCACCTCGCTGATTCTGGAAGACGCCGGCATCAGCGACACGGGCATGGAATCGCTCAAGGGACTGACCAATCTGACGGAGTTGCACCTGTTTCGCACCTATGTTACCGATGCCGGGCTGACCAACCTGACGGGGATGACCAAGCTGGCCCGGCTTTCGCTTCGCGATACACCGCTGGGCGATGAAGGCATTCAGCACCTTTCCGGACTCGTCAAGCTGCGCGAGGTTGACCTGAGCGAAACCCAGGTCGGCGACGCGGGGGTGGCCATCCTGGCGCAACTGCCCGAGCTTGGCTCGCTGAACCTTTGGCACACTCAGGTGACCGATGCCGGGCTGGAAAAGCTGGCCACCTGCGCCAAGCTGCGCGAGTTGTCGCTGGAAGACACCGCGATTAGCGATGCCGGCCTGGCCCGGCTCACCGCGCTACCGGCACTGGAGAGCCTGGACCTGAAGCTCTGCCAGGTGACCGATGCCGCCGTCGACTCGCTGGCCAAGATCAAGAGCCTGAAGCTGCTCAACCTGCGTTCCACGGGGCTTACCACGGCGGGTGTCCAGCGTTTGCAGGCGGCGCTACCGGAGTGCGAGATCCAGTTCGTGGGGCAGTAGAGGCCCGTTGAAGTCCGCACGAGGCGGCAGAACGGTTAGCCGGCCCGCGGGCCGGCCAGGGAAGCGGGGGCGACCGATTCGTCGGCCTGCTCTTGGTCGGCGGCGAGTTGCCCATCGGCCTTGGCGGCCGGCTCGGGCGGCTGCCACTGGATGGTGATCGGGGTCTTCAGCTCGCGCTGGAGGATTTCGGCCCTCCGGCGGGCTCCCCACAGGTCGACCTCGGGCAGGGCGGCGCTCACCGGCCAGAACTCGAGCCGGTCTGAGTGCTCGCATACCTGCACGTCGCTCACCATCTGAGAGTGGCTGCGATCGAACCCGCCGGCCAGGCGAACGATGGCCGCCAGCCGGCGCACCCGGCGGCGATCGTCCTTGCCGAGCGCGGCGAACTGGGGGTGTTTCTTCTTCGGCCGGCTGCCGCGATGGTAGCGGGCCACCTGGGCCACGATTTCCAGCTCGCTCGGCGTGAAATCGGCCAGGTGGCTGTTGAGAATCAGGTGATAGCTGTGTTTGTGGTGCTGTTCGTAGTCGATCAGGTAGCCCACATCCTGGAGGAGTGCCGCCGCGCGCACGAGGGCGCGGTCGGCCGGGGGCATGTCGTACCGCGGCGCGAGCTGGTCGAATAGCCGAGCGGCCAGGTGGGCCACGTGCCGGCAGTGGACCAGGTCGACTCCGCAGCGGACGGCGAACTGCTCGACCCCCGCTTCACGATCGGCGGGGACGGGCGCGGCGACTCCCCCCGACTCTTGCACCATCGACAGCAGCAGACCGTCGCGCACGCCGCCGTCGTGCACCTGAAGCGAATTGACTTCGAACCGCTGCATCAGACAGTCGATGATCGCCAGGCCGGCGACGATAATATCGGCCCGTTCGGGGCTGAGTCCCGAGACCCCACGGCGGGCCTTGGGCGACATTTTTCGCAACCGGTCGAGCAAGTGGCGCACCTCGGCCCGGGAAACCTGGAACCCCCGGACCGGGGCCGATTGCCCCCGGGCAGCCATGACCATGGCGGCCAGGGTGGTGAAGGTGCCCCCCGAGCCGATGAGCAGGTGGGGAACGAAGAGCGGCTTGGGCGGAGTGTGCCGGCGGAGCATGCGCTCGGTGCCCAGCAGCAGCCGCCCGAAGTCGTCGCTCGACAGGCTCTGCGCGGTGAGGAACTGCTCCGCCAGGCGCACGGCGCCCAGGGGGGTGGTGTAAATCTCTTCGACGATCGAGCCCGAGGCCAGCACGATTTCG
This sequence comes from uncultured Pirellulales bacterium, assembly GCA_964399535.1. Taxonomy (GTDB): domain Bacteria; phylum Planctomycetota; class Planctomycetia; order Pirellulales; family CAYNRE01; genus CAYNRE01. The sequence continues at coordinate 58,077 of CAYNRE010000041.1, read as the reverse complement.
GTGCTGCCCCCGCCGATATCGGCAACGATCACGCGCTTATCGGTCAGGTCGAAGGCGCGGGCCACCGAGAGAAAGGCGAGCCGCCCTTCTTGGCGGGCATCGACCACTTCGATGGGAATTCCCACTTCGTCGGCCACCCGGCGGCAGAACTGCGGACCATCTTGGGCCTCGCGCACGGCACAGGTGGCAATGGCCTTCAGGCTCTGTACCTGGTAGCCATCGGCTATTTGCTTCATGCGACGCAGGGCCAGCAGCGAGGCCTCGACCGCCGGGGGATCGAGTACGCCCGTGGCGTCCAAGTTGCGCCCCAGCCGGGTCGTGGCCTTCTCGTCGTCGAGTACCCGATAGTTTCCGCCGCGCAGCCCCTCGGCGATGATCAGGCGCAAGCTATTGGTGCCAATATCGACGGCCGCCAGCCGGGGCACCAGGTCGGGCGAGAGGTAGGTTTGCTGGCGGGGAGTCATCGGTGCGAATACCCCAGGTGGTGGCTGGCCCCCCCGCGGGCCGCTCATGGTGTATTGGAACACCGGCCGGCCGGGGGCCCAAGTTCCGCTGCCTGGCCAAGCGAGAAACCGGCCAGCGCCGCCGGCCGCCGAGCGCTAACGCGCCGAAGGTAAGCGGGCCGACCACTGGTGCCAGAGCGTGGGGATCGTTTGCTGATGATCCCCGCTGAAATAATAGCTTCTGCCCCCGTCGGCGACGGTCCGTACCAGAATGGTTTTCCAGGGGCGGTAGTAGTACTGGGGGTGGTTTTTTCCGGGGGGGCCGGCGCGGAAACCGGGGGGCAGTTCGACCAGATCGAACACCGCCGTGGTGAAGTGGCAGACCGCTTCGCCCCGCCGCCGGGCCACGTTGCGGGCCATGGAAAGGGCCTTGAGATAGACCTCGGGCCCGGTAACGGCGGAGCCGATGTTCAGGAACGCGCCCCCTTCGAGCTGCCGCACCGTTTGGCAGTAGATGAGAAAGTCGGTATAGCTGGCCGCGCCCAGGGCCGCGCCGTCGCAGTTCGGATGGGAGTGAATGATGTCGCTGCCCACGCTCACGTGACAGGTCACCGGCACCCCGCAGCGCCAGCCGGCGGCGGCCAAACTCAGCTCGCGATGCGGAAGGCGGCCTTCTTCGATTACCCGGCCCACGGCTTCGCCAAGGCCCTCGCCGCGCCGGGCCGCCTCGACAATGATGTCGTTGAGCTGGCTGGTCTCGCGCCACAGCCCGAAGCGGCCGACGCGAATCCATTTGGGTACGTCTTCGCTGGTGCCGCCCCCCAGGGCCAGTTCGAAATCGTGGATGATGCCCGCTCCGTTCGTGGCCAGATGCGTAACCAGCCCCCGCTCCATCAGGTCGATCAGATACCGGTTCAGGCCCAGCTTGATCGGGTGGCCGCCGATCATGACCAGCACCGGTCGGCCGGCCCGCCTCGCGGCAGCCAACTGGTCGCACAGCTCGTCGAATTCGTCGTGCCGGTAGGGCTCGAACGGATCGGCCAGTTGCCGGCAGGCGGCCGCCGTCAGGTCGTGGCCCCGCTCGGCCAGCGGCCCCAGCTCCAGCTCGTTGCGGTCGAACAGCGGGTATCGGCTCACGGGCGAACGGCCTGGGTGGTTGCGAGGGTGCAGGGCAGGGGGGGGCTGGGAAAACCGGGCAGCCGGCATGTTAGCCGCCGCGGGGCAAGCGCGGCCAGGGGGAACTGGTAGCACTGCAAGCAGCCCTAGAAAGCGGCTTTCGGGGCAATGTTTCAGCTGCTTGCTCGCGTCTCCCCGAAAGAGCCGAGCGCGGGACAAGGCCCGATTTGCGCCGTCGGAGAGGCTGCCGCGGCGTTTGGCCCCCAGGGCCCGCGGTCGGCAACCGACTGCGGTTGACCCCCAGCCGGCAAGGCTCCTATCTTCCCGCACCGAGGCCGGCGCCCACGCCTTGCGCGGAGGGCGACCGGTGTTGTCGGTCTGTTGCAAAGCGAGCCGGCCGTCTGGGAACTGGCCCGCCCGATACCGCCGACGCTGAACGCCGCGATTGGGAAAGGTTTGTGCTTGGCAACTTCAGAGCCGAACGCCGAAACCCTGTTGGCCGCCCTGCAAACGCTGGGACATCCACGCGTGTTGGTACTGGGCGATTTGATTCTGGATCGTTACACCTGGGGCAACGCCGAGCGCGTTAGCCAGGAAGCGCCGGTCATACTGCTGCGCACCGATCGCCGCGAGGCCCGGCCCGGCGGGGCCGCCAACGTGGCCGCGATGCTCCGCGGCCTGGAGGCCCGGGTTAGCCTGGCGGGGGCGGTGGGCGATGACCGCGACGGCCGGGAGTTGATCGACCAATTGAACTGGCAGCAGATCGACACCGCGGGTTTGCTGGTCGACCCCGCCCGGCCGACCACGGTCAAGGAACGCTTCATCGGCCGGGCCGCCAACCGGCATCCGCATCAGATTCTCCGGGTCGACCATGAGGTGCGCGACCCGCTGCCGGTGCATTTGCAGGATCGCTTGCAGCACTGGCTCGCGCGCGAGATTCCGCGGCACGACGTGCTCTTGGTATCGGACTACGCCAAGGGAGTTTGCACCCCCGAGGTGCTTCGGGGGGCCATCGACTCGGCCCGACGAGCCGGTGTGCCGGTGATTGTCGACCCGATACGCGGAGGCGACTTTGCCCGTTACCGCGGCGCCACCACCATGACCCCCAATCGGCTGGAAGCCGAAATAGCGACAGAGCTGACCATTGACGACACGGCCTCGGCGCTGCGAGCCGGCCGGCGGCTTTGCGAGCTGGCCGAACTTGAGCAGGCGATTGTCACGCTGGATCGCGACGGCATGGCCCTGGTGGCCCCCGACGGCCAGGGTGAAGTTTTCCCCACCCGCTGCCGGGCGGTGTACGACATTACCGGCGCGGGCGACATCGTTCTGGCCATGATCGGGCTGGCCTGGGCCGCCGGAATCGCGCCGGCAATCGCCTGCCAACTGGCCAACGTGGCGGCCGGCTTGGAAGTGGAGCGGATGGGCGTGGCGGTGATTGCCCGGCACGAGATTCTCGACGAACTGCAAGCTCGCCGCGATGCGAAGTCGTCGAAGCTGGTCTCGCTCGATCAAATGGCCCACGTCGCCCAGCAACTGCGCCAGGCCGGGCGGCGGGTCGTGCTGACCAATGGCTGCTTCGACCTGCTGCACGTGGGACACGTGAGCTACCTGGAAGAGGCGGCCGCGCTCGGCGACGTATTGATCGTGGCGGTCAACAGCGACGACAGCGTCAGGCGGCTGAAGGGGCCCGAGCGGCCGGTGATCGGCGAGCGCGAGCGGGCCAGCTTGCTGGCCGCCCTGTCGGCGGTGAGCTACGTGCTGGTGTTTTCGGAAGACACGCCGCACGAGCTGATTCGCCGGATTCGCCCCGATGTTTTGGTCAAAGGCGGCACCTATCGCCCGGACGAGGTCGTGGGCCATGAGCTGGTGGCCGCCTATGGTGGCGAGGTGCGAGTGACCGGTGCCGTCGACGGGATCTCGACCACGCGAATTCTGGCCTCGATGGGTCAGCGCGCCCAAGAGAACCAAACGCGCCGCGGGCCGAGCGAGGAACTGAAGCTGCGCCGCGCAGGCTAGGAAACTCGGGGCTGGTTGCTCCAGGCCCGGAAAGGTCCTCGGACCCGTGAAACGAGAACGCGGAAACGGCCGCCGGGGCCGCGCCAGGCCAACGGAGTGCAACCCCCTGATGAGCAAGGATGCCGGCGAGCGATTGGCAGTTTTTCTGCCGAACTGGATCGGCGACGCCACGATGGCCACGCCGGCGTTGCGGGCCATTCGCCGGCATCTGGACCCAGGGGTGCGCGTCGTCGGCGTGCTGCGCCCAGTGATTGCCGAGCTTCTCGAGGGAACGCCCTGGCTGGATGCGACGATCGCCTTTCACCCCGCCTCGAGCGACCCCGCCGAGCGCATGGGGGCCGTCATTGCCCGGTTGCGTGCCGAGCGGCCGCGTACCGCGCTGCTGCTGACCCACTCGTTTCGTACCGCCTGGATGGCCTGGCGAAGCGGGGCGGCCCGACGAATCGGTTTCGCTCGGCATGGCCGCAGCCTGTTGCTGAGCGACCGGTTGTACGCCAAGCGCCACCAGCGGCGCCTCGTACCCGCGCCGGTGATCGACGATTACCAGGCCCTGGCCGCGCGGTTGGGATGCCCCGTGGACGAGCCGCACCGGTTGGAATTGGCGACCAGCCCGGCCGATGAACTGGCCGCCGACCGGGCCTGGCAGCGGCAGGGGCTCGGTCCACACGAGCCGGTGGTGCTGCTCAACTGCGGGGGAGCGTTCGGACCGGCTAAACAATGGCCCGCCGAGTATTTCTCAGCCCTGGCGTTTCGCATCGCGACCCAGCAGCGCTTGCCCGTGGTGGTGCTGTGCGGCCCCAGTGAGCGAGCGTTGGCCCGCGAAATTGCCCAGGCCGCCGGCCATGCGCGCGTGGGGAGTCTGGCGGACGAGCCGGTCTCGATTGGACTCACCAAGGCCTGTGTCCGGCGCGCGCGGCTGTTGGTCACCACCGACAGCGGGCCGCGCCATTTCGCCGCCGCGTTCGGCGTGCCTGTGATCACGCTCTTCGGCCCTACCCATATTGCCTGGAGCGAAACCTATTACGAGCGGGCCGTACACCTGCAGCACGCCGTGCCTTGCGGACCATGCCAACAGCGAGATTGCCCCCAGGGGCATCATCGCTGCATGCGCGATTTGACCGTGGCCCGGGTCTACCAGGCCGTGGCCGCCCAGTTGGATCAAGACCCGGCCGCACGCGCGGCCTGAGCGGAGTCGGGCCATCCCGCGGAGAGCGATTGCCGTGTCGGCTTTAACCACTCCAGGCGACGAACGCGCGTTCCGCCGTGCCCGGGGCGCGGTTGGCGCGCCCGCGGACGAGCGCTTCGCCCGGGAACCGGCGGGGCAGCCCCCGGACTGCGACTCGGCATCGGGGAACCTTTGGATTGCCCCCGCTGATCGAGCGGCGCTGGCGGCCGCTGGCCTGGACACGTTCGCCGCGCTGTGGAACGCGTCGCGGGGGACGTTGCTGCGTCAATTGCCCGATCGCGAGAATCGCCGCCTCCTGTGGCCGCGGCTCGACGAGGCTGGCTCGAGCGAGGATTCAATCGCTGGCTCGGCCGCTGCCGCGCCGCAGGCTGGCTACCTGAAGAAGCACGTGGCGCGGCGGCGGCGCGGCGGCGCCCGGCCGTGGCTTGTCTTCCGCCGCGGTCCCTCGCCGGCCAGGGTCGAGGCCCAAGCGATTGCCCAACTGGAAGCGGCCGGCATTCCCACGGTGCGGCTGATTGCCTGGGGCGAGGGTGCCGATGCCGAGGGTTGGCCCGCCTCGTTGGTGCTGGTCGAAGAGTTGGCCGGCTACACCCAGCTCGATCACTTCCTCCGGCAACGGTTTCCCGCGCGCCAGCCGGGAATTGCCACGAGGCGCGATCCGGCACTCCAGCGACTGCGTCAGCAAGTGGCCCACTTGGCTGCCCGATTGCACGCCGTTGGCTGGTGTCATCGCGACTTGTACTGTTGTCATTTTTTCGTCCGTGAGACGGCGCCGAACGAATTCGACGTGCGGCTGATCGACTTGCAGCGCGCCCGGCGGCTCGGCTGGTGGCCGGGTCGGTGGATTGTGAAAGACCTGGCCCAGTTGGCCTACAGTGCGCCCCGCGAGCGGCTTACAGGCACCGACCGGGTGGCCGTGTTGCGTCATTACCTGGGTACCCGGCGACTCGATCCGGCCGGGGCGCGGTTGGCGCGGGCCGTGGTGGCTCGCCAGCGCCGGATGGAACGTACGATCGGCCTGCATCCCTAAGCGGTGGCCTATGCGCATTGCACTGGTGATCGAAGAACTCGACCCGGCCCGAGGAGGCGTGGAGCAGTGGAGCTGGCAGTTTTCCCAGCACTTGTTGGCGCAGGGACATGAAGTTCACGTCGTGGCGCGCCGCGCCGCCGAGTCGCGGCCTCAGGGGCTTGTCGTTCACCCATTGGGCCCGGTGGGTTCGCGCTGCCGGTTTGCCCAGGCCGCCGAGCAGGCGCTCGCCCAACTGAAATTCGACGTGGTCCACGACACCGGTTGCGGTTGGCAGTGCGATGTGTTTCAACCACACGGCGGATCGCGGCGAGCCAGCTTTCGCCGCAACCAGGCCCTGGTGCATCCCTGGCTGCGGCCAGCCCGGCGGCAATTGACCGGTTTGCTGCCGCGCTACCGCGAGTTCGAATCGCTGGCCCGGCGACAGTACCGCGACGACGGCCGGCTGTTCCTGGCGCTCTCCTGGATGGTGGCCGGCGATTTGGTTCGCGACTACGCGCTCCCCCCCGAGCGCATTCGGCTGGTGTACAACGGGGTCGACATCGAGCGTTACTCGCCAGCCCACCAGGCGAACCACCGCGCAGCCACTCGGGCACAACTGGGCATCAGCCAGGACGAGGTGCTCCTGCTCATCATCGCGCACAATTTCCGACTGAAGGGGGTGCCCACGCTGCTGCACGCGGTGCAGCGGTTGCGAGCGGCGGGCTACGCAGTGCGACTGGCCGTGGCGGGCGGAGATTCGGCGCGGGGGCGCTACGCGGCCTGGCTCAAGCGGCAGGGATTGCATCACACGGTGCGGCTGCTGGGGCCGGTGGCCGATCCGGTGCCGCTGTACGCGGCGGCCGACCTGTATGTGCAGCCCACCTTTTACGATCCCTGTAGCCTGGTGGCCTTGGAAGCGCTGGCCAGCGGGCTGCCGGTGATTACCACGCGCTATAACGGGGTGGGGGAATTGATTCAGCCAGGCATCCAGGGAGATGTGGTCGACGACCCGGCCGACGATTTGCTCCTGGCCAAAGCCATTGAACCGCTGCTCGATCCGGTCCGTCGCCGACCGATGGCGGCGGCGGCGCGCGAACTGGCGCTGGCCCACGACCTGCAGCGCAACTACCGCGAGATTCTCGCCGTGTATCAAGAGGCTCGGCCCGCCAATCGCCAGGCGGCCTAGCCAGCAGGCCCCGGCCCCGCGACGGCAGAGACCTGCCCGAGGCCGCTAGCGCACCTCGATGCCGTTGCAAATGGCGGTACCCGGGGCAGCTCGCAGAATGGCCTGCTGGGCAAGCTGTTTGATGTAATAGGTACGGCACCACCCCCGAAGCTCAACCTCGCCATCGGCGCCCAACTCGACAAGCAAATGGTGGATGGCGTCGCCGGTCTGTTGCCGCACCAAGCGCTCCAGTGACATCGCCGGATCGCCGTCGATCGAATCTGGCTCGACTCGGGCCGACGTGGGCGGGGGCGAACCGCCAGGCGGGGAAACAGCCGGTTGAGCGGCCGACTCAACCAGACCGAGGTCGAACTCGGCTGGGTGGTTCTTCATGACCTGGTATCCGTTCTCGGTCGCAGCCGCAAAGCCACGATCAGTTCAGTGGTGGTTTGATCCCCCCACGCCCGCCAAAAAACCGTGGTGGTAACTTCCTGTTGCCAACACTCTAGCGCTTCGGCAAAAGAACTGTCAATCCCGTCGATTTGGTGAAGAATTGGAGAGGCGCGGTCCCCCCAGGACGAATCGTCTGGAATTCGCGGGAAAAACCGCGTTCGCCGCGTGTCGTCCAAGCCTCGGAAAGGGGTCGCCGATCATGCTCAACCGGGGCCCGCGCCGGCTAGCTAGCAGGGGGCCAGTCTGTGGATGGGGCGCGCCTCGACCAGGGCCGAGGGGCGGACCGGTTTCGGGTTGAGGCTGTCGCGGCTGGGAAGAGGGCGCGCCGGGCCAATCGGCTTCCGAATTGGCCCAGCGCACTTGGTACCAGCAGCCAGCCTCCTGCCGGCCAAGCCGAGTCCGACGCGACGGACCCAGAAACCTGGTCAAAGCCGAACTGGTTCGATCGGCTAACGCCCCCGCCGGGCGCCGACCCGGCCCATCAGCCCGATGCTCAGCCCGACCAGCGCCAATACCAGCGTGCTAGGCTCGGGCACCCGATCGAGCGGCATGATCGAGGGCTCGAAACCCGGGTTCGGCACATTGCCCGGCGGAAACTGGCTGACCAGCACCTCGATCGTGTCCGACGGCGATCCCCCGACGTTGATCAACATGTCGTAGGTATGCACGGCCCCCGAGTCCATTACGAACAGATTGGCGTTGTACGAACCGGGGTTGGAATAAATGTGGTTGAACGAGGTGAATTGTTGCTCGAGGATCGAGCCATCGCCCCAGTCGATCGAGATGATCGAACTCGACAGACTGACGTTCGACAGGTTCAGATCGATTCCGCTGCCCAGGTTGGCGTTGAACAAACCCAGGTTCTGCGAATCCAGCGCCAACGAGGTGTACGAGGCCACGCCCGCCGGGTCCGAGTGGCCGTCGTTGACCAGGCCCGCGTAGGAATAATCGTTGGGGGTGCCGGGCGTGACGGGCCCGCCGATCGAGGCCAAGGTTCCGCCCATGAAACCGCCGCCGACGCCGATGGCATCGAACGAGTTCCACATCGCGGCCGGGTCCGAAACGCTGCCGTCGAACGGAATGCTGGTGGCCGTGTTGGGCAGCGTAATGCCCGCGGCGGTCGCGACCGAGTTGACGAAATCGACGCAGTTATTCGTGGCCATGTTGTAAGCGGGGGGCGCTGCGATGGCGGCCCGAATCAGGGCCGCGGCGGCGTTGTACTGGGCCACGGTAACCGGAAAGCAGAGGCAGAAATCGGACCGCCGAGTGGTATCGTTCTTGATGATGCCGGCGCCGCCGAAAATGTCGTTGCCGGCCGGATACAAACCATAGCCCAGGGTTTGACCCGCCTGGGGGCCTCCCATCGGCTTGAGTTGCACGAATCCGTGGCCGATTCCCACGGGCAACCCAATCCCGGATCCCGTCGGGCAATCGACACAGAAGCAAATCATGTCGGCCCGAACCGTCGCGGCAGTTGCCAGCAGAATCACCAGACCCAGGGAGCCGCGGAGCACATATCCGCGGGCGTTGGGGCTACTGGGCAGCGCGCTCAGAAAAGTCGAACGACTCATGGCACTTGCTCCTTTTCTCACAAACTCATTAGCGATGCCTTTCATTTCCCCGTTCGTCGAATCGAATCCAACGCGAGCGGCGCGCGTTTGGTTGCGGCGGCGGTGATGGATAAGCTTCGCCGCGCAGCCTCGGCGCCACGGACGCAAACAAGCGGCGCACTGAGACGCGCGCCGCGGCGGTGCAAGATCGCCACGCGGCTCCCCCCAAAACCGCATGGATGCCGGCACGGATCGGATGAGTTCACCCGCCCAAAAATTGATTCGAGCAAGCGAAGTCAACTTCCGCGCACGTCAAGCGCCAGGCAAAGGGCTGGCCCTGTACCAGCATTTCAGCCAGATGGCCGGGATTATCGCGCTGGAGCCAGTCGATCTCAAGCAAATTGAGCGGGGTTTTTCCAGTTCTTTCGCGATTCGGTTCGGACTGCGGCCGCCCCCGGGCCCGGTAGAGCGTGTTCAAGTCCTTTGAAACGTTTTACAATCCCAGCCGGCTTCACCCGACGCTGGGCGACAAAACCCCCAACCAGTTGGAAGCCGAAAACGCCCCGGCCTAAGCGGCGTAAAGCACGCCCCTCCGGTATCCGAAAGTCCTGGGTGATTGCCTTCGATCATGCCAAAGCGCATTACGCATACTCACTGCAAATGCTTACTCGTACGCGCGAATCACTGACATTGCTATCTGCGGTTGCAGGTTCATTACTGCTTGCTGTCTTGCTCTGCTATCATTCAACCTATAGGAAGAAGAGTCTGATAACCATTTGCAACAGCACTGCTGCACCGATATTCAATGCCTACCTTCTATATCCGGGCGGCGTGTTCGAAATAGCAAGTCTTGATAGCCAACAGCAAGTCGCTTGTCCAATTCAACCAACGAGAGGCGGTGGGCTCTACCTTGTAATAATAAGCGCGCACGATAAATGTAAACTAATTGCGCTCGACGCGTACATTGACAACACTCATCGAAATGACAAGACATTCCAGATCAAGTCGGTTTGCCCCCTGCTGTGTACTGAAACATCCCAGCATTAAGCCCTGTAGCTTTCGAGCCGAGTTTTGCTCAAACAATGCCACCAGACGAAGAATCTGTGAAGCGGACCCCGGTGATTGAACCGTTTCTGGGGTTGTCGATGCAATCACGTGAATCCCTACCCGGCCCAGCACGGGTGGAACCAGTGGCACCCGAAACAGAAGCACAAGCCTTCGATGGGGATCATGGGAATCAGCTGACAGTGCCACCCAGCCGCTAATCCCTGATTAGCTTCCGACCAAATTCGCACAGACGATCTTCAGTAAACACACGACTTCGCCTGCATGCCTTGCCGCACCTAACCACTATTCAGTACTATTTCATACTTCGCGTGTTAGCTACACTACATTATTAACACTGCCATGCAACGAGCCCCCGATTCTTCCATATCGATTGCGAGCCCGCCTGAAGAGACCGATCAGGTTGCTCGCGCAACCCTGTACAGATTAGCCAACAACACGCTCGTGCCGTTTCTGTGGCTAGCAGCTCTGGCGTCGACGCAGCTTTTTCAGCAGTGTTTAAGCACGGTGACACACCTTTCCGATCTGCAGATGGTTCCGCGATCGCATTTATCCTCCTACATCTGTGCAGTCGCGGTCACGGCATGGATCGCTCTCAGTTTGTGGAGGCATGTGTTCGCCATTGCAATCGCCATCCGCCAGCACACCGAGCCTGTTGTCATTTGGCAGTTGATATCGCGTCAGATCGCTCTTTGGAGATCAATTGCGCTGGCAGTCGCCACTGCAGCGGCGGTGTTTGCAACCGTGCTGTTAGCGTATTAAACGCCAGGCGTATTGAAATCGCGGCGCACGAATCAATGAGTTATGCAGCCATCTATGCAGGTCGTGGTTGCCAAGGCAATGGTTCTCAGATCTTTTCGGCAAAGATCTGACGTTGCACCTCTGGCCTAGGTCTAACTTGAACGTGGTGTGGAGCCTAGTGTGGCGGATACGAACCCTTTCATGTCGCCGCTAGAAATTACTAGCGGCGCTGAGCGACCTTCCACTGAGAACTGTGCGCTGCTCGATCTCTCGACAGCCCTGAGATCAATTCGCAAGTCGAGGACCTGGATTGCATTGGTCGCAATGGTATTTACCTTGGCCGCCATAGTATTCGCTGCGCAGGTTGTGATGACGAGTGTTTTTAACGATGGCCGTTTTGGTGCACGGCTACCATCAGGGTGGTTTGAGGTAAATGGGATGCTGGGTGCACTATGTGCGTTCATGGCTATGTCGTTATCTTATCATTTACGTTGTATCGGTGTGGAGACGCGCGACGCACCCCTACAGGCGCTGTTAAAATGGAGCAGTCGCGAAACGTTGATCTGGTGGGCAATGGCAGTCACCATGACTGCCATCAAGGGTGTGCTGCTAATCGAAAGGGTTTTCTGGTCGTGGTGATCGTTGTTATCCCTGCCCATGCCAACAATGAGCTGCGGCGGGGTGGCATGCTCACGCTCGGTGCCACGGCTGGCTTGCCCAGCCGTGTTCAAGTTCCTCGAATCGTTTTACAATCCCAGCCGGCTTCACCCGACGCTGGGCAACAAAACTCCTAACCAGTCGGAAGCCAAAAACGCCCCGGCCCAAGCTGCGTAAGGCACGCCCCTCTCCGGTATCCGAAAGTCCTGGGCTATCGCTCTAACTCGCAGCGTAGCAACGAGTCCTTACAATTCACATTGATGGAACTCGTCCATGTTATTAACCCCGTCTTTCGGTCGACTGTCGATGAAGGCAGTCACGCGCAGTCTCTTTCATCACACAATCCTAGTCGTGGCTGGCGTCGTCAACGCTGCGACCCCTGAGCGACTCTACTTTCCGGCCGGAAAAGCCTTCGAAGCTGTGAACGATCACGGAGTCACTGTCTATAGCGAAGACTTAGAGTCGGGTTTAGTGGTGATTCGCGAAGAAGCTGATTGTGTGATTCTTCGAGCAGACACATCCTGGTATACCTGCAAGGACAAACGCTCACTACTCACACTTGATGAAGCGAAACAACTTCTTGAGTCACCAGCGAAGTCAACGCTTTCCGACTCGCTCGAGCTACTTCGAATGAAGGCCCTGGTTTTAGGTGAAACCGGCGATTATACGGGTGCGCTGCTATGCGTTGAGGAGGCGCTCCGGCATGACCCGCATTCATTACCGTGGCTGCGATTGTACATAAAGCTGTGTATGTCGGCAGGGCGCTATGACGACGCTTTGGCGGCCTGCAATGCCGCATGCTCAAAAACCCGCTGCGATGGATCATTGCTCCGCTTACGAGCGGCGATCCATCAGGTGGGCGGAGACGATGAGGCCGCGGCCGCTGACCGCGAAGCGGCGGAGCTCCTGCCATCATCCGATATGGCGCCGCTCGGGCAGGCGCTTAGCGCATTTAGGCACAACCGAATAGACGACCAAGGGCTGCTTAAAGCCTTGACAGAAATAGTCCAGAGCGGCAGGTGTGAGGGCACGGCCCTGACAAACCGCGCTCTGCTGTACATTCGAATGGGTGATCGTACGAGTGCGATTGCGGATCTGAATAAAGCCTTGGCCAGCGATCCAAATCATCCGTTGTATTTACTGTGGTTAGGATCATTGTTGGATCAAACGGATGAATCCGAAAAAGCGTTGAAAGTCGCCCTTTCTGGCTGTGATGTGCCATGGGGCCCAGTCGATGGTTGCTTTGGATACAGCTTGTCTTTCGATACCCCGGCCGGTGATATTTCTGGAAGCTGCTGGCGAACTTCAACTGCATTGAGGTTTTTGGTAGCGACTCTTTACTTTGAGCGAAATGAGTATTCTGAAGCTCTTCGGTACTGCCGAATAGCGCTGAACGATGAGCCTCGTCAACCCATTTTGTTAGCATTTGCTGGCTGGTCGGGTTGGCGAATGTTGCGCTCGACTCCACATGACCGTGCGCTTCTGCTTGCTACAAAAACGTACCTGCGTCATGCAAATGAAGACACTGGCTGGGCCAATTCCGCCCTGGTCAACCTCGTCACAATGTTTTTGGTTGACTGTAGCGATCTCGACCAACTCAGAACGATTCTGCCGTTTGTGCAAGACGCCCTGCCGCCTACAGATCAAAGTCGACAACGACTCGAGGCGATTATTCGAGAGAATTCAGCCGAGTCGAATGCAGGTTTTTAACGATCTACTGCTAGCCACACCTCGGTCCGGTTCCAGCAAGGGGCCGACGAATCGAAGCGGGGTAGCCCCGACTCACGAAGTGCGTCGGGGTTGCAAAGCAACACGAGGTCGAGAGTTGCCCGAAACAGCGAAACCTTCTCGTGCGCCGGGTGCCACGGCTGGCTTGCCCAGCCGTGTCCTGCGAGGACGGGGCGATGGTAGCTCGATGACGCATTCGGCGGGAAGCTGGGCCGAGCCTGAATTCGGCCACGGTCACCACGCTCACCTACGATGGTTCGGGGCTCTTGGTCCGCCGGCAGCAGGCGGCCAGCGAGTCACCTAGGTCAGGCCGCGAGCCTGACGACCAGCCGGGTTGGCCTGACAACCAGCCGGGTTGAATCGTCAGGCCAGCGAACTGGCCTACCTGGTGGTAACAGTGCTGGTGCACGTAGCCCTGGCGAGACCGAAGCCAGCGAGCCCGCGACGTGCCGTAACCGCTTGTCAGATAAGGAAAATGCGAGAGCCGGGATTTGAACCCGGACACCTTTCGGTACTGGAACCTAAATCCAGCGCGTCTGCCAATTCCGCCACTCTCGCGGCCGGGAAGCCCGAAACCGGGCTTCCGGGAGAAAGATTAGTTTAGCAACCAGCCAAGGACCAGGGCAGGCTCGCGGCTCGGCATGCCCGCTTGGCGAGACAGGTTTCCCCTCGATTCCGGTTCGCTGCCGGGCGTGTGTCCGGGGGGGCGCAACCGGGGGCGGCCGGCTCGTTCGGCGGAGGCGGGCGCTCGGGTTCGGGTGCCGCGGCTTTGGGGTTTCCGCGGTCTCGTACGGGTTTCGCGCTCGGGCATCCCGCGGCCGCCTCACCGTGGCGTGCGTGGCGCCACCAGGGGCTGCTAGTCTTCCCCCTGCGACTTGGTGTAGCCGGGCGAGCCGTCGAACTCCTGCAGCTTTTCGACGTGCATCCAGTGGTGCTTGGCCGCCACCCGCTGGATCAGGTCGATCACCAGGGCGTCGGTAATTTCCAGGCCAGAGTCGGTCGGCATGAAGCGGCAGCGATTGACATCGATGCAATCGGTAATCGCGCCGGTCGTGGGGAAAACCTTGGTTCCCCGGTTCGAGATGAGCTTGAGCTGCAAGGGGAAGCCTTCGGTCAGCTTCTGCAGGTTGGGCCCCAACTCGCCGGGCGGCAGGGCCGACTCGACGAACAGGTCGACGCCCGTTACGCGGCGCGTCTTGGCCTGAACGAAATCTTGCCGGGGATCGAGCCGGGGCATCTTGATCGGCTGGTAATCGCGTACTTGCCAGCGGCTCGACTTTTTCCCCAAGTTCTTGATGATCGCCTCGGTGTAGACCGTGGTCGGGGTGCCCTTGGCGTCGCCGACCACGTCGCGGGTCAGCGTGCCTTGCTCCAGGGTGACCAGCAGGGCGTGCTCGATCGAGGCGGCGGCCTCGAAGTAACCGAGGAACCGCAGCATCATCACGGCCGATTGAATCAGGGCCGTGGGGTTAATCACGTTCTTGCCGGCGTACTTGGGGGCCGAGCCGTGCACGGCCTCGAAAATGGCCACCTCGGTGCCCAGATTGGCCGAGGGGGCGTAGCCCAGCCCGCCGACCAGGGCCGAGGTCAGGTCGCTGAGAATGTCGCCGTTCATGTTGGTGGTGATGATCACATCGAACTGCTGCGGCGCCTTGACGAGCTGGTGGGCGCAGTTGTCGACGATAATGTGCGAGGCTTCCAGGTCCGGGTATTCCGGCGCGATCGCCTCGAAGGTGCGCTTCAAGAGCCCTTCGGTCAGTTTCAAAATGTTGGCCTTGGTGGCGCAATGCACCTTCTTGCGCCCCTCGGCGCGGGCCAACTCGAAACCGAGCCGCACGATCTTCTCGCAGCCCTTGCGGGTAATCAGCTTGATGGCCTGGGCCACGCCGGGTGACTGCTGGTGCTCGATGCCGGCGTACAGGTCTTCGACGTTTTCTCGGACCACGACCAGGTCGATGCCGCGGCCGCTGTAGGGGGTGGTCACGCCGGGCATTTCCCGCACGGGGCGGATATTGCCAAAGGTTTCGAACAACTTGCGGAGCGTGACGTTGGCGCTTTTTTCGCCGTAGCCCACGGGGGTTTCCAGCGGACCCTTGAGCACGACGCGGGTCCGGGTGATCGAATCGATCGTGTCCTGCGGCACCCCGGTCGGAAGACCTTTCTTGAAGACCGAGGCTCCGGCCTCGTGTTCTTCCCAAAGGATCGGCACGCCGGCAGCCTCGATGATGTCGCGCCCCGCGCGCACTACTTCGGGTCCGATTCCATCGCCGGGGATAACCGTGACTCTTCGCTGCTGGCTGTCGACCATAGAACGACTGACCTCCTGGCTGTAACTGGAGCGCTCGGTCCCATGGAAAGCAGAAACCCTCCCAGGACCCGATTGGCGAGGCAGTTTAGCATCCCTCGGCGCTTCGGCAAAGTGTCGGCCGAGCACCCGGGGCCTCGGGAGAGCGACGCGGGAAGTGGTGCCAGAAAGGCAAGTTACGGCAGCGCGCCGCCACCCTGACGCGGTACCACCCGGGAGAAGCGGTCTGCCGCCGGCTATGGGCACCCCGCCACCAAGTGTCGTTGGTTGATTACCGTTTAGTAATCGACCTGGGTGAAGCTGTGCGCGGCGGCGGCCAGGGCGATGACCAGGAAGGCTAGCGAGCTGGCGACCGACAGGCCCAGCGAAAGATCGCCGTGTCCGCTCACCGAAGTGAATTCGGCCAGTGGAGCGAACACGCTTTCGGCGGAAAGCTGACGCTGCAACAGCCAGCCCAGGTCGGCCGGCTTGGGCAGAACCCAGTAGCTGAGCTCGATCAGGCCGTTCCACCGAGCGTCGACCTGGCCTCCCGCGGCCTCATAGGCGCTGGCCAGCATGGCGTGCCGTCCGAAATTGGTTCCCCAGCAGACCAGCCAGAAGCCCAGGGTGGCCAGAATTGAAGCGGCGGTGCTGCGGAGCAGTACGGCCACCGCGGTCGAGAAGGCGAAGAACACGGCGAAGTGCATGACCGAAAGCGGCACGCACCACCAGTAATCGGCGGTCCAAACGCCGGTGCGCCAACCCAGCGCCAGCCAGGTGCTCGACACGAACACCGTGGCGTACACCCCCACCAGAAGCACCACGCTCAGGTATTTTCCCACCAGCAACCGCCATCGCGCCGCGGGCTTGGACAGCAGTACGGCCAGGTGGCGGGGGTCGAGAAACCCCGGCAGCAGCCCGGCCGTCCAAATCAGAGCCAGCAGTAGTCCCAGCGTATCAGCCACCACGGCGGCCAGAACCAGTTCGAGAAAATGGACCGCGTCGTGGCGATCGCGCCCCAGCGGCACCCGTAAGGCGCCAAAGCCCAGGGTGAGCTCGCCGCTGATGACGGGAATGCGTTCCTTGCCGGCCAGGGCGACGTCGCGGTCGCCGCGGGGCAGGAACTCTTCCACTTCTTCGGAGCGGGCATCGAGCGCATTGGGCGTAATTTCGGCGCTGGCGCAAAGCACCACCGCCAGCAGGCAAAGCACCCCCAGGGCCCAGACCAGGCCCGTGGCTCGCAGTTGCCGAGCCGTGTCGCGCAGCAGCCAGTAGCCCGGAGCTAAACGGTCGGGCAGCATAGTTCCTCTTCGCTTTCCTCGTAATACGCCCCCAGGGCGGCTTCGAGCGACGCGGGCTGTTCGCCCGGCGGGCGCCGGCTCTGGGTCAGTTCTTGCAGGGTGCCGACGAAGGCCAGGCGGCCGTCGCGCATGACGCCGACGCGGTCGCACAGACTTTCCACCTCGGCCAGCGAGTGCGATACCAGCAGCACGGTGCGGCCCGCCGCCCGGCGTTCGGCCACGAGCTGGCACATGAGCCGCCGGGCGACCAGGTCGAGGCCTTCGGCAGGCTCGTCCAGGACCAGCAGTTCCGGGTCGCTCAGCAGGGCCTGGGCCAGCGATAGCCGTTGCCACATGCCCTTGGAAAATCCGCCGATCGGCTCGCGCGAGCGGTCGGCCAGGCCGAGCCGTTCGAGCAGCTCGCCGGCGCGCTGGCGGCGCAGCGGGCCGGGCAGCCCCCCCAAGGCGCCGTAGTAATCGAGCAATTCCCGGGCGGTCAGGTACGGAGGGAAAGCCGGCCGCTCGTGAACGTAGCCCACCCGGGCCAGGGTGCGGCGGTCGTCCAAGCCGCGCCCCAATCGGCGGACCGCTCCGCGGTCGCAGCGGGCCAGCCCCAACAGCACCTTGACGAGCGTGGTCTTGCCGGCGCGATTCGGGCCAACCAGCCCGAATACCTCGCCGGTTGCCAGGGCCAGCGAAGCGCCGCGCAGGGCGGGCACGGCGGGCCGCCAGGGGAGCCAGGAGCGGTACGATTTCCAAACGTCGCGCCACTCGGCCGCCAGCGGTTCGGTAAAACGATCGGCGGGCGGCGCGGAGGTGGTCATGGCGCTTGGGGGGCTCGGAGGTTACTCGATCAGCGAGACTTGCACGCCGGTTTGCATGATCCGGGTGAAAGCTTCCTGCAGGCGCGAAATCATTTGATCCTGGCTGCCCGTGATGATCTTGTAGTCGGGCATTCCGTCGTCGACGTTGCCAATTTGTTGCATGGCGTCCAGGGTTCCAAGGGCGTCGTCGCGCGTGGAACTTCCTGCGTCAAAGATAGGTCCGAATCCGATGCAGTGGATCAACACCGGCTTGGAACCCCGCGAAAAACCGGGGTTACCCGCGGTATCCGAGGCGCAGATCTGCGAGCAGATCGTCTGGATCTGGCTAACCACCGAGTTGCTGTTGTCGCTCGAACCGGAGACATTGGTGGGAAATTCGCTCGAACCCGGAGAACCGGAATTGTAGCGCACCCGGTAGTACGACTGGTACGGGCCGCTGTTGGTGAACGAGGCGCTGGCCAGCGTGTTGGGCATGCCGTCGGTTTCGAAGATGATGATTTTCTGGGCACCGCGGCGCCCGTTACCGCCGGCGTCGCCGGTGGGCTCCGCCGAGTTGTAGCTGCGGAGCGAGCTGTTTTCGCTGAACTGGTTGTAGGCCAGCATCAACGGCATTGCGTAACAGGTACCCCCGTAGGCGCGGGGAACCTCAAGATTGTCGCTGGAAAACGGCCGGACTGTGGCCGACGAGTTCTCGAGCGTCGACGGGGGATACCAGAGCGCCTCGTTCATCCGCGTGTACGAGCGGCTCAGCCCCACCCGGACCCGGTTGAATCGCCCGTTCTGGGCCGAGGAACTGGTGGCGGGCGAGCTGAAGAAGATGAGCGACATCAGGTCGTTGGGGTGATTGCGCTCGATATCTTGCAAGGCGGCCCGAACCCCCAGTTTGCAGGCGTACATGGGGGCTTCGTGGCAGGTGCCCGGCCACCAGCAGTAGCGCGACCCCTGCGGAGAGACGGTGAGGAACAGGTTGTAGTTGCCCAGGAAGTCGATCATCGACAACGGGCCGAACCAGAAGTGCAATCGGGGCCGCTTGGGGTTATCCAAGTAGTGCATGTACGGCTTGGTGGCCGGATTGCCCGTGGCGGTAAGGCTGCTGGCGGCGGTGACGCGAATGGTGCCGTAGGTGTAATCGGCGCCGTAGCCCGCTTTGCCGCAATGGCTGCCAGTGCCGCTGGAGATGACCGTCCACGAGCCGTCGTAGTCGTCGCTCAGGCCCAGACAGTAGTCGATGTATTCCTTCCAGAACCGTTGGTTCGGATCGCTCAGTGGCCCGGTCTGGCTGGGGATCGAGTCGGGGATCGAATCGTAGTACAGAATTCGGCCTGACTGCAGCCGGTTGGGGAATACTTGGGGGCCACTCTTGATCCAGGCCAGGATGGCGCTGTAATTGATCTGGTAGCCGCTGTTGGACGGCGCTAGCCAGTTGCCGCTGGAATCCCACAGTCGGCGATTGTCGACCGGCTGGCTTGAGCTGTAGCCCGGATAGGTAAAGAACCGCCGGCGCCAATCCCACTGGGTCCGCGGATCGGGGGGCCAGATGAAAAAGGTCTTACCCCAGTAGCCCGGCCCCAGCGTGTAGCCGGCATACGAGGCGTTCATGCCGTTCATCGAGTACCCCTGCGACTCCCAGGTAGCGTTCCTGGTGGAGTTGGTCACCGAGCCGCTGGAGAGATTGAGCACCGCCGCCACGGTGGTGGCGTAGCTGCTCGAGGTATTGAAGTTCTGCTTCAGGCAGTTGTCGCCGCCGGGCGTGGTCTCGTAGGCGGTCGATTGATAGGTAAACGCCGGCGTCCCCGCACTGTCGCTGTAGAAATCGGCAACAATCGCCGGGCGCTGGTCGCCCGTGGTGCGGCTGAGATTAGTGTCGGAATAAGGCGAGCTGAACGAGGTGGCTTGAAGCTGCGCCGACGAGGTGGCCGAGTAATGGCCAAACAGCGGGAACACGTCGTCGCCGTTGTTCGAGTTACGGTTGCCGCTGTAGGGGGTGCCCATCAGGCTGGCAAACCGCATCGAGCCCGAAAAGTCGAGGACAACGCAGACGTCGCGCGGGCGATGCGCCGCCGTGGCCCGGGCCTGAACGCTGGGAATGGCGAAGCTAAAGATCTTGGCGAACCCCATCTGGTTGTTGACGTCGGCGGTGACCTGGGTGCGAACCATGCTCCAGCTCTCGGTGCCGGGGCCGGGGAACTGCCCCTCGAATCGCTGGGCGGCCTGGTTGTAGACAAACCGGCCGATTTGCGTGGTCAACTGCGAGGTTTCGATCTGCTTGCTCAGCACCTGGTTTCCCACCACGGCGCTTTGGGCCGCCGGAGTGGCGGCCGAGTAGTTGTTGTTGTTGGCCACCACGCCGTTGAGCGCGCGGGTCGCCGCCATGGCGGCCGAATCGGCCGCGTTCTGGCATTGCGATCGTGCCACGGCCAACAGGCCCAGGTCGACCGCCAAGGCCAGAAAGGCCATCAGCGGCACGAGGGCGACGATCAACAAGACCAAGGCTGCCCCTTGGCGCTGGGTGCGTGGGTGTGGCCGCATGTTGGTTCCTCCGGGAAGTGCCCTGGGTCGGCCGGGCGCCTGGCAGGCGCCGTTCGGCCGCCGCTATTGGCACTCGCCGTGTCTAGTTCGCCTCGCTCCGCATGATCGACTGAATCTGAATCGGAATCACGCTCGGCAAGAACAACAACTGGGGCGTGATCACCCGGTAGTTGCCCGTGATGCGTACGCAGATGAGCTGACCGAATTCGGCGTCGGTCCAAGTGCCCAGGTTGTTGCCCAGATCGTCCGAGCGATAAACCTGGATGTTCTGATTTTCGAGTTGCTGGGTGCTGAGCGTTCGCCGCACCACGTTGATTACATCCTGGTCGGTATTGCCCTGGCTGACCCCGTCGATCACCGTCACCTCGGTATGGGTCAGGGCATAGCGAACGCCTTCCCGGGCCGAGTGGTTCGCCACCTGCAACATCGAGATGTAGCGGCCGTACTCGAAGACCCCCAGGATGAACAGGATGCAAACGGGCAGCACCAGGGCGGCCTCGACCAGGGCCGCTCCACGCCGCGGTAGGGTTCTCCGCCGCCGATTCGGCGGCGAGGCGGCGCGGATCCAGGGCCCCTGGCTCGAAGCGCGTGAAGCAGGCCAATTGTTTCGGACAGCCGCCAGGCACATGGTGCGATTCATCGAGGGAGTTGCGTATCGACCGTCAATGTGGCATCGCGAGTTGAACGCCACTGGACGCTGGCGCTGATTTGGTTGATCGAAGTGATGTTTTGCGCCAGATTCCACTTCAAGCTCTGGAACGCGGCTCCTGGTGGAATGGCGACCTGCACGGTAAAGGAGTCGAGCGGCGCGGCATCCGATGGGTTGGTCCAGGTGCCACCGCTGGTGTTGGTCAACGTGACCTGAGCGCCCGTTACCGCCGCCGTGGGCAGCCCCGCCGCCCGCAGATAGTCTTGCACCGCGTCGGTCACGTCGAGCGTGGTGACCGAGACGCCGTTGACGCTGCCGCCGGCCGCTACCCGGGCCCCTTCGCGGGCCGCGTTGACCAGCAATTGGTTCACGTGGGCGATCCGGGAAACTTCCCAGAGCCCGAAGAGAATGACCATTAATACCGGTAGCACGATTGCCGCTTCAACGGCGACCACACCGCGACGATCGTGTCGACGACGCTGCGGTTGCATGGAGCCACCTTTGGCGAAGAGAACCAACCGCCATCCCTGTCGGCGCGACCCGGACCAGGCCGTTGCCCCAAGGGCACCGGGGCTGCTTCCCGCGCGACGGCCTGCGAACCGATGAGCCACGAAGATAAGTTCCTGGCGACTGCCCAAGCGTGGCAGCCAACCAAAATACCAGAACCGGGCCGGCCACCTTGGGCGGCCACAGAACGGTGCTTCAAGCAAACCCTAGGTCATAAACCCTTGGACGTCAAAACGGGCCAGCGCCAAGTTCGCGCGTCAACGCAATCCGCGCGAGGGTCGGAGCGGAAGCGCGCGATTTGGCGCGCCGTAGGCGTTGCCAAAACGCCACGCCCAGCAGGCACGGGTGGCGCGACGAGTGCCAGCAATCGCAAAGGGTTTCGACGTCGGCGCCGGGCGCGGCTAGCGGCGCAGCCAGTCCATGCCGAAATTCAGTTGCTTCTGCGGGTCGCGCTCCTGGCCGGGGTTCAATTCCTCGAACAACAGGCTCGGTTGAATGTCGCGATTGTGTTGATACTTGCTGTCGTACGCCGTCACTTCGCCACAAACCTGGTGGTAAAAGATCTGGCAGATCGATACGCCCGGATAGATGCGGATCGGCTGTACCGCAAACATTTCCAGCGTCCAGAAGCCGCAGAAGCCCACGTCGCCAAAGCCGGCCGTGACGTGGACGAACAACCCCAGCCGCCCCACCGACGAGCGGCCCTCGATCATCGGCACCAGGTGATGGGTTTCGGTGCGCTCGACCGTGCGCCCCAGGTACAACTGGTTGGGGCTCAGCACCAACCCCTCGGGCGGAATGCTGATCCGGCGAAACCGGTTGGGCTTTCCCATGTCGAGCACCAACTCTTCGTACACCATCAACTCGTGGTGCAGCGTCAGGTTGTAGCTGTTGGGGTTCAGATTGCGCTCGTCGAAGGGGTCGATGACGATCCCACGGCCCAGTTGCTCCTTAATCTCGTGACCCGAGAGAATCATGGCTGGCTCCGGGAAGATGGCGCGAGTCGGGCGGGGCCGCGGCCGCGGTTGCCGCGGGAGCGCTCGCGAATGCCACGAGGGCACTCGCCGATGATTGTGACCGGAGGCGGGCGGAAAACCTAGGGCGCCCCGGCGATTGCCCCGCCCGGCGCGGCCCGGCGGTCGCCCACCCCTATCCGCGCGCCGGGCGCTTGGCCAACCCCACCCGGGGGCAAAGCGCTAGCAGGGCACACGCCTCGCACTGGGGGCGCCGGGCCTGGCACACCCGCCGCCCATGGTGAATCAGCCGGTGGCTGAACTGGATCCATTCCTCCGGGGGTAATTGCCCCATCAGGTCGCGCTCGATCTTGACTGGGTCGCGGTGCCGGGTCAGGCCCAGGCGATGGCTCAGCCGGCCCACGTGGGTATCGACCACCACACCCGAGGCAATGCCAAAGGCGGTGCCCAGCACCACGTTGGCGGTTTTTCGCCCGACCCCGGGTAGCTGTACCAGGTCGTCGAGTTGGGCCGGAACCTCCCCATCGAACTCGTCAACCAGCCGCTGGCAGCACCCTTTGATGTTCTTGGCCTTGTTGCGGAAGAACCCGGTGCTTTGAATTGCCCGCTCCAGTTCGGGCAGGGGGGCCCGGGCGAAATCGGCCGCCGAGCGATAGCGGCTAAACAGCCCAGGCGTTACCTGATTGACCCGCTCGTCGGTGCACTGGGCCGAGAGAATCGTGGCGATCAGCAGCTCGAGCGGCGTGCGAAAAAAAAGCGCACACTCCGCCTCGGGATAGAGCCGGGCCAGTTCGGCGGCCACCTGGTTTGCCCGTTGCTTGCGAGCCGTCGATGCCACCGTTGCCTCGCCCCTGCGCCTGATCGGCTGCCCCTCGCGGGCGGTCCGTAGCGGGGATTGTGGAAACGCCCCCGGGCAGTGTCAAGGCAAAGCGAACGCTGCGCCGCGACCAAAAACGATTCGCTTCCCGGCCGCCCGCGTTTTTTTTCTGGCCCCGCCCGTGCGGCCCGGGTATACCAAACGCCGCCACGGCTGCGAAGGAGACGATGCCTGCGCGTGGCCCGACCCGTTGGAATTCTTGTCGAGGGGAGCCTGGCCGATGCGGGGGAATCAGTCGACCACGTATGCGCTGTTGGTGCTGCTGGCCGTGAACACGATGAACTTCTACGATCGCCAGATCCTGGGCGCGCTGGCCCAGAGCATCAAGCGCGAGTGGCAGCTTTCCGATACCGCCCTCGGCGGGCTGGGCACCGCGTTCGTGCTGCTCTATGCCCTGATCGGGTTGCCGCTGGGTCGGTTGTCCGACTATTTCAGCCGTACCCGGATTCTTACGGTCGGCGTTTTCTTCTGGAGCCTGATGACGGCCGTTTCGGGCCTGGCCCAGAACTATTGGCAGCTCTTTGCCGCCCGGTTGGCCGTGGGCGTGGGCGAGGCCTCGTGCGCGCCGGCCGCCAGCTCGCTCATCGGCGATTATTTTCCGGCTAGCGGGCGGGCCCGAGCCCTGAGCGTGTTCATGCTGGGGCTGCCGCTGGGCACGGCCTTGTCGTTCGTGATTAGCGCCTATGTCGCCCAAAGCGCCAGTTGGCGCACCGCGCTCTACGTGGCCATGGTGCCGGGGCTGCTCTGCAGCGTGGCGGCGCTGGTCATGTTCGAACCGCCCCGCGGCCACAGCGAGGCGCACCAGGTGGGCCAGGTTCGCCGCGAAGGCTCGCCCTATTGGCTCGTGCTCTCGATTCCCACCATGTGGTGGATCATCCTCTCGGGCGCCCTGCACAACTTCAACATGTACGCCATCGGCTCGTTCATGCACGCCTTTCTGATGCGGGTCCACCGGCTCGACCTGATGCAAGCCGGGCAGGTCATGGCCTGTGTCTACGGCCTTTCGGGCATTCCAGGGCTGATTGTCGGCGGCTGGTTGGGCGACCGCATCCATCGCCGCCGTCGCAACGGGCGAATGCTGGTGGGGGCGGCCGCCTGCTCGCTCTCGGTGCCCCTGGTGTATTGGGCCCTCTCGAGCCAAAGCATGTGGGGCTTCGCCCTGCCCATGGCGCTGGGCATCGGCGCCACCTACGTTTACTACTCGACGGTATACGCCACGATTCACGATATTATCGAGCCCTCGCTGCGGGGAACCGCGATGGCCCTTTACTTCTGCGCGATGTACGTGCTGGGGGCCTCGCTGGGGCCGTACGCCACGGGCTACCTGAGCGATCAGTTTGCCCGCCGGGCCGCGCTGGCCGAGGGGGTCTCGCTGACGGGCCTTTCCGGGGCCGAGTTGGTCGAGGCCCTGCAGCCCTATAGCTCAGCCGGATTGCACCAGGCGATGTACGTGATTCCGGTTTTGAGCGCGGTACTGTCGGTGGTGCTTTGGGCCGGGTCGCGCACGGTGAGCCGCGATGCCCAGCGGCTCGACGACTGGATGCAGGCCCAGGCCCGCCGCCCCGCCGCGTAACGGCCCGCGGGACTCGTGTCGCGGGCGACCGGCTTTCAAACTGGCCCTCGATTGGCGCGGCAGCAACCGGCATCGGCCTTGGGTGCGCGCGCTGCCACCCGTCGCCCGCTGCCAGAGTGCTGGCGTCTCAGCCCCTTGGCTGGCTCGTCTGGGCAGGTTGCCCCGTGGCCTAGCGGATTGTTTGAAATCCGGCCACCGCCCCTCCTAGCGTACGCCGTGCGTGGCAGTAGCTGGGCTCGGGGCTGCCCAGTAAGTCGATTCCGCCGCGGCGGGGTGGCATGTCCATACCGTAGTGACGAACATGTTGGGTGCCATGCCCACGCTGGTCGTGGGCATGTGATGTTGGATCTGTCGGATGAATTCGACTCGGAAGCAGTGTAGGCGGTATAACGAGCCGGGGCACGCTCACGCCCTTACGTTTTCCTGTTTTCACCGGAGGGGCTTCCTCTCAAAGCGGCGGACTCGAGAGTGGATGCTGGATGCGCTCAACGCGTGTCGAGCCAAGCATGGTTTTCGTTTGTGGGCCTACGTGCTGATGCCGGAGCATGTGCATTTACTGCTTTGGCCAACTGGGGCGGCGTATTCGATCAGCCGGATTCTGACTAGTCTGAAACAGCCTGTTTCCAAACGAGCGTTGCTGTTCGTGCGAGCACGATCCCCGAGCTTCCTCCGCCAAATGGAAGATCGGCAGCCGAACGGAATCGTGCATTACCGGTTTTGGCAGCGAGGCGGTGGCTATGACCGCAATTTCACGGAGCCCTCTCCCATCTGGGCGGAGATCGACTACATCCGCGCCAATCCTGTGCGGCGTGAACTCTGCCAGCGTGCCACAGATTGGAAGTGGTCGAGTGCCATCGAATACGAATCTCCTGGCACGGGGTTGCTCACCATCGACCGATCGTCGCCTCCACCGACAGCACGCGGCTGAAATCTCATGCCCACGACCAGCGTGGGCATGCCACCCAGCCGCGGGCACCTTTCAAATCGTTGGAATTGTCGCCGATGATGGCTGTTATCGTGTCGGCAAGCATTGAATCGTTTCAGGAGACGTCGGATAACGATCTGGTCGTTAAGGGCAAATCATGCAAGACAAACCGGTTGACCGTCGCGAGTTCCTCGCGAATCCGATCGTGCGACTGGCGGTCGCCCTAGGTGCTGTTGCTCTCGTCGGCGCCGCCGCCGGCTGGATCATACTTCAAAAAGAAATCGTACGGAAAGCACTTTGCAAGGGGCATCTGAACCAGATAGGACTGGCACTTTCAAATTACCATGAACTCTTTGGCGAATTCCCCCCAGTCAACCATGCTCGCTCGCTTACTAAGCACAGTTGGCGAGCACTCATATTCCCCACCGATTCTACTCCCTACGATACATCCCACGACTGGAACAGTCGTATAAACCGGCAACTGCTTAACAAGTCGTCGACAAGTCTATGGATGTGCCCATCGACTTCGGTTCTGAGCGGATACACGAGTTACCTCGCGGTGGAACCGGCTTGTACGCCGGATCAATTCGTAGTTGTAGAAGTACTCCGTTCAGACATTGCGGTATTCGAGCCGTGGGACTTTGATGCACGAAGCACTCGCCAACTCGACCTTCTCTGGTTCGACCGCCCGCACGGCCATGGAGTCAACCTGCTGATTGTACGATCGCAAAGCGAATTCGCCCACAGGCCACCATACACAGTTGAAGCACTTGTCACTAAAGATGACTTGGAAGCTCGCATTCGCTTGCTCATTGCCGAACGCTAGGTGGCCCCGACACACGAAGTGCGTCGGGGTTGCGAAGCAACAAGAGGACTTGGAATCATAGGCTCACCTCTTGTCCCTACGGCTCCCGAACAAATGTCCGGGTCGCGTAGCGACTAGAGGCCCGGCAAACATTCTCACGTGGTCGTTGCCAGGCCCGTGTAGAGCCTGCGAGCCTGAGCTAGCCGAGCTTGAGCCACCGGGTGCCACGACCGCGGTGTGTCGACGCCAGCCGCTTTGCCTCCGCGGTTTCCCGAAGAAGCTCGTGTCGAAGCGCGACGCCGCTAACTCCAGCAAAGCCTGACTCGGGGTGGTGCACTACCCCTGATTGCCCTAGCGTGATTCGTCAGGTAGGTGGCCGGATCTACGGGGCTGTGGAACGCCATCAACCATCGGCCTTTTCGTCACGCTTTCGCAGGCGTTCCAACCGTCGGTGAGCCTCCCGTTTTACTCTTTCCGCTATACCTGGCATTTTCATCAGCATCGCCAGGTCCTCGGCCGCTTTGGTCTCGTCTTGAACGGCGGAATACGAGAGCGCCCGGTTATAGATCGCCATTGCCTTCACATCCGTGGGAATTTCCGCCATATCGATCGCTGCGCAGTAGTCGGCGATTGCACCGTGATGATCCTGCCTATTCGCCTTCGCCATGCCGGCTCGATAGAGATAGAGCGCCTTTCCGCGGTGCGACAACCAGCTCTTCACCCATCGGATCAAGCTCATGCCATTCCTTTTCGCGCGCTCGAAGAGTCTCGGTATACCCTACACCCACCGGCAAACGGACCAACATTGACCGAAATCAGATAGGGTGATAGTCTATCATTCTGACTTGACGCAACAAAATCTACCTACCGCGACAAGGTGATCTATGGCCAAGAAACCCTCTTCGTCAACCTCTGATCGTTCCGATCCCAAGAAGAACAAGAGCCTTGCGATCCGAAAAGTGTTGCGGAAAAACCCAAATGCAAAAGCGTCGGACGTAGTTCTAGCTGTCAAGAAGGAATATGGACACACGGTTAATCCAAACCGAGTCTATATGGTGAAGACCAAGACAAACATGGCCGCCGATGGCCGAGCAAAAACCTCCAAGTCAACGAAGATTGGTACTCCGATGACCTCGCCCGCGTTGTGGGTCGAAGCTATTAAGATGGCTCGGCAATTGTTGACTATTACGGGCAGTGCACCTAATGCGATTGCGCTGTTGAGGGCGATCGATAGTTAACAACCCGATGAGCGCAACACCGAGACCAGCGAAGCGATGACCTGCCTCGCCAGGATCAGCCTCATGCCACGCCGGCTGACACGAAAACAGTGGAGTTGAAAACACGTTCCCAAGGGTGGGTCAGGTAACGTCAATCGTTGCTCAGACTGGGTCAATCCCACGACGAATCGCTCGCCACCGCCGGCGACTCGGCCTGCCGCTCGCGCTGTGCCAATTCGTGCAGCGCTTCCAAGCTGCGGGGGTCAGGCCGGGAGCTGAGCGAGTCGGAATTGCGAATCCGCTCCACGGCTTCGGCCAAGAGTGCCGCCTGCTGAGCGCGGCGAGCGTCAGAATGGCGCTCGGCCCGTAGGGCGGCAAGTTCGTCGAGCCGCCGGGCGATTTCCAGCAGCTTTTCGCGGCGCCCCCAGGGGAAGATCGGCTCGGCCAACCGCACTGCCCCCGTGTGCGCGACGGAAGCTGAATCGCCGAGCGGCGAGTTGCCCACAAACCGCCACGCACGGCCCACGCTACGACGGGCCGTGGCCAGAATTCAAGTGGCCGGGTGGCGGCGCCGATGCAAGCGATCCAGGGCTGGGGCTTGTACGAGCGAACTGGCGTGGCGCCGCCGATCACAGACAGGCTCATGAAGCAGGCGCGCCAAGACTTGGGCTTATCCGACCGGGCGCACCCGTTGGCTGAACGGCCGCGAGCGGTCTAAAAAACCACCTCATCCGCGTCGAAGACGGGCCCCTCGACACAGGTGCGGCGATAGTCCCAGCCCCCTTGCCGGTCGCGAATCGGCGCCACGCAACTGAAACAAATCCCCAAACCGCAGGCCATCGGAGTCTCGAGCGACACCTGGCAGTGCACGCCGGCCCGCGAGGTAAGCGAAGCCACGGCCGCCAGCATCGGCTCGGGGCCGCAGGCCACGACACGAAGCGACTTGGCCGAATCCTGCTGGCGATGCGCTTCGATCGTTTCGGCCAGCAGCTCAGTCACCCGGCCCCGGTGGCCGGCCGAGCCATCGTCGGTGCTGATTCGAACCTCCATGCCCGCGGCGGCGAATTGCTCGATGCCGGCCAGGTACTCGCTCGACCGGGCGCCGTAGCAAAGCGTAACCCGGCCTGCCCGCGACGCGCGGCGATCGCCCGCGCCGTAGGTTCGGCGCCCCAGGGTCTCTTTGCCCAGGGCCAGAAACGGGGTTTGCCCGATTCCACCGGCGACCATCACCAGGTGATCGACCGACTGCGGCGCAAACCCGTTACCCAGTGGTCCCCAAACCGCCAGCGTGGCGGCCGGCGGGCACTGGGCCAGCTTGCCGGTCATTTTGCCGACCACCAAATACACCACGTCGAGATCGACGGGCTGCGATGGGCCAGGGTCGCCCAACCCGGTATCCGGCGGGCCGGTGTGGGCGCTCGACGCCCCGTCGACCGTGTCGTACAAGGCCAGAGGGCGCCCTAGAAGCGGGTCTTGGCAGTCCGCCAGGCGAAGCATCAGGAACTGGCCGGGCGTGATCCGCCTGGCGATTTCGGGGCAGCGCAAGCGAATTCGGTAGGTATCCCGAGCCAGCCGCACATTCTCAACCACCTCGGCCGATCCATACCAGGCATGATCGGCATAACTGGGCGTGGCGGGGTCGTGCATCCGTCTGCGTGCCTCGGGGGCACCCCTTACTAGCTGGGGAATGAAGCAGCAGCGAGGGCCACCCTGCCCTCGGCCTGGCGCCGTTTAGCGCCGTTTCTTTTGCCGCCCAAAATGCCGAGGGCCGGGGCGCTTGGCTGATTTCGGCTTGCCAGGCGCCGGTTTGCCGGCGCTACCAGTCACCGGCTTCGGCGATCGCGACGTTTCCGTCTCGCTCGAAGCTCCGGCCGGCATGGTCCAGTCGGCGCTTCGCGAGCTGTTCCAATCGAGCACCTTTCCGCCTGAAACGAGCAGAGCGCGGCGGCCGCGCAGTTGCCGGGGTTTCTTCGCGGGCCTGCGCTCGCGTGCCGATTTGGCCCCTTTCGGTTGGGCGGTTTCCCGGCCGGGTGCCGCTGCGCTCGGCCCATCAGCACCCGCGGGCGCTTCCAACGGTTTGGTGACCAAGGCGGAATCGGTTGCCGGGCTCGCCGCGCCGCCCGGTTCGGCCTGGGCCGAGAGGGCCGGGCGCTTCTTCTTGCCCGCGGCCTGCTCGGCTTGCTGCGGCGGCAGATCGCGCGGACGCTTGTGTTCCTCCTCACTGGCTTGCCAGAGCGCGCTGACTTCGCTTCGGGCCAGGCGGCGATAGCCCCCCGGGGGCAAGTCGGCCAGCTTCAGCGGCCCCAGGCCCACTCGGCGCAGCCGCAGCACCTTGTGCCCCACCCGGGCCAGTATGCGGCGAATCTCGCGATTGCGCCCCTCGCGCAGGACCAGTTCCAGCAGCGAGCTTTGCTTGCGCTGCTTGATCACTCGCAACCGATCGACCCGGGCAATGCCCTCGGCCAGGTGAATGCCTTGCTGCAGCTTGGCGATGCTTTCGGGCGTGGGAACGCCGGCGACCAGGGCCTGGTAAATCTTGGGCACCTCGTAGCGGGGGTGCGTAAGCCGAGCGGCCAACGCCCCGTCGTTGGTTACCAGGATCAGGCCTTCGCTCGAACGATCGAGCCGCCCCACGGTGTACACATGGCCCAGCCCCGGCGGCACCAGGTCGACCACGCGAGCGCGGCCGGCCGGATCGCGATTGGTCGAGACCACGCCGGGCGGTTTGTTGACCAGGAAATAAAGCCGTTTGGCCCGGGGCAGGGGAACGCCATCGACACGGACCTCGACCGCAAAGGGATCGACTTTCAGGCCCAGCTCGGTCACCACCTTGCGGTCGATCTCAACCCGACCCGCCTGGATCAGCTCTTCGCAGGCGCGACGGCTGCCGATGCCTGCGGCCGCCATGATCTTGTGGATTCGTTCCGTGGGGGCGGCATCGGCTTCGCCCTCGTCCGCCGAATCGTCTCCCTGGGGCCGGCGCGGGGAGCGGCGCGGAGGGCGGCCCCGCTTGGGGCGGCGCGTTCCCCGAGAAGGCGCGCCGCTCGCTTGCGTGGTGGAGCGTCGGCCCGAACCGGCCGGCTTGCGTGCGGAGCGTTTCATGGATGGCTACCCGCGGAGAAAAGGACCGTCGCTGATGCGACCACCCTTCTATGATAGCTGTCGCGGGGGACCATCCCCAGGGGAGGTGGACGGCTTGGAGAGGCGCAGCGGCCTGCTTGGACAGGCACGCTGTCCAGCCAATGGCCCTCTGGTGGGGAGCCGTACCTTGGAACAATCCCGCGTGGCTAGCTTCGACCAGAGCCAAGCCCAGGGCGAAGCCGCTCGCGCAAACGCGAAAAGAAGTTGCTCCGCTAGCAGTCTGTCGAAATACGCCGTCGTGGCCTATTTCAACAAGCGCCAAGTGCGGAGGCAAGCTCCGCACGGCTCGCAAAATAACGACTTGCGTCGCTGTTTTGGCATCGCATCCCTGCGCTGACGCAGCCCGATGAATACTGCAACGGGCTGCTCATACCCGGCTCGCGTCCATCCGACCACGCGGCCGGCTGAGACCGTTCGACAGGCCAGGGGGGGGCGATTCAGAAGATCAGGCCCAGCTTCGAGCCGGGAAACGGCCGCGAGTCGGGGGCGCACCAGGGCCTTGGCCAGTTCCACCGGGCCGGAACCTATCGCGGAGCCGTACCCCCGAACCGCCGCAGCATGCCGTGGGGATCCCAACGGGCCTTCTGGGTTTCCGGCGGAGGATCGATATAGTCCAGCGGACGGCCGCCGGTGGTATCGCCCAGCAGATCGCGATCGGGGTAGGGATCGAACTGATGGGCCACCCGCCGCTGGTAGTCGGCCGGCCCTGGTCCGACCAGTTTGGGCGCGGTGAGGCCCTGACAGCCTGCCCCCACGGCGCAGACGAGCGCAGCCCAAATCAACACCGATGGCTTGCGTGGCGTCACCCGAGGGCTCCTTCCCGGTCGCGATCGTCTGCCCGCGCTCACGGCGGGCAAGACCTTACTGGCAGCCAGAATGCGACGGCATACCGTTCAAGACAAGGCTGGGCAGTATAGCCAGGCCCAACCCGCTCGGCGAAGACGAGTCTGAGTTCGACACGTCGCTCGCGGGGCTCCGTCCCGTCGAGTGTTGCATCGACGCCGCCTGGCGGGCTGCTTCACTCAGACGTAACCGCCCCACTGGAAATGGCTTACCGTCGAGCCGCAGGGGGCGGTCGTAGCAAAGCTAGCGAAACTACCGACGGCGCGCGGCGCAGCCGGGCAACTTTTCCCACTTCGCCCAAACGCCCCGACAACACCTTCGGCCGCTTCCTTCGAGGGCAAGCGAACCTTCAGGGCAGGTAAGCATCGAGCACCACCGCGGAGTCGCTCGCGGCGGCGGGTACCAAACTCATTCGCGACAACGCGGCGGGCACAAGCAGCGTATCACCCCGCTCGAGCCGGCCAACCCTGGGAAACTCGGGGAGCTCGACAGCTCCTTGCACCACGGCCAACAGGTGACAGCGGTCGTCGACAACCAGCTCGGCGGGCTGGCCAACCGTCCAGCGATCCCAGACGAACTGCGGGCAGCGAATGAGTGTCGTTCGATTCGAACTCGCTTGGCTGGAATCGGCCGCGCCGTTCGTCGCGCCCCGCACGCTGGCCGGCCCCAACGTGTCGTCGATGGCCTCGAGCCCCGCCGCGACGTGGAGCGGCCGCGGTTGGCCATCGGGCCCCAGCCGGCCCCAATCCCAGAGCCGATAGGTCACATCGCTGGGCTGTTGCAATTCGGCGATCAACAGCCCGCCCCCCAGGGCGTGAACCATACCCGAGGGTAGAAAGTAGCAGTCGCCCGGCCGGGGCTCGAAGCGCGCCAGGCAAGACTCGACGTTGCCTTCATCCAGCCGGCGCGCCAGCGCCGCTCGATCGAAGGTGGGCTTCAAGCCGGCGAAAATCACGCTGCCTGGGTCGGCCTCGAGCACGTACCAGGCTTCGGTCTTGCCACAGTCGGGCGGCACGAGCCGGGCCGCGCGGGCATCGTCGGGGTGCACTTGCAACGAAAGCCGCGAGGCGGCGTCGAGGAACTTCAGGAGCAACGGAAAGCGCGGCCGTGGATGGTGCCGGCCGAGCAACCAGCGGCCATTTTCTTGAACCAGGTTGCCCAGCGTTTGGCCCGCCAGAAAACCAGGGGCGAGCCGGGTTTGATCCGCGCCCCGGTCGCAAAACTCCCAGCTCTCGGCACAGGGCTCCTCGCCGGTGGGCTTGCGCAGCAGCGTGCCCAGCCGCCGCCCGCCCCATACATAGCGGCGCAGCAGCGGCCGAAAACGAAGCGGTCCTGGTTCCGGAAGACTCATGCAAAGCCCAATCGGCAGAGCACGTCGCGACCTTATCGGTCGAGCGTTTTCTCGCCCGGCGTCCAACGCGCCGGTTCGGGGTGGGTGGCTGGCCGCGAGCGGTTACCCTTGGAAAGGGGGCCAGCGCCATCATGCGCGCCCGGACCGGTGCGTGCCAAGAGCAAGTCGCCCCGGGGCCAAAGTCGGGCGGCCGTTTTCGCCAGAGCCGGTCCCGCCCCCGCCCCCATGGCCCAAGCCCAGGCGGGCAAGGTCGGCCAGGCGCGGCCACGGGTTTGTGGCCCGCTGGGCTGGTTGTTATGCTCGGTTGGTTTCCTACCTGATGCTTGCCCCGGCGGATCCCCCCGGGCCGCTGGACCCGAGTTGATGCCCTCGCCGCGCACCCCCGACGAAGACCTGTTCCGCGACTCGACGATGACCTTCGGGGAACACCTCGAAGAGTTGCGTCATTGTCTGTTCATGGCCCTCATCGGGCTGCTGGTGGGGTTTGGAATCGGGCTGGTGATCGGCCGTCAGGTGGTCCGCTGGATCCAGTATCCAATGGAGCGGGCCCTGGAGGACTACTACGCGCAATTGTCGGTCGAGCGGTACCAGCAGGGAACCGAAGGCGACAGCCCGACCCCGCTCAGCGACGAGCAAATTGCCGACTTTATCGCGAGCCGAGAGCGGCTTTTCGACCAGGTGTATGTCGAGCCCGAGGAACTGGCACGGGCCCTGGGGCTCGACCCCAAAACGCTTGCCGGGCCGGGCCAGGCGGTCCCCGCGGCCCCCGCCGCCGGCCAGGCTGAACCCAGGCTGGTGCCGCTGCGAATTTGGCACAGCGTGGAAGACGACTCCCGGGTGCGGGCCAAGGCTCTGAACTTTCAGGAAGGCTTTCTGATCTACATCAAGGCCGCCCTGTTGGCCGGGGCCGTGCTGTCGAGCCCCTGGGTTTTCTGGTGGCTGTGGACCTTCGTGGCGGCCGGGCTTTATCCGCACGAGCGGCGCTACGTGTATGTTTTCCTGCCCGCCAGTCTGGGGTTGTTCTTACTGGGGGCCGCGACCGCCTTCTTCTTCGTGTTCGAGCCGGTGCTGGGCTTTCTGCTCACCTACAATCGCTGGCTGGGCTTCGATCCGGAACCGCGGATCAGCGAATGGCTGAGCTTCGTGCTGATTTTGCCCTTGGGGTTTGGAATCAGCTTTCAATTGCCGCTGGTCATGCTGTTTCTCGAGCGGATCGGCGTTTTCGACGTAGCCACGTACCTGTCCAAGTGGCGGGTTTCCATCCTGGTCATTTTCGCCGTCAGCATGGTGCTCACGCCAAGCGACCCCTACAGCATGGTGCTGATGGCGGTGCCGTTGAGCGTGCTGTACTTCGTGGGCATCGCCATGTGCAAATTCTGGCCGCGCTCGGCCGAAGACCAGTAGGCCGCGCCCAGGACCAACAGTCTGTTGAAATATGCCGTCGTGGCATATTCCGACCTCGCCAAGCGCCGAGCCGAGGGATTGCCACAACGAGGATCGGCAAACCGACTGCCCCGCGCTGGTTTTGCGGGCCGCGTTCGGCCTAACGCGAGCAAGGCGGCGCTAAATCGCCTCGGTGCCGCGTTCACCGGTGCGGATGCGGATGCAGTCTTCCAGCGGCAGCACAAAGATTTTGCCATCGCCGATTTCGCCGGCCTTGCCGCTGCGGCCCCCCTTGATGATGGCCTCGACCGTGGGCTCGACGAAATCCTCGTTGACCGCGATCTGCAACTGCACTTTGCGCGTCAGGTTCACGGTCAATTCGTGGCCGCGGTAAACCTCGGTCTGCCCCTTCTGACGCCCGAACCCCTGCACGTCCATTACCGTCAGGCGAAATACTTCCACCTCGGTCAGGGCGGCCTTCACGGCTTCCAGCTTGCTGGGCTGAATGATGGCGATGATCAGCTTCATGGCGGACAGGGTCTCCTGGCGTTGCGTCCCCAGATCGTAGCCCGGTTCCGGGCTACGCTGCAAGTCGACCGGCAAAGGCCAGGGGCTCAGCCCGGGTTGCGAGGCGCCGGCATTTCCGGCCGCGGTCGGAAATGGCGGCCGAAGAGCCCCGCCGGCGGAATTACCGGTGGCGCGAAAAAAAAGATGCCCCGGCTCGGGTGGTGCAGGCGGTACAACCACTCCGAGCCATTGGGGCATCCTTCTGGACCAGGTCGAAACCCGGGCCATCGGCTTTGGCCCGCGATTCCGCGATGTGAACCGGGCAATGATTTGAAAAACGAGGTACCACGGGCCACCGCGCCCGAATTAGGAATGGTCTGCCGGCATCCCTAGCTCGCGGCTTCCAACGAGGCTGCCCCGACGACAGCCCGTGATACCTCGCCGTTTCCTGGGTTTGGGTGTCTCCCCTCTTTCGAGCAAGCCTTCCACCGGCGGTGGACGTTGCGAGACCCGAACCGAAACCCTTGTTGACTCTCGAAACACCAGACTCGGATCAGCCGGCCGTGGCCACCTGACCGGTAACCGGGTGGCCGCCAGCCTGGCCCGGGCCACCGGCGCCGTGGAACACGGGGTCGGCCGTGAACTGCGGCGGGTAGGCTGCCATGCCATGCTCGGTGACATCGAGCCCGTTGACTTCCTCTTCCTCCGAGCAACGCAGTCCGAGCGTGAACTTGATCAGCAGGAAGATCACCATGCTGACGCTGAACGACCAGGCGAAGGCCGAGCCGACGCCAATCGCTTGCGTAATCAATTGGCCGG
Organism: uncultured Pirellulales bacterium; assembly: GCA_964399535.1. GTDB lineage: Bacteria > Planctomycetota > Planctomycetia > Pirellulales > CAYNRE01 > CAYNRE01. Next base: position 22,460 of record CAYNRE010000041.1, on the reverse strand, counting down.
CGCCGCCGCCGTGGACCAGCCCAAAGTCGGCACCGAACAGCCCGACGCAGAGCGTGCCGAAGGCACCGCACACGCCGTGGACCGAGATGGCCCCCACCGGGTCGTCGATCTTCATTCGGTCGATCAACACGCAGGAGAAAACCACCAAGATGCCGGCCAGAAAGCCCGTCAACAGGGCATAGGGCACGGGAATCACGTTGCAGCCGGCCGTAATGGCCACCAGGCCGGCCAGCACCCCGTTGAGGGCGAACGAAGGATCGGGCTTCTTGAACCAGATCCAGGCCGTGGCCAGGGCGCCCAAACAGCCGCCGGCGCCCGCCATGTTGGTCGTCACCGCGATGAAGGCAAAGCTACCGTTGCCGACGGCCGTGGTGCTGCCGGGATTAAACCCGAACCACCCCAACCAGAGAATGAACACACCCAGGGCAGCCAGCGGAATGTTGTGCCCCGGAATGGCCATGACCTTGCCATTGACGTACTTGCCCAAGCGAGGACCGATCACGATCGCACCCGCCAAGGCTGCCCAGCCGCCGATCGAGTGCACCACGGTCGAACCGGCGAAGTCGAGAAAGCCCATTCCCTCGAGCCAGCCCGAGGTTTCCGTGGCGCCGTACAGGCTATTCCAGGCCCAACATCCGAAGATGGGATAGACGAACAGTGTGATCGCGGCGGAGTACACCAGGTACGAGACGAACTTGGTCCGCTCGGCCATGGCCCCTGAGACGATCGTGGCGGCCGTGGCGGCGAACACCGTCTGAAAGATCAGAAAGGCCCAATCGAAGCTGCCATCGGGCTCGACGAGGAAGTTGTCGGTGCCGATCAGCCCCACGCCCGCCGCGGTGCCGAACATCAGACCGAAGCCCACCACCCAATAGGCGATCGTCCCGATGGCGAAGTCGAGCAGGTTCTTCATGATGATATTGCAGGCGTTCTTGGCCCGAGTGAAACCACACTCGACGGCCGCGAAACCGGCTTGCATCCAGAAGACCAGGAACGCCGCCAGACAGGTCCAGAGGGTGTCGGCGTCGGCATAAATCGAGCTGGTCACGCCTCCGGTATCGTCAACCTTGAGCGAGGCCGTGCCGAGCAACTCGACCTTTTCCTCGAGCGACAATTCGCTCCAAGGTTTGGCGGCCTCTTCCTCGACCACAACCTCGGTTTCAACCGCTTCCACTTCCACCTCGGCGGGGACGGCCGCCACGGCTGCTTCCGCCTCTTGCGCACGGGCCAGGCTGACCCAAGCCAGATTCGTCGTCACACCCGCACACGCCACCAGCGCCAGAACCCAAGCGGGTTGGCAATTTCGCCTGCGAAATCGCATTGCCACGCCTTTCCAGAAGGAGGAGAAAAGTACCACCGCTCAGCGCCGCCTGCCGCTCACGCGCCGAACCGCAGCCCTAGAGCTGTGCCGCCGCACTGCGCAGCGATCACGATCTCGCTCGCATTGCAAGCAACGTGCCAATCGTGCTGGCGGATTCGGGCGCAGGCAGCGCAGCGCCTTGCAGAGCCTGGATTTAGGCCGTGGCAAAGATTCGCTCTGGCAGGCTGGTCGGCACCCCCGCTCGGCTCGGTTTGCCCGCTAGGCAAGCAGTGCCAGTCGCGCACTGAAGCAGCAAGGGGGGCGCCCCGCGCAAGGGCCGTGCCGGCGGGGGACGGGGCCCGCTACGTCGGCCCGCCGGGGGGCCCGGCAATACGCCGGGCGCGGCGGCCCATCGCGGGACGGAATGCCAAGGCAGCGTGACCAGCCGTGGCAGCGGGCGGAACGCCGGAAAAAAAGAACCGGGCGTCCTACCCCTGTGGGGAGCAGGACGCCCGGGTTGCGTGTCCCTGTTGGCTTGCGCCTTGTCGGACTAGAAGACGATCAGCACGTCGGTCGCCAGGATACCCTGGTGATTCGAGTTGCCATCGTCGTAGGGCTTCAGACCACCGGGGTTCGTGGCGACACCATCAAACCAGTCCAGGGCCAAGGCCGGACGGATGATGATGTTCTCGGTGTAACGCCACCGCGGACCGATCATGAAGCGGTAGAAGTCGCCGGCGTATCCGCCACGAGCCACGGCCAGGCCGCGCGTTTCGGTCGGTCCACCGTTGGTGTTGTTGGCAAAGTTGGGCAGGAAGCCGCCGACGCGGAACCCGTCCTCGTCGCGGAACCATTCCATATTGACACCCCAATCGGTGCGACACGACCACTTGTAGAACAGGTAGCTGTTGGCACCGTACCAGTAGGCATCGTTGCCATCGGCCAGGGCATCGTTCTGATAGCCCAAGTCCGACTGCAAGACCAGGTTCCACGAATCGTTGAGCTGGCGCATCCAAACCAACGATTGCAGGTAGCGGAAGCTGAAGCCCGGCTCGCCATTGGTGTTCGGCCGCGTGGGACCGAAGTTGGGCTCCTGGCCGAAGCTGCCGAACCACGTCAGGTTGCCGTCGTTGGGGCCCGTCAGGCTCACCAAACCGATGGCACCCAGGTGCGGGTTGAAGCTGCCCGAGTTATCCCAACCGCGGGTCAAACCACCCCCCACGCTCAGCTTCTCACCCACCGGGCGCTGAGCCAAGAACCCCGTGTGGGTAAACGGCTCGCCGTATTGGAAGGTGTAAGGCAGGACGTTGAAGAAGTTGTTGTAGGTACCGACCGCGAAGTAGCCCACCGGCGAGGTGAAGTGGCCGAGCTTGACGGTGGTGTTATTCAAGTGCGCTTGAGCGTACAGGTTCGGCAGGGCCAACCCGTAGAACGATTGCGACTTGTTGATGCGGTCTTCCAAACCGGCCGACGTGTAGAACCGCGAGTAGGTACCGTAGGCGGTGTCGACACGGTAGCCCATGTCGAAACCGTAACCGCCGGTGTCGGTGGGCCGCTCGGCGATCATGTACAACTCGCCGAGGTTCAACTCATTCGCCCGGTCGGGCCAGGTCACCGGACCGTTGAAGTTGTCGGCCGGGTTGCTCCAGTTCCAAACGAAGTAGGTCGAGGTCCAACCGTAGAAGTTGGTTCCCAGCGGGGTGAAGTTCTCGAACAACCGCGCGGGACCATCGGCAGCCGCGCCGGCGCCACCGCCGCCGCCACCGCAACAGCCTCCGCAGGCGTCGCCACAAGCATCGCAGCAATCGTCGGCGCAGGAGTCCGAGCAGCCGGCGGCTCGCTCGAGGCGATGCGAAACGCTCAGGCTCGAGGACTCGCCCTCTGCCGATTCGGTCTGGCCTTCCGCCTCCGACTCGGCTTCGGCGTAGTAGTTATCGTATTCGTACGCGGTCCGGGTCACCGAGGCCGGCTGCCTCAGGCCGGTGGTGGTCCGGTTTTGGGCTAATGCCGAACCCGCGGGCACGAAGCCCAGCAGGGCGACGGCAATCGCCAACAAAGAGACTCGCATGGTTTCCGTACTCCGATCCTGAGAGTGACGTGGGTGGGGCCGGGCTTCCTGCACGGCCCGCTGAGGGTAGGTAGGCTCGTCCGACAGGGGATGCTCGCGCATCGTGACAGGAGGACCGCCAGACGCTCTCTGCCACTCGGTCACAGTTGCTATCGACGCGCCTCCAGAACCCGATTGACCAGAAAAAGCCGAAGAACTCGCATCGGGCTACCAAGTGGAGGGGGGTCGCTGGCAGACTTTGACGGCTGCAAAAAAACTGCGGCCGCACCGGTCACGCCACGGAAAGCGGCCGCAGCAATTGGCGCGAAATGGCCGACCGCAACCTAGCTAGGATCGCGCCCGGCCGAATCGTCTGCGCGCCGCAAACGGCCGGCAAAGTTTGCCCGCCTTGCGCATGCTCAGGCCCGAAAATCGCACCTTCTTGCCGGGTTTAACCCCAAGCCGCGCGGCCTTGGGGCCAAAACCGGTCCTGCCGCTGGCCCGAAAGGCTCGCCCCGGCCAAGGCGCCCCAGGCTTCAAGGCGGGGTTGAACGGCCGCAGCCGGCCACTGCCAGATGGGTGCGGGCGCACGGCCAGTTGGGTGCGGGCGCGTCGGGTAATCACCGAATGCGGCCCCCGGCGAGCGATCAAGCCGGTTCCGCCGTCTGGCTGGGTTCGAGCCCGGCGAACAGCGCCTCGCAGAACTCGTCGGGATTGAACAGGGCCAGGTCCTCGGGCTTCTCGCCCACCCCCACGTATTTGACCGGCAGCCCCACTTGTTGCCGAATGGCGACCACCACTCCGCCTTTGGCGGTGCCGTCGAGCTTGGCCAGCACAATGCCGGTGCACTGCACGGCGTCGGTAAAATGCTTTGCCTGGCTGATCCCGTTTTGGCCCGTCGTGGCGTCGAGCACTAGCAACACTTCCTGCGGCGCCCCGGGCAGCACCTTGCCGATAACGCGGTGGATTTTGCCCAGTTCTTGCATCAGGTTTTGCTGGGTTTGCAGCCGGCCGGCCGTATCGACGATGCACACGTCGATCCCCCGCTCGACCGCGGCGGTAACGGCCCGATGGGCCACGCTGGCCGGGTCGGCCCCGGCGTCGCCCCGCACGAGCTCGACCCCGAGCCGCTGCGACCAGATGGTAAGCTGCTCGACGGCCGCCGCGCGGAAGGTATCGCCCGCCCCGAGCAGCACCGTCTTGCCCGATTGCTGAAGCATTCGGGCCAGCTTGGCAATCGACGTGGTTTTGCCCGAGCCGTTCACCCCGGCCACCATGATGACGGTGGGGCCCTGGTCGGCGAAGCGAATGGGAGCTTCGCTTTGGGCCATGAGGGCCTTGAGCTTCTGTTTCACCGTGGCCAACAGGTCGTCGAGATGCACCACCCGGCCGCGGAACGCGGTGCGCACTTCTTCGACGGTGGCCGTGGCCGATTTGACCCCCATGTCGGTCTTGATCAATACGGCCAACAGCTCGTCGAGAAACTCTTCGTCGACCAACCGCCCTTCGCTCTTGAAAAGGTCGCGAACGTCGGTCTTGAGCAGTTGGACGGTCTTCTTCAGCCCCTGCTTGAACTTATCGAACAAGCCCATGAGTGGTTGCGCTCCGGGGAATTGGTGTGCCAAACGGGCCGGAGCTGAGCGGCCATCGCCCGAGAGCGGCCGCCGTGCTCGGCGCCCCTTCAGGTTACCACAGGGGCGCGATCTGGCCGAGGCGCTCGCGGCGGTTGCTAACGCGGCTCTTCCGGCGGAGCGCCGCCGCCGGTCTGGCTGGGCGACTCGGAGGCGGGAGGGGTTACCGTGCCCGATTCGATCACGCGTCCCACGATCCAGCCCAGCAGCACCAGCGCCAGCGCCAGGGCAGCCAGCACCGCCGCCCGCAGCGCCGGGGGCAGATCGCTGAGCCAGCCCGCCGGCCCGGCCCCGGCCGAACGCAAAGGTTCAACCGCCCCCAACTCGTTGGGAACCGTTTCCTCGTCCCCCGCCAGCATGGCCGGAGTAACTTGCGAAACCTGGCTCGGACTGTCCGTGCGGTCGGGATCGGTGCTGGGCCGTAGGGCGAACGGTGGCCCGCTTGGCCCGCTGGGCCCCCAAGCGGGCCAAGGGGCCGCCGGCGGTGGAACCGCGGCCTGTTGGGGGGCCTCGCCCGCGACGATCGCCGCGGTCAGCGACAGCCCCTCGGCCGTAAACGGGGCCAGGCGGCGCACCACTTCCGCCGCGCCCGACGGTCGCTCGCGTGGATCCTTGGCCATCAGCGTCGCCAACAGGTCGACAAATTCGGCCGTCAGCTCGGGGTTCAGCCGGCGCGGATCGATCGGCTGCATGGTGCAGTGGGCGCGGGCCTTTTCCCGCGTGGTTCCGCCCGGAAACGGCACCTTGCCAGTCACGGCGTAGTAGAGCGTGCAGCCGAGGGAATAGATGTCGCTGGCCGGAGTTACCTGTTGCGGGCTGGTGATTTGTTCGGGCGAGAGATAGTCGGCCGTGCCCACGATCTTGCCGGCGTGGTGGTCGGGGGCCGCGGCCTCGGCGGCCGAGCGCGGATCGTAGTAGCTGACCAGCCCCAGGTCCGAGACCTTGACGAGGCCGTCGGGGGTGACCAGCAGGTTGCCAGGTTTGATGTCGCGGTGGATCATGCCGCGCGAGTGAGCGTGCTCCAAGCCCAAGGCGGCCTGGCTTACGATCGAGGCCGCCGCGGCGGTGGGCAGCCGGCCCCGGGTGCGCACCAGGCGACGAAGGTCGGTGCCGGGCACGTACTCGGTGACCAGGTAATACACGTTGCCGTCGTGACCGGCATCGAGGGCTCGCACTAGGTTGTGGTGATCCAGCTGGGCCTGGGCGCGAATCTCGCGGTGAAAGCTGGCGATGGCGTCGGGCGTCGAACGCTGTCGGGGCAACACCTTGATGGCCACCAGCCGGCCCATGATGGTGTGCTCGGCCTTGAACACCTGGCCCATGCCCCCTTGGCCGATCGAGTCGACCACCAGGTACGGGCCCAGCGAGAATTTCGATCGCCCGTGGCGGAGCTGCTCGACTTGCCAGGCGTTAAGCCGTCCGGTGTCGATCAGGTAGCGGGCGAGCTGATCGGTGGAGACAGCGCGCGCCGCTTCGAGGGCGCCCGCCGGAACCTCGGCCAGAGCGGCTTCGGCGGCGCTTAGGTCCTCAGCGGTCAAAAGGCCGCTGGCCAGCGCGCAGCGTCGGAAAACCGAACCTGTCGCACGTTCCACGTCGGCCTGGCTCCCGCGGCGCTTCGCCGGGCCAGCGATGCCTCGGCGCCCCACGCGCGTTCCGCATCGCCCCGCCGGCCAGGGACGGCTCCCCAGAGCGCCCTTGCGCCGTCAACTGTACCTCGCGGGCGCGGGGAGCGCCAAGAAAAACGCACCGATCATTCTGGGGGGTGCCTGATACTTCTGGTTATCAAAGTAAGGCAAAACATGACAAAAGAACGTCCCAGGCGGATTCCCGCGAGCCACCCGGCCGCTTAGTGAATCGATTCAGCGGCCTGGGCAGTCCGCAGTCCGGAGATTGAAACTCGGCTCCCGGCACCGCGAAGCCGGCTCACTGTTCCCTTGGGATCGCCGGGGCGAACTCGCCCAGCTCCAGGGGCCCGATCGGGCCTGCCGCCTGCTGGGCCTCGTAGAGCTCGCGAAATGGGTTCACGGCCGGGGCCGTGCGATAGGCGTCTTCGTTGACCAACCCCGGCTGAACGCTTTCCCACCAGGCATCGAACTCCCGCGTCAGCTCCGCCACCCGCTCCGGCCGCTCGGGCGCCAGGTCGCGTTGTTCGCCCGGATCTTCCCGCAAGTCGAAGAGCTGAGGGGGCTCGCCGGCCAAAAACACCAGGTGTTCGTGGTCGTGGCGAATGCTCGCCTGCCGATACTTCCACTGGGCCGCCTGGTCGGCCGGCCAGCGCCCCACGTGTGTAACGAGGGTCCGCGAGGGCCAGGGGGCGTCGGCATCGATCAGCGGCTCGGTCAGGCTGCGGCCGTCGAGCGCCACGTCGCCTGGCAGCGGCGCGCCGGCCAGTTCGAGTAAGGTGGGAAACAAATCCACGTGCGCGGCGAGTTGCCGGCGGTCACCAGGCTCCAGGCTGCCCGGCCAGCGAAAGAAGGCAATGGCACGCGTTCCCCCTTGCCAGGGGCTGCCCTTGGCGCCGCGCATCCCGGCATTGAACAGGCGCGTTCCAGCCGTGCCGCCGTTGTCGTTCATAAAGATGACCAGGGTGTCGCGCTCCAGTTGCCAATCGCGCAGCCGATCGAGCAGCCGCCCCACGTTGTCATCTATGTTGGTGATCATTCCGTAGAACTTGGCCAATTCCGCTTGATCGACGCGATCGGTGTACCGCGCCTGGTAGTCGGCCGGGCAATCGAGCGGGGTGTGGGGCGTATTGGTCGCAATCTGGCAATAGAACGGCCCCTGATCTCGCACCGAGTCGATCCACTGCGCAGCCGCTGCGAAAAACAGGTCGGTGCAGTAGCCCCGCCCCCGCTGGAAGTGGCCTTGCTGGAGCAACACCGGGTCGAAATACCGGTTCTCCGGTGCATCGCCGCAAGAGCCCGGGTACGACTGGCCGATGCCTCCCGCGCCATGAATCAAATAATGGTCGAACCCGCGTCGGTCGGGTCGGTACGGCGGCTCGTCGCCCAGGTGCCATTTGCCAAATAGCGCGGTGCGATAACCGGCCTGCCGCAATAGCGCGGGAAATGCGACGGCATGCAGCCCGAGCCGCTCGCGTTCCTGGATGGTGTGGGTCACGCCCGAGCGAAATTCGTGCCGGCCGGTGAGCAGCGCCGCCCGGGTCGGCGCACAGGTGGGGCTGACCTGAAAATCGAGGAACCGCACGCTCTCGGCGTGCAATCGGTCGAGATGGGGGGTTTCCGCAATCGGGTTGCCGTGGCACGCCAGGTCGCCGTAGCCCTGGTCGTCGGTCAGAATCAGCACCACGTTGGGCCGCCGCCCGGCCAGCGAAGTTGGCTCGGCCGCCCGTAGCGGAGCGCCGCTTACGAACAGGGCGGCGGCGATCCAAACCGCTTCGGCGGTCCTCGCGAAAACGATCGGTCGCGGTCCCGTGCGGCGCGGCATGGCGAGTCCTCTCCAAACGAGTCTTTCGTCCCAGGCTGCCCAAAAAGGTTCTTCGGGGATTTCCGTGGGTCGTTGCGGCTACGAAAGTTCCTTGGGGCTCGGTGTGGCGAAGACTGCCTGGTGCTGGAAAGATGATTCGTGGGTAAGCCCTGGACTGCCTGTTGGCGGTGAGCTCAGGCTCGACAGAGGGACTTAGGGAAAGCCGCTCCCAAGGGAAACAAAGCGGTCGCCCAGCCGAGGCTGAGCAGGCTCTTGGCGACGCACGCGACCAGAAGCGCGGGCAGGCCGCCGCTGCTTCCTGCGAGCCTGAGCTGGCCGAGCTTGTGCCACCAGATGCCACGAACCAGGCGTCAACGCCAGCCGCTGCACCGACGAAGTTTCACGAAGTACCACAATCCAGGAAGAGCTTCAACTACCTCACCGCAGCGCTCCAGGTCCCCTTCGCCACCCAACTGGAGCCTTCACTCTTTTCCGGGGAGCGAACGGCAATGCACTGACCACGTCCTTGCCACGCGGTTACTATTTCCTCGTCAAGCGGGCGAATGCGAGGAGAGCGAACGAGCCCATGGCCAAGAGCGCAAAGCTCGCTGGTTCCGGCACCGGCACCGTAAGGATGCCGGACACGACGTAAAAATGGTGCAACAGACTCGGGTCGTGGCTTCCGTTGACAATGAATTCGCGGTCGGTCGCCAGCGGGCTGCCGACATTCGGCAGTTGAACAAGCCCTCCGGTTCCCGCTCGCGTCCACGCGAACGCCCCCGCTGGAAGAGGATTGCGGCGCTCATCGAGATCGAGCGGCACCTTGTGCGATACGTCGCCGTCCTCGTTCGGCCAAAACTGCTCGATCGTCGTTTGATCAGGCAACGTTACTTGCTGTGACACCATCTCGCCGTCCAAGCGGAAAATCGGCACTTGATTGTCGAAGGGAACGCCGGTGTTCTCTACTGCATTGACCGGATTCCCGGCGGCGTCGGTACCGCTGATAACCGCTCGCCAAGTCGTATTGAGCGCTGCTAATTCGGCGACCGACTCGGCAACGTCGGTGACAAATGCGTTGTAGTCAGCGACGAACGGCGACAGGGCGGTCTGTTCGATGCTTGTCGTAAACACGAGGCGATATTGATCGCCAGGATTCAGGCCCGGAGGCGGGACCTCGAATGGCGCGGCCATGTTCTCTCTGATCGTGATCGAGCCGTCAATGATCGTGAGTTGAACACCACCGAAACCGTCGAAATATGTCGCACCATTGAGTGTGTTGAGCAAGCTCAGCGACCACTTGCCAGGGCCCAAGTCGCCTGCACTTGTCTCTGTAAATCCAGTGGTGTCGAACAAAAGGTGAACGAGGTGTCCGTTGGCTCTGACCGTCCCGACGGCTGTGGTGGTCTGCACCCACTCAAGTTGAGAGCCGAAAAGCCCTGCGTCGTTGTCAGACTGTCCCGTGTTGTTCGCGGCCATGATCGTGTCGTTCACGATATCGGCCACAAATCCCGGTCCGATAATGAAGCCACCGGCGAATGGGCCTCCGTCGGCAATCTGGGCGTTTACGCCGACGCCCTGAATATCGTCGCCACCTGTGACGTCAATCGTAATCGCTTGGCCAGCGGTATTGGGTAGTAGAAAGTGGTTGCCAACAACGATCAGCGAGTCAGCATGCGACGCGGTTGCAAACACGCAGCCAAGAACCATTGCCAGCGCGTTTGCGATCAAGTGGGAGCGGGACGCCAAGTGTTTCATCGAACTACGACCTCTGATTCGTTGAACGGTGTTTCGGTTGAAAACATGACGCTCTGGCCACAAAAAAACCCCGGCTCTCCCTGCTCGCGGCGAGCAAGAAGGCGGGGCACGGATTGTGATCGAAGCATTAGCAGGTTTTCGTGAACGCTCGAGTAGCCACCCCAGGGCGGGGCCCGCGGCAATCGACTGACCGTCTTCCAGTTCGCCACCGGCCTAAAGCTCGGAGCAAGCTGTACCATCCGCAGGCAGTTACGTCCGTTCGAGACCGCGCTGCCAGTGTACTTAACTGCCGGCGGAACGCGAATTCGGACAGACCCTGAAAAAAAGGCGACTCGGCGAAGCAGATGGCTCTACGTGCCCCGGAAACGAGTGCCGCGGCGCTTGTTGGCGGCGCCGTGCTGCGCGAACCGATCCTGTAGGTGCGCCAAACGCGGCGGTCTGCCGGGCTCGTTCCTACGGCCGGCGCCCGGCCAAATCGCGCCCGGCCGAGGCGCGTCCGCCGGCCGACCCGCGCTAGCTGCTGGCACTACGGTAACTGACCAGGGCCTGTTGAAACAGCCGCCGCGAAAGCCAGAGCGAGACCGCGGTGGCCAGCAGCGTAAACCCGGCCAGCCCCCATTCGGCCGGCCGTTCGGGGCGCAAGGGCCGAGCCAACAGCCGAGCCGGCACGTTGATCACCACCAGCACCGGCACCAGGTAGGTAAAGGTCCAGCGGAGCGGGGTGCCGACCGTGCCCTCGTAAATCTCTTTGGGATAGCGCGAGAAATTCGTCACGTAAAACCAAAAGTCGTACAGGCTTTGATTGCGCCCTAACCAGACCGAAAGCGACGCCAGGGCCACCATCAGGCTATAGAGAATCAGTACGCCACAGGCCAGGTAAACCGGGTAGAGGAGCACTTCGACCGGCCCTGGCCAGTAGCCCAACTGCGTTAGCGAGTAGCCAAGCAAGGCCGCGGCGAACAGCAAATTGGCCGAGAGCGAGAAGTCGATCCGCCCCAGCGAGATTAGAAACTGAGTGTCGATCGGCTTGACCAGCGCAAAATCGAGCTGGCCGGTCCGAATCAGCTCGCTGAACTGCTCGATGTTGGGCATGAACAAAGCCTGTACCAGGCTGTTAATCACCAGCGAGGTGGCCAAGAACACCAGAAACTGATACTTCCCCCAGCCGGTGTCGTGGCCGATCATCGGCGTGTAACGAAAAATGAGCAGGTAAAACCCCAGGTTCATCAGCACCCAGGCCAGCCCGGTAATGGTCTCGATGATGAAGTTGGCCCGAAAGGTCATGTCGCGCACCAGGCTATTGCGCAGGAACGTGGCCAGCACGCGCCAGTAACGGGTCAGTTCGCTCATTGGGCCATGGTCCTTTGCTTTCCCTTGCCCCGGGCCGACAGGCCGGCTGGCATCGCCAGGGTCTCCCGCCAGGGTCTTATCCACCAAAGGCGCTGTAGCGGCGCACTCCGTAGAACCAGGCTGCCCGCGAAGCCACGGCAAAGGCCACGACCCAGGCGGCCTGAATCAACAGCCCCCGCACCAGCTCCGGGTGATCGAGCTTGCCCAGGAAGATGGCCGCCGGAAAGTAGGCCAAGTACTGCAGCGGCATCAGTTCCACGGCGGTCCGCCACCCGCCGGGCAACATGTCGATGGGGAACATGTGGCCCGAAAAGAAGAAGCTGAACAACATGTACACGAACAGCAGCGAGCTGACTTCCAAGAACCAAAAACCGAGCAGCCCGATGGTGGCTTCCAGAAAGAAGCCCAGCAGAAAAGCCAGCCCTAGCGACAGCACGAAGGCGGCCAACCCCAGCGGGTCGGGCCAGCCTTGGGTGAAGTAGCCCCGGCAGAGAAAGAACACCAACGCGAAAGGCCCCGCCGCCACGGTGTAGTAGACCAGCTTATGGGCCATCCGGCTCAGGAGCAGAAAGCCGAGCATGTCGATCGGCTGGATCAGGTATTTCTTGATCGTGCCGTTGCGAATATCGAGCGCGATGGACGAGCTTAGCCCCGGCATGCTGGAGAAAGCCCGGCTCAGCATGGTGAGCAGGTAATAGGCCACGAAATCGTGGTAGCCGTAACCGGCGATTGCTCGGTCGGAATTGGCGGCGAAGATGGCGCCCCAGAGAAAGATTTGGGTCACGATCGGCAGGAAGCGCATCAGGGTGCCGAGCGCGAAATCGCCGCGATAAACCAGCCGCTCTTCCAGGCAGATGCGGAAGATCGTCAGCGCGGTCGAAAACGGCGTGCTGCCGGCCGGCGCCCCCAGAGGTTGGTTAGCCGGCGGATTGGCCATGGAACTCGACACGCGATGGACTCCCTGCAAGCAGTGGTCGTGAAGCGAAACCTCCAGGCCATCGCCCAGGGCACGCCGCTCGGCCCCGTCAACGTGCTTCGATCGCTTGGGCCATGCTCTGCCGCCCCTGGCTCGACCCGCTGTGTTGGCTGGCCAGCGAAAACACCTCGGCAATCACCTCTTCCAGCGGCTGATCTTCCACGGTTACGTCTTCCACGGCATGGGCAGCCAAGAGCTGGGAAAGCACCCGGGCCACCTCCTGCCGCGCTACCCGCAGGCGGTATTTGGGGGGCTCGGCGTGGACCAGTTCGCCAAAGCGGGCCAGGTCGGCCGGGGGGACCTCGGCGGCCGTTTGCACCGAGAGCACCTTGTGACTGCTGAAGCGGTCGACAATGCCGGCCAGCGAGCCGTCGTACATGATCCGCCCCTGGGCAATAATCACCACGCGGCGGCAGAGCGCGGCCACGTCTTTCATGTAGTGGCTCGTGAGCAAGATCGTGATGTGGCGCAACTGCTGATAGTGGCGCAAGAACTGCTGAATGTTGTGCTGGGCGACCACGTCGAGCCCAATCGTGGGTTCGTCCAGGAACAGCACCTCGGGCGAGTGGAGCAGGGCGGCAATCAGCTCCATCTTCATCCGTTCACCCAGCGAGAGCTCGCGCACCGGCTGGCTCAAGAGCTTGCTCACCGCCAACAGGTCGACCAGTTCGTTCAGGGTGCGATCGAACTGGGCGGGGGCCAACCGGTAGATTTGTTGATGCAGGCGGAACGATTCCTGCGCGGGCAAATCCCACCAGAGTTGGTTCTTCTGGCCCATGACCAGGGCAAACCGCCGGCGATACGCGTTCTCGCGCAGCCAGGGCACGTGGCCCAACACCCGGGCCGAGCCGCCCGAGGGGTTGATCACGCCTGAGAGCAGTTTGAGCGTGGTGGTTTTGCCGGCCCCGTTGGGGCCAAGAAAGGCGACGAACTCGCCTTGTTCCACTTCGAGGTCGATCGAGCGGACCGCCTCGATCTGGCGATACTCGCGGTGCCACAGCCCTCGCACGCTGGCCCAAAGGCCCTCTTGTTTCTGATAAACGCGATAGCTCTTCGATAGTCCGCGGATTTCGATGGTGGGCATGGCGTGGGGATTATAGAGTCCGGTGCCCCCCGGGCGAAGCGGCCCCGCGCAAAAGCCGGCTCCGGGACGACTCGCGTTGTGGGGTTTTGCTCGGCTCCGTATAATCCCCGCAGGTTGCCTGGCCCACCGCCCCGGGGTTGCTCTAGGTTCTTGTCGCACGGGAACTTAGCGCGGCACCCACGAGTTGGGCCAACCGTTTCCCTCGGGATGGCTGCGGTGTCAGAAGAAACACGCGTTGGCATTGGGCACGACACCCACCGGCTGGCGCCTGGCGGTCCCTTGCGGCTAGGGGGAATCGAGATTCCGTTCGAGGCCCACCTGGTGGGCCACAGCGACGCCGACCTGGTGCTGCACGCCCTGACCGACGCCTTGTTGGGGGCCGCGGCCCTGGGAGACATCGGCGAGCTGTTTCCCGACACGGCCCCGGAAAACCGCGGTCGCGATTCGGCCGAGATGCTTGCGGCGGCGCTCGAGGGTGTGCGCCGCTCGGGCTGGCGAGTGGGCAACGTGGATCTGATTGTTTTCGCCCAGCGACCGCACCTGGGCCCGTACAAGGAGGCCATCCGCGGCCGCTTGGCCCAGCTACTGGGTATCGAAGTGGAGCGGGTGGGGTTCAAAGCCAAGACCGGCGAAGGAGTTGGGCCCGTCGGTCGTCAAGAGGCACTCATGGCCCAGGCCATCGTACTGCTGCAATCATGTTGAATAGTCCTGCATCGGCCCCGCCGCGCGCGGCCGCCCAACTGGCGGCCATCCGGGTTTACAACACCCTTTCCAAATCGAAAGAGCTGCTCGAGCCGCTCAGCCCGGGCAAGGTGGGCATCTACCTCTGCGGGCCCACGGTGTACAAGCCCAGCCACATCGGCCATATGGTGGGGCCGGTCATTTTCGACACCATCAAGCGGTACCTGGAGTTTTGCGGTTACCAGGTGACGCTGGTGATTAACATTACCGACGTCGACGACAAACTGATCAACGAATCGCGCAGCCGCGGCATGACCATGAGCGCGCTGGCCGAGGAGATGACGGCCGACTACCTGGCCAACCTGCGCGCCATGGGGGTGACGCGGGTCGACCACTTTCCCAAGGCCACCGACAACATCGACGAAATCATCGCCTTTACCGCCGAGTTGATTCAGCGCGGCTTTGCCTACGTGGCCGACGGGGGCGACGTGTACTTCGACGTGGCCCAGGACCGCGAGTATGGCAAACTGTCGAACCGCTCGCTGGAGCAAATCCAGGGCGAAGGGGGCGACATGGCCGAGCGCAAACGCTCGCCCGCCGATTTCGCTCTTTGGAAGGGAGCCAAAGCGGGCGAACCCTCGTGGCCCAGCCCCTGGGGGCCGGGGCGCCCCGGCTGGCATATCGAGTGCTCGGCCATGAGCCGGCGTATTCTAGGCCAATCGTTCGACATTCACGGCGGCGGACTCGACCTGGTCTTTCCGCACCATGAAAACGAGGTGGCTCAGAGCGAGTGCTGCCACGGCAAGCCCCAAGCCAAATACTGGCTGCACAACGGCCTGATGCAGGCGGCCGACGAGGTGGGTAAAGTAGGCGGCCGCAATACCCGCGCGACCGAAGCCGCCGCGGAGTTCACCGTCGACCGTCAGGCCCAAGAAGCGGGCAAAATGGGCAAATCCAAGGGGGCCAGCGCCTTTCGCGACTTGCTCGCCAGGTACTCGCCCGAAACGATCCGCTTCTTCCTGCTCTCCACGCAGTACCGGCGGCCCATCTACTACAGCGAAGACCGGCTCGGCGAAATCGAAACCAGCCTGGAAACGTTTTACCGCTTCTTTAAGCGGTACCAGCGGGTAACCGGCCAGAGCTTCTACGACCTGACCGCCCCCACGCTGCGGCGCGACGGCGCCTTCGTGCCCAACGGCGACCCCACCCTCGAGGCCGTGGCCGCGCAGCGCAATCGCTTCTTGGAGCAAATGGACGACGACTTCAACACGGGCGGGGCCATGGGCGACCTGTTCGACCTGGTCCGCACGCTGAACAAGTACATCGATACGGCCAAGCTGGAATCCGACAACCAGCGCAGCCCCGAGGCCTTGGCCGTGCTGCGCCAGGGATCGACCACGCTCAAAGAGCTGGCCGGGGTGCTGGGGTTGTTCCAAACCGAGCCGCCCGAGGCCACCGGCGCCCAGAACAGCCAGCTCGGCGGGGTACTCGACCTACTGGTAAACGTTCGCACCTCGGCACGCAAAGCCAAAGATTTCGCCACGGGCGATGCCATTCGTCGCGGGCTCGCCGAGCGCGGCGTCACCCTGGAAGATCGCCCCGACGGAACTCAGTGGACCATCGCTCAGGCCGAAATCGCCACGCTCGAAGCCTTGATGGCACTGGTGATCGAGGTGCGCACGGCTGCCCGAGGCGCGAAGAATTTCGCCCTGGCCGATCAAATTCGCACGGGACTGGAACAATCGGGCATCACGCTCGAAGACCGGCCCGGTGCCACCGACTGGGCGGTGAATCGCTAGCGGCCGGTGGGGGGCTCGTGCTTGCCGCGAGCGGCGACCCGCCCGCGGCCCAGACCGGTGGTGGGCCCGAGCGGGCCTCCCCCTGGAGCGGAAAGGACCTCCGACGCGTGCCCAGCGAGCCTGCCACCTGCCGCGTGCTCGGGATTGACCCGGGCCTGAACATTACTGGCTACGGCGTGATCGAAGTGGGCCCCGGCGGGCTGAAGTTGTGCGAGGCCGGCGTGGTCCGCGGAAAAACCCGCGATTCGCTCACGGCCCGGCTGGTGGAGCTTCACGAGGGAGTGGCCGAAGTGATCGCGGCGCTGCGCCCCCAAGAAGTGGCCCTGGAACAGTTGTACTCGCACTATGCCCGGCCCCGAACCGCCATTCTGATGGGCCACGCCCGCGGGGTCATCTGCCTGGCGGCGGCCCAGGCGGGCCTGCCCGTCAGGCACTACAGCGCCACCCAGGTGAAACGGATCCTGACCGGCAACGGCCGGGCCCCGAAGTCCCAGATGCAGCAGGCCATTCAGCGCGAGTTGCGGATGGTTACGCTGCCCGAGCCGGCCGACGTGGCCGACGCGCTGGCCATCGCCCTGTGCCACGGCTACCTCGATGTGCGCCGGCGGGGCAATGGTCCGCTCTCGGCGGCGCGGGCCCGTCCGCCGCAACCTTTTCGTCCGGGGAACTCATGATCACCAAGATCACAGGCCAGCTCAGCCGCTTGACCGAAGACGAAGCCACGCTGGCCGTGGGGGCGTTTGAGTACGAGGTGCTCGTGCCCGAGTTTACCCGTCGCCAGTTACAGGCCCAATTGGGTCAGCCGGTAAGCCTGCACACGATTGAGTATCTCGAGGGCAACCCCATGCAGGGCCGGCTTACGCCCAGGCTGATTGGGTTCTTGAGCGAGGTGGAGCGCGAGTTCTTCGATTTGATCTGCTCGGTCGACGGCGTGGGGGTGAAAAAGGCCCTGCGGGCCATGGTGCGCCCCGTGGCCGAGGTGGCCACGGCCATCGAGGAGCAGGACCTAAAGGGGCTCTCCGGGCTGCCTGGCGTGGGGCCGGCGCTGGCCGAACGAATCGTGGCCAAGCTGCGGCGCAAGGTGCCCAAGTTCGCCCTGCTGGTCACCCGCGACCTGCCGCCCGAGGCCGACATTCCGCGCGACGTGGTGCTCGAGGCCTACGAGGCCCTGCACTCGCTGGGCCACAGCGAGGCCGAGAGCCGCCGCCTGGTCGATGGCGTGCTGGGCACTAAGCGGAAGTTCCGCGACGTGGCGGAAGTGATCCAGGCCATCTACGAACAGCTTCATAAGAAGTAAAAGCCCCCTTTGCGGGGCGGATCTTGCCCTTGGGCATTCCTTGGGCGGCCGCGTGGCCTGGCCGGCAACGGTTCGTTCGGCCCCGGGGAATCCTCGGCCCCTCCCTCTTGACACCCGCCCAGGCGTCTGTATCTTCGATTACACATGCAAGGTTTATGCATGTGAGTTTCTCTTGCAACCTGATTCAAGCGACCGGCGGCCATCGGGGCCGTAGCGCGTCGCCAAGCCCCTTGTTGCTTACAAGCGGCTTGGAACCCTCGGAGCGACCACGAACATGGTGCGACACCTTCGACTCACTTGGCTCACTACCGTGCTCACGGCCATACTGCTTATCGGCTCGGCCGCGTCGATGTCGCGGGCAGGCACGATTTACGCCACTGGCCAAAACAACGGCGACCCGACCCATTCCTCGGGGCTCCATTACTACGCGATCGACACCAACACCGGGCACGCGACTCCGCTAGCGCCGATTACCGGGGGAAACAGTCCTGGCCTGGCAGGCACCCCGGACGGCAAACTGATCGGCTTTCGTAGCAACCAGGTCATCCAGATCGATCCGCATAGCGGGGCAACCACTCCCCTGGGCAGCGTCATCGCCGGGTTCAACACGACCAGCCTCGACGCGACCCGCGACGGGGCTATTTTCGGCACGCCCGTGAGCGGCGACCGGCGTCTGCACCGAATCGATCCGGCGGCGGGCACCGCGACGCCGATCGGACCGGACAACGCGATCGGCAATGCCCTCGACGCTTTTTATGGTCGCCCCGCGGGTACCAGCGAGCCGTTCATCATCGGCCTGGGGTCGATCACGCGGAACGTCAACCTCGGCACCAATGCGAACCCAAACTTTACTCTGGTCGATACGCTCTACGGCGTGAATCTCGACGATACGGCGCAGCTCGTCGCCATCAACCCAAGCAGTGGATTCGCCTCGGTCGTCGGCGCGCTGGCCAGTGTCGATAACGGGCTGCCCCCGGGCGACTACAGCGGCTTTGCGGCCATGACCGGGGTCGATACCGACGGCGACGGCCTTCGCGATACGCTCTTCGGGAACGTCAATTTCAACGATGCCGACCCGTCGCTGCCCAATGGCCGGTTCGGGGGCATCGTGCGGTACGACCTGGACAACGGAACGTGGTCGCTGGTGGGGACGAACCCCGGTTTGATTTTCTTCGGAATGGGGACCTTGGTCCCGGTGCCCGAGCCCTCGGGGCTTGCATTGGCGGCTACCGCCGCCATCGGGGCGCTGGGCTGCGTTCGGCGCCGGCAACGCCGGGCGAAATCGTAACAATCCCGCCTTGCTCGCGACGATGACCAATTCGTTGCTGAGCGAAGCACCTGCCCGAGATGGCACACTCTCTTCTGCGTTACACGGACCCTTACCACAACCAGAGACCGCCACCATGTTTTTCTCAGTCACGCGTTGGCTGGTCGTTGCCGTCGCGACGTCCCACTTCGGTCTCGCCGCCCTTGCCGCCGATCTCTATACGCAAGGTCACGGAGACCTGCGCGCGTCCTACGAGAACGGGACACTGGCCCTGCGGTACCAGCTCGATGGCAACGCGGTAGTCGGGGGCCAATTGGTCGACCCGGTCGAGGAATCGACCCCCGCTTCGTACGAATTGTCCGATCTGGTGCTGGTGGTTCCTGACCCGCCCTTGGAGTTTCCCGCCGAACTCATCGAACTCCAGCCCGAGCTTGGTCTACTCGGTGTACCGCTGGGGGGAAACCTTTGGTACTTGCCAGAAACCCAAGAGCCTGACCGGCCTTGGTTCGGTTTCAGTACCGAGGAGCTGGACCCCGCCGATTGGTCGGAGCCCGTTGCGGGAATCGCGGGGCTGCTACGGCTCGACCTGATCGACGTTGCTGGCCCGCCGGGGGCTTTCGTCTCGATGCTCTACAACGTCGATCTTGGAAACCCGACCGTAATCCACTTTGCAACGTTCGACGGAATCGACACCCAGGACAGCTACCAAGCCGGCTTCGAGGTACCCGCCTTTCCCGCCGGAGCGCACTCGCACGTCAACTGGATGTTTACCCAGCCGGGGATCTACGACGTTACCGTACGCTTCTCCGGCAGGCACGCCGCGGAGGGCTATCGGGAGGCAATTGGCACCCTCCGCTTCGCGGTCGCGATGCCGGTGCCCGAGCCACCATCGTTGAGCCTGGCGATCGTCGCAGTTGCATTGCTGGGCGCAATTGCCCAAGCGCCACGTGCCGCGCGACGTGGTGCTTGAGGCCTACGAGGCCCTGCACTCGCTAAGCCCCAGCGAGGCCGAGAGCCGCCGCCTGGTCGATGGCGTGCCGGGCACTAAGCGGAAGTTCCGCGACGTGGCGGAAGTGATTCAGGCCATCTACGAACAGCTTCATAAGCAGTAAAAGCCCCCTTTGCGGGGCGGATCTTGCCCTTGGGCATTCCTTGGGCGGCCGCGTGGCCTGGCCGGCAACGGTTCGTTCGGCCCCGGGGGCACTTGCTCTTCAAAACGCAATCGACGCAAGCCGGCTGGGACACACTTTTTTTGTGATCCGTTTGACAGCCGGATTTCGGCGTCGTAAACCGTGCGTTGTTGACTAAGGCGCGTTTAAGATGCGCCTGCCGAAACTCGGAGGCTCGCCTTTCGATTCGGCTTTGTCGAATCCTCCCGCCGGCGCTCTCAAGAGAGGAACCCTTGCCATGGTCCAAAACGGTTCGCCACAGATTCCGGCGGCCGCTCCGGGTACCGAGCCGAAGACGGAAACGGTGAAGGTGAAGCACCGCTCGGTGCCTTTCAAAAAGGTGGCCCTGGCCGGACTGGCACTGGCGGCCTGGATCCTAATGTTCAACGCGGGCTTGCTCGTGGAAACCATCGACTACCGCCGTGAACTGGCACCGCACGCGCTCGGAAGCGCCATACCCGATTCCCCCGCCGCAACCGCCGCGGCGCGGACGGATTCGACCACCTCCAACGAAATACCGGACAATCGAGGCACGCCAACGCCACCCGATGCCCCGGCCGGTGGTAGCAAGGGGGGCTGGGCGACGATCACCGCGTACGTTGTCCCGCTGTTTTGCTTCACTCCCACGAATCTGATGCTGTTGGCTCTGGCTGCCGGTTTGATCGGAGGCCTGTTCAGCAATTTTGCCTACGAGGCTTTGCCCGAGGACGATCGCATTCGCCTGCAGGCCGAGGTCCCTCACCGAGTCGTCTACCTGCAAGAACCGCCGATTTCCGCCGCCCTGCGCGGCTTTGTGGTTTATCTGGGCGTCATCGCTGGCGTATTCGTGGTGATCGACGATCCGTTTGGAAATACGACCTCGGCACAGTATGTGCGCCTGGCGGGAACCATTTCGATTATGGCGCTCGTAGTCGGTTACGACCCTACGCGGCTGCAAGACTGGCTGGGGGCGGCCCCCGGCCCCCGGCGCTCGCAAACGCCCGAAGCGCCCGTAGATCGGCCGGCCCCGGGGGACCAAACCGGCGCGGGTTTGCCCAAGCAACCGCTACCGGCCGCGCCCGCGGTCGCCGCTCATCCGTTGCCCGAGAGCGAGGACCCGATGAAAGAGAAAGAACTGGCCGCCGACGAGTAGCCGAATCGGGCAGCTAGTATTACTCCGTTACTCAGGGCGGCCGTGGGGTGTTCGATTCAGCGGGGCCGCAGGTAGCGGGTACGCAAGAGCCCCGCGCGGTGCCGCCGGAGGAAAGTGTTCTTTGGGAGTATTTGGCCGGGTTTGTCGACGGGCTGAACGCCTCGGCCATGAACTTGGCCGACCGGCTACCGCTGATCGGCCGGTTTGTCGACGGCGAAGAGGCGCACCAGCGGCTATTGGAACTGGGCGTTTCCGAAGAAGCGATCGCGGCCTCGGGGCTCTTGTTCGACGGGAGCTTGACGCTTCTACTCAGTGCAGGCGGCGGAGTCGTCGTTCAGTCGGCCGGAAAGGTTTACAATCTCGCGGGCAACGCGGAGACGGTGCTTCAGGTCGCGGAGGCTTTGGCCGAGGGAGACGCGGGCGCCATTGCCCGGGTGGCCACCGAAGAGCTATTGAAGCGGGCAGCCCAGAAGCGAGCCAGCTCGAAGCTGGGCACGGTCGATCCCGACAATGCCAGCAAACTCAGCAGCCCGAAACGAGCAGGCGACGCAGCAGGCGCGACAAGTAGTATCCCGAAAACATTAGGCGAAGTTAACCTGAAGGGCACGCTCCAGGGCTTCGGAAAGAATCTAGCAGACGAAGGAAAATTCTTCGGATGGAAGCCGGGTTACACGTCGAAAGCCGCAAGTGATTTCTCAAAGGAAATGTTGCTGCAAAATGGTTGGACAAAAGAACGGTTGTCCGCGATCGCCGAAGCGTATGAGCACATCGCCAGAATCACTCCGAATAACCCAAGTGCTGCTGGACGAGCGACACAACTGCGGGGTATCATCGACACGTTTTTTGATTAGGCCTGGAGCATCTTGAAATGGCCAATGCCATCCACTTTTCGATAGAAAACGATTCTGAAGGTCGGTTTTCTGTATTTGTCGAGCCAGAGAGCGTCGTAGTTGAGCTTGCACAAGGCGAAAAGGTCGTGGTCTACGACGAATACGTCAATGCTCCCGTCACCCTCCGAATCGGCAATGATCCAACTGGCGCGACCGTGTTATCGGTCTGGCCCGGAGACGGCAACACCAGGGTAGAGAAGAATGGTGTTGATGTGCTTGATGGATAGCGTCTTCGGGGTGATTAAGCATAAACCACGCATCTGGGGTTCTTGACCCTCAGAGCTCTTTCCCGTCGAGCGTAGCCTGACTACGTGGACGGAAAAAACCCGTACCTGAGATTTGACCCACTGCGCTTCGAAAAATGGATGTAGTTGATTTGGTTACGGAGATCGGCCGGTGGGTCTTCGTTCTCGAATACTATGACTTGTGAGTCGTTTTTCCAGGCCGAAAGCGACCGGTAGAATGCTCCTTTAACATCCAACTGGGGGGGGATAAACGGGGACAGGTCCAGTTTCGTAGTTCCGCCACTACTTTCGAGAAAACCTCGCAGTCGGCCAAGCGCGAAAGCGCCGGGCAAAACAGCCAAACCACCGCCGCGCCACCCTCCGGCTCCGGTTCCACCAGCCCTACCACCACCGAAAAACGCTCCGGCTCGG
>CAYNRE010000040.1:0-37199 GCA_964399535.1 uncultured Pirellulales bacterium | reverse complement strand
TCGTGAACACGACGTACTTCCCGATCCACGGGTGCGCCACTCCCGCCGCCGTGACCACGGGACTCGTGCCCCGGGCCGTGCTCGCCGCCGTCTTCTTGCTCGTCTTCTTGTTCTTGGTTGCCATGTCACTTCCCTTTCGTTTTCGTTGAACAGTCCTCGTGCCTCACCGGCCATTCCAGGCCGCATGATCTAGCCAACTCCTCGGCGGCTTCCACGCGCTCCACCATGCTCGCGCCCAGGAACACCAGCTCCAGGATCGCGCGCCTCGCCGCACGCTCGATCTCAGCCGAGTGCTCCGGGATCACTTGTCGTCACCGAACAACCCGAGCGCGCCTTGCGGTCGCGCCCTGCCGCCCGTGAGCGCCACCACGCTAGCTGTGACGCGCTTGTACTCCTCGGCGGCAGCGCGACTACGCGAGCACCCCACCGAGACGTTCAGGGGGCAAGCGGCAGCGAAGTAGACGCCCGACCCGTAATCCTCGACGCGTGATCCCTTGCGCAACCGGAACGGGTGCATGAGGCGCCCACACGCGACGCACCGCATCTGGAACGCCAACGCCGCTTGCAACACGTCCTCGGGGGCCCGTAACTCGATCCGCAAGCGCGGGTTCTCGTGGCCGCCGTCTCGCGAGTACCTCTCGACGATGATGTACGGTCGCCAGAGGTCGAACTCCACATGCTCAAGCAAGCTCATCGCGAGCCCCCTGGACGCTTCAGCACGACGTAGCTGCCGACGAACCCGTCCGCCGTCGCCATGCCAGCGAACTCCCATCCGTCGTTGCCGTAGATGTTCAGAAGGGTCTGCATGTTCTCGTGGCCATCGTCGCGACGCAACTGGACGACCCGGTACTCCCAATGCGGCGCGCTCGGCATGACCGCCGCGTTGCCGCGGTAGAGCCAGGCCGTCACCACCAGGGCCGCCGTTACGAGGACGGACGCCCCGACCACGAACCGCGCCACCAAGTTGCGCTTCATGCCGTGAGCGTCGATCATGTGTCACTCCGATCCGACGACAACCCGCGCGACACGGCTCCGCAGATGAAAGCGGCGATCACACACCCGATGGACGGACCGAGCTGGCCGTTGCAAGCGAGGGCCGACGATGTGATCAGGAACAGGAGCCCGAGACCGCTCGCTCCTACTTCGATTGCTTCCATGCTGTCCTCCGCTTGACGATCAGATCCATGTCTCCACGATGACCGCGTCGTCGTCCTGGTGTCGCTCCAAGCGCACGCACTCACACGGCACCATGCCGCGTGCCTCCTCCAACGAGGACGCGAGGCGCACGGTCGCGTCGGGCCGAGCCTCGCCAGGTCCGCTGAACCACTTGCGCACGACGTAGTGGTCCGGGTAGTCGCTCGGGCGTTGGTAGATCGTGAACATCACCAACGCCTGACGACTCATGCTCGAAGCATCGCGGAGAGGAGTCACTTCATGGCCTCCGCGATCCACGCGAGCGCGCGCTCGCGATCCCACCACTCGCCGCCCACCCGCACACGGAGGGGGGGAGCGTATCCGTAGCCGGAGCCCGCGCCGTCGCCGCCGCCGAAGCCGAAGCCGTTGCCGCCGCCGAAGCCGCCGCCGTCGCCGCCGTCGCCGTCGCCGCCGTCGCCGCCGCCGTAGCCGTGGCCGAAGCCGCCGCCGCCGCCGTTGCCGCCGCCGGAGCCGTGGCCGTTGCCGTAGCCGGAGCCGTCGAGCAGGCGGAGGAGCCACTCGCGGTAGGCCGCGCTAGCGTTGGCGAGCGCGGCCCGGGGGTCGTGATGCCCCCGGGCGTACTCGGCCGCCTCGACGCACCCGCCGATCAGCGCCACCAACCAGAAGGAATGAATCGTCGGTTCCACGTCGTCATCCACTTGCACGCCTCTTCGCCCGCTCTTCTTGCTACGATCCGTCGCGCGGCGCCCATCCATGCTCTCGCATCTCGGCCAATCCGTCGTCGACGGTGCGCCCGAGGGACACGGCTAGCGCATCCATGGGCGAGGAATAGACACCCGCGGTCACTGATTTGGCCGATACCTCGCCCGCCTCGCGTGGGAGGGAGGACGCTCCGGCGTGCGGGTACTCCACGAATCCGAGCAACCGCGGGTGATCTTTCGTGAGGGTCTCGCGGCGCCACTCGCCTTGCGGTCCCTCGTTGGCGCCGAGCGTCGTGACCTTCTGGTCGTCGACCACAACGACGCGATCCACATGCCCCCACCAGGATGTCTCGGGTCGACCTGGCACCGAGCGGTCGTAGACCGCGAGGTCGCCAACGCGAGCCGACCACGACCCTTCGCGCCAGAGCGTCGCGTCCCGCCATGTCCCAGCCGCTATGGCGTCCGCCATGAGTTCCTTCGCCGCCGCTCGATAGCCGTGTGGCAGTTTGTCACCGTCGCGCTTCATCGTTCTGAGCGCCGCCGACTGCGCCGCCGCACAGTGGTTGCCCTTCGTGATGCCCAACGGCTTGCCGTTCCGCTCGCACACCTTGAGCCACGACGCCACGAGCACCGCTCCTGGGCGCTCGACGGTGCGCGCTTGGTGCTCGCACCAAAGGGCGCACATCTCGCCGAGCGACGCATTGGCGTTGCTGGTCGGATCCATGGCCGGGATCGTGCTGGCCTTCTCCTCGGCCAGCAGGGCCACACCGGGCTGGCGCAAGTTCTTGATCGGTCCGTCGCGCGTCACGAGCCCACAGAACAACGGGTTCCTCAAGATCACGCCAAGCGACCCAACCTTTCCGTTCATGGTGCATTCGTCGGCCACGAGGCGCAAGGTCTGCGAGTAATCTCGGTGCTCCAAGTTGTGAGCCGACGCCTCGGGTTGCCATACCCTCACCTTGGCCGACACAAGCCTCGGCGACACCGGCATGTGCTTCGCGCCAGGGTCGTGCCACCCGTAGTTCACGGCGCGGTCTCGCGTCGCCTTGTTGCTGAGCACCCACGACTTGCCGACCGTCGCCACGAGTTGACCGGGGCGTGCTCTCAACGCTTCGATGGCGGCGTCGATGTCCAGCGAGTGCTGCGCAGCCGTCCTCGACTCCGGGGAGCCCGTGTACGCCGGCACCCGCACCTCGGCTCTCTCGTAGATCAAGTCCTCGATCTCTGGCGTGGTGAGCATCGCTCCCAACTCGTCCGCCACGAGTTGAGCCTCACGGGCAGACACGTTGACCCGCACGCCTCCCACCTTCAAGGCGTCGGCGAAGACGCGTAGCACCAGCGGCCCGGTTTGGATCGTGGCCCACTGATACTCGGCCGTCCCATCTTGGACGGCTTCCAGGACGGAGAGGTCGGTCATGTCAGTCCTGGACCACGCGCCACCCGTCCGGGGTGTGCTCACGCTGACGGCGAACCTCCCAAGCCCCGTGGGCGAGACGGATCGCCTCGTGGGTGGACCACGGGCGATGGTGAACCACGTCGACGTGATCCGAGTCGACGAACAAGTAGCAGACGAGAGGGTTCGCCGCCTCACGTTCGATGCGCTCGAACATCCGGGCCTCGCCGTCCTGGACGACGTGATGGTGGCCGGTCTCCGAGTGCGCGACCACGATGGGAGCCTCCGCCGACTGGGACAACCCAACGGGCAGCTCCGGGATCGGGATGAACATCACGTCGCCCTGGGCGACGATTCCGTCTCGCATGTCGTTCTCCTTCGGTTCGTTCCTCATGTAGCACCTCTGCGCTAGCGGTGCAAGCGGCTAGTGAGCCGTCCCGTGCCATTTGAGGGCCATGGTGACAGCCTCGTCGAAGTTCGCTCCGACGCCGATGCGGTCGGATTCGCCTCCGGCCCGGGACGTGATGCGGACCGTGTAGATCCTGGCACCGTCGACCTCCTCGATCTCGACTTCCACGCGCCCTCCGGCCCGCTTGGCGTACCGGAGGGCCCGGTCCTCCGCCACCGAGGACATCAGATCCCCACCGGCGGAGCCGTGATCCTCCGCTCGACCACCAAGGATCCGTGCTCCAAGCGGAGCGTGACGATCTCGTTCTCCCGGAGCGTCTCGTCCGGGTAGGTCTCGAACGGAACCTCGCCGGAGCAAGCTCTCGGGCTCAACTGGACCAGCACTTCAGTCACCTTTTCCATGGATTCCCTTTCCTTGGCGCCCTCACCGGGCGCGTTGTCCTCTGCCAGAGGCGAGGCCGGCTCAGAACGCCTCTCCGCCGTCCAGCGGCGCCATGTCGCCAGCGTCGTCGCCATCGTCACCGTCTGGAACGGGAGCATCCGGGTCGATCCGGGTGGCGAGGTCGGCCAAGTAATCCGGGGGCTCGTACGGGTCGCGGGCCTCCAGGAACGTCGCCATGTTGTCGTCCCACTCCAACTCGACGTACCGCTTGGCGATGCCATCCTTGGCCTTGTCAACCAGCAAATAACGCTTTCCTTTCTGGAAGTCGCCGAAGTCCTGAGCTGGGGTCCACCCGAGCATGACGCCCTCGGCTGCGTTCGAGACGTTCCGGCTCTCGCGGATCATGTGCTTGGTCGGCGGCTTGTTCGGGTCTTCGATGGTGAGTTGGCTCAGGAAGATGCCGGCGGCGCCGGCCCCCTTGATCGCCTCTCGGAGCATCTTGGCGACCGCTGAAACCTCGTCCCGGGTCTGCGTGTACGACTGCACCGAGCGCATCTCCTGCAAGTAATCAACGATTACGATGCGGATCTCGTGGTCCGCGATGATGCCAGGCAGGTGCTTGGCAACCCACTCGGCTCGCTCTGTCCGAGCGTCAAGAAAGAATGGCAAAGGTTGAGCGGCGGCCACGGCTGACGTGACCCGCATCATCTCCTCCGGGTTCAGGCGTTGGTCGCGCAGCCGGATGGCAGAAACCTTGGATCTTCTGGCGAGCAGCCGTCGGCCGTACAGCTCGGGAGGGTCTTCCACGCTGACGATGAGGACGCGGTTGCCGGCGGTCATGTTGAGGTCGGCGAAGGACACGGCCCAAGTGGACTTGCCCCAGGACGTGTCGGCTCCGATCACCCAAACGTGGCCGCTTCGGAGGCCGCCGGTGTACTCGTCGAGCATCCAGTGGCCGGTTTTGAACACGGGCAGGCGGGTCGTCGAGAGGGCCCGGTCCATGGCCTGCGTGAGCAGATCCTTCACGGTGAGCGGGTTTGGCTGAGCGTTCTCGGCCTCTCGCTTGGCCTTGGCGGTCATCGGAACGGGCGGCCGGACGGGCACCACCTGACCTCGGATGTGTTGATCGTTCAGGTCGAGGGCCTTGGCGAGATGCCGCGCGTCGTCGCTCATGCCACCCTCCACACGGAGCACCGTTCTAGCGTCTCTGCGATCTGGGCGGCGTACTTCTCGCCGGCCTCGTCGTCGTGCGTGCGGACGTTGACCCTGGTGGTGGCGGGGACTCGCGCGGCGATCTCCTTGCTCCACCAGCCGGAACCGACGCCGACGACGGCGATGGTCACGTCTTGGGAAATTTGGCACATGGTCGCCCAGTCGGGCTCGCCCTCGGTCACCTCCAGGATGCGAGGACGGTAGCGCCCGAGTAGCATCCCGACGGCGGTCCGGTTGGCTAGGACGTGGTTCGAGCACTTGTGGCCGCCCGGCGGGAGGCGCTTCGGGCTGTCGCCGTCGGAGATGCGCCAAGCTCGGAGGCTCACGCACTCCCCCTTGGGATCGAACAGTCGGCAAATCATGCGGTGACCGGTCTCCGCCCAGGACTGGCCTTGGTAGCGGGCCCATCGCGGTAGAGGGTGGTCTCGCGGGATCACGCGCAGGAGATTCGCGTTGGCGATGTAGTCGGGGTCGAGCTTGCGCTTGCAGACGAGGTACTCGCTGGCCTCTCGGTCGGCGGCGACGGAACCGGCAAACTGCCAGAGCGTCGCGACCTCGTGCCGGGGTGGGTAGTCCTTCAGTTTTGCTCCAGTAGAATCGGCCGGAGCCGCGCTTTTGGCGACGGCTGGGGGGGTGGGTGCGGGTCGGGACGAAAGCTCGTCAGCGAGGCTGTGGAGCCCGGCAAGGCGGGCCGCCTCGGAAACGGCCTGTTTGAAGCCTTCACCACGGGGTTCGATGCCAAAAACCTCGGCAACCAGGCCGATCACGTCGGCGGTCCAGTCGCAGCCGAAGCATTTGACCCGCAGGGTGCCGTCCGGCCCGGTGGTGAGCGAGCACGACGGGGTTCGCTCGGAGTGATGGGGGCAAATGACCATGATCCCGGTCGATTGCGGCTTGGAACCGGCGTCGAGGCCGAGGGCCTTGGCGACCCGGTGGGGGTCCGAAAATGCAGCCCGAACCTCATCAGCGGGGCGCATGGTACCCCTGCCAATCGGCGAGTTCAGGCGGGTTTCCCGTTGTGGCGTCGGCCTTGGCGAGCCCGTCTTGGCGGGGCCGGCGGTTCGCGTCGTGCCAATCCCGGCGGACCCACTTGGCGACTCGCTGGCGCCAAACCGCATCGGTGCATCGCTCGTCCCCGGCGGCGAAGTGCGTGATGGCTTGCTGCGCTAGCCGGGCAACCGCCCAATCCGGGATCATCTCGACTTCGAGGCTGGCCCTGGTTCGTTCGTCGAGCGACCACCCGGGGTGCATCGCGAACCGCTTGTCGACCGGAGCCGTAGCCGCCGCCGCCGCCGAAGCCGCCGGAGGCCCCCCCGGCCGCGCTTCGTGTCTGGTCGGATCTTCGTCGTCGTCATCTCTCTTCTCTTCTTCTAATTCTGGTGACGTAACGCGTAACGTAACGCTGCTGTTACTTTTGGCGTAACGCGTTACAACGGGCGTTACGTTACCGGTGACGTAACGCGTTACGTTACGCGTTGCGGTGTCCGTTACGGCTTCGTGGCGCTCGGTCCCCAACGATTCCGTGGACTTGCGTGAACGGTAACGCTTTTGGCGTTCGGCGTTCGAGGTGCGACTGGATTGCGCAATCTCGAACTTCGCGATGCGCAAACACCCAGCAGAGTGCTCCAAGAATCCGATGTCCATCAAGGCTTGGAGAGCGACCCGCAAACTTTTTGCCTCGTTTTTGTGACAGGTCAGTGTGCGGTAGAGGTCCGATGCGGGGTCGGTGGTGGATCGGATGAGGGTTCCGTCGGGTCCGGCGAACCTCAAAAGGTAGTCCCGGAGACCCCTCGTGAAGAGGGGCAGGGCACGGTGCTCCAACGACTCAGAAACGTAGAGTTTACGCCAGGGTTCCCTCTCGAACTTCATGTAGGTTCCCTCACCCGTCCTTGAACGCTGCGGACTTGTTCAGGTTTTGCTCGCGCAAGGCGATTGCCTCGGAGGCGAATCCGAGCCGCTCCGAGGCTGCCCGGAGCGCGTAGTCGATGGCCGGCGACACCGGACCCCCGTCGATCCATCGCGACGCCGTGCGCGCGTCAGCCCCCGTTTCCACCGCCAAGAACCTGATGATCTTGGCCCTCTGCCCCTCGGGCGACCCGTCGCCGGCCTGGATGTTCACCGTCATCGCTTGCAATAATGCAGACGAACCGGCCTTCAGTCAACAAAAATGCTCGACATGGGTGGCCATGTCGAGCATTTTTGTTTGGCGGGTCGGGAGCGGTCTACGACGTCTCGGGGTCCGTCTTGCCCCGAACGGGCGCCTTCGCCTTGGCCGCCGGCTCGGGGATCCCGGCGAGCTTCGCCGTCATCTCCGCCGCTTGCTGGGCCGCGGGCGCCGATTCCGGCTCCCGGTCGTCCTCCTCCGGCCCGGAGAACGCCTCCGCCCCCCCGACTTCGATGGCGAGGCTGCGGAGCGACGTGTCCTCCTGCGCCCGGTCACGCAGGATGTTCTCCCCGTTACGGCCGTCGGATTGCAGGGCCACCTGCACGTCCGTCCTGAGCACGAGCTGCCGGCAGAGCCGCGCCGTCGCCGTCTTGACCCACATCGCCTCGGGGTGCTGCTTCCACGGGGAGTCGTCCTTCTGCGACGCGTCCCAGTTGGCCGCCTGGGCCCGCAGGATGTCCCCCTTCGTCACGACCACGAACCGCCGGTAGCCGCCCTTCCAGACCGCCACGGCGTAGGCCGCCCGCATCCTGCCCGGGTCGTCCTCGTTCGGACGGTGGACCTCGATCTTCGGCTCCTCGCCGTAGTGGTACGCGAACTCGTCGTTCTCGTGGACCGCGTACCCGAACACGTCCTGGAGATCCTCGTCCCCCTGCCGGGCGAGCTTGCGGAGCCCCTTGTAGCCGATCTGGAACACCGCCAGCGTCTTGCCCTGGTGGTGCTTGCTCCGGCGCGGGATGAGCCACGCCTCCCCCGTCACCGTGTCGAGCGAGAGCCCGAACTGCGCCGCTTGCATCACCCCGCCGAGAAGGCTCATCGGGGTGCAAGAGGCGAGCCGCTGGTTGCCCACGCACGCCATCATGTAGACCCGGAACATGCGCTCGGGGTTCAGGTGCGTCGGGATGCACTGGACGATCTTCGGCTTCGCCCGCTCCAGGGTCTTCTGGACGATGGCGATGGCGGACGTTTCTCCATTGGATTTCGCGATGTTGCTCACTTGGACTCTCCCTTCTTGGCCCGGCTTCCGGGCAGAAACTTCAGTTGGCGGAACGTCTTGGGCTCGACCGTGTAGCCGGCCCGGTTGACGGTGTGGAAGGTGTAGCGGCCGAGGCCGCCGGGCAGGACGCCCTCGCTAGCCGTCCCCATGAAGGCGACGATCTTGCGCCGGTAGGATTCCTTGCGCTCCTCAGCGGCCCGCTCATCGTCGGCCGACCGCGCCGCCTCCAAGTGCCATTCGAGCACCTCGTCCGGCAGGTCGAGCGAGGCGCCGTCCTCCATCATCCGGCAGAGCGTCCGCGTGGTGGACTCGCTCGCATCTGGCACAGGCGGCGTCCTGGCGTGGATCAACCCCCAGAACGCCTTGGTTCGCTTCACGATCTCGGCCTGGAGGGGCTTGCTCTCTGGCACCGGGACGCGCCTCATCTGCTCGCCTCCGACCAGGGCGGCGAGGACGGCGTTCGGGTGCCCCGCCACGAGGAGTTGGGTCTGGACCTGGACGATGTAGTGATCTGGAGCCCCGTTCTCCCAGAACGGCGCGCTCGACTCCCGGACGTTCTTGATTTCCAAGATCGCCTCGACCGCCCCGGTCGCGTCGCACTCGATGAAGTCGGGCGTCGCGAGCATCCACGGGTGAGGCTTGGATCGCAGGAGCCACCCGCACGTCTTCACGGACGCCCCCGTGCGCCTGGAGTACCCGGCCGCGATGGCCGCCTCCAAGTCCAGGCCCCAAGCCATGCGCTCCGCCTCCTCCGGGGTGACCTTCCGGTCCGGGACGCCGCCCGTGAGTTCCATGTAAAGCGTGAACGGGCTCTTCCACGGCGAGAGCCCGAGCGCCGCCGCCACGTCCGATGCCCCGATCCCGGTCTTCCGGGCGGCGAGCCACTTGTCGCGGTCGGCCGAGTGGATGACCGGCTTGCAACCCTTCAGGGCCCGGACGTGGGCGGGCGGGCGGGCATTGACCTTGGCGGCTTGCGGTGCTAGCATGGCAAGCATCGTGCATCGGAAGTCCCCACCGCGCAAGACCGAGGTCGGACCGGCAGCGTCCGCCCCGGAGGAGACCTCCGCCTCCGATTGGGCTCTCTTCCACGGTTGGGATCGCTGATGGGCAGGGCGAGCCGGCGGCGTTGGCTTTCTCGATCCGCGGTGGTCGCTTTGGATCTCACCACACGCGAGTTCGTCGCAAAGTCCTACTCCGAATGGTTCGATCAGGGCGGCACCGGACCGTGGCGCTTTTCGCGCGAGAATGGCTTGATGACGGTAGAGGAGTTCGTGGCGGAGTTGTTTCACGCGGAGGACGCGGCGTTGCTGTCAGTCGTGGAATCCATCGAAGCGAACGTGAACGGAGACGGCCATGAGTAACGCTTCTAAGGCGCGGTTGGCGAGTTCGGCGAGTTCGGAGAGTTCGGTGCGGTTGGGGCGGTTGGCGCGGTTGGAGAGGTCGGCGATGGCGGGCCTTCGCGGACTCGGCGGGGATCCGACGGCGCCGCCAGGCAGCGAGCGGATTCTAGTCCAGACTGAGACCGGGTTCGCCAGGCTGATCGGTCGGAACGTGGCGGATGCAACGTGGTTGTGGCGCGTCCAGCGAAATTGCGAACGCGCGGAAGCGGCGATGAGGCGCCGAGCAAGAGGCCGCGATGACTGAGCGCGCGCACGGTGTCGGACCTTTCAAGAAGCTCGCGCTCAGCAACAACGCCATGGGCGGGTGGGGCACCGAGGGTGGTGCGGTGTGGTACTCGCTAGGAGAGCCGTCATGCCAACTAGAGGAGGCGGCCGCCCTGAACGAGCTTGCCAGACTTGGCGAAGCTGAAACCGGCCTCCATGGCGAAGAGCCGTTGCGTTGCATCGTGGACACGCTCGACGGGGTGACCTTCGCGGGCGTCATGCTATCTAGGACGGCTTGACGTACCGGTGTGCCACGGAGCGGGCTAAGGGGACCACTGTGACCAGCAAGTTGAATGATGCAGAGACGTGTCGAGAGGTTCTGCGGGCCATCGCGGAGTGCTGTGATGCTACCGCGTTGGCAAGGGCAGATGGCTACCTCTTCCGGTATGTGAAAGAGGAGACCGTGCTGCGAGACTGCGGGCAACACGGCGTTTGCCGGACGCCCCCGGGGTGCGCGCGGCATTGGGAGGAGCGCAACCGTGAGTTGGCGGGCGAGGTGCAAAGGCTCACGGCCCGCGTGGCAATCCAATCCAAAGCCAACGAGCAGTTGGGATTGCTCTTCAACGAGCGAAGCGTGCTTTGGAGCGATGCCACGAGCAAGCTAGACGCGGTGCGCGGATTGCTGGAGTCGAACGGGTGCGACTGCGACTGCGGGCACCACTTTGAGGAACACGACGACGATTGCGAGTTGTGCTTGGCTTGTCGAGTCAACAGCGCGGTGACGTGATGAGCGTCCCTGCCGCCGGAATCCGAGCGGGGTTGCCGGTCTCGGAACCGATTTCTACCGACGGAAGTTCGGGAGCATCCGGTTGAGCGCCTGCTGGCGCTTGGCGCAAGGGGTGCAACGCTGAAGACCGAGCGCCTTGGCCGCCCCGTGAACCATGTCGCCGACCCCACGGCGCCCGAGTTGGGCCGAGCGGTCCGCGGCGAACTGCTCGACCGCCTCGGCGTTCGGGGCGAACACCGTCTCGCCGGTGCGCGTGTCGGTAGCGTGAAACCCGCCGTGGACGGGGCGGATCGTGATCCAGGGAACCCGAGGATGCCGGTACATCGGGAGCCATGCTAGCATGGGCTCCATGCAAGCTCTAGGAGCGGACTACCCGATCACGCTGAAGACCCCCCTCGGCCCCGTCAACACGACGCTGAGCGTGCCGCTCGACCAGATGGCGAAGGACGCGATCAACGCGACCTGGCCTCAGTTGCAGGCCAAGATCAACGCCGAGGTGCCGGGGCTCGTGTCGCGGTTCGCGCCCGAGGTGCAGAAGCAACTGCCGGCCCTGCTGGAGACGATCAAGCCCGAGGTCGAGCGACAGCGCAAGGCGCTCGTGGCCGACGTGAAGAAGACCGCCCTCGGCCTGGCCCTGGGATTGGGCGGAGCCGTCCTGCTCGGGGCGGCTTGGGCAGGACGGCGGCGCTAGCTTTCGATCCAGCGGTAGCCGCCGATCCGGGTGTCGTAGCCCCACTTCCAGGCACGGATCTTGATGAGGCTGCTCTCGTACTGGTCCATCGTCGAGAGGAGCCAGTCGAGCACGCCGCTGTCCGAGCGTTGCTGCGCCCCGGAGTCGTAGACGCGGACCCAGCGGTTGCCCTGAAGCTCCAGGACGTAGAACCACCACCACGGCAGATCGGATTCCTGATGGCTCGCCCCGGACGTTGGGGGAGGCCCCGGCGGCGGGCTGTCCACCGGCGGACGAGGCACGCCGTCGGACCAGGCGGTTCCAGGGCGACCGAACACCAACCCGAGCAACCCGCCAGCGGCGGCGCCCATGAGCGCGCCAGAGAGGCGGCTGCGCGGCCCCGTGATGGTCGCCCCCAAGCCGGCCCCGAGCCCGGCTACGACGACGGTGATGGCGGCGTTCGTCATGTCATCTCCCGCGCGGGTTGCCCATGTAGAGCGCGGCCGCGATGCCGATGCCGGCGAGCGCCAAGCCGAACCCGAAGGCCCCTGCCATGAGCGCCCCGCCGTGAGGGTACTCGACGAACCCAAGCAGGCGCGCATGGTCCGGGCCGATGCGCCCGAACTTCCACGCCCCACCCGGGCCCTCGTTGGCACCGAGCGTGACCAGCTCGCCGTTCGGCTCGACCGACACCACGCGGTTCACATGGCCCCACCACGAGGTCTCAGGACGGGCAGGGTCGGAGCGGTCGTAGATCGCGATGTCGCCGCGCCGCGGGGACCAAGAACCGCTCCGCCACGCGGACGTGGCACGCCACGTCCCGGCCGCCATGGCGTCCTCCATGAGTTCCTTGGCGCCGGCCCGAAACCCGTGAGGTTGCGCGTCGCCGGGTCGGATCATCGCGTGCATGGCGGCGGACTGCGCCGCCGCACAGTGATTGCCGCTCGTGATGCCGATGGGCTTGCCCCCGCGCTCGCAGATGGCGAACCAGGACGCTATCGCGTCGGCTCCAGGGAGACCCGCCTCGCTGGCTTGCATCTCGCACCAGAGCGCGCACCTCTCGCCGAGCGACGACGCCGAGGAGCGCCCCGGGAGAGCGCCGACGGCCGCGACGTGGCTCGGTTGGTAGTGGAAGGCCAGCATGGTCAGGGACGGTTCAAGTATACCGCGACCGCGACGCCGAGGCCGACGATCCCGAGGCTGAGCCCCATGCTCATGCGGGAGGCTCCCGAGCTGGCGTAGCCGTCCAAGTCCATGCCGAGGACGGCGGTGTTCAGGAACTTGATCGCGTTCGTGACGTACTGGCCCTTGTGGCCGGCGGTGTTGAACACGTCGTTGCCGGTGTTGCAGACGTGGCCCGCGTTGTAGGTGGCGGCGATGGCCGGGAAGCCGTACTGGAGGTTCTTGCCCGCCATCGACGGGCTCACCATGACGGCAGCCCCGACGGAGATGTTCGTGAAGGCGTCCCCGAGCTTCGACGGGTCGAACCCGAGCGCCGAGGCCGTGACGGTGAGCGGTTGCATGATGCCGACGCTCGTGACCCCGCTCGGCTCGGTTCGGCTCACGGTCCGCTGGCTGTCCGGGCGCGACGCCAGGAAGCCCGTTTCGTTTGACGCGATGGCGACGAGCCACGACACCGGGACGCCGTACTTCTTGGCGACATCGTGGAAGTCCTGCGCCCAGTTGAGGTAGGTCGTCTCGACCGTCTTGTAGCCGGCGGAGCCCGGTTCGTGCTTCCAGAAACCGTGCCCCTCGACCTCCACGGAGCCGTCGTCCAAGGTGCGCCAACGCGCGCCCCCGCAGGGGTTGACCCAGCCCGCTTGCGGCGCTAGCATGGCAAGGCGCAGTTTCGCACGGGAGCGCCATGGGAACAAATTTAGAGCACGAGATCGGCCGTGAGCCGGAGGATTCTTGGACGCCGTACTCGGACGTTCTGGTGCTGCCCACTGACGACGGCGGGTGGGCCGCCGCAGGGACCAGGCCGCACACGTCGAGCCCCGACATCCGCGCGTGCGAGCACGATCTCACTTGGCGTCGCGCCATGGTCGCTTGCTCGACGGAGTCGGCGGGCTTCCGCAACACGGATGCCGTCTCGTGGCGTGGTGGGAAGTTCGAGGTCGGCGCCTTCGGGCTCTCGTTGCCGGCCCACATCGCGTTGCTCATGGCGACGATGTTGCATCGCGACCCGCTTCGGTACGTTCACGTCATGCGCGACGCGCCCTTCTACCCGAAGGTCGCGCGCGGTGCCACCGGGTTCGCGTTGTGGTGGTTGAGCGGCCGTGGCGTGAGCCCGCGCGACACCGTTGCCATGATCTCGCGCTTGCTTCAGGTGTACCCGAGTTGCGACGCTCAGGCGATCACGCTGCGCTCCATCTCCGAATCGTTGTGGCTCGACGGGCCGGAGTATTTTCACACGTTGGAGTACAAGAGGTTGTGGGCGTGCGCGTTGATGGGCGAGGTTCGCCAACGCGAGTTGACGCGCGGAGCGATGCTTCCGTTCACGAGCGAAGCGCGCCGCGGTCTCAGGCGCTTGTCGGGAGACGTGGCGGCCGAAACCGTCATCGAGCGCATCCGTGAGACCGGCCCAGTCGGTGACCAGATCGTCGACGCGGTCGAGGACGCTCTCTACGCTTGATCGTGGCCCGTTCGTGCGCAGATGAAGGTGATGCCAATGGAGACGCAGACGCAAATGAACGACGTGGGGTTCGCAACCTTCTCAGATTGGAACCCCGTCGGTGTCGTCCGGGCGGTGACCTTCGGCGTGCGCGGTCAGACGCCGTTCCGGCTCCGCACCGAGGACTTCGTCGGCTTCTTCGGGGCGATGCAGGTGATCGTGCGTGACGAGCCCTGGCCCGAAGACGCGCCGAGCTAGTTCCTCGGAGTAGGCGGAGCCTCCGGCGCGTCGGTGGCATCCGGCTGAACGGCCGCGAGGATGTCTTCGCTCACCGGCGAAGGCTCCGATGGATCCGAGTGCTTCGGCAACACCATCGCGATCAGTGGCGCCATGGCGTCCATGATCGCCCGGAACTTCTCCGGCGAGACACCAGAGGACCAGGGAGAACCGGCGCGCTTCTCTGCCGCGTCCTCCAAGGCGTTCGCCCCGAAGTACGCCATCACGACCCAGGTGATGAACTCCAGGGCCTTCGCCGAGTCGATGCGGCCCGTCACGTTCATCACGATGACGCCCACCACGGCGACCCCGGCCACGATGGCCTTGCTGCTAGTCAGAAGACGGCGCACACCGCTCGACAGCGGGATCTGGTTCTCGTCGGACATGATGCTCACCTCTTGAAAGGGACGGTGCCCAGAAGGTAGCCCACGCCAGCCCCGATGGCTAGGCCGGCCGCCATGGAGCCCAGGATGGGCAAGTTCGACGGCGTCGGATAGGCGTCCGGCGGCACCGTCACCTCCGGCGAGCGTACGCACACGTCGGCCCCTAGCCCCCGCGGAGCCTCGGGCATGGTCGTGCAAGCGGTCTGCCCCTTGCCGTTCCGGCGGGGCGCCAGGAACGTCCTCCAGACCGCTCTCTGGACGTACCGAGCGATGAAGATGTGGTCCGGCTCAGCCTTCCCCTCGTAGCCGAGGGTCCACATGTTCCCGATCTGCTCCATCATGTCGGGCGGGGGCATCACGTCCCAAGTGCGCGAGATCGTTTCCGTTCCGCGTTGAGACGAGATCGTCACCGACGGGGGCGGCGGCCCGTCGGTGAGCGGCGCGAGGTCGACGTTCAGGGGCGCCGGCCAGTTGGTCATGCGGTTCGCCACGGCGTTGACGACCGCGCCCGCGGTCTCGAACGTGCTCCCGACCTGGGACGAGTGGCTCGCGATGGTGGTGTGAGCGTTGACGAAGAGCCGCTGGTTCTCCGCCGCCTTCGTGGCGAAGTTCACCCAGGGGGCGAGCGATGGCTCGTGCCACGCGCCGCTCCAGAGCTTCTGCCCCACCATGCCGTCGAGCGTGACGACGGTGTCGATCCACTGGGCGTCGGGCCCCTTCAGGATCTCCGTGAGCAGCGTGTTGCCAGCCGAGAACCCGATCAACGTGACGGTCTCGACCGTGACCCCAGCGAGGCGCTCCTTGAACAGCGGGCGCAAGATGCTCCCGCTCGGGTCTCGGCGCTTGTACTCGGCGGCGACGCGAGCGAACCCGGGGGACGCCAACATCTCCCCCGGCTCCATCTTCGGGGGCACGTCGATCACGAGCGGGGGGCGCGTGAACAGCGAGAGATCCTGGGCTAACGCCCGGTAGCTCGACTCCGGCGGCGTCGCGAAGGCGCTCACGATGATGTCCGTCATGCTCCGGTAGGTTGTAGCCCACGAGGCTCTCGGGCTACAATCCGACGTATGCTAGCGGCGCAAGCGCACGACTGGGACGACGACGACGACGACCTCGTCCCGAACCCGCAGGGCTACGAGTTGGAGGCCGGCACGCGGCTCCTGGCGACGCACTGTATGTTCTGCGGGCGCCCGCTGCGCGACCCGGAGAGCATCGAGAACGGGTGCGGCCCGGTTTGCGCCGAACGGTTCGGTGTGTTCAGCAGCGAGGGACCGCCCGACGAGCGTGCGCTCGCCAAGTGGCTCGGGTTCGCCAAGTCGGCGCACCCCGACATCGCGAACATCGTCGAGGAGGAGGGCGACGACCGGCGAAAGGCTGTGAGCCGGTTGATCCACGCCGCCGGCAACGTGTGGAAGCGCCAGTCGGAGAACTACGCGCAAGTTCTCGCGCTCGTCATGGAGTTGTCCTTCGCTCTCGGCTACCCGGGCACCGCGCGCGGCATCCGGCGCGCGATCATCGAGGGGCGTCAGTACGACGAGGGCGGCAAGGAGAAGGCGAACCGCAAGCCGAGCGGCATCGTGCTCACCGAACAGGACGGCCGGTGGGTGCTCGACCTGCCGTACATCGCAAGCCGCGCGACGTGGGGGAACATCATGGGCGGGCTCTACCGCCTCGGAGCCCAGCGGGAGCCGAACTACCGGGTGAGCTTCGACCCGGCCTTGATCAAGCAAGTCCTGAACGTCCTCGTGGACGAGTTGGCCGGCACGCTCGGGGTCAAGCCGGACGGGCACCCGTTCGTGGTCCCGTTCCAGAAGGTGCCCATCACCGACGCACCTCGGGCTCCGACTGGTCCGAGCGGTGCGCCGGCCGTGGAGCAACGCCCGAAGCTCTCCGCCGAGCAAGTGCCCCGCGGAGCCGTCATCACCCTGAACGACGGGCGCAAGGGCGTCGTCAAGTGGGCCGGCAAGGCCCAGGGTCAGGACCGCATCGGGTTCGTGACCGAGCCAGGTGGACCGATGCACTGGGCTGGGATCGCCGAGGTGGCGACCTCCGTCGTGCCTCCACGAGTTCAGGACGAGGTGGCCGCCGTCACCGACAACCCCGCCGCCGCCGCCATGGACATGCCCGAGTTGCCGAGCGCCATGTACGGATACCAGAAGGAGGGCGCCGCGTGGCTGTTCGAGCGCCGTGCCGGCGTGCTCGCGTTCGAGCAGGGGCTCGGCAAGACCATCACGTCCATCGCCGTCACGTTCGCCCCGGCGCTCGTGGTGTGCCCCGCCAGCCTCCGCCCGAACTGGGTCAAGGAGTTCGCCATGTGGCGACCCGACATGGTCGTGACGGCGCAGGGGGTCGCAGGCAACCCGACGAAGTTCACCGACCAGCAGCTCAAGGCGGACGTGCTCGTCACGTCCTACGAGGGCCTCGGCGCCAACATGGACGTGCTCTCGCGGCGCGGGTTGAACACCCTGGTCGTGGACGAGGCGCACAAGTGCAAGGAGCTTCTCGTCCGCAACCGCAAGGATCCGAAGACGAACCAGTGGTCGCAGCACTTGGACGGACCGGCGCGCGCGAAACAGGTCGCCGAGTTGTCACGGATGTCGGAGCGCCGGTACTTCCTCACGGGCACCCCGCTGATCAACGGTCGCCCGTACGAGTTGTGGCCGTTGCTCCACATGAGCAACCCGCGAGTGTGGTACTCGCAAAAGAAGTTCTGGCAGGACTTCTGCGGCTTCGAGGTGCGCAGCATTAGGGGGCGCGAGTTCGCCTGGTATCATGGGGCCGAGAACCTCGCCGATCTGCGCGAGTTGATCAACGGCAAGTACCTCCTCCGCAAGACGAAGGCGCTCCTCGACCTTCCTGAGAAGTGGCGTCAGTCGACCGAGGTCACGATGGACTCGCCGTACAAGGAGCAGTACGCGAGGGCGGCGCGCGAGTTGATGGAGTGGCTCGTCGATTCACGCGGGAAGGACGCGGCGGTCCGCGCAGCAAGGGCCAGTCAGCTCGTCCAGGGGACCGAGATGCGCCGCTTGCTCGGCATGGGCAAGATCACGGCCGCCGTCGATTTTATCGAGTCGCACCACGCATCCACCGGGCGCCCGTTGGTCGTGATGGCTCACCACAAGGAGGTCATCGACGGGATCCGAGAACGTCTCGCGAAGGACCACGAGGAGATCCGAGTTGGCCTGTTCACGGGACAGCAGAACCCGCGAGAAAAGGAAGAGGCCAAGGTGGCGTTCCAGGAGGAGGGAACGCTCGACGTGCTCCTCTGCTCGATTCAAGCGGCCGGCGTCGGCATCACGCTCACCCGGGCGGAGGAGATGTTGTTCGTGGAGCGGACGTGGGTTCCTTTCGAGATCGTGCAGGCCGAGGACCGCATCCACCGCATCGGCACGAAGAACAAGTGTACCTTCACCTACCTCAACGCCGCCGGCACCCTCGACCCGATCCTGCACGCCATCTTGCTCTCCAAGATGGAGATCGCGAGCGAGGTGCTCTCGGACGACCCGAACGCCGAGTCGTCGCTCATCTACGATATCGTGAAGGCGCTCGACGCGCAGGGCTTGACCCCGAACTCCTCGTACGAGGACGACATGCCGGAGTGGGCGACGCCATGGTGAAGCGCGTTTGCCGACCTCGGTACACTGGGAACCCGGATGTCGACCGCTCCGACATCCCCGGTCGGGTGTATGGGACCGAGCACGAAATCATCAGAGAGGCCGGCGATTGGATCGAGCGTCTGGAGAGCCGCTTCCACAGGATCGAAAGCGCGATCCACATGCCCGTGGGCGACATGCTCGGGTGCGGGCACTACGGGTGCGTGTTCGACAGCGAGCCGCCCTACGTCGTCAAGTTCTCGATTGACCCCTACGAGGGCTACATCTGGCGCAAGATCAAGTCGCTTGTGGACGCGGCCGACCCCGAGGACGGGCTCGGGATCGTGTACCCGAAGGCGGTCTTCCGCCTCGCAGACGTGGACGGTCATGGGGACGCCGGTGCGCGCTTCGACGACGTGCTTGCGTTCCGCTTGTGGTGCATCGTTCGGGAGGAGGCCGACCCGGATTGGCGGCAAGCGTTCTTGCGTGCGATACCACCAGATTACAGCGGCTTCGGAGTGAGTGCGTTTGTCAGCGCCTTGCACCACTATGGATCGGAGCATTCGAGCCAGCAATCATTGTGGACGATGGCGGAGTTCCCGATTGCCGACAACCTTGTGAGCACGCTCGACATGCTACGCCGCGGTGGCGTCATGCCGAGCGACCTTCACGAGTACAACATCGGGTTGGCGATGCACGGGCTCGGGAAAGGGAGCCTCGTGATCCTGGACCCGGGCGGGACGCGGAGCGATCCGGTTGAGATCCCGAGGTTGGAGGCGAACCCGGGGGATGCCAACCCGCCTCGTGAGGAGATCCAGTGGACGCGAGATCCGTCGTGGGGGTTGGCTCCAGGAATGAAGTTCAAGATCACGAAGGGCTCCCGTGACCTCGGCATCGCGGCTCATGCGACGGGCAAGGTACAGGACGTGCGTCAAGCCCCAGGTGAAAGAGAGGTGCGCGTCACGTTGTGGTTCCCCTACCCGCGCAAGACGCCTAACGGGTGGTTCAGGGAGCCCATCACGTTGTACGCGATCCATGCCAACAGACTAAACGACCGGGAAGTGGCCCTGCGGGATGCCATGGGTCGTCGCGTGCTTCTGGTGAGGACCACATGACATTCCTGGGCCTTCCAGACGACACCAACACCGCGAGCGCGAGCTACGAGGCGGCGGTGCTGAACGCTAGCTCGCGGTGGGAGACTCCGTGGTGGACGCTTCCGGTGGGAGGCGGGTCGGTTCAAGTGCTCGCCGACGCACTGAAGATCGACGGCGTGAGGATCAACGCGACCGCCGAGTTGACGGCGCACATCGCCGAGGTGCTCGGGGCGCACATGCTGACGCCGGAGTTGAGCGACCTCATGTGGAGCAAGGCGACGACGCGCCTCGCTCCGGTGCCTCGCCCCATCTCCTCGACCGTCTCGGCCATGATCGCGAACAGCCAGGCCGTCGACGCGCAAGCGCCTCGCGGGCTCTCGTGCGACCCCGGAAAGGACTGGGTGACGACCGACAAGGGGATCGCCAACTACGGCTGGCACTTGCCGAGCGCGGAGTGGGGTCGTGCGCACGGGTTGCCCGTCAACGACGCCGTCACCGACGGCATGTACGTCGTGCAGCCGGTGTTCTACGGGCACAAGATGCGGCACTCCGACTACTCGCAAGTGGTGAGGCTCTGTCGCCCAGGCACGATCTCGGTGGGCAAGGTCGCTGGTGCCATGCTCGCCGCTGTGGGGGTCGCGGCAGCCGTCGCTATCGTGGTGCGCCGATGACCGAGGACGTGGTGTTCTTTCTGAAGGAGATCGCGCGCGGCAAGGCTCTGCCGTGGCCCGGCCCCACGCGGCGCATCGAGGTCGAGCCGACGCCATGGTTCTGCCCCGGGTCGGACCCGCGGTGCTCATCGGCGTACTCGGGCATGTGGAGCGCGCTCCGTGACTCCGATGGCCGGGTGCTCCCGAACTTCCTGAACCGCTACGCGCGAGGCGTGGACGTGGGGCGCGTGGCGTTCCTGGGGTTCAGCGCCGCGCACGGGTTCCTCAACCCGCTCCTGAACAACGACCAGGACCGCGCCGCCGTGAGCGCCGTGGTGCTCATGGACGCGACGTTCGGCGGCGGCAAGACGGGCTACCAGAAGGCGCTCGTGGACGCCGCCGAGGGCAAGATGCTCCTCGCGACGCCGACCTCGCACACGGGCGGCGACAACGCTTGGCGCGCGAACGTGTGGGAACCTGTGCTAGCGGCGACCGGCTTGGAGCCGGAAGAAATCGATCCGTTCCCCGGTATGCCCGTCCCCCCAGGTGGTACAATCCGGCTCGGCCGGCTGGCCTACTACCTTCGGTACGTCGACGCGCAAGGGAACACGAACATGCCGCACTGGGAGATGTCGAAGTTGACCGAGCCGCTCTTGGCGGGCTTGCTCATCCCGTACTGGCGGGGAGACCTGGACGGTTGGCCGTCGTGGGTCGGGCCCGTCGTGGGAGGCGCTCTCGCGCTCGGTGGCGCGGCCGTGGCCGCAACGCTCTGGAAGGGACGCCAATGACCGAGCCATGGTCGACACTCTTGGCGTCGCTCGGCCTCCCCGGGGCGGTGATCTCGGCGCTCGTGTGGGTGTGCGTCCACCTCTACCGCGAGAACCAGGGACTCCACCGGGCTCGCGTCGATGCCGACACGACGCACGCGGGCAACGTGAGCCGGCTGCAAGACCAGCGGATCTTGGACCAGCAGGCGGCCACGAACCGCTTGTTGGAGATCACGAACCAGACGAACGAAACCGTCGCCAAGCTGGCCGACGTAGCCGAGATGCTGAGCCGGCAGACCTGAACAGGAGCCTACCCATGGAAGACCGTAAGACGCCGCCCCCCAGAACGCCCGTTCCGCGTGCCCCCACGCCGAGCGAGTGCCTCCGGGCCGACATGGATCGCGAGGAAGCCTACGCCGAGCTGGACGCCGCCAAGGCCAAGATGAAGGCCGTCGAGAAGTTCGCGGACGCGCTCCTGGAGCGCGCACGGCGGAAGACGAGCGGCGAGCATCGGATCGATCTGGCGAAGCTCCGCCCGGTCGAGACCTGAGCCGCGCCGGGTTCGCGCGCACCATGTATGCCGTGGCGTACAGAACACGGGCCGGCTTCGGCTCCGTGGGGTTCCTGGCCGGTATCCAGAACGGAGTCGTCGAGGTGGGCGACCCGGTGCTCGGGTGGGCACGGGTGCGGGACGACGACTGCTTCGCCGTCATCGGTACCGAGGACGGGGTGGTCCTTCCGGCGGTGGCACCGGCGCTCGTGAGCGGGCCGCTCACGGAGTCCGAGCCGCCGCTCGACGCCCGGCCGGCCTCGCTTGCCGCGAACAAGCTCCGCCGTCCCGAGGTCGTGGGACAGATGGTGATGTTGACGCCCGCGACGCACCCGTCGCGCCCGGCTTTCCCGAGCGGCTACCCCCTCGCGTGGGAGCGTGTCCGCCGCTGGCGCGAGGACGTTGCCGTCGACTGGCGCACGGTGGCGCTCGCGGCGATGTTCGCGAGGACAACCGTGAGGCGGAACATCAGCCGGGCCGAGAGCTACTACCGCAAGGTCGGTCCCGTCTTGCGGGATGCGATGCGGATCGGATGGCGTCCCACCGAAAGCGAGATGAGGGAGTTGCTCGGCGACCGATCCAAGGTGGCGTCGGGCATGGACGACGCGGGTCCGTTCCTTGAGATCATGGATTGGGCTCCGTGGGTCGCGGAGGCGATGTCCGGGTCGGACGACTACACGCGGAAGTTCCGCGACGCGGTGGCGAAGACGTGGAGCCCGCTCGGGTTGAGCTTGGCGAAGGTGTCGTTCACGTTGAGCATCGCCGGGCGTGACGCGGCGTGCATCGACGCGCGGATCCTGAACTACTACTCGGGGTACTACAGGGCGAAGACGCCCGAGCAAGCCGAGGAGTCCCAACGGCGCGCGGCGGTGACGATGAGTGCGTGGGGCACTCGTTCCGAGAAGGAAGGGGGGCGCGGTCTCACCGAAGGATCGATCCGGGCGTACCGG
Organism: uncultured Pirellulales bacterium; assembly: GCA_964399535.1. Taxonomy (GTDB): domain Bacteria; phylum Planctomycetota; class Planctomycetia; order Pirellulales; family CAYNRE01; genus CAYNRE01. The sequence goes on along the minus strand of CAYNRE010000040.1, from coordinate 14,849 downwards.
GCGTTCGAGGACAAGTTGAAGCGCCTCCCCGTCTACGACCCGAAGTGGCCGATGCCGCTTGCGCGTGCCCAGTGGATGTTCTGGGAGCAGATCGGAAGCACGGCGGGCTCCGCAGATCACTCCTCGCTCTGGGACGTGATGGAGCCGCTCGTGAACGAAGCCGGGGCCTAGTCGGCTTCCACGAGGGACTGGCGGAGCAGGCGGATCACGGTCTGCGTGAGCGAGACGTGGGGGCCCTCGGCGGATTGCTCCCGGATGTTCCGCTCCCGCAGGGCTCGCATCAGATCAGCGTCGAGACGCGCGTAGAGCACATGCTTGGTGCTCGCATCATCGGACGCGGACGGCTTCGGGGTTGGCTTGCGCTTCACGGCCATCATACTAACACACCGCTAGCGCGGCTTGCAAGGCTAGCGGTCCAACTCGTTCCAAATGGCACCGGCCCAGCCGGCGTAGCCGAGAACGGTCGGGTGGATCCCGTCTGGCCCCATGGAGATGAGGAGCCCGGCGGTGTCGAGGAAGTTCGGCGTGTTGGCGGCCAGGAACTCCAGGAACCGAAGGTCGAGCCTCATCCCGGAGTGGACCTCGGGCAGAGACGGGGGGCCGATCCAGACCACGTCGCGACCGTGGAGCTTCGCGAGCAAGGCTTCCATCGCCGGGGCCTGGCGCGCCGTCACGTCCCCGCCCATGTAGGCGTCGTTCGTCCCGAGCGAGACGAGCACGAGCGTCGGGTCGAAGGCGGCGAGCACTTCGTCGAGGGCGGCGGACTTGGCCCAGTAGTCGATGCGGCTCCCAACCTTGGGGAGCGAGACGTAGGGCACCCCGCGCTCGGTGGCCAACCCTTTGAGGGGCGTGTTGAGCCCCTGGGCATGGCTGTCGCCGACCAGAAGCACGCGGCTTCCGTCGTGGACCCGCGGGCGCCCGTGGATGATGAGGCGGGCCAGTCCGACGCCCGCCGCCAACGCGAGCCCGCCGAAAAGCCACCTGCGGTCAGCCATGTGCTAGAGGATCTAGCAAGTTTCCGACCCGCGGTGTAGGCTGAGCGCCGATGGACGACGCCTTCGACGACATCATCGGCACGATCCCGCAGCTTCCGCCACCGACGCCGGGAGCTGGTCAGCACACCGGAGCGATGGGCGCGGCACCTGGGCAGCAGGCCCCTCCGCCCGGCATGGTGCCCGTGGCGACCCTGCCGCCCGTCGGCGCGATGCCCATGGGCTTGTCGGGGACGCAAGCGGACGGGCTTGGTGGACAGTGGGACTTCATCGAGCCGACCGACGCGAGCCCCGGCTCCGCGATGCGCAGCGCCGGCTTCACGGCGCTCGCTGCCGCCGCCGGGCTCGGGGTGGGCATCGCAGCCGGGGGGGCGTGGGGCGGAGTGGCAGGAGCCACGCTGGTCGGGGCGAGCGCCAACCTCTACCGGGCTCAGAAGATGTGGGGCTCCGACGACCCGGGCGAGAAGCACGAGGCCGTGGTGTCGGCGGTGTTCGGGGCGTTGGAGTTGGCCGTCGCGGCCTACACGGGCTACAAGGCGTTCGAGAGTCGCTCGGCATCGCCCGGGACGACCTCGCTCACTCCGAACGCAAGCGACGACGACGGGGACGACGACGATGACGAGTAGCGGCTCCGGGTTCGTGGCGGCCGACGCGCAGTTCGGCATCTCGACGGTGCTGAAGCCCTACAACGGCTTCGAGGACCGCTACCAAGGGCAGCCAACGTCCACGCCGGTCGCGTTCCCGGGGACGCGAGACGCGCTCGCCGGGCAGGACGGCTACGACCCGAACTTGCTTGCCGGCATCCCGTGCCCGCTCGGCGCGTTGGTGATGTTGCTCATCCCGCTGGCGGTCGCCGACTCGCTCGTGACCGCCTACGACTACCGGATCATCTGGAGGATGCGGAACGTCCGCGACTACCGGCTGAACCGTGTGCCGTTCCATGTCGGCCGGCAGTCGCCCGGAGCGCCCGATACGACCGGGGGAGCGCCGGGGGCTCCGAGGTTCGTGATACCAGCCATCTCGGACGCGTTGCTCTACGAGGAGGCGTTGCCGTCTCCGCTGGCCTTCCCGTTCGCATCGACGGTTCTCCAGAACCGCGCGTTTCGCATTCCTGTGCTCAACGCTGGTGGTTCCATCGAACCGCTGCTCGTCGGACCGGCCGCCATCGGGATCTTCCAGCAAGGAATCCTCGATCCGGCGGCCGTCGGTCAGACGGCCACCGACCCGTTGTTCCTGCCCATCGTGACCCGTTGCCGAGGCGACGAGTTCATGGTGCTCGCGCAACGGCAGGAACAGCAACCCGGCCAGACGTGGGACTTCAACGGTCCTGCCGGCGGTGACCTTCCGTTCTCGGAGGTCTACGGCAAAGGTGGCACCGGGGCCGGCACGCACCCGTCCTACCCAGACGTGGGGATCTACGTCCTGTTCGGCTCATCCTCGGAGAGCACGCAACAGGTCCAACCCTGACAGGAGCGACATGTCCAACAACGGAATCTACGACGAAGACGAAGCGTACGCGACCGACGACGAGATGGCCTACCAGCTCGCGAACGGTGGTATCCACGGCGGGGTGGCGTTGAACCGCTACGAGGGGATGCGAACGTCCATGACGGGCGAGGGGGTGACGCACGAGATGTCGTGCCGGACCTGCGGCAACCGAGGCCGCCTCCTCGTCGAGTGGGACGAGTTGATGACCGTCGGGGCGAACGGCCCCGGGCTCGCGCCGATGGCTCCGCAGGGGTGGTTCTACTCCCCGAAGAACGGCGGACTCGTGAACCTCCAACGATGCTCCAAGTGCGGATCCGACGGATCGGACCAGCAGCACTACGGTTTCTACTGCCTGTACTTGCCCGAGGAGGCACGCAAGGCGGTGCAGACCGGGATGCAGCGGAACTTCATCCCGCGCGCGCTCTACGACGCGAAGATGGTGCAACTCCGGGCAGCTCGTGGTGGACACCCCTGACACCGCCTGCGTGACCCCAGCGGGCTCGATCTCGTGCGGGACCGTCCGCACGATCATCGAGCCCTACTTCGCCGCCGTGCAAGAGGTCTTCGTGCGGTTCGAGGAGAAGCACTGGGGGGACAGCTTGTGCAAGAGCACGAAGCTCCGATGCTCGGACGAGGCGCACGACGCACCTCGGCACTTCGCCGGATGCTACGATGACGCCAGCATGATCGTGGTGGCGCCGCTGGCCGTGGACTTGCCCGAGGAGACCCTGCTCGGGATCTTGGCTCACGAGTTCGGGCACGCGCTCGACTTCGCGAGGCCCGCCGAGCTTACGCTCGACGCCGACATGGAGGACGTGCGCGTGAGGAGGTTGCCGTCGTCGCTCAAGAAGGCTCGCGTTCTCTCGAACCGCTACCGCCAGTGGGAAGCGCGGAACGACGACACGGTGGAGCGCGCGGCGGACGCCATCGCGCGGCTCGTCACCGGGCAGCACATCGGGTACACCGGTGCGTGCATGTTGCAGACGTTGCGCTCCGGGCCGGAGAGACCAGAAGGGTTGAGGTAGAGATGTCGCAAGTGGAAATATACAATGACGACGACTGGGCATTCGGCATCATCGTCAATCCGAAGTCCGGGGTGCCGTTCCATGTGACGAAGGAACATGGTGGATCCTACATACGGATCCGCGCTCAAGATGGGCGCTCTATCGGAGATGGCTATTTGGATGACGGGGACTCCGACTATTCCCGCGTGGCGGAAGCAACGGGATGCCCAAGAACTCACACGCCAGGCGGCGTGAGAGAAAGGGGCGGCGGGTACGGTACCGTATTGTACTCGGCATTGGCGTTGTGGGCGCACGCGGGTCTCGGAGAGACATGCGTGTCGTCGGCCGGGGACTGGTCAGGCGGCAGAAGTTCGTCGGCTAGTGATTGGTGGGACGCGGCGGTCGACCGCGGGTTTGCTGAAAGGGTGCAACACAGCATCACCACGGATGGCGAGGAATGGGAAGAGAGCATCGACGTGCTCGTCATGTTGAACACGTTGACGTATTCCCAACGCGGAGACCTTGGTATTTCCGATGGGGACATCGAAGGTGCCCGTCCCCACTACGTAACAGTTATGGGACGGGCGGACGACTCAACGGAGGATGTGGACGCTGACGTGCTCCACATCGACAGCGTGATGACCATCACTGTTGCGTGGTGGGATCCTTTCGATGGAGAGACGCCGGATGATGCCGAGGCGAACCGCGACGTGTTGTTCGCGTGCGACTTCGGGAGGGCCGGCCCAGCCGTGAAGCGAGACATCCTTGCCATCGCGAAAGCGCGAGGGTGGGGGCACGACTTCGATCAATACATCGCCGCCCACGAATGGCTCGCCGCCATGGAGGAGTTTGGATCCATCGCGGAGGACGAAGACGATCCCGTCCTGATCGCCAACGCGGGCGTGAGCGACGCGGTTCTCGCCGACATCGCGGAGAAGCGTCGGCGTCTCGGGTGGGACGTGCTGGCGGAGTTGCCGTAGCCGCCGGCTACGTTCGCCGGGCGACGCGGAAGCTCTTGGCGTCCTCGCCCTCGAATGAGTAGGTCCAGGCGTTCGCCTCGCGCGCGGTGGTGACGCTAGGCGGCACGCTAAGAACGAACGTGCGCCCCGTGCCGCAGAGCACGCGCAGGAACCTGGAGCCTGGGGAGTCGGGGATGTCCGCCTCCAGCAAGGTGCCGATCATGGGGTCCGTGTCCTGGTCGACGACGCGAGCGCGAACGGATCCCAGGATGCGATCCCATCCCAGGATCTCGGTCGCCGCACGGCGCTGTTCGATGTTGCGCCACGAGAGGATCGCTTTGCAATCGACGGCGTCGGGAGTCTCGATCCAAGCGCGGGGAACGGCGACGCCGCGCCAGTACCAAGCCTGGAAGCCGTCGCTCCACGCGACGGCGGGGCCGTCGGCGCAGTGGGGCACGTTGTTCTCGTGCCGGAGCAAGGTGGGGCGGTCGCAGACCACCGCAAACTCCCGGTGCGTGTAGCGCGGTCCCGAGATCATGGCGAGCCGCTCGTGAGGCTCCCACTTGGCCCAATCGGTGTCGTGCTTGGCTAGGTAGCGCAACGCCGTGACGGCGGCGGTCTGGTGCCCGTACATGTTGCCGGCCGAACGGATCCGCCACGTCTCGCGCGTGAGACGCACGAACCACGTCGCCAGCGGCGTGAGCCTCGGCAACCCGTCCAACTCCGGCATGGATGCCTTGAGATTGGTACGTTGCGTCGAGAGCGACGTGGACCAGACCTGCCGCGTGTAGGCTCTCGCGATCATGGCGGCCTCGCGCACGTCGCCGTCGGTGAACGGCCCGTAGCACGACTCGACCTCCTTCGGCGTATCGTTGGCGTACCAGATGCCGGCCATGATGGCGGTCTCGATGGCGCCGCTGAGCGGTCCGCCAACGAAGAGGATGTCCTTCGGGGGCTCGTATCCGTTGACCTCGTAGAGCGCGACGATGTGCTTCCTGGCCTCGTCGCGCTCGGCCGCGGACATGGGGTCCGTACGGACCGCGTTGGCGCACCACCACTCGCGCCACTCGGGCATCCGAGCACGAGCCGCGTCGGGGATGTCGCTCATGGTCATTCAGATCCAACCTCCGTCCTTTGCCTCGGCCCACGTCAAGCAAGGTTGCCCGGTTCCGAAAAGCGCCAACCCACACGTTCCGTCGCATCGGCAACAGGGGCCCATGACAACGTACCCCGGGCACTCCGTGAACACGCACGCCCCGACTTGCCGGCCGTCGCACCCGGCATCGGCCGGCCCGCCCCCGGATCCCGAGGCCCCGCCGGTCCCGGCGCCTCCCGTCCCACCGGCGCCACCGGTGAGGTCGCCCCCGGTGCCGCCGCCAGGCGCCCCGCCAAGGCCGCCGGAGCCGCCGGACGGGGGGAGGCCGCCCGTGCCACCCGAAACGCTGCCGGCGCCCCCGCCCTGCCCGGCCGTGGCGCCTTGCCCGGAGCCCCCGCCCGAACCGGAGCCGCTGGACGACGCATCGGGGCCGGAGTCGGGCCAGCCGCCAGCGGTAGGCCCGCCGGCCCCGGAGCATCCGGGAAGGGTTGTCGCCAGCAAGGCGACGGCCAGTGACGCAACGCTCGTGGGTTTCATGTCGTTCTCCAGTGGGGCCGACGGGCCCCGGTGCGGGCGGCGCTTGCGATGCTAGCGCCGCAAGGTTAGCGGGTCAAGGTGAGGGCTCAGGGTGAGCTTGGGTTCGATGGCGGAGCGGGCTATCATGCTCGCCATGGATCTTCGGGAACCGTTCCGGTTCAAGCAAGGCCGTCGGCGAACGACGTTCACCCCGAACGGTCGGAGCGTGTGCGGCATCGAGTCGCGCAAGATGTTGAAGAACCGGGTCGCGTGGGCCACGAACGACCCGTCCTACAGCGCCCACTTCTTCGTGGGGTTCAGCCCTGGAACCCAGTGCCCGGAGACCGAGTTGCTTGGCTCCAGGAGGTACTACACGATGGAGTCCCTCATCTCGGTCGTCCGCGCGACTCGGGCATCGCAAGGGCGCAAGGCGGACAGCAGCTTCCTCGCGCAGACTGGGATCTTCACGCACGGCACCGGACAAGTCGTGGAAGAGCCGGGCGCTCAAGTGATCGTCTTCCCGGACGACTCCGACGACCACGACTTCATCGACCACATGCGGCAGTTGGCGGACGCCATCGCATCGAACTTGGCTCAGGACATGGTGATCTTGGATCTGCGGAAGGGTGGGGTCTCTTTCGAGACTTCAGGGCACACCTGCGCCTAGATTGCAACGCGGGCACAGCATCCTCCCCGATGGGGAGCGGGCCCACCCGCCGGGTCGACCGCTCGCCGGCATTCGCCACGGGCGGTCGACCGTGTGCCCGCACCCGTGGCAGACGACGCTCTCCTCTCGGGAGCGCCGCTGCACGGAGAGGCAACCGCGAACGGCGCAACGGGTGACGGGCGGGAACGGAACGCAGAGGCGGTCGCACGGCGGAAGCGTCGCGTCGAAGACGGCGCCCGGGTCCATGCGGAGCAGCGGGCCGGCCGTCGCTCGGCCGGCCTCGCAGGTTGCGTTGCCCATGGTCTATGGACCCGTGGTGTAGACCATCCGGTAGGCCACCGTGGCGGCCAGTTGGATCGGCATCCGCTCCAGCCGTTCCCGGTTGTCGGGCGTGAGCTTGTCGTGGATCGACGTGATGGCCTTCGCCGTGAAGATGTCGACGAGCGAGCCGCCGATGCGCTTCGCCTGGCAGGTCTTCACGATCTCGCGCAGCTCGGCGAGGGACTCGCCAACGGTGGCGGGGTTCATCGGAGCCCCTCCTCGTTGCGTGCGAGCCGAGCCGACTCCTTGCCCCAGTCGCGCACGGTTGCGCTCACCGTGGCCTCCAGGGCGCGCATCCGGCGCTCGACCATCGCGGGCTTGGCGCTCTCGTCGTCGGTGAGGTCACAGACCGCCTCGTCGGCGAGCTGGGTTGCGTCACGCACCTTGTCGAGCAGGCTCAACAGGCGCTTCGCCGTCGGCACGGACAGGAAGACGGACACGGGTGCGGGCTTGGATGGTGCTTGCTTGCGGGCGGGCATGGTCTCTCCTTCGGTTGTGGTCACAGGTAGCCTCCGGCGAACCCGCGAGCGGGGTCGCCGTACAGGGATTGAAGGCCCGGCAGAAGCTCGCCGGACAGGAACGCGCGGATGACCTCCGGCGGACCGGAGGCCGTGAACTTCTGGCGGCCGTCCTGGTCCACGAGCGGACCCGAGACGTAGGCGACGCCGTCGCGCGCAGCCGCCTCCGGCAGCTCGGGCACGGGGCGCTCGGCGCGCATGTCGCGCACGGGCACACCGGCCACCACGTTCAGCACGGGGGCGGAGGAGAGCGCATCGCGCGCGGCGTCGATGTCCGCTTCGATGTCCGCGACCGGGCGCCGCTGGAACGCGGAGCGCGACACCGCGCGCCAGTGCATGAGGTCGTCCGGGTCCACGCCGGGGCACTCGCCAGCGTAGGCCGCTGCGAGGCATTGATCGGCGGCGGCCGTGAGAACCAACCCATCGGGGATGCGCACCCAACGCGCGTAGCCGGTGCCGATGCGGTGGTAGCCGTCGTCCTGCCCGTCGTCACCACACCCCGTGCCGCGCACGCCGAGGTGCCACGAGCCGTGCTCGAACGCGAACGCGCCGCCCTCGGGGCGGGCCGCCAGCCGCCCCGGCGACTCCCACCGTCCGAGCGGGCCGTGCTCCGAGCCGTGCCGCTTCCCGAGGAGCGCGAGCACTTGCCCCAGCGACGACGCCGCCAGGAACTCGTCGTGCCGGCGCCCGTAGCCGGGGTCGCCCGGATTGTGGTGGTCGATGACGACCACGGCGCCGCTCCACTCCGGCTCCGCGTCGACGATGGCACGGGCGGAGCACTCCACGACCGTCAGCCGGTCGTACTCCCCGCGGAGCAGGGGAGGGCCAGCGTCGCCGGCCACGATTCCGTGGCCGTACGCTTCGGGGGGGCGCACCGGGCGAAACTTGCCCGTGCTCCGGTCCGCGATGTGCGCCTCCACCACATGCTCCTGGTGCTCCGCAAGCACGGCGCGGATGCGCTCCATCTCCGGGTCAGAAGCTCCGAGAACCCACAACGTCTTTGCCATGTTCGTTTCTGTTCCTTTCAATAGCCTTCTCTGTCGAAGGTGTCGCTCAAGGATGACATGAGAGTCCTGGCGTGCGCCGGACAAATCCAGAGTCGCTCGGGGTGGTTGCCGCGGTGGCACATCCACATCGTTCGGCCGTGCCGGCATGGGTGCAAAAACCCGCACCCAACAACAATGCACTCCGCGTACGAGCGCGGGATGACAAGGACATCCCACTTGTACTTGTCAGCTTCGTTCAACCCCGGGTCGTTGCGCGAACGACCGATCCGAACGGCAAGGGCGCTCCTGGTGGCACGCTCCGCGTCGCGCTCGCACGGATTGACGCGGGGCACATCGTGCTCGCGAGCGGTTTGCTTGGCTTGCTCCACCGCGTAGAGCGCAGCCCACTCGGCGAGGTCTTCTACACGGTTGTCGAATCGAGAGCCGGCGGACGCCTCCGATTGCAACCGAGCGGCGGCTTCGGCCGCGCGCAAGGCGACCTCGACGAAACCGCAACGCGGGCCGCTGGCCGCCGCGGACATGGCGCCCAAAAGACGGTCGCGTACCCTCGCCCAGTCCTCGCGGTCGCACGCTTCCAATGCGTCCTCGACGTGGATGAACACGGACTTGCAGTCCGCAACCCACGCGGCGAGCGCGACGGCTTCGACCGCATAGCGAACGGGGTGCGGCGCGGTCATACGTCATCCTCCTCTTGCTCCCAGCGAATGAAGTAGCCCCACTGGCGAAGCAGTTTCACCACCTCGCCCGCCGGACCTGTCACGACGACGTGCTTGCCGCGCGCGTTGTCGCAGGAAACGCACAGGTCTTCGCCCGGCGAGCACCACACGTCGATGCGCGTGTCCCCGCCCTTCAGCGAGTACCCGTTCTCCAAGCTTGACAGGTTGTACTGGATGTCCAGCGCGGGCGGTTGAGTCCCAAACGGATGTTCCCACGTCGTCATGGCTCCTCCACTTCGTAACCGAAAATGTCTTCGATGTCGGCCTCGGTCATGCCGACGAACTCTGCACCGGGCCCCGCCGGCAACGCGCGCCGCTCCTCGGGAAGCCTAGCCACGATGCCGTCGCGCACAAGGGCGTTCACGGCGTCGACCAGGGCCAACGCCTCGGGCCACCGCTCCGCCTCTCGCGCGTGCGTGTAGGCGCCAGCCCACGCGACCGCGCACGAGACGACGTGCGCCTCCGTGGGCGTCACGGATACCTCACGATGCACACGAGGTCTTGGAAGCCGAGGACGGGCGCCACCGGGAACACGTCCTCGCTCTCGCGCCCGTTCAGCAACGCGACCACGCGCTCCGCGGTCGCGTCGTCGAGCCCCACGGTATCGCCGTCGGCGTTGGCGCCAGCCGCCACGATGACGCCAAAGAGCGTGAAGCCGTCCGCCATGCGGTTCATGGGCATCCCGTTGATGGCGCCCTCGTCGTTGATCCACAGGTCGAAGCCGTCGCCGCGCACCACGTCGACGTACCCGTCGACCGCGGCCTGAAGGGCGGCGAGCCCCGGTTCCAGCTCTGACACTTGCGCCGGCTCTCCCGGCTTTGCGATGACCACCTTCATGTCCGTTCCCCAGTCTAGGGCCGGCACAACCAGCCGATTGAATCGTCCTCGCACTCGCTCACAACCCACCCGCGCCGCCGAAGGCACTCGGCGAGCGCGTCTTCTCCGATCTCGTCCGCCAAGGCATCGGCCTTGTCGGCGCGCACCTTCGCCGCTTCGATGGCGTCCTCGATTTCCCGGACGAGCGCGTCGAACGAGGTCATGGCGCCCTCACGTCGAACCGTGGCATCGCGTCGCACTCTCTGTTGCGGAAGGTGCTGCCGGCGATCCAGATGCGCCACTCGGCGTCGTGAGCCATGACGCTCAGGACCGGGCAGGGGTCGTCGACGCGCCCGGTCCGGGTCACCAGTTGCACCTCGACGGTGTGCTCCGTGTCGCTCGCGTCCAAGCACGACAACGCGAGCGCGAGCCTCGCGAGGTCGAAACCACGGTCGGCGTGGCCCTTGGCGTCGGTGAGCGGGAAGCGGAAGGCTCCCCACTCCGCACAACGGGACCACACCGTGCGGGCCTTCCCGAGACCGGGCACCGTCTGGCAAGTACACTTCCACGGATCGTCGAACGGGTCTCCGGGGTCGTGCCGGCACGGCACGACCAGGGGCTCGGGGGACGGCCCCGCAAACTCGCGCAGCTCAGTCAGCTTGTGCGTCCCTCCCGAGACGCTTTGGAGCGAGCGGAGCATCTCCACGTCGCGCCCGGCGTCGGCGTCGGGGGGCGCCCCGCGAAAGCACGGCGGGGTCGCCGCGATGACGAGCGTCTTGCCGTCGGTAGCGGCGAGGAGCGCCCGCTTGTCGCGACCGCTGGCCTCGTCGAGCACCGTCACGACCGAGGCGGACCACCGGTCGTGGACGAACACGCGTTGCAACCTTTCCACGTCGATTCTCACAGTTCTCACAGTACGGCTCCTTTCAGGCATTCGACCGCGTCGGCGGTGCCCAGTGCTCCGCCGCGCAGTTGGACGTACTCGGCGCAGGCTTCTCGCAGGGTGCCGCTGAACGAGCACTCAACCGCGACGCCGAAGAGGCGGACACCGCTCGCGCGGAAGCGTTCGAGCGCGCCGGACATGCCCTCGGGGTTGTCGACGCCGTCGGAGACGAGCACCACGTCGGCGCCCTTGACGCCGTGGCGTTGCCACGCCTCGACCTCTTGCGCCGCCACCGTGACGGCGCGGCCGATGGCCGTCCCGCCGCCCAGGAAGGTCATTTGCGCGCGTTGGAGCCCGGCGTAGTTGCCGGGGCGCAGCTCGTGCGTGCGGGTCGCCGTCGAGAAATGCACCACCTTGACCGGGCGACGGTCGTTCCACGCCAGCTTGGCGAGCGCCGTCATGGCGGCCTTCGCCCAGATGTCGCGGTCGCCGGTCATGCTCCCGCTCTCGTCAAGCGCGATGACCAGCGGGCCCCGCTTGTTGTGCTCGGTGCCCTCCAACTCCAGGTGGACGGCGCGGCCCTCTTCGAGCCTCACCGCCAGGTCCGCGCGAGCGCCGCCGCCGCACGCCCACAAGGCAAGCTCGTCCGGGACGAGCCGCTCCACGTCGGAGCCGGTCGTGACCCCGACCACGTCCTCGGGGATGCCCAGGACGCGCTTGCGTTGCGCGGCCCGCAGGATCGCGTACATGCGACCCGCCAGCTCGTTGATCCGTTGGAGCCGCGGGTCCGTGAGGGCTTGCCCGTTGACCGGCAGGCGGCTTGGCATCGGCCAAGCATCGTTGCCGCCTCTCCCGCTCTGCCGCTCTTCGAGCGCCCGCGTGAACGCGGGCCACAGCTCGCGCGTTGCCCAGCGGCGGGCCCGGAAGGCGGTTGCCGGCGTGGGCTTGCCGGAGAGCAGACGCGCACCGATGGCGACAATGTGCGCCGCCACGATGTCGTCAGAGGCGATGAACGCCGCGTGCTCCTGGGGGAGCGTCTCGGAGACGGCGCACGAGAGCACGTCGTCACCTAGCCCGGCTAGGCCGTTCCAGATGGCCTCGGCCCGAGGCATGTCGTCGACCACGCCCTCCAGGAAGGCGTGGCGTCGGATGGCATCGTTCAGGGTCGTGGGGGTCATGGGTTCGTCTCCCTTGCGGGCGGCTAGCGGCTCAGATGCGCGTGCTCCCGCGCCAGGTTGAACGCCGTCCTCATCTCCTGCATGTAGGTCGCGACGCGCCGTTGCGCTCGCACCGTGAGCACGTCGCGCGGGTACTCGTTGCGCAGCCGCACGCCCGCGTCGGAGACGGCCGACATGATGCGCGCCGCCGCTTCTGCGAACGCCGCGCGCTCCGCGTCGGAGGACCACGCGTCGCCGTTCGGCGCCAGCTCGTAGTATTCCCCGAGCGCCTCATCGGCGATGGCGCGGATCGCCTGGATGGGGCCGCGGTCGATGCCCGCGACGGCGCGCTCGACCACCGGGATTTCGTTCGGCGTGCCCCACAGGACATGCCGCAGGGGGTCGACGTGCTCCGCTCCCGCCTCCTCGTCGCCGGAGAGCCACGCCTCCGCCTGGACGACCGCGCAGCACTTGCCGAGCGTGCGGTCGGAGACCTCGACGCCAGCGTTCAGCAGGTTGCTCTGGCACTCCGCCAGGGAGGAGAAGAGCGCCGGCTCCATCGGGATGCGTTCGACCTCGGCTTGCGCCGCCGCCAGGTCGTCGAGCGTGAACGTCCGCAACGCGGGCAGCGGCCGGCGCGCGGCGCGGTCCTTGAGGTAGCGGACCCGGTTGTCCAGGGCGGCCATGTAGCCGATCTGGTGCCCGAACAGGAAGCGGTCCCGCAGGGCCTTGAGCGAGTCGTCTTCGATCCACTCGTTGCTGGCCGCGAAGCACGAGACCAGCGGCGAGCGAATCGAGCCCTTGACGATGCGCTCGTTCAGCCAGGCCAACATGGCATTCAACGTCGAGCCGGACGCCTTGAACACCTCGTCCGCGAACGCGACGTGGCCCTCCGTGAGATGGCGCTCCGTGAGCCACACCTCCTTGCCGGCCATGAGGTCGGGGATGCTCTTCGTCGCGATGATGTCCGCCTCCGTGGTCTGGCGGGAGAGCAGGAACTCCCGATAGACCGCGTCGGACACTTGCCCGGCGACGAGCCGGGCGAGCAGGCTCTTGGCGGTGCCGGGCGGCCCAACCCACACCGCGTGCTCGCGCGTGAGGAGCGCGAGCATCGACGTGTGGATGGGGGCCGTCCGCTCGTAGCAGTAGCCGCCCAGGGCGGCCTCGTTCCTGCGCATCGCATCGCGCACGGCAACGGGGTTCGGGTTCGTGTCGTTCATGTCGTCCTCCTAGTAGTCGAACAGGTCCAGGGCCGGATCGGCCTCGTTGCCTTGCGGGCCGCTAACGGCTCGCTCCGCCGGGGGCGGCGGCTCCGTTGCGGGCGCGGTCTCGGGAGCGGCTTCGGGCTCGCTCGCGAGCAGCTCGTCCGGGCGGCTTGGCGGCGGCTCCGCCGGGGCCTCCGGGTCGGGCTCCTCGCTCGCCCAGTCGGGCAGCACCAGATCCGACCCGCCCAGCAAGCCGTCGTACGCCTTGAGCGCCGAGTCCAGCCGGGAGCTGAGGGTCTGGTTCCATCCGGTCAAGAGCGCCCGGTGGCGCTCCACGCGGGCCATGGCGTCACGGATCTGCTCGCGCCGCCGGTCCAACATCTTGCCGCGGAACTTGTCGCGCCCCACGTCGGAGCGCATGGTCGCGGCGAGGTCGTCCAGCTCGCCTTGCAGGGCGCGAACCAGGCTTTCGGAGACGTGAGCCTCCGACAACCCGCCGCGGAACCGCGGCTCGACGTTGACCGGCATTTTCAGGTCGGACCGCAGGCGCAAGTACGCCTGCACCAGATTTTCCACGCGGCCACCGGACATGCCCAGCCGGAGCCCCGCGCACAAGTGCCCGAACGTGCCGGCCTCGTCGCCCGCACGCCCGAGGATGCGCGACGCGAGCGTGCCATCCACGTTCGCGAGCAGCACGTCAGCGTGCTGCACGATGGCGCCCGCGATTGCCATGCAATCGGGGGCCTCCGCGCCGTCCACCGGGCGATCCGCGTAGACGCCGCTCGGGGCGACGTAGATGCGCGCCCCGAGCGAATCCCACGCGCTCGTGCGCTCCGCGTCGGCGCGCCGCTCGCGATAGACGCCCCACGCTCGCGCGTGGCCGTCCGCCGCTTCGAGGCGCTCGACGTGGAAGACCACGGTGTGCGATCCGCCCGCGCTCGCCGCTCGGCTGGCGCGCGTGCAAGCCCCAGCGCCCTTGGCGCGTACCGCCTCCGTGGCCGCCGCTTCCGGCGTCACGTCGCGGCACACGGACGCGGCGCCAGTGAACCCGTGGTCCTCCAGGATCCGGGCCATCGGCTCCCGAGGGTAGAGCGCCCCCGGGGGCCACGTCGCCCCGAACTGGTATCCCACCAGGCTGCCAGCGCCGCCGTTGGCGGCGACTTCGTCGCGCAACTTTTCCCAAAGTTGCGTGTAGGTCAGAGACATGTTCGTTCCTTTCTGCCCCGTTGGGGCGTTGATCTTCCCGCCCTTGCGGGCGGCTAGCGGGTCGATTTGGCCGCGCCCCGGGGAACGATCCCGGGTTCGCCAGCGCGCGGCGGGGCGGGTCAGTCGTCGATGCCCTCCCACTCCCCGGAGTGGAGCACGCGGACCTCGTATCCGCAGAGGAGTCGCCCTCCCGGGTGGTGGGCGCGCAGCTCGTCGTTCGCGAGGCGTGCCGCCGCGTCGGCGGCGTCGCGCGAGGGATAGCGGTCGACGATGTGAGCGTCGTCGCCCACCGTCTCCC
>CAYNRE010000039.1:0-27935 GCA_964399535.1 uncultured Pirellulales bacterium | reverse complement strand
GCCAGCGGCGTTATCGAGCTGGCCTTGGTAGGTGGTGGCGCCGTCGGTGAAGTGGTAGGGCACTTTGACCTGGGAATCGGACTTGGCGCCGGTATTGCGGTTGGCGCCCAGGCTGCCGGCCAGTTGATCGAGGCCCGCTTGGGAGCGATAGCCGAGCGACGACTGGCTGTTGGAATTGCCCTGGGCGTGGTCGGTGCGCAGGACCTGGGCCGAACCATCGGGCAGGGCGACCTGGTAGTTGTCGATGAGGTGGTTTTGGGCCTGGTTTCCGCCGAGCGTGGCGAGCGAGCCCTGGCGAAGCGGACTACTGGAATCGCCGGAGAGCTGGAATTTATCGCGCAGCACCTGAGACGAGGCCGATTGCTGGAGGCCGACCGCCGAGCCGACCACACTGGGCAGCGTATAGCTTTGCTCGAGCAGGCCGGAGAGGTTGTCTTGGCCCCGGACCTGAGCTGTGGCATCGGCCGTGGTGGTGGAGGCGGCGGGCGAGGCCGTGGTTTCGGAGTTGCCCGTAAGCGTGGCCGAGGCCGAGGATTGGGCGGCGGACTGAAGCGTGCCGGAACTGCTGGTGTCGGCCGCCCAGCGGCTGAAGGCGAGGAGTTGATCGTTCTGGAAGTCGTCGGCCGCGCTGCGGGCGAGCTGGGAATCGGCCGAGACCAGGTAATCGGACCCGGCCACGGTGAAGGTGGAGTTGGTACGGGTTTGGTCGGTGGACTGGTAGTTGCCCCGGCCCTGGTCGGTTTGGGACTCGCTGAAGCCCTGGCCGGCCCGCTGCGAGTTGCCGCTGGTTTGCGACTTGCCGCCCTGGTCGACGAGGGCCTGGGATTGGGTGGTGCCGTCGTAGAGCTGGGCCGTGGGGGTTTCGTGATAGGCCAGCGAAACGCCCTGAGAGGAGTCGGCGGAACTGTGAAGCTGGTCGGCGTAGGCCGTTTGGGCCGAGGAGCCGGGGGAATGCTGGGAACGGCCCCCTTGGGCATGGTCGGTCGAGTCGAGCTGAGAGTCGGTGGCGAGTTGGCGGTTGCCAGAGCGAAGGGCCTGGGCGCCGACGCCCGTGAGTTGGCCCTGATCGACGAAGGAAACTTGCAGGGCGGATTGGCCCTGGCCGTAGAATCCGTCGTTCGAGGCGGTATCGAACAGGGCGGCGTGAACCTTGGCCTGGGCGGCACCGTTGCCCTGGCTTTCGACGGTGTCGGAAGCCTGGACGGTGCGGAAGAACTGGCGCGAGGCGGAGACGAGCGAATCCTCGTTGGAGAAGCCAGCCGATTCGGAGGTGACGTCGCTGCGGCTGCCCTGGCCCGAGTAACTGCTGCTTTGGTAACCGGAGGATTGCGCGCTGAGGGCCGCGCTGGACTGAGCGGACTGGGACTGGGACTGGCTTTGGCCGCCCCCCTGGTAGTGAAGCTGCGAGGCGCGATCGGTGCGGGGAAACAGGCTGAGCGATTGGGAGCTGGCCGACAGTGCATACGAGCCGCCGGTGGTGGTCTCGACCGATTCGGCGCGGCGACCTTGGCCCCAGTTCGACTCGGCCAGCGACGAACTGGAAGCGAACTCGGTGGGACCATTGTCCCAGCTTTGCGAGGCGGCCTGGTAGCGCTGATCGCCCTGGTCGACGAGGTACTCTGACTCGATCGACTCGGCGATATTGAGGCTGGAAATGTATTGACCTTCGCTTTCGGGGACGGGGGTTCTCTCGGGCACCCCGATGGAGTAGGAATCGTCGCTCGGGTCGAGCGTGAAGGCGCCGTCGGAATCGGTGCGCAGGGATGTGCGGTGGGTGCTGCCCCGGGTCACGCGGTAGTCGGACGAGCGGCTTTGCGAGGAGCCGTTTTCGTTGGCAATGGATTGCAGGCCGAGCTTGTTGTAGACGGCATCGAAGGCTGAGTAGTTGTAGTCGGAGGCCTCGGTGAACCCGTAGCTGGCGGTGATTACGCCGGCCGGAGTGAACGAACCGGAGAGGGTGAACAGCAGATCGTAGCTGCCCCTCTGGCTGAAGTTCTGGAATCGGCCTTGCAGCGAGGGAGCTTCGTCCTGGAACCATACGAGATCGGGCACACCCGACGGAGGCGCAGGACTTTCGGCGGGCACGCGCGCCGGTGCGTCTCGATCAACTTCGGGCTTGAAGACGTGGGTGAAAGCTTCGTCGTACAGAGTGGGCGTGTCATGGATTCGATCGGCCACGGACGCCAAATCGCCCGTGGTTTGAATGCGACGGTAGATGAACTCGGTGTTGATGTGGATGGTGTAGCCAAACTCGACGATGCCGGTGAGGGGATCGGGGTCTGCCAGCGTGAGGTTATAACCGAGTGTTTGAGTATCCTCGCGGGTGAACTGATCTTCTGCGGTGCCGCCGGTGGAGATCTTCGTTTGGGCATCCGAAAGGACATTGGCCTCGGTGAAGGTGTGGTCGGGAAAGAGGACCTCGAAGGGGAAGAGCAAATTGGGCAGAGGCGCGGGCTCGCCGGCCGCCAAATCGGCCTGGGCCGAGCGACCAGCCGCAGCACCGAGCTGACCGACAAACTGGTTAAACGCTCCGTGGGGGAAATAGACCTGGCCCGGGTCGAGGGGATCTCGTCCGGAGAAGGCCAGTTCGTTAAAGGCAGCGGCGGCATCGAACGCGGCAGTCTGGAGGCAAGCCTCGGCCTGGCGGTCGAAATCCGATACTACCTGTTCGAAAACCGCTGGATCGCCGAAGGGATCGGTCGGCGTGTAACCGGGATCGGGCGTGACGATGGTGCGAGTGAACGTAAGCGTTTCCCAGTCGCCGGCAATGTCGTCTCCGCCGGTGGCACTGGGGACCACCGCTCGGGCCTTGATGGTAATCGCCCCCGATGTGTCCAGGCCGGTCGGATGAAAACTGAAACTTCCAAAGGCGTCGGTGAACGTATAGCCGAGCGAGACGTCGCTACCGTCCACCAGTTCGACCTTGACGTGGGCCACGGACCCCAGCGAGTATTCGACTCTGCCGGCGACCGTGGTATCGGACGAGGTGGAGACAAGAGGATCGCTCTGGTCGGGATTGAGCAAGGCAAACTCTACGATCGTGGGAAGCACTTCCATGGCAGGATCGAGCAGTTCGAACTCCAGCGGGTCGGACCATTCGCCCGTGGAATAGGTTCGCTCTGCGGGATTCCACCGGCGCACTCTCACGCGGAGAGAATTGTCTCCGACGGACGCAATGGCAGGCACGAAGCGGAAGCTGCCATCGGCCAAGACGCTGGCGTAGCCGGTGGTGACGGGAAGCTCGTCGTCGCCCAGGGAGTATTCGAGCGAGACGTTGCGGAAGTCGCCGCCACCTGCGAATGAAAGCTGGCCGACGATTGTGGAATCGATGGCCTGGAGCGGATCGTCGTCGACCGGGAAGACCAGGCCGAATTCATCGATGGTGGGAATCTCGAAATCGGATTCGGTGACGACGAATGTGAGGCTTTCGGTATCACCGGCCGCCGGCAAGTCGGCGCCCGGATCGAGTCGGAAAAGCTGTGCAGTGACCGCGATTTCCAGATCGACCGGCAGCCCGACGGGTCGAAAGCTGAACCGGCCGTTGGCGTCGAGAAAGGCGGAGCCTTCGGCCTGAGGGTGGCCCGCGAAGGTGAAGCGCACGATGAAGCCAGCGAAGCCCTCAGACGATGTTACTTCACCGGCGAGCACGGGATGGCTGGATTCGGGGGGATCGATCGGCTCGAGTGGCTCGATCGGCTTTCCATCTTCGCCCCGCAGGAAGAGCGAGGCGATGGTGACCCCCGAAACCGTGGACGTGGGGCTGAAGGTAACCAGGCCGGCGCCAGGCAAGCCCTGCCAGGCGGAGTACTGGGTTTCCCACCCTTCGGCGACGCTGTAGACCTGGGAAACGGCCCGAACTTGGACTTCATACGTCCCCTCTTCGGGGAGCGCCAGGCTGTGAGTGAAGTGGCCCTGCGAATCAACCGTGGCCGTGGCGTCGACCAGTTCATTTCCGGCGTAGCTGATTTGGACGATCGTGCCGCTGGGGGCCGAGAGACCCGAGACAGTTCCCGTGACGACGGGACGAAGCTGGGCATCAGGGTTGTCGAGCCACTGAAAATCGGAGATCTCCGGGGTGCCCGTCGGGGGGTGGTAGTCGAACGTCAGCGAGCTCCAGGGGCTGGTGCGCTCGTCGCCGAATTGGTCAATCGCCTTCACCCGAGCCCGAACGGTGACCTCGTTGCTGGTAGTATTGGGCTCCAGGCCCAGGGGCGTAAACTGGAAGCGGCCCGCTCGGTCGGTAAGCACCGAGGCCTCGACCACGGACGATTCCGCTCCGTAGGCGAATTGCACCGTTTGGAGCGCAACAGTACCTGAAGAAGCGATCTGCCCGGTAAGCGTGGGGTCGGTGGTGTCGAGGTCTCCTTCGCTGGTGTCGTTCAGCAGGGCCAGTTCGATTACGAGCAGATTCGGATCGAGCGCAACCTGGGCGGTGAACGTGATGGTGCTCCAGTCGCCGATAACCTGGCGACCTCGGATGGTGTCGACGCCGGTTGCCCTGACCTGGAGTTCGACCTCTCCCAGGGCCAGAGTGGGAAGTTCGACCACGAAGCTGCCGGATTCGTCGGTGCGCGTCGTCAGGTCGGTGATCGAGTCGCCGTTGATGTCAATCTCGATCAGTCCATTGGCGACTTGGCCTGCGTAAACCACTTGCCCCGTGAGCAGGTAGCTGCCTGCCGAGCCATTGGCCGCGGTGCTGGGAAGCAGGTCGGCGGCCAGGTCTTCCACCTCTGGCTGGCCGGAAATGCCGAGCAAGTTGAATAATAGCTCGGCCGGCTCAGCGACGACCTCGGTCGATCCATCTGGCAACAGAACCGTGGCGGTGAGTTCGATGCTGCCGGAGTCGACATCGTCGGGCAGCGTGAATTGGAATTGTCCGCCCGCATCGGCATAGACGATCCACGGATCGTGAGGCTCGCCGATCGAAAGCTGTACGGCGGTTCCCAGAGCGTCGTCGAGGCCTGTGACGCGACCAATGATGGTGGGGTCGATCGTGGCGGGAGGCGTTTCGGAATCTGACGGGTCGAGCAACTGCAGGTCGACAACGCCGACCTCGGTGGGCGTGAGGATGAATTCGAGCGCCACCATGCCGCGGTTTTCAAGCCCTGAGGTGTAGTTCAGCTCCGGGTGACCGGGAATGGGATCGCGGGCGACGGCCCAAAGGCGAACGCGGACGTTGTCGGTTCCGGAAATCTCGCGGGCAAAACCGGGGATCAATCGAGTGGGCTCGAACGTGAACCGCCCGCTCTCGTCCGGGTAGGCGAATCCAAGTAGCCGAAATACGTTCGGGTCTGGATCCGTCTTCCCGTCGATGAACAACGAACTGACCAAGGCAACATTCTTCGAAGGATCAGCGTTCTGCTGATAGATGGCCACTGGCGTATTGGTCGAGTACGTGCCCGAAAGCACGCCCTCTAATCGCAAGTTACTCGAGTAAATCTCTCCTTCCTGATCTCGCGTGAACTCGGATGGCCGAAAGCCGGAAACGAAAGATGGTTGTTTCTCTATAACCTTGTCAGAGCTTATTCTGACTGGGTGTTCGTCAACTTTACCGTTCACTCCTTTCCATGGGCCGTACAGTTGCTGACCATCGTCCGGTGGTCCAACCAATACGACAGTTCGCGCCTGCAGGGACTCTGAAACCGAAACGCCATCGTTCGTCGGCCGCTTGGGAAAGTATACAAATCTCGTATCGCCCTGAATCGTGTCCTTTGTAGCGACATTGATTGGCCAACTGTACGCTTGGCCGTCAGGAATACCATCCCCGTCCTCGTCTATCTCGAACAATACCATTGAGCTGAGAGCTGGGTTCGGGGGATTGCCAGATGGTTCCTCGGTAGTGACCCACCCGAGAACATACAAAAACTTCGCGGCCTCCCCGTCCCATTCGCCAGTCGGCGGTCCGGCAATCAATTGTGGGAATGCCGCAGGATTTGAATAGAGTTGTAGGCTGTAAGCCTGCGGTAGCGGCACTAGAGAAATGTCGACCAAACTCGACGCGGTGCACTCCGCCATTGTTGTGGGAGTACTGGTTGAGTCAGTAGTTATTGTTGCTGCAACCTCCAACGAAATCTGGTCTTCTCGGGAGGCCTCTGCAACCGTGGCAACTTCGTTCGGAGTGTAGAGAAGTCCGCCGACTCGGCTTCCATTCCCGTCTACGCCTCCCGCAAATGCAGCCCGCCAAGCAGCCAGGGTGCCGATCAGAGTGCCGCTCGCGAATCTGCTAAACGACGGGGTGCCCGTCGGAACGACGAGCGGATCCTCGGAATCGACTGTCAGCCCGTCGTGAATCGGAAGTGCCAGAGTTCCGTGAGCCACCGCAAACTGAATCTTGATCGGCTCCGACTCGTCGATGCTTCCCAGGAGATCAATGCCGTTGCCGTCGTACTGTGAAAGCCTCACAACCGGGTCCGGGAGTTCGCTGTAATCGGTATTGATCCCCACATATTGGACCGGCGGAACGGAAACCGATAGGCCGACGGCTCCCAGGCCCACGTCGATCGCGATCGACGCCTCGGCTGTGCCGCCGCTCAGCAGTTCATCGCGGAGATCGTCGGCGGCCAGGTCGATTCCGGCTGTTCCCACGTAGTTAAGGTCGGGAATGAACTTCAGTCCATCCAAGGCGTGATTGATCTTCTCCAGCGTTCCTTCGAGCGAAACCGTTCCGCTCGGTTCATCGACGGACTGCGTCACCCCAGCGACTTCGGCGGGCACCACGATCGTGCCGTGCTGGGGCGTGAGCGTGACGAGAAGCGGTTCCAATCCGGCATCACGATCCGCAAGCCGGATGGCATTGCCCTGGGCTTGAGAGAAGGCGACCGCCTGATTCTGTGTAGTCACCTGCGACACGGGCGCTATGAACTCAGGGTTGAAAAGGCGCGCCGCGAGCGTGATGGGCACGATCCCCTCTACCGAGTAGTACCGATCGCCGAGCGTGGCTCCGGCGAGCAGCCGTAGCGAGGCATGACCAGCGTAGCCTGACTCGGGCTCAAAGCGGATCTCTGACAGGGCTTCAGTTACATCGTCTAGCGTCCCCTCGAAAGCAACGAACGATGAATCCCAGCCGTGATCGAGGCTTTCGAACGTCAGCCCGTGACCGGAGAGTTCCACTCCGCTGGAGTCGAAGATACTGTCCAAGTACAACCGGCCATGTTCTGCCCAAAGGCTGACGCGGACCAGATCGGTCGACGCCAGACCGAGCAGGGCCAACTCCGGGAAGTAAAGCGTAGAATCTTGCTGACCGGTGAGGGAAGTCGGCAGCTCGAGGCCAAGCGCACGGCCGATCTGCAGAACTCGGGTGGCGATTGCGGGGCCACCCAGCTCTTCGTCGGCCAGATCGTTTAGAGAGATGGTGAGCGCGTCGTCGGGGCTGTCCTCGTCGAACGGACCGATCGTCAATCCGTCGAGCGCCGCGTTTAGGTCTTCGAGGGTGCCGCGGACTCGCAGAAACCGGTCCGAGGTACCGGAACCGTTCAGAAATGCCAGCCCGGTATCCGTGGCCAAAGTAATGCGGGCCACGGCGGTCATCAAAGTGAGTTCTAGCTGGGCTTCTTCCGCCGCGTCCGGGTCGTCAAGCACGATTCCGTTGTCGGTGGTGGCCGAGAGGGTGAGTACTTCATCCTCGCCGACGAATGCCGAGAGAGGTGCCGCAATCGTGGGAGGCAGGTTGATCGATTCAACAGAGATTACTAGGTCGTCTTCATCGACCAGGGGACCGCCGATTCCGGAATTCCCCAAGTCGTTGGTGACAATCGTTAGGGTAGGCTGGGCCTCGGGGTCGTCGAGCAAAGCCTCGGCTTCGGGGCGGAATACCACCCCATCGAAGGCCGCGTTAATGGCGGCCAGATTTCCGCGGAAGCTCGCGATTCTTCCGGTGTTGGTGAATACCTCAAGCCCTGCCTGTCCGGCCAGACGAAAGGTGCCGTACTGGGCCAGCACCACTACTTCCAGCGGAGCGCTACCGGCATCGGGATCCTCGATGCGAATTGCATTGCCCAGCGCCGAGGACAACACCAAGTATCCGTTGGGACGCACCGCGAGGTCGTCGGGCAGCCGGTTGACCGGCGGCTGATTCAGGTTGCTGACCGTGATCGGTATCGAGGAAGTGGCCCCCACCGAATTGCCCTCAATGGCCACCGCTACTGCGACCTCGATCGCCGCCTCACCCAGGTAGCCTGGGTCTGGTGAGAACTGAACGCCGCCTGCAAGCAGGGCACGAATCTCACTGACGGTCCCCTCGAGCGTGATGCTCGAGGCCGGTGATTCGTATTCGGTTTCGTCCGGCAGACTGACAAGCCCGTGTGAGGCGCCCAAGGTGAGCTGAATCGTCTGAAGCTCCTCGGGCTCGTCTTCTTCCAAGTAGGTAAGATCGATCGCGTCGCTAGTAGCCGATGACAACAAGAGGATATTGTTCTCGGCCAGCAACTGCGGGCCGGGAACGCTCCATTCGAACCGGGCATCGACCACGGTGATTTCTACGTCGTCCGTGGCTTCCAACACGATCCCGTCGCGCGAGTTGCCCAAATCTGAGGTGATGATGCGAAGGTTTGCGGTACCCAGAAAGCCGGGCTCCGGGCGAAAGCGGAGCAATTCGAGTTTCTGGTTCACTTCGGCCAACGTCCCGGCGAACGAAAGGCCCGGGAGCCACCACGATTGATTCAGCGAAACTTCGCCAGCTTCGGCCAGCACCGTCACCTGAACTAGGTCGGTTGTCAGATAAGGGTCGACGACCTCGAGCGGTTCGCTGCCACCGAACCCGAGCAGCGAGCCGGTGCCGACTGTCCGCGGCGCAGTTCCCTGGTGCTCGGGCTCACCCGACGGCGGCACCACCTGAATCGGCACGGAGTCCGAGGCCAGACGATTTGGCGAAAGGGTGGAAAACTCATTCGTGACTGTCAGCCGAGATTCGTAGACTTCCCCCGTTTCCGGGACGTAACTCAACCGGCTCAAGGCGTCGTTGATGTCGACCCAAGAGCCGGTCAGGGTGATCGAGTCACCGGAAATAATGCTTTCCACGGGCGCGGGCGAAATCACTAGCCCAGCGGGAAGCTCTTCGGCCGGCAAGATTAACGATCCGCGTTCGACGGAGACCGCCGTCGTCAGAGATGCACTCGACGCCTGGTCATTGATGAACACCGCGATATTGAACCGCGTGGAAAGCGCAATCGGCTGATCCTCCTCAGTGCGGATCAGTTCGGGAAGACGAATTCGCGGCGATCCTTGGCCTGCGGAGAAATAAACCCGCATCTGGCCAGTCACCGGCTCGGCGAGCTGCGGTGTATCCTCATCGTCAATTTGCTGCACCGACAAGTCGATTGTCAGGCTGCCATTCCAGTAGTCGTCGGGTGTCAACGTAAGTGATAAAAGCGCCTCGTTGACCTCAGACTCGCTGCCCGTCAGCACGAGTTCTTCCGAGCTCGATTGAACCACCTCGGCAGGTCCTGGCTCAACGATGCTTAGCGTGCCGGCCGCAACCTGGATCGTTACGGCGAGGCGATCGTCGGCCAAATCCGGCGCCTTGATCGACGGGGGAAAGTGCCCGGACTCGGCCACGAGCAGCGGTTCTCCCTCGTCTGTTCGCAACAAGTTCGTCGGTAGATTCAGCAGAGGTGGTAGGCTGACCGGGGCCAGCGCGACCTCGACCAGCGCGGTAGCCTTCTGGCGACTTGCCGTGCCGTTGTGAGCCAGATCGTCGACTACGATTCGAATCAGGTCCGGTCCACGGTAGAGACGATCGGCCAGGTACTCCAGGGTTTCGAGCGTCGCGTTGACGTCGGCAACCGACCCGGTGAGGGAAAGAGTGTTCGCACCACTCTCATCTCCTTTGGTCAAGATGGTACCGCCGATGAGTACCGCGCGCAAGCTGCCGAAATTCGCCGTCAAGTTAACGCTGATCGTTGCATCGCCCACTCCTGGGGCGCTTACGGACAGCGGAGATTCTGTGGTGCCAACCAGCAAGGCCACGGCCGGCGTCGCCAGAATTGAAGACGGTGAGACGATAACCGGAGGCTCGGCCCGGGCTTGGACACGAACGGTAAGCGAGTCGCTTGCTTGGCCGGCCAGTCCAGCAGATGTCTCCGTCGAACGGGCCGCCCAAAGATCGAGGTAGACCGATCCGGTGAATCCGCTCCCAGGGTCAAAGACCATTCCCGCCAGGGCAGCGTTGATGTCACTGACCAAACCGCTCACGGCGATTCGCCGGCCGCTTACCGAAGTTCCCTCGAGAAGGCTGAGGCCCGTCGACCCCGAGAGTTCCAGCGAGCCGTTGCTCACTTCCAGCCGTACGACGAGCGTCGCCTCGGGCGAAGAGCTGTCTTCAATCCAAATCTGCCCCGGCCCGCCTTCCGGAAACTCCAGGGTGCTGTCTCGCGGGATATAGGTCGTCTCCGGTAAATGAATCGTGGGAGCTGGAACCAACTCACCCAGGTCCGTGTACGAAAGCGGTTCGACGACCGCCAGAAACAAGGGAGATTCCAACTCGTCATGCAGCACCGAGGCACCATTAGTGGCATTCACCTCGACATACACGCGATCCAGGCCTCCCCAGCCGGATTTGGGCGTGTACTCGGGCCCTCCGGAAGTTCCCAGCGTGGCGTTGATCCATTCGAGCGAGCCCTCCAAGGTGACCATGGTTCCGTCGGATGAAACGCTGATCGTGTTCTCGTCTTCCAGGTCGATGTCGACAAGCGACAACGTCCCCTCCTCTACGCGGACGACGACTTGTACACCCGTCGGTTCGTCGGAGTTCTCGATGGTCAGGCCGGTCAACACGATCGGTTCGTCGATTTCGGTAATCCAGGGAACGTTCGGCGCATGAATGGTAGAGCCCAAATCCTCGTCAGAGATGACGATTTCGAAGGATCGCTCGACACGACGTGGACCACCAAGCCCAGTGTTGCCCAGGTCGTCCACGGTCACGGTCAATTCGTCGAACTCCTCGGGCGGCTCCCCGGGCTGATACGTGAGCGCGGTGGACTCGAGGAGCGTAGCCTGTAACTGGGCCAGCGATGCACGAATGTCAATCGTGTCGGAATTGTTGCCGGTCACCTGGCTCGCTTCGATTCCCCCATCGACCTCCGTATCGATTTGCAGTGTTCCTTCGCCGACTTCCAAGCGCACAAGCAGAACTGCGTCGCCGGCATCGGCGTCGGCGATCCCGATGCCGCTGAGATGCGTGGCTTCGTTGGGCCAGCCGCGATAAGCCCACTCGCTCCCGGAAATCGTGGGCGCTTGATTACGGTGATCAACAGCGATACGGACCTCTCCACTTACTTCGGCTGGCTCTCCTAGACCATCCAGGCCCAGATCGCCAGCCGTGATCGTGAGTTGACCAACTCCCGTGAAGCCGTTTTCGGGGTCGAAAGCAAATCCGGAGAGCAGCTCGTTCAGAACCGTGGCCCTGCCGTCAAGCGTTATGGCCGATGTCCCGCTTGCGCCAGCGACTACCGTTGCACCGGCAGTCGAACCAAAAAGTAGCGTTCCTTCTTCGGCCTCAAGTTCAATGCGGAAGACATGGTCCTCGGTGCCCAACGACGGCTCGATCGCGATCCGGTTGTCACCACCGGGCGCGAACACCAAACGGGTATCGCGAGCCGTACGTTGCGGGCCGGGGAATACCAATCCGGGGGGAGCGTTGCGCTCGCGCACCTGAATGTTCAGCTCGGATGCAACGATCTGCGGACCACCCGACCCGGTGTTTCCCAGATCGTCGACGGTGATGGCAAGATGGGCCGTCCCCAGAAATGCCATGCTCGGAGTAAAGGTGAGGGTGGCTAGAAGTTCGTTGAGCGCCATCACGGGACCGGCCAGCACATAGGTCGTGATAGTGCCGCTTGAGGAACTGTCAGTGCTGGTGCCGGAAGTGGTTTCCCAGTTGAGCGTGCCGTGCTCGACTGCAATCGATATCTCGATTCCAGAATCCCCTGAATCCGGGTCGGCGACCTTCAGCGGACCGCCTCCGACCGCGACTAACTCGATGGTCTCGTCCACGCCCGTAACCAGGGACGCGGGCTGGGTCAACGAAGGCGGGTTGTTCACAGCGGCCTGCTCGATGTGCAGAACGTAGCCGCCAGTGGCTGAGTCCTCACGGCTGATCTCGAGCGTGTAGACTCCGGCGGATGCCGGCACGTATTGCAACAGGGCATTCTTGGCCCCGGGCTCGGCGCTGGAGTTGAAGGCTACGATCTCATCGCTTGAATTGCGCAGCGTCAGGGCAGGGTCGACGAGGTTCGAGATGAGAACCGATTCACCCCAGCCGGGCGTTTCTGTCCAAGCCCGGAAAGGCTCGTCGGCAGGTAGCGTAAGCGTGTATTGGATGGGAGACGAATCTTCCAGAAACCCGGCCGCGGCGGACAAGTCGTCGAGAGACTTCGGCTCAGACTGTTCCCCATCGACCTGGTAAGCGGTAAGCGTTAAATCGGCCCCTACCACCAGTTCGTATCGCCCGCTAGCGCGGCTGCGCACAAGGATGGTGTAAAGGCCCGGATCGGCAATGGTGTACCCCAAGATGCCCTGATCGAAACGTTCGGAGTTCAGGCCCAGGCTGTACGACTCGCTGGTTGCCAGCAGCACCAGGGGAGGCGGTTCTACTTCCGGTTCTTCGGGCAACTCTGGGGGGCCGTATAGTTCGATGACGGCATCTGCGTAGAGCTGGCTGTCGATTCCGCGGAGCAGAATGTCAAGAGGTTGACCGACGGCCCGGGTCAGATCGAGCTGGTACGTTTGTTCGTCGGGCCGGCCATCGACGACAAACAGGCCGCGGTCGAAGTCGGTCACCAACAGGCTCTGTGACCCCAGTTGGGGCCCCAGGCCAAACATGCCGGCGAATGCCAAGCCAAACGCATCGGTCGGAACGACGCTCAGCTCTCCAAGCCGTTGCGGATTAGCCGGATCGGTGATGTCGAAGGCTTGGAGCCCGGATTGAAACATCGAGATGTACAGCGTCGAACCGTCGACGACCGGGACTCCGGCCCCAAAGGCGGTCGCTCCCCAGTCTTCCGGATCGATTCCAGCCACCTGGACCGGGTTTTCGAAGTCGGAGATGTCCCAGATACTTACCAGCGCCGCAGCCGTGTCGAATTCGGCGCCCAGTCGAGTGATCACCAGATGGTCGCCGTCGTCCGTGGGAGCGACAAACGCGGTGGTCAAGCCGGATTCCAGCCGCGACACGCGCACGGCATCCGTGGTCGGATAGTCGGTCAGGTCGTAGACATCCACAAACCCGCCCACGCCCAAGGCAGGGTTTTCGGGATCGACGAGCGAAAACGGAACGGCGGTGTAGAGGAGGTTGTCTCGAACCGAAACGCCCAGGAGCCCTAGTTCTCCTGTCTCGATTGTCGGAAGAGGCGTGGGGTCCGCCGGGTCGGACACGTCGTAAACGATGACATCTCCTGATTCGTCTCCGACGGCGAATAACAGATCGCCCGCAACGGCGATCGCAAAAAAGCGTTGCGCTGGCGAGATGGGCACTAACTTGGTCACTTCCGCCGGTGCCGCCGGATCGCTGATATCCAGCACCAGGATCCCGCCGCCGTTATTGCTGGCCAAGTAGGCGTAGTGGTCCTTGACCGCCAGACCGGTGATTTGATTTCCCACGACACTTCGCCAAGTGCCGTTGGCCGGACCTGCGTAGTGAAACGAGATCGCAAAGCTGTCCGACGTTACCCCGAAAACCTGAAATTCGCCGTCATACGGACCTGTCCCTTCGATGCGCACAGTTGCGCCGTTCTGGAGGCCATGTGCCCCAGCCGTAGTGATGCGAGTGATCCAGAGATCGTCGCCTGGCGTAAGCGACACGATCTCCTGCGCTTCCTCAGCATGGCGGAAGTTGGCCAAGAGAACGGGGGCCAGGGGATCGCTGACATCAAGGATGTCGACGCCCGAATTCGGATCGACGTGCCCCACCAGAGCGATGGAGCGTTCTTCGAACTCGGTCAGTAGCGTTACCCCCAGTGCCGGACCATAATTCCAAGCGGTGCCGGGCAAAAGTTGCCAAGTGCCGAAGTGACCATTCTTGAGCACATCAAATGGCACGTCGATGTCGAAGGTAGCCGGCTGTCCGGGGGCTGGCTCGACCTGTACGTTGTGGATCGTGTACTCGCCCTCAAACTCGTTTAGACTGAACGGTTGCCGAATCGCAACACGGTCCCCTTCCTGCAAACCGTAATAGGGACCATCGAGCACGACACGGGTTCGCCAGGGGTTGCCCTCTGCATCGTTGGCCGCCTGAAACTCGCTGATTCCGCCAAAGGCGGTGATTAGCCGACCGGTAGCCCCATCCCAGCTTCCCAATTGTCGTAGAGCCTGCGAGCTACTCACCGTTGTCCAACGGGTCGAAGTGGCTCCGAAATCCAAACGCGGCGACTCCAACGAGTCGAACTCGCCCCGATCACGATGAGTCGACGAATACCCGCCGTCGAGAACGACATCCAGAGTGAACCGACCGAACGATGCGCCGCCTGCCGAGACGAGAATCTCATAGATTCCGTCGGAAGGCAGTTCGATGCCGTTGAGAATCAGTGGGGTACCACGCTCGGCGGATCGGGTCACTACTTGACGCAGCCGAGGGTCAAATACCGTAACAACGGGAGCTAGCGTCGGCGCGGTTGGATCGGGTTCCACACGGAGTGAGAGCCGCTGTCCGGCGGCCGCCTCTAGCAGGTAGGTGTGGCCGGGCCCGTTTTCGGCGAGGGTGTCCAGGTTGCCCAGGCTGTAGGCCAGACGGCCGCCGGGAGCCTCGGCATCGACGAACTCCAGTTCGATGGGCTCGGCTGGGTCCAGCACCTGGAATCGGTACGAGACTTCGGTAGTCCCCGGACCCATGATCCCGGGCGTGCCCTCGCCATCGAAATCGGTGACGAAGACGCGCACGTCGTCTGGTCCGAAGAAGTTCGTGTCAGGCAAGTATTCGACTGCCGCCAGCGCCGCGGCGATGTCGGAGCGAGCGCCGGCGAAGAAAACAGCTCGGGCGAATTCGTCCGCCTCTCCCATGAGGAACGTGAGATCTTCCACCGCGGACGCGGGAATCCGAATCCTTCCGTTGCGCGCAATAAAACCTGCCCCAAACGATTCATCCTCCGCATCCTCGTCGTCGAAAGCGATGCCTAGCCCCTCCACCGGGTCGAGCGCCGTAACCTCGTTGGCCTGGACCTGCACCCGGTACGCGGGTACGGATACAACCGGCGGATAATTCACGAGCGGACCAGCGAAACGGACGATTTCGGCATCCTCTTTGGCCCCACCGGCCCCCGAGTTCCCTAAGTCGGTGATGCGCAGCACCACATAGTCAAGTCCGCTGAACCCAGTTGGCGGAATATAAAACACTCCGTTGGATTGCAGTGCACGATTGAGTTGTTCGACGGTTCCACGCAACACAATGCTTTGCGGGCTCAGGCGGTCGACCTGGTCCGGACGTAGCGACGCCAGCCCGTCTGCCAGCACTTCCAGGGTGCCGCTGGGTGTGACGAGAACCAGTTCCAGTGGGCTGCCTCCGGCGTCCGAATCCTCGATCGAGACAGCAGACAGCGCTACCGGCGATGGCACCCCTGATTCGACCTCGAACCGAAGAGGTTGATCGGGCACGATCAGGCGCGGCGACTGATTTAACACGCCGACACCGATCGCCAACACGTCTTCCGCGGTCAGTGGCCCAAGGCTGTGACCAGAGTCACTTGTACGGAAGCCTAATTGGGCGGTACCACGGAACTCGGTATCGGGGATGAACTCGAGCCCATCCAGTGCCTCGTTGAGTTCCTCCAAGGTTCCTTCCAGGGTCAGGCTCGAGACAGGCTCAGTTTCCGGCTCAGCAGTGCTCCAGCGCAATCGTCCGTGACTGGCTTCCACTTCCAGGAGCAGTTCCCGCTCCGCCGCGTCGAAATCGACGATTCGCACGGCGCTGCGAAGCTCAGTCGAAAGCGTTAACGGCGTGTTCAGCGGTGTCCAGGGCCCCACAGGCAATTCATGGAGTAAGCGATCTGTGACTCGCAGCCGAATCGTGCCGACGGCCAGTCCTAACATTCCGCCAGTATTGCCACGGTCGTCGATCACGATGCGGAGAACGTCGTCCTCCACCATCGAGTCGTTGGGCTCGTAGACGAGCCCACCTTCTGCGGTCAGCGTTTCAGCGAGTCGATCAAGCGAAGACCATACGGTCACTTCAGAGGTGCCGTTGCCGAACAGGTCGTACGGTTCCAGCCCATCGGCCACGTCGGTCCGTAGCAAGAGTTCTCCGTTCTTGACGGAAAACGTTACCCGAACGGGAGCACCAAGCGCGTCGGAGTCTTCAACAGCGATCCCCGAAATTGTTGTTGCTGTCGTGCTCGCGACAATCGCTTCGCCCCGATCGACGCGAATCGACGGCGCAGAGTTGGTGTGATTGACCGCGATCTGCACCGTGGTCGAGTAACCTGTCGATTCGGGTTGGGCAGTGGCACGGACCGTGACGACCAGCGAAACCACTCCGCTAAAACTCTCGCTCGGCACAAATTCGAGGCCCTGTAACTCGGCGTCGATCGCGTCGAGATCATCGGTCCATTCCAGCTCCGCCTCTCCTTCGTCCTCCGGGTCGCTCGAGGCCGGGCGTAGCAGACCACTTGTGACGGACACAGTCACCGTCGCCGGTTCGTCTGCCTCGCGAAATCCGTATACGTGAAGCCCGTTGTCCGTTAAGTCCGAAAAGAATAAGGATCCACTCTCGATCGTTTGTGTTGTCGGACCCGTCGCCACGGGGTCGCTGGTAACCCAAACCCGGATGGCGTTGATGTCCTTTTGCGGACCGGCGGTGCCGACGGCCCCTTGGTCATCGAGCGAAAGCTCGATCAGGTCTTCGCCCCGATAATGGGCATCGGGAACGTAGACTAGTCCTTCCAGCGACGTAAGCAGCAGCACCAGTTGGGTTTGATTACCATGAATCTCTACTTCCGAAGTTCCTGCGCCGAACACCGCCGAGTCTGCAATTCCCGACCCGCTGCCCTCGGTTTCGATTTCAAAGCGACCGTGGTAACTGTGGAGCCGCAGGACAAGCTCACTCAGGCCGCGATCATCATTGCTGAGAATCACGCCTGGAATCGTGGATCGGCCGTTGGTGCCCACGATGAGCGGCCGCGGATCGAAAATCGAGATGACGGGCGCTCCGCCAAGCTGATTGACCCCGATCACGACCGCCGCCGTGGCAAGTTCCTGGGGAGGGTCTGCCAGGTCCGTGGCAACCAGTGTCAACAAGTCTTGGCCCCCGAATGCCGGTTCAGGGGTGTAAACCAGCGTGGCCAGCGACTCGCTGAGCACCTCGCTTGTGCCTCGCATGCGCAGAAGTGGCTCCGTCGGGCCGTTGCCCGCCACAATGGTCACCCCCGTCGCGGGCGTGACGCTCAATCCTCCCTGTTCCACCTCGAGGATCAACTCGAGATCGCCCGGTGTCGCCCGTAAATCGGCTAAAGCGATGCCCGCTTCGGACAGCATGCCAAAGCTCAGTTCAGCATCCGTGACGACGTTGCGAAAATCGGGTGCCAGCCAAACCAATTCCTCGACGACGTGTACGCGTAGCGAGTCGCGGGCAAGCGCCGGCCTAACGTGACCGCTGGAATCTCGGTCATCGACCTCAATCCAGACTCGATCTTCTCCCGAGAAACCCGAGTTGGGTTCGTATTCGGCTGCCTGCGCTGCCAGGGTGCTGAATATGGTCAATGACGGCGCGATGATCACCACGCGCGACGTTCCGTTCCCGGCCACCTGGAGCGGCGTTAGACCGTCTTCAACGTCGACGGGTACCGTAATCCTCCCCGACGAGGCCGAAAGCGTGACTCGCAAATCGGTCTGAACGGCGCCGTCTGCTACTGAGAATGTGGGGACCTCGACAGTACCTCCGGGGGCCACCGCGACGCTTCGTTGGCCAAGCCGAATCTCAGGCGGCAACTCGGGTCGGCCCACGGCGATCGTGTGATAGCTCTCGGTCGATAGCGTCGGTTCGCTGTACTCGTCCAGCAGTGCGGTCGTCCAGTGAAGCTCCACCTCCCCACGGAAACTCACGGCGGGATCGTAGACAAGCGTCGCCAGGGAAGCGTTGACGTCTTCCAGACTGCCGACCATGGATATCGCCTGGGTGTCGTCGCCACTGTGCGACGTAAGGCCAAGCGCGGGCGTAAAGGTCAGTGTTCCCCAATTCACTTCAAGCTCAACCGACACGTCAGCCGCGTCGCCGCTCGCTACCTGGATGGGATGGTCGTCGCCGAAGCGCACGTCGACTGATGTGGCTGGATCGGTGGCGATGCGAGCAGGGCCCAGATTGACAGGCCCCTCGGTGATGCGCAAATCGATCTCGGCGGAGACCGATCGCGTACCGCCAATTCCCGCGTTGCCGAGGTCGTTCAGTTCGACTCGCACCAATTCGCGACCGGCAAAATCGGTGTCGGGCGAGTAGGTAACACCGTCGTCGTCCAAAGTGGCTTGAATGGCCCCTGGGGTCGCGACCAACACCACCCGGGTCGTGCCGTTTCCATTTATTTGGCCCGCCTCGACCCCTGCTGAAACGTTCGGATCAATGTCGATGGTTCCGCTAGCAACTTCGAGGACCAGTTGCACGGGCGAGCCATTGGCGTCGGGATCGGCAATCTGGATGCCGGCCAGGATGAACGACGTATTGGGCAGCAACACGCCGTCCGGTTCTTCGACTGCGATCGTCGGCGGCTGGTTCGTATGGGCGACGCCGATCGAGAGTGCTCGGCTCGCGGATTGGGCGCCGCCCGTCCCGCTGTTTCCCAGATCGTCGGCCGAGATATCCAGGCGAAAGACCCCGGATTCGTCTTCAGGCGGATCAAACTGGAGGCCGTCGAGCGCCGTGTTGATCGCGGTGAATGTTCCGGTCAAAGTTACCAGATCGGTCCCATCGCCAGTGACCGAGAGCCCGGCTGTGGTCGCGAGTGTCAGCGTTCCGTCGGTGACCCCGAGCGTAACTTGGATTGGGTCGGTGCCCGCGTCAGGATCGGTGATTTCAATGGCATTTGGCGCGTTGCCGCCCGAGTGGAATACAAGCGGTTCGTTCAGATCGGTCGCCTGGGGTGGAGGTATCTCGATGGCCGGTGGCTCGTTGATGGTCAGAAGCCATCTTTGCTCGAGCGGCTGCACGAGGGGCTGGCGCGACTCGGTCCGCCCGCCCCGTCGGCCCATTCGCGCTCGCCGTCTCGGGAGCCTCTTCGGGGAACCCAGTAGTCTCATCCACCCTGCGAGTGCTGGACGTTCCATCGCGAATTGTTCCTAGCTCGAGGCGAGTGATTTGGTGCCAGGCGAAGGTCTGCGAAAACTCAATCTGCACACATCTGCAAGGCGATGGGCGCACGATAGAGCACGCGTCGGGATTCCTAGGTGGTATCCGGCGAGATATGAGCTCGGCTTAGAAATGAATTCAAGCAGGCCGGCTCGTTACTAAGCGGCACGCCAGCGACTGGCACCTTCCGGGTCTGCCACATGGAATCCATGCCCCCGTGGTTTGGGACTGCGTCTTAAGGCACCCGTGCATGGTGGGGAAGACTACAGAACTTGCACGATAGTTTGCAAGAAAATTATTTATTTGTTTTGCACCAAGCGTGATTCACCGAGGCGCAATAGAAGTTCCAGGCAGCGGCGGCTGGGGCGCTCGCATCGTTCGTGCTCAACGCCTATCGGCGTCACTGCGGAGGGCACAGGCTGCAAGTGAACCTGTCCAAGGCGGCCAACGGGTGCTCAACGCCTATCGGCGTCACTGCGGAGGGCACACGGCGGCAAGAGCACGGGCGGCGTGATGGTCGCGTGCTCAACGCCTATCGGCGTCACTGCGGAGGGCACAGCGTGAATCCCAAGACGTAATGGCTGGCCCGCTTGTGCTCAACGCCTATCGGCGTCACTGCGGAGGGCACGGCCCAGGTGCCGTTGCCGCAAGGTGGGCCCACGAGTGCTCAACGCCTATCGGCGTCACTGCGGAGGGCACATCATGGCGGCACGCTCGCAGCCGCATGACCAGTAGTGCTCAACGCCTATCGGCGTCACTGCGGAGGGCACCAGAAATCAACGGTGGCAACCGGGTCGCACACAAGTGCTCAACGCCTATCGGCGTCACTGCGGAGGGCACGCGCCGTGCCGGGCAGCGGCGATACACTGGTTTTCGTGCTCAACGCCTATCGGCGTCACTGCGGAGGGCACTGGCCCAGCACCTGCTGTCCGCCCACCCCGAGGTGTGCTCAACGCCTATCGGCGTCACTGCGGAGGGCACTCGGCCGCCGAGGTGGGCTCGGCCGCGGTGGAATTGTGCTCAACGCCTATCGGCGTCACTGCGGAGGGCACGCACGCTGACGCCACGGGCGCCGGGCCGCATGTACATGTGCTCAACGCCTATCGGCGTCACTGCGGAGGGCACTGTACCACACCTAACTCGCTACCAGAAAACCAGTTCCAACACCACACTACAAGCAACTTCGCAGGGCACTCAAGGCCCGCCTCCTTGGACCCTTGAACGCATGCGCCAGTGAGCTCGCAAGCTCGTCCCTCGGCGGAACTTAAAACAAATTCAATCATCGAACGACTTGTCAAAGAGCGCAAGTGTCTGCCCCGTTCGCACTGGCCGCGAACCACAAGCCCGCTGGCTCGGACGCGGCCAGGCGCATGATTCGATTCTCGGCGCGCGGAAGGGCGGGTCTGGTTGGTCACTTCATACGATTCGATGCGGGGCAGGAGCGTCTGGCCAGTCTGGTGGCCGAACCGTGGAATGCGTTCCCGAAATTCCCCGGGCACAGCGGACGCAAATCGGGATCAGCAACACCTCATCCGCACTGGAGAGAATCTCGGTAAGTTACCGGCGAAGCTGCTGCACCCGCACCGTCGTCAGTCTGAGTCGCCGCCCACAATCATATCTCCTCCTCGGGAAAGGGAATCTGAGGCATCCGTTCCCTGGGGGGCGGAAGAAGGGGGCCCTCTTCCAGGTTGCCGGTGACATACCGAGTGCCCCTGGAACCCACGTGGTCGACCCAGACAGGAAGGGTAAGGCGACCTCGTTCGGCCAGTAAATAGGCCTGGCCGTGGCGCTGGTCGAGCCGCGAGGCCAGGCGCTGAATCGGCAGCACCTCGTCGACCAGGTGCGTGCTTTCGCCGAGCGACAGCCCGCCAAAGCGGCAAATCGAGGCCGGCCGATCCAGGGCCTTGAGTACGCGGTCTTCCAGGTTCGATTCGAGCTCGTCGGTCGAGTCGAGCCAAATCACCAGTTCGACCTGGGTCAAGAGTTGCTGGTAGTCGGGACGGGTATTGCCCGATGCCCCCAGGGGTAGGTTCTTAACGCGCCAGACGGTGCGCAACACAGCGTTTGCCGCGGGCTGACCGATCAGTACCGGTACTACTCGCGCTCCCAAGTGCCGTCGCCGGTCGATTTCGCCGACCAGCGACAGCAGGAATCCGTAGCAGGTTGCCGGCGGGGGAAGCGGCTCGGTTTCCAGGTATTCGCGGGCGTGTCCCTTGCGGAAGCACGCCACAGGCACGGTGACGTATAGTCCCAACATGAATTACCCCTTCACCTGGAGCTGACGATTGATTTGCTGCACCGCGGCGGCACAGGCCGCCCTGACCCCCAGCGGCACTACGCCAGCTTGTGCGACCTGCTCGGCTAGCGGGCAATGCAGGTCGCTCACTCCCACGATCAGTTCATCGGCCGAGATGTCGCCGGACTCGATCCGCCGCAGCAGTGCGTCGGCTACGATGGTCCGCCCGCCGTCGTTGGTGGAATAGCAGTACAAGAGTCGGGGTGCTGGGTCCTGAGTAAGTCGAAATACAACGGCCTCGGGCGAGAAGTCGAAGAGAAACCGACCATGGTTGCCCGCGACGGTGCCCAGGTTGCAGAGGGCCTCGATGGCTTTGGCCGCGCGCGATTTGTCGCGCAGGCGCTCGGGGGTCAGAGCCAGGCCGTATTGGTAGCGGGTGGCGTGGACTTCAGTGCCGTAGGGTACGGGATTCTTGCTGCGGTTCGTGCCTTTCGCGGCCGACGGGGTTGCCCCGGGAGACGCGGCGTTGAAGGTGATGTCGCCGGGCCAGGGAGTGAGAGAAACCGCTCGCGTGATCTCGAGCACCGCGCGGCGGACGTTGGCCGAGCCAGCCTCACCTTCTTCCTTGGCCGAATCTGCCTTCATGAAGCCGAGCAAATCGTCGTCGACGAAGGTCTTGCCCTTCTCGCTGGCCCAGCCTTTGAATTCAGCCTCTTTCCAGATGTTGGCACGCGTATTCTCGTCCCAGCGACGATTGGTCTCCTCGGTTTCGCCCAGACGGCGGCGAAGGGCGAAGCGAATTGCCTCGGCCGAAACGGTGCTGTGCGTTTCTCCGCACCAGAGCAGTTTCTGCAAGGTGGTGATGTTACCCTCGTTCTCGGCCCGATTATTGGCCGCGGTACCGAAGGGAGTGCAGATATTGGCAAAGACGTGCAGACTCATCGATTCATCTCCCTGGAGCGATGAAGTAGCGGAAGTTGGGGTTGGTTACGATTCGCTGGAATCTGGGTCGTCATCGGTGCTCGCTCCTCGACCCGAATAGCTCGCCAGAGCCAATAAGGCCAGATCGCGGGTGAGTTGCCATCGCTCGTCGAGCATGGGCAAGATCTGCCGCCAGGCCTCTTGCAACGGTTTGTTGGGGCCGCCGCGGCTAAACAGATCGCAGAGTACGGCGCGGGTCTGGGCGCAGGTCTTTGCCCCCGCAAAGGCCAAGCGAAGACGTTCCCGCTCGTTTTTGAACTTGTTTCGCATCCCTGTTGCGTTGTCAGCGTAGTCACCGGCGATTTGCCCGAACCGCTGGCGCACAGCTACATGAATGGCCTGCACGACCAGGGCCTCTCCGTCATCCCGCAAGACTGTTGTTTCGTTTACCATGGCTTGGAGCCCCTTTCGTTCGAAGAACACCTGTTGTCGGAATGGTTTACCCGTCGCGGGGTTTGTCGCTGTCATCAGGCGGGCGAATCCCTCGTACCAGGGGCGACCGCGAGCCAGGTTGTCGGCGATCAACGGTCGGACGGCGCTATCGGCGCGGAACGCGACCTTGGTTTCCCGACCCGCTTTTGCCTTCCCGCGACCCGCCGGCTGAGCTTCGACGCGCAGGGCGATCCGCGCCGGAAGCAGCGCGTTCGCCAATGAGAAGAGCTTAAGGTCCGCGTCGGGCACTGCCGGCACATGCCTCGCGTCGACACGTGATTTCTGTTGTGATGCCCAGGGCGTGGGGCGCAGCAGGACGACGTGGCACGCAGTCCGGACACAGTGGGCCGCGTCGAGACGCACTTGAAGTTGCAAGGCGGCATCGCTTCCCGGCGCGGCGAACGCCTGCTTGACGGTCTGCGGCGACATGGCCCGGCGGGCGGCGATAAACGCGGTCAGGTCCTCGACTTCGGGAATGAGCAGTACCCCTACACCTCGGTTGACGGGCAGGGCCAGGCAGCCAACCAGGGCAAAGTACAGCGGCAACAGCCCCTCAATCGGCTCGGAGATCTTGGTCGGCCCCGCGAACGCGTTGTGTCGAACCACCGCGCCAGGATTGAGTGGGCCCTCGATGGCGACTTCTCCGCTTGCCAGCGCGCCTGTGCGAGGATTCACCAGGTCTTCCCATCCATCCTGGTGCTTGTACCAGGAACATTTTCGGTACTCGACGACCACCGAGGGGGTTCCGCGTTGATCAGGATCGTGCTCGCAGTGCACCGGTTCGGAGCCGAGCGTCCGAGTCTTGCCGTGTTGTAGAAAGGTGAGCGTCAGGCCCTGTTGCAAATCAGCCAGGATGGCCGAATTTGGCTTCTTGCGCCACTGGCCGGGGA
This sequence comes from uncultured Pirellulales bacterium, assembly GCA_964399535.1. Classification (GTDB taxonomy): domain Bacteria; phylum Planctomycetota; class Planctomycetia; order Pirellulales; family CAYNRE01; genus CAYNRE01. The sequence continues at coordinate 4,141 of CAYNRE010000039.1, read as the reverse complement.
GCCAAATCAGGCCTTCCTCAGTCAGCGCGAAGGCAATCTTCCACAATCGCCGCAGGTACTCCGCCGCGCTGGTCGACTGGCCGAACTCGAGCGTGACGCGATCGGCCTCGATCCTCCAAGGCGGGCTCGAACCCGTCCAAGGGCCACCGGGGAGTTGCTTCTCGCTCAATTGGCGAGCTCCGTTGGCGCTGCGAATCCAATCGAGCGTACAGGCAAGGCCTCCCAGTCCGGCGCGGTGCATGGGGGTCATCCCCGGCGCAAAAAGGCGCAACTCGAGCCGATCGGGCCCCGGCGGGCTTGTCGCGGGGCGCGTGGTTTTTGGTTTTTTTACCTTCGCCATTGGGCACCTCGGTGTGGGTCGTAATCGATGGCGTCGCACGGAACCACGGGGACGCCGCGAAACCGCTGCCAATCTGGTTCAATTTCGGTCTGGGGCATCGGCAGAATGCATTCCACCAGTCGTCGCTGCCCACAACGCAGTGCCGGCAGATCTTCTTCGAGCAAGACTGAAATTGACGGCGACCCCTGGCGAAGCAGGCCGACCAAGGTCTCTGGACCCCCGTCTAGCCATTCTGCCTCGCAGGGCGTTGCTGGCTCACCTTCGTCCATCGCTTGCCAAGCCTCGGTCAAGTCGCGCTGCGAGATTCGTTCCGTCGGCAGCGATGCCAACCAGGTACGTGCCGACTCTAATTCCTGCGAGCTGTAAGGGAGTGAAGTGGTTGCATCGTCGATTACCAGGAAGGGCCGTACGGGGTCGTCCTTTTCGGCATTGCGGTTCAAGCGGCCCAGGCGCTGTATCAAGGCGGGAACCGGTGCCAGGTCGGTAACCAGGAGCGTGGCGGACAGGTCGAGCGACATCTCGGCCACTTGCGTCGTGCAGGCCAGCGCGCCAGGGCCATTGAAGGCGTCGATTACGTCGCGATGCCGTTCGACCCGGTCGTAGTAGCGAAAGCGCGAGTGGTAAACTCGTGGGTGCTGATCGGCCAAGAGCTGCCCGGCCCACATGGCTCGGTTCACCGTATTGCTTACCCACAAAACGCTTCCTCCGGCTTCAAGTTCTGCGCGCACGCGGGCCTGTATGTCGCATGGTGTCGCTTCACGGCGGTAGCGGAAGCGCGTCTCGAGTTCCTCGGGGCCAGCAACCTCTGTCAATTGGCGCCGGGCGCCGGCAATCGTACCTCGCAGGGAAGTGAGTCGCGCTTTAGGCAAGCTGGCCGTCATCAGTAGCGCCGGAAGGCCGGGCAGCTCTTCGAGAAAACGCAGCAGCGCAGCGAAGAGTTGCTCGTCATAGGAGTGGATCTCGTCAAAGATAAAGGCAGCGCCGGCTAGAGCCGGCCAGGCATATAAACCGCGCCGCACGTTCTGCAATACTCCGAGCACCGTGTCGACCGTGCAGTTGACGACCGGTGTAGACCAACTCTCGAGCGATTCGATCCTTGCAAGCGTGTCTCCCTCGGCATCGTCGCCCTGGTCCTGCGGCGTAGACAACACTGCCAGATCGACCTCGGCCCGGCTGTGAAACAACTTGGCATTGAGCTGCCACACGGTTAGGTCGTCGCTGGAGCGATCGAAGGCCTCTGAAACCAAAAGATGGTCGCGGAAGCCCTCGGTGGCCGTCCCTGTGGTGGGATAGCAGAAGTAGAGCCGCTTTTGGGGGTGCTGGGTGGCAGCCCATTGGTAGGCGGCAATTGTTTTGCCCGTTCCGCAGCCGGCGGTGACCAGCACTGCCGAACCGGAAGCCTGAGATACCTTTTCTTGAAACGGCCGCAGAGATTTTCCCGCTAACCTCCGCGAGACGACGGCCGTTAGGTCGCCAACCGACGGTCGGTAAGCGAATGCACGTTCTACCCAGGCGAACCCCTCCCCTTCGTCGGCGGTCGCCTGCAAAGCTGCCGAACCGGCTACATCTGCACCGATGACAGTCGCCTTGACCGCAGCGACGAGCCGCCGTTCAAGCGGACAAAGCTGCTTCCAGATCGTTTCTTGACAATTCCTCCAGTGGTTCAATTGGCTATAGACGCAGGCATTTGGATCGAGCGATGCCAAATCAAGATCCCACCAAGGGGGCAGTTCCGGCGGCGCTTGAAGCTGAAATGTACTCCTCAGAAACTCAAGGCAAGCGGCGAAGTCTTTGTGGCCCGTTAGCACGCGAAGGCGGGTTCCTTGGCCGCCGGCTGGCGGGGGACTTGGGGGTGATTTGCGGTTGAACTTCGGATGGTGACCACCGATAGCCCAGGTAACCACCGCCAAATCAGCCGGCTCATTCCCTACCGCCGGCAACAACCACGTCCGCAAACAGACTTCGATAAGCAGTACCGTGACCCATTCATGGCGGAGGCCCTGGGGAGTTTGGGCGACTATGCGCTTCCCTTGGACCATGTCCTGAAAATGATCGTTGGCCTTGCCCAAGTCGTGTAGCGCGGCCGCCAGGAGCACACAGCGGCGAAATCGCTGAGAGTGCGCCTCCGAAGGTAGTCCCAGCGCTCGCATCTGATCGGCCGCCGTCGCAGACAAAAGAGCCATCGCCGCTGAGTGAACCTCAGACAAGTGAGCCGGTAATAGCATTCCGGGTGATGACACTTGGTCCGCCCCCAGGCTTTTTGCCCACAACCGGCTTCGGTCCAACATCATGAACGCACACTCCGAACTGGGACAAAGATGCCACAACCTAACTTGCGGCGTCCTCCTAGCCCGGCGATTTGCAAGCGCAACGAATCGTCCGGCGAGAGGCCATCGGCCAACAATGTGAACCCCACGATTCGGCGATCTCGGATTCGCAGCACTCGGCGACGGGGTTCGCCAGCACGCGGGCCGGACTCAAAGTGCGCTAGGGATAGGGATGCTTGGATTCCCGTCGCCGTGAGCTGACGAACGGCGGCAGCCAACAGCGCATCGGGATCGACGAAGCCTTTGATTGTTACGAGGCGAGCTGTCAGCAGGGATGGCGAAGTTGGTAACGAGACTCGCGGCACACCGAGGCGGAGGGTCTCACCCGCAAGCTCGAGCTGGCGACCGGCCAAAGCCAGATATTGGGGAATCGATTCAGCCACCGTCCGCATGCGCAGGCGTGAAGTCGAACTCAGTTCTAGCTTTCCATTGCCGATGAACAATCCGGATACCCCGATTACTTGTGTGGGGCAGGCTGGTTCGTGAAGCGAGGGAACCAATCGACAGAGCGCCCCGTACAGGGCGTACGCGTGATCCGAGGCAACCGAGCGCCCGGGAGGTGCGAGAATGGGAAAGGAAAGTTCGACCATGTCCATGTTGAATTCCGTGAACGAATAGAGAGTCTGAGTCCGCTAGGAACTTCGTCGGCGGTTTTCTCGAAAGTGACCGTCGCGGCGAGACGGAATACCATCGCGCGCGCGCTGCGAAGCGGCACTGGCATACAGCTGCGTAATACTTTTTGCCTCCGAAAGTATCTCGTCTCGGAGCGCTTTGGGGGCGAGCACTTCGGCCTGAGCACCGAACCCTAAGATCCAGTGCTTGACTTCCTCTGTGCCGGAAAGCTGAAACTCAATCACGACGCGCCCATCTCCCAGGTGCTCCAGTCTCTGGCTGCGGTGCCAACGCGATTCCGCCACATATCGAGCAACGTCTGCTGAGAATCGAACGCGGACACGAATCGACTCGCCACCTTGGAACACGCCAAAAGATCCGGCAAGGTGCTCCGCCAAATCGAAGTCGGGGGGCAAATGAAACGAAAGCCGACTCACATCGACTTCGACAATCCGATTTACTTTGAAGTGCCGAATTTCGCCATGCTCGCGCGAATATGCCACCAAGTAGAGCGAACTTCGGTGGAGCACTAAACCGTAGGGATAAATCTCATAGGTGACCGGTTCCGTTGCTCGAGCGGACCGGTAGACGATGTGTGATGCCAGCCGCTCTTCGATTGCTCGTTGTAATTCATCGACTAGCGGACCCATGGATGAGTAATCGCCCTCGCCAACTGCGGTAGCTACGAATTGCTCGGCCCATGCTTCAACACGCTTTGCCGCTGACCAGCCACAAATTCCTGTACCAGGTGCTATGAAGGCAGGGGTACTCCACTGTGCTGCTGGAGCGGAGAGCTTGCCTGAGCCGTAGGCGAAGGCAAGCTCGAAGCGGAAGTAGCACAGTGGGCCGCGAACTCGACCGG
>CAYNRE010000038.1:0-1033 GCA_964399535.1 uncultured Pirellulales bacterium | reverse complement strand
CAGCGCTCGCTGCTCGGCGTAGGTGAGGATGCCGGCCGGCGTGTCGCGGCGGCGCGTCAGGCCGATGTCCTCCATCACCGCTTCGGCGCGCAGGCGCGCGTCGGCCAGCCCCGCCAGCCGCTGCCAGAAGGAGTAGCGATAGCCCAGCGACCACAGCACGGCGCAGCGCAGGTTCTCGAACACCGACAGGTTGTGGAAGATGTTGGTGATCTGGAAGCTGCGCGAGAGCCCCTTGCGGTTGATCTGGAAGGGCTTCAGGCCGACGACGTTCTCGCCCTTGAGCTCGATCGTGCCTGCGGAAACCGGCAGGCGCGCGCTGATCAGGTGGAACAGCGTCGACTTGCCGGCGCCGTTCGGGCCGATGATGGCGTGGCGTTCGCCGGGACGGATCTCCAGGTCGACGCCGCGGATGATCTCGCTGGCGCCGAAGCTTTTCTTCAGGCCGGCCAGGCGAATTGCAGGAGGACTCATGCCTTGTCTCCCTGCAGCGTCGACAGCGTTTCATGCCAGGCCTTCTTCATGCGGCCGCCGATCCAGGCCAGGCCGGCCGCGCCGGCGGCGCTGACGGCCAGCGCCACGGCCCACGGCATGGCGCTGCGCAGATGCACCTGCATGCCGAGCACGCGCGTGGCCTCGTCGCCCGCCGTGGCGCCCTCGCCGGCCAGCAGCGAATAGGCCAGCTCGACCAGTCCGACCAGGCCGGCCATCAGCACCAGCAGCGGGATCGCCGTCGCCAGGTAATGCGGCAGCATGCGGCCGAGCAGGCCCGCCTGCCACAGCGCGCGCTGCATGGCCAGCACGCTGGCGATGCCGCCCGGCGCCATCAGCACCATGAACAGGAAGAACAGGCCGAAGTACAGCAGCCAGGCGTGGGTCATGCCGCCGATCACGATCTGCATCACGGTGATCAGGAGGGCGCCGATGATCGGCCCGTAGAAGAAGCCGATGCCGCCGACGAAGGTCATCAGCAGCACCACGCCCGAGGTGTGGGCGTTGAGCGTCTCGGCGGTGACGATCTCGTAGTTGAGCGCCG
>CAYNRE010000037.1:0-166152 GCA_964399535.1 uncultured Pirellulales bacterium | reverse complement strand
TTGTCTGGACGGGGGCCAGCAACGACACCGGCCCTCCCCGGCACGGGGGCTTCTTCGGGGGTGCGGGCCTGGAAATTTCCGCGGGGGTGGGGGGTGGGGGGTTCGGCCGCGTGGGGGGCTTCGGCGGAGGCAGCGTGGCCGCGCTCGGCGGATCGGGGGCCGGGGCTCAGCAGGCCGGCGGCTTGATCGGCCTGATGCAGCAAAGCATCGTGATTCAGAACATCGAAAGCAACGTGGCCGGCCTGCGCGACAGCCTGGCCCAACTCGAGGCCGCCTACGATGCCGGCCGCATCGACAAGTTCCAGGTCGACCTGGCTCGCCAGAATCTGTACCTGCTGCAAAGCACGCTGCTCAACAGCCGGGCCAACTACCAGCTCCAGCTCGATTCGTTCAAGTCGTCGCTGGGGCTTCCGCCCACCTTGCGGGTAAAAATCGACGATCCGCTCTTGGAGCGGTATCAGTTGATCGACCCCCGGCTCATGGCCCGCCAGAACCGGCTGACCGACCTGCTCGATGAAATGCGCGATCCCGATCGCATTGCCCCGCTCGACCTGGTGCGCGAAGACCAGCAGCGCGTGGAACAAGCCCGCCAGGAAGCCGCCGGACAAATTGCCGTGGTCGAGGCCGACCTGGAGCGCCTCGAGCGCTCGCTGCCCGACCGCGGCCGGTCGCTTCGCGACTTGTCTTCGCGCGATGCCGTGACCGAGGGGCTGGTCGAGCCGTCGATTTACGACCAGGGCGCCTTCCAGAACCGGGTACGGGAAACCAAGGCCGATTTCGCGGGTCTTTTGGAGCGATTCCAGCAAACCACCGCGAACCTCGAGCAGCTTGCCGCCGAACCGATCGACGACGCCGAGCTGCTTCGCAAGCGGCTGATCGAAGAGGCTACGCGGTTGTCGGCCCACCTGGGCGACCTGCTGTTGATTCAAGCCCGGGCCCGGCTCGACGCCGCCCAGTTGATCCCCGTGCGAATGACGCCGGAAGCCGCCGTCAAGGTGGCTAGCCTGAACCGGCTCGATTGGATGAACGCCCGACTGGGCCTGATCGAAAGCTGGCGGCTCGTCGAGTTCAACGCCAATGCCCTCCGCAGCCAGCTCAACGTGATCTTCTCGGGCGACCTGCAGACCACCAACAACAACCCGGTGCAGTTCCGCAGCTCGACCGGCCGACTGAGGGTGGGGGTGGAGTTCGACGCCCCGCTGACCCGCATTTCCGAGCGAAACATTTACCGGCAATCGCTCATCGAGTATCAGCAGGCACGCCGCGCGTACATGGCGTTCCGCGATCGCGTTTCGCTCAACTTGCGTAACCGGGTCCGCCAGATCGAGCTCAACCAATTGAACTTCGAAACCCGCCGCGCGGCCGTCCAGGTAGCCATCAGCCAGGTGGAGCTTACCCGGCTGCGGCTCGACGAACCGCCTCAGCCGGGGGAGACCACCACCCTGGGCAACACCACCGCCCGTGACTTGATCGATTCGCTCAACAACCTGACCAGCGCCCAGAACGACTTCCTCAGCGTCTGGGTCAACTACGAAGTGCAACGGCTGGGCTTGGACTTCGAACTAGGCACCATGTTGCTCGACGAGCGCTGCAACTGGGTCGATCCGGGGCCGATTGTCTACCGCGAGGACGACCCCGAACTCGCCGGTGATCCGGAACGCGAATTGCCGCCTGAGAACGTCGAACTCGAGTCGATCGGCAACATCGATAGCCTTCCCGAGTCGAGCGACGTTATCGACCGCCGCGCCAGCGTACCGCTCGATTCGATGAAGCTGATACCCGGCCGGTAACCACCCCGGCGGCGCGGGCCAGGGCTAGCGAATCGGCTCTTGAGGCTGCGGGTCCTCGGGCTGCTCGGGCGGTTCCGGCTCCTCGGGCACGGGCCCGGGGGGCTCATCCGGCTGCCCCGCCTCGCTCGGCGGCGACTCTGGGGGCTGCCCGCCGGCGCTTGCTTCGCCGCGTAGCCGTTCTCGTAAACGCCTCCGTAGCGGACCGTCCCGCAGGAGCCCGCCGCGGGTTGGCGGCTGCTCCGGCGCATCGACCGTGTCGGCCGGCTCCGGAGGTTCGCCCGGTTCGCTCGGCGGCGCCTGATCGCTGGCCTCGGTTTCGGCGGGCGCCGTGCCGGCGGCTGCCCGGGCCGCGCGGCGCCGACGTAGAAAGCCGCCCCCCTGCTCGGAGCGTTGTTCGAGCCACTGCTGAATCAGATGCCCATCGAGTTCGAGCCCCTCGGCGGCGAACTGCTCGGTTAAAGACTCTTCCGTAACCGTCTGGCCGCGCAACAACTGTTCGACCACCCCCAACAAGGCCCGCACGCCCGATTGGGTCAGTGCGGCCGGATCGATCTTTGGCTCGCTCAGCGTTCCGCCCACTGGCAGCACAATGGTTTGTGCATCGAGTGCCTGGGCCAGCGACCCCGTCCCCAGCAAGTGACCGGGAATGGGAACCTCGATTTCCAGATTCAGGGTTTGGTCGAGCCCGACCGACCCCATCATGCCGACCGCGATCGGCCCTACAAAGAACTCGAACCGGCTGTGGGAAACGCGCCGCTGGGCCAGCTTGAACTCGATGACCGTATCATCGGGAATCGATACCACGGACTCGATCTTGAGCAATTCGGCCACGCTCTTTGCCAGGGGGCCCGGACCCGCCCGGAGTGAATCGATGCGGACCCGTCCCGAGGCCTCGCCCGCCGCCAGATCGTCGAGCGGAATCCAGCCCGGATCCAACTCGGCCGAGAGGCGGCCGCTTGCCGAGGCCACCCCCGCCAGGTTGGGAGCAATGAACTTGAGCACGTCTTCACACAGCCCCGGCGTTATCTCCGCCGACGGAACCAGCGGTCCGGATTCGATTCGCAGTCCGCTCGCCGACGCCCCGCTCGGCCGTTCCAGCGCCGCCTCGAGCGCGATGCCCTGGGCTCGCCAGGGCTGAGCCGCTTCGGGCCCGCGAAAGCTGACCCGGGCATCGCTCACGCGCAGGCGAGCCGCAAGCCGCCCGAGCTGCTGGGCCAACGGAGGCTGGTCGTCGGTGGGGGGCTCCTCGGGGCGCGGCCGGCCGAGAAAAATCTCCTTCAGGTTGGTCATGCCGTCGCGGACGACGAGCGACAACTCGGGGCGATCGACCTCGCAGGTTCCCAGGTCGCCGCCGGAGAACACGAGCCCCAACAGCGAACGATCGAGGGCCACCCGCTGCACCTCGACGGCCGGCGGACCCTCGGGGGGGCGAAGCCGAATGCCGCTCAGTTCGATCGGGGTGATCCAGCCGACGCGGGCCGAATCAATTTCCAGCCGGCCGTTCAAGTCGTGCAGCGCCAAAGCGAGCACGGCCCGACGCACCGGCCCCCAGCCAAACAGCGTGGGACCGGCCAAGGCCAGGAGCGCCAGCCCCAGCGCGGCGCCGGCCAACCAGCGGACCCACCGCCGCCGCGGCCGCGGCGCCGCGGCCATCGGCGATGCATTGTCGGCCAAAACCGGTTCGTTCATCGCGCCAATCCCTGGAAAAGTTTCCGGGCAGATCGATCAGCGGCTGGCCCACCGCGGGCTCGGGGCACCAGACCACGCAACTTCGCCGGTGGATCGGGCGGGCTAGTTTTCCAAGCCCAGGCTTCGCTGGTACGAGCGCCGCTGGACCGCCACCTGATGCCCTTCGGTTATTTCGCGCCAACGGGTAGCCGCGCGCACCAGGGCGTCGCGGGGCGTGAGCTCGCCCGCCATGGCTTGCGCCACCGCCTCATCGAGGGCTTCGAGGTAACGCTCGCGACCCGGCAAACGCAGCGCGTCGAGCGTCAGCGGTTCCGCGAAGACTTGCCGGGCCACTTCACCATACGCCCGCGCGGCCGTGATGGAAACCTCGCGTTCGACCCAAATCTTGGCCTGGGCCACCTGGGTTTGGCGAAACAGCGTGGTTTGTCCGCTGAAAGTGCTGACCTGGTTGCACCAGGGATCGGTCGACAAGAGCAGCAGGAATTGAAAACCCACCTGGTGCAGCCGCGATTGCCGTGTTACCGACCCCAGGCGACCATAGGCCGCCGAGAGCGGCACCCGCGGGCTTTCGCCGGAATCGCGGACATCCCAAAATTTTCCCAGCGGCTCCCAAACCTCGGTCGAGCCGGGTAGCGGGGCGAAGCCCACTTCCGCCCCCTCGGCCCGTGCCCGCAATTCGTTGTGGCCAGGGGCCGCCGAGGGCCAGGTCAGCGCCAGGCCGCATTCGCCTTTCCAGAAGGCGGTGCGAATTTGCTCGGGCCCTAACACCCGGTGTGCTTCGGCGCGGAACTGAGAGGCGGCCACCATTTCCTCCAGTGCCCTCACAAACGGCGGCCCGTCGATCAGCGGATCCATCGTCTCCATGTTGAGCAAGGCCGAGTAATGCTCGCGATGCCGCGCGTAGGGGGCCGCGCGAGCCAGGAGCGTGAGCGCGGCATCGCCCGGGGCCAGTGGCTCGATCGACCCCGACCAGAGATCATCGGCCCCGGGAGCGCGATCACCCAACTGGCCGCGGTCGTTCAACAGCCGCGCTAAGTCGAGGTATTCGGACCACGTCTCGGGAGGACGCTGATCGAGCGCCGCCAACAAGTCGGCTCGATAGTACAAGACCAGCCGGGCCGAACCCAAAGGCACCCCCAAGGTATCTCGGCCCCAACTGCCCTCGCGCTGCCGTAGTTGGGCGAAGATATCGGGCCAGGCGAATTGCTCCCCTTCGATCAGCTCGCGCGGCAGCGGGACCAACAACTTCTCTTCGGCAAGGCTCCCCAAGCGCCAGGCGGGGTATAGCACCACGTCGGCCGTGAGGTTCTCGCTGACCAAAGGTTGGTCCGCCTCGATCTCCTCCACCTCGAGGACACTGCCCGTCTGCGCCTGCCACTCGCCGGCCAGCCGGCGAACCGAGTCGGCCATGCCCCGGTCGCCCACAACCAAAACCATCAGCCGCTCACCCTCGAACGGTTTGGCCTGCGGCGCTTCCGACAGTCCGTCGACCGAGGGGGTGCAACCGGCCGGCAACACGCACAATCCCAAGACGGCCAGTACCACGCGATGCGCGGCGGCACCGCCGCACCAAGTGCGAAGCCCCCCCGGCCGGCCGGCACGCCGCCGCGCCCGTCGGCCGCCGCCCCCTGGCCGGCACCATGATCGGCACCGAGGGACGATCCGTTCCCACTGGATCAACATCGGGGCGAGCCAGCGCTCGGGCATGAATGGTCTTCTTTCGCGATTCGCAAACGAGCACGCCCTCGGGCAGACAACGTCCCCGGGCAGGTGGGCATTCTCAGAAACGCCCTAGTCAGGGTCAACCAGGGGAGCAGAAAGGGTCCCCTTCAAAACCCGGCCCGACCCCCAGGCTGTGGCCTGCGCTCCAGTGGCGAGACGCGCGGTCGGACCGGCTCGTCGCGACCGGCACAAAAGCGTCGCAGCCGCCGGGCACGCTCTTGTTCGCGGCGAGCAACCTGCCGAACCCGACAAAGCCGGCAGGGTAAGTACACCAGCCCCCCACAGTCCGGGCAGCGAGCCGGCACGCCGCGGTTCAGTTCGTCGGCATCGGTCAGATCGCGCGCTGGCTGACGAACCGGACGGCGACGACCCGCCGCGATCTCCCCCACCGTAGCCCGGCTCACCCCGGTAAGCCGGGCAATCTTTCGCTGCGACAAACGCCCTTCGGCCAAGAGTCTCTCGACAAGTGCCACGCGTTGAGGTGCCAACATAGAGGTCACATACCCCTTCGGCTGCCTGCCGCCGTCCGGCGATCGGCGACAGTCCATCGGTTTGCATGCGACGACCAGTCGCCCACCAGTCGTATCCCCCCGAAACGTCTCCCGAAGCTCAACGCGACAAGCCATTTGGCGCATCACGCGGATATTCGGGACGGCGAACGAGGGTGCCAGCGGTGACAGTATCCGAAAAGGTGCCAAATTTCAACCATTATTTTGTACAAAATAAAACCCTATACTTAGGGTATATTTCGCTATAATCCTGCTAGAAATCCATTCTGGACCAAGGGGAACCGGCCGCGAGGGCCAGGGCTGACCCGGATGACGCCACGATCCCGCCACCGGCGCGGACTGCGGAAAGGACGACATGACTCTCCAAACGTACTCGCCGGAGCGACTCGACCAGCTCGCACTCCGACTCTTGGACCTGGCCAGCAATGTCCGAAGCCTGGCCCGCGATGCCCGGCAATTTCAGCTCACCCAGTTCGCTCTACACGACAAGAAGGCCCTCGAATGGATGGCCCGACTAGAAGATTGGTCCCAAAAAACACGATCTGAAATGGACTTACAAATGGTCAAAATTAGGGCGGCCCAGCTCGCCCAAGACCACGGCTAACCATCTGCTGAAATTGTCCGTCGTGGCCTATTTCAGCCGACTGCTAAACCGGGCCGATCGCCCGGATCCGAAAAGCGGCCCGAGCAACCGGTTTTGGTGGAGTTTCGATCCCCCTCGAACCGTTGCCCTTCGAACGGCTGCTGCGGCCGCTGGACCGGAACACCGGCCGCGAAGAAAGCACCAGGTCCGTAAGCACACAAGTTGCTTGGCCGAATGGCCGATCACCACTTGTCGGAAGACAAACGGAGCGGTATTCTGCCGGCTTGCGCGGGCAGTTCTGCCCGTGACGGGGACGTAGCTCAATTGGTTAGAGTACCGGACTGTCGATCCGGTGGTTGCGGGTTCGAGTCCCGTCGTCCTCGCTCGACATAACTTCTTCTGCTGACAACGCATAACGCGTTGCCCCGTCCCTGCAGGTGGAGCGGCCTGGACACCCCAGAGCATCCGGTATTTACCGGACTTGGGAGACCGCCGCTTGTCTCGCCAGAGCAGCCTAGCGCACCACACCCCTAAATATCGCCTGCATCGCCCCTCGAAGCAGGGCGTCGTCACGCACGAGGGCTTCGACTTTTTCTCAAACCGCCAGGGTCGGCGGCCAGCCGGGCCGAATACGATCGGCTCGAAGGGTGAATGGCTCGCCCATCATCGGCGGCTGCCCCAAACCAAGGCGGCCGACCTGTCGGTAAATGAATTGCTCGTGGCCTACCGCCGCTGGGCCAATGGCTACTATCGCGAATCGGCCGAATCTGAAAAATTTTCGCTACGCGTTCCGGCCCCTGGCTGCCTTGCATGGCTACACACCGGCCGCCCAGTTCGGCCCGCTTGGCCCTGAAGTCGGTTCGACAACCGATGCTCGACGGGGGAATCGGCGGCCGGGAAATGGTAAAGCGCCCTGGTCGAATCGCGCGAGAAATCAGGTGGGCCACCGAGAATAAACTACGCCCCGGCTTCCGTGGCCTACGTCTTGAAATCCGTGGCCAGACTCCGCCAAGGGCGGAGCGAGGCCCCTGAGAGCGAGCCGATTCGGCAGATCTCCGAAGCATTGGTCGACGCAATTCGCCCCCACGTCTTCCCCGCGGTGTAGGCGATGATCGAGCTACGGCGACCGACCGGAATGCGGCCTGGCGAGGTGGTGGCGATCAAGGGCTGGCTTCTGAATCTGGCCCTGCGAGTGTGGAACTACGAACCGCCACGGCACAAGACGGCCACCACGGCCACCGACTGACGATCTTTCTTGGCCCCCGCACTCAAGCGGTACCGCGCCCCTGGCTCCGCGTCGACTTGGCGCCTCCACCTGATCCGGCCGGCCGAGGCGATAAGCAAGCCGCGTTAGGCCCATCAAAACCCGTGCCGTATCGTCCTGCCCGATTGCCAGCCGAATCGCCACTGAGCGGCGCGGGCCCCTGGATAGCCCAGTCGGGCCAAGAGTTGGGCCGGACGAAAAACGGCACACACCTCGTAACGCACCTCGTCCGAGGACGGACTGCATTCCACTAGGAATCGCTCCTCGCCCCGCCCGGCACAGGCGGGAAACATGCGCTGGCCAAATCCGAACCACCTGCCCCGTTAATCAAACACGTACACGATCTGGCAGGCATTTCGCCACCACAGACCGGCCGCTCGGGCCACCACCGGCACGACCCTGTCCTGTGTCTCCAAACCCATACGCCCAATGTGCGCGAATTCGCTCACTGTGCGTTCACCGGAGTCAGCGCGCGACGCTTGAAAAACTCGCGTCGTTCGCTTGAATTCGCGCGGCTGATTCTCTAGGTTGCGATGCGTTCGCGAAGAATCGCTTCGAGGGCCGCTAACGATTTCGATCGGATCATTCCGTCTTGGCCCCACGCACCTCATGCTTGAGGCGCGCCTGCGTTCTGCGTAGTAGGCGGAGCCGTCACCCGCGCTGCGGGCAGCATTCCCCTCCGGGTGTGCGACCGGGGCCACCGCATTCGCATCCTGACGTGCCCGGCGCGGATTTTGCGGGTTGCGGTCTGGGAGATCAGGCCCCAGGAGGCTAAACGATCCGGTAATCGAATTAAGCCGCTTGCTTCCGCCAATGTGTGTCGCTGAAGTGCTTGTCTTGTTGCTGCATATTCTGGAGAGTCTACCATGCTGTGTCGTCGCGCAATTTGTTGGGTTTGGCTGTGCTTGGCCGCACTGACCCTGGTCCCCGCCGCGGGATGGGGAAACAACCTTACGTTTCTCGGGAACATCGAAGTTACTCAGACTGAGGGACCTTGGCGGATCGACGGTACGGACTTGATTGGTGCGACCGGAGGGGGGCACCTGCTGCTCGACACCTTGCAGGTCAATGAATCCTCATTGCAATTCGCTCCCTACGACATCGAGATCAAGGTCACCGCGCAACCCGGCACCAATCCCGACAACTTCATGCTGGCGATCGACAAGGACATCTTCAACAAGACCCACCGCAACTGGTGGGACTTCCACATCGAACTCGGGACCGGTTTGGGGGCGGGCTTCGTACCCTCGACCGATATCGACGGTTTGTTCTTCAAGGGGCTGGGCATGAATACCAGCGGTCATTTCCAGAATCCGCCGATGCAAGATGGCGGAAGCGAGATCGACAGCCTGTGGTGGGTAGGGCCGCCGGGACTTGCTCCCGACCCCTTGATGGCAAATCTCCCGGGCAAGTTTTGGCTGGACATCCAGGTGCCGAACGGATTCAACGCGATGGACGGCATGGCCGTGTTCACACTCCGTCAAATCCCCACGCCCGAGCCATCGTCGTGGGCCCTGGCCGTGATCGGCGTTGCAACCGCCGCTGGGGCAGCCTGGCAGCATCGACGCGTTGGGCGGAGATAATCGCTGAGCGAGGCCGTTGGCGGCTCAACGAGCGAGGGAGCCGCGCCCGATGTCTGGCAGTTTAACGGCGGCCACTCGATCCGCGCGATCGGGTGGCCGCCGCGATCCGAGAGCCCAACGAGCAGACTGGAAACGCGCCGTTGACCACTCGCTGGCGGGATCGGCCGCGCGGCACTCTCATCCAACGTCGCTCGCAGGGTCGTACTCTCTTTCAAGTGCCACGGGCCGTGTCGCCAGTGCTCTTCGAATGAAGCGAGGGACGAACGTCATCGGTGTTCGCGCGGCCGCTAAACGCCAGAGATCCCGCCGGTCAACCATCGATGCTCGGTAGCTCCGCATCGTCTTGTCTCTGCGGGGCTCCCGATTCGTTTGTCCGCCGCTCAGCCCTCGCTCAGTTGCAAGAATCACTGCTCGGTCTGGTTGCTGCTGGTTTCTGCCGAAGGGCCATGCCGCCGGCTTCGATCGCGCGGCTACGGGCAGATTGCCGATCGGGTTTGATCCGAGCGGCCTCGCCATCCCCCAAGAACCCGTGGACCACGATACCGGCCTGCGGCTATGTGCGGTTTCTTGTCCGTCCCGGGCGCCGCGCCTGGTTCAATGGCTCGGCAACAATTGGTTTCCGACAAAGCCCGTGCCCACGGTTTCTTGCACCCGGCAGGAGAGACCTACCCTCGTTGCCGGTTTCCCGGGACAATATTTTGAGTACCCGACCTCTCGTTCGGTCGAAAGCGCGTCGACGGCGACCTTCACGGCGAATCACCGATGTGGCAGAGCTTTTCTACTTGGTCGGAGTCCTGGGGAGTGCATCCTCGCGTCGCGGGCGTGCTGGCAACCGTATTGCTGGCCCTGCTGGTGGGGACGGCGTTTCGCGTGTTGGGGGGCACCCGCGATCTGGCCAAGCGGCGGCAGCGGTTGGCCAGTTTGCGCACCTGGTGGCTGCTGTACCTGGGGTTGGTGGTGGTTGTCTGCGGCGGACCCTACGCCGTCGTCGTCGCGCTGGCGGTGGTGAGCCTGGCGGCGTTGGCTGAGTACCGTCGCCTGGTCGGCGACCGCATCGACGGCCGGCTGTGGTGGTTAGCCCTGGCCGCCGTGCCGATTCATTACGGATTGGTCGCGGCGGCCAGTCTGGGGGCGGTATGGACGCTGATTCCGGTCTGGATCCTGGTCGGAATGCTCGTGCGGTTGGTGATCGGCGAAGAGATTCAGCGATTCCTGGAGACGGTGGGCACCGTCTTCCTGGGGTTGATGCTCTTGACCTATTTTTTGAGCCACGCGGCACTGCTGGTCACGCTACCGCTGGTGCCCCCCTCCGAGGCGGCGGGTCCTCTGGGCCTGCTCCTGTATCTGGTAATCCTCACCGAGTCGAACGATATCGCCCAAGCCCTGTGGGGCCGCAAGTTCGGCCGCCGCGCGCTGGCTCCCCGGATCTCGCCGCACAAGACCTGGGAGGGGTTTCTCCTGGGGGCGGCTACCACGGTTGGGCTGGCCTGCGTGCTTGCTCCCTGGCTCACTCCGCTGGGCTCGCGGGGAATGAGCCTGGGCGAAGTGCAGGTGCGGTCGCCCATCGCAGTGGCCGCGGTTAGCGGGCTGTTGATCGCGGTGGGCGGTTTGTTCGGAGACGTGACCATCTCGGCGATCAAGCGCGAGGTGGGAGTCAAAGACAGCGGCACCCTGTTGCCTGGCATGGGAGGCTTGCTCGACCGGATCGACAGCCTGACCTTTACCGGGCCCCTGTTGTTCTACTTCGTGTATTTGGTCTGTCCCTGAGGCTCCAGCTTTGACCGCCTGGCAGAACCCACCGGAAGGCGAGCCCACCCCCGATGCGGGTCGTTCCGGGGTGTCGATCTTGAATCTGCCGAATTGCTTGTCGGCAATTCGCCTGGCGGGGGCGTTTGTGGTCGTCGGGCTGGTGCTCTTCGTGCCGGCCCCCCCGCTGGCACCCGTGATTCTGCTTTTGCTGGCCACGGACTGGATCGATGGCAAGCTGGCCGTGCTTTGGCGGCAGCAGACTACGTTCGGCGCGCGGCTCGACAGCCTGGCCGACATCACCTTTTACCTGGCGGTGTTATTCGCCCTGGGGTGGATCCACACGACCCAGGTCGTGGCCGAACTCCCCCTGGCCCTGGTGGCGATGGGGGTTTATCTGGTCAACGCGGCGGCCGGGTGGTACCGCTTCGGGCAATTTCCGAGCTATCATACCCGCGGCGCGAAGATCGCTTGGTTTCTCAGCGGTCTGGCGATCCTGGGAGTCTTGAGCCTGGGCCAAGGTTGGCCGCTGCGCTGGGCGGCCGTGTGGGTGGTGTTGGTCAATCTCGAGGCCCTGATGATTACCTGGGCGCTGCCCTCGGCCGCGGTCGACGTGTCGTCGCTGTGGCGAGCCCTCCAGATTCGTCGCCAGCGCGAGCGGGCAGCGGCGGCCGAACGGGGTACGGCCGCCCGCTGATCTTACTGCCCCGATTCGCCGTTCGATGCTGACGATTCTGCACATTTCCGACCTGCATTTCGGGCCGCCCTACCTCTCCGAGGTCGGCGAGGCGGTGCTCCGCGTTGCCCCAAGGTTGTGTCCCGACGTGATCGTAATCAGCGGAGATCTCACTCAGCGGGCCACGGCGGCGCAGTTTGCCGAGGCCCGCGCCTTTCTCAACGGCCTGCCCCCGGTACCTCGGATTGTGGTCCCAGGCAATCACGACGTACCTCTTTATCGTGTCGGCGAACGGCTGCTGAGCCCCCACGCGCTCTACCGGCGATACATTGCCGACGAGCTGAACCAGGCACACCACCTACCCGGGGCGGTGGTCGTGGCGCTCGACTCGACCGCGCCCCGTCGCTCGATCTCCAATGGCCGCCTGGACCGAAGACAGCTTGAGTTTTGCGAGCGGGTGTTTGCCACCGCGGAGCCGGACCAGGCCCGGATCGTCGTGGCCCACCATCACTTGATTCCGGCTCCCGATTTTGAGCGCGACCAAACGATGCCTCGGGCACGGCGCGCGCTCAACCGCTTTGTCGAGCTGGGGGTTGAGTTGGTCTTGGGGGGGCACCTGCACCGGGGCTACATTGGGCACTCGCTCGACGTTTACCCGGGCAGCCACCGCGAGCGGGGCTTGATCGTGGTGCAATGCGGCACCACCACCTCGCGGCGCGGCCGAGGCCGCGAACGCGAGAAGAACTCGTTTAACCTGCTCAAACTGGGCGAGGAAATGCTGCGAGTTACGCACTACATGTATTTTTCGGAGCTGGGCGAGTTCTCGCCCGTCAGCCGTCATATTTTTCCCCGGCCCGGCCGCGCTTTCGTCGAGGGCACGCTCCATCACGCCGACTACGAGGCGCCGCCGCCATCCGGCTCAGCGCAGACGGGCATCGAGCCCCGGCCGTAAGCGACGCAAACCCAGCCGCAGGGCCAACGGCAAAAGCCCCACCAGAGCCAGCGCCAACAAAACGGGCCCGGTCAGCACCGAGCTGGGTCCTTCGTGCAGCAATCGCTCGAGAGACGGAAATCGTGAGCCCGCGTAGACAAAGGCCACGTTTCCCGGCAGCATCCCCAACTGCGTGGCCCACCAGAAATCTCGAGTGCGAAGCCTCGTGGCCCCTAGGGCGTAGTTGGTCAGCGTGTAGGGGGCGTGCAACACACGAAGCGCAAAAAGGTAAAAGGCGCCGTCACGGGCCAGGGCCCGATCGAGATAGCCGACCGTTCCCCCCCATTTCCGATGCACGAAGTCGAACAGAAAATGGCGGCTCAACCAGAATGTGGTCAGGGCCACGAACGTCAGACCCAGGTTCACCTGAACCAGCCCCGACCAGAAGCCGAACAGCCAACCCACGATCAGCGACTTGCCACCCGCGCCGGGAACGTAGCACAAGAGGGTGTAGACGACGAATCCGACGATGGTGGCCGGAATTGGCCGACGGTCGATCAGCCCGCGAAGGGCCCGTTCGCGCTCCAAGAGAGCCGTCGTGGTTCCGAACTCCTGATAGGCCCAGCAGGTGGCCGCCAAAAGCACGATGGCCAGGATCGAGAAGCCTAGCTTGCGCTTCATGGCCGAATCCGATCCATACTTGCGCTCGCCCCGTGGCGACTTTGCTCGGCCGAAGGAACCACCAACGCGAGTTGCCGCGCCGCATTGTCAAACGCTGCGCATGTCCGCCGCAGCCCGCGCCGCGCTCGCCGGCGACGAGCCAACTGGCAACCCGCGCTCGGATCGAAGCTACTCAGACGCCTTGAAAAGATCCAGAAAACGATCCTCGTACTCGGCAAACACGTTGAGCCGGTCAAGCTCGCGTTTCAGTTCGTAGGCCCGTGAACGGTCGTGGGCCGCCTGCTCGAATAGTTCCTCGATTCGCTGCCGCTCCGATCGCGTCAGGCCTCCCGCAGATTCGTCGAGCTCGGGCTGGAATTCGTCTTCCTCGTCTTCGTCTCGCGGTTGGCGCAAGGCGTGCTCGGCTCGATGCCAGAGCTCGGCGAATTGCTCGCGCAGGGCCGTCGCCTCGGCTTCCAACTCGCCGAGGTCCAGTTCCAACTGCGTCCAAGCCGTGAACTTGCGCAAGATGGCCAACGAAGCGCCCGCGTAGGGAAACTGGGCAAAAACGTGGGGCATTTCGCCCAGCAAACAAGCGGCCGAGATTCCGGCCGCGTTCGCGGCGCCCAAGAGCACGCCGTTGAGGCCGCCAATCTGACCGTCCTCGAGCGATTCGATTTCGAACTCGCCGAGTTGGTCGAGCAACGACCGATCCGTGGCCGCCGCATAGACCTGGGTCGCTTCGCTCGGCCCGCGATCGGTCGCCATGGCCGCGAAGGTAATTACTCGCTCGACCCCCAGCTTGACGGCATGGTCGATCAAGGCGCTACAGAAACGAAGTTTACCCAGAGGCGGCTGTGCTTCTCCCAGAAAGATCAGCAAATCTCGCCGCTGCTGCGGATCGCGCCAGAGAAAGAGTCGGCTCTTGGGCAACCTGATGGGAAGGATCAGCCCCCGCTTCACGCCGATCTGCTCGACATCGAACAAGTCCGGCGCGGCAAACTCGGCCGTCTGCTCGGCCTTGAGCTTAGCCATCAGGAAGTAGCCCGCCCCCAGACCGACCTGCCCCATTCCGGGCCAGACGGCAATCAACCAGGGGTGGTTAAGTTTGGGCGTCTCCGCCATGGTCGGTCCTCCGGTACATTTCGCCGCCGCGCCGCTGGAGTTTGCCAGCTAATGGGCCGCAACGGCGATTGGGCTTTTTCAGTACGGCAACTCGCGCGCCAAGGGCTTTCCGATCTGTCGTTCTTTCTCAGCAATTCTTCTGCGCCTCTTCGCGCCGACGAGAAACTCGCGGTCGCGGCAAGGCTGGCGGAATGAATCCAGCCCGTGAGAAGGCGGCCGCGGCCGATTGCTTCGAGACCCCGCGCCCGAATCCGACCCATCCTGCCCAAGGTCGGGACGGCAAACGGACGCCCTGGCGGGTCGGTCCTGGGTTGTTAGTGACTCGTCGGCACACAAAAACCGTGCGAACTCGCGCGCCGGGCTGACCCACCACCATGCCGTTCGGTTCGCCGATCAGCCCGTCGAGACCCGTTCAGCAACCGACACACTTGACGCCACAACGGCTTCTTCGTCCCATCGCGATGCTCGACGGGGCGCGGGGGATTGTACCGCTTCTGGCACCCAAGTTGCACAGTTGCGATGGGGGTGTGCTACCGCTGGGGGTCGAGTGAGGGAGGAAAAATGGGGTTCCGGACCGCCCCGCTCAGCGGGACCATTGGGATTTCGATGATGGCTAGCGCGGCGCGCGGTGGGGAGGTCTTCTCGGCCGAAATGCCCACCCCTACCACCAGCTCGCAGGCTCCATCGACGTATGGCCCCGATCCCTCGGCAAGCTCTCGGTTGTCGATGGCACCGCCCCAAAGGTCTGGGCAGTTGCCGAAGGCGGCGGTTCCGCGGCCAGTTTCGCGAACCGAAGCGCTTTCAGTGCCCGTATCGCGACAGGGGTGGAGCTTTTCGTGCCCGGATTTAGGCGGGGCACTGCGGCCAACTCATTCCTGCTCGTGGCGGGTCATTCGGCAATGCTGCCCGAACCATCGGGTCCGATCCTTCGACTGTGGGGCGCCGCGATGAGCTGCTTGGGAGCCCTGTCCTTGACTCGCACACGCCCTACCGGCAAAGCCGCGAGCCGCAATTTCCAGGTGCGGGTATGAATGCACTCGGCCAACATCTCGCCCGTTTCGCGATCCAGGCCGCACCGCGCCTCTTGATCTGGGGTTGGGTGACCGGCGCGCTCATCCTGGCCGGCGGGTGGTCAAGCCCCGTGCTTGCCACGGTGCTCTTGGGGGCCAAGGTGGTAACCGACGGCTCGGTCAACCCGCCCGGCGAGCGACTCGACATCGACCTGGCCTTTCTCCCTGCCGAAGAAGAGCTCACCCTCGAAGTGCGGGGGTTCGTGTTTTTCGAGAAATCTCCGAACGAGGTCAGCCCCCTCCCTGCCCGCGACCCAAGCAGGCGGGCAAGCCAGGCACCGTTTCAAGTCTCGCGCCGCGTGGCGCCTCCCCGAAAAGGTCGCTTGGTGCGGGAGTCGATCGTTATTGCGTTCGCCGCCCTACGGTTGCCCCGTGGCATACACCGGCTGGGATTCGAGATCAGCGGCCGCCGCGGCGAAACCATCGATTTTGTCCAGGCCACCACCTTGTTTGCCGTGCAGGTCACCTCGGGCCGCCGGCGTGAGATGACGCCTCCCGATCCGCCGCCTACGCTAAAACACAGCCACAGCGAACAGCCGGTGTTGATTGCCGAGGACGGCAAGGTTCGCTCGGTCACCGCCCGGCTGGAAGTGACCGAACCAGAATTTTCACTCGAGGCCACCAGGCCGGTTCGAGTCGACATTCCCGGGGAGTTTCTCCATCCGCTGTTCTCCATCGGTTCGCCCGACACGGAGGAGATGGACGAGGACGTGGCAGCGGCCATGCCCGTGCCGGGCGCGGGGTGGGCGGCGGCCGACCAGTTCGTTCCCGAGCCTCGGCGCACGGTACACTTCGCCACCAACCGCCGCGTGGTAAACCCTGCCGAGTTCGGGCTCGACCGCTACGGAACGGTCGCCGGGGAACTCAGCTTCGGCAAGGCCGTGGTCAACATCCCTTTGGCCGTGCACCGGCGTGGGGCGTTGGAACTACCCGGCTATTGGTCGCGGCCCGACCCTGCCAAGCATTTTCTCGTCGAGCGCCTGGAAACCTGGGACCGGCAGCGGTTTCTTGCCGAGGTCGCGCCGGGCGATGTCCTGCTTTACGTGCATGGCTACAAGACAACGTTCGAGTACGCCCTGCTGAGGGCTGCCCAAGTGGTTCACGATCTGGAGTTTCCAGGTCGGGGTCTTGTGTTTAGCTGGCCCTCGGCCGGCAAGCTCACCGGGTACTCGGCCGACGAGGAGCAAGCGGCCCAAAGCAGTGCGGCGCTTGCCGAACTGCTCCAAGCCCTGACAGGAGCGGATTCGCCGGCGGCTGCTGGACGGCGAATCCATGTGATCGCCCACAGTATGGGCAACCGGGTCTTTCTGGCGGCAGCCCGCCAGTGGGAGCTGGAGCACCCCGAGCTGTCGGCAAACAAGCCCTTGGGGCAGGTGCTGTTGGCGGCTCCCGACGTGAACGCGACTATGTTCGCCGCACTCTTGCCGAGTGTCATTCGCTTGGCGGACTCGACGACCATGTATTATTGCGAGCACGATGTGGCGCTGACCGCGAGTCGGGCCTTGCATCTCGACAAGCCAGTCGGACTGGGGCCCTTCTTCGCCGAAGGCTTGCAAACGATCAACGCCAACGAGGTCGATACCTCGGCCCTGGCCCATGGGTACTTCTCCGAAACTCGCGAGCTCTTATTCGACATCCGGCTGGCCGTGCGCTACGGGCTCAAACCCGACCAGCGCCATCCCCCGCTGAGTGCCGCGCAGAAGGTGTACGGCTATCCGCTCTGGGCATTTCTACCGCGTCTCTAAGCGGAAGCTGGTCCAATTTTTTGCCGAATCCATGGGCGGCGTCGGCTCTTTGGGGGGACGCGTGGACTGCCACGAGCGTCGCTTCTCGCTCGGCTGGCTCAGGCTTGCAGGCGTTAGGAAAACACAGCGGGCGATACTCGTCGCGTAGCTCGCCCCAGAGCGTTGTGCGGATCCGCACGCGACGTCGTGGTTCGCCACGCCAGTCCGGCGGGGTCCATCGGCATGCCGTCCGACTTGTGGTTCGGGCAATCCGGCCTCGGCCGAGCGTTCCAATCGAAGTCGAGGGCCGAAGGTGGATTGGTCAAGTTTGAGCGTGCACGCCTTTCTGATCCCCCTGAAGCCGACTAGCGATCGTCCGGCGACGACTCCACGACGACGCCCTGAGGGGCGACCTGGGGACGTGCAGGCTTCCGCCTGACCGGCCCGACTTGTCAATGGCGCGCGAATTGCACCCGCTTGCTGTGGATGGGTACGCCTGACCGAGGTTTCGCCTTGCCGAGGAGGTCGTCGGCATGAACCGTTCAACTAAGTCTGGTTGGAAAGCCTGGCACCGAGGTTCTTTACCAGGGTTGGGCTCTGCGCGCGGCGCTCAGCGGCGGTGGCGTGCCCGGCCGCGGCGACTGCGGGCCGAGGCGCTCGAGGCGCGGCAGCTATTGTCGGTGACCGCCCAATTGCTCGTCGACCTGAATCTCGATACCCAGAGCGCCGGGCCACTCGAAATCGCTCAGGTCAACAGCCTGGTTTATTTCAGCGCCAACGACGGGGATTCCGGATTTGAGTTGTGGCAGACCGATGGCACCAGTTCGGGTACCAGGCTCGTCAGAGACATTCACCCGGGCTACAAGGATTCGCGCCCGCATGATTTCCTGAATGTAGCCGGTACCCTGTATTTCCAGGCCGACGATGGTGAAACCGGCTTCGAGTTGTGGAAATCCAACGGCACCAGCAGCGGCACCGTCTTGGTGCGCGACATTCGCCCCGGCATCGAGGGCCGGTACGCCCGCGGATTGGTCGATGTCGGGGGCAGCGTGTTCTTCTCGGCCAACGACGGAGTGAATGGTTATGAATTGTGGAAGAGTGATGGCAGCAGTTCGGGCACCCAGTTGGTACGCAACATCCATCGAGGCGAAGGCGGCAGTTCGTATCCGTTTGAATTGACGAACGTCGGCGGGGCCTTGTATTTCGCCGCCAACGACGGCACGCGAGGCACCGAACTTTGGAGGTCCAACGGCACCAGCACAGGTACGGTCCTGGTAAAGGATATCGCCACGGGGGCTGCCGCCTCGAATCCCGGGTCGCTCACCGAGCGGAACGGCCAATTGTACTTCTTCGCCCAAGAAGAGCGGTTCGGCCGCGAGCTGTGGACGAGTGACGGTACGAGTTCGGGTACCCAGTTGGTGAAGGATATCGCGGCTGACGAGGCGGACGGCGTCTGGTTCGAATTGGTCAACGCCGCGGGAACACTGTACTTTGCCGGCCTTGACGGGGCACATGGCCAAGAGCTCTGGAAATCCAACGGTACCAGCAGCGGCACCGAGTTGGTGAGCGACATTCTGCCCGGCAGCGATTCGTCGCAGATTGCTAGCCTGACCGTGGTCGGTAGCAACGTGTTCTTCGCGGCCAACGACGGAACGCATGGTTTCGAGCTCTGGAAATCCGACGGCTCCAGCAGCGGCACGCTGATGGTCCGCGAGATCTTCCCCTCGGCACCCTACGTCGAGGTGCCGCGCGAGTTGACCGCCGTGGGCAACCTGCTCTATTTCCAGGGCAACGACGGTACGTTTGGGGGCGAGTTATGGCGCAGCGACGGCAGCAGTTCGGGAACCTACTTGGTGCGCGACCTGCGCTCCGGCCCTGGCAGCGGGCTGCCGCTCAACCTGTTCAATGCGGCCGGCACGCTGTACTTCGGGGCCAACGACGGGACGCGCGGTTTCGAGCTCTGGAAGTCCAACGGCAGCAGCACCGGCACCCAACGGGTGGTCGACGTGAACGCCTGGACGGATGACTCCACCCCTGTCGTTTTCACCGCCGCGGCCGGGACCACCTTCTTCCTGGCCGACGACGGCGTCCATGGGACGGAACTGTGGAAAACCGACGGCAGTTCATCTGGAACCCAGCTGGTTCGCGACGTCCGCCCGGGAGAGCAAGGGCCATTCAACTTCTTCAGTTCCCCCCGGCCCTTGATCGAGGCCGGCGGACGGCTGTTCTTTCAGGCCGATGACGGAACCCATGGCCGGGAACTCTGGGCGTCGGATGGCACAAGTTCGGGCACCCAGTTGGTCCAGGACATCCACCCCGGCGATTCGCTATGGGGTGGCTCGATCAACCTCCAAGGCGTGCTCCTGTTTGCTGCCAACGACGGCGCAAGCGGCGTCGAATTGTGGCGCAGCGACGGGACCAGTTCCGGCACCTGGATGGTCAAGGAGATTCAGAGCGGCAGCGCGGGCAGCTATCCCGACGAGTTCGCGGTGTTGGGAAATCAGGTGTACTTCAGCGCGAACAACGGGACCCAGGGTTTCGAGCTATGGAAAACCGATGGCACCAGTTCCGGTACGCAGTTGGTGCGAGAGATTCGTCCGGGTGACGCGAGCTCGATTCCGAGACAACTGATCTCGGTGGGTGCCAAGCTTTATTTTACTGCCAACGATGGAATTCATGGCGATGAGTTGTGGTCCAGCGACGGCAGCAGTTCCGGAACGCAGTTGGTGTTTGATATCGGCAACGGTTTTCCGTTTTCCTCGTATCCAAACCAGCTCGTGCCGTTGGGCAATAGGCTGTATTTCGCCGCCAACGACGGAACCCACGGCGAAGAGTTATGGTCCAGCGACGGCACCAGCACCGGCACCCAGCTAGTCTGTGACATCCGCCCCGATGCCGACGAATCCTTCCTTCGATCTCTGACGGCCGCGGGTGGACGGCTGTACTTTCACGCTACCGATGGTGTCTCGGGGTACGAGTTGTGGACAAGTAACGGCACCAGCAAGGGCACTCAGTTGGTGCGAGACATCCAGCCGGGGGGGAACAGCAACCCCTTCTACCTGACCGACGTGGGGGGCCGACTGTATTTCCGCGCCAACGATGGCGATTTCGGCGAAGAACTATGGACGAGCGACGGCACCAGTTCGGGCACCGTGCTGGTGCAGGATATCTTCCCGGGGCTTCCCAGCGCGAATCCAATTTCACTGTTTAACCTGGGCGGCCGGCTGCTCTTCGGTGCCGACGACGGGCCGCACGGCTGGGAGCCCTGGTTGCTGGACGAGGCCTGCGTGCTGATTGGCGACGCCAACGGCGACGGCAACGTGGGAACCGCTGACTACGCGATCTGGGCGGCCACATTTGGCCAAACGGGACCCGATCTGGCGGCCGACTTCGATGGCAACGAAGACATCGGAGCCGGCGACTACGCCCTGTGGGCCGCCAACTTTGGTAAGAGTTGTCCGCCGGCGGAAACGACAGTGGACAAAAGCGTTCAGGCGGCCAATCTCGTCGATCAACCGGACTGGCTGGGTGGGGCGTTCACGGAGGTTTATCCTCCCTACGTGGGCAGTGGATATACGGATGGGCAGATCGGCGACGGCACCTACACCAGTCGCGACGTGGATCTGTTCGCCTTCGACACTCTGAATGACTCGGTGCTTTGGTTCGAGACCTCGTCGCAACCCGGCCAATCGCCGACCGACACCCTCTTACGGTTGTTCGATGCCGACGGCACGGAGCTGGCATACGACGATGACGGCGGAGCCGAGCCCGGCTGCTCGCTTCTGCAAGTTAGCCTGCCCACCGGCGGCCGGTATTATCTGGGGGTCTCGGGCTACAACAACCGCTACTACGATCCGAACATGGCGGGCACCGGGGCCATCGGGCAAACCGGGCCGTACCGCTTGACCTTCACGGTTGAGTCCCCGGACGACTATGCCGGGGAGACGGTGACTACCGCGGTCAGCGTGGGGCACGATATCGGCGTCGATCCTCTATACACGGCGGCCAATTTCTACGGCAGCCTGGGGGAAACCGCCGCGGACGATGTCGACCTCTTTACATTCTCCGCCTTTCAGGGAACGCAGGTCGACTTTGAGACAGGCGCCTGGGCCTCTCCCAACCCGCCCGATACGTTTCTCCGGCTATTCGACGAAGACGGAACGGTTCTGACTTTCGACGACGACGGCGGCGAGGGCGCACTCTCGCGCATTGCCGATTTCGTTGCTCCTTACACCGGCCGATACTACCTCGGGGTCTCGGGCTATCCCAACTCGCTGTACGACCCGGTCACCGGCACCGGACGAGCGGCTGGTTCGGTGGGAGACTACGTGTTGCACAGCCATTTCACGGAGTGGCCCGACTTGGGCGATACACGCGCCACGGCGGTGCCCATCGGTGGCGTGGGGGCCTGGGCCTTTCAGATCAGTGAGAAACTAGGCAATACCCCCGACTCCGGTTCGCAGGATGTGGACCTAATCGCCTTGTGGGGTGTAGTCGGCGATCAGTTCTCGCTGGAAACCCGGGCGAACACCGTGCCCGGCGCTCAGGGGGTCGACACGGTGTTGCGATTATTCGATGCCGGGGGAAACCAAGTTGCCTTCAGCGACGATGCGTTGGGCATCTATTCGCAGATTGACTACACATTGCCCGCGACCGGAACCTATTATCTCGGTGTGTCCGGGTATCCGAACTCGGTCTACAGCTTGGCGAACGCCGACGCCACCACGGGCCGCGTTGGGGGGGCGGTCGGCGATTACCTCCTGGAGGGTGGCAACGTGTTCGAGGCGATCGACCCCACGGTGGCCTTAGACTACCCCCCCGCCGATCTAATTGTCGCCGGCGAAGTGACCTCGATCGGCACCGTGTACGACGCGAACCTGAACTGGTGGGAACTACGGGTCGGGCCCACGCCCAGCTCGCAGCCGTACCTAATTGCCTCGGACACCGTAAACCAATCTGGCGCGGCACTCGGCACTTGGGACACAGCGAGTGTCGTCGACGGCAACTACTACCTTACGCTTAAAGCGACCGACCTGCGCGGAAACGAGTCGCTGGTGACTCGCCACCTGGTGGTCGACAATACCCTGCCGATCGCCGTGATTAGCAGTCCCGCGGCGGGCGCCACGGTGCCCTGCCGCGTTCCGGTGATTGGTACGGCCAACGATGCGAATTTCGGTTCCTGGACGCTGGCCTACAGCACGGCTTCCTCGGGCCGCTGGACGACGATCTCCACCAGTAACACTCCCGTCATCGAGGGCACCTTTGCGGTGTGGGACAGCCGCGCGGTTGCGAACGGAAACGTCTACCTTCGCTTGGTGGTGACCGACCAGGCCGATAATTCGCAAGAATTCATCCGGCAAATTGTGGTAGACAATTGGCCGCTCATCGGCGACGCCAATCGAGACTGCAATGTTGGTGCGGCCGACTACGCGATCTGGGCGGCGCAATTTGGCCAGAGTGGAGCTGGGCTCACCGCCGACTTCGACTGCAGCGGCGGCGTGGGCGCCGGCGACTACGCCCTGTGGGCGGCCAACTTCGCCAGGTCCTGCCCCCCCACGTTGCCGTCAGCAGGCGCCGCGCCGCTGGCGGCCAGCCGAGAGAGCCCGTCCAGACTCTGGGAGCGGGTGCAGACCGCGGTCGCGCGTCGCCTCGATCCGGCGGCGGTCGATCGTCTGTTCTCGGTCGCTGCAGGCAGGCCGACCATTCGGGAGCCGCACTTCTCCCGGTTGGCCACTTGAACCTGGTGTTCTTAACCACCGAGTTGATCGGGAAATTTTTGGCCGTCGCACACTGCCGGAGCCGTCTTGACCCGGTCGCCGCTCGTCAAAAACAAACCAACCCCTCGGGCAGACCGACCTGGAAGCGACGAACGCCTCGTCGCCCGCTCGCGCTGGCGAGTCTGGCGCGAAATTCCAGTCGTCTCGCTTACCCACCCGCCCTTGCATGCCCTGGGATTTACGAGCGGTGCAAACTCTCCTCCACCGCCTGTCGCATCGCCTGGCCCGATTGCCGGCCGAACCGCCGCTGAGTCACGCGGACCCACGGATAGCCCAGCCGAGCCAAGAGATGGGCCGGCCGCGAAAAGGCCCGCACTTCGTACCACACCTCGTCCGTGGCCGGATTCCATTCCACCAGGAACCGCTCTTCGCCCCGTCCGGCATGAGCGGCAAGCGTGCCATAGGCAAACCCGAACCGCCTGCCCGGCTCGTCAACGACGTACACGATTCGGCAAGCATTCAGCCACCACAGACCGGCCGCCCGGGCCACCACCGCCACCAACTGGTCGGGCTCGATCGGGGTCTCGGCCGGCGCTGCCTCGAGCCAACCCAGGCGGAACTGCCGCCAACCGACAAGGGCCCGCCGGGCGGCGTGAAACACCGACTCACCGTGACCCAAGAACTCGCGGGTTTGATCGAAAACATAGCCTGCCGGCTGATCGCCGGCCGTGGCCCCCACCTCGGCGTAGCTCCAAGGCTGGTCGCGCTGGCCGTCCAGGAACTGGTGAATCGCCTCCTCGCTCGGTCGGTAAATCGAAAGCATCCCGAGCTGTCGTCGTAGTAAATCGAACATCGTCGGCTCGGGCTCGCCCGGGTGGGTTGTCCGCTCGCTAGAATGAGCGCCGCTAGATTCTAGACCCTGGGGCCACCCTTTGCTCTTGGGCCACCGGGCCCCCTGCTCGCGCGAGTGCCTGTTCGATGCCCACGCCCAACCAGACGCCGGTCGATCCGTCGCCGCCGCGGCGCGTTCTCATTACCGGAGCCACGGGGTACGTTGGCGGAGCCCTGCTTCGACGCCTGGAAGGCCGAGGGCTGCCACTTCGCTGCCTGGCCCGCCGACCCGACCAACTGCGGGGTCAGGTGGCGGCCACCACCGAGTTGGCGGTGGGCGACGTGCTCGACCTCGCCTCGCTGCGGTCGGCCCTGGACGGAGTCGACCAGGCCTATTACCTGGTGCATTTGATGTCGGGGGCCGGGCATTTCGAGGAACAAGATCGGCAGGCGGCCCAAAACTTTGCCGCCGCGGCGCACGCCGCCGGTGTCCGCCGGATTATCTACCTCGGCGGGCTGGGAGACGACCAAGACCCCCGCCTCTCGGCCCATTTGCGCAGTCGCCACGAGGTGGGTCGTATTTTGCGTGGCGGGCCGGTCGAGACGATCGAGTTTCGTGCCTCGATCGTAATTGGCGCCGGCAGTCTGTCGTTCGACCTGGTCCGCTCGCTGACCGACCGTCTGCCGGTGATGATCTGCCCTCGTTGGCTGGCGACCCCCACTCAGCCGATCGCCGTCGACGACGTGCTCGCCTACCTGGTCGCCGCCTTGAACCCGCCCCCGGGTCCCAGCCGGGTCTACGAGATCGGGGGCGCCGATGTCGTGACCTATGGCGACATCATCCGGGAATATGCCCGGCAGCGCGGACTGCGGCGATGGCTGATCTCGATCCCGCTGTTGACCCCCTATCTCTCCAGCCTCTGGCTCGGCCTGGTCACCCCGGCAACTGCCGAAGTGGGCCGGCATTTGATCGAAGGGCTGAAGAACCCCACGATTGTCCGTGAGAGGTCGGCCCGGCGCGACTTCCCTGATATTCAGCCGCTGGGAATCCGCCAGGCCGTGGCCCGAGCGCTGATCTAAGGCCGCGACGGCCAGTGCGCGCTCCGCCCCCCCGTTCGCCTCTGGTGGCTCGGCCCCCGGGCGACAGCGCCGTCGCGAGCGAGGGCCCGGGCGAACGAGGACGCCGATTTCAGGCAACGGATGGTCCGAGCAAGTCTCTGGCGAATCGACTGGAAGAATTCCCGGGGAACCGCGAGCCCAGACACAGGCAAGCAAGCGGCGATCGAGACTTGAGACTTTTGCTTGCCACCCGGCCGACGGCAGCGGATGATTGCTCAGCGAGTGCCGGTCCCGCGCAATCCGCGCCGGCCGAACCTCGAATGCATTGCTGGTCATGGCCATGACCCTTGGCACGCTGGCGATTGTTGTTTGCCTGGGCGGGCTTTGCCTAGAGGCGATCGCGCTAGCGGCCATTGCCTTTAACCCAATTCGCCGCCGGATTCTGGCCAGCCCGCTGGAGATCGCCGGCCTGGGGCTCTACGTTTGGATCTTTGGCCTGATGATTCTTTTTATTTCGCGTTACCTGGCGGGCAACTGACCGCGCCGTGCCGAGGTGAACTGTGAACGTGGGGGCACTCCTCTGGCTGGCCTGGGCTGGTCTGCTTTCGGCTAGCCTGATCAGTGGCCAGTTGGAGCAGGCCTGGTGGCCCGCGGCGCGGCTCGACCTGCGGACAATGTCGTGCCTGGTGCTGGCCCTGGCTGCCTGGTGGGGCTGGTGGACCCTTCGCAAACACCCCGCCGCCGCGGCCGCTCGCTGGTTTGCGATCGGAATGTCGCTGGGTTTTTATGGCGACTCGCACGTAGCCAAGCTGCTCTGGTGGCCCCCGTTTCCCGATCCGCTCCTGGGTGGAATCTTTTTCTATGGGCTGGGGCACCTGGCCTATGTGACCGGCAGCCTCGACCTGGCTCGGCGGTTGCCTACCGAAGCGGCGACCGATTGGCGCTGGCCGATTCTCGGATGGCAGTTTGTGGCTGCCTTGGCCTGGATTGCCGTGGCTCTAACCACCTCGCGGAATGAATCGCTTCGTACGCCCACCTTGCTGTACACCGCGCTCGTGGCGGCCACCCCGGGCGCGGCGGGGGTGCTCTATCAGCGGAGCCGCGCCTTTGCAGCGCTGCTGGCTGGTGGAGGACTTTTCTTGCTGAGCGACGTGCTCTTGGCCTATCAAGCGTTTCATGGTTCCTTCCCCGGAATCGACGAATTGACCTGGCTCTGCTACGGGCCAGGTGAAATGCTGATCGTTTACGGCAGTCGGCTGGGAATCGCCCGCGAGCCCCGGCTGGCCCGGCCTTAACCCGTGGCGCCCAAGAAGATTCAAGCAGTATGGCCGCGAGCTCGTCTTGGCCTGGTCCGCCGGAGGGGACATGAGTCGGTCGCCAGAGGGCGATGGGAGCGGTAAGCCGATTTCCCCCGCCGCCCGGCTCGCCAATCGCCCACAGCCCGGAGGAAGTCGTGAACACCAAGCGTCCCGCGAGCCTGCCCGATTCTCAGCACCGTCCCGGCGGGCCTTCCTTGGGGCCGGGGGTGCCTTCGATTTTCAACCTGCCCAACCTGCTCTCGGGCATTCGGTTTCTGGGCTCGTTTCTGATCGTCGCCCTGGCGCTAAGCTCGGGCGGCGATTGGCTGCTACCCACCACGCTGGTGCTCATTCTCACGGACTGGTTCGACGGTCGAATCGCCGTCCGCTGGCACCAGCGCACGGCGTTCGGTGCCCGGCTCGATAGCCTGGCCGACGTCACGTTTTACTCCGCGGTGCTGCTGGCCTTGGCTTGGTTGCACACCGACGTTGTCTGGGCCGAAAAGTGGTGGATTGTGCCGGGCGCGGTGGTTTACGCCCTCAACGGGCTGGTCGGCCAGGTAAAGTTTGGCCGCTTTCCCAGCTATCACACGCGGGGCGCGAAACTGGCCTGGGTGGCGAGCCTGTTGGTGATTCTGGGCGTGCTGGTCGCCGGGCAAGGCTGGCCGATTCGCGTGGCCGGGGTGTGGGTATTGCTCGTCAATCTCGAAGCCTTGCTGATTACCTGCGTGCTGCCGAGCGCCCATGTCGACGTTCCCGGGCTGGCCGCGGCACTGCGCATTCGTCGAGACGAGTTACGGCTCAAGCAGCCTGGCTCCGAGGCGGCGGCCGATTGATTGACTCGGCGGGCCGCTGGTCGCGGCTAGCACCAATCCGGTATCGCCTGCGCCGGGCTGCCTTCCAAGTAGTGGCCGCACAGCCCCTACGCACACCCCTTTCGGGTGCCCCGGCGTTCGCAAGGGATGACACGCTAGTGGGCATCTGCGACCACCCCCTGGGCATCGCGGGCAAGGGCGGGTAAACAAGGGGCAGCGCTGCCAAGCAACTATGGTTTCATCCGTTCGTGCGTCTCGCTCGCCCAGCCCAATCAGCACCCACCCCCCTGGCACGCCCTGTCCGCACGGCGACTGGCGAGCCTTTCCCCCGACCGCTTTGCCGCCAGCACCCCGCCCGGTCCCAAGAGCATTCCGCCGGGAAACCGCGTCTTGGCGGCCCGGCTCCATGGATCACCGCAGCTTGTATTTGCCCGGCCTGGCCTCGGGTGTGGCCGAGCGCGAGCTTAGGCACACCGGAACCTATTCGACTTACCCCCGGCGCGCTGTGTCGATCGCGCGGCGGGCTTGACCCTTTCCCTCCACGGTCCAACCATCCAAGCGAATATGAACTGGTTGTTTGAGCTCCCTCAGACCAATCCCACCGCGCAGGCCATCGCGATCTTGTCGTTGGTCTGCGTGGCCGGCATGAGCCTGGGAAGCATCCGCATTCGGGGGATCAAATTGGGCCCCTCGGGCGTACTGTTTGCCGCCATCTTGGCCGGACACATCAGCGAGCCGGTCGATCATCAAACGCTCGAGTTCGTCAAGGAATTTGGCCTGATCTTGTTCGTGTTCTGCATTGGGCTACAGCTCGGCCCGGGATTCTTCGCCTCGTTTCGTCAGGCCGGGTTCCAACTCAACCTATTGGCCCTGGGTACGGTAGCGCTCGGAGCGCTGGTGTCGGTGGGGCTGGGCCGCTTGTGGGGTCTCGACGGCGGGGCCGTGCTCGGCATTTTCTCGGGCGCGACAACCAATACCCCGTCGCTAGGCGCCGCGCAACAGGCGCTCTCGTCGCTGCCCAATCTTCCCGCCGAACGGGCGGCGCTTCCTGCCCTGGCCTACGCTGTGACCTATCCCCTGGGCATCGTGGGCATCATGGGTTCACTACTGGCCATCCGCTGGCTGTTTCGTGTGGACGTTGCTCACGAGGTCGAAACCTATCTCGCCTCGCAGCAGACCGACTCGCCTCCGCTGGAGCGCCGCACGCTGGTGGTCGAGAATCAGAATCTGAGTGGGCTGCCGATCCGCGAGATACCAGCCCTGGCGGAAACCGGCGTGGTGGTCTCGCGGCTGCGCCACAACGGGGCGAACGTGGTTTCGATCGCCAGCAGCGAATCGGTGATCCGACCGGGCGACTGTATCCTGGTGGTCGGATCGGGTCGCGGGCTCGATCAGTTCCAGCGCGTGGTGGGCCGCCCCACGCACGACAATCTGCTTTCACCGGCCAGCGGCGTCATCCATCGCCGGGTGGTCGTCACCAACCCCGAGGTGCTCGGCAAAACGGTGAAAGACCTGGGGCTCGACCTGCGCTTCGGCGTGATCGTGACGCGGATTGTGCGCGGCGACCTAGAAATGACCCCTCTCCCCTCGTTTGGCCTGCAATTCGGCGACGTGCTGCAGGTGGTCGGTTCGCCGGAGGATATCCGTCGCGCGTCGCAACTGCTGGGGAATTCGGTCCAAGCCCTGAGGGAAACCCACTTTGTGCCCCTATTTGCTGGCATCGCCCTGGGAATTGCCCTCGGCACCATGCCCATCTTCATCTCCGGACTGCCCCAGCCGCTGCGAATCGGCCTGGCCGGAGGCCCGCTCATCGTGGCCATTATCGTCGGCCGCTTTGGCCATATCGGCCGGATGGTGTGGTACCTGCCGCGCAGCGCGAACCTGGCGTTTCGCGAGTTCGGCATCGCCCTCTTCTTCGCTGCCGTGGGCCTTTTGGCGGGCCCCACCTTTCTCGACGCGGTCCTGGATCCCGCCGGTCTCTGGTGGCTGCTGGCGGGCGTTTGCGTTACGACGATCCCACTGTTGATCGTGGGCTGCCTGGCCAGGGGCCTCTTGAGAATCAACTACGTCGTGCTGGCCGGGCTCATCTCGGGCAGCATGACCGATCCGCCGGCGCTCACTTTCGCCACCACGGTTTGCGGAAATGAAGCCCCGGCCCTGGCCTACGCCACGGTGTATCCGCTGACGATGCTGATGCGCATTCTCACGGCTCAACTGTTGGCGGTGCTGCTCTGTGGATCGTAGCGCGGCGACGCAACTCCGCGCGCAGGGCCTTGGTCCCGTTCCACCCCTGGGGCAAGAAACCCAAGCCGCTACCCGCGCCAGTTGAACTCGCACTACGACTGTGGCATGGTAGGGTGGCGGCTTGCCGCTCGCGGAGTTGCCCACACCCTATGAAGATATTCCAACCCGAGGAACCACGATGGCCGATGGCGACGACCGCAGCCAACCCACGGGGGTAACGATCGAGCAGCAAGTGCGCTGGGGCGATCTCGACGCCCTGGGGCACGTGAACAACATCGTCTTTTTTCAGTTCGCCGAATCGGCCCGAATCGCTTACTTCGACACCGTCGGACTGGCGGAATTCAAACAGCAGCCCACCGACGGGCCGGGCATGGTTTCAGCCCATTTGAACTTTCGCCGGCAGTTGAAGTACCCGGGCACCGTGCGCGTAACGGCCCACGTAACCCGGATTGGCGAGAAGGCCTTCACCATGAGCTACACGCTTCGCGACACGGCCGACGACTTCGTCGTGGCCGATGGCGAAAGCGTCTTGGTTTGGGTCGACTACGCCGCCAGCAAGGCCAAGCCGCTACCGGCCGCGCTGGTCGAGCGATTTGTGAAGATCGAACGAAATCCGGACCTGCGGCCAGGCGCTTAGCGCCGCAACTGGCAAGCAGTCGCTCGAGACCTGGTTCACCGGGCCCGCGCCCGCAAGCCAATCTCGCCCGGGGGCTGGGTCACATCGCCGCGCTCGTTGGATTATGCTAAGACACTCCCGGGCGGATGGGCGGCTCTTGGCCGCCGGGTCTGGCTACTCGAACTTGTTTTGTGCAAAGGTAAAGGATCGCGCCACGATGGACACCCCTTGGAACCCGCTGAGCGGTCGGATTCGCACACGACGAGCTCAAGGCCAACCAGCGCTGCCGGCCCTGTTGCTCCTGACGGTGCAACTTCTACTGGCTCCGCTGCCGGCCTGGGCTCACGACGACGAGACCGACCACGACCATGGCCCGGTGAAAGTGGCCGATGAAACCATTTACCGCCCCACCCCCATGCCCGATCGCGTGGTGCTTACCTGGAAGAACGACCCGAGCACGACTCAGGCCGTTACCTGGCGGACCGACGCCAGCGTCAAGCGAGCCTGCGCCCAGTGGGCCCAGGCCGACGCCGGCCCGGGCTTCGTCGAAAACGCCAAGACCCTCGCGGCCGACACCGTGTTCCTGGATACCGAAACCGGCCCGGCCCATTACCACACGGTTCAATTCACGCAACTGCAGCCCGCCACGCGATACGCATATCGCGTGGGAGACGGCGCCAACTGGACCGAGTGGTACCACTTCTCGACAGCCAGCCTGGAACCCCAGCCGTTTTCGTTCGTTTACTTCGGCGATGCCCAGAACGACGTCCGTTCGCTGTGGTCGCGCGTGGTGCGCGAAGCCCAGCGCGACGCACCCAAGGCCCGGTTCTTCCTGCACGCCGGCGACCTGATCAACAGCGGGCACCGCGACGTGGAGTGGGGCCAGTGGCACCACGCCGGGGGCTGGCTCAACGCCATGATTCCCAGCGTGCCCACGCCCGGTAATCACGAATACCCCCGCACCACCCTGGCCGACGGCACCGAAGCCCGGCAACTGGCCAGGCAGTGGCGCCCCCAGTTCGCTCTGCCCGAAAACGGTCCGCCGGGCCTCGAGGAAACCGCCTATTGGCTCGATTACCAGGGAGTGCGCATCATTTCGCTCAACTCCAACGACCTGATCCGGGAACAGGTGGCCTGGCTCGAAGGGCTATTGGCCGAGAACCCGTGTGCCTGGACGGTGATCACCTTTCATCACCCGGTGTATTCCACGGCCCGGGGGCGCGACAACCCGGTGCTGCGCAATTTGTGGAAACCCGTGTTCGACAAGTATCGGGTCGACCTGGTGCTGACGGGCCACGACCACAGCTACGCCCGAACGGCGCTCGACGTGCCCAAGAACCTGGGTTCGGGCCAGAACGTTCGCGATGAAACGGCTGGCACGGTCTACGTGGTTTCGGTCAGCGGCCCCAAGATGTACGACCTGGACCGCCGCGACTTCATGAGCCGGGCGGCCGAAGACACGCAGCTTTACCAAATCATTCACTTCGACGGGCCCACGTTGCGCTACGAGGCTCGCACCGCGGTGGGCGAGCTGTACGACGCCTTCACCCTGAAGAAGCGGCCGGGCGAGATCAACGAGCTGGTGGAACAGGTACCGGCCACGCCCGAGCGACTGCGCCCGGAAGAGCCGGCCGAGAAAGGGGCGGAGAAGCCGGAGGAAAAGGGCGCGGAAAAGCCGGCCGCCACGACCCCGGCGGCGCCGTAAGGGCCTTGCTGGTATGGATCAGAGCGTCGATCCGCGACCGTCGCGCCGATCCTGGCGCCAGTCGCCGGCAACGGTGATTTGGAATTCCGGGGCCACACCTTGAATCTGAAGTGCTGAATCCGGCTGGATGCCAGCGCCCGTCTGCAACGCGTTGTAGCCGCCGAGAATGCGACCGGCTAGATTACGAAGGAGCGTTCCTGTTCGCGTCGCCGGGTTAAGCGCTTCGGCCCTGGCGTGGGAGTGGACCATGTTAATCCGTCAAGGCGATGTCTTCCTCGAACCGATCGAAGGGCTACCGTCGCAGGCCGCCAGACGGGCCGACCTGGTCGTCGCCGAGGGAGAGTCGACCGGCCATCAGCACCGGATTCTCGATCCCGGCTCTGCCCAGCTACTCTCGTTCCGTGGCAACTTGTTCCTGGACGTGGTGGCCGAGTTCGCTCAGCTCGTGCACGACGAGCACGCCACGGTTTGGCTCGAGCACGGACAGTATCGCGTGTGGTTTCAACGGGAGTATGATCCGCACGCCGGGGTTGATCGTCTGGTGATCGATTGATTGCGAGCGCGATTCGACACTGGCGGGGGGCGATCAATGGTTTGGTCGTGGTTGCCCAGGCGAACGTGGGATGCGGCACTTGCCCGCGCATACCTGTTGGGCGGTGGCGCGGAAAAGCGCATGCGGGTTCGCGGCACACTGGATCTTTCCGGTGAGACCACGTTCCGTCTACCCAGTGAGCTGGAAGTAGAAACCCTGCGGTTGGTCGATTGTGCCGGCCTGCGGCGGTTACCGCGAGAGCTCTCTTGTCATCGTCTGGACCTGTCGCGGTCGGCGATTGCCGAACTACCGGACAACCTAAGGGTGCGCGAACGCATCGATGCGCGGGAATGTCGCCAATTGGTTAAAGTGGCTAGGCTGAACGTCCAACGACTTAATCTAGCTGGGTGCTCATCCCTGAGACAGCTTCCATCAGGTCTGAGGGTGCGCGAGCTCAATCTTTCGGGATGCTATCGCTTGGAGAATCTTCCGAACGACTTCGGCGCCAGCCTCGTCTCGCTCTGTCTTCGGGACTGTGCCCGCATTACCCAACTGCCCGGCGCAATGGGACGTTTGGAGCAGCTCGACGTTCGGGGGTGTCGACGCCTTGAGTCGCTCCCCGAGGGATTTCATCTGCGGTCTTCGATCGACGTCGCCGGCTCCGGCATTCAGCAGCTACCCTGGTCGTTACGCTCGGTTCGAGTGCTTTGGAACGGAGTGACCGTTTCCGACCGCGTAGCGTTCAGCCCGCAATCCATCACCATCGACGAAATCCTGGAAGAGCCGAACCCGCTGGTGCGCCGCGTCCTGCTCGAGCGAGTGGGCTACGAGTGGTTTGTCGATCATGCACCACTGGAAGTGATTGATCAGGACAGCGACGCGGGCGGTCCCAGACGCCTGTTGCGAATTCGGCTTGATGGAGGCGAAGACTATTGCTTGGTCGAGGTGCATTGTCCCTCGACCGGTCATCGCTATCTGCTGCGGGTTCCTCCTCAGGTGAATTCGTGTCAACAGGCGGTTGCCTGGACGGCAGGGTACTCGATCGTGCATCGGTACCAACCGGTTCAGGAGGCATGACGATCTCGCTTCGCGGTACCACGAACCCCTTCTTGGAAAAACACCGACCGCAAGAACCAAAGTTCCCTCTTCTGCCACACAAGCTGGCAAAGAAAGGAAAAAAAAGAACGCAAAGGCGAATCGGCACAGGGATGCCAGACAGCTCGAATCCACCGGCTCGCCGCTTGCTCGCAGCGCGAGTTTTCCCTGCCAGCAGGCTTCGGAACACCACAGGGCGCTGCTTTACGTCGCGCCACCCGGCATTACGGGATTGGCCCCTTGAGGGGCGAACGTCGGGGGGAGACCCCGGAGGGTAAACGCAGAATTCGCCCCCGGATGATTCACCGGAGTCTAATGGCAAGAGTTGCCTGCGTCGGCCGCGGCGTACCCACGCAACCCGAGCGGGCTTCTGCGTTCGGCCGAACCGACTCGCTGGCCCCCGCCTACCGCATCCGGCTCATTTCGCAGCTCACGCCGCCGGCCGCGCCCAGGTAGGCGCTATTCACGTAGTCCATCACCATCCGGTGGGCGCTAAATCGCCAGGCTAGCGAACTGATCGACCGCATCATGCGGCGAATCCATTGCCGCGGCAGCCCGTCAACGTCGCGATCGTAGAACAGCGGGATCACTTCCTCTTCCAGAGAGCGATACAGCTCCTGGCCGTCGCGGCGGTCGCTGATCTCGTCGGAAACATGGCTGGTGCCCTTGCCAATGGCGAAGCCGTTCGACCCGTCGTAGGCCTCGGCCCACCAGCCGTCGAGCACCGATAGGTTGAGCCCGCCGTTGAGCACCGCCTTCTGCCCGCTGGTGCCCGAAGCTTCGAGCGGGCGGCGCGGGTTATTGAGCCACACGTCGACCCCCTGCACCAGGTGACGGCAGACGTTGATGTCGTAGTCCTCGACGAAAGCCACCTTGCCGGCGAATCGCGGGTCGCGCCGCAGGTTGGCCACCCGCTTGATGAGCTGCTTGCCCGGCTCGTCGGCCGGGTGGGCCTTGCCGGCGAAAATAATCTGCACCGGCCGCTGCGGGTCGTTGACCAGCTCGCTCAACCGGTCGGGGTCGGAAAGAATCAGGTCGGCCCGTTTGTAGGTGGCAAACCGGCGGGCGAACCCGATCGTGAGCACGTTGGGGTCGAGCATGGTCCGGGTGGCTTCGACCACATCGTCGGGCTCGCCCCGGCGGCGACACTGCCGGCTCAGCCGGCGCCGCACGAACGCCAAGAGCAGGTTTTTGAGCGCGTAGTGGGTTTCCCAGAGTTCGCCCGGGTCCACGTTGTAAATCTGTTGCCAGGCCCCCGGTTCGCCCATCCGGCGGAACCAATTGGGTTCGAAGTTGCGGTCATACAAGGCCCGCATCTGCCAGGCCAGCCAGGTGGGCACATGCACGCCGTTGGTGATGTGGCCGATGGGCAGCTCCTCCTCGACGCACCAAGGCCAGAGGTGAGCCCACATCCGCCGGCTGACGTGGCCATGCAAGGAACTTACGGCGTTGGCCCGCCGCGACAGCTTCAGCCCCAGCACGGTCATGCAAAACGGTTCATGCGGATTCTGCGGTTCGACTCGCCCCAATCCCATGAGTTGTTCGTGCGAGATCCCCAGTTCGTCGCCCAGCGGGCCCAAGTGCTCTTCGATCTGTCCGGCATCGAACCGGTCGTGGCCGGCGGGCACCGGGGTATGGGTGGTGAACACGGTGTGCCGGGCCACCTCGCGGAGCGCGTCGTCGAACGACATGCCGTTGTCCTGCATGCGTTCGCGAATGGCTTCGAGCACGGCAAACGCGCTATGCCCTTCGTTTAAGTGGTACACGCCCGGGCTGATGTGCAAGGCCCTCAGGGCCCGCATTCCCCCCACGCCCAGAACCAATTCCTGACGAATTCGCGTCCGCTGGTCGCCGCCGTACAACCGGCTGGTCAGCTTGCGATCTTCGGGCTTGTTTCCGTCGGTATCGCAGTCGAGCAGATAGAGCCGTACCCGGCCCACGTGCATCAGCCAGACTTTGGCCAAGAGCGGACCGCTACGGGTTTCGATTTTGACCACGATGGGTTGGCCGCTGGGGCCCACGGCGGGCTCGATCGGCACGTTCTCCACCTTGGTGTCGAAATACTCCTCCTGCTGGTAGCCCTGTTCGTCGAGGTGCTGTTTGAAGTAGCCCTGGGTGTAAAACAAACCGATCGCCACCAGCGGCACCCCCAGCCCGCTGACGCTCTTGATATGGTCGCCGGAAAGCACCCCCAGGCCGCCCGAGTAGATTGGCACCGATTCGTGAACGCCGAACTCGGCCGAGAAATAGGCCACGGGCTTCGAGCCCAGCACCCCGGCGTGGGTACTGCCCCAGGTTTGGTCGTTGGCCAGGTACTCTTTCAACCGCCGAAAGGCGTGATTGATCCGGCTGTACAACACCAACTCGCCGGCCCGCATTTCCAGCCGTTCTGGCGTAAACTCCGCCAGCAGGGCCACGGGGTTGTGGTCGAGTTGGCGCCAGCGAATGGGATCGAGGTCGCGAAACAGGTCGGTTACGTCGGACTGCCAGCTCCACCACAGGTTGCGCGAGAGCGCCTGACACTTCTCGTACATGGTCAGGGGCGAGAGCCCATTCAAACTCGGTTCGTCGAGGTGGGCGGCGGAATAC
Source organism: uncultured Pirellulales bacterium (assembly GCA_964399535.1). Classification (GTDB taxonomy): domain Bacteria; phylum Planctomycetota; class Planctomycetia; order Pirellulales; family CAYNRE01; genus CAYNRE01. The sequence continues at coordinate 130,579 of CAYNRE010000037.1, read as the reverse complement.
TCGGTCCGGCTCATCGATCGTGTCTCCTTACGACGCGTGAGGCAGCACCGCAGTATACCGCGTCGCGCCAACCCAAGCGACCCCGATGCCCTCCTTCGGGGTGGCAAGCACCGCAACCGCCAAACGAAACAGCGGCGGCGCGGGCGGTTCGACCGGTGCGCCGCTGCCGAGTGCAGGGGAGCCGTACGCCCTTCGCGCGGCGGACCGGTACCGTTAGCCGAGCGTGCCGGCGATCGAAAGCCGCAGCTCGGTAATCGCCACGCGACCGGAAAAACAAACGTCGACGTCGGCCCCTTCGGCCCGCAGCCGGTCTTGATACCGGGCTCGGTAGTGATAGCGGCCGTCGCTCAGTTCATACACCAAGGGCAACGGGTGCGGGTCCAGTGGGCAATCGACCAGCGGGGGTAGCTCGTCGTGCTCTCCGTGCGGCAGGTTCACGTTCCAAAACTGGCCAGCCCTCCAAGGCCGTTCGAGTAGCTGCCGCACGACTTGGGCAGTCCAGCGGCTGGCCCGATTCCAATCGAGCGGTCCCCGCCGGCTGATGTATTGCGAAATGGCGATTCCCGGCCGGCCCAACAACGCCGCCTCGCGCACCGCGGCCACGGTGCCCGACAGATAGACGTCGGCCCCCAGGTTACCCCCGGCGTTGATGCCCGAGATGACCCAGTCCGCGTGCGGATCGACCTGGGTCAGCCCCAGCCGGGTGCAATCCACCGGAGTACCGTCCAGGTGGTGCCGGTCGGCGGCCAGGGTCGCCAGTTCCAGCGGCCGGCCCGTGGTGGCCTGATGGCTGCAGCCCGAGAGGTGATCGCGGGGGGCAACCACCAGGCACGAGCCGAGCGAACTGAGGGCCTCGACCAGGGCGGCCAGCCCCGGGGCCTCGATCCCGTCGTCGTTGGTCACCAGGAAGCGCGGGCGGCCGGCCGCGGGAGGCGACGGACCATCGCCGGTGCTCATTCCAGCTCCTCGAGCCAGACGCGAATCTCGTTCTCGTATTCGCTGGCCAGGTCCCCCTTAACCAGTTGTCGCTGGAAACTGGCGGCCCCCTCGTGAACCAGGTCGGCGGCCTCGGCGCTGGGAAAGCGCCGCACCGGGTCGGCGGCCACCAACCCCCGCAACAGGTTCATCAGCAGTTCGTTGCACACCACTTCCTCGGGCAACATCTGGGGCAAGCGGTGGACCAGCATCCGCTTGGCCTCGAGCAGATCGCGATATGCGGTTAGGCCCAGAAAGGGGGGCCGCCCGGCCAGCATCTCGACCACCACGTAGCCCAGGCTGCACAGGTCGGAAAGCGGCGTACATTCCGAGCCGTCGAGCACCTCGGGGGCCGCGTAGGCCGGGGTGCAGGTGCGCCGCGCGGGGGGGCGATCGATCTCGAACGAGGCTCCGATGTCGACCAGCTTGGCGTTGCCCGTGCGCTTCAGCATGACGTTCGACGGCTTCACGTCGCCATGCACGATTCCCTCGCGATGCAGCGCCGAGAGCGCGGCCAGACACTCGCGCAGCACCGACACGGCGATGCCCGGCTTCAGCCGCGGCTGGCTGGGGCCCGCCGTCACGATCACCCGGTTGATGTATTCCCAGCGGCGCTGGCTGACCCGGCCCCGGGCCCGCTCATACATCTCGGTGGTCAGCAACCGGCTCAGGTCATAGCCGTCGACCCATTCCATCTCCATCACGCGAATCCGCTGGCGGTCGATGAAATTGTGCACGTCGAGCAGCGTGTCTTGCTGAATTTGGGCTACCCGGGCCGCCACCTGGGCCATGCGCGACATGGCCAAATCGTAGCTCCGGGCATCGGGAAACCGCTCGGGCGAAAACACCTTCAGCGCCACCGGCAGGGTAAAGCCGTCGGTGCCGCGGCGCTCGCTAAGGTAAACCACCCCCTGGCCGCCCGAGCCCAGCGGCCGCAACAGGCGGTGGTGATCGGTCCAACTATGGCGCTGGTCGGCCAGCAGGCTCTGGTAGCGGCGCACTAATTCCTCGGGCCGCGACCGCTGCTTCGGTTCGCCTCCGTAGGTCAGCGTGGCCTGGCTAGGCTGGTGCGTGGTGGAAAGCATGGCGACCAGGCCTGCCGCGGCAGGCCCTCACTGGATAATGCTGGGCCATTCGGGCGACACCCCCGCCGCCGGTCCAAATTAAAAGCTGGCCTGCGGTTCCCGTCCAGAGCGGTTCTTGTCACCCTGGGGGCCGACCGCCACACGGGGTGCGGCCCAGGCGACGCAGTCTGCCAGGCTGCCGGCCACCCTGCCTCCGCACCGCTGCCCCCGCGCCGCTGCCCCCGCAGTCAGCCAGTCGCTGGGGGCGGAAACCCGAGCCGCTTATCGACTTCGTTCACCAGTGGCCGACCGTCCAGGTAGCGGCGCAGGTTCGCGCAAAAAAAGTCGGTCATGTCATCGATCCGCCGGGCGCTTTGGCCTCCCACGTGCGGGGTGATGATTACCGCGGGCTGGTCCCAAAGCGGGCTGTCGGCGGGGAGCGGTTCCTCCGCGGTTACGTCGAGCCCCGCTCCGCCCAGCTGACCGCTTTCCAGCGCCGCCAGCAGGTCGGGCTCGACCACGAGCGGCCCCCGCGCCACGTTAATCAGAATCGCTCCGCGGCGAAGCAGGCCTAGGGCCTGCCGATCGATCATGCCGCGGGTCGCTTCGGTCAACGGCGCCGCCAAGATCAAGATGTCGAGTTCCGGCAAGATCTCGGCCAGCCGCTCCGGCGGTAGTAGCCGCTCGACCGCGGCGGGCTTGGCCACGGGGTAGTAATCGGTCGCCAAAATCCGCACGCGAAACGGCGCCAGCACTTCCACCAGCCGGCGCCCGTTGCCCCCCAGCCCCACAATGCCCACCGTGGCGCGATGCAGGTCGCGGGTTGGCCGGCGCGTGAAATCGCGAGCCGCTTGGGCTCGAAAAAACACCGGCAACGACCTCAACAGCCCCAGCAGCAGCGCCAGCGTTTGTTCGGCCACCTGGTCGGCCAGAACGCCCGAGGCACTGGTCACGCGAATCGGAGAATCGACCACCGCGGGAACCAGGCAATGATCGAGCCCCGCCGCCGAGGATTGAATCCACCGCAGCCGACCTTGGGCCGCCACCTCGTCCCAGGGAACCGGCACCTTGGCATGGCCGCAGAACAAATCGGCCGAGAGCAACTCGCGGGCCACCCCCGACTGCCCGGCGTCGACCACTTCAGCCCCTGGAGCGCAGGATGCGATCTGGGCGACATGCCGCGGCTCGACCGGATAGCAAAGCACGATTCTCATCAGGCACTCGATCTGGTTGGCTGGGCACGCTCGGGAGCGACCTGACCAGGATTCTAATCGGCGGCCGCCCCCCAAGAGCAGCCCAGCCGCGCTTCGCGTTCAGCAAAGCCCCCGCCAGCCCCCCCGGCCAAACACCCAAAGGGAAAACTCGTTCTCCGCCCCTGTGGCCCGAGCCGCTGGCGCGGCAGGTTTTATCCGCCGAGGCGGTCAGGGTATTCTAATAGCCGGCCCGCTATCCATTGGCACCACCAGCTGGCCGTACCGCTACCCAACAGCAGCCGGCACCCATTTACGTCACTCGCAGGAACCAGCCGTTACGCGGCACCGACCGACCTGGAGAGCCCCCTGATGCCGATTCACCTTCCGCCCCTTTCGCGTCGCCAGTTTGTCGCCGGGTCGCTGGCCGCGGCCGCCGGTTGGATCTTACCCGGGCGAGGCGGGATCGCCGCGCCGGCGGTCTCCGACGACCGCTGGGTGTTTTTCTCCGATACCCATATCGCGGCTAACCGCGACGAAGTGCACTCGGGTGTGAACATGGCCGAACATCTGTCGGAGTGCATCCGCCGAGTGCTGGCCGATTCGACGCGACCGGCCGGAGTACTGGTCGACGGCGATTGCGCTTACTTGGTAGGCGAGCCAGGAGACTATGCCACGTTTCTGGAAGTGATTCGACCGCTGCGCGAAGCCGGCCTGCCGCTGCACCTGACGCTGGGTAACCACGACCGCAGACCGCAGTTCTGGCAGGCACTGGCCGGCACCGAGAGCCCGCCCACGCCGGTGGCCGATCACCAGGTAAGCATCGTGGAGTGTGCCCGGGCCAACTGGTTTTTGCTCGATTCGCACGATCGGCCCGGCATGATCTCGGGGGCCTTGGGGCCCAAGCAACTAAGCTGGTTGAGTGCCGAGCTCGATGCCCGGCCCGACAAGCCTGCCCTGATTTTGGCCCACCACCATCTGGTGCCCGGCGGAAAGGTTGGCACGGGGCTGGCCGACACCGACCAGCTTTGGGAGGTGCTGGCCCCCCGCCGTCAGGTAAAGGCTTATATCTACGGCCATACCCACCACTGGCGGACCGACGAGAAAGACGGGATTCACCTGGTCAACCTGCCGCCAACGGCCTATCCCTTCGTGCGCCGCGACCCGAGCGGCTTTGTGGTCTGTGATTTAGGCGCCGGCGGGGCCCGGCTGCAATTGCACTCGCTCGACGAAAACCACCCCCACCACGGTCAGCAAGTCGAATTAACCTGGCGATCCTAGTGGCCCTCGGGCGAACCTTTCCCCGGGCCGGGGCGTCCAGGTAGCTGCCGCGAGCCTACCCACAGCGTGTGCGGGGGGTGGTCGGAGGGGGGGGACCGTCCTCGCAAATCCGCGTTCGCACCGCCCCCCACGCAGTCATGCAGCGTTCCAGTTGGCCCCGCACGCGACCGCGCAATGCCAACCCAAGGGGTGGGGGCCTCTCAAGTCTCGGAAAGGATGGTCTGGCTTGATCCCCGCCCTGTCTGACTGGTGGAAGCGCCCGAGCGGAGCTCGCGAGGTGTTGGCCCTGGCCTTGCCGCTGGTGGTCTCGACCTCGAGTTGGACGCTGATGCAGTTCACCGACCGGATGTTTCTGCTTTGGTATTCGCCCGATGCCATGGCCGCCGCGGTGCCGGCGTCGATGATGAGCTTTGTGGTGATTTGCGTGTTCATGGGCATCGCCATGTATGCCAACACGTTTGTCGCCCAGTACTATGGCGCGGGCCGGCCCGAGCGAATCGGCCGGGTGGTCTGGCAAGCCGTTTGGCTGGGGGCCCTGGCCACACCGCTCATCGTTGCCACCATTCCCTTGGCCCCGGCGTTCTTTCGCTTCATCGGGCATCCGCCGCAGGTTGCCGAGCTGGAAACCGTGTACTACCAGGTGTTGTGCTGGGGCGACGGCTGGGTCGTGGTAACGGCCGCCCTGTCGACGTTCTTCACGGGCCGGGGAAACTCGCGCGTGGTCATGGCGGTCGACAGCTATGGCGCCCTCCAGAACATCGTGCTCGACTACTTCTGGATCTTTGGCATAGCGGGATTTCCGCGCTGGGGCATCGAAGGGGCCGGCTGGGCCACCGTCATCTCGCAATGGACCAAAGTGGTGCTCTACCTGGCCCTGTTCCTCCGCGCCGAGTACCGCGCCGAATACGGCACCTGGTCGGGCTGCCGCTTCGACACCGCCTTGTTCGGCCGACTGATCCGGTACGGGCTACCCAACGGTCTGCAGTTTTTGCTCGAAGCCGGCACGTTCGCCGTCTTCCTGTTGGCCGTGGGGCGGCTGGGCGAATTGGCCCTGACGGCCACGAATCTGACCGTCAACGTCAACATGTTGGCATTCATTCCCATTTTCGGCTTCGGCATCGCCGCCACCACACTGGTCGGCCAGCGCCTGGGAGAGGACCAGCCCGACCTGGCCGAACGCGCCACCTGGACCACGCTGCAGCTTTCGCTGGCCTACACGGCCATTTGGGGTGCGCTGTACCTGACGGTGCCCGACCTGCTGCTGTTGGCCCACCAGAGAGAGGGCGAAGCCGCCTCGAACGCGGCCCTGCGCGATTTGACCGTCGTGCTGCTGCGATTCGTCAGCGCTTACCTGGTGTTCGACACGATGAACGTGATCTTCGTCAGCGCCATCAAGGGCGCGGGCGACACCCGGTTCGTGCTCTTCATTTCGTTGGGAATGGCCATCGTGATGATCGCCGCGATCGCCGTCACGCTGGGGCCGCTTGGCGGCGGTTTGTACGCCGCCTGGTCCGTGCTTACCGTTTGGGTGGCGCTCTTGGGGCTAATCTACTGCGCACGATTTTTGAGCGGGCGCTGGCGAACCATGCGCGTTATCGAGTCGGTTTACCTGCCCGACGTCGAGTCGACCCCCGCGCCAACGGCCACGCCTGAACCGGCCGTGGCCGAAGCCTAACCGTACGCCGCGGCACTCCCCAGGCCGCCAGAGGGCCTGGGCCAAGGCTCATCTAGAGCCCCGGCGCTTGGGGCCGGCACCGGCGCCCCCGAGGGGTTTTTCGACGAGACGAGTAGGGAGGACGGGCGATGCCTGGGCTGTCGGCCTAGAGCTGGTAGCAGAGCACCCCGCTACCCAGCTCTTCGGCGGCTAGCGCCTGATGCTCGAGCAGAGGTTCCCCGTAACCGTCCCGCTGGGGCTGTGGAGCAGCGAACTGTCGAACCGCGGACTCGAGTTCGCCGCGGAGGATGCGCACCTCGGCAGGCGCTTCGATCCCAATCGACACCCGGTTGCCCGAAATCTGTTTCACCGTGATCACAATCTGGTCGCCAATCACGATGCGTTCGTCCGTCTTTCGGCTGAGTACCAACACGACTCGTCCCTCCTGGATTCGTGTCTCACACTACTTGAAAAGCTACGCTCTGGGTCTTTCGTCCGCCCCCAGCGGGTACACGGGGCGGTTCAATGCCTCGATCGGTCTTGCCAACACGACAGCGGTACCAGGCCTCGGCTCGACGCTCCCCCTAGGGTCGGACGCCGCCAGGGTGCTGTCACCGCTGCCAACGCCTCGGGCAGTTCTTCGCTGCGGCGCCACGGGCGGCCCAAGCTCTCGAGCTTCAGACTGCCCCGCTGGCAGTTTGCCGGCGTGTGGCCTTCCCTGAAAGCGAATCGCGTGCCAAGCGGCGACGATCGGGTCGACCCATTTCGACCGCGGTACCGAAACGCCGCGCAGCAAGCGGCTTAGCTTGCTTCCGAGAACCGCGTCGCTGGTTTGCGTTCCGTCCACAACACCGTTTCCGTGTGTCTCAAACTGTCACATGTGCGGCGTTTCGATGCCGCAAGTTTAGACGAAGTTTCACGAATTCTTGTTCGCGCAATCGCGCGATTTCCCGTCGGCTTTCCAGCTAGCGGTGCTGTCGTCGAGCCGAGAAACCCTGGCTCGTTCACCGCTGCAATCTTTCGCTCGCCCCCGGCGCCTGGTCGGAGCCAACCGGGTCACCCCTTCGCGGTCCGGCGGCGGCACCCCTAATTTACGCCCGCGGTCAACCCGAGTACGCTAGGCGAGCAACGCTAGCAGGTTGCCTAGTCGCCGTCCCTGCAAGGAATTCCGCGCATGATCGCCGTACCGCAGTTGCTTGCTCGACAGTTGATGCAGACGTCGCTCATCACCACCACGCCCGAGGCCCGCTTGACGGAAGCGCGGCATCAGCTCTTCGAGGCTCACATCGGCGGCCTGGTCGTGGTCGAGGGAAACCGCCTGGTGGGCATCCTCAGCCGCAGCGATCTGGGCCGCGTGGAAGACCTGCTCGAGACTCTGGACGGCGAGGTCACCGACCAGCGCGAGTGGCTGGCCGAGCAGGCCGACGGATTTCAGCACCCCTCTGGCAACGACTACCAGGGCTTTCGCCACCGGCTGGCCGAGTTGCGCGTCCGCGACGCGATGCGAACCCAGGTGATTACCTGCCTGCCCGATACCCCGCTGGCGGAAGTCGCCGGGGAAATGATCCGGCACCACGTACACCGCATCGTGGTGGTCGAGGGAGATCGGCCCGTCGGCGTCATCAGCTCGCTCGACCTGGTGCGCCTGTTGGCGGGGCCCCTGGCCGCGAGCTGATTCGGCCCCCCTGCCTTGCGCATGCCGCGCACACCGGCTACCAGCTCAGTACCGGCGGAAAGTACTCGGCGATCAGCGCTTCGTAAAACGGCCGCAGGGCCGCCACGTCGGGCCGCGAATGGCTCTTGGTGTACAGATCGTAGGGATTGAACTTGCGCACCCAGTCGAACAGGGCCCGGTCGCGGTCGTTCATCAGGTAGTCGTAGGCCCCTTCCTTGTGGCCCGGATAGAACGAGTGATAGCGAATCATGTACAGCGCCGGCTCGGGCAAATAGTCCTTCACCACGTGATACAGGTACTCGTCGTGTCCCCACGACATGAGCACCTGGTCCAGGCCGCCCCCCTCGCGGTAAATGCCCAACCGGGTTTGGTACTCGGGCACCTGGCGATCGGGGTTCTCCGCAAAGAACTCGGGGAACACGATCGACTCCGACCAAGCGCAACCCACGGGAAACGTGTCGCCCACCACGGCCCATTGGGGCTCGCCCCAGAGACAAAGGATTTTGCCCAGGTCGTGAATCAACCCGGTCAGGATAAACCAGCGGGGCAATCCGTCGCGGCGAATCTGCTCGGCGGTCTGCAAAAGGTGTTCGATCTGGGGCACATCGGTATCAGGGTCGCTGTCATCGACCAGTTGGTTCAGATACTCCATCGCCTCCCAGATGCCCATCTGCCGCTTGCCGCGAGAGACGAACTGGGCATGTTTGCCGCGAACAAAATCGACCGTTTGGTGCGTGTGATTCAGGCGATAAAACTCTTTGACGCTTGCCCGAGCCTCGGCCCGATAGTCGCGGAATTGTTCCGGCTTCTTGTCCGAGTCAGTGGCCTGGAAGCCTTCCGGCCCGCCCCCCTCGGGGTAGCGACGCTTCAGATCCTCTTCCCACTGGTCGAGGCTTTCGAGCGGACCGTTGCTCTGGGCCGCGGTAACTCGTTCGATCATCGCCGGGCACTCCCTGGTTGTCGCCAAAAGCAAGGTCGGCGTCGCGCCGTCGCGACTCTCTCGATAGCCGGCCCCCGAGCGGGGCATCGGTACCGGGCATTGGACTCATCGTACTTCCCGGCCGCCCGGACACCAACGGGGGTCTTTGCGCCCCCCTCCTCGGCCCAAACGCCCCGCCCGGCGAATCGCCCGGCTTCTCCGTTTCGCCTCCGGGCGGTTTAAACGGGCCAGTTTGGCGAAGCTATGAGGGCCGGCCCGCTTCCGGCCAATGCCCCCGGGCGAACCTGGACGAAAAGCCAGAGGGCTCAGGGCTGCCTCGGTTGGGCTCTTGGTCGGTTCCAACCAACCGGCTCGAGCGGCCCGGCGGTGGGCCGCCAGCCCCTGGCGGTCCGAGCCGCAATTGCCACCCTATTAGCGCCCTCCCGAGACGATGACTGCCGACCTGCCCCGAACGATTCCCCCGGCCACCCGCCTCGACGAGATCGAGGCTCTGCAAGACCAGGTCCTGGCCGAGCTCGAGGCGCTGAACCGCGAGATCGAGCGGGTGTTGGTCCAGCACGGCGGCCTGCCGGCGCGACGGCCGGCTCCGGCCACCCCCCTGCCCTCGGCCGCCTGACCGAGACCGCGCCGCGGATCGTGTGCCGGGCACCACCAGTTCGCGGCCCAGGCGCTGCCAGTTCGCGGGCCAGGCGCTGCCAGTTCGCAGGCCGGTTGGGGGGACCGCCATTTCCGACCCGCGGCGCCTTGGGTGGGCAGTTGGCCTATCCGCGGCGATCGAGATGCCCCGACTTGTTGATGGCGCGGAAGAGCCGCATCCCCAGGGCAAAGCTCACCAGCGATCCGGCCAGCCCCAGGATCGACAAATTGGGCATGTAGGGCAGGCTGATCACCGGCGGCACGTTGCGGCTGAGCAACAGCGAAGACCCCAGAAACAGGGCGCTGGCCAGCATGCCGAACACCAACCGGTTGACGCTCGGTTCCAGTCCCCGGTGGTCGAGGTGCACGTCGAATTTGCCCGACTGAACCTGTTCCAGTATTTCCCGCATGCCCAAGGGTAACACCGTGAGCAGGTGTTCAAACTCGGCCAGCACGCGGCGAAACTTCCGCAACTGGCGCTTGGGCGACATCCGCCGCCAGGCCAGCCGCCGCTGATAGGGTGTCATCACCTCGGTAAGGTTGAATTTGGGGGCCATCAGTCGCGAGGTGCCTTCGAGCATGACCAACACCTTGATCAGCATCGCGATTCGCGCCGGCAGCATGATCTGGTAGCGCCGGATCATTTCGGTCATTTCGTTCAGCGCGCCGGATAGATCGAACTCGTCGAGCTGCTGCGAGGTGTAATGGGCCACGAAATCGGCCACGTCCAGGCTGAGGCCCACCCGGTCGAATTGCGCCGGTACCTGGCCCACCCGGGTAATGATCGAGGTCATATGGCTGGCGTCGCGGCTGCCAATGGCCAGCAGCAGTTCCTCGACATCCTCCAAGAGCTGTTCGTCGATCCGGCCCACCATGCCGAAATCCAACAACCCGATCACGTTGTTTTCCAGCACCATCAAATTGCCGGGATGCGGATCGGCGTGGTAGAAGCCGTGCAGGAAAATCATCTCCATGTATAAGTCGGCGCCGCGGCGGGCCGTTTCCACCAGGTCGACCCCCATGGCCAACAGCGCCTCGCGCTCGGTCAACTTCACGCCCAGCAGCCGTTCCATGACCAGCACCCGGCTGGTCGAAAACTGGGGATAAGGGCGAGGAATGCGAATCGTCTCGCGGCCGGCGAAGTTGCGGCGAAACTGCTGCATGTGTCGCAGCTCGCGCGAAAAATCCAGCTCGCGGAGAATGATTCGTTGGAATTCGGCCACGGTCGCCCGGGGGCGATAGTTCTTCAGCTCTGGAAAGCCCTCGGCCAGTTGGGCCAGCCCGCTCAAAATGTCGAGATCGACCCGAATCTTCTGCTCCACTCCCGGGTGGCGCACCTTAATCACCACCTGCTGACCCGACTTGAGCCGGGCACAGTGCACCTGGCCGATCGAGGCCGAAGCCAGGGCCCGCTGGTCGAATTCGTCAAACAGCTCGTCCACGGGCCGGCCTAGTTCCGCTTCGATCAGCGCGCGGACGTCGGCGCCGGGGTCGGCCGGGGTTTGGCTTTGAAGCTGCTGCAGTTCCTCGGCCAGCCGCACCCCCACCAGGTCGGCCCGGGTACTCAGCACCTGGCCCAGCTTGATGAACGTGGGGCCCAGTTCCGTCAGGGCCAGGCGAATCCGGGCTTCCTGGGTATGGTGCGCCAGGATTCCCCCCTCGGGATCCCGGAGCAGATCCTTGGCGAAATCGGGCGCGAGGGTGGCCATCCAGTTGGCCAATCCATACTTGCTCAAAATCGAAATGATCTCGCGCCACCGGGTCAGGTGCCGGTAAATCTGCGGGATCGACGAAATTCGCATGAGCGCCATGAATTTCCTTGCCGCCTAGCTTGGGCCAACCGCGCCTGGACCCGTGCGACCTTTCTAGTGTACTTCGCGGCCAGCGACGCGGCAGGCGGGCCAGGCCCGCTCGCTCGCTCCCGGTCGGGGGCCGCCGCCCTCCGGGTCGGGTTCGATCGGTCGGGGGCGTCCGATGGTCGCCCCTCGATTCCAGCTCTGCCCGGCCGAAGGTTGCAGCCCCCGGTCGATCGCTTACCCTGGGCAATCCGCGGCCGCCCAGCGAACGATGGAGCCGCCTTCGCGAACTTTCACCAGCCCATTGAATCGATGCCAGGAGCCCCGGGTTTGCCGCACCTCACCACTTCGGCCACGGTTTTTCTTCCCGGCGCCCGTCGCGGCGACGTCTTTCAATACTGCACCTCGCCCGAGGGAGCCGTCGAATTCTTTCGCGGCTACGGGCCGATTCCGGCGATCAAGTCGCTGAGTTACCGCCCGGGCCACTCGCTCGAGGTGGGGGCGCTGCGCGAGGTGCGCTTGGCCGATGGCTCCGTGCTCGAAGAACAGGTGCTGGAATTGCAGCCGCCGGCGCGCCACGCTTACCGGGTGAGCGGCTTCGCGCCGCCGCTCTCCTGGCTTTCCCGACAAGCCCTGGGAGGTTGGACCTTTGCCGAGGTACCGGCCGGCGCCGACAGGCCAGCCGGCGTACAGGTTACTTGGGATTACGCCTATCAGTTGACCGGTCTTTGGGCCTGGCCCGCGGCCGCGCTGATCGTCAAGGTGCTGATGCGGGGGGCCATGCGGCGAGCGTTGGCAGCCATCGCCGCGCGGTTTGCGCCCGGTGCGCGCGGCTAGCCCGTGGCCCCAGCCGAGAAGCTGCTGGTCAAGCTCGAAACGGGCCCGCGGCGGCCCAGCCGCTTTACTCAGAACCAGGGCCGCTGACCCAGCACATAGGTCTGGTAGAAGTCCTGGTCCGACTTCGAAAGGTAGATGATGCCCTCGATCAGGGCCACCAGGTGCATCGCCCCCGAGGCCAGTCCGAACGTAAAGCACCCCCCGACCAGCGTGACCAGCAACATGATGATTCCGGGCACGGTGTAGCCCAAGATGAATTTGTGAACGCCGAGCGAACCGAGCAGGATCGCGCACACCCCGGCCGCGATGCGCTTGCTCGAATCCATCGCCGGTGGCAGCGGCGGGGGTGGGGCTCCGGGCGAACCAGGCGGCGGAAACAGCCCGCTGACCTGGGCGGCGGGGACCCAGGCGCTCATTCCAACTCGCCAGACCAGGTCGCTAGGCGCCAAGCGACGCTCGCCGGCCAGGCGTCGCAGGTCATCCTCCGAGAGCGGTCCGTACTGCACGCCCTGTTGGGCGTAATACCAGTTGGCATCCATGGCGGTCCCCGTATTCGTTCCCTTTTTTCGCGGTCCGGTAGTAAGTTCGCTGGGCCGGGGCGTTTCTTGGCCCGCGGCGGGCGGCGCTCTCCCACCCCGGCGGCCCCCCCGGGGGCCGAGCAAGTCGTGCTGGCCGATTGGCCGGCAATGGAGTACAATCGCCCCAGTTTGCCGTACTTTCGCGCTCCTTGGGAGCCGAACTCGCGGGGAGCCCCTCTCCTCCCGAGTGGCCGATCTGGCAAAGGAGGTGCCAGGGGCGGTGCGAAGCTCAGCCTCGACGCGGCGCTCAGGGAGGTGCCGAGCGTGGAAACCAGGCTCGACGTCGACATCCTGCCGCAGCCCGACCTGACCACCTGCGGGCCGACCTGCCTGCAAGCGCTGTATCGCTTTTACGGGCACGACGTTTCTCTCGACCGCGTGGTGACCGAGGTTCCACACCTGGAGGGGGGCGGCACCCTGGCCGTGCTCTTGGGGTGCCACGCCCTACGGCAAGGGTTCGATGCCCGCATTTACACCTACAACCTGGAGATTTATGACCCCACCTGGTTCGAAGCGGGGGCACCCCCGCTGGCCGAACGGCTGCGGGCACAGCTTCAGTACAAACACTCGGCCCGGCTCCGCACCGCCACGGCGGCTTACCTGGAGTTTCTGGAGCGGGGGGGCCAGATTCGCCTGGCGGACCTGACCACCGGGTTGATCCGAAAGTACCTGCTCCGCGGGCACCCGATCCTCACCGGTTTGAGTGCCACGTACCTGTACCGCACGCAGCGCGAGTACGGACCGGAACTGGACCCCGACGACTTGCGGGGGGAACCGCAGGGCCATTTCGTGGTGCTCTGCGGTTACCACCCCGACGAGCGCCAGGTGTTGGTGGCCGACCCGACCTCGCCCACGCCCCTCAGCCAGCGCCACAAGTACCTGGTGAGCATCGACCGGTTGCTGTGCGCCATCCTGTTGGGAATTGTTACCTACGATGCGAATCTCTTAATCATCACCCCACGCAAGGACCGCAAGACGGACCGACATGGCGACCCTGATCGTCGTAAATAACGTCAAGGAATGGCCGTTCAATCTGCCGGACGTGGAAGTTGTCGACGCCCGCAGCTATCTCACTCGCCCGGAATACGGCGAGATGCGTACGGCCAAAGTGTTTAACCTGTGCCGGTCCTACCGCTACCAGAGCACCGGCTACTACGTCACGCTGCTGGCCACGGCGCGGGGGCACAAACCCTTACCGAGCGTGACGACCATCCAAGACATGAAGTCGCAGTCGGCCGTGCGCTTTGTGTCGGACGACATCGAGAAGCTGATCCAAGAGAGCCTGGCGCCGATTCACTCGGACGAGTTCACGCTCTCGATCTACTTCGGCAAGAACCTAGCCAAGCGCTACAACAGCCTCAGCCTGCGGCTGTTCAACTTGTTCCAGGCCCCGCTCTTGCGGGCCCACTTCTCGCGCAACCACAAGTGGCACTTGCGCAGCATCGGACCCATTCCGGTGGGCGAGATACCCGAGCATCACCGGGCCTTTGTCATCGACGTGGCCACCGAATACTTCGCCGGCCGGAGGGTGAGCCTCCGCCGCCGGGCCGCGCCGAAATACGACCTGGGAATCCTGGTCAACCCACAGGAGGAATGCCCCCCTTCGGACGAAAAGGCGCTGCAGCGATTCGAACGGGCGGCGGAATCCAAGGGGGTGCGCACCGAGCGGATCGGCCGAGACGACTACGCCCGGCTGGCCGAATTCGACGCCCTTTGGATTCGCGAGACAACCCAGGTAAACCACCACACCTACCGCTTCGCCCGGCGAGCCGAGATGGAGGGGCTCGTCGTGATCGACGATCCCGAGTCGATCGTCAAATGCTCGAACAAGGTCTACCTGGCCCAGTTGCTCAGCCGCCACCGGGTACCCATTCCGCGGACCGTGATCGTGCATCGAGAGAACCTGGGTAGCGTGGGCCATGAGCTGGGTTTTCCCTGTGTGCTCAAGCAGCCCGACGCCAGCTTCTCGCGCGGCGTCGTCAAGGTGGAAAACGCGGACGAGTTCTGCCGCATGGCTGAAGAGTATCTGGAGCGGTCCGATCTGCTCGTGGCCCAGGAGTTCGTGCCCACCGAGTTCGACTGGCGAATCGGGGTTCTCGACCAGCGTCCGCTCTATGCCTGCCGGTATCACATGGTGCCCAAACACTGGCAGATCACCAAGAGCGAGGGGCCCGGTCGCCGCCGTTACGGCCGCACCGAGACGGTGCCCATCGAACTGGCTCCGCGCAACGTGGTGCGCGCCTCGTTGCGCGCCGCCAACCTGATCGGACGCGGGCTGTACGGTGTCGACCTGAAGCAGCAAGACAAGCATTGCTGGGTCATCGAGGTCAACGATAATCCCAATCTCGACGCGGGCGTCGAAGATCAACTGCTCAAACAGGACCTTTACGATCGCATTGTCGACGTGTTCCTGGCCCGCCTGGAGAGCCGTAAGGCGGGACGGGTCGCCTCGTGAGCCCCCGCGCCGCGCGCCACCTGTTCGACTGTTTCGGGGTCGAGCTGGAATACATGATCGTCGACGCCGAAACGCTCGACGTGCGCCCCTGGGCCGACCGGGTGCTTCGCGACCAGCAGGGCGCCGTCACCTCGGATGTCGAGGCCGGCCCCGTCACCTGGTCCAACGAGCTCGTGGCCCACGTCATCGAGCTCAAGACCACCCAGCCCGCCCCCCGGCTTTCGGGCCTGGCCGGCCAATTCGCCGAGAGCGTTGGCCGAATCCAAGCCCTTCTGGCGGCGCACGGCGCCCGGCTCCTGCCGACCGGCATGCACCCCTGGATGAATCCGGCCGAGCAAACACGGCTTTGGCCCCACGACGGCGGCGACTTTTACGCCAGCTTCGACCGGATCTTCGATTGTCGGGGGCACGGCTGGGCCAACCTGCAGAGCGTGCATCTCAATCTGCCGTTTGCCGACGACCAGGAGTTTGCCCGCTTGCACGCGGCGATCCGGCTGGTACTGCCCCTGTTGCCGGCGCTGGCCGCCAGCTCGCCGCTTTGCGAGGGCCGCCCCACCGGCCGGCTCGACCAGCGGCTCGAGGTTTATCGGCACAATTGCGATCGAATTCCGTCGATCACCGGAACCGTGATTCCCGAACCGGTGTTTACCCCGCTCGACTATCGGCGGACCATCCTGGAACCCATGTACCGGGACATCACCCCCTGGGACCCGGATCAGGTGCTGCAAGACGAGTGGCTCAATGCCCGGGGCGCCATCGCCCGGTTCCAGCGACAGACGATCGAGATTCGTCTGCTCGATGTCCAGGAGTGCCCGGCCGCCGACCTGGCCATCGTGGCGCTCGTGGCCGCCACGGTGCGCATGCTGGTCGCCGAGCGCACCGCCACGTTGGCCCGGCAACAGGCCTGGCAGTGCGCCCCCCTGGCCGAACTGCTCCAGCGCACCATCGACCAGGCCGACCAGGCCCCGCTCGACGATTCGGCGTTCCTGGAGCTCTTCGGGTATGCTGGAAGGCGACCGGCGACGGCCGGGCAGGTGTGGCGCCATTTGCTGGATTCGCCGCAGCTGGCACCCTGGTTGGACGATGAGTTTCGGCCCTGCCTGGGGCAAGTCGTGAACGAGGGCCCCCTAGCCCGGCGCATCCTCCAGGCGGTTGGCCTGCAACCGAGCGCCCGGCGGTTGCGGCAAGTGTACGGCCAATTGGCCGAGTGCCTGAGCGCAAACCGAATGTTCTCCCCGAAGTGAGCGACCGCCATGTGCCGTCTCTTCGCCCTGCGTGCCAGCCATCCGACTCGGGTTGAAGCGCCGCTCCTCTGCGAGGCCAATTCTCTGGTCTGCCAGAGCCGCTCCGACTTCGAGGGGCGAGCGCATCCCGATGGCTGGGGCCTGGGCTGGTACGAACGGGGGCAGCCCCAAACCATGCGCTCGGTGCTCTCCGCCGGCGACGATCCCCAGTTCGGCCCGGCCGTGACCGCATTGGCCAGCCAGACCATCCTGGCCCACGTGCGGCTTGCCTCGGTCGGCACCGTAAGTCTGGCCAACACGCACCCCTTCACCTGGGGGCGCTGGATGCTGGTCCACAACGGTACCGTGTCGCGCTTCAGCGAGGTGGTCCCGGCGATCGAAGCCGACCTGGCCCCCGATTTGAAATCGGCCCGGGCGGGTAGCACCGATAGCGAGCTGGTATTCCTCTGGATTCTGGCCCGGCTCCGGGCTGCCGGTGCGGCGATCGACGCCCCCAGCGGTGCCGCCTGCGACCCGGCGTTGCTGGCGCAAACGGTGAGCCAGGTGATACACGACCTGGTGGCCGCCACGCCCGTCAGCGGCGAAGAGCGTCCCACGGCGCTAAACCTGCTGATCACCGACGGCCAGACGCTGGTGGCCAGCCGTTGGAAGCGAACGCTCTGGTGGACCCGGCTCCAGCGGCCTCCCGCTTGGCAAGGCGGCGGAGCGCCGGCGGCCCAACCTCCCGCTGGGCAGCCCTATTGGGCCGTGGCCATCGGATCGGAACCCTCGACCGCCGATCGCTGGACCGAGGTACCCGACGGCGGCCTGCTATCGGTCGATGCCCAGGGCCGGACCGAGCTGCATAGCCCGGTTTGAGGCGTTCCCCCCAAGGGTTCTAGCGATTTCCCGGGCCGATTGCCGGCGGGTTCGACCGATTGCCCGGGCCGAGCGAGGCGTGCTCGTTGACGCCTCGCGGCGGGGGCCTTACCATGCTTCACACAGAGTTCATAGCCGAGCCCACCAGCTCGATCAATGCCGTCACACGGGTGGCGGGGCGCTGGTTCGATCCGGTTGGGGCTGCTCTGGGGCGCCTCAAGTCGCACGACCCCCCAGGCCCGGCGATTGGCACACCACACCCCGTCTTAGGGAGACCTGCCATGCCGCTCTACGAGGTCGAAACCGAGAATCACATTATCATCACCTGGGCCGATTCCGAGGCGGCCGCCACCAGCGTGGTGCAAGATGCGTATCCCAGCGAACGCATGCTCCGGCTGACCAAACGCCCCCGCGATACCTGGGTGATTTCCAAAAGCGCCCTGGGGCTCTCGGGCAACGTCGAGGTTTGCGGCGTGGCCCGCGATTGCCTGGCCAAGGCCTCGGGCGACAAGCTGCACGCCATTCGCCTGTACATGCACGAGACCGGCACCGACCTGGAACGGGCCCGCCGGGTGATCGAGTCGAATATGGTCATGGGCTGGTAACCCCGGGCGGCCCTTGTTAGGCTTCCGCCAGTTCCGTTTTGCCGTGGCCCGCTGACGGTTTGGTTGGGTCGCCGCGCCTGACGCGGTACCGGTGCGGCCCGAAGCCCGATCGACTTGGCCAGCTCATCCCCGCCGGCGCGGCCTCGGCTCGACCCACGACTGAGGCCCCCGCGGGCATTCCAGGTCCCCGAAAGGATGCTTCGTTGAACGGACAATTGGTCGACGCCACCTTGGCCCACTGGCTCGGATTCGGTGCCGTGGTCGCCGTCCTGCTGGTGCTCGACCTGGGGGTTTTCCACCGCCATTCGCGTGAAACCACGGTCCGCGAGGCGGCCTGGGGCACCCTGATGTGGTGCTCGCTGGCACTGGTGTTCAACGCCCTGCTTTGGTTCTGGCAGGGGTTTCACGTCGCCCAGCTCTTTCTCACCGGCTACCTGATCGAGTGGTCGCTCTCGATCGACAACGTGTTCGTGTTCGCGGTGATCTTCGGTTATTTCAAGGTTCCCAAGAAGTACCAGTACCGCATCTTGTTCTGGGGCATTTTGGGGGCCGTGGCCATGCGGCTCACCTTTGTCATGGTGGGCGGGGAACTGCTCGAGCGGTTCCACTGGATGGCCGCCGTGTTCGGCATTTTCCTGGTGTACACCGGGGTCAAGCTGGCCGTCAGCAGCGATTCGGACGTCGA
This sequence comes from uncultured Pirellulales bacterium, assembly GCA_964399535.1. Classification (GTDB taxonomy): domain Bacteria; phylum Planctomycetota; class Planctomycetia; order Pirellulales; family CAYNRE01; genus CAYNRE01. The sequence continues at coordinate 112,106 of CAYNRE010000037.1, read as the reverse complement.
CCCCGAGCACAACCCCGTGTTGCGGCTGGCGCGAAAACTGCTGCCCATCGCCTCGGGCGATCATGGCGAGCGATTCTTCGTCCGCCTCGACGGCAAGTTGTGCGTTACCCCGCTGTTCCTGGTGCTGTTGGTCGTGGAAAGCACCGACGTGCTGTTCGCCGTCGACAGCGTGCCGGCCATCTTCGGCATCACTCAGGATCGCTTCATCGTCTTCACCTCGAATATCTTCGCCATCCTCGGGCTGCGGGCGCTCTACTTCCTGCTGGCCGGCGTGATGGATATGTTCCGCTACCTGCACTACGGCCTGGCTGCGATCCTGGTCTTCATCGGGACCAAGATGATTATCAAGTGGTGGGACCACCACTGGTGGCCGCTACCCGATTGGGCCTCGCTGGTGGTCATCGCCTCGCTGATCGCCGTCTCGATCGTGGCCAGCATCGTGGCCAAACGCCGCGAAGATCGCCACAAGGGGGCCCTGACCGACGGCACCTCCTCGCCAAGCTAAGCCGAAACAGTGGGCTTGCTGGCGGAACCGGGCCTGGCGGGAGGGGCAGCGATTCGGCGCTCTCGACGCGACCGCGCTACTCGGCGGGCTTTCCCCGCAGCCGCTGCCGCAGCAAGGCCAACCGCTGGGCCAACTCGGCCTCGAACCCGCGCGGAACCGGCTGGTAGTAGTCCTTCTCAACTCCCAGGTAATCCTGGGCCGCGACCCCCTCGGCCGCGTCGTGGCTGTACTGGTAGCCCTGGCCGTGCCCCAGCCGCTGAGCCCCCGCGTAGTGGCCATCGCGCAGGTGCACCGGCACGGGCAGGAGCCGGCCCTGGGCGACATCTTGCCGGGCCAGCGCGATCGCTTTCATCGAGGCGTTCGACTTGGGGGCACAGGCCAGGTAGGTCACCGCCTGGGCCAGCGCCAGTTGGCATTCGGGCAGCCCCACGAACTCCGTGGCCTGCATGGCCGCCACGGCCAGCAGCAGTGCCTGGGGATCGGCGTTCCCCACGTCTTCGCTGGCCAGAATTACCAGTCGCCGGGCAAGAAAGCGGACCTCCTCGCCGGCTTCGAGCATGCGGGCCAACCAATAAATGGCGGCATCCGGGTCGCTGCCGCGAATGCTCTTGATCAAGGCGCTAGTCACGTCGTAATGGCTGTCGCCGTCGCGATCGTACTGCACCGCCTTGCGCTGCAGCGATTCCTCGATCAACTGCCGCGTAATAGGCAGCGGACGCTCGCTGGAACTGAGCACCGCCACCTCCAGGGCCGACAGAGCCCGGCGGGCGTCGCCGTCGCTCGCCTCGGCCAGAAAGTCGAGCGCCTCGTCGTCGAGCCGGGTCGGAATTTGCCCCAGCCCCCGGTCCGGGTCGGCCAGCGCGCGGCGAACCAACGATTTAATGTCGTCTACCGAAAGCGGCTCGAACTCGAAGACCCGGCTGCGGCTGATCAGCGCGCTGTTGATGGCAAAGAACGGGTTTTGCGTGGTCGCCCCCACCAGAATCGCCACGCCGTCTTCCACGTCGGGCAGCAACACATCTTGCTGTGCCCGGTTGAAACGGTGAATTTCGTCGACAAATACCAGCGTTTTCTGCCCGGCCGCCGAGAGCCGGTCGCGGGCCTGGTCGAGCACCTGGCGGAGCTCTTTCACGCCACTGGTGACCGCGTTGATCGGTACGAAGTGGGCGCGGCTGGCACGGGCCAAAAGCCGGGCCAGCGTGGTTTTGCCGGTTCCGGGCGGGCCGTAAAAAATGACCGACCCCAGCCGGTCGGCCTGCAGCAGCCGGCGCAGCAGCTTCCCCTCGCCCAGGAAGTGTTGCTGGCCGACGAACTCTTCGAGCAGCGCGGGCCGCATCCGCGCGGCAAGCGGTTGAGCGCGGCGGCGGTTCGAGGCTTCACTGGCTTCAAACAGCGACATGGTCACCCCCGCGCTCGCGCGGCGTTGCGCACCCCCGGGGCCAAGGCACACCGCCCCGCGGCCGCCCCACCCGGCCCCGCGGCCGGCTTACCGAGCGCGGCGCCCGACGAAAATGGCCGGCGGTCGAGTCTACCCAGGGCCAGTGATATCCTAAACGGTTATGAATGCACAGGCGACGCCCGCTCCGCAGCCCAGGCCTGCCTGGAGACGAATCATGCTCGCGCTGTCGATTGGATTGGCCCTGGCGGTCGGTTTGGTCTTGGGCCTGACGCTTTGGAAGGTCGAAGATTGGAGCCGCGATCTGAGCGTCAACACGGCCGACACCGTGGCCGACCATCCGAACCCCGACCAGCGGCCGCTGATTGTCGACGGCTCGCTCGAAGAAACCGCCGAGCTGGTGCGCCGGGCTGCCAGCTCGCTACCGCGCTGGAGCCCGGGGCCCGAAGAAATTCTCTCTAACCGCGCCACGCTCAAGTGGGTGCGCACCACCCCCCTGATGCGCTACCGCGACGATGTCACCGTGACGATCGAAACCGTCTCGGCCGGTTCTCGGATCACCGTGCACTCCGAGTCGCGAGTTGGCAAGGGAGACCTGGGGCAAAACCCTCGTAATATTCGCGAACTAATCCAGGCGATTCGCGGCGAGCAGGACCCGTAACGCTCGCGGGTGCGCGGCCGGTTGGACGGACCAGTCAGGTTGTGGCGCGCGGGCCTGGGCGAGGCACCGCTTGCAGCAGCCGCGACACCAGCCACACCGCCGCCGCGGTCGAGAGGATCTCGCAGGCGGTTCGCCCCCAGCGGCCCGTGGAGAGAACCTGGCTCAGCCCTACGCCCAGCGACCACAGGCCCAGGTACACCAGTTCGGCGAGGGCCACCTGCGCGACACGCACCGCCCAAGTCTCGGCACGCCGCAGGGCGTCGACCGCTACGAACCGGCAGGCCAACCGCAGACCGACCAATTGGGCGAGGGCATGTGAATCGTCGAGCCCCGCCGCGATCAGCACGATCGGCACTAAGGTGCGTCCCAGTTGAAGGGCCCGCCCGGCTGCCGTTGAACGATCGGCCCGCTCGGTCGCGGTCCAGAGCACCCAGGCCAGCAGCGCGGCGGCCCAGCCGAGCAGGGTGCCCGCCAGTACGTCGGCCAGAAAATGGCGCCCCATCAGCATGCGTGTCAGGCCCATTAGGGTCGGCAGGCCCAGCGCCAGAAGCCAGAGCCATCGGCGGCGAAACAGCGCGGCCAGCCCACCCCAAAGCGCCGCGATCGCGCTGGTATGCCCCGAGGGCAATCCCCAGTTCACCGACCCCTGGCGGCGAAAGTGTTCCACCACGTCGGCCGGCAGCGGCGACCAGAACCGCTGGGCCCCCCCAGCCTCGAGCGCGTCGGCCGCCGCCGCGCCATCGAGCACGCGCACCGTGCGGTCCACTTCGGCCGGCCGGGGCAGTGCGAACGCCTGCTTCAGCAGGCCGGTGGCCCATTGGTTCCAACAAATCGCCTCGATCAGTAGTGCGCCGCGGCGGAAGTCGATGCCCCACATCACGGCCCACGCCAGCGCCCAAATCACCAGGCGGTAGCCCAAGGAGTTATAAGCCAGCGCCAGCCCGACGAGGCCCTCGCCGGCGTTCTCTTGCAACCAGAGGATCGGGTCAGTCTCAAACATAGGCCCCGCCGCGGTCCAGCTTCGCGCCGCCCCCGTGCTGCGATAGATCAGTCATCGACCTGCACTACCCGTCGAGGTTCGCCCACCTCGGGGGCGGCCACAAGGCCGAATCCTGCGCAATCGGCACATCTTACGCGGGGTGCCTGGTTTGTTCGCGATCGCGTTGCGGCCGCCAGCCATCGCTCCAGTTCCTCCCGGCGCACGGCCGATGCAGCATCCAAGCCGGCTGCCTCGTCGGCTGGCCGCAAGCCTGGCAACCTGGCGTCATTCTGAGCCATGCCGGTCAGCCGAGCGGCCACGGCCAGCACTCCCCGTTTCCTGGCATCGATCGATTATGGAAACCTCGCTGCACCGGCAACTTAAAGAGATCTACGCCGGCGCGGCAGCCCAACAGGAAGTGCGTCTGGGCCGCTGGCGCATCGACGCCGTGGTCGACGACCGGTTGATCGAGGTGCAACATGCCTCGCTCAGCGCGATTCGCGACAAGGTGCGGGCACTACTAGCCGAACATGCGGTGCTGGTCGTTAAGCCCATCGTGGTCGCTCGCACCCTGGTGAAACTGGCCCACCGCGACGGGCCAGTTCGCCAGCGCCGCCGCAGCCCCCTGCGCGGCACGGCGGTCGATTTCTTTCAAGAGTTGGTCCACTTCACCCGAGTCTTTCCCCATCCGCGGCTGGCCATCGACGTTCCCCTGGTCGAGGTGGAGCAGTGGCGCTATCCGGGCCATGGCCGGCGCCGACGTTGGCGAAGGAGCGATTTCCAAGTGGCCGACGAATACCTGGTGGGCATCCGTCAAACGATTCAGCTCCAGTGCCCCGCCGACCTGGTGCGCCTGCTCGGGGTGACCTTGCCCGAGCCGTTCGATAGCGCCCAACTGGCCCGGGCCATCGACCGGCCCCGCTGGGTAGCGCAGCAAATCGCCTACTGTTTCCGCCGCACGGGGGCCACGCGCGAAGTGGGCAAGCGCGGCAATACCCGGCTCTACGCGCTTTGCGAGGCGGCTTAGCTGCCCGCGAGTGCCTGATCATTCAGCCGCTGCGCGCCAACATCGCCCGCAGCGCGGGGCTGCAATCTTCGTACGGGGCCCGGTCGGGCGAACCGGCGGCGAAGTAGTACAGCGATTGCTCGGGCCGAGCCGCCAGAACCACGATCGAAGAGCTGACGGTCCCGCGTTCCTCCTGCCGCACCACAATGGTCCGCTCGCCACTGGCATCGGGGCCCTGGGCCAACACCCGCTGAGCCGCCGCCACGAACTCGGCCGCGGTCGCGGGAAATCGCGGCGCGATGAGCCAACGGGCAAAGTTCTGTCGCATGTCGCCGGGGTCGTCATGGTTACCGTTGGTTACCAGATGGAGCCCCGGTGCGAGCGCGGTCGACCGTACCGGCCGATCTCCCTCCACGATTCGTCCCTCGCGCCGGTCGAGGCAAAGATAATTCGCCCCCGCATACTCCCCGCCCGACAATTCGGCCAAAGCCAGGTCGGCCGCATCCTGAGCCGACGGGCAATCGAGCATGCGCCGGCACAGGATCCCTCGCGAAGGAGCCCCCGCGGGCCCCGGCTGACCAAAGCGATTGGTCACCGCCACCAACAGGCCATGTTCGTTCACGCCCAGCCAGGTGCCGCCAGCCCGCTGGTCGCGCCCACAAAGCACCCGCGGAGAACCCGGCTGCACGGTGGGTGGATCGAAGGGGCGATCGAAATACTCTTCGCGATTCGAAGCCAGCAGAATCGGCGCCTCGGCCGAAGTGCGCCATAAGATCAACAGCAAACACATAGCGGCGCCCGATAACGATAGCGGCTTGTTTCCCTCGGTCGATCGATTGCCAGGCACCTGCCCTGGGAAAACCGACGCCGTTTCCGATTCTATCCGTCGTCGAGCCGGGCTCCATCCCAACTGGGCCGCGGCGGCACCGCGCAGGCCAATCGCTTCAGAACTCGGACCGCGGTTCGTTCGGTTCCGGTCGCCGCACAAATCGGCTGCGATACACCGGCAGGCCGCTTTGCCGCGTGCGCCGCTCGAAATGGGTGTGGTAATCCAAATCGTGCTCCGCGGGCCGCTCGTCGACCGCAAGCGGTCCTTCGAGGGCCGGGAATTCGCGGAGCAGTTCGAGCGTGGTCTGAAAGTACTCCTCCACGTCGGTCCAGAAGTGCAGCAGACCGCCGGGCTCGAGCGTGCGAACGATGTCGCCGATCAAGCCCCCATTCATTACGCGACGTTTGCGGTGGCGCTTCTTCCACCAAGGATCGGGAAAGTACACGTGCACGGCGGCCAGCGAACGCGAGGCCAAAATCTCGCGAAAGACCCGCAGGGCGTCGCCCGAGATCATCCGCGCATTGGGGGTTTGCTGCCGGGCCAGTTTGGCCGCCGCGAACTGGGCATATTTGGGGGCCAGCTCGATGCCCAGAAAGTTGCGATTTCCAGCGGCCAGCGCGGCCGTGGCCAGGAACAAGCCCTTGCCGCTGCCAATCTCCACCTCGAGCGGCTGCGACACCGGAAACAGCGCCGCCGGATTCAAGGGAACCGGCAACTCGGCCAGTGTCAGCAGATAACCGGTCAGGTCCAGCTTCGGATCGGGTTTGCGGGGAGCGCGTCGGGGCATGCGGCTGTTTGTGTTTGCGAATCGATCGTGCCCCCCCCACTCAGCTGCGGGCCGCCGGGGCGCCGGGCGGCCGGGCGGATACGACCGCGTCCGGGGGGTAGCTGCTCGACCACGTGGCGGCGCCCGGCCTGGCCAACCCGAACCGGTATCGGCGTGCGTCCGCTAGGGAACCTCGACAAACCGCACGCAAACCGCCATCGGCACCGCGATCTCGCTTCCGGTGGGGGTCAGCTTTCCGGTCGCCTCGTCGACGCGAAACACCACCACGTTGCCCGTCTCTTGGTTGGCCGCCAACAGGTACCGGCCCGAGGGATCGAAGTTAAAATTCCGCGGTACTCGCCCCCCGGTCGAGGTCTGGCCGAGCGGTTTCAAGCGGCCGGTCGACGGGTCGATTTCGTAGGCAGCCAGGCTGTCGTGCCCTCGATTGGACACGTACAACCACCGTCCGCCCGGGTGTACGCGGACCTCGGCCGTGGTGTTCTCTCCTTGAAAATCCTCGGGCAGCGTCGACTGGGTCTCGATCACTTTCAGGGTTCCGTTCTCGGCGTTGTACTCCAGCGCCGTCACGCTCGAGGTCAATTCGTTGTTGGCGTAGGCCCACCGCCCGTTGGGGTGAAAGCTGAAGTGGCGCGGCCCTCCGCCGGCTGGGACCTTGGTGAAAGGCGGATCGTTGGCGGCCAACGTGCCCCTGGCGGGGTCGAACCGGTAGACGAGTAGTTCGTCGAGCCCGAGGTCGGCGGCGATGGCGAAACGGTTCGCCGGGTCCAGGTTGATCGAATGGGCGTGCGGCCCCTCCTGGCGCTGCGGATGAACGCTCGATCCCTGGTGTTGAATCACCGTCGTGGCCGCGCCGAGATGGCCCTTGGCGTCGATCGGCAGCGAGGCGACGCTGCCGCCGCCGTAGTTGGCCACTAACACATGGCGCCCCCCACCGTCGACCACCAAGTGGCAGGGTCCAGCGCCACCCGAGGGCTGCTGATTCAGCAGCGTCAACCGGCCGGTCGCGGGGTCGATCTGAAGCGCCGTAACGCCGCCGGTCTTCTGGCCGTTGAGATCGTCGACCTCGCCCACCGCGTACAGCCGTTTTCCGCCTGGGTGCACCGCCAGGAACGAGGGGTTCACCAGCGCGATGGCCAGGCGGGGTTCCGACAGTTTCCCCGTTTCCGGAGCGAACTCCGACACGAAGATTCCGCGATCGTCGCCCCGGCCGTAGGTGCCAAAGTACACCCGCAGCGTCGGCGCGGCCCCGGCGGTGGAACCTCCCAGCCAACTGCCCAGCACGACCGCGGCAAACAGGGCCGCCGGCCAGGTTCGACCACCCTGGTCAATGGTTGCAAGCTCGGCGCAGTGATTCATCGCAGCTACCTCCCCCCGGAAAAATCGTCGCTGTGGAGGACCCAGTCTGTGGTCCGCGTGGGCCGCGGTCAACCGAGCATCCGCAGGCTTTCCACCGGCAGCACCCGGTTCAGGCTCCCCGAGCGGAAGCCCTGCAAGTCGAGCGTGACATATTGAAAGCCGAGCCGGCGCAGCTCGGACACGAGCTGCTCAGCCAGGGGGGGCGTTGCCAACCGCTGGATCTGACTGGCCGGAACTTCGATCCGGGCCAAATCCCCCGCATGGTAGCGAACCCGCAATTCGCCCAGCCCTTGGGCCCGCAAATAGCGTTCGGCCTGGTCGATCATGGCCAGCCGCGCGGGGGTCACGGCCTCGCCATAGGCCACCCGGCTCGAAAGGCACGGGGTGGCCGGCTTTTCCCACACCGGCAACTGCCAGTAAGCGGCCAACGAGCGGACCTCGGCCTTGGTCAGCCCGCACTCTAGCAGTGGGCTTTCGACCCGATTCTCGGCGGCAGCCGCCATGCCCGGTCGATAGTCGCCCCGATCGTCGGCATTGGCCCCGTTGACGATCACCACGCCTGGCTCGCTGCCCGTCAAGGCCGCAAGCTGGGTGTAGAGCTCGGTCTTGCAGTGGTAGCAGCGCTGGGGACTATTCTCCACGTACCGCGGGTTGGCGAACTCGTCCGTCGTGATCACCTGATGGCGAATGCCAATCAGTCTGGCCAGCTCGGTCGCCTGCTGGAGCTCTCCTTCGGCCAGGCTGGCGCTCGTGCCGGTTACCGCCCAGGCCCGCTGGCCCAAGGCCAGCACCGCGGCTTTGGCCACCACGGCACTATCGACCCCGCCCGACAGCGCCACCAGGCAGCGATCGAACCCTCGCAGCCGGGCGAGCAACCGCTCGAGCTTAGCGCTGGTTTCCGAGGCGAGCGCAGTTTCCGGCACACGCGCAGTCATACGCAACCCTGGCCCCCAGCGGGGGCTCGATCCAGGCAGGCGGCCCGATCGGCCCCGGACGAAAACAGCCCCGGCTATCGCCAACCGGGGCTGTTCGAAAAAAAATCCTCCGCCGCAATGCCGTGGCGATGCGGTTTTGAGAGCCCGCAGTCAATAAGGGGGTGCACTCAAGTCGGGTTAGCGTGATCCGATCGTGGTCTCCGGAGCAAGCTCCGGACGCCGGCTATACGCGGCCCCCAACATAGTTTTTGGCACCCAGCGGACTTTCTATCGGCTCACCAAAATAGGTTACATCGACAGCACGAACATGGCAGAGGACTGGATTGGATCTCGCCCGCGCGGCGTACGTCGCCGCGACAGCGCCCCCTACCAGGGGTGGGGTCGGTTAGAGCGAGGTGTTTTTTCTTGCGCCCGAGCGGCCGGCGAAATGGCGGCTCGAGCCGTTTCCGATGGTACCCGGCCCACCCGCGGCCGGCAAGCCGGAACCAGCCTCGCGCGGACCAGGGGAATCACATGGTCGGTCGATTCGGGAGCCGAACACCAAAATCGGCCGAACCGTAGCGGCTCAAGACGATTCACCCGGCCGGTGGGGAGGCATGACCCTGGTGCGGCGGCGAATCTCGTCCCGGAGCCGCGTGGCTTCTTCAAACTGCTCTTCCGCCACCGCCCGGGCCAGGTCGGCCCGCAATTGGTCGAGCGAGACTTCCTCGGCCGCCGGGGCGGGCAACTGTTTGGTGTGCTTGCGCAGTTCGTCGCGCCAAGAGTGCAGATGCTGCAACTCCGCACACTGGTCGCTCCGCTGCTCCTGTCCGTAGTCGACCAGAAAATCCCAGATGCGCCGAATCCCCGCTTCGACCACGGCCAGGGCCGAATCGAAATCTTCCAGCTCGACCAGCGGGGTGGCAACCGCCCGCGTGTGCATCATCGTCACATAGGGACGCCACTGGTCAAACTGCAGCTTGTCGCGATCCTCGCGGGCAAACGCTTTCACAAAGGCGAACAGCCTTAGATTGCGCGCCGTGTCGCGGGCGCACAACTCGTACCGTTCCAAGTGCCAGAAGCTGACATACCGGTGGTAGTACTGAATTCCTTCTCGCAAAAGCAGTTCGCAATCGACCGACGAAAGCTCGAACGGCCGGCCATCGGGATGGGCTTCGTCGTGCGCTTTCTGCCGAGACTGGAACAGTTCCAGATACGAATCGCACCCTTCCGGGCGCAGACCGTCGGGGCGGCCATCGACCTCCATCTGCAAGAGGCCCATGTCCAAGCGCATCTGAACCTTTTCGCGGCCGTCTTCGCCAGCGACGAGCCGCACCGAAACCTGATTGGGGCGGTAATCCCAATCGGCCAACACTTTGCTTATGTCGAGCGACACTTTCGCCGCGCCTCCCACGGCCCTCCGACCCGGAGCCAGCCGCGTTAGAAGTCTAGGCAGACCCCCGGCGGCGAACAAGTTCGGAGCGCTTCGCGGAACGGTTAACCTTAGGTTGGGCCACCAGTTGAGCGCTGGCCCCCCCGGCGGCAGACAGACCGGCCCCTGGAGCACTGAGGCCGGCGCCTGAAGCACTGAGGCCGGCCCCTGGAGCACTGAGACCGGCCTGGGCGCCTTCCCCCCCGGATCGGCGCCCCGGCGATGTCGTCGTCGTTCGCGTTCCGAGGGTTGCCGCCGCTCGTCCCGATCAGTCGGCCGTATCGCGGGTCACCGGCTCCATCACCTTGGTGTTGCGCTCGACCGCCAACACCACGGTTCGCTGTTCCACACCGTCGGCGCTGGCTGCGACTGCCGGAATTACCTGGCGGCAATTCGGCAGCGCGAATCGCACGGTGAAACTGCCGTCGGGACGGAGCTGAACCGGCTCCCCCTGGAGAGTAACCCGGGCATCGGGCTCGGTCTGGCCGAAGACGATCAACTCAGCGTCGAGCGTGAAGTTGAAATCTCGACCACGACCCGCCAACAGGGCATCGGCACCCGAGCCAAACCGCGGAATTACCGAGCTTCCCATGGGGCGGCGAAGCCGCTCTTCGAACAGCTCTTGCAACTCGTGGCTTGGCCCCTCGACGGCATAGCCGCCGCTCATGGCGTAGATCTTCTCGAAGTTCTCGGCCACATCGGCCCAGTTCTCATCGATCGAATCACTGGCGCCCGGCGCCGGCGTGGTTACCACGTTGCTGCGAGCCAAGAGGAAAAACCGGCCGCTGGAAGCCAAATAGCCGATTTCGACCCGAAAGCTGCACGGTGGCTCTTGAACGTCGATGTACCAGTTGTTCACTCCGCCATGGATGGCAATATGGCGCACCACCGACTCGGCCGAAGTGGTGGTTCCTTGGCTGGTAACGTCCAACAAACGCAGCACGGGCCGGGCCGTATGCCAGTCTTGGCCCATCGCGGCGGCGGCCCGGCTCACCGACGAACGCGACAGCTCCCAGTACGCGTGCAGCCAGTAGGCATCACGCACCATGACCACCAGCCGGTCTTTACCCGAGCCCCCCGGACTGTCGGAAGCCCGTTGATAGGCCAGGTTCTTCGAGCGCTCGGCCTGATCGCGAGCGGCGGCCAAGCGGCGTACCACGCCCGGGCTTTTCGGGCGTTTGACCAGCGTGACTGCACTCTCGGAAATGGCGCGGCCGTTTGCCCGCGGAGCAGCTTTCGCGCCCGCCGCCGCGCCACCGCGCGCGGCCGAGCCGTTGTGTGCGGCCGAACCACCGTGCGCGGCCGAACCACCGCGCGCGGCCGAACCGTTGTGCGCGGCGCCACTGGTTCGCGTCGACTTGGTCCGACGCGAAGCCACTGCGGTGGCCGAGCTCTTGCGCTGCGGACTACGGCTGGCCACCCTTGTCAGAGCGGCCACGAGTTGGTCCTTGCGCATGGAATGCCATCCATGCACACCTCGCTTCTTAGCCATCTGGGCCAGATCTTTGACCGAAAGATGGTGGAGTTTATCGCTGGTCATTGGGAATCGTTTCTCCGGGAGGGCTAGCCGCGGTTAGTATCCTGCGGCGCGTGGCCGCGGTCACCGGCGGGGCGGTCCCCTCCCCCGACACAGCAACAACGATCGGTTCCCCCCCGGAAACGTCCCTGCACGCGAGGGTCGCGGCGCCCCGCACGGAGCGGAGCGTCGCAATCTAACTCATGCCTGCACAGCAGCTTTTGGCGAATCAAGCCTTCGGGCGAACTGGTTCCACCGGCATGGCAACGCTCGCCGGCCGATGCCCCGAACCAACCGCTCCGCCCAGGTGGCGAACCACCAAGCCCGCCGCTGAAAACCAACCGGAAACCCGCTCCAAGGCGACCAAACCGGTCGGGTCGCAGCGATTTGCCGGCCTGTTCCCGAGTTGCTTAGCGCAGCACTTGTTTCGAGTTTAATTGCTGCACCGATTTCACGCAATCTACTTACCACCCAAAGGAGTTATTCTGCCTGACGCGGAGCACTCCGGCGGAGTGGGCAATCGCGAGTCGCCCAGGCACCGGCCAGCTCGTCGGCCGACCTCGGTTCGGCACTGGCAGAACACCCTGCCGGCGGGCCGGGTGTTAGCGACGATTGGTCTAGTAAACCATTTTATGGATTGACTTTATGTCTCGAATCCGACTTTGTGAAAAAAAACACGAATTTCCCACCCGAGTCGGTTGACACCCTCTGGGGGCTCCGTTATTTTGCCCACTTCAGGCCCCCAAACTTGGCTGAATGAATCGACAGGTGAAGCCCAACTGGGGCGGTACCTGGCGGGTCGTTTGGCCTGGCCTCGACTCGCCTGACCGAACCAAGTTGATCGGTTTGCTTACCAATTTGTCCGATCCGGCCCCCGGTTGGGGTGTCGACTGGGCAATCTGGCTCGGCAGGCGGCCTCGGTTCGGTCGGCGGCGGATGGCAACGTGGCTGAGTCACCCGATCGGCGCTCGCCGCTAGCGATAGCGGCGGAGTGGTCCTCGCAGATCACGGCCATTTCAATCGAAATGGTGCTCCCCGGGCTGCTCGGTTACTGGCTCGACCGCCGCTGGGGGTGGCTGCCGTGGTTGACCGTGCTGGGAATGTTCCTGGGCATGGCGTTGGGGACCTGGCAACTCGTTCGATTGGTGCAGGCTCGCCAAACGTCGGATCGCCGGGGGCGCTGACGAGTCGGGAGGGACCTGCCCCGCGGGCGAACCAGGGGAACCAGGGTTGGTGGCGCTCCGGCGGTTTGCCTGGGACTGCCCCGGGCAATCCGAGAGCATCCCGCCCCGGGCATGGCCGAGGTTGATGGCTGGAGCCGCAAGCGACCAGTCGGAAGTGGCATGAGTACGACACGCAACGTGCGGCCCACGCCCATCTGGTGGTCGTCCTTGGGCCGATGGCCGCTGATCTGGCGACTGGCTCTGACGGGGTTGTTGATCGCGCTGGAGGGTTTGGTTGCCGGCGGCCTGGGCTGGCTGGTGACGGGCTCAAAGGGGTTATCGACCGGTTGGGTCGCCGCTGGCTGTTGCGGGTTGGGTTCGAGTCTGGCGCTGCTGGTGGGGGAGCGGTTTCGACAACCAGACCAGGTATGGCAGCAGCTCGGCGCCGGGGTGCTGTTTCGCATGGGGTTGCCCCTGGGGGCTGGTCTGGTAGTGCTGAAGGGCTTTCCGGGTTGGGCCGGTTCCGCGTTCGGGATTCAGTTGATCGGCTGTTACTTGGTTACCTTGCTCTGGGACACGGTCTTGATCGTGGCCTCGCTCCAAGCCGCCGCGGCGGTGCAACGGAAATCGTAAGCACATGGCAGACGCACTGGACCCCGGACATCTGTTCGGCCACGTTCAAGATGCCTACCAGTTCGAGGTGCCCAAGTTCCTGGCGCCCGAAACCGAGGGCCGAATCCTCATTCCCCAGCCCTTCGGCACGCTCGATCTGTCCGACCCCCATCATCCCAAGCCCGCCAGCGGGTTCTGTATTTCCAAGCTGATGGTGTTGGAATTGGTTGCCGCCGTGATCGTGGCGGTGATCTTCATTCGCATCGCCGCGCTGCTGTCCTCGGGCAAGCCGCCGCGGGGCAAGTTTTGGAACTTCTTCGAATCCATCCTGCTGTTCATTCGCGACAGCGCGGTTCGGCCGGCCATTGGCCACCACGATGCCGACCGCTTCCTGCCGCTGATTTGGACGCTGTTTTTCTTCATTCTGACCTGCAATCTTCTGGGCATGCTCCCCTGGGCCGGTTCGCCGACCGGCTCGCTCTCGGTAACGGCAACGCTGGCCCTCGTGGCCATTCTGTCGACGATCGGGGCCGGCATGCTCAAGCTGGGCTTCTTCGGCTTCTGGAAATCGCAGGTGCCCCACATGGACCTGCCCGGCCCGATCGCCGTGGCGCTGGTGCCGATGATCTTCGGCATCGAATTCATGGGGCTGTTCATCAAGCACGGCGTGTTGGCTTTGCGTTTGTTCGTCAACATGATGGCGGGTCACCTGGTGCTGGCCGTGATCCTGGCCTTCACCGCCGCCACGGCCGAATCGCTGCTTTGGTACGGCGTGATGCCGGCCAGCGTGTTGGGGGCCACGGCCCTCAGCTTGCTGGAGCTTTTCGTGGCGTTCTTGCAGGCTTACATCTTCACCTTTCTGGCTTCGCTGTTCATCGGCATGGCCGTGCATCCCCACTAAGGGGGCCGCGGCGCCGGCCGTTTGAAGAACACGTGTTACTCGTAAATTCGTAGAGGAGATCGATCCGTGAACCAGTTCGCTCGCCTTGCTCGTATTGCCGCCCTGGCCGTGGTGGTTTTGTCCGCGATGGTGGTGCCGGCCATGGCTCAAGAGACGACCCCCGAGCCTGAAGCCGCCTCGCAAGCCCTGATCAACCTGACCGGCGCGTTTGGCGCGGGCCTGGTGATCATCGGCGCCGGCCTGGGTATTTCGCGGATCGGTGCCGCGGCGGTCGAAAGCATGGCTCGCCAGCCCGAGGTGGCCGGCAACATTCAAACGGCCATGATCATCGCGGCCGCGCTGATCGAAGGTGCCACGTTTTTCGCGCTGATCGTCTGCATTATCGCCTAACGGCGCAAGCGGCCTTCTGGGCGCTTGTGGCTTCCGCTCCCGCGGCGCGGCAGCGGCGGCTAGCGCACCAGCAGGCCCGGTGAAAGCCCGGAGGCATCGGCCACCGGGCGTTGACAACAGGGCTTCCGCTGTCGGGCCGATCCCGCTCGGGGGATCGGTCGCCAGCACAACCGTAACTGGCATGGTGGTAACTGGCATGGTATCGCTGCGCGGATGGTTTCATGGTGGCCTGGTAACGGCTGCACTGGTCGGGGTCGGCATCGTCCTCACCGGGATCGTCCTCACCGGCACGTTCGGGGCCGGTACCGTCCGGGCCGACGAGGCAGCCCAAGCTGGGCACACCGAAGCTGGGCATGGCGAAGCTGGGCATGGCGAGGCGGCGCACGGCGCCGCCGGGCACGGCGAACACCACGCCAGCCCCACCGCCACCGAACAGGTGATGGAGATGCTCTCGATCAAGGCCGACACGGCCATCTGGACGGCGGCCGTGTTTCTGCTCTTGCTGGCCGTGCTCAGCAAGTTCGCTTGGGGACCGATTGCCCAGGCCCTGGAGCAGCGCGAGCATTCGATCGCCGAACACATCGCTTCGGCCGAAAAGGCCCACCGCGATGCCAAGTCGATGCTGGCCGACTACGAGAAGAAGCTGGCCAACGTGCAAGACGAAGTTCGGGCCATCCTGGACGAAGCCCGCCGCGACGCCGAGCACACCCAGCAGGAGATCCTGGCCAAGGCCCAGGCCGATGCCCAGACCTATCGCGACCGGGCCCTGCGCGAGATCGAAACGGCTACTTCGGGGGCCCTGAAAGAGCTTTCGGAGCGCAGTGCCCACCTGGCGGTCGACCTGGCGGGCAAGCTGATTCGCCAGCGGCTTTCGCCGGCGGATCACTCGCAACTGATTGCCGACGCCGTGGCCAATTTCCCGCAGTCCAGTTCCCGAAACTAACCGCGCCGGGAGGCGCGCGGGCCGGCTTGCTTCCCAGCGAGCCGGCCGCACCGCGACCCCCGGAAGCCTAGGAAACACGTTTGCGATGAGTGCCGAAGCCACCCGAGCCCTGTCGGCCCAGGAAATCGCCCAGCGACCGATCGCCACGATCTATGCGCGGGCCCTGTTGGCGGCCGCGCAAAAAGCCGGGCAAACGGAGACGGTGCTCGAAGAGCTTTCCTCGCTGGTCGACGACGTGCTACCCCAGGTGCCGGCCCTCGAGGCCATGCTCGCCTCGAAGTTCGTCGATTACGAGGTCAAGGCGCGGGCCCTCGACCGGGGGCTCGGAGGCCGGGCTTCGCGGACCTTTTTGGATGGACTCAAGGTGCTCGCCCGTCACGAGCGGCTGGATTGCCTGGCCGTGTTGCGCGACGTGTATCGCGAGCTGTACGAACAAGCTAACGGCCGGGTGCGGGTCAGTGTCCGCACGGCCGTCCCCCTGACCGATGCCGGCCGGGCCGGCGTGCTCGATCGCTTGCGAGCGCTGGTCCAGGGGGAACCTGTGTTGAGCGAAACCGTCGACCCCGATTTGCTGGGGGGCATTGTCGTCCGCGTGGGCGACATGGTCTACGACGGGTCGCTGGCTACGCAACTCGAACAAGTTCGCTCGCAGATCCTCGAGAGGAGCGTCCATGAAATTCAAAGCCGACGAGATCGCTTCAGTCATTCAGCAAGAGATTGAGACCTTTCAGTCTCAAGTCGACGTCCGCGAAGTTGGGCGGGTGCTGGAGGCGGGCGACGGCATTGCCCGGGTGTACGGCCTTTCCGGCATTATGTCGGGCGAGATGGTCGACTTCCCCGGCGGCGTCCAGGGCATGGCCTTCAACCTGGAAGAGAACTCCGTGGGCGTGATCGTCCTCGGCGATTATCGCAATATCGCCGAGGGTGACGAGGTGCGCAGCACGGGCCGGTTGCTCAGTGTGCCGGTGGGCGACGCAGTCATCGGCCGCGTGGTCGACCCGCTGGGAAATCCGGTCGACGGCAAGGGCCCCATCGTCACGGCCGAACGCCGCCCGGTGGAGAACGTGGCCCCGGGCGTGGCGGGCCGCCAGCCGGTGCGCGAGCCGCTGCAAACCGGGATCAAGGCCATCGACTCAATGACCCCCATCGGCCGCGGCCAGCGCGAGCTGGTCATCGGCGACCGCAAGACCGGCAAAACGGCCGTCTGCCTCGACGCCATCATTAACCAGCGCGGCAGCGGAGTGAAGTGCTTCTACGTGGCGGTCGGCCAAAAGGAATCGACCGTGGCCAACGTGATCCAGGCCCTCCGCGACAACGGGGCCATGGACTACACCACGGTGATCCTGGCCGGGGCCAGTGCGCCCGCCCCGCTGCAGTACATCGCCCCCTACTCGGGCACGGCCATGGCCGAGTACTTCACCTACAACGGCCAGCATGCCCTGATCGTGTACGACGACTTGTCGAAACAGGCCGCCGCCTATCGCGAGTTGTCGCTGCTCATGCGGCGCCCTCCCGGCCGCGAGGCGTTCCCGGGCGACGTGTTCTATTGCCACAGCCGTCTGCTGGAGCGCAGTTGCAAGTTGTCGGACCAGTGGGGAGCCGGTTCGCTCACCTCGCTGCCGATCATCGAAACGCTCGAGGGCGAGGTCTCGGCCTATATTCCCACGAACGTCATCTCGATTACCGACGGCCAGATTTACCTTCAGCCCGACTTGTTCTTTGCCGGCCAGCGTCCGGCCATGAACGTGGGTATTTCGGTTTCGCGCGTGGGTGGTTCGGCCCAGATTCCGGCGATGAAGAAAGTGGCCGGCGGTCTGCGACTGGATCTGGCCTCGTTCCGCGAGCTCGAGGCCTTCGCCCAGCTCGGCACCGACCTGGACCCGGCCACCCAGGCCCGCTTGGACCGCGGCTACCGGATGGTGGAGCTGCTCAAGCAAGGCCAGTACCAGCCGATGGACGTGTTCGACCAGGTGTTGTCGATTTATGCGGGCACGCGCGGCCACTTGGACAAGGTGCCGGTCTCGCAAGTGGCCGCCTGGGAACAGCAGTTCCTCACCTTTATGCGTGAGCAGAAGAGCGAGGTCCGCCGCCGCCTGGTCGAGACCCGCCAGCTCGACGACGAAATGGCCAAGCAAATCGAGGCCTCGATCGCCGAGTTCCAGAAGCAGTTTGCCGCAGCCCAGAAGACGGTCAAGGTCTGAGTGGGGCCCTAAGTTCGGTCGCCGGCCGAACGCGCCCGCTCACTGGAAATCAAGCGTTCGTTTTTCACACGCTCGGGAAGATTCGCCGATGGCCAAGGCCCGTGCCCTCGATCGCCGCCGCAAGTCGGTCCGCAACATCCGCAAGATCACGCGGACGATGGAATTGATCGCCACCGCGCGATTCAAGAAGGCGATGGATCGCGCCCACGCGGCCACGGCCTATACCAAGCGGATTACCTCGCTCGTTTCCGATCTGGCCCGGGCCGGGCTCGAGGTGAGCCACCCGCTGCTGGCCGAGCGCCCCGAACCCAAGAACGCCACCCTGCTGGTGCTGACCGGCAACCGAGGGCTGTGCGGCGGCTACAACTCGAACGTCATGCGGCAGGGCCTGGGGCGCTGGCGCGAGCTCGAGGGTCAGGTTCCCCAGTGCCGGCTCGAGGTGTCGGGCAAGCGCGGGTTGAGCGGTTTGAAGTTTCGCGGTGTGATCGCCCACGCCTCGTACACCCACTTTGAAGACAAACCGACCTTCGAAGAGGTGAACGTGTTGGCCGATCGTTTCCTGGAGGAGTTCGTCACCGGGAAACTCGATCGGCTCGACGTGGCCTATACCCGGTTCTTCAATGTCGCCAAACAGGAAGCAACGGTCGAAACGCTGCTGCCCCTGGGTTCGCTATCCGGCGAGGGCGAAGTCGCGCACGAGGGCGGCCACGGCGATTCGATCTACGAGTTTCTCCCCTCGGCGCAAAGCATTTTGGAAGAAGTGGTGCCGACCAGCTTCAAGATCAAGTTGTTCAAGTGCTTCTTGGACGCCGCGGTGAGCGAGCAGGTAGCCCGAATGGTGGCCATGAAGGCCGCCACGGAGAACGCCGACGGGCTGATCCGCTCGCTTTCGATGAGCTACAACCGGGCCCGGCAGTCGCAAATCACCAGTGAAATTCTTGACGTGTTGGGCGGGGTCGAGGCGCTCAAATCCTAGGCGGCCCATCCCGTCCCGCCCGCGTGGCGATCGCATTGCAACCATCCGCCTTCAAGGCTTGAAAAGAGCGAGAAACAGATCATGGCAACGATGACCCAAACCAAGGGCACCGCCGGAACGGTCGGGCACATCACCCAGGTGATCGGATCGACCTTCGACGTCGAGTTCCCCGAAAACAAACTGCCGGCCATCTACAACGCCGTGAAGGTTAGCTCCGAACACAAGGGCGTGAAGCTCAACCTGACCGGCGAAGTGCAGCAGCACTTGGGGGGCGGACGGGTACGCTGCGTGGCCCTGGGTTCGACCGACGGCATGATGCGCGGCCAGGAGTGCATCGACACCGGCTCGCCCGTGACCGTGCCCGTGGGCAAGGGAACGCTCGGCCGAGTCTTCAACCTGCTGGGCGATCCGATCGACGAGCGCGGCCCGGTCGTGGCCGATGAGAACTGGCCCATTCATCGCGAGGCCCCCAAGGTCACCGATTTGTCGACCAAGACTGAGTTATTCGAAACCGGCATTAAGGTCATCGACCTGCTCACTCCCTTCGTCCGCGGCGGCAAGGCCGGCCTGTTCGGTGGTGCCGGTTTGGGCAAGACGGTGATTCTGCAGGAGTTGATCGCCCGTATCGCCAGTTCGTACGGCGGCTTTTCGGTGTTCGCCGGCGTGGGAGAGCGGACCCGCGAGGGAACCGACCTCTGGATCGAAATGCAGGAAGCCAAGATCGGCGACACCGGCCGGGCCGTGATCGAACAAACCTGCATGGTGTTCGGCCAGATGAACGAGCCGCCGGGAGCCCGGCTGCGGGTGGCCCTCTCGGCGCTGACCATGGCCGAGTACTTCCGCGACTCGACCGGTACCGACGTGCTGCTGTTCATCGACAATATCTTCCGCTTCTCGCAGGCCGGTAGCGAGGTCTCGGCCTTGTTGGGCCGGATGCCCTCGGCCGTGGGTTACCAGCCGACGCTGGCCACGGAAATGGGCGCGCTGCAGGAGCGAATCTGCTCGACGAACAAGGGCGCCATTACCTCGGTGCAGGCCGTGTACGTGCCGGCCGACGACCCCACCGATCCGGCCCCGGCCGCGGCCTTCGGTCAGCTCGACGCCTTTATCTATCTGGAGCGCTCGATCGCCGAAAAGGGCATCTATCCGGCCGTGGATCCGCTGGCCTCGTCGAGCCGCATTCTCGACCCGGCCTACGTGGGCGAGCGCCATTACGCAATCGCCCGCCGGGTGCAGAAGACCCTGCAGCGCTACCGCGAACTGAAAGACATCATCGCCATTCTGGGCGTCGACGAGTTGAGCGAGGAAGACAAGCTCGTGGTGCACCGCGCTCGCCGCATGGAGCGCTTCCTGTCGCAACCGTTCCTGGTGGCGGAGCAGTTCACGGGCCGCCCCGGCGAAATCACCTCGATGGCGGACACGATCCGCAGCTTCGAGGAAATCGCCGACGGCAAGTGGGACCACCTCTCCGAAGACGCCTTCATGTACGTCGGCCCGATCGAACAAGCCGAGGAGCAATACAAGAAGCTCCAGGCCAAGGTGGGCAAATGAGCCAACTGAAATGCATTGTCGTCACGCCCGAGGCCACGGCCCTGAACGAGCCGGCCGACTTCGTGGCGCTTCCTTTGTACGACGGCGAAATCGGCATTGGCCCCGGCCATAGCCCACTCATCGGCCGGCTGGGGTTCGGCGAACTGCGCATTCGCAACGGAAGCCACACCGAGCGCTACTACGTCGATGGTGGTTTCGTCCAGGTGCACGATAACCTGGTTTCCATTATGACCTCGCGAGCGGTCGCGGCCCCCCTGCTCGATCCGGGCGTTGCCCGCGAGCTGCTCGAAGTGGCCAAGAAGCGCCCCGCCACGGGCGACGAAATGCTGGCCATTCGGCAGCGGCAAGTCGACCAGGCCCGGGCACAACTGCGGGTCGCAACGCACGAGCGGCGCTAGCAGCCCGTTGAAGGTTTCATCGGGCTGCGTCCTCGCAGGGATGCGATGCCAAAACAACGACGCAAGTCGTTATTTTGCGAGCCGCGACCAGCTTGGCTCGGCGCTTGGTGCTGGTTGAAATAGGCCGCGAGGGCATATTTCAACCGACTGCTAGGGGTCCCTCGCGGCGCAAGTTATCTTCGCAATTCGCCGGGCGACCAGCTCGCTGCCGGCGCTCACCCATGGCCGCCGGCGGCGCCGAGCCACCGCGATGCGCCCTAGCGACGAGCGCGTCAGCCGCGATCGGTTGGGTCGGGTCGGGAGCGCCGGGCAGGCTGATTCTCGAACCGGTCGCAGGCGTCGGCAAAGCTGCTCGTGGTGCTGGCCCAAACGCCCAGGCCCAGGCCAAGGTAGCCTGCCAGCGCCACCCCGAACGCCACCACAGGCCCCAGCCGCGTTGAGCCCTCGACGGCCAGGAGCGATAAATCGGCCACGATATCGGCCGACAGCGCCACCAGCGATGGGTAGGCCAACAGCAGCGGCAACATGGGCATCACCGTCAGCTCGTACGGCAGCCAAGAACCGAGCGTCGCCACCACCAGCAACGGTCCGCAGCAGATCAGGTACCCGCCGCTGGCCAATATCCAAAGCGCTAGCGCGGCCAGCGCCGCTCGGGCCGCGGTCGAAAGGTGGAGCGAAAGCTGCACTCCCCAGGCCGATGCACAAATTCCCAGCAGCCACCAAACGGAAAGGGTAATCGGTAGCTGCGGCCAAAGCCGGGGCTCGTGCAGAGCGGCGATGCCATAGAGCAACAACCAAACCGGCAGGATCCAGACCAGGGGGGCCAGGCCACCCAGAACTTTGCCGGCCACGATCTCGCGAGCCGAAAGCGGGGTGCCGAGCAGAACGGTCCAGCAGTCTCGATCGCGCTCGGTGCTTACCGACCCGCTGGCGCGGAGCACGACAGCGGCCAACGAGAACCAGGCAATCAGGATCGAGATCGCCAAATGGTTCGTGGCCAGATCGTGCCACAAGAGAGTCCCGGCAAACGCCTGCTCGTGCAAGCTCCACGAGGCCAGCAGGCAGCCCCCCACGATCGCCAGGCCGCCCAGGCGAGTCAGCACCAGGGTGGCCCCGCGCGAGCGCTCGACCCAAAGCTCTTTCCACAGTATGGG
Organism: uncultured Pirellulales bacterium; assembly: GCA_964399535.1. Lineage (GTDB taxonomy): Bacteria > Planctomycetota > Planctomycetia > Pirellulales > CAYNRE01 > CAYNRE01. The sequence goes on along the minus strand of CAYNRE010000037.1, from coordinate 90,436 downwards.
CCAGCGCCCCACGGCGGGCCTCGGCCAGCGCCAATTGGGCAGCCAGTTGCGGCGCGGTAGCTCGCTCGTTTGCGGAAGACGGCGGAGCCGCCAGGCCGACCAGCCAACCGCCACGACGCTGGCCAGCCCTTGCAAGGCCAGCAGGCCGAGCAGTTCTCGCAGGGGCGATCCCTGCCGGCTTGAAGTCGAGCTCAAAAGTTCGCGCAGTACCAGAAAAGGGTGGCCGGCCCAGAGCACCTCAAGCGCCGGATCGCTCCAACTCCGGGGCAGCCCGATTCGACTCGCCGCTTGAGCGAGCAGCCAGGGCAGCCAAAGCAGCAGCAACAGCGCCAAGTAGCCGCGAGCCATCGCGTCGCGACTGCGGCGAGCCCCCAGGCCAACGGCCTGGGCGATGGCCGAGGTTGAGACCAGGGTTGCCCCGAGTAAGCATTCGGCCTGCAGCAGCCGGCGCAGATCAACTCCCCCCAACATCACCGAACAGGCCAGCACGGGGGCCGCGGCGGCCAGCGCGGCGGCCAAGGGAAGGATTCTGCCCACCAGGTAGCCCAGCACCAGTTCACGACTGGAAAGATCGGTGCAGAGGATCGTTTCCAGCCTGCGACACTCGGCGGCTCGGGGCACGGCCGTGGCCGCCCCGGCGGGGGCCAGCACCAAAATCGCCGCCAACTGAAGCCAGGTTATGGCCCCCGAAAAGAAACGCCCCAGGCTGGCGATTTGCTCGAGCCGCACTTCTCCTTGGGAGTCGACCCAGGGGCGGTACACGGCCCAGAGCACGAACAACACCAACAAGGCCGCCCCCATTCGACCCAGCCAGGTGCGCAGGCGGCGCGAGGCCACCCGCAACTCCAGGCGAACCAAGGGCCCCCACCACATCGGCAGCCGCCTCTCGCCCCGGACGCGCCAGGTACACCCGACGCGGCCGAGACGAAGCCAGTGTTTCCCGGCTGCCCTACCCGAGCGGGCTGCCCGTGTGGTTACGCTACCGGCAATCGCCGGTGGGCGGCAAGCAGTTTCCGCCGGGCGCCCCGCCGGTGGGCGCTCCGGCCGAGCGACACCGCCGCACCCACCGGGGGGTGCAACGAGCCGGCCGAATCCAACGCCTAGATTTGGTAGTTCAGCTCCTCCTGCAGTTCCTCGATTTCAGCCCGCATTCGCAGCTTGGGTTTCTCGAGAACCACGGTGGTGTGCGGCGCGACGCTGCGGGTGAGCCACACGTTGGAACCGACCACGGAGTCGTGGCCAATCACCGTGGATCCTCCCAAGATCGTGGCGTTGGCGTAAATCACGACCCGGTCTTCAATCGTCGGGTGGCGCTTGGCGCCTCGAATGAGGGCCCCCTCGCCGTCGACCGGGAAGCTGATCGCCCCCAGCGTCACGCCCTGATACAGCTTCACCTGGTCACCAATCTCACAGGTTTGACCGATCACCACGCCGGTGCCGTGGTCGATGAAAAAGCGCTCGCCGATCCGCGCGCCGGGATGAATATCGATGCCCGTCTTGGAATGGGCCCACTCGGTCATCATCCGGGGAATGAGCGGAACCTCGAGCTGGTAAAGTTCGTGGGCCAGGCGAAAAATCGTCACGGCTTCGAGCCCGGGGTAGCAAAAGATCACTTCGTCCACGTTTTTTACGGCTGGGTCGCCCTCGTACGCGGCCTGGGCATCGAGCGCCAGCATCCGCCGCACTTCCGGCAGACGTTCCAGGAATAAAATGGCCTTGGCTTGTCCCAGGGCATCGTAGTCGGCCTCGTCCAACTCGCAGCCAGCCTTGCCCCGAGTTTCGTGGCGAATGGCCCGGGCAATCTGCGTGGTGAGCTTGTCATGCAAACTGTCGACCAGGTCGCCCACGTGATACAGCACATTGCCCAGGTGCAGCCCCTCGCGGCGGCGATAGCCCGGGTACAGAATTTCTTTCAGCTCTTCCACCACTTCGATCACGATTTTGTAATTCGGCAGCGGGCAATGCCCCAGGTGCGAGGTGGAGGGAATGCTGCGATAGGTGTCGACGATGCGCTGCGTCAGCTCGGGCAGTTGCTCTTTACGCGTCGGGTCGGAAGCCATGACGATTGCTCCACTCGTGCCGAAAACCGGCTTGCGCCGGCCAAGGTGCTCGGTTCTTCTCGGGGATGATACGGCCCAATTACTGGCCGGCTCGCTTTGGGGGCCGGCGCCAATCGGTTTTTTCAGGGGCCCGCCCAGGGGCTGCCGCTAGGCTAGCGAACCGCGCGGGACTACCCGGCCGGCCTCGTTCGGCTCGGCATCCGGGACCTGTCGAAACGGCCGATCACAGGCTGGCGGCCGCTGTCATCGGGGTGGGGGCCATGTTGCCGGAGGGCAATGGTTTAGCCCGAACAGGACCAGCGAGCGCAACCCAACCAGAAATGGGGTCGCCGATGATGCATGGCTTGGCCTTGCGGCAGAAGGAATGCGGTGAAGCAGGTAAGCCGGGCAAGGTTTGCCGGCCCGGGCTCGCTCGACTCCGCGCGATATGCTAGGCCCGATAACCGGCAGATTCAAGCAAGCTAGGGTTAAATTCGTCTGGCGAGCCGGGCCGAGTTGAGCGGAAAACCGGGGCGCGGCCCGCCAAGCTGGGGGCTGCCCATCGGGCGAGCGCCCCCTGCTCGGTACCCAGTGCCCGGTGAGCCCATGCGGGTGGCGAGGTTAATCCTCTTCCTCCTCGCGCAGCACGGCCTTTTCCACGATCTGCTTCTGGACATTGCCGGGCACCAGGTCGTAGTGCGAAAACTCCATGGTGTAGCTTCCCTGGCCACCGGTCATGCTGGAGAGGCTGCGGGCGTAGGTGGTCACTTCGGCCAGAGGCACCTCGACCGTCACGGTTTGCATGTCGCCGCCGGCCGAATCCATACCCAGCACTCGGCCCCGTCTGCCCGACATGTCGCTGTTGACGTCTCCCACCTTCTCGCCGGGCACCGTTACGTGGAGTTTGACGATCGGCTCCAGGAGGCCGGGTTTGCATTCCTGAAACACGTTGCGGAAGGCCATCGAACCGGCAGTTTTGAAGGCTGCTTCCGAGCTGTCGACCGGATGGTGCTTGCCGAAGTGCACTTCGACGCACACGTTTTCCACCGGGTAGCCGGCAATCACGCCGCGCTGGAGCCGGTCTTTGAACCCTTTCTCCACGGCCGGGAGAAAGTTGTTGGGAATGGTGCCCCCTACGATCGAATCGACCCAGAGGAAGTGGTGCCGCTCGTCGAAGTGAAATTCGCGCATCGAGGGGAACCGCTCCTTGGTGCAGAACTCGCTGGGCGAAAGTGTCGAGGGAAACGGCAGTATGCGGATGTGCACCTCGCCGAACTGGCCGCGGCCTCCGGTTTGTTTCTTGTGGCGATAACTTCCCTCGCCCGGGCCCTGCACCGTTTCGCGGTAGGGAATTTTCGGTTCGTGGGTTTGTACCTCGACCTTGTCGCGTCGCTTGAGTCGTTCGAGAATCACATGCAGGTGCAGCTCGCTCATGCCGGTGATGACCAGCTCCTTGGTCTGCAAATCGTGATCCAGGCGAAACGTGGGATCTTCCTCGCAAATCTTGTGAAGCGAACCCGACAGTTTTGCCTCGTCGCCCCGGCTTTTCGGCGCGGCGGCCAACCCCACCATCGGCGTGGGGAAGGGGATCGGATCGAGCGTGTAATCCCCTAGCGAGCTGCCGGTGTGCAGATCCTCGGTCTTGGCCACGGCCACGATCGCGCCTGGGCCCGCCAGATCGACCGGGTGAGTTTCGTTGGCCTGAACCTCGAGTAGCTGCGCCAGCTTCACCGGCTTGCGCACCCCGGAAAGGTGCACGGTGTCGTCCTTCTTGACGGTGCCCGAGAATACGCGAATGAAATTCAGCTTGTGAACGAACGGGTCGATCCGGGTTTTGAACACCTGGGCCACGAGCGGCCCTGCCGGGTCGCACTGCACCTCGACGGTGGCGCCGTCGGCCGTTTTCGCGCGGCGGGTAACCATTTGTGGCGGTAGCGCGGCAAGCTCCAGCGCATCGAGCAATTCGCTCACGCCCCGGTCTTGCCGGGCCGAGAGACAAACCACGGGAATCAGCGTGCCATCGGCAATGGCGCGGTGAATCAGCCCATGAATCTCGGCATCCTCGGGCTCATCGCCGCCGAAGTAGCGCTCCATCACGTTCTCGTCGACCTCGACGATCGACTCGATCAGCTTCTCGTGGGCCGCGGCCAGATCGACCAGCGCGCCCGGCGTATCCTGAGGGGGGTGCAGCACGCTTACCACCCCTTTGAAATCGGGCCCGCAACCGATGGGCACGGTCAGCAGCGAACAGGCATTGCCGAACTGGCTTTTAAGCTGCTCGATCAGCCTGGGGAAATCGATGTTCTCCTGGTCCATCTTGTTGATGGCGACGATCCGCCCCAGGCCCGCTTGCCCCGCTTCCTGAAACACCCGGCGGGTATTCACCTCGATCCCGGCATGGGCGTTGACCACGATGACGGCGGTCTCTACCCCTCGCATCGCGCCGATCGTGTGGCCGATGAAATCCGGGTAGCCGGGCGTGTCGAGAATTTGAAATCGCAAACCGGCGTGGTCCAGGTGAACCAGCTTGGACTCGAACGAATGTTTGTGCACCTTCTCTTCGTCATCGAAGTCGCAGATGCTGGTCCCGTCGTCGACATGAGCGGGCCGAGCCACTGCACCGGTCTTGTTCAAGAGCAGGTCGATCAGCGTCGTCTTACCGCTGCTCCCATGTCCGACAAATGCCACGTTGCGGATCGACTCGACGTTGCGTAGCGCCATGCCGCGTTCCCCCTGTGACGTTCAATCGTTAGTTAGGCGGCCCCGGCCCGAAGTCGATGGGCTCAGGGACCGAGTCGGTTTGACATTCGAGGGAGCACGATCGGCCGAACTTGCGCCGCGACGGCCCCCCCGCGCGCCGACGGACGATCGAGCGACCCTTCCCCCACCACCACTCGGATGGCTGCGACTGGTTCCTCCGTGGCTTGCGTCCGGTTCCTCGTGCTTCGCCGGCCTGCGGCCGAGCAGGAGCAGTTTATTTTCTCGCGCTTTCGGCCGGGGCCGAATCGCCCGCGCTACGGCCGCCCGGCAACTCCGCGGCGGCGAGTGCCTCGGCCAGGCTGAGCCGCCCCTCGTACAAGGCCCGGCCCACGATGGCGCCGGCCAGCCCACGCCGAGCCAGTTCCCGCACGTCTTCGGCCGTCGTTACGCCTCCCGAAGCCACGACCCCGACGGGCACCGCGGCCTGCATTTCGGCCATGGCCGCGAAATTGGGGCCCGCCAACATCCCGTCTTGGGCAATGTCGGTATAGACCAGGGCGGCCAGGGGTTCGCCATCGAACTGCCGAGCCAACTCGATCGCCGAAACCTGGCTTGTCGCCAGCCAGCCATCGGTGGCGACTTTGCCATCGCGGGCATCGATTCCCAGCACGAGTTTGCCGGGAAACTGGCGGCACAATTGCCGGAACCAGTCTGGCTCGCTCAGTGCCCGGGTACCCAGCACCAGGCGATCGAGCCCCAGCGACAGGAGTTCGGCCACGGCCTCGGCCGTGCGAATGCCGCCGCCCAACTCGCACGGCACGTCGACCGCCGCCAGGATCGCGCGAATGCTTTCGAGATTGGCCGGGTAGCCGTCGCGTGCCCCGTCTAAATCAACCAGGTGAAGGCACGTAGCCCCCTGCTCCACCCAGTGCCGGGCCATGGCTGCCGGATCGTCGCCGAAGACGGTCTCCTGGGCAAAATCTCCCTGGCGCAGGCGGACACATTTGCCACCCCGCAGGTCAATCGCGGGCCAAATCTGCATTTCGCCTCCACTGCCAGAGACCACCCCGAACGGGCTAGCCGGACGCTGGCGATCATGCCATACGGATGAAGGTAGTGCAAATTTTTTGTGACCCGCGGAATCGCCGAGTCGGCGTTCACCCGAACAACCCTAGGCGCAAGGCGGCGGAATCACAAGCTGGCGAAGTTGGCCAGCATTTTCAGCCCCTCGGCCTGGCTCTTCTCGGGATGAAACTGGCAGGCGAAGACGTTCTCGTGCCAGATCATGGCCGTGAACGGATCCGGGTACGAGGCCTCGGCCGCGACCAGGCGGTGGTCGGCCGGTACCGCGTGGAACGAGTGTACGAAGTACACGTGGGTTCCTTCGGCAATCCCCTTCAACAGCGGCGCCGGCCGCAGAATTCGGAGCTGGTTCCAGCCCATGTGCGGCACCTTGTACTCGCTGGGTAGTTGAAACCGCACCACCTCGCCGGGAAACACCCCCAGCCCCTGGTGGGTGCCCTCTTCATAGCCTCGCTCGAACAATAGCTGGAGCCCCAGGCAAATCCCCAGAAACGGCTTACCCGAACCGATGGCGGCCAGGACCGGACCGACCAGTTCGCGCTTCCGCAGCTCGTCCATGGCGTCGCCAAAGGCCCCCACCCCCGGCAAAACCACACGAGCTGCCCGCTCCAGTACTTGGGGGTCGCTGGTTACCACGGCCGGTTGGCCGACCCGTTCAAACCCTTTTTGAACGCTGCGAAGGTTTCCCATGCCGTAATCGACGATTGCAATTTCGGGGCCGGCGGTGCGCGACATGCATCGAACCTTCCGAGAATTCCAGGGGGCGGGGCAAGCAGACTCGAATCAGCCCGGGCGGCCGAATCAGTGCGGGCGGCACGTCGCGCGGCGGGCAGCCACACCGGCACGGGGCATGAGGAGCCAACCCCGGGCAGGGGTTCGACACTCCGGGCCCCTTGGCGGGTTCACGGGGGGGGCGGCCGGGGAGTTCCGGGAGGCGCCGCGCGTGCGACGAGGAGCGATTCTACCGCTCGGGAACCGGGTCGGGATAGACGACCAGCTCCACTCGCCGGTTGCGTTCCTTGCCCGCCGCGGTGGCGTTCGAAACCACTGGGTGATTGGCCCCGTGGCCCACCACAAACATTTGGTCGGCCGTCAGGCGCGACTGGGCAACCAGGTGGTCGTAAACCGCCATCGCCCGACCCACCGAAAGCTGGTGATTGTTCTGCCACTGGCTCGACGAGATGGGGTCGCTGTCGGTGTGCCCCTCGACGCCGATGATTTGGTCGGGATAGAGCCGGGCCACTTCGTCGGAAACCTGGTCGATCAGCCGGGTGGCATCGGGTAGCAGCCGCGCGCTGCCCGGCGAAAAGAGCTGGCTGCCCGGCAGTTCGATGCGAATTACGTCGCCATCTTGGCGCACTTCCACCCCGGGCAGGTCGATGACGGGTAGATCGCCGTGCAGGCTCGAATTGGCGGTGATCGTGGCGCCCCCCCGCTCGCGGATCGAGGCCGCCAGGGCGTTGGACCGCTGGGAAGCCCGCCGCTCCTCCTGACGAACTGCCGCCAATTGGGCAGCCGTATCGCCCAGTTGCTCGCGCAGGGCGACGACCTGGTCGCTTAACAGTTGGCTTTGCTGCTTGGTCTGGGCCAACAGGGCCGACAGCTCTTGGTTGTCTCGGTCCAACGTTCCGGCCCGGGCGGTCAGCTCCTGGTTCTGTTGATTCAGTGCCAGTTGCTGCTCCTGCGCTGTTTTGAGCTGGCTCTGCAGCATCACCGGGTTATTGGCGCAGCCGGTAAGCGCCGCTAGCCCGAGAAGGCACCAAACAGTCTGCCGGGACACCTGTCCCATAGCCCAATCCGACCAGGGCGGCCGCTCCCACGCCGTACGATGAGTCGTTCGACTCCGCTCGGCGAAAGGTCCTTGGGCCGAGTGGAATCGAGTACCGACCGACGCCCAGCGGGTTGCTGATACCCGGCGGCCTACCGCCAGCGCGCGGCGTCGGGGGTTGGAATAGCGGGCGGGATACTAACGACCCCCGCCGGAGGTCACAAGGCCAGCCCCCGGGCGGGCCCCAGTTCGGTCGGCGCTCGCAACCGAGCGCCCGTCGAGGGTGGCGTTTAGGCGATTTACCCCGGCAAGGCCCTTTGGGCTGCCGCCAAGCCGGTGGCGGCATGAATGGCAACCCCCGCCTTTGAGGATCGACCGCCGCGGGCCAGCTTGTCGCAGGCCAGCCTGGTGGGGGGCCAACCCAGCCGCCCCCGGCTCCAGCCGTCTGGCGGTCGCCCGCCAATCGGCCCTGGGCTCATCCGAGCGGCTTGCGGTCCACCCTGCAACCGCTATGTTGAGGGCTCCTTTTCGGTCGACCCCCCTGCGAGGACGGACCCCCCTGCCGACGCTTTCATGACGACTTTGGTAACGGGTGCCACGGGCCTGGTTGGAAACAATGTCGTGCGGCTGCTGCTCGACCGCGGCCACGACGTGCGAATTCTAGTCCGCGACCCCTCGCTGGCCCGGCCGCTGTCCGGTCTCGACGTCGAAACGGTCACGGGCGATGTGCGCGACCCCGCCGCGGTCGAGCGAGCGTGCCGGGGAGTCGACCGCGTCGTACATGCCGCGGCGCGGGTTCATATCGGCTGGACCGGCGGCGACCTGCAGCGGGCCACCAATGTCGAGGGCACCAGCAACGTGGCGCGGGCCGCCCGGCTGGCCGGTGCCCGGATGGTGCATGTCTCCAGTGTCGACGCGCTGGGCATTCGCAGCCGCGCCCAACCGGCCAACGAAGATACGCCCCCCGATGGCCATGTGCCCTGCCCCTACGTGTTAACCAAGCGCCAAGCCGAAGACGTGGTGCTCGACGAGGTTCGCCAGGGGCTCGACGCGGTGATCGTCAATCCGGGCTACGTACTGGGCCCCTGGGACTGGAAGCCCTCGTCGGGTCGCATGCTGCTGGAAATTGCCCGGGGCCTGGGGTTCTTCGCGCCGCCGGGGGGGAACGACTTTTGCGATGCCCGCGACGTGGCGTCGGGCATTTTGGCCGCGGCCGAACGGGGCCAAACCGGCCGTCGCTACATTCTCTCGGGCGAAGCACTCTCGTATTTCGAGGCCTGGCGGATGTTTGCCGAAGTGACCGGGGCCCGCCGCCCCCTGGGCGTGGCCGGCCGGCCGATGACCCGCTTCGCCGGCTGGGCGGGCGACTGGATTCGCCGCATGATCGGTCACGAGTTGGATTTGAATTCGGCCGCCACGGCCATCTCGACTCTGCCCCACCATTTCTCCTCGGCTCGCGCCCAGGCCGAGCTGGGCTATTGCTTTCGTCCGGCGCGCCAGGCGGCCGAGGCGGCTTGGAATTTCTTTCTCGAAGAAGGCTACGCGTAGCGGCCCGTCGGGCGAATCTGCCCGATCAGCCCGGCTCGCGTTCCGCCGAATCAAGCGCCCTCAGGCGGCGATCGGCGTCGAACACCGGCGGCGGCAAGCGCTGTGCCAGTTCCAAAGCCTGTGCGGCATCGAGCCGGGGGCGCGGGGTGCCCTGCCCGCGGAAAATCGGTAGCCCGCGCTGGCGCGCCAGAATCTCGCGGCGGGTTCGGCCGTGAGGAGCCTCGGGCCAGGTGGTTTCCCGCGGCCGAAAATCGAAGAACGGCGCCACGACCTCGAGCATGTAGCGCCAGTAGCCGGGGTTGTCGGTCTGCAGCACCAACAGCCCTCCAGGGCGCAGCGCGGCATGGGCCAGCGCTAGAAACGCCGGCGAAATCAAACGGCGACCGACCTGCCGTGGATCGTAGTACGGCTGAGGGTGGTACACGTGCAACTCGTCGAGGCTACCCGGTGCGATCCGTTGCTCGAGCACCTGCCGCGCATCGCCGACGGCAAAGCGCAGGTTCGTCAGCCCTCGCTGATTCGCCCGCCGCGTGGCATAGCGCACCACCACGGGTAGCGCGTCGACTCCCAGGTGGTCGACCCCGGGGCGGGCCAGGGCGCTGCCGATCAAAAACCGCCCATTGCCGCAGCCCAAATCGAGCACTCGCGCCGCGCTCCGCCCGAAGAGGGCTTCCCAATCGAGCGGTCCGGCGGAAGGCCAGCGTTTGAGCGCCGTTTGGGTCCAGTGCTCCTGAGGACGGATCTGGCCGGGAAAGGCCACGCCGAATTCGTATTCCACGCCCCCCATTGCGTCTCCTTGAGCGCCGCACCCGGCCGCGGCGCAGGGTCTGCGGGCCAGTCGCCCGCGCCCGGGTACGGGGCCTACGCGATCGGCCCGACCGGCCGCTCAGTCGCCGCCGAGCGTTCCCCGCGTCACACCCAGTTGCGACAGCACTTGCAGGTGCCGCCAGGTATCGAGCGCGGCTTCCTCGCCGGCCAGCACCCGGGCATAGCGCTCGACCAGCGCCGGCACTTCGTCGGGGGCTTCGCGCAGCATCTCGACGCGGAAGGTGCGCAGCCCCAGCTTGAGCATTCGCGGTACATAACGCGCGGCCGACTGGGGCACGGCGTTGAACACCGTGTTGCGGCAGCCGGCGTCGGCCACTAGCGGCAGATCGCTTCCCACACGGTCGCGCAGCTCAAGGCGGTGGTGGTCGCAGGGCCGGCCGCAATCGCGCCAGTCTTTCCCTTGCGAAAGCGTGTGGGCAAACACGCAGTGCTCCATGTGAAACAGGGGCATGTGCTGGTGGATCACCACTTCCAAGCTCAGCGGGTCGATTCGCGACGCGAGCGCCGCCAACTGCTCCCAGTTCAGATCGTAGCTGGGTACGAGCCGATGGAGCCCCTGCTCCAGCAGCCAAGCAGCGGTCAATTCGTTGGCCGCGTTGAGCGCGTAGTCGCCCACCCACTCGGCGCCGCAAGGGGACTCGAGAAAGTAGTCGAGCGCCGTCAAGTTGCGGATTAACAGCACATCGGGCTCGGCGCGGGCAATCGGCGCCAGCAGCCCCAAGTCGCCCGGCTTGAACACCCGCAAGGTGGCCAGGCCAATTCGCAAACCCACGGCGCGGGCCATGGCGACTGCCGGAGCGTAGCGCCGCACATCTTCGAAGTCGCAGTACACTAGCTCAGGACGCGCGGCCGGCCCCCGCTCGAGCCAGCGACAAAGCGCCGTCAACTGGTCGAGCGTGCGAACCAAGACCCGCAGCTTCGGCCCACCGCCCGGCTCGCCCGAGTTGGCAGTCGCGGGCCGGTTCCGCGCTTCGGCGCGCAGCTCGGTAAGGGCTTCGTGGTGAACCGGGCACGGCCTGGTCCCTTGGGCCATTGCCTGTGCGGCCAAGTCCGCGACGCCGCGGCGACGCAAATCATTGAGCACACTCTTGGGAACGAGCGGCTCCCCCTTCAAATCGAGCATTACCTCGCCCAATTCCCAACCCGACTGCCCCAGCCGGCCAAGTTGTTCTTGGGCCACTTCAAGCGTGAGTGGGTGCTTCTCGGCCCGCTCGAGTGGACCCGGCCACTCGACCCGCGTCGCGCGGCCGTCGACCGAGCGAAGTTCGGCTGAAAGCGGACCCCCAACCGCGCCGCGCAGAACCACGTTGACCCGGCAGGGCCGCGGAGGCTGGGGACGCTGGTAGGTTCGCTCCCAGCGCTTGCGCACCTGGGGATCGTCGGTCTTCCAGACCAGGCTGCCCGTCGTAACGGCGGCCAAATTTAGCTGTCCGCGCCCGAAACGAATCTCGACGACCGATTGCCGCGGCGCATCGGCCTGGGGCTGGGGCATGTGCGGATCGGCGCCCAGCTTCTGCGCCTGAGCCGCGTCGACCGGCCGCACTTCGTAGACGCGCCCCCCCTGCTCATCCTGCTCCGGATGTCCCTGGTCGAAGACCAGTCCGTCGCCCGGTTTCAGGGCCGGCGGATGGCCCGTCAGGCCCACGACGTACACCCCGCGCGACGAAGTTCCCAGCACAGTTCCCACCCGGCTGCCCCGGCTCTTGGGAAATCGCCCTGCAACCAGCCGCTGGTGATCGATGCCTTCCAGAAAGCCAGGCGTGAAACCACGCGAGTAACTAAGCTCCAAATCGTTCTGCTGCTGGGCGGATAGCGCGAACGGCCGGCCCCCGAGCGCCGCATCCAGGCTCGAGCGATACACGGCCGTAGTGGCCGCCACGTACTGGGGGCTCTTGAGCCGTCCCTCGATTTTGAGCGAGGCCACCCCTTGGGCCACAAGCCGCTCGACCAGGTGTGGGGCGGCCAGGTCCTGAGGGCTGAGCAGATAGGCCAGCTCGCCCAGGTCGCGCCGCTGGCCATCGACCACGAGCTCGTAAGGCAATCGGCAAGCCTGGGCACACTGCCCGCGGTTCGCGCTGCGGGCCCCCAGCGCCTCGCTCGTCAGACACTGTCCGCTGTAGGCCACGCACAGCGCGCCATGCACGAAGACTTCGACCGGAACGGGGGCCACGGCGGCCACTTGCCCGATTTCATCCAGGCTCAGTTCCCGCGCCAGGATGACCCGTTCGACCCCCAGTTGCCCTACGCGGCGTATGGCCCGCGGCTCGGTCAGCGTCATTTGCGTCGAGCCGTGCACCGCAAGTCCGGGCGCCAACCGGCGAATGAGCCGGGCCAGGCCCAGGTCTTGCACGATCACGGCGTCGACCGCCGACTGCGCGATCCGCACTACGTGGGCGGCCACCTCGGGTAGTTCATCGCTGAAAATCAGCGTGTTCAGCGTCAGGTATCCGCGCACGCCGCGCTCGTGCAGGTAGCGGACTACGTCCTCCAATTCATCCAAGCCAAAGTTCGTAGCCCGGTGCCGGGCGTTGAATCGCGCCAGCCCGAAGTAAACGGCATCGGCGCCGTTGGCCACGGCTGCGCGGAGCGAGTCCCAGTCGCCCGCGGGGCTGAGCAACTCGGTCGTCCGCGGAGGATTCCCGGGCTCGGTCGGCCGCGTTGCGGCGGAACTGGTAGCGGATGAGTTCATAGCCAAGCCCCGCCGAGAAGAACCGGGCCATCGGACGATTGCCCAGACCGGTCAGTTTAGGCCCGCGCGGCCGGGTTTTGCAGGGCCCCCGGGGGGAACGATCGAGCTCGTGGGCGGAATACACCACCGGGCAGGATTTGGGTGTCGGTGGCAAGCTCGAACGGGCGACCACTTTTGCCCAACCGCCTGCTCGCGGTTCGAGCCCGAGCGGCATTGCGGGGAAAAGCAAACAGCCCGGCGGAATCCGAGAATTCCACCGGGCCGTGAATTTCAGATCGAGCTCGCTAAGCAGCGAACCGGCTTCAATGAGCTAGGCAGCCTTACGGCGCCGAAGCGACCGGCCGGCCACAAGGGCGGCACCCAGCAAGCTCCAGACAATCAAGCTGGCCGGTTCGGGAATCACCTGGTTTCGCACCGCAATCCCCCAGGGCCCGTCGATGCCCGACGTCGAATCGGCGTAAAGCGTGCCGTTGCCCAGCGGGTCGAGCCGGACAATCGTATCGACCAGGTAGTTGGCAACGTACAGGTCGCCGGTCGTCGGGTCGAGATCGATACCGGTCGGCGACACCACGCCATCCAAGAAGTCGGCGAATGTGGCACCCACGCCGAGCGAGTTGAATTTCCAAATGCGGCCGCCGCCCAGCAGGGTATCGGCCACGAACACATTGCCCGCGGCGTCAACCGCCACGTCGACCGGAGTAAACAGGCCATCCGAGGCGTCGGCAAAAATCGTCGGCACCCCGAACGGATCAAACTTGATGATCTGCTTATTGTCGACGTCGGCCACGTAGACGTTACCAAACTGGTCGACATCGGCCCCGATCGGTCCAGCCAGACCGTCCAGGGCGTCGGCGAACAGCGTCGTCACGTTCGCGGGCGAGGTCTTGGTGACCTGAGACACGATGTAGTTAGTCGAGAAGATATTCCCGCTGGCGTCGACCGTCAGACCGACCGGAGTGGTCACGCTCGGAAACGAGGCGATCACGCTCACGGCGTTCGAGGGGGTAATCGAGAGCAAGCGGCCGTTGAGTTTGAACGTGTCGGAAACAATCAGGTTGTTTCCGCGATAGTCGATGCCGGTCGGCGTGAACAACTCGGGAAAGCTCGTGGTGTTCGCCCGCACCGTGCCGGTGAAGGGGGCCGTGAATTCATACACCGACGAATTGCTCACAGAAGTGACCGCCACTGCTAGTGCAGCTTGGGCCGTGGCCGAAACGAAAAGCAATCCGGCCACCAACAGCAATCGCAATGCGTGAATCATCGCCAAGTTTCCCGCGACTGAAGATCGTTCGGACCGAGGTGCCCTGCCCCAAACCGCCAACCGCCGTAGCGACCGGCAAGCCTGACCCCCTGCGGATCGCTACTCGGTTCACCGCTCCGGGCACACGGCCACGCGAGCTGGATCCCTGGGTGCGGAGGCGGCACAGGTTCCCCACCCGTTTCTACTAATAGCCCCGATTCTACTTGCACTACCAGGCCGGTCAACGAAAAAGCGAGTGGATTTCCACACGCGCGACCCCCCCGTGAGTGGAGGTACCCGGCGCGCTAGCCGAGCGGCTTGGGCAAACCGGCGCCGGGCCCTGGGTCGACCAGGCGAGGGCCGCGCAGGTAGTAGAAACGCGCGACCGCCAAATTCAACTCGAGAAGTGCTCGCCAAATAGGTGGTTACGACGCCACGGCGCAGCGAGAGTAGTCAACCACTCGGGCCATCTGGCCCGCTTCGACCAACCGCCGTACGCAGCGCTGGGCCTCGATTCGCTGGCGAAAGGTGCCGTAGCACGCCCACCCCCCCCAGGTAGAGTCCCACTGCTGCACGCGGTAGTGCCGACCGGTACCTCCCGGACAGGCCCCCACCAGGATTCGATTCGGTTTGGCGGAGTTGGCTTCGCGGTTCATGGCTTTGATTCCTCTGGCCCTACAGGGGCCGCTGTCGTCGCCGGTTCGCCGGTTTCCTAGCTCGCGTTGGGTCCGGGTAACACAACCTGGTTCCGCTTCGAAGCGTGTCAGGTCACTGCTAGGCTCAGCGAAGCCTCCGAAGATTTGTTACGCTGCCTGGGCCCCCGGGGAATTGCCGGCGGAACGCCTCAAACGACCTGGGCGAGGTCCTCCGGACGCTGCGAACGGGCGAGCGGCCACCTGCCGATCTGGCCGGGGAGCGTCCAGGGCGAATTTCAATTACAGAGGCTTGCTGTGTGGCAATGGTTCGCGGTGGCCGCGTTCGTTCTCCTGGTCGTCGGAGGCTGGGTGCTGGCCCTGGTCGGCATGCCCGGGGCATGGCTCATCGTTGCCACGGCCGCCGTGTATGCCTGGCTCATACCTGCTGATTCGACGGTGGCCCTCAGTTGGACCAGTTTCGCGGCCTTGGTCGCCCTGGCCTTGGGGGGTGAACTCTGGGAGATGGCGGCCGGCTCGGTCTGGTCGGCCGGCGCCGGGGCAAGCCGGCGCGGGGTGCTTCTGGCGCTGGTCGGTGCCATGGCCGGCAGCCTGGTCGGCGCGGTCGTCGGCTTGCCGATACCCTTTATCGGCTGGCTGCTGGGAGCCATTTTACTTTCCACCGCGGGCGCCATGATCGGCGCGATCTTGGGAGAACTGTGGTACGGACGGCCCGCGGGCGAAATCTGGAAGATCGGCAAGGCGGCTCTTTGGGGCCGGCTTTTTGGCACCGTCGGCAAGCTGGTCATCGTGACGCTGATGACCGTGATCTGCCTAGGAGCGCTTGCGCGCTAACCAATACCGCCACCTGGGTCGGCGGCGCCCGATGGCTTTCAAGCGGCTTGCCGGCCCGGCGGCCAATCCTCGTGCGCTGCGACGCACAAGCCTTGGGGGGGAGGCCGGCTACAACAGCTCGACCTGCCGGGTGCGCCCCTCTTCGAGAAAGCGCAGCTTGTTCTCGCGAGCCAGCCAACCCACGGCTTGCAGGCACAAGTCACGCGAAAGCGCCGTCTGTTGCGGCAACTTCGCAAGTGGTGCCCTGCCGTTTTCACAAAGGTGCCGCCAGACCGCTCCCGCGGCCTCGCCAATGGCCGCGATCGGGTCCTCGGACGGCTCGACCGCCGCGGCCGGGGGAACTTGCTCGACGTCATCCGTGGCGAACAACGTGGGGGATTCCACCGGCTCGCTCTTCTGGGGTCGACGGGCCGAACTGGGCGAGGGCTTCGACGTTTTTGCAGCCGCTTTCTTCTTGGCCATGGTTTGCTTCACTCCCGGGCCAGGATCATTCGTACGTGGCACGACGCTCGGCAGACACCCCCGCGGGCCGCAGTATACCGGCGCCGCGTCAAGAGCGGCAAGCCGCGCAGACTAGGTCGGCTTTGACGCTGAAGCGACGGCCGGCTTTCGGCCAGCGAAGCTTGCCGATCCAGGCGGCGCACCACTCTTAGCGGGAGAGGCTTGCGGCAGAATGCTGAGCCGCGGCGCAAGAAAAAAGGGGCTCGCCGGAAGGTTTGACCCCGTCCGGCGAACCCCTGAGCCGCAAAAAACCGCACACGCCCCCGTCGGGCGTCGAGAGCGTTCTGGCGAGGCGCTCTCGAATGGCTTAGATTCGCGGCCGACCCAGTGTCCCTGCCAAGAGACCGTTTACGACGTGCAACCCACGCTTGATGAGCGGCCCGCCGCACCTGGGAAAGGCAAGCCCGCCGCTCATCGACTACCCGGCTACTCCCTTACGCAGTTGTCGTGCCAAGCCGGGACCGAGGCCCGGTTCGGCCTGGCCAAACCGCTCGATTAACCTTTACCCCGGCAAGGGTTGCGGCTGTCTTCCGAGTTCCGGATCGTGATCCTCAGCGCGTACGCCCTGGGGGCGAAGCGGACGGCTAACCTGGTAAGTTTTACAATTCTCGCCAGCTACGCCCCCGGCTAGGCGCGGGGATTCGCGCGGGATGCCATGTCCCACGCCGAACCGGTCGGCCGGCAGCCGAAGCAACCGTTTGAAAAGTGAGACCGCATGACTTCGTCACAGCCCCCCAAGACCTTCCGAGTGGCGCTCTATCCGGGCGATGGCATTGGCCCCGAGGTAATTGATCCAGCCGTGCGCGTGATCGAAGAAGCATTGAGCCAAGAAGGGCTGCCCTCCATCGAGTGGATTCGACTCGACTGGGGAGTTGCGCGCTGGCAGCGAACCGGACAGGTGGTGCCCGACGATTTCCTCGAGCAACTGCGCCCGCTCGACGCCATCCTGCTGGGCGCGGTGGGTTGGCCGGCGCTGGTACCCGACCACGTCACGCTTTCCCCCTTGGTGCGCATCCGCCAGGCGTTCGACCAGTATGCCTGTCTGCGGCCGGTTAAGCTCTGGCCGGGCGTGCGCGGCCCCTTGGCGGGAAAGGGACCAGACGAGATCGACTTCGTCGTGATTCGCGAGAACTCGGAAGGGGAGTATGTCGACGCGGGGCACCGCTTCCACCAAGGGCAGCCAGACGAGTTCGCCCTGCAAACGGCCATTCATACCCGGCGGGGTGTGGAGCGAATCTTGCGATTCGGTTTTCAGTTGGCTCGTACCCGCAGGCAGCGGCTTACCATGATCACCAAGAGCAACGCCCAGCGCTATGCCTATACGCTTTGGGACGAATTGCTCGACGAGCTGCGCGGCCAGTACGCCGACGTTGCGGCCGACAAGCTACACGCCGACGCGGCGGCCATGGACTTCGTCCGCCGGCCCCAGCGGTTCGACGTCGTGGTTGCCTCGAACCTGTTCGGCGATCTGCTCACCGACCTGGGCGGCATCGTCGCCGGCGGACTGGGCCTGGCGCCCAGCACCAACACCAATCCCGAGCGGATCTTTCCTTCGATGTTCGAACCGGTACACGGCTCGGCGCCCGACATTGCCGGGCAGGGAATCGCCAACCCCGTGGCGGCCATTCTCAGCGGGGCCCTGATGCTCGATTGGCTGCAATGCGGCGGGGCGGCCCAGCGCATTCGCCGGGCCGTAGCGGCCACGTTGGCCAGCGGACTTGGCACACCCGACCTGGGAGGCCAGCTCACCACGGGGGCCCTGGCGGCCGAAGTGGCGCGCCGCCTCTCGGGGTAGCCACCGGTTTACCGCCTGGAACCGGGCCCGCGGGGCGGCTCGCCCCAGGGGCTCCCGATTCGTACAATCGGCGCGTCGGCTCGACCCGCCCCAACCACGGCGGCCCGAGGCCGGCGCTTCACCCCGGAACGAGAGTACTTTTCCATGGCCCGCGCCCCGCGCCATTGGCTGCTGAAAAGCGAGCCCGACTGCTTCTCGATCTACGACCTGGCCAACAGCCCCGAGCAAACCACGTACTGGGATGGGGTCCGCAATTACCAGGCTCGCAACTTTCTGCGCGACGAGCTGAAGCTGGGCGACTGGGTTCTGTTCTATCACTCGGGGGCCGACCCGCCCTGTATCGTGGGCACGGCCCGGGTGGTGCGCGAATCGTACCCCGACCACACGGCCTGGGAGGCGGGAAACCAACACTTCGATCCGGCGGCCTCGCCGGCCAACCCAATTTGGCAAATGGTGGATATTCGCCTGGCCCAAATCTTTCCCCGCATCCTGGCGCTCGACGAGCTGCGCACCGTGCCGGAGCTGGCGGGCATGGAACTGCTGCGGCGTGGCTCCCGGCTATCCGTCCAGCCGGTGTCGCCCGCTGAATTCACAACCGTGATCGCGCTGGCGAGCCGACCGGCGCCGGCCGAGCGCGAGCCGGCCCCCGCGTCGACCACCAACAAGAAGCCCGCCCCGGGCCAGAAGCTGGTCGCCAGGAAAAAGCCACCGCCGGCCGGCACGGCCCGAGCGCGCAGCAAGGCAAGCCGTGTGAAGCCGGCCCGCCGCGGTTGACCCTTCCCCCACCCCTCCGGTCGCGACGGCCCGCGCCGCGGGTCGCGAGTTGGCGAAGCCATGGGGCTGGCGGAGCACCACCAACCGCCGGGCAACTGACCCAACCGGAATTCCCCCCCCTGAGTTCGAGCATCTCGTGTTCGAGCCGAGCGATCACCACCAGGCGTCCTCCCTCGATTGGCTCGACGACGAGCTCGATCGACTCCGCGCGGCGCAACTGGGGCGCAGCCGCCGTTTGCGGGCTAGCGCGGCGGGACCAGAGATTAGGCTCGATGGCCAGCAGGTGATCAGCTTCGCCTCGAACGACTACCTAGGGTTGGCGTCGCACCCCAACCTGGCCTCGGCAGCCCGCCAGACGGCCGAGCGGTTCGGCTGGGGCGCCGCCGCCAGTCCGCTGGTGGCGGGCCACGACGAGCCGACCGCCGCGCTCGAGGCCGAGTTAGCCGCCTGGCTCGATACCGAGGCAGCCCTGGTCTTTGGCTCAGGGTACGCGGCCAACGTGTCGACCATTACGGCCCTGGTGGGTCGCGGCGACGTGGTCTACAGCGACGAGTACAACCACGCCAGCATCATCGACGGATGCCGCCTTTCGCGGGCCCAGGTGGTCGTTTACCCGCATGGCAATGCGGCCTGGCTGGCAGATCGACTCGAAGCCCCCTCGGGCCACCGGCGGCGGCTGATCGTGACCGATAGCCTGTTCAGCATGGACGGCGACGTGGCGCCCTTGGAGTCGCTGGCCAGCCTGGCCCAGGCCAGCGGCTCGATGCTGTTGGTCGACGAGGCTCACGCCACGGGCGTTTGTGGTGCGCGGGGAACTGGCCTGATCGAGGCACTTGGCCTTGAGCACCTGGTCGACATTCGCCTGGGCACGCTCAGCAAAGCCCTGGGGGGAATCGGCGGCTTTGTCGCCGGCCGCCGGTCGCTCGTCGAGTGGTTGGTTAACCGGTCGCGGGGGTACATCTTCTCCACCGCCCTGCCCCCAGCCTGCGCCGGCGCCAGCCGGGCCGCACTGGCCCTGGTGCATGCCGAGCCCCAGCGGCGCACGGCGCTGGCCGACCGCGCGCGCCGTCTGCGAGCGCGATTGGCCAAGCTGGGCTGGCTGGCCATCGGCAACGACGCGGTCTGGGCCAGCCAGATCGTCCCCCTGATTTGCGGTTCGGCCGAAGCGGCGCTGGCCGCCAGTCGGGCGCTACTCGAGCGCGGGCTGTACGTGCCCGCGATTCGCCCACCGTCGGTGGCGCCGGGCAGTTCGCGATTGCGCGTGGCGCTGAGCTACCTGCACGACGAGTCGATGATCGAGCGGCTGTTGAGTGCGTTGGCCGAGATCGATCGACCAACCTAGGGGGCGAGCACCACGACGGCGATTGCATTCCTCGCCCGAAGCTTCGCGGGCAGGTCGTCGACCACTAGGTTCCCCGCCGCGGCCCGTACCATTCGATCTGCCGCCGAGGGCAGAAACGAAACCCACGCTCCAGGCAGAGCGGCTCCAGCCAGGCCTGGCGCGCGACGAGCTCGGCCGTTTGCGTGCCTTGCGGCATGAGCCAAACGCGATGCCGGTCGATTTCGGGCAGTTCGGCCAAGTAGCGCTCGACTTCGTCCAGGTCGGCGGGCTGGTCGATTACGAACTTCACCTGGTACTGGTACCGGACGATCAGGCCGCGCACCACGGCGGGCACATGCCGGCTGCGATGGTGCCGCCAATGCCAGGCGGGCTCGCGCTCCAAGGAGGGGGCCGAGCTGGCCAGTTTCGGGCTCAGCGACATCAGGTCGCACTCGACCGGCAGGTCGAGCGTGCCGGCGGTTTCAATCGTCAGGTGCAGGCCCCGAGCGCGGAGCTGTGCGCAAAGCGGCACCAACTCGGCAAACAACATCGGCTCTCCGCCCGTAATCACCACATGGCCGCAGCCCAGCCGCTGAACCTGGGCCAGGATGTCGTCGAGCGAGAGATCGTCTCCCTCGGGCTTCCACGAGGCGTACGGCGTGTCGCAGAACCAGCAGCGCAGATTGCAGCCGCTGGTGCGAACGAACGCGCTGGGCATACCGGTCAGCAGCCCTTCGCCTTGCCGGGAAGCAAAGACCTCGGCGATTCTCACGTGGCGTAACCCAGCGGGTCGGTCAGGCCGGCCTCGGCAAACCCGCGCCGTCGCAAGTGACAGGCGTCGCATTGCCCGCAAGAGACGTCATCGGCCGGCGGATCATAACAACTATGCGTTAGACCGTAGTTCACGCCCAGGCGGGTGCCCAAGCGAACGATCTCGGCCTTGGTCAGCGAAATCAAGGGAGCATGCAGCCGAAACGCGAGCGTGCCCTCGACCCCCGCCTTGGTCGCCAAGTTCGCCAAACGCTCGAAGGCGGCCAGGTACTCGGGCCGACAGTCGGGATACCCGCTGTAATCGACCGCGTTCACGCCCAGAAAAATGTCTCCCGTGCCGGTTACCTCGGCCAGCCCCAAGGCCAGCGACAAGAACACGGTGTTGCGGGCCGGCACATAAGTTATGGGAATGCCCTGGGCCATCTCGGCGTCCGAGCGGCCCTTGGGAACCTGCAGCGGGGCCACTAGCGCGCTACCGCCAAACTGGGACAGGTCGAGTCGTTGGACCAGATGGCGCGCGACGCCGAGCGACTCGGCGACCCGCCGGGCCGCGGCCAACTCGCAGCGATGACGCTGGCCGTAGTCGATCGAGAGGGCCACCAGCGCGTAGCCTTCCGCACGGGCCACGGCGGCCGCCGTCGCCGAATCCAACCCTCCGGAGAGCAGCACCACGGCCTGTTTCATCGCTGGAAAAAGCGCCTTCGCGCGGGGGGCTGCCGGACACGCACGCGCCCAGGGCGGGCCCCCTTGCGCTCCAGGCGCCATCATGCCACAATGGCCGAGAATCTTAAAGGAGCTGACGGCCCATGAACGGCGACTTCCGCGCCCTTTTGGAATGGTTTCCCAACCAGTTTCCGCAGCGGGCTTATACCATCGAGATCACTTGCCCGGAATTCACTTCGGTGTGCCCCAAGACGGGGCAGCCCGATTTTGGCACGCTGGTGTTTACCTATGTGCCGGCCGAGCGGTGCGTGGAGCTGAAGAGCCTGAAGCTGTACCTGCAGCAGTTTCGCCAGGAAGGAATCTTCTACGAGCACGTCACCAACCGCATTCTCGACGACCTGGTGTCCCTGCTCGCTCCCCGTCAGATGACGCTTGTCGCCTCGTTCACGCCGCGCGGCGGAATCTCAACTCGGGTCACCGCCCGGTATGAAGCCAGCTCGCCGGGGTCTCCCTCGCCCAGCTAGCCGCCGGCCAAGGGGCGGTTGGCGGGGCGATTAGGGCGATACCGATCGATCGAGCGCGGCTTCCAGGGCCGGATCCCGACCGGCAAAGTAGTCGTCGGCCCTGGGGGGCAAGTACACCTGCGGCGCGATCCAAGTTCGCCGGTCGAGCGGCGACGAGCTTTCCCAGAACAGATCGGAGATCGAAACCGACTGCTTTGAGTAGGGAAGCTGGAAGATCACCGTCTCGCCGATGAAATTCGGGCTCGATCCGGTCGGTTCACCGACAAACCTGGCCTGGGTGTGGCGCTCGATCTCGGTCACGGTGTTCTGTGCCGCAGAGAAGGTCGTGCGGCCGATCAACACGACCAGCCCCCCAGGCACGTTCAAGCGCGACTTCATCAACCCCTGCACCAGCACCCGATTCAAAAAGGTGTTGCCTCCCGAATTGCGGCGAAAATCGAGCACCAAGCGCTGGACCTCGGGATGCTCGTCGACATAGGCGTGCAGCCGGGCGCTGAACTCGGGAAAGGTTTCGGTCTCGCTGCCGCCCAGCCCGTTGATCGCGGCGTACACGACGCGCCCCTCGGCCACCGGCTGGAACCAGAGCAGCGTTTCCGGGTTCTGCTCGGCCAACGGGATCGATCCATCCTTCAACTCCCGCCGCTTCAGGGGACCGAACTGCTGAGGGTCATCGGGATCACCGATGACCAACGTTTTCAGGGCCACGTTTTCCTCGCTTCCATCGGGCCAGCGCAGGCGCAGCGGAATCTCGTCGAGCCGGTCGTGCAAGCCCAGGCCCACGTACCACTCGGCCACGGTGAGTTGGCGGGGGAGGAACGAGCGAATCGTCATTTCGTTGTCCCAGGCCACGATCGGGCGGAACCGCTCGACGACCTCGTCGAGCGGCCGGTCGGCGACGGCCAGCAATTGGCAACCCAAATACTGCTCGCTTCCCGCCTGTGCAACCCGGACGAACATGCCTTCCTCGAACCAGTAGAAGCCCAGCGGCAAGACATGGCAGCGCTCGAGCCGCGCCGAGGTGTGCCCGTCGCCCAACAGGCACAGCAAGCGTTGCGCCCGCACCAGAAAACGCTCGGGAGATAGATCGCTTAAATCGGCTCGAAACTCGGCGATTTCGCGATCGAACGCCTCGCGCGGGTGGCGGTGAAAAGGGTTGTAGTGCAAGCGAAACATTTCCCGCGTCAGAAAGTCGAGGTCGGCCTGGTAGCCCTCGGCCGGCGTGGCCGGAGGGTCGATCGCCCCGGCCAGGGTTCGCAGTCGCGGGTCGTTGCGCAGCGGCGCGAGCTTGGCGTCGGCCAAGAGCCGGCTCGGCCGCCGGAGCCCCGCGGCCAGCGACCGTTCGACCAGCGCCAAGGCCTGGTCCGGGTGGCCTAACTGCGCTTGGCAACCCGCCAAATGCAAGAGCGTCTCGCCGCGCCCCACGGTGTACACCGGGTCCCAGGTAAAGCCGCCACCGAGCTGCTCGGCTCGCTCGAAAGCCGAGATGGCCTCGCTGAATCGCCGAGCGCGGCAGCGGGCCAACCCCAACTCGAACCAGTTGCGGGCAACGGTCGGGTTCAATTCGACCAGCCGCCCGAGCCGATCGGACACGGCGGCCCAGTTTTGCGATCGGCGCAGCGACTCCACTTCGGCCCAGAGCTGGCTCTCGGCGGCCGAAGGAGATTGTGCCCGGGCGGTGCCGGCGCCGGCCCAAAGCACGAGCGACCCCAGCAAGATCGCCGCACCTTGGGTGGGCGCATCGAACAAGCGCCGCGCGCGGCGCTTTTCGGATTGGGCAAGAAACATCGGGTTCGTTCCTGTTCGCATACGGTGCGCGGCCGATTGGCGGAAATCGAGCCGCGTTGGTCCGGGTCGCCCTTGGCGAATTCGCATCATTACGGTTTTCGTTCGGTGGGACCGATTCTTACCAGGGCGTTCAAGATTAACTCGCCCCGAACGAATAGGACACCGGACTTAACCACTCACGGTATCTACGCTGGCGACCCATGGTCGCTGGGCACCGCGCCCCCCTGAGAGCCGAGGCGTTATGAAGTCGAAGCCCCCTTGGAAATGGATCGTGCTGGCTACGCTTGGGCTGCTGGCCCTGCTGTTGCTGCCCGTGGCGGCGCGGCGGCAGTTTCCGCCCACCAAGCGCTCGCTAACGGGCCCGGCCCTGAGCGAATTGGAGTTTCAAGCCGTGCGATTCCCCAATCGCGCGGCGCGCTTGGAATTGGGTGGGCTGTTGTTCGTTCCCCGGGGAACGGGGCCCTTCCCCTCGGTGGTCATTATTCAGGGCTCGGGCGCCAGCCACCGCGATAACCCTTGGTATCTCTCGTTGGCGGCTCACTTGCAGCGATCGGGTATCGTGGTGCTGCTCCCCGACCGCCGCGGCTGCTCGGGTTCTCAGGGCGACTGGCGCACCGCCGACTTCAACGCCTTGGCCACCGACGCCCTGGCCGCGGCCGATTTTCTGACCACGCAAGACCGGGTCTCGGTGACCGGCGTGGGCCTAGTGGGCTGCAGCCAAGGGGGCTGCGTCGCCCCGCTGGCGGCAAATCAGTCGGGCGAGATCGCCTGCGTGGTCGACGTGGTGGGGGCCGCCGTACCGCTGACCAACCAGATCGTGTACGAAGAGACGCACAACCTGCGCCAGCTCGGGGTGCTGCCAGGGTTCGCCGATCTCTTGGCCCGCGGAACCAGCGCCTATCTCCGGTTCATCGCCCAGCGGCAATTCTGGAACCTGGTGGGCTCCTACGATCCGCTGCCGCAATGGGAACGGCTGCAAACGCCCGGCCTGGTGCTTCTGGGCGAGGCCGACACCAACGTCGACAGCGCGGAGACCGCCGCGCGGTTGCGATCGCTTCATCACCCAGGACTGAAGATCCGCGTTTTCGACGGTTCCGGTCACCCCTTGGAAGATCCGCCCGGCCAAGGCGACGCGCTGTTTCGGGCCGACGCGCTGCAAGCGATCAGCGGTTTCATCCACCAGCACCTGGCGCTCGACGTGGCCCGTCGAACCCGGCGCTAGGGTCGGGGGCTGCCGCATCGGCGAGCGCCTGGAATTGGGCCAGCCCCGGGGCCACCCTTAGGCAGCCAGACGGGGCTGTGCTAGACTCTCACCTTGCCCCGTCGGCACCAGGCCGGGGGCGGGTTTCCGGGGATTCTTAGGGGAGTTGCCGCCGTGGTTCGAGACTCGCTATTGGTCATCGCCGCAATCGCCCTGACGGTCGTTTGCTGGGGGGTATACGGTCCGACGTTGCACCGCGGCCAGACCGATATGAGCGGCAGCCGCCTCCGCCCGCTGTTGTGCGTGGGAATCGCCTACTTCGCCATCGCCGTGGTGGTGCCGATTGTGGTTCTGCAGACTCGCGGCGAAACCGGCGGCTGGTCGGTCACCGGCACAATCTGGAGCCTGGGGGCCGGGGCGGCCGGCGCACTGGGGGCCCTGGGCATCATTCTGGCGTTCAACTTTGGCGGCAAGCCCAGCTATGTGATGCCGCTGGTCTTCGGCTGCGCGCCGGTGGTCAACGCGTTTCTCACCATTTACTGGGCCGGCAGTTGGAAAGAGGTCAGCCCCTTCTTTTTGGCTGGCCTGATTCTCGTGGCCGTGGGGGCCTTTACCGTCTTGTCGTTCGCCCCCAAGGCACATAAACCCGCGACGAGCCACTCCGAGGTCAGCCGAACGCAGCCCCCCGCGGTCGAGGCCACGCCGCAATCAGGCGGTTAGGCCCCCGAGCCCGCTGCCGGACAGAACACCGGGTAGCTAGCGATCCAGGTCCGAGGGGGCAGCCGAGCGTCTGCTCGAGCCCAACTGCAATTGCTCGGCGCACTGGCGCAACCAATCCGGCCGGGGCGCCGCGAAAGGGCGAAACTTTTCCAGCCGACCCAGGTCTTCCTGGTAAAGCAGCGCGCGGTGGCGGCCCAATTGCGAGGCGGCCGGCGTATCGACCAGCAGGCTCGAGTCGGCGGCGCTCATCTGAAGCAGCACCCGCGATTCGAATTCTTTGAGCAGCCCCCGATCGAATACCCGATTGAAGTTGGTGAGCGTATCGCACCAGGCCAGGACATGGATGCCCAGGGCCGGGCCCTCGCGCAGCAGCTCGGCCAGTTGACGATCGGGACGCGGCCGGTCGTCGCTGCTGCGGCTGAAACTGAAATCATCTTCCTGACGGCGCAGGGGCCGCAACCGCGAGACGTCGAGCAGCCATAGGAACAGAGGCGGCTCGGCCTCGGTCGCCGCTTGGCGGCGGGCCAACTCGGTCGCCGCTTGGCGGCGGGCCAACTCGGCCGCCAGCCGGCCCACTAGTTGGGTGGCCTGTTCCGCGCCGGCCAACTCCAGCCGGGAACCCAGCGCCCCGGCCAACTCGCCGAACACCGGGGCGAAGCCGCGCTCCGGTCCGCTTCCGTTCAGTACGTAGAACTGCGGCCCCCCTGGCGATTGTTCGGCACGGGTCTCTTCGGGCGAGGTGGCCAGGCTGAGCAGCCCTGAAACGAGCATTCCGGCCACGGCCTGGTCGTTCTGGCCCAAGAAAAGCAGGTTGGCGCCCGAGTGCCGGGAAAAAACGGCCCGGGTCGCCTGATCGATGGCCAGCGGCTCGCCCAGCCAGACCTCGGGGGGCCGCGCGGCGGTCGTGGGGGTTGCCGGCTCGGCCCAAGCACCGCCGGCGCCCGCCGCCAGACGCTGTTGCCAGTCTTCGTTGCGCTCCAGGTCGGCCGGCTGGGTGCCCTCGAAAACGATCGTGGCGCGGCGCGGGCCGGGCTGGGCGGCGGCCAACGCTTCGATTCGCCTCAGGTACACCTCGCGACGGTCGTCGGGAAGCCAGACGACCTGGAACGGATGGTTCCCCTCGACCAGCCCGTTGGCATCGTTGTAAATCGCTTCGCCGGGGCGCGAGAGCAGCCGGGCGGCCGTGTTGTCGTCGCTGAGAATCAGGTGGGCATCGGCCTCGCTGCACTGCAGCGCGATTCGCACCGCCATTTGCCCCAAGGTGCTGCGGGCCAATGAGTAGGCCCCGCCCAGGGTTTGCGAGCCCAGATGCACGTGAATGCCGAAGGCCCGGCCCTGGCGCACCAGTCGATCGAGCAAGAGCGAGGCTTCCTGCGCGAGGCGGTCGTCTTGCACGAAAAACTCTTGGAATTCGTCGACGATGAGCAGGATGCGGGGAAGCGGGCCCTGGGCGTCGCGGTAGCCGGCCAGGTCTTGCACGCCGGCGGCCCGGAAACGCTCGCCGCGGTCGCGCATTTCGGCGTCGAGCCGCTGCATGACGCTCAGGCCGAACTCCCGTTCGCTCTCGATCGCCACGACCCGGGCATGCGGCAACTGGTGCGTGACGTAGGTCTTGAATTCCACCCCCTTCTTAAAGTCGATCAGGTACAGCTCTAAATCGGCCGGGCTGTAGCGCAACGCGGCGTTGGTAATCAGGGCATGGAGCAGCGTCGACTTGCCCGAGCCGGTCTTTCCGGCGATCAGCACATGTTGCGAGGTGCCTTGGCCGAGCCTTAGGTGTTGCAGCCGCGTGGCGCCCGAACGGCCGAGCGGCACCTCGATTCCTCGGCGGCTGTCGGAGCGCCAATAGTCTTCGGCGGCCGGCGCGATGGCTTCAAAGGGAACCTCGACCCGCCGGCTGGCCAGGGCCGCCGCCCCCACCCGCTGCAAGAGCGGTTTGGTCAGGTCCGGTTCGATCGGGGTGAACTCAAGCGGGTACTGCTGAAACACCGGGTCGTGCCAAAGCAGCTTGTCGCTGCCGGCCGTGAACTGCGTGGCGTGCTGGGCAAGATCTGAAAGGCGCACGCCCCCGACGTGCGGCGCCCGGCTGTCGACGCTGATCAACAGGTGCACGCCGCAGCGCGGGCCGCTGGCAGCGATGGACAATAGCCGCCGGGCGGCGGCCTCGGAGAAACCGTGCGGAAAGTTGGCCACGACCAATACGCGAAACGGCTCGGCGATTTCGCCGGCGGCCAGGTTATAGGCCTCGATCGTGGGGTATTCGTCGCGCAGATACTTCTGAATCACCGTTTCCATGTGCTCGGTGAGATCGGCCAGGCGCTGCTCGATTTGGGCCGGCTCGGTCCAGATTCGATGGCCGATCAGGGCTTCGTCGAAATCGGCCAGGTGCATCAGCGCGGCAAAGTTCTGACCCAGACCGATCGGGTCGATGAGCGTGAACCGAACCTTGCCGGGGGGCAACGAGGAAAGCATGCGGAACACAACGGTCTGCATCCACTGCACGGCCCGGGTTCGGCCTGCCTCGGGGGCCTTGATTACCATGGAAGCGGCCGAGGGAAAATCGACCAGGGCGGGGAGTCGTACGCGCAGCGCCTGCCGCTGATCAACGGAAAGCGTCTCGGCATCGGGCACCAGCGCGGCCACGTCGATCGGCAACCTGCCCAGGAATAGCGCCGGGGGCGTGGCCGTCGGGAGCGGGCATTCGCCGGCGGCCAGCTTGCGCCAGGAAACCGAAAGCGGCTCGACTTCGTCTTCCAGACCCGCGAGTTCTGCCCGGATGGCCCCCAGGCCGGTTTGCCAACGCGCCTCGAGCTGGGCCCGTTGGGCCTCGCTCCGCGCCTGATTGGCCAACTCGGTTTGGCGCACCATGAGTTGAGCCGTGGCCCTGGCCCGCTGGTGCCGCTCGCGAGCTTCGCCGACGCGCTGCTCGTGCTGCGAGACAGCTTCGGCCGTTTGCCGGTCGTACTCTTGCTGCATTGCCACCAGTTGTTGGTTGGCCCGCTCGGTGATCCGTGGCAGCTCGGTCTCGCGCTGCCGGCGGCACTCGGCCTCGATAGGGCGGGCGACCATTTCGGCCCGCTGGAACTCTTGATCGCGTAGCCGCCGGGCCTCGCGCCAGTGTTTCTTTGAGGCGGCCGAGGCCTGGTCGAAACATCGCCGCCCCAGGATCTCTGCCCGCCCTACGGCCGTGACCAGGGCCTGGTACAGCTCGCCCGCGGCGCGGCGGGTGATACGGCGCAGCCAAAACTGCAGAGCGGTGCCGAGCACTGCCGTAACCAGGGCGGCCGGCCCCAGCCAAGGAAGCGGCCGCCAGTGGGCCAACACCCCGCAGAGCGGTAACGCCAAGAACAGAATGCTGCCGTAGACCCAAATCGGCCCGAGCCCGCGCGTGTAGCGAGGCCAGGTCAGATCGCGCAATTGTTGCAGGCAGGCTTCGGCCTGCTGGGCACACGCGACGACCTGTTCCGGCAAGAGAGATCCCCGGGCCGGCTCCAGGGGCCCAGGCTCGGCCTGACCGACCAATCGGGCCAGACCGTAGCGCCGCAGGCATTCTTCCGCCTGTTGACGGGCTTGGCGAGCGGTTTGAACCGGGGCCTCCACCTGTCGGCCCAGTTCGCGCAGTTGCTGCTTGAGACGGCTTCGCGTGCCGTCGAAGATCGAGTTGGCCAGCCAGGTGGCTTCTTGGCGATCTTTCGCCGCCTGCTTTTCCTTTCGCTCCAGTTCGGCCCGCGTCTGATGAAGCTGCTCTTCGGCGATGCGATGCACCAGTTCCGACTGTTGTTCGTGCTGGCGGTCGAGCTGCGCGCGCGTTTCGCTCAGTTGTCGATCGGCGCTCAGGCACTCGCTCTCCACGCGGCGGTCGAGCTGCTCGACCAATTGCGTAAACTCGGTCTCGGCGGTTTGCCGTGCCCGGTCCGCTTCAACCTCGGCGGCCTGCCGATTGCGGCAATAGTCGCCGGCCAACCGAGTCAAATCGGCCAGCAGGCGTTTCTCGCGAGCGGTGAGAGAATCGTCGGTCATAGCGTAGGGGCCGGGGCGGTCTCCTGAATCGTACTAGGCCGTCCGGCCGGTCGCTCGGCGGCCCGGCGCTGTTAGCGGCACTCGTGTTCTACTCGGGCCAGGAGCTCTGAAATCTGATCCATCGCCCGCACGGCGGCCAGCAGGGGCGGTTCGATGGCCGTGAGATACTGGCGCTCGAAGTCGTTGCTGACCGGGTCGTGCCACTCGGCCTGCGCATCGGCCCAGCGAATGTGTAGCTTCTTGGCCGCATAGGTCAGCTTGGCCTTCTGGTCGTACAGGTTCATTATCGTAGCCCTTGGCCTTCGCCGCCCTCCGGCGGCGCGATTGAGGACGGCAAATCGCTCGCCGCGGCGCCCTGAGAGGCCGGCTGATCCGTCTGTACAGCCTGTTCCGGCGGTATTTCAGCTTCCGGCTTGCGCTTCTCGACCGACTCGCCGTCGGGCCCCCGCGTGGCCGGGACACTTGAATCGCCCGTTTCGCGGCAAGCAGCCTCGGCGCCCGGGAGCGGGGGCGGCGACGCCAGTTCCACTTCGAGGTAGGCGTGGAGCCGGCGCGCGGCTTGCTCCAGGTAACGCTTCCCCTCGGGCACCAGGGTCGCCAGCGCCGAATCGAGCGGCTCGACGCGGCGGCGGTACTCGAAGACCGCCTGGTGGACCAGAGGAATCCAGCGGCGAACGGCCTCGAGCTTTTCGTGAGCCTCTTCGAGCCGCTCTTTGGCCCGGGCCACGATTTTCTTCTCTTGGTAACACGAGGGCGTGCGATTGGGGTCGATCGTGGCCGCCAGGCAGCGGTGCAGGTCGCTCTTGGCCTCGGCAAGGGCGGCTTCGCGCACGCGGATTTCTTGCTTCCAGTAGGCCACCTGATCGTGTTCGAGCCACTCGACAAACCGCTGCAATTCGGTCTGGGCGCCGGCCAAGGCCTGGCCCAATTCGTCGCCAAAGGCGCACCAGGCTGCGCGAAACTGGTCGATGGCGTCGATACGGTTGACGTGAGCACCGGGGCTCATGGGGGCCCCTTACCGCTGGCGAAGGTACTCTTCGACCCGCTCGGCCTTGCGCAACAAAAACGGCACGTGCTCTTCGGCCGCCGCGGTGAACTTGCCGATGGCCTGCAGGGTTTGCTCGAACTCGTCGGCAAACTTCTGCTGCTCCTGGTCGCGCCACGATTGGCCGAGCGACTTGAGCTGGGCGTTGAGGGCCCCCATCTGGCTTTCCAGCTCGCTGGTAAACCGCTTGAGCTGGTGGGCGAAGCGCCGCAGTTCTTCCGGGTTGACGATGGCTTGCGACATGGCTGGGTTCCGGCCGCCAATGGGTCGAGAGCCGTGCCCCGGCGGGCAACGCGAGCCCCTGGATTGCAGTCTAGGGGGCACTGCCCCGGAAGTAAACGAACCCGGCCCCGGCCCATCGTCTGGTGCGACTTGCCGCGGGGCGCTCCCCCACTCGTTCGGGGGCGCGCGACGCCGCTGGCCTGCCTGGCCGCCTGAGCGAGGCTAGTTGAAGAAGAAACGGGCCAGATGAAAGAAGACCGGCGCGGCGAAGCAAAGTGAATCGAGCCGATCGAGAATGCCGCCGTGGCCCTCGATCAGCGTGCCATAGTCCTTCACGCCGCGGTCGCGCTTGATGGCCGACATGGTCAAGCCACCGCCGTAGCCAGCCGCGGTGATTACCAGCGCCATGGCGGCCGATTGCCAAGGGGAGGAGAACGTCTTGGGAAGGGCCCACCAAAACGCCGCGCCCACCAGCGAGGTGCTCAGGGCCCCGCCCAGAAAGCCTTCCCAGGTCTTATGCCGGCTGATGGCTGGCGCCACTACCCGGCGGCCCAGCAGTTTGTCCCAGGCAAACTCGAACAGATCCCCCAACTGCACCAACAAGACGAAGAAAAACAGCATCTCGGCCCCCGCCTGCTGATCGCCCGGAACCAGATGCAGGAGGGCCGGGGCATGGCTCAGGCAGTACACGCAAACCATCAAGCCGGCCTGAATCTTGGCGGTCCGTTCGAGGAACCGCTTATAGTCGCCGGCAATCGCCACCCGGGCCGGCACGAAGAGAAAAGCGTAGACCGGAATCAGGATGCTGTGCATTTCGTAGGCCTCGCGGGCCACGAGCACATACTGCAGGGGCGTAAAGACGAAAAACACCCAGAACAGGGCGCGGTGATCGGCCATCCGCGTGGGAGTAAGGGTAATGAACTCGCGAAGGGCCCAGAACGAGAGCAGCCCAAACAGCGTCACCGTCGCCCAGGAGGGGAGCACGAAGGCCACGGCCACGACCGAGATCATCAGCCAGTTGACCCGCAGCCGTAGCGAAAGGGTGCGCAGCACCCCCTGGTTCAGGTCGCCCCGCACCTTCAGGTATTCGGTCACCCCGGTGGCCACGGCCAGAGCCAACAGCACCACGGCGACCAGCCAAAGCCCGGGAGTGGCGGTAAAAGCCAGTTTCATCGATCCTTCAGGCTCCGCACGGCCTCGCGGGCACGGCGTAAGAATTCGTGCTTGGTCTCGCCCTCTTCCAGCCAGATCGGCGGCCCGAAGGTAATCAGGCTCACCAGCGGCACCGGCAGGAACTCGCCCCGCGGCAGCACCCGGTTCAAATTCTCGATGTAAACCGGCACCAGCTCCAGATCGGGGCGCTTCTTGGCCAGGTAATATAACCCGCTCTTGAACTCCAACATCTGCTCGCCGGTGTTGCGGGTACCCTCGGGAAAAACGATCAGGGAAAGCCGGTTGCCGATGGCGTCGAGCAGCATCCGCACCGGATTATTGCGGACGGTTACTTCCTCGCGATCGATCAGCAGCGCGTCAAACACCTTTTTGGCCAGGTACCGGCGCACCGGCCCGCGCTCCCAATATTCCTTGGCCGCCACCGGCCGAGTCAGGCTCCGCACCGAGTGGGGCAGCGCCGACCAAAGCACCACGCCATCCAAATGGCTGGTGTGATTGGCGAAGTAGATCCGCTGGCAGGTATCGGGCTCGCAGTCGATCCAGCGCACGCTGGCCCCGGAAATTACCCGGGCCAAACCAGCGATAAATAGCGCCACCAGGTGCTGAAACCAGGTGCGCGAGGGCATCTTCCCCGGCTCCGCCTCGTCGGGCGGCGCGACCGCGGTGCGCGGGCTGATGGTTTCTCTCACCGGCGGCTGGCCCCCGTGCGAAGCACGCCCGACGTGTGCCTCGGGCTTCCGCCGAGCATGGTAGCCAGCCGGGGCCGGCCCGCAAAGTGTCGTCTCGGCCGAAGCGTTTCGCTCCGGGCCGCCGCGCCCAGCCCACGGTTAAGGGCTGGGCACGTCGCTCTGGACCGCGGGAACCTCGGGCGACGCCGCCTCGTCGAGGGCTTCTGGGGTGGCTTCTGGCGTGGCCTCTGGCGTGGTTTCCTGGACCGCCGCGCCCGCCGCCTGCACTTCGCGCTCCAGGGCCTCGAGCGCGGCCCGGGTACGGCTCAGTTCGCTCTCCAAGGCCTCGCGTCGGGCTTGCATTCGCTCGGGCGTGGGAAAATCGCTGACCTGGCCGTAAACTCCGCCGTAGCTACCGGGGGTCATCACACCGGGGGGAAGCCGGTCCCAGTGGTGGATCAATTCCACACGATTCTGCTGATCGTACCGGTCCCAGCCGTAATGGTAGCCAGAGCCACCGTGGTACGGCCCCCAACCGCCGTAGCCGTGGCGCGGCTGGTGGTGGAACGAGTACTCGGTGCCGAGGTACGTGGCCCCCGCGGCGGGAGAGATGAAAATCTGAGTCGGGGGCGGACCAAACCAGGTGCGCGATCCACCACCCAGAACGATCCCCTGTGAGTCGATTACTGTCGGTTGCCCGCCCGGCTGGTACCAAATGTTCATAACCTTGTCGCCGCCGCCCCACCACTGGTTGCCCAGCAGCAGCGCTGCCACGAGGAACGATCCCGCTTGGGTTGCCATGGCCATCTTCTCCGCCGTCGTCGTCCGCTTGAAGTGAAGAGAGTGAAGTGCACGGCGCCCGGTGCGCGCCGTTCCGACGGCGCGGCCACCTGCACCGCGAATTTCCACCCTAAGCAGCGGGCGCGCGCGACGCAATCGGCGGGGGGCTAGCTCCGAGGGGGCTTCCCGCGCGCAGGCACCTACGGGCACCGAGGGTGCCGCTTAGCGATGGTTAGGCGGATTGACCGGCCGCGCGAGGGGCTGCCCCGTCTACTTCCCCGCGGCTGCGGCGGCCGCGGCCGGGGTCTTGAGCACGCTGTCGAAGAACGCCATGGTGGCGTCTTGCGTGCGGGCAAACTCGGGGCCAAACCAGCCGTGCCCCTTGCCGAAGATCAGCTCGGCCCGGCCGGGAACCCCCACCTCGGTCAAGGCGGAAACCATCTGAAACGCCTGGTCATAGGGCACCAGGTCATCGACCGTCCCCTGGAACAGCAGCATCGGGGCGTCGCCCGCGTTGACGTAGGTCAACGGCGAGGCCGCCTTGAGCTGGTCGACGTGCTCCTCGGGCTTGCCGCCGATAAAGGCCGTGAGAATGCTCCGAATGGCGTCTTCCTTCAGGTACTTGCGGGCGGGCGAGGCATTGATGTCGAGAATGCCCAAGTTCACCGGGCCGAAGTAGCTGACCACGGCCTGAACCTTGCTCGACTGATCGGTCCAGCCACCGTCGCCCTCTAGGCCGTCGCTCGAATCCATCGTGCCCAGCATCATGGCCAAGTGCGCGCCGGCCGACATTCCCACGGCCCCGATCCGCTCGGGGTCGAGCCCCAGCTCGCCGGCATGGGCTCGCATCCAGCGCACCGCGCACTTCACATCTTCCACCTGCGCGGGAAAGGTGTGCTTAGGGGCGAACCGGTAGCCCACGGTCACCGATACGTAGCCCGCTTCGGCCGACTTACGGACCATCGACTTGAAAAAGTTCTTGTCGCCCCCCATCCAGCCGCCGCCGTGAATCCAAACCAGCCCGGGAGCCGGCTCCGAGGAATGAGTCGGCCGGGCCAGGTGCAAGGTAAGCTTTTCGCCCGCACCGGTGCCGTAGTTGACGTTTTCCTGAAACTCGATCGGGGTGGGAGCTTCGGCCCGCGCCGATGCGGCCGCCCACGCCACGACCACCAGCCCGGCCCAAGCCCCGCGCGCCATGGCATTGCCCATCGTAATTCACTCCCCAGCGGCGAAATTGCCTAGATCTTCTGAAAACGTTTGAGTTCCCGCCCCGCAACAATGTACTCGCCCGCTGGCGCTTTTTCCAAACCTGGGGGGAAGACTTTTCGAGCACCGCTCTGGGCGTTCTACTGGCAAGTGACCGGCCGGGGCAGATCGGCGGCGATCTGGGCGTCCCGTCGGGAGACCCCACCGCCGCTGGAAACGCAGACCGCGCAATGGCCCGACCGAGCGACTCTCCCCAAACCGCGATCTTGCGGCAAACCCGGCAGACGCTGGCCGGCATCGGCCAGCTTTACGGCGAATGCGCGGCGGCCTGCGCGGCCGAGATTCCACATCTGCTGGAAGAGGGCCCCGAGGCCTTCGCCGTCACGCTGGCCCAGTACCGGTTATTGCTAGTCGTCAAGGTCAGCGTCGATCTGATGCGGGCCGACTGGCAGTGGACTCCGGCGGAGCAGCAACTGGCCGCCGAGGTAGTGGAACACGTCTGGCAACGGCGGCTTTCGGGCGAGCCGCTGCGGCGGGCCTGGGAAGAGCTGGCCGAAAAGGTCGATACGGTCACGCTGGAACCGCTGCTGAGGCCGTTTGCCCGATTGGCCCCCCTGGTCCGCCGCGCGGCCGACCTGGAATCGCTCGTATTGCGGCTGGCCAACCTGATCGTCAAGGTCGACGGCCACGTCGACCCCCAAGAGATGCAGCAGCTGAGATATTTGCAAGATTCGCTCGAACGCCACTTGGAACGGCCGCTGGCCCTCGACGGCGATACCCCCTCTGGAAGTTCGCCGGGCACCCGCTCGACGGCCGACGGCCGCCCCCCCGCACCGCCCCCCTTGCCGCCGCCCCCCATTGCCCGGGCCGAGGCATCGAAGCGCGCCCGCTCCGCCGAAACGAGCCCGCCGGCCAGCGCGCCTTCACCGCCCCCCACGCCGGAGGACCAATTGCACGAGGCGCTCGCCCGGCTCGATGGTCTGGTCGGTCTGACCGAAATCAAGCGCGAAGTGCGCGAGCTGACGAATTTTCTGCGGATCCAGGCGTTCCGGGCTCAACAGGGACTGCCGCTAACGGCCATTGGCCTGCACATGGTGTTTCGCGGCAACCCTGGCACGGGCAAGACCACGGTAGCGCGGATTCTGGGGAGCATTCTGGGAGCGCTGGGCATCGTCAGCCGCGGCCACCTGATCGAGACCGACCGAAGTGGCCTGGTTGCCGAATACGCCGGTCAGACCGGGCCGAAGACCCAGCGCAAAATCGACGAAGCCCTGGATGGCATTTTGTTCATCGACGAGGCCTACAGCCTGATCGCCGAATCGGGCGACGACCCCTATGGTCAGGAAGCCGTGCAATCGCTGCTCAAGCGGATGGAGGACGACCGACGCCGGCTGGTGGTCATCCTGGCCGGGTACAGCGAACCGATGGACCGGCTGTTGGCGGCCAACCCTGGGCTGAAGTCGCGATTCCAGCGCGAGTTCACCTTTCGCGATTACACACCGGGGCAGATGCTGGAAATCTTTCTGCGTTTCGCCAAGGCCGATAAATACCGCGTTTCGGCGGCGGCCCGGCTGAGGCTGTTAGCCGCGCTCGACACCATGGTGCGTGCCCGCGACGAACACTTCGGCAACGGCCGAGTCGTCCGCAATCTGTTCGAAGCCGCCATTCGCCGCCAGGCGAACCGGTTGGTTTCCATCGCGCCCCTCACGGAA
The DNA here is from genome assembly GCA_964399535.1 of uncultured Pirellulales bacterium. Taxonomy (GTDB): domain Bacteria; phylum Planctomycetota; class Planctomycetia; order Pirellulales; family CAYNRE01; genus CAYNRE01. Next base: position 54,173 of record CAYNRE010000037.1, on the reverse strand, counting down.
GAGGCGCTCACCGCACTGGCCGAAGAAGACGTGGTCGGCCCCGAGTGCCCGATCGACGCCGAGTCGCGATGCGACGCGGACCGGGCATTGCTCGTCGAGTGTCCACAGTGTCAGGCGCGGCGCCCCATGCCGGGCAAGTTTCTTTCCCGCCGAGTGAAGTGCCCCGCCTGCGGGCACTTGTTTCGAGCCGAATGGGGCGAACTGGCCTGACTGGCGCGGCAAATCCCAGCCCGCCCGCTCGGCAAGCGGGCGCGCCGAACGATTTTCGGGTCGCCGACGGTCCGCGATTCTCCTCTCGGCCCCCCCAGAGCGGCGCGGCAATTTCACCGCAAACGATTACTAGGTAGTGGCTTACGAATCTCGAGCCAGGGCCGGCAAAACCGGTACGACCGACAGAACCGGAATATTTGGAATTCCTTCGCCAGTTTGCCGATAGTCCAAACCGGGGAAGGTCTTGCCCGACGCCGCTCGGCCCTGGGCGACCATCCGCCTGGCCGCCCAATGCGGGGCGCGATCGGCACCGCAGGCCAGTTGGAACCAGTCACCGCAGTCCGGCGGCTACCACTTCACTTCGCTCGCCGTGGTTGGTGGGGCCGGTTGGATCGACAGAACTATTCCGGGGGGAATCGAGCAATGACGGGGAAATTCTCGCGGTGGGCCGCGCTGGGGGCGTTGGCCCTGCTGCCCGTGGGCCAGACCGAGGCCGCCGAACGAACCACGCGGCCCGCGGCCAGCGCGCCTTCGGCCTCGACGAGCGGTGTCCGCCGCACGACCACGAGGGGGACCGACAAGACCAAGGCCACTGCCCGGCGCCCGGTCGTGCCGACTTCGGCCACGACGGACGCGGGCTCGGCCGCCCGCCGCGCCGCGGGCAGCGGCTCGTCAACGGTCAAGGCCAAGACGCGCTCCGCGCCCGAGGCTCAATTGGCCAGCGCGACCAGCCGCCGTGTGCGAACGACGCGTTACCAGCCCGTGCCACCGCCGGATGAAGAATTGATGCCCACCGACGAACCAACGCCGGCGGCCGACGCGCCTGCCTCGAAACCGAAGCTGAAGCCGATTCCCACCGAGACCTACGAAGAGTCTGGCGGGGAAATTATCTACGAAGACGGCGGCTATTACGGCGATGATTGCTCGAGCGGCTGCGGCGACGCCTGTGGCGGCTCGTGCGGGAGCTGCTGCGATTTCGGCTGCGGCCGCGGTTGCGGGGCCTTCCTGGCCGGCTTCGACTTCGTGTTCCTGCAGGCCAACTTCTCGGACAACCCGGGTTTCTACAGCGTGCAGTCCAACGGACAACTGGTCAACCAGACCGATGCCCAGTTTGTTTACAACCCGAAGCTTTCCAGCCGGGTCTGGTTGGGCTACGAGGCGGCCTCGGGGTTGGGAACCCGGGCTCGTTTCTTCGCCTTCGATCAGAATTCGCAAAACACCTCGGGCACGGCCACCTTCGATACCTCGATCGAATCGCCACTTAACGTGCAGGGTTTTCGGGCTCCTAGCACCACGGCGGCCGGCGACGACTTCTTCGCTTCCAGCGGTCTGATCGTTAAAGCCGTGGACCTGGAAGGTACGAAGCGGGCCTGCTTCGGCGCCTGGTCGATCCTGGCCTCGGGCGGCTTCCGCTACGGGCTGGTCAAGCACACCTACAACGCCGATATCCGCAGCGCCAACGGGCTGCTGGAGTCGACCGCCCAGTATGGCCACCGTTTCGAGGGTTTTGGTCCGCAGATGGGCGTGGAAGCCCGGCGGCGGGTAACTTCAAACCTCTCGCTGTTCAGCTCCGCCCGGGTGGCCCTGCTGTTCGGCCACGGCTCGTCGCAAGCGACGATCTCCGAAGGCCTGCAGAACACGGTTACGAACCTGACGCTTAGCAAGTCGAAGCGAAGCGACCTGCTGCCGATCATGGAGCTGCAAATCGGCGGCGAGTACCTGACCAACTACAGCCTGGGGGCCGGCCGCATCTTCTGCCGCGGGGCGCTCGAAGCCCAGCTCTACCAGGGCGCCGGAAGCGCCACGAGCGAGGAGGGCGATCTGGCCCTGTTCGGAGGAAGTGTCTCGATCGGGATGACCTACTAGGGCGCTCGCCGCGGCGGTGCCTCCGCCCGCTAGCCTCAAACTCATCAGGGGCCCGTTCCACCGAGCTGGGAACGGGCCCCTTTTTCTTTGCGCCGGGAGAGCGCTTATCAGGCCGCATCCGGCCTGCTCCCCGGCCGCTCGGACCGCGCCGCCGGGGGCCTGCCGAAGCCCCGCCTGGAGCCAGCCGCGGGAAGCCGCCGGCAGCCCGCCCGCGGGCCTCGTGGGGCACGGCTGGGTGCCTCTGCCGGGCCCTCGAGCGCGACCTCTTCCGAGGGTGGTTTCGGACCGCGACCAATCGTCGGAAGTCCAGCCGCCATTAGGGTCCAACGCGCTCTCCCCCCAACGGAAAAGCCGTCGCAGATTGGACCCCACTAGGGCTGTCACGGCGGTGGTCCAACCGGGGGCGGGTTACCACCCGCAAAATCGTCGTAAGACCAACCTCTGGAAATATTTCCTTGCCTGTAAAAAACTACCCGGTTACCCTAAATCCCATGGCCTGAACTCGCCCGGATCACCGGGTCCGGGGGTCGGGCCGAGTGGGTTTTCATCGCATCCGAGCGGACCGTCCGAGGAGTTGAAACCGCCCCAGGAGCAGAGAAGCAACCCAGCCCCGCGCAACGCACCGCTGGCAGCCGGACCCGGAACCCGGATGCTGACCGCGAAGCGCACGCCGGCTCGCCGGCGAACCCGGAGCTGAGTTCGAGGCAATTGCCCAACCACCAGGCTCTCGTCGTCGCCGGCCCAGGACGGTCCCCGGCTGCCTTGGTGTGCCAGGACGGAACGAATCGCGCAGCGCGTCGCGCGATTGGTTCCCGAGGGAATTTCTCGAAGTCTCTGCGCCTGTCGGCCGCGCACCCAAGTGCGGGTGCTGGTTGTTCATTTCCGGGCGAGTTCGCGGCCCTTACCGAGGATCGTAAGCGCCAAGTTGGTTGGCGCGCGACCGCGGGGGCCAAGCGGGCGATGAACCCCACGGCCGAAGCCGAGTGCCGTGGCAACCGATGGCCCTCGGCCCGCTGGCTCCGGAACCAACGATTCCGACTTTCGTTTTGCCGCCTGTACCAAGGAATTCGATCAGCATGAGTCGTCCTACTCTGCGAAAGACCCGTCGTTCGGCCACCCGTCGCCTGTCTCACTGGAGCCGGCTGGAGAACCTGGAACGGCGCTTGTTGCTGACCGCCACGATGGAAGGCAACGAATTCCGCGTGAACGATTACATCGCGGGCTCGCAAACGACCTCTCCGTCGACTGACGCGGTGGTGACCAACACCGGCGGCGATTTCGTCATTACCTATGGCGGACGCGGCGCCAACGACGCCACGGGCATTTTTACCCAGCGGTTTGACGCCGCGGGCACGGCGCTCGGCGCGCCGGTGCAGGTGAACACCACGACGTTGGGCACTCAGACGCTATCCAGCGTAGGCGCGAGCGACGATGGCAGCTTCGTCGTGGCCTGGAGCGGCCAGGGCACCGGCGACCGCGACGGTGCGTTCCTGCAGCGATTCAACGCCGCCGGGCAGGCGGTGGGCGCCGAATCGCTGATCAATGTCACCACGGCGGGCAAACAGACCGATCCGGCCGTGGCCATGAAACACGACGGCAGCTTCGTCGCCGTCTGGTCGGGCAACGGCACGGGAGACAGCGACGGGGTTTTCCTCCGCCGCTTTAGCGCCAACGGCACGCCCCTGTCCGGCGAGATTCGCGTCAATGTCACCACGACCCGCTCGCAAGACCGGCCGGCCGTGGCCATGGACGATGCCGGCAACTTCGTCGTCGTTTGGACCAGTTCCTTGGAGGACGGGGCCGGTTTGGGCGTGTTCGCCCGCCGCTACGACGCCAACGGCAATCCGCTGGGAACCCCCTTCCAGGTGAATAGCTCCAGCGCGGGCGACCAATTGCAGCCCCAGGTGGCCATGGCCGCCGACGGCCAATTCTGGGTCGTCTGGGAAAGTTCCGACCGCGATGGTGACGGCTTCGGCGTTATGGCCCGCCGCTATAGTGCCACGGGAACCCCCCAGGGGAGCGAATTCCTGGTTAATTCAACCACCACGGGCGAGCAGCGCTACGCCAAGGTATCGATCGCCGACAACGGCCGCGTGGCGGTGAGCTGGAGCAGCCTGACACCGGCCGGGGGAGGCTGGGACGTGATGGCCCAGTATTTCGACGCCGACGGCGTGCGCGACGGCGGCGAATTTCGGGTGAATACCACGGCCGCCGGCGGACAACGGTTCTCCAGCATCGCCCTGGGCAACGACGGCGATGCGTTGGCCGCCTGGAGCGGCAACGGCCCGGGCGATACCTCGGGTGTCTTCGCCCAGCGGCTGGCGGCCACCGCCGGTTTCAACAATCTTCCGCCCAACCTGGACCCGATCGGAAACCGGGTGGTGGGCAGCGGCCAACTGTTGACCTTTACGGCCACGGCCAGCGACCCCGACGGCCCGGCGAGCGGGTTGCGATTCCAACTCGATCCCGACGATCCGAGCATTCCTGCCGGAGCGGCGATCGACCCGATTACGGGCGTGTTCACCTGGACGCCCACCGCGGCGCAGCTTGGAACCCACACATTCACGGTGCTGGTGGTCGACTCGGGCCACCCGAGCCAGGCCGATTCGGAGCAGTTCACCGTCACGGTGGGCCAGGTAAACGCGGCGCCGAGCTTCACGGCGGGTGGCAATGAAACCGTGAACGAAGACGCCGGCGCGCAGGCCAAGAGCTGGGCTACCAACGTGTTGGTCGGCCCCCCCTCGGAATTCCTCAGCCAGAGCCCAAGCTTTCTCGTCACCACCGACCGGCCCGAGCTGTTCGCTGTCGCCCCGGCGATCAATCCCGCGGGAGTGCTCAGCTATACCCCCGCGGCCAACGCCAACGGCGTGGCCAGCGTAACCGTGGTGCTGATGGACAATGGCGGTACCGCCAACGGTGGCGTGGACCAGAGCGCTCCGGTCACGTTTACGATCACGATTAACCCGGTGAACGACGCCCCCACGTTCACGCCGGGCCCCAACCAGTCGATCGCCGAAGATTCGCCGCTACAGGCCCTGTCGTGGGCCACCAACGTGCTGGCGGGCCCGACGAACGAGTTCAGCCAGACGCTGCTGTTCGAGGTGTCGGCCACGAACACCAGCCTGTTCGCCCAAGACGGCCAGCCGACGATCGGCCCCGACGGGGTACTGCGCTACATTCCGGCGGCCAACGCCAACGGCGTATCGACCGTAACGGTGCGTCTGCGCGACAGCGGCGGCACGACCAACGGGGGCGTCGATCAGAGCGACCCGGTCACCTTCACCATCACCATTACACCGGTCAACGACGCCCCGCAGGCCGTGGCCGACAGTTTCTCGCGCGACGAAGACAGCACCCAGACCACGCTCGACGTGCTGGCCAACGACATCAAGGGTGCCGACGCGCTCCCCAACGACACCCTGACCGTGGTGGCCCTGGGAACACCCAGCCAGGGTGGCAGCGTGGCGCTGGGGCCGAACGGAGCCAACGTGCTCTACACGCCAGCGGCGAATTTCTTCGGCACTGAAACGTTTACCTATACGCTGCGCGACTCGGCCGGAACCGAGGCCACGGCAACGGTCACGATGACCATCAACCCGATCAACGATGCTCCCTCGTTCGCGCTGCCGCAGAGCCCCAACCAGACCGTGCTGGAAGACGCCGGGGCCCAGTCGGTGGCTAATTTCGCCAGCAACCTTTCGGCGGGCCCGAACGAATCGAGCCAAACCTTGACCTTCCTGGTCACGACCGCCCAGCCGAACCTGTTTGCTGAAAACGGCCAGCCCACCATTTCGGCCAACGGCACGCTGACCTATACGCCGGCCGCCAACGCCAGCGGCGTGGCCACGATCGACGTGCGGCTCGAGGATAACGGCTCGAACACGGCGCCCAACTCGAACCTGTCGGCCATACAGTCGTTCACGATCACCATCACGCCGGTGAACGACGCCCCGTCGTTCACGCTGCCGGCCAGCCCCAACCAGACCGTGGCCGACGGGGCCGGTTTGCAGACCGTGACGAACTTCGCCACGAACCTTTCGGTTGGCCCAGGCGAAGCCGCTTTGAATCCGGCCCAGACCCTGAGCTTCCTGGTAAGCGTGCCGGCCGAGCAACAGGCCCTGTTCACTCAGCTGCCGCAGATTTCGTCGACCGGCACGCTGACCTACACCATGGCCCCCACGGCCACCACCGGCACGGCGACGGTAAACGTGAGGCTGCAAGACAGCGGCGGCACCGCCAACGGCGGAGTCGACACCAGCGCCGTACAGTCGTTTACCATCACCGTGGTCAACGTCAACAGCCCGCCCAGTTTCAGCCTGCCGGGCAGCCCCAACCAGGCGATCAACGAAGACGCCGGGCCGCAAACCGTGGCCGACTTCGTCACCGGCATTTCGCCGGGCCCCTCCGACGAGAACGGGCAGACCGTAACCCTTTCGATCTCGGTGCCCGAGGCGCAGCAGGCTCTCTTCTCGGCCTTGCCCACGCTGACCGGTAGCGGGACCACCCGGACGTTGAACTACACCCCGGCGGCGAACGCCAACGGCGTGGTGACCGTGAGCGTGCAGGCCATGGACAATGGCGGCACCATGATGGGCGGACAAGACACCTCGGCCGTGCAGATGTTTACCATCTCCATCGGCGCGGTGAACGACGCCCCCAGCTTCACGCTGATGGCCAATCCGAACCAGAGCGTGGCCGAAGACTCGGGTCCGCAAACGCTGGTGAATTTCATCGCCAGCAGCTCGGTGGGCCCCGCCGACGAGGCCGCGCAAACGATCAGCTACCTGGTGTCGGTCGACAACGCCTCGCTCTTCTCCGCGGCGCCCACGATCTCGCCCGAGGGAACGCTCACCTACACGCCGGCCGCGAACCAGAGCGGCCAGGCCACGGTGACGGTGCGGGCCATGGACAACGGCGGCACGGCCAACAGTGGCGTGGATCAATCGGCCGAGCAGACGTTCACCATTACCGTCACCGCGACGAACGACTCGCCGGTCGCCACGGCCGACAGTTTCGGCGTCGACGAAGACAGCAGCGAGATGGCGCTCAACGTCCTGGCCAACGATAACCCGGGGCCCGACGCCGACCAGAGCGAAACGATTATGGTCGTCGGCGTCGGCACTCCGAGCCAGGGGGGCTCGGTGCAGATCGGGCCCAACGGGGCCGACGTGCGCTATACACCCGCCCCCAACTTTTTCGGAACCGAGACTTTTACCTACACCATCCGCGACTCGGGCGGGCTGGAGGCCATGGCGACCGTGACCGTGACGGTCGATCCGATCAACGACGCTCCCTCGTTCGCGCTGCCGCAAAGCCCCAACCAGACCGTGCTGGAAGACGCCGGGGCCCAGTCGGTGCCGAATTTCGCCGCCGACATTTCGGCCGGTCCGAACGAATCGGGTCAGACGCTCGCGTTTATCGTCACAACCGCTCAGCCGAATCTGTTTACCCAAGATGGGCAACCGGCCATCTCGGCCGCGGGAACGCTGAGCTACACGCTGGCGGCCAACGCCAATGGAGTGGCCACGATCGACGTGCGGCTCGAGGACAACGGGTCGAATACGGCACCCAACTCGAATCTGTCGGCCACTCAGTCGTTTACGATCACCATTACCCCGGTGAACGACGCCCCCAGTTTCAACCTGGCTCAAACCGAGCTGACTCGCGCTGAAGACGCGGGGCTGGTCACGGTGCCCAACTTCGCCCAAGACATCGTCTTGGGTCCGGCGGACGAGGCGGGACAAACGGCCTCGTTCACGGTGAATATCATCAACGTCATTGGCAATGTGTCGTCCGGCGCGTTCTTCACCACAGCCCCCGCGATATCGCCCGACGGAACGCTCTCGTTCCAAACGGCTCCCAACGCGTTCGGGCTGGTACAGATTCAGGTCTTGATGAACGACAGCGGAGGCACCGACAACGGGGGCGTCGCCAGTGCGGCACCGCGGTCGTTCGGCCTGATTATCAGCGACACGAACGACACCCCGGTGGCCGTGGACGACACGGCCTCGCTGAACGAAGACGCCGGCCAGACCGTGCTGAACGTGTTGGCCAACGACACGACCGGACCCGACGATCCGGCCGAGAAGGAAGCCTACCTGATTACGGGGGTCAGCGCGGTCTCTTCGGGCGGCGACGTCCAGATCTCGGTCGATCAGAAGACCTTGCTCTACACGCCGGCGGCCGATTTCTTCGGCCAAGAAACCTTTACCTACACGATTCGCGATGCCGGCGGGCTGGAGTCGCAGGCCACGGTGACGGTAACCGTCGACCCGGTGAACGATGTTCCCTCGTTCTCGCTCCTGGCCAACCCCGATCAATCTCTGCTGGAAGATGCCGGCCTGCAAACCGTGGAAAACTTCGCCACGGGTCTTTCGGCCGGGCCGGCCAATGAAGCCGGCCAGACCGTGGGTTTGATCGTCAGCGTTCCCGAAGCCGACCAGGCCTTGTTCGCGGTGCTGCCGCAATTGACCGGCTCGGGGAGCGAGCGAACGCTGACCTATACCCCGGCTCCCAACGCGCAGGGAACGGTGACCGTGACCGTGCGGGCCATGGACAACGGTGGCACGGCGGGGGGCGGGGTCGACACCTCGGCCGATCAGACCTTCACGATCACCATCGCGGCGGTAAACGATCCACCCAGCTTCCTGGCTCCCGACGTAACGGTTCCCGAGGGGAGCGGATCGGTCTCGGTTCCCAATTGGGTCCAACAGGTTTCGCCGGGGCCTGCCGACGAAGCCGGCCAGAGCGTGGTGCTCCAGATTACCGGCACCGACAACCCGGGCCTGTTCGCCGTGGCCCCCTCGGTAGCGCCGGACGGCACGCTGAGCTTCACCGTGGCCGACAGCGCGGTGGGATCGGCCACGGTTTCGATCGTGGCCATGGACAACGGCGGCACGGCTGGCGGCGGCGTCGATACCAGCGGCGTGCAAACCTTCACGATCACCGTCCGGCAGGTGAACGACGCGCCCTCGTTCAGCCTGCCCGCTAATCCCAACCAGTCGATTTTGGAAGATGCCGGCCCGCAGCAGTTGGTCGATTTCGCCACCAACGTCATTCCCGGCCCGGTCGACGAATCGGCGCAAACGGTAACGCTCTTGGTCTCGGTCGACCATCCCGAGTTGTTCTCGGTGCAGCCCACATTCAGTGGCAGCGGCGCGAATCGGACGCTGAATTACACGCCGGCCCCGCAGGCCTTTGGTGTGGCCACGATAACGGTCCGGGCCAAGGACGACGGCGGCACCGCCCTGTCCGGCGACGTCGACGAATCGGCGCCGCAGGTGTTCACGATCACCATCGGCTCGGTGAACGACGCGCCGAGCTTCACGATTCCCGTTGGAATCGTCGATCGCCTGGAAGACGCGGGCGCGGTGACGATTCCCAATTTCGCTCAAGCGATCTCGCTGGGACCGGCGAACGAAGCGGACCAGACGGGCAGTTTCAGCTTTAGCACCTTCAATTACAACGGCAACGTTCCCGAAGCTCAGTTCTTCACCACGGCGCCGACAATTTCGGCCGACGGGACGCTCAGTTTCCAGGTGGCGCCCAACGTGTTCGGGCTGCTCCAGCTTCTGGTGCGGCTGACCGACAACGGTGGAACCGCCAATGGCGGCATCGACCAGTCGGGCACGGTGGCAATGTCGATCAGCGTCATGTCGGTGAACGACGCCCCGAGCTTCGACCTGATTGCCACCCCCAACCAGTCGATTCCCGACGACGGCGTGGCCCGCACGGTCGACGGGTTTGCCCTGAACATGACGGCCGGCCCGCTGGAGGTTCAAAACCTGAACTTCCTGGTCAGCACCTCGAACGATGCCGCCTTCAGCCAGTTGCCGGCGATTAATGCCGCGACGGGCCAACTGACCTATCAGGTCTCGCCCGACTTCCACGCCGGCGTGATCACGGTCAACGTGCGGTTGCACGACGACGGCGGCACCATCGTGGGCGGAGTCGATACCAGCCCGGCGCAGACCTTCACCATTACCGTGGGGAACGTCAACACAGCTCCGTCGTTCACGCTCGTCGAGAACCCCGATCAGACGGTCCAAGAAGACTCGGGCGCGCAAACCGTGGCCGGTTTCGCCAGCAACATTTCCGCGGGGCCCGTCGACGAATCGGGCCAGGCGCTCGCGTTCCTGGTTACCGGCAACACCAACGCCAGCCTGTTTGCCTCCGGACCGGCGATCTCGGCCGATGGAACATTGACGTACACCCCCGCTGCGAACCTTTCCGGTTCGGCCACGATCACCGTGGTGCTCATGGACGACGGCGGCACCGAGTTCGGCGGGCAGGACACCTCCGGCTCGCGGACCTTTACCATCACCGTGGGCGCGGTGAACGATGCTCCCAGCTTCGCGCTGCCGGCCAATCCGAATCAGGTGGTCGACGAAGACGCTGCCCAGCAATCGCTCGGCTTCGCGACCAATCTCTCGGCCGGCCCCGCCGACGAATCGGGGCAGCAGCTCACCTTCCTGGTCTCGGTCGATCTACCGGGTTTGTTCGCCGTGGCCCCCTCGATCGACGGCAGCGGCGTGCTGACCTACCAGTCGGCCGCGAACCAGTTCGGCGTGGCCACGGTTACCGTCCGGCTGATGGACGACGGCGGCATGGCCCAGGGCGGCGTCGACCAATCGCCCGAGCAAACCTTTACCATCACCATCAACCCGGTGAACGATCCGCCTTCGTTCAGCCTGCCGGTCAACCCGAATCAAACCGTCAGCGACAACGCCGGGGCGCAAACCGTGGCTGGTTTCGCTAGCGACATCACGGCCGGCCCGAACGAGGCGAGCCAGGGGCTCAGCTTCGAAGTCACGGCGGGCACCCCCGGGCTGTTCAGCACGCAGCCTCAGATCGACCCCGCCACGGGCGCGCTGACCTACACTCCGCAGGCCGGCATGTCGGGCACGAGCGTGATTACGGTGGTGCTCCGCGACGACGGCGGCACCCCCGGCAACGCGGCCGACGATTTGGCGACGGCCCAGCAGACTTTTTCGATCACGGTGAACCATCTCGAGACCGAGCCCACGATCAACGTGATCGACGGCGACGACATGGTCAGTGCCAACGAGCTGACCGCGATTAACTTCAACATCACGGCCAGCGATCCGGATTCGCTTCCGCTCACCTTTACGCTCGATGCCAATCCGCACGGGGCCTCGCTGACTCAGCTCAACGACACCACGGCCAATTTCGTCTGGACGCCGCTGGAATCGCAGGGGCCCAACAGCTACACGTTTACCGTGCGAGTCGCGGCCACCGACGGCGGAATGGCCTCGCGGACCTTCTCGGTCAACGTGGCCGAAGTGAACCTGGCTCCGGTTCTGGGCAACATCGAACCCAAGCAAGGCGTGGTGGGCACGCTGCTAACCTTCACCGCCACGGCCAACGACAACGATTCGCCGGCCAACACGCTGACCTACACGCTGGAGAGCGCCTCGGATCCCTCGGTGAACGCTGCGATCGATCCGGCCAGCGGGGTCTTCCAGTGGACTCCCAGCCAGGCCGGCAGCTTTACCGTGGTGGTGCGCGTTACCGATAACGGCAACCCGGCCCTGAGCGATACCCAGGTGGTGCAGCTCAGCGTGGCCCCGGCCGGAAATGCCCCCATTCTGACCGCCGACCTGGCCGTGGATACGGGCACCGACGGCGACCGAGTGTCGAGCGAAACCGACATCGTGGGCCAGATTGCCACCAGCGGCACCGTAACCGCCTTTACGGCCAGCTACGGCGACGCCCCTGGCGGTAGCGACCCCGTCGACTTGCTCTCGCTGGGCGTGCTCGGCAGCGGCAATAACTTCACGATCGACTTCGCCACGCTGCAAACCATCCGGCTCTTCCAGTTCGGCTCCGGCACCGTGAGCGACGGTTCGTACACGCTCAACCTGTCGGCCACGAACAACAGCGGGCAAACGGGCACCCTGGCATTCAACTTCACCCGCGACACCACCAACCCGATTACTCCCAACTTCAAGGTTTCGGTCGATCAGGATCCGGACCAGAACGACACGGTCAACGTGGAGTTCGTCACCCTGGTCGGCCAAACCGAGCCGAACGCCACGGTGGTGCTCGATCGCGGGTCGGTCAGCGTGCTGGCCAACGCCTCGGGCCAGTTTCAGTTCAACAATGTGCAGCTCTTCAGCGGCGCTAACAGCCTGGGCGTAGTGGCCACCGACGTGGCGGGCAACATCACGGCCTTCAGCCGCACGATTACCTACGTGCCGGGCGGAGCGGGACTGGCGTTCGCGCTTACCTACAACCCGCCGTCGGGCTCTCCCTCGAGCAGCGGGGGGGCGAGCAACAACACGGAGCCCGTTCCGGCCGCCTCGATCGATGCCACGCTCGACGAGCTCGGGCCGAGCAGCCCGATCGAACTGGACCTGCCCGAGTTGGCCGGTCCGGTTTCCGATCCGGATCTGAACTGGGACGGCGCGGTCGATGCCGTATTTGGCGGCGAGGGCGACGAAGAGACGGCTTGGTGGGAACTCGGCTAGTCGCCAGCCGCGCCCAGCGGGCTCAAAGCGCTGCGCTTGCCCAGGCGTGGCGATCCTTTTGCCCGATCGCGCCCGCGGTCGCCCGCGATGGGGTGCGCCCGGCCGATTAACCGCTGCGCGTCAGCCGAGCCCGCTTGCGCAAGCCCACCAGCGAATCGCCGGCAAGCACGATCACGGCCAGCAGCCCGACGCCCAACAGACCGTGCAGAAGCTCGAGATGCATTGGGGGGGGCGGGCCTTTCGAGCTGTGAGCCGAGCGCGGGAAGCATGACCGCGGCGCGGCACCGGCGGGGGGCTAGGAACAGGGCTCGGGCTGGCTCACGCCACCGCACCGGCCCGACCTTTGAGCTTCATCGACGCCCGAACCACGCCTTATCAAACCTTGAGTTGGCGCCCCGCAGGTTCGATTTCGGCGTGGAAGTTTCGCTGTTCGGGTCAGCTTACCCAGGGCGTTCGCATACCCAGCGCGACGGGTAAGCAGGCGCTACGGTTTACCCAGCGCCCGGGGGCCCGGGGCGGGTTGTAGCGGCCGTGCCGGATCTCCGGCGCCCTTCGCCCGGCCGACAATCTCAATCCGTCGATCCGTCCTGATCGGCGGATATGACCTAGACTTCCCCAGGCGCGCCGCCGTGGGTTTGGGAGCCTCCGGTCCGAGCCGCCCCGCGGCGGGAGCTGGTCATGGCAGAGTACTACCGGCAGTTGATGATGCACGTCAACGGGCTGAGCGACGAGCAGTGGTTCATCGTTCTGTGCGTGGTGATGGTGCTGGGCGCGCTGTGCATGCGAGGATTCGGCTCTCGCAATCAGTACTGAGGCCGCCTCGCACCTTCCGCGCGGGCGGTGATTGGTGGAAGCAGCAGGGGTCGAACGTGCTCCGCGATTCGTGCCGACCGCCGTCCGCCCTGGTGCGCGTCTCCCAGTTTCCCGATCTGCAGAATCGGTCGTCGTAACGAACCTGAGAGGTCGTCATGGTCCTGGAAACCTGTCGCCAACTGGTCATCGCCTGGCTTCCCAGCCTGCCGCTGCCTGTGGCCCTGGCCTCGGTGGCGGTCATCGGCTACCTGGTGGGGCGGATGAACCGCGACCGCCACGAAACCGTGGCCCAACGAGCCAAGCGCGAGGTGCAACGGGCCCAGAGCGTGGCCCTGGAGATGGAGCAGATTGCCAAGGCCGTTTCCCGGCATCTGGAACGGCACCATGCCTCGCTGGCCCGGTTCAAAGACCGCGTCAAGGACCTGAGCGCGAGCGAACAGCAGGAAACCTGGAAGCGGCTCTGCGAAGAGGCCGAGGAAATGCTCCGGCCCACCCTGCAACTGACCAACGAGTTTGCCAACGCCTACGATCGGCTCCGGCAACAGACGAATCAACTGATGACCTTTACCGACGTGCGGACCGACGCCCTGACCGGCGTGCGCAATCGCCGCGCGCTCGACGAGATGCTCAGCTCGATCCTGGCCATGAAAAACCGCTACGAGCAGGTCTTCTCGCTGGTGATCCTCGATATCGATCACTTCAAGCGGGTCAACGATCAGCACGGCCATCTGACTGGCGACAAGGTGCTCCGGAGCGTGGCGGTGGCCATTTCCAACGCGGCCCGCGAGACCGACTTCGTGGCCCGCTACGGCGGCGAGGAATTCGTCGTGGTAATGCCCCAGACCGACCTGGCCGCAGCCAGCATTTTCTGCGAACGGCTCCGAATCGCCATTGAAGAATCGCCCCTGATGAACCTGCGACTGACCGTTTCGGGCGGCCTGGCCCAGGCGCTCGACGGCGAGGATTCTCAAAGCCTGTTATCCCGGGCCGACTCGGCGCTGTACGCCGCCAAGGCCGCTGGCCGCAATCGCATGTTTCGCCACAACGGCAAGATGGTCGAGCCGCTGCCAGCGGCCGTCGATCCGGTGCTGGTGGGCTAAAAGTCCGTTGAAATATGCCGTCGAGGCATCGTTCAACCTCGCCAAGTGCCGAGCCATGCTCCGCGCGGCTCGCCAAACAGCGACTTAGGTCGCCGTTTCGAGATCGCGCTGCTGCGACCGCGCAGCCTGTTGAATCCTGCCAGGCGCAGCTAACCCTAGTGGCCTACCAAAGCGGCCGGCCCGTTCGGCGCCGCTTCGCCACCTCGCGCGCTACCCGGCGGGCCGTGGTCCGCCTCAGCCGGCGCTGCTGGCACTTGGATAATCGCAGCGGCACGGCGTATTGCCGCAGGAAGCGTAGAACGCTTCGTGGCGATACCCAGGGGTGGGCCGCCAGGCTTACGCCCAGGCGAACCAGGTCGTCGAGCTGGCGCGGGCGGTACCGCCATCGCGCCTCGCGCACGCTCTCGATATCAAGCAGGTAGGCCCGGAAAGCATCGCCGCACGGAACCAGGGCCAGGTTAGCCCCCTTCAGATCGCGGTGGACGAGCCGCCAGTGATGCAGCCGACCCACCAGCCGGCCTAGCGCCTCGGCCATCTGGTCGGCGTTCCGATGCCGCTCGGCCGCGGGTTGGTTGGCAAACGACCAGAGCCATTCGTGCAGATTTTGGGCCCCCGTGAGAAACTCGCTGACCAGGTAATACTCGCCTCGAGCCCAAAACTCGCGCGGCAGCACCAGGGCCAAAGGCCGGGGAGTGTCGATGCCGCGGGCCAACAGCGCGTGACCCGTTTTCCAGGCGCGGCCGGCAAGCCGGGGAACCAGCGCCGCGAGCCAGCGTTTCAAGGCGCTGCGCCCCCGCGCGTGTTTTACCACCACCAGGGCGTCTCCCGGCTGAAGTCGCCAGGCGGCGCACACCACCTGGCTCGTATGGCTGAGCTTCAGGGGCTGAGACCAGCCCTGGGCCAGCAGCGTGGCCGGATCGGCCGCGAGCGCCTCGAGCTCGGCGGCGGAAACCCTGGAAACGGCGTGGCCGAACCCCTGCGGCAGCCTGACGCGGCGAAAGTCGCGGTTCTCGCGCCAGCAGCGCTTATCGCGCGACCGTAGCAAGCGCCGCGCATAGTGCCACGACTGGTGCTCGATTTGTTCCAGGGCGCGCCGCTGGTCGCCGGGGGCCAGTTCGGTCCGCGCGGCCCAATAGGCGTGCCAAAACCGCCAGCGCTCGGTCGCGCTGGTTACGCCGCGGCTGCCCGAAAGCAGCATGACCAGACTAGCTCGGGTCCGCCTCCAACCGAGGGGACGCCCCAGCCCAATGCCGGGGACATCGATCAGGAACAAAAAGGGCTGACCGCGTTCGTCGCTGGCCGGAATGCCATCGCGTTGGCGCAACAACAAATTCCCCAGGTGCAGGTCGTCGTGATCGATGCCGGCCGAGTGAATGCGCGCACAGAATTGGGCAAGCCCCACCACGAGCTGGCGGCGAATTTGGGCCTGGCGCGGCGCGGGCAGGCGAGGCAACTGTTCGGTCAGGTAATGGTCCAGGGCCATGGCATCGGCGATGGCGGCGGTTACCAAGTACCGTTCCGAGGCGCGCCGCCAGGCCCGCATTCGCCCCACCGCCAAGGGAACGGCCGTGGGAATGCCGCGAGCCACGAGGGCAGCGGCGCGGGACTGTTCACGGTCGGCCGCTCCCGGCCACCAGCCGAGCAGCCACCCCCACCACCGCGGAGGGTGATAGTGTTTGATGTAGACCGGCGCGGGGGGCAAGTCGACCCGGTACACGGTGCGATGCTGCCCCTGCTTGACCACCGTGGCCAGCCCTCCGGCCAGCCAGTGCTCGAGCTGTAGCCCGGTCTGGCCCAGCAGTGGTTCGCTCCACGGGGCCTGGACCCGCCAGGCCTGGCCAGGGCCGCGCCAATGGGTCCATGGCGGCATACAGCCCGTCTGGCGAAGATCGGTACCGTGTTGACTGGCCATCGCATCCATCGCGTGAAGCCGCCAATTTCAGGGTGCCCGCGACCGCGACCCGCCCCCGGGGCCTGGTCCCCGGCCCAACGGTCTGGCGGCGCGGCCGACGACGGTCGGCCGTCGGCGCGGCACTGCTCACGGTGGGAATTGTGGGCCCCGGAGCCGGTTGCCGACAAGGCCAGCTCGGGGTGCTGGCATCCCCCGAGCGGTGCGGGGGGGATCGCGATTGCCGCGCGGGGCGGGTCGTGTTTCGTTCTGCTCCACGGCTTGCCTGCCGGCAGGGTTGGACTACACTAGCCGCTCCATCGCCAAGCTTACCCAATCGTACTCAACTGGCACCGCACACGGCACTTGGGGCAGAAGCATCTGGGCGCTGGGGCCGTCGGCCCACCGCGGGAGAGCAACTCGAGACATGGCAAAACAAGCACCTTCGTACCGCTTTAGCTTCGGACCGTGGAATATTTCCCAGGGCGCCGACCCGTTCGGCCCAGTGGTCCGCAAGGAGGTCTCGTTCGCCAAGAAGGTGCGCGAGTACAAGAAGCTGGGTTTCGACTTCGTTCAGCTTCACGACGACGACGTGGTTCCGGCCGACTGGGACGCGGCACAAACGGCCAAGGGCGTGGCCCAGGTGAAACGGCTGCTGGACGAGGAAGGGTTGCGCGGCGAGTTCATCGCCCCCCGCCTCTGGGAAGATGCGCGCACGATCGACGGGGCCTACACGGCCAATAGTGCCGCGGCGCGGCGCTATGCCCGCGACCGCAGTCGCCGCGCGATCGACATTGCCCGGCAGATGGGCATCGACCTGATCGTGCTCTGGCCGGCGCGCGAGGGAACCTACATTCGCGAGGCGAAGGATGCCTCGCAGGCGGTGGGCCGGCTGGTCGAGGCCATCGACGACATGCTCGCCTACGATCGCGAGATCCGCATCGTGGGCGAAATGAAGCCCAACGAACCGATGGACCAGGCCTACTGCCCCACGGTGGGCCATTTTATGAGCCTGGTCTTCCGCACCACCGATCCCGCCCGGGTCGGCGTGCTCATCGAAAGCGCCCACAGCATTTTGGCGGGGCTCGATCCGGCCGACGACATGGCCTTTGCCCTCTGGCACCAAAAGCTTTGGGGAGTTCACCTGAACGACCAGAACGGGCTGAAGTACGACCAGGATAAAACCTTCGGCTCGGTCGACCTGCGACGAGCCTTCAACCAGGTTTGGGTGCTCGATCGGGCCAAGTACTACGATATCGGCGTGGTTGGGCTCGATGTGAAAGCCATGCGGACCACGAAGCAGGCCGACCAAACCAAGCACCTGGCCAACAGCCTGGCGATGTTTCATCATCTGTTGGCCCTGGTTCGCAGCCTCGACGTGGAGCAAATTGAATCGCTTCGCCAGGCGCGCGATTATGAAACCCTGGAACGGACCATTCTCGAACACTTGCTCGCGCGGCGCTGACCGAGTTTTTTATTCGGGTGGGGGGGCGCGACCCAGCCCCCCGGCTGCAACGCCCCGAGCGCCTTGGCAGGATACCGCGGATGAACGAGGCCACCTCGCCCAGCGAGGCCATCGAGATCGTGCAGGGGGATTTTCCCCGCGGGGACTTCCGGGCCGTGCTGTTCGATTTCGACGGCACCCTCTCGCTGATTCGTCGAAACTGGCCCCAGGTCATGATTCCCCTGATGGTCGAGGTGCTCCAGGCCACGGGCACGGGCGAAGCACGCGAGGCCCTTTACGCCCACGTCGAAGAATTCGTGATGCGGCTCAACGGCCGGCAAACCATCTACCAGATGATGCAACTGGCCGACGAGGTACGGTCGCGCGGCGGCACGCCGTTGGACCCCCTGGAGTATAAAGAGCAATACCACCAGCGACTTTGGAGCGAAGTGGGCCAGCGGGTGGCGGGCCTGAAAACCGGCGCGCTCGACCCCGGCGATCTGACCGTGCCCGAATCGCACCGCTTATTAACCGCGCTCCGCGAGCGGGGCCTGGAACTGTACCTGGCCTCGGGCACCGACCTGAAGTACGTGCAGGACGAAGCCCGGGCCCTGGAAGTGGCCGACTTTTTCGGCCCGCACATCTACGGCGCGCTCGACGACTACCAGAACTTTTCCAAGCAGATGATCATCGACAAGATCATCGCCGACATGGGCGTCGAGGGGCACCAAATTCTGGCCTTCGGCGACGGGTTCGTCGAAATCGAGGAAACCCGAAAAATCGGCGGCGTGGCCATCGGCGTGGCCAGCGAGGAAGAACGCCGAGAGGGCATCAACCAGTGGAAGCGCCACCGTTTGATTCGGGCGGGCGCCAACCTGATTATCGGCGACTACCGCTGCCAAGACGAGTTGCTACCCCTGTTGGGCCTGTGACCCATCGCACCAGGAGAGCCCTGCCGGGCAGCCAAGGCAACGCACCGCCGGCGCCAACGACTAGCGAACCAGTGGCGCCGGTGCGTAAGGGGCGCGGCCGAAAATTCCCCGCCGCGGCGGAGGCGCGAATCGAGCACGAATATCGGCCAGAATGCGCTGCTCGAGCACCGTATCGCGCCCCTGCGGAATCCAACCCAAAGTGTATTGCTGGCCTCCCACCGGTTCGTCGAACCCCTGCGGAGCGCTGTCGTTGCGAAATGCGGCCGCCCCGCTGCTGGCGTGTTCCGGCCGAGGTACATCCTCCAGCTCTTTGTAAACGGTTACGTCGACCAGGTAGCCGACTTCGTCGGGAATCACCCGCACCTGGGCTCGCCGGCGAATGGACTGGAGCGTGCTTTCCACCTTTTCGTAGCCATCGGCCGAATCGTGCCGCCAGGGCTCGAAGAGGGTCGAGCCGATCTCCGGAAAGGTGTCCAGGCGCCCCTCGGTCAGCACCTGTCCTACCCGCTTGACCCGCGTTTCGGTGTCGACCGTGAAGTAGTCGTCGACCACGTCGACCACCTGGTCCCAGGCCAGGTCCTCGCTGACGGGCGGAATCACATAGGGGTTCTGGCACGGCCCCGGCGGCACGGCGCAGCCGCTCATCACCCCCAGCCACACCAGCGCAATGCCGATGCGCCGAGCCGCCTCACCCCAGGGCGTGCTCCGTGGAGGTCGGGCTATGGTTTTCACGAAACGCCGTTTGCCTGGTGAATCGCGATTCGACCGCTCGCGGGTCGAAGCGCGCGGGAGAAGCTCTGACGAGAAGGGGCGGTAGTTTGCTCTTCGACCCGGGCGGCGGCAAGATCAACCGCAAGCACCGGCCGGGCAATTGCGGTCTCTGGGAGGTTTGCGGCGCCGCCGGAAGCTGCGCGATGCCCGAGCCCTGGGGCCCTTACGTCGGGCCAAACCGGGGGCTTACAATGCCGCTATCCCCGGCCTGCCCTCCCCCGCGGCCAGTACCCCTGGTTTCCCTCTCGATCCGAGCGCAATGACTCCCAACTACACAACCGTGCCCGACGACGTGCTGGTGATTGGCGCGGGGGTAATTGGGCTGTCGCTGGCCTATGAATTGGCCGGCCGGGGGCTGACCGTGCGGCTGTTGGATCGCGGCAGCCCGGGCGGCGAGGCTTCGTGGGCCGGGGCTGGCATTCTTCCCCCGGCGCCCTCTCGGCCGCGAACGCCGGCCGAACATTTACTGGCACTAGCCAACCAGGTACACGAGGTTTGGAGCGGGCAGCTCCGGGACGAGGTCGGAATCGACAATGGCTATCGCCGCTCGGGGGGCGTTTACCTGGCCGAATCGGCCGAGGTGGATTTAATCGCGCCCCTGTTGGCCTGGGCCGAAGAAGTGGGGATCGACTGCCGGCGGCTTTCTTCGGCCGAGTTGGCCGAGCTCGAGCCAACGCTGGCGGGTGGACTGATTGCTCGCCCCGGGTTTGCCGGCGGAGCGCTGGTGCCCGGCGAGGCCCAAATTCGAAACCCTTGGCATCTACGCGCGCTCGAGGCGGCCGCCGTCGCGCGCGGGGTGCGAATCGAGCCGGGTCTGGAAGTACGCGGCTTCGTTACCGATGGTGGGCGCGTGCGGGGGGTTGAAACCGATTTGGGCCCCCTCAGCGCCGGCAGCGTTTGCCTGACCAGCGGAGCCTGGACCGCCGGCCTCCTGGGCCACCTGGGTTGGCATGTCCCGCTGCGCCCCATCCGGGGCCAGATCGTGTTGCTCAGCGGCGAGCGTCCGCTACTAGCGAGAATCGTCAACGTCGGGCGGCGTTACCTGGTACCGAGGGAAGACGGCCGGGTGCTGATCGGTTCGACGGAGGAAGACGTGGGATTCGACCGGCAGAACACGGCGGAAGGGGTGCGCGGGCTGCTGGAGTTCGGCCTGGCCACGGCCCCCGGCCTGAGCGGCCTGAGGGTGGAACGAAGCTGGGCTGGACTGCGCCCCTCAACCGCCGATGATCTTCCCTACCTGGGGCGCATCCCCAACTGGGAAAACGCGTACCTTGCCGCCGGTCACTTTCGCGCGGGCCTGCAACTCTCGGCAGCCACCGCGGTGCTGCTCGCCGACGAGATCACGGGACAACCCCCGACGATCGCGCTCGATTCGTTGCGGATCGACCGCGTGGCCCAGGGGGGCGGCAACGTACCGCCCAGCATAGCGCGGCCCTCTGGCTAATCTCGGAGCACTCTCGATGGCCGTTGACACCCCGGCACGGATCGCCGTAATCGGAGCCGGCGCCGTGGGAATCGAAGCTGCCCTTTACGGCCGGTACTTGGGCTACGAAGTGCGGTTGTTGGAATCGCGCCAAGTGGGAGCTTTTCTGTCGGGCCGCGATCACTTGCGGCTTTTCACCCCCTGGCGCGAGTGCACGACTCCGCTGGGCTGGGCCGCGCTCGAGGCGCAAAACGCGGAACTCCGTTTTCCCGCCCCCGACGAAGCCCCCACCGCTCGGCAATGGCTCGACCGCTACCTGATACCCCTGGCCGAGAGCGATTTGCTCTGCGACTCGCTGGAAACGGGAACCACCATCCGCTCGGTAGGCCGAGCCCGGTTAGCCAAGGGGTGGTGGGCCGAGGGTGAGCGGCGGGCCGAACAGCCGCTGCGACTGCTCTTGGAATCGGCGGGGGGCGTCGAAAGTTACGCCGAGGCCGAAATTGTGATCGATGCTACCGGCCGAGGGCTTTCCGCCCCCTTGGGCGATGGCGGTATGCCGGCCCTCGGCCAGCGCGAGCTTGGCGAAGAACTGCCCAACGTCTGCCCCGATTTCAGCGGACCCGCCGGGGCCGACTACGCGGGCCGGCATGTGTTGGTCGTCGGCTCGGGCCTATCGGCCGCCACCAATGTGGTTGCACTGGTGCGGTTGGCACAGCGCAACCCAGGCACTCGGGTTACCTGGGTAACTCGGCGCCGACAAGCGGGCGCAGCGCTGGGACCGGTTCGAGAGTGGCCCGACGACCCCCTGGTCGATCGCCAGCAATTGGCCGCGGAGGCCAACCGTATGGCCGCCGAAGGGGGCCTGGTAACGCACCGCTCGGGAACCACGGTCGAGGCGGTGCGCCCAATGCCAGGCGGCGCGGGTTTCAGCATCACGCTCGTGGGCGACCACGCCGGCACGCTAGAGGTCGACCGGGTGCTGGCCAACGTCGGTTTCCAGGCGACTCCGCTCGACGTCAGCTCGCTGCACCTGGCGCTTTGCCCTTTTACCGGGGCCTGGGTCCCGGCCCCCAAAGCCCAGGTACCCCGGGAGCTTGGCGAAGTCGACCCACGGGTGCCCCCCGATCCCGCGGCAAGCCCGGATCCCGCCGCCGGCGATGCGCAAGCGTGGAACAACGACGAAACCGAGGCCGACGAAGAGATTCCTGATCCTCTAGGTTTGATTCAGCCCGAGCCGAACTTCTACGTCATCGGCGCCAAGAGCCGTGCCGGGAACTGGCGTTACACCGTGGGCGAAGGATTGCGGCAGGTGCGGGCGCTATTTGCGATCATCGGAGATCGGCCCGATTTGGACCTGTACGCCGCGGGTCGATATGGGCGCCCCAGAGGCTAGGCTTTGGGTCTCGCCCTGTCTGGCGCCCGATGCCTTCGACGCGCTGCGCCGCTACTCTGGTGCCACGCTGACCAGTTCCGAAGCGATGGCCTCGATTTGCGCGGCGCCAATGGTTCCGCGGTCCTCGGCGAAGCCGATCAGTAAGGCCAGGTCGCAGAGGCGGTTGATGAGCCGCGGATAGCCCTGCGAGTGGGCAAAAACGGCCTCCAGGGCGCCGCCATCGAACAGGCTGCCCGAGCCCCCCACGGCCGCGAGCCGGTGATTGACGTAGCTGACCGTTTCTTCCAGGTGCAGCGGTCGGAGTAAACACTTTACCGCGATCCGGGCTTCCAGATCTCCCTGGCGCTCCAGCGCGGCCAACAGCGCCGGCTGCCCCACCAAGAGCAACGTCAACGGCACCTGGCCGGCCACCGTAAAATTGAGCACCAGCCGCAGCGTTTCCAAGAGCGGCGAATCGGCCAGCAGGTGCGCTTCGTCCACGACCAGCAGAGCATGTTGGCCGCGGGCCACGTTGTCGCGCAGCGCCGTTTCCAGCCGCCGTAGCGTGGCCGAAAGCGGAGTGCCTTCCGTCGTCCAAGCGCCGGTCAGCCCGTCGGCCAGGTAGGCGATCAGCTCGGCCGGAGTTAACTGCGGGTAGACCAGGTGCAATAGCGGTCGGAAGGTTTCAGCAAGCTGCCGCCCAAGCATTTGCACGAGCAGCGTTTTTCCGGTGCCACCGGAGCCCGCCAGCACCGCCGCCGGACGACGGGCTTCAATCGCGTAGCGCAGCTTGAGTAGCGCGCCCTGGTGGGTCTCGGTGGGATAGTAGGAACCCAATTCGCCTGGTTCTTCGAATGGCTTGGCCGACAGGCGCCAGTAGTTCTCGTACATGGCCGAGGGAGCCTCCCATGCCTGCCCCAGTGCGGGGCGGTGTCGCTGATTCGAGAACCTGCCACGGCGCTACCTGCGCCGCGCGATCAGGCGTAATTCTCCACCACGCCCCACAGGCTCACGCCCGAGGAGCGCACGCGCCGGGCGGCCGCTTCCAGTTGGGTTGGGCGGTTTTCGCGGAGGTCGTGTACCAACAGGGCCAGGTCCACTTGGGTCCAAGCTGTGGGAGTCGCCGCCTCGGCGGGACCGAACTCGGACACCGGTGGCGAATCGACCAGAACCACCTCGTAGCGCTGGCGAAGCGCGGCCAGCGCGGCATCGACCTGATGGCGCTGCCAAAGGGCCTGACCTCGCTCGACCGGAGCCACCAGCGGCAGCACCGTGAGCCGGTCTTCGACCGACTCGATCAAGGCCTCCTCCAAAGGAATCTCTCCGCTGAGCTGCTCGACCCAACTGGTCGTCGGCGCCAGCCCTAGCCGCTGGGCCAAGGCTGGCCGGGCAAAATCGGCGTCGACCAGCGCCACGCTCACCCCGGCCGTAGCCAGCGCGCGGGCCAGGCAAAGCGAGAGCGTGGTTCGTCCCTCGCTGCGATGGCAGCCGCTGACCAGCGTCACCCGGCGCAGAGACTGGTTCCCCAACTGGCCGGCTAAATGCTGCAATGCCTCGCCAGCACGGCCAAGCCAGCGATTGCAAACTTCGGGCCACTCGACCCGGGGAACTTGCCACACCGGATCGATCCACGGCCGAGATGCCAGCCGTGGCTGGAAGCTCGACAGCGGACGCAACGCCTCGGCAGGGCTTGAATCCATCGGTAATCGAGCGGCCGAGGCGGGAGTCGCTGGCAGCGGCTCGACCGGGCGAGCCGACGCCGCGGCTACCGGCGGCGCAATCTCGATGGAAATGCTGTGAGGAATCGGACCGCCCGAGGGGCCATCGACCCGGTAATGCTTCTCCCGGCTGGCCGCCACGGCAGGTGCCTTGGCCAGGGCAGCCACCTCGGTCGCGGCAACTTGGGCCGCCGTCGAGGCCACGGGGTTTGCGGCTCGAGCGGGTGCAGTAATCGCGGCGGCGATCGTTTTTTGATCGGGCCTCGAACCTGCTTTGCGCTGAACCAAGGTCGTGGCCTTGCGGCGCCGAGGGCGCTCGGAGCCGCTGGCCGGCCGCGATCGATTCGAGGAAGTGTCTGGTTCCGCGGCCGGCGAGTTGGCGACACGCCTGCCTGGCGCGACCCGTTTTGCGGCACCTGCCTGCGCGGCAGGTTGGCGGCGCTCGGCTTGGTTGGCGGCGTCGCGGCGGCGAACTAATTTGGTTCTGCTCTTCAGGCCGCGCTGTTTGGTTCGGGGGGACGGCGCGCTGGCGATTGCCGGCGCCGGGGAATCGGCGGGCACCTCAGCTGCAGCCAACGCGGCCACCTCGGCCTCGGCCGGAACCGCCGCCGGGCGCTTGTCAAACGCCTTGATAAACAAACGATCCAGTGCCATCACCGCATCCTGGTGGTTGGTGCCAAAGGCATTTGCCGAATCCCCTCGGGTGCCGCGCCGTCGGACCCACGGTACCCACGGCTGGCCCGCACGCCTGTGACGCGCGCGGCAACTCGCGGCGAGCGGGGAACCTCGGACCAGCGCGACGGCTGAAACGGCGACTGATCGCTCGCCGGTGGCGACCCGAGCGCGGGGCCCAAGGCAGGGCCGGTGCCCGGTGCGACAGGCTCCGTCGGATCGGCAAGCGAAGGGGCTCCGGTTGCCGCCGGCCGATTGGCCGAGTAGGTCCCCTCGCGCTCGGCGTCGAGGGGCCCGCCCCAGACGGGCGAAGCTGGAACAGGCGCCAAATCGGCGGGGCCATTGGCCGAAGGTGCAGCCGGAGGCGAAGGAGCCGCCAATGCGACTTCGGCGGCGGACCCACGCTCGTCCACGCTGGCCGGGCTCGAGTTGGGATTGAGCGCTACCTGCGGAACCTGGGGACCGATTGGGTAGCTCGGCGGGGCCGCCGGCGCGGATTCAGTAAACGGCGGCGCCGAGGTTTCCCTTGCCGCCGGCTCGGCCGCGAGCTGCGGTGCGTGGGCCGCCGGGGCTGGCGACGGCGCGTCGGCTACCTGAAGTACTCCGGGCGGGCGCGACATGACCAGCGCCCAACCGGCAAGCAGGACCAGGACGCCGCAGGCAACCAGAAATCGCGGCTGTCGCGCCAGGGTCCATTCACCTTGCGAAAGCCGCCGGTAGGTGCCGGCCAGAACGCTGATGGTTTGCAACAGGAGCGACCAAATCGGACTCACCCCCGCCAACATGGCCAGGGCGGGCAAACGGGCCACCCAGGCCGACTGCTTAACCGCCGCCAACCACCGCGCGGCCAGTTCCAAGCCGGCCAATACCTGCTGGTCGGCCTGCTCCAAAATCTCGGGCGAAGCGGCTTTCGCGGGCGCGGGGACCACTTCGCGCGCGGGGTCGACCGCCAGCGAAACATCGGGAATGCGCGCCAACACACGAAGGCCCAACGACGCCGGCGACGTCGAAGCGGGCGGACGCGACTCGAGCCGGGCTGCCGGCTCGGTCAGCGCCTGGGTCTTGGCTTCTTCAATCATGGTCCGGCCCAGGGTCGAAGGCTCGCGAGCGGCTCGAATTAAACCGAGCAACCGATCGGCTCACTCGGCCCTGCAAGGGGGGCCGGCGCGCGCAAACCAGGGTTCATCACCCGTCTTATCGGTATCGGCTACAGCGATCTTGAGCCCTGTTGCGAATGGGTTGACCTTGCTAATTGCACCGAATGCTTCGACCAGGCAATTCACGATGAATCCTTGGCCCTGGCAAACGGCTGGCAGCCAACCCGAACCCCTCGCCCGGCGCGGGCCCGCCGCGACTTGGGCCGGGCAGGCGCGAACCCCGTGCCTTGTTTGGGTTTCTGTCGTGTGGGATACTCGACTGCCAGGGCCCCGGGCCGGTAGCTTCGCGGCGTTGGGCCCCAGCACCGACCGAGGATTCCGACGCTAAGCTATTGATACGATAAGGGTTAGCCGCGCCAGCCACCCCCCCGCTCCTTGCTGGTGGGTGAAACCAGGGTGCGGTTGGGTGCGCACCCCCGCCAGTCGGCTCGGCCGGCCGCGGGCGGCTCTGACTTCGGCGCCCCCTTGGCAATGGCATGGGAGGGAACGGCTGTTATGTCGCAGAGCGCCACCGCAGACGCCACGGCCTTGCTCGAAGAGCTCCTGGCCCAGCGAATCCTGATTCTCGACGGCGCCATGGGCACCATGATTCAGGCCCTGGGCTACGGCGAGGCCGAGTTTCGTGGCGCGCGTTTTGCCAACCATCCGGCCGACCTCAAGGGCTGCAGCGACGTGCTCTGCGTAACCCAGCCCGAGGCCATCGAAGCCATTCATCGCCAGTACCTGGAAGCCGGCGCCGACATTGTCGAGACCAACTCGTTCAACGGCACCCGGATCTCGATGGCCGACTACCAGCTCGAGCCCTATGTGCGCGAGATCAATCGCGCGGCGGCCGTCGCCGCGCGCCGCGCCGTCGACTGGATGAACGCTCGAACCCCCGACCGGCCGCGGCTGGTGGCCGGCTCGATCGGGCCGACCAATCGCACCTGTTCGCTGGTTTCCGACGTCAACGACCCCGGGTTTCGCGGGGTTACCTTCGACGGACTGGTCGAGGCCTATTACGAACAGGTCGAGGGGCTGGTCGAAGGGGGCGTCGACATCCTGATGCCGGAAACGGCCTTCGACACGCTGAATCTGAAAGCCTGCCTGTTCGCGATCGAAAAGTTCTTCGAGAACACCGGGCTGCGGCTGCCGATCATGGCCTCGGTAACGATCACCGATCAGAGCGGGCGAACGCTATCGGGCCAGACGATCGAGGCTTTCTGGACCTCGATTGCCCATGCGCCGCTGCTCAGCGTGGGGCTCAACTGCGCGCTGGGGCCGGAACAGATGCGGCCTTACCTGGAGGAGCTGTCGCGGCTGGCTCCGATCTACATCAGCTGTCATCCCAACGCGGGGCTGCCCAACGCCTTTGGCGGTTTCGACGAAACGCCCGAGAAGATGGCCCGGGTGCTCTCCGACTTCGCCGCGGAAGGCTGGTTGAACATCGTGGGTGGCTGTTGCGGCACCACGCCCGACCACATTCGGGCCATCGCCGCGGCCATGGCCCAGCGCCCGCCGCGGCGGCGTCCGACCGTGCCTGGCTGGACGCGGTACTCGGGCCTGGAACCCCTGGTCTTGCGGCCCGAAAGCAACTTCACCCTGATCGGCGAGCGGACCAACGTGACCGGATCGAAGCGGTTCGCCCGGTTGATCCTCAGCGGCGACTACGAGGCCGGCCTGGCCGTGGCGCGCCAGCAGGTCGAGGGGGGGGCCAACATACTCGACGTCAACATGGACGAGGCCCTGCTCGACGGGCCCGCCGCCATGACCAAGTTCCTGAACCTGGTGGCCGCCGAGCCCGACATTTCCCGCGTGCCGCTGATGATCGACAGCTCGAACTGGGCCGTGATCGAAGCGGGGCTGAAGTGCGTTCAGGGCAAGGCCATCGTCAACTCGATCAGCCTCAAAGAGGGCGAGGAGCAATTCCTGCACCAGGCCCGGCTGGTGCGCCGCTACGGAGCCGCCGTGGTGGTCATGGCCTTCGACGAACAGGGCCAGGCCACGGAGGTCGACCGCAAAGTGGCGATTTGCGAGCGGGCCTTCCGCCTGCTGACCGAAGAGGTGGGCTTCGCGCCGGGCGACATCATCTTCGACGTCAACATTCTCACCGTGGCCACCGGCATCGAAGAGCACAACCCCTACGCCTTGAACTTCATCGAGGCGGTGCGGCAGCTCAAGGCCCGCTTGCCCGAATGCAAAACCTCGGGCGGCGTTTCGAACATCAGCTTTTCGTTCCGCGGCAACGACGTGGTGCGCGAGGCCATGCACGCGGCCTTCCTCTATCACGCGATTCGAGCCGGGCTCGATATGGGGATCGTCAACGCGGGCCAATTGGCCGTGTATGAAGAGATTCCCGCCGATTTGCTCGAGCGGGTGGAAGACGTGCTGCTCAATCGCCGGCCCGATGCCACCGAGCGGCTGGTCGAGTTCGCCGAAACCGTCAAACACAAGGGCGGCGCGGCCAGCAGCGAACAGGCCTGGCGCGAGCTGCCGCTGGCCGATCGGTTGTGCCACGCGCTGGTCAAGGGAGTAACCGACTACATCGAGGCGGACGTCGAAGAGGCGCGCCAACAGTACCCCTCCTGCCTGGGCGTGATCGAGGGGCCGCTGATGGACGGCATGAACCTGGTCGGCGACCTGTTCGGCGCCGGCAAAATGTTTCTGCCCCAGGTCGTCAAAAGCGCCCGGGTCATGAAAAAGGCCGTGGCCTATCTGCTTCCTTTCATGGAGGAGGAGAAACGCCTCCAGGCCGGCGCCAGCAGTTCGCGCGGCAAAATCCTGATGGCCACCGTCAAGGGCGACGTACACGACATCGGCAAGAACATCGTGGGCGTGGTGCTGGGCTGTAACAGCTACGACGTGGTCGACCTGGGGGTGATGGTGCCCTGCGAGAAGATCCTCGACGCCGCCGTGGCCGAGGGGGCCGACCTGGTGGGCCTCAGCGGTCTGATCACGCCCAGCCTGGAAGAAATGGTGCACGTGGCCCGCGAAATGCAGCGCCGCGGCATGCAGACCCCGCTCTTGATCGGCGGGGCCACGACCAGCGCCAAGCATACGGCGGTGAAAATCGCCCCGGCCTTTGGCCGGCCCGTGGTCCACGTGAAAGATGCCTCGAAGTGCGTGGGCGTGGTCGAGCAACTGCTCAACCCCAAATCGCGCGCCGAATTCGCCGAGCAGAACCGCCGGGCCCAGGCCCAGATGGTGGAAAGCTTCAACAAGCGCCGCCAGATTACGTTGGTTCCCTATCGCGACGCGGTCGCCCAAAAATTCGTTACCGATTGGGCGCAGATCGAAATCGCCCGCCCGGCCGAGCTTGGCCTGCGCGTGATTGCCGACCAACCGCTCGAAGAGCTGATTCCCTATATCGACTGGTCCCCGTTCTTCCTGGCCTGGGAGCTCAAGGGCAAGTACCCGGCGATTCTTTCCGACCCCGCCGTCGGAGCCGAAGCCCAGAAGCTGCTCGACGATGCCCGGCGCATGCTCGACCAAATCGTGGCCGAGCGGCGTTTGGTGGCCAAAGGCGTATGGGGCATCTGGCCAGCCGCTTCGATCGGCGACGACATTGCCGTCTATGCCGACGAATCGCGCGGCGGCGAACTGGCCCGCTTTCACACCCTGCGCCAGCAGTGGCAGCGCAAGGGGCAAACGGCCTACCATGCCCTGGCCGATTTCGTGGCTCCGCGCGACAGCGGTCGAGCCGATTACCTGGGGGCGTTCGCCGTCACCGCGGGGCTGGGCATCGACCACTGGGTCGAACATTTCCAGCGCGACCACGACGACTACCACGCCATCCTGCTCAAGGCGCTGGCCGACCGTCTGGCCGAAGCCTTTGCCGAACGGCTGCACGAGGTGGCTCGGCGGCAGTGGGGTTTCGGAGCCGGCGAGAAACTTACGAGCGACGACCTGATTGCCGAGCGCTATCGCGGCATCCGCCCCGCGCCGGGTTACCCGGCCTGTCCCGACCACACTGAAAAAAGAACTCTGTTCGATCTGCTCCAAGCCGAGCAACAGGCCGAAATCCGGCTGACCGAGTCGTATGCGATGATCCCCGCGGCCTCGGTCAGCGGCTGGTATTTCGCCCATCCCCAGGCCCGCTATTTCGCCATCGACATGCTCAATCGCGACCAGGTGGAAGACTACGCCCGCCGCAAGGCCATGCCGCTGGCCGAAGTAGAGCGCTGGCTGGCGCCCAACCTGGGCTACGACCCCGACGCGGGCTAAGATCGCCTCGCCCGGGGGTATTCTGCTGGATGCCACGCGGTGCGCCGGGCTCTCGGTGCGCCCGGTTCGAGGCACCTCGAGCCTCGCCAATTTGACGGGGCGCCCCGGGCGGCGATAATCGGCCCAATTGCCCACCGCGCACAGGGCGTTGCGCGGAGAGCCCTTGCCCCACGGTCCGCCGCCGCCGCACCCCGCCGAGGTTCTTGCCGTGCCGCACTTCTCTCTCTGTAAAGCCCGCGGTTTCTCGGGCTGGCTATTGCTGCTTGCATTGGGCACCTGGACGGCCGAGCGCGGCGAAGCCCGCGAGCCCCTGGCCCGCTACCTGATGTGGCAGCGCGATCCGGCGACGACCATGGTGGTCATCTGGCATTCGTCGCGCGCTTCGGAGGCGATTCCCCCAGATCCGGCCCCCACTCCGCCGGCAACCGCTCCGAGCGATCAATCGAGCGAAAGCGCGGCGGAAACCGGCGCGCCGGCCGATGACGAGCCGAGCATTCCCGTGGCGAAGATTGCCACCGTGGAATACCGCCTGATGGGGAGCGAGGAGTGGATCCTGGCCCACGGCCACAGCCTCCCGATGCCCTACACCGACCGCTTGGTTCACACGGTCGAATTATCGCGACTTACGCCGGGTAGCGAGTACGAGTTTCGCATTCCCAGCTATGGAACCATCGAGCGGTTCCGCACGCTACCCCGCAGCGATGCCGAACCGATTCGCATCATCGTGGGGGGAGACTGCAGTGTTTCGCCCACCTATGCCAAACTCTGCACGCTGGCGGCCGAGCGCGATCCGCACCTGGTGGTGCTGGGGGGCGACATCGCCTACGAGAACGGCAGCCCCAAGGCGGCCAACCTGGTCGAGCAATGGCTCAAGATCTGGACCGAGCGAATGATCACCTCCACCGGCCGGCGCATTCCGCTGGTGGCCGCCATCGGTAATCACGAAGTACAAGGCGGCTATGGCCAAACCATGGACAAGGCCCCCTACTTCTTCTCGGTGTTCGTGCGGCCCGGCCTGTCGAGCTACGGCGTGCTCGACGTGGGAGGCTATCTCAGCATCTTCCTGCTCGATACGGGCCACATCAGCGCGATCGACGGCGCTCAGGCCCAGTGGCTGGCCCGCGAATTGGCGGCCCGGCAAGATACCACCCATGTGTTGGCCGCGTATCACGTGCCGGGCTACCCCTCGTTTCGGCCCTACGACGGCGAGCAAAGCCGGCTGGTGCGCGAGCATTGGACGCCGTTGTTCGACCAGTACGGTCTCGACGTGGCCTTCGAGCACCACGACCACACCTACAAGCGCACCTACCCGATTCGCGGTGGCAATGTCGATCCCCAGGGGGTGCTGTACCTGGGCGACGGCTGCATGGGGCAGTTCCCCCGCGGCGTCAAGCCTTGGCACCGCACCTGGTACCTGGCCGCCAGCCAGAGCAAACCTCACTTCATCGAGGCCACGCTTCACCAGGGCCAGCGCCGCTACGTGGCCATCGACCCCACGGGCAAAGTGCTCGACCGGTATCCCAGCGAAGCCGCGACCACGCAGACCGGAAACTAACCGGCGGCCGGCGCGGCGCTGCAAACCAGATCCAACCAGGCGCACGGAACACGGGAGCCCAAACCCATGCGCGATTTCGAGGCTGGCAGGCTTTCACGCCGCGGTTTTCTTTCGCACACGGCAGGCACCCTGACGCTGGGTAGCGCTTTGGGCACGCGCCTCGGCCGGCTCGCGGCGGCCCCTTCCACCGAGCCGCTGCGCGTGGCGGCGGTAATCACCGAGTTCACCTATCGCAGCCATGCCCACGTGATCCTGGAAAACTTCCTGGTCCCCTACCTGTTCAACGGCCAGTGGGTCGACCCGGGCATGAAGGTAGTGAGCCTGTATGTCGACCAGTTTCCCGAAGCCGATATGGCCCGGGAAATCGGCCGGCAGTTTTCCATTCCGATTTTTCCCACCATCGACCAGGCGCTAACCTTGGGAGGCAGCCAACTGGCGGCCGACGGCGTGCTGTCGATCGGCGAGCACGGCACCTACCCCACCAACGCCAAGGGGCAGCACGAATACCCCCGCAAACGGTTCTTCGACGACATCGTGGCCACCTTCCGCCGCACCGGCCAGGTAGCCCCGGTGTTCAGCGACAAGCACCTTTCCTACCGCTGGGATTGGGCGCTGGAAATGGTGGAAACGGCCCGGCAAATGGGCTTTCCGCTCATGGCCGGCAGTTCGGTGCCGCTGGCCGAACGGCGCCCACCGCTCGAGCTGCCCCCGGGGTGCGTGGTTGAAGCGGCGGTTTCAATCCACGGCGGCGGCGTCGAATCGTACGATTTCCATTGCCTCGAGGTGCTCCAGTCGCTGGTGGAAAGCCGCCGTGGCGGCGAAACCGGGGTGCGCGAGGTCCAGTTTCTCGAAGGCCCCGCCCTGTGGCAGGCCGCCGACCAGGGGCTCTGGTCGGTCCAGCTGGCCGAGGCCGCCATGGCCGCCGAACTGGGCGGGGGGCTCCCTCCGCTGCGCGAGCTGGCCGCAAGCGAGCGCGTGGGCGGCTCGCCCCCGCACGGCGTGCTGGTTACCTACTGCGATGGACTGCGGGCTATCGGCCTCAAGATCGGCTCCAGCGGCACCCGCTGGAATTTCGCCTGTCGCCTGGCCGGCGAAACCCAGCCCCGGGCAACCAGCTTCTACGTAGGGCCCTGGCAGAATCGCAACCTGTTCCGCGCGCTGTCGCACGCCATTCAAACCCATTTCCGCCAGGGCCGGGCTCCCTACCCGGTGGAGCGCACGCTGCTGGTCTCGGGCATTCTGGATGCCGAGATGGAGTCGCGCTTCGTGGGGGGCAAGCCCCAGGCCACCCCGCAACTGGAGTTCGGCTACGCCCCGCAAGATTTCAGCGCCATGCGCGAGATGGGGGCCACCTGGAAGGTGATTACCGAAGACCTGCCCGAGCCGCCCGGCATTGTGGTGGTGGGGCGCTCCGGTTAGCGCGAGCCTGGCAAGCGGAGGTTGCCGCTTCTCCGCCGCGCCCCTCCAGCCGCCACCGCCCCGCCCAGGGCCAAGAGCGCCAGTCCCGAGGGTTCAGGCACCGGCACGGCACCCAGGTGTTGCCCGAAATTAGCGGCCCAGATCGCGTAGTCGGCCGCCCCCACCGTGCCGTCCAGGTTCCAATCGGCCGACAGGTACCGCCCCGTCTGGCCAAATTGGGCCGCCCAGGCAGCGTAGTCGGCCGCGCCCACGGCGCCATCGCCGCCGGCGTCGCCCACCAGCCGTACGGTCAGCGTCAGGTGATCCGCACTGTACTCGGGCCAAAGCACCAGGTTCAGCCCCGAATCGGGATCGTTGTAGAACAGCCCCGAGAGCGTTTCGAACGCGCCCAAGATGCCCCCGGCGCTGACGATCTCAAACGTCTGGCCCGACAGGGGCAGGCTCGACGGGTCTTCCCCCAGTTCGATCTCCAGGGCGCCGGCCAACGACACGTTGCCCGTGGCCGCCAGGTGCGCGCCGGGCAGGGCGCTGGAAAGCTCCAGTTCCAGCCGGCCGGCGGCCGTCTGCACCACGTCGCCGGTGGCCTCGAGTGAAGTGCCCTCGACCAGGTGCAAGAGCCCCTCGTTCTTCGTCATGCGGCCCGCGCTGGGCACCGCCCGCAGCACCCCTTCCGACACCGTAACGGCCCCTTGGTTCACCAGGTTGGCGTCGGGGTAGAGGTAGCCGATCGTCGTGTTCGTCGTTCGCGACCAGAGGTTCTCGGCCCCAACGAATTCCACCTGGATTTCGGTAGTCAGGTCGCCCTCCATTGAGCCATCGTGAACGCGGAAGTTGCCCGTTTCCGAGTACACAAGTGGGGGCTCGCTCGTTAACTCGTTAGCAATCTCGAGAATTCCATTTACCACATCGATAGGGCCACCGGTGAGTGTTCCACCGAAGCTGGAAAAATTGCCGTGGACCCGTAGCGTACCCTGATTATCGATTGCGGTGCCCGGCGAGACGATAACAGTCCTGTCTCCCAGTAGGCCGGCGGTTTCCGGCGCGCCCGAAACGACCAAATCGAGTTCGGCGCCAGGGTGGATCGTCCACTGCGATCCAACGTCGATAAGGAGGTTCTCCACTTCGAGTTCACTGTGGCCGAGCGCTTCGACCGAGCGAGCTACGAACAGTACGGGAACTGCCAAATCATCGATCCGCAGTCGGCCCATGCCTTCAGCAGGGCCACTGATGATCAGATTAGGTACCGCGGATAACGGATAAGTGTACTTCAGATCGATCGTCAAATCGGCCGTCGATTCGGCGGCGAGGTCCGCCCGCAATGTCCCGTTGTAGCTGTAAAAAGTTGGATCGGAGGTGAACACTTCATCCTTAATCGTCACCGTCACGGTCTCGCCGGGCTCGGTCGCCAGCCTGGCCTGGTGCCCGGCGGCCAGTGAATAAATCGTGCTGTCGCCCCGTAGGGTCACCTGGGCCGAACCGGGTTGCTGCAGGTTGAGCACCCCTTCGTTCAGCTCAAAGTTACCCGAGACGGTGCCCCCGAAGTTGGCCAGCGTGGCGTGATCCATCCGCAGCAGGCCCTGACTGTCGACCGTACCTCCCAAAACTTCCAAGCGGGGGCCCGTGTAATCGGTCACCGTGCCCGGGGCGACTTCCAACGTGCCATAGTTGACCAGCTTGGCCTTGAGATTGAGCGGCACCTGGGGATGCGCCTCGGTGCCTTCGAGCACGATGGCGCCCCGGTTGGTTAACGGGTTGCCCGAGGTCGCGCTGGCCGAATAGGGGTGGAGCCCCGCCCGTCCCAGTTCATCGGGGCGGAGGGTCAGGTCGCCGTTCATGTCGCTGTAGCCCACCCAGCGCACGTAACCGGTCGCGTTGATCTGATTCCCCGGTGCTACTCCCTCCAGGTAACTTTCCCCGCTCAGTTCAAAGGTCGCGGCTGGGCTACCTGCCGCGGAAAGGCTGAGCGTCGAATCGATCAGCCGTACGGTGCCGGTCACTGAGCCGCCCAAAACTTCGAAGCGACCGTTGACAACTTCGAACAGCCCGGAAATGGTGAGGTTCCCCGGCGTTGAAAGGCGTTGTTGGGAGTATGTCGCGCCCTCGAACCGAGCGTGACCCTCCACAGTGAACGATCCGTTCGTCTGCCACCGAACTGGTTCGCCCGCGCCCTCGCTGGCCACAGTGAGAATTCCAGCGGGAGCGACATGGAGATTCCCGGAATCAAACAACTCGTTGTGAAAGAGACCGTCGCCGCTGAGTCGAGTCGGTCCCATTACATTGATGTTGCCGTAGTTGAAGAACACGTTCAATTGCATCTTGGCCGGCATCACAGCGCCGCTAGTACCCAACTCGATGATCCCATGATTGAACGACAGCTCTTGCTCATTCGAGACGTCCAAAAACGAGCCGCTTGGAATCTTGAGCGTTCCGCGATTGACTATCACGAAACCGGCGACTAGATCGTTTTCAGACAAATCGACTTTGGCGTTCCACGAATCCATGAACAGTGCATCGATCGTCCGCGTTTGATCGAGCGATACGGTGTAGGGCCCACCCACCGCGTCGATCGTGGCGCTGTCGGCCGCCAAGCTCGGCACCCCGGTGCTGGGGCTCCACAGGTTGGCGTTCCCCCAGGAGCCCGAAACCGGGCCCGCCCAAGTAAAGTCGACAGCCCGCGCAGCAGAAGGCTGAGCCAACATGGCGAGCGCCGCGACCAGCAGCGTAGAGGCGATGCGCTGCGAAGTAGACCTTCGGCACTGGCCGCCGCCGCGCCAAACCCGCGCCGATGGCGATCGGCCCAACGTATCCAAATGCGAACCCGACCCACCGTCCGCTAGCTGCCCCGCGCCGCGGCTAGAATGCCCCCTACCCATGCCCCGATTCCTCTTCTTCGGCCGACATCACGAAAACCCAACCGATGGCGGTTGGGCCGCCCCCGATTGTAGCTGGGCCCTTGCCCCGCGATCCAACGATTTCCGCTGCCCGAAGGGGCGCGGCAGACCTGGGGCCGGCCCTGAAGAGCGCCGCCCCCCGAGCCCCTTGGGAGGTGGCCCGGCGGGGGGTAGAATTCCCGCGTTCCCGCGGAGCTGCGCCGGGGACCCTGGGGGGATCTGGCCGGCCCGAGCGGCGGGTCCTGTCGAGGTGCCGCCTCCCACGGCGGCCCCGCCGGGGCCTGACCGCGGCTTCCCCCATTCTCGGAATCCCGTTCCCTAGCCAGGAGAAGGCCCTCGTGAGCGCTTCCTCGCCCCTGAAAATCGCCGTCATTGGCGGCGACGGTACCGGTCCTGAAGTCACCCGCGAGGCGCTCAAGGTACTGGCCGCCGCGGCCCAGCTCGACGGGTTTCGCTACGAAACGGTCCCCTTCGATTTCGGCGGCGAACGCTATCTACGAACCGGCGAGATTCTGCCCGCCGGAGCCGTCGACGAGCTGCGCACCTTCGATGCCATTTACCTGGGGGCCATCGGCCACCCCGAGGTCAAGCCGGGCATTCTGGAAAAGGGCCTGCTCTTGGAACTGCGGTTTCAGCTCGACCAGTACATCAACCTCCGCCCGGTCAAGCTGTTTCCGGGCGTGGAGACCCCGCTGAAAGACAAGGGCCCCGACGACGTCGACTTCGTGGTGGTCCGCGAAAACACCGAAGACATGTACGCCGGCGTGGGCGGGTTCCTCAAGAAGCACACCGCCGACGAAGTGGCGACCCAGACCGCCATTTATACCCGCAAGGGATGCGAGCGCTGCATTCGCTGGGCCTTTGAATACACCCGCAAGCGCAACAGCCCGAAGAAAACGCTCACGCTGGTGGCCAAGACCAATGTGCTTACCTATGGCCACGACCTGTGGTGGCGCGCCTTTCAAGACGTGGCCCGCGAGTATCCCGACGTGAAAACCGATTACAACCACGTCGACGCCTGTTGCATGTGGATGGTCAAGTCGCCCGAGTTTTACGACGTGATCGTGACCACCAACATGTTCGGCGACATCATCACCGACCTGGCCGCGATGATCCAAGGCGGCCTGGGCGTGGCGGCCGGCGGCAACCTGAACCCCGACCCGGGCGGCACCAGCATGTTCGAGCCCATGGGGGGCAGCGCGCCGAAATACACGGGGCAGAACGTGATCAACCCGATCGCGGCCATCAATGCCATGTCGATGCTGCTCGAGCAATCGGGCCAGGAGCGCTCGGGCAAGCGCATTTTAGACGCCGTGCAGTACGTAACCGGCAACAAGATGAAGAGCCAGGCTGCCGGCAAAATGGGGTACTCCACCCAGCAGGTGGGCGACCTGGTTTGCGAAGCCCTGAACCGCTAGCCCCCAGGGCGGCTTTTGCCCTCCCGGGGCCGTGGCGGCCGCGGCCCCCCGCTGCCCAGACGGCCGGCCCGGGCCGATTTTCTTGTGGCCCGATTGCCGGGTGCCTAGACTATCAGGGTACCGAGTCGGAGGGCGCGGGGCGCCAGGGCGGCAACCATCGCCAGGGGGCTGGGGCGCGGCCACCCGGGCGCCCCGAGTCGAGTCGCCACCGCTTGCCCGCGTTCACACCCAGCTTCATTCCGCAGCCAGCCCAAGGGGGGATTTCCACCGTGAGCCAAGAACCGAACCACACGCTCAGCCGTCGCGAGGTGCTCAAGTCGGCCGGCACCCTGGCCGCCGCCACTTCGCTCTCGGCGCTGTCGGTGCCCCGGGTACACGCCGCCGAAGACAACACGATTCAAGTGGCGCTGGTGGGCTGCGGCGGTCGAGGCTCGGGGGCCGCGGTCAACGCCCTCTCGACCACGTCGGGGCCGATCAAGCTGGTGGCCATGTCCGACGTGTTTCCCGAACGGCTGGCGGGAAGCCTGGACGCCATCAAGAAATCGCACGAGGCCCAGGTCGACGTGCCCGAGGAACGCAAGTTCGTCGGCTTCGACGGATACAAGGCGGCCATGGACTGCCTGCGTCCGGGTGACGTGGTGATTCTGGCCACGCCGCCGGCGTTCCGCTGGGTGCATTTCAAGTACGCGATCGACCGCAATTTGAACGTATTCATGGAGAAGCCGGTTACGGTCGACGGCCCCACCAGCCGGCGGATGCTCGAGCTGGCCGAAATCTCGGAGTTGAAGCGGCTCAAGGTGGGCGTGGGGCTGATGTGCCGCCATTGCCGGGCCCGGCGCGAACTGTTCGATCGGATTCAGGCGGGCGAAATCGGCGATCTGGTGCTGATTCGGGCCTATCGCCAGGCGGGCCCCACGGCGCACGCGTTTGCCATGCCCCGGCCGACCGAAATGAACGAGCTGCTTTACCAGATTCAAGAGTTCCACGCCTTTCTCTGGGCCAGCGGCGGCGCCTACAGCGATTTTCTGATCCACAACATCGACGAAGGCTGCTGGATGAAAAACGCCTGGCCGGTCCAGGCCCAAAGCTCGGGAGGGCGCCACTACCGCGGCGACTATATCGATCAGAACTTTGACAGCTACTCGACCGAGTTCACCTTTGCCGACGGCTCGAAGATGTACCTCGAAGGGCGCACCATGGAGGGGGCCCACGGCGAATTCGCCACCTACGTGCATGGCAGCCACGGTTCGGCGATCGTTTCCACTTCAGGCCATTTGCCGGCCAAGAGCCGTATTTTCCGCGGCCAGCGCTTCAAGCGCGAGGAACAGGTCTGGGCTTTCGGCCCCAACGAGCCGAACCCCTACCAACTGGAGTGGGACGACCTGATCGAAGCCATCCGCCAGGACAAGCCCTACAACGAGGTGCGGCGCGGCGTCGAGGTAAGCGTCGTAACTTCGATGGGCCGGATGGCCGCCCACACGGGCCAGGTCGTCACCTTCGACGAAATGCTCAACTGCGAGCATGAATTCGCCCCCACGGTGGATCGGCTGAGCTACGAAACGCCGGCCCCGCTGTTGGCCGACGCCAGCGGCCGGTACCCGGTGCCGCAGCCGGGTATCAACAAAACGCGCGAGTACTAAGCCGGGCTTGTCCACCCTTGCGGCGTGCGATTTCGAGGGGTGCGCCCCAGAAGGCCGGAAGCTGCTGATGAAAGCCAGCCGCCTGCGCCGGCCGCTCTGTTGCCTGATTCTTCTGGCGGGCTTAAGGCTCGTTTACCTGGGGTGGTACCCCCAGGTCCCGGTGTCGTATCCCCTGGCACTGTTGGGACGGCACAACTTCCTTGTTGTCGGCTGCGGACTGTCGGTCCTGGCGCTGGCGGGCCGCTGGGTGGCAACGCGCTGGCTGCTGGCCGCGGCCAGTGCGAGCGTGGCCGCGGCCACGGGGCTGTGGCTCGCCGCCCAGATGGCCGACCAATGGCTCTGGATCGCGATCGCTCACGACGCCCCCCAGGATTTTGTCCTACCCTACCCGGGCTCGACGGTAATTCACCGCCATCGTCCCGATTTCGAAGTCGCCTACCAGTTTGGCCCCGACAGTTGGCGCATCACTCCCGACCCGGTGGCCCCGCTTGGCGAGGTGCTGGTGCTGGGCTGCTCCTACACCCTGGGCTACGGGGTGCCCGACTGGGCCAGTTACCCCTTTCGTTTGGGGCGCGACCATTGGCCCCGCTATAAAGTGGCCAACCGCGGCTACGAGTACGCGGGCACCATCCTGGCCCAGCGACTGCTCAGCGAGCGGCTGCAAAAATCGCCGCCGCCGGCTGCCGTACTCTACGGCTGGATTTGGGACCATCAGAACCGAAACCTGCGGCTGGCCGAGGGAGCCGACTGGACCGCGGTCGCCCGATTCGATCTGGAACTGGAACCGGCAAGCGACGAGTTTCAGTTTCGCGGGCAGTTGCGCAAGCCAGCCGAGTCGGTGGCTCCGCACGCCGCTTATCGCTTGGCCGAAGTACTCTCCGCGGGGCTGATCGATCAGATGCACCGCCAGTGTCAAGCGGCCGGGGTGCCGTTCGTGGTTTGCGCGTTCCGGATGCGAAGCCCCCATCCGCCTGACCGGGTGATCGAGATTCTTGCCCGCCGCAAGATTCCGCTCATCGACTTGACCGACCTTGGCGGCTTTTATCCGCACGACGGCCATCCGCTGCCGCAGTGGCACCGGCAGGTGGCCCAGCGCCTGGCCGCCTCGCCCGAATTGGCTTTCCTGCGAGCCGCCACCGCCGCGGGGGCCGCGCAGAGCGGATCGAAATGAGCTGCTCGGCGGCGGCGCTCATTCGCGAAGTAG
This sequence comes from uncultured Pirellulales bacterium, assembly GCA_964399535.1. Taxonomy (GTDB): domain Bacteria; phylum Planctomycetota; class Planctomycetia; order Pirellulales; family CAYNRE01; genus CAYNRE01. Next base: position 13,987 of record CAYNRE010000037.1, on the reverse strand, counting down.
GTTTAGCGTTTCGTCCACTTGGCGAATCAAGGCCCAATCATCCTTGTAGTTGACGGGCACGAAACAAGACGTGCCCGGCGCGCCCACGACGGCCTCCAACTCGCTATCCTCGAACCGAAATTCGAGAAGTGCCGACAGGAGCCTCGCGGCAAGATCGGGCCGCAAGCGATGGCTACAGCCCAAGGCGGCCGGCGGAAACCGTTCCGACTCGTACAAGGTGCGCAGTTCGCCTTTGCGCCCCGCGTCGGCGGCGACCCACTGTTCGACGAGGTCGCTGGCCACTGCGGCGGCGGCGTACCGCCCCTTGACGACCCCTTCGATCGAAGCCAGGTGACTGCCCGAGAAGGCCCAGTGGTAGTCTCGCTCGGGCAGCAGTCCGCATTGTTCACGCAGCACCACCAGAGGAGCTTTAAAACCCGAGTTGGAGCTGAGATGCGTGAAGGCCAACAGGTGGCCGGCCAGGTCGCCGAGCGTGTTGATCGGGCTAGCGTGCGGTACCACGATCCACATTCGATAGCCGAACTTGCCGTCGGTGGTGCCTGGGCAGCAAAGGGGCGCGAACCCATGCTGACTAACCGCCGTTGGCACGGCACCCGAGTTAAACGCCGTCAGGTGTAGACGTCCTTCGTCCAGGGCCTGCCACTGCTCGTCGGGCGAACGGAACCGAACCAATTCGACCGGGCGGTCAGCCGCCTGGCTCAAATGCTCGATCAATCCGGCCCAGGCATCGTCCGACTCGTTTTCGGCCTCGGTCGCGACGTAGGAGAAAACCAATGGGGAGGGGTCGAGCCAGTCAGCGCTATCGACTGCGTCGGCAACCAAGTCGCCATTGGCGTCGGCAAATCGCTCGTTCAAGGGCTCGCTTGCTAGCGGCACCGAGACGAACATGGCCAGCACGCGCCGACCGATCGGGGCACCGGCATGGGTCGCCAGCGGATCGTCGCGCACCGCCAACCAATAGGCGCCCCCCACGACCGCCGCCAGGGCTGGCACCAGAATCCACGCCAGCCTCACGAACGAAACCGTATTCGCCGCGCGCCGAACCGTCGAGCTACCGGCCGCCAGTTGATCCATCAGTAGTTCCCTCGCGGTTGGTCACGCGAACTTCATGCACTGTCGGGTGGCGCCAACCGCCTCGGTGTGAATTCGCTGTTCCAAGACGTGTCCGGCTCGACTTCCGTTTGGGTCAAGCGTCATGACGCACCATGCCGTCTGGCCAGACTATTTCGCCGCTGTGACGATTCCATGAAGTTCCGAAAAATTCGCCCCACAAATCCACGCAGGGGACTCGCTTATTGAGCCCGAAGCAGTATCTCTGACAGGTGCACCAGGCGGGCCGGCATCGTCGCAACCGCGAACGAGGGGCGGCGCCGTCGGTCACTGCACCGGGAGACTCACGCTTGAGACACGCTCACACACCCCTTCGGCCGGCGGCTCACCGCAGGCAACTCTTTCGTGGGCCGGCATGCACTTGGTTGGTCGGGTACTTAGTGGCACTGGTGGTCGGTGTCCACCCAGGCTTGGCCCAACCGGTCGACGAAGCACCGCGCCACGGGCTGGGCGCGGAAGAGGGCTGGCCTCGGCTTCTTTGGCAACAGGCCGAAACGGCGGTAGGCCGACAGGCCGTGGTCTTCGGGCAGGTGGCGCGCGTGGGCCACACCGAGCGAATTCACTTTTTGAACTTCGACCCCGAGCGCCGCGACGTGTTTCACGTCGTGATCTTCTCAGAGTCGCTACCCCGTTTTGATCAATCCCTCGAGGAGCTGTTTCAAGATCGCTGGATCGCCGTACGGGGTTGGGTAACTACGTTTCGTGGAGTGCCCCAGATTCAAGTTGCCCGACGCGAGCAAATTGAAGTGTTGGCCGGCCCGCCAGCCGATGTATCAACGGCCATCGGCGAATCCACGCCTCGCTCAGCAGCGCCGGCCTTGCGCGGCGACGAGCTGACACTGGCCACATTCAACATTCGAAACTTGTTCGATGGTTACGACGACCCCTACCGGGCCGACGAGAACACGCCGGAAAAGCCGCGAAGCGAACTGGCGGGCGTGGCAGGAGTGCTGATCGAAATCGACGCCGACGTGGTGGCCCTGCAGGAGGTGGAGAACGAGGGTATTCTCACTCGATTCGTTCAGACCTACCTGCCGCGGCAAGGCTACGAGCACATCGTGCTCGTCGAAGGCAACGATCTGAGAGGCATCGACGTGGCCCTTCTTTCCCGGGTTCCCGTCGGTCGAGTCGTTTCTCATCGACATCGCTCGGTCGATAACCAGGAAGGCTCCGCCCGAGTTTTTCACCGCGACGTGCTGCAAGTTGAGTTACTCCCGGCCGAAGGTGATCCGCTGGAGGTTTGGGTAGTGCACCTAAAGAGCAATTCCGACGGCCGCGCCTTTGCCGAACCAATTCGCCTGGCGGAGGCCCAGGCCCTACGCCGCCTGCTTGAGGATCGACTCGCAGCCGATCCACGGGCGCAGCTCGTCGTCTGCGGCGATTTCAACGATCTGGCCGAGAGCCCCACCGTAACCACGGTCAGCGGTGGCCAGCCCGCTGCTCTGGCGAGCGATTGGGAGAACCTAAACCAGGCAAACCGGGTGACCTACAATCTGGAACCCTATCGGGAAATGATCGATTTCATTTTTTGGTCACCCGCGATGCGCGACCGGTATGTGCCGGGCAGCTACCGAGTTCGGCTCGGCGAACTGGCCGAGTCGGGAAGCGACCATAACCCCGTGATCGCCAGGTTCCGACTCCGACACTAATTGCTCGGCGAGGCCGGAAGCGGAACGTTGACGCACCGCCAGATATTTTCGACCAGTACGAAATTCCAGGTCGCCTCGCCCAGGACCTTGCCATCTTGATCGTACACTCGCACTTGTACGTCGGCCCCATCGGGCCGCAGGGTTGGCTCTCCAACCACTTCAAAGGTCATCAGCGACATACGTTGACGGTCAGACTCGGGCGGAACGGCCCCAGGGGCGAAGACACTGGCGAAACTCTCCGCGGTGGCCATGGCATCGGGCAAGCCCTGAACGAGCGACATCAGGTTTTGTAGCGGAACCGAGGGAGGTTCGGAGCCGCCGCAGCCGATCGCCAGCGCCAGGCCCAACAGGCCGGGCGACCAGGCAAGGCTGCGCCACCAGAGGGCTTGCGCACCTTGGCCTGGTCCGGCCATTGCCCTGACACTCGCAGGCCTTGGCATATCAACTTTCCTTCGCTTCCGGCCGACCGGCACCCGCCACGGGCCACCTCGGCTTTCCCGCTTGTCTGGTCGAGTCTAAGGACCGCTGGCAACTCGCGGTTCGCCGCCGGCCCGAGTCGACAACGCCTGCCACACGGCGAGCTCAATGGTCTGCGCGAAGAAACGCACCGAACCGTCGACCAGCGATCCGTTGACACCCTGGGCATGATTGCTGCGGGCCGAGGCCCACACGTCGTTCGTGGTACGCATTTCGGTGCACACCAGGTGCGCCTGGGTCGTCGGAATGGACTCGTCGCACACCGCAATCTGGTCGGTTTGTTCGGCGTTGGGTGGGTAGCGGCAGGAAAAGAGCGACGACCCCATGGCACCCATGGCGTACACCCCTCGGGCATCGCGCGCCGAATCCCAGGTGAGCACCTCGCTGGCCAACAGGGTATTCGACGTGCCGTCGGCCACCTCACGGAGCCGGGTACCCTCGCCGATTCCCATCTTCCAAAGCCCGTCGAGCGAGGGATGGTCGTGCGAAAGCGTCTTGGAATCGGTTTCACGCAGGCGAATCAACGGTAAGGAACCGATCTTCTCGCGAGGAATCTCAATCGAGAAATCGTAAACGTCGATGCCGTAGTTTCCGGCGTAGTTGCCTTTGCGCAGATCCTCGAGCGAGTAGTCATTGAGCGGCAATTCGTGTTGCGGCGCGCTCGGACAGCGGTACAACCCCGGAGTCAATCGCCCGATCTTCAGTTCGGGTTGAATTCCTGGACCGAACAGCGTGGGCGAAGCACCGTGGCTGGGGCAATCGTCGCAGGCGCTGGGCCAGTACTCCAGGCAACCGATCAGATTCTGATACATGACCGTTTGCTCGACGTCGGCCAGAATCGCGCAGAGCCATGTGGGACCCTCGCAAAAGTTGCCGCGCTGAGTTCCTCCGCTCAGAAATCCAAAAGAAGTGCCCGTGGGCGAGTGCTTGGAGTCGTAGTTGGCCCGGGGCACGCCGGGAGGAAGGCTCTGCTGCCGACTTTCCAGCAGCAGTACGGCCAGGCTGATCTGTCGCAGATTGTTGGCGCACTGACTACGTCGAGCCGCTTCCCGGGCCGCCTGAACCGCCGGCAAAAGCAGCGCGATCAGAATGCCAATGATCGCGATCACGACCAAAAGCTCGACCAACGTGAAACCGTGTGGGGGCTGGCGAGGAGGCGCCGGCGGCCAATTGACGTCGCTCATCGTATTGACGTTGCTCATCGTTCCGCCCAACCCAGTGGTGTCGGCTCTGTCGAGCCGAGAGAGATTGCGACCAACCCAATCCGGTGCGATCCCGCGCGAAGCGATCGCCAGTGGTACGCGCTTCCACGGTTCTAGCCGGCCACTGTTAAGAACCGATGTAAACCAGCTTCGACATGCGACACGGGCACGAGTCGCTCGGAGTCCGCCCTGCGGCTGCCCGCCGGAGGTCAGTCTTTGTTCGGAGTCTTTTCCGTTCTTCACGGAATCCTTGCGCGCGACCGCTACCGTCGGTATCCAAGCGGTCGTGCCGGCGCGCTCGACGGCCCGGACCAACCGGACCCCGCCGGCAGACCGTTGCGGCACGCAAAGCGCTCGACGGCCTGTCGGCGGCCTCGCTGGGTTATCTCTCGTACACCGGCTGTATCATGCCTAAGGCCCCAGGTAATTCGTTTGGCGCTCGGCGTTTACGCCAAAGTCCGGGCCCCGTCGTTGGCATCCGCGCCCCAAGCGGTGCATGGTTCAAGCCAACGCTCGCACTGCTGACTGCGCTCGCGGTCTGCTGCAGTGGTTCCACGGCGAGGGCCCAACTGCGCGTGGCCACCTACAACACAGCCGGCGGACCTCGGGCCAGCCTCGGCACGGTGCTCGCAGCCCTCGGGACCGACGACGTTGGGGGGGTGGTCCGCCCGCTCGATGTCTTGACGCTCCAGGAACAGACTTCGCTGGCCAGTACCACCCAGCAAATCGTCAGCCTGCTGAACGGCCTCTACGGACCGGGAACCTACGCCCGCGGCACGGTCGAGGCCGGCACCTCGGGCGGGGGGCGACCGGGTTTGATTTACAACACCCAGACCATTGAGATCATCAGCGAGCAGGCTTTCGGCATCGTAAACACCTCGGCCCAGGCGCGCCAGGGAATGCTCTACCGCTTGCGGCCACTGGGCTATGGCCCCGAGGCCGATTTCTATTTGTTCAGCGATCATATGAAGGCGGGGACATCCAGCTCCGACCAAGCTCGCCGCCTCGTCGAGGCCCAGGCCATTCGCCAGCTGGCCGACGCCCTGGGCGAGGGGGCGCACATCATCTATGCCGGCGACTACAACGTTCAGAGCGCGGCTGAAACGTCCATCCAGACGCTGCTCGCCCCCGGGCCGGGGCAAGCCGCCGACCCGCTGCAACTGACCACCGCAGGCGGCGTTCCCATTCGCTGGAACGAAAACGGCTTTGTCCGCATCGCCCATACCCAAAGCCCGGTTGATTCCACCCTACCTGGAACCAGCGGGCTGATTACCGGCGGATTGGACGACCGGTTCGATTTCCAACTCGTCTCCAGCGAGCTGCTCGATGGCGAGGGCATGAGCTACCTGGGACCGGGCTTCGGAGATACGTTGGCCACGTCTGCTTCGTACCGGGCGTTCGGCAACAACGGAACTCACCCGCTCAATGCCGCGGTGAATCACCCGAACAACACGGCCGAATCGCCGGAAGTTCTAGCAGCCCTGGCGACGGCCACCGACCACCTGCCGGTGGTGGTCGATTACCAGTTGCCCGCGCGGCTCAACGTTAGCCCAGCCGCCTATCCCGACCGGGTGATTGTGGGCGCCCCCGTTCAGGTGCAGTTCACCGTTTCAAACTCCGCACCCGTGACGCTTGCCTTGGGGGCTGACGAACTGGACTACACGGCCACGGGCCTGGGGGCGGTTTCGGGCAGCGCGCAGGGAACGGATTGGGCCCTGGGAACCGGCAATTCGCACGAGTTGTCCCTGGCGACGAATGTTTCGGGCCCGCAGGTGGGCCAGGTTCTGGTACAGTCGGCCAGTCAGGGCGCAAGCGGTCAACCCTGGTCGCTGCCGGTCGAATACACCGTGTTGGACCATGCCCAAGGGTCTTGGTCGCCGCTCGTCGAGTTGACCTCGATCACGCTCGACCTGGGCAACTTCTTTCAAAGCTCCGACCCGCTGCAACAGACGCTCGATCTGTTCAACCTCGACGCCGTACCCGGTGCCACCGCCGCCCTGAGGCTACTGAACCTCGAGGGGCTGGGCGCTACCTCGACGCTGCAACTGGGGCTGTTGCCCAGCGCGATCGACGCCGGAAACAGTGCGCCGATCGCGATCGAGTTCGATCGTTCGGCGGTGGGAAACTTCGCGGCCACCTGGTTGATCGAATCGGCCGACGAAGATGTGCCCGGCGCAATGCTGCTGGCCCCATTACAGCTCACGCTAACCGGCCAGGTGACGGTTGTCGGGGATTTCGACTTCGATACCGATTTGGACGCCGCCGACATCGATCTTTTGCGGGGCGCCCTGGGCACCACGGAAAGCTTGTTCGATTTGGACCACAGCGGCTTGGTCGACCAGGACGACCTCGATCTGATGGTTGAGCAACTGCTCGGCACGCGTCCTGGCGACCTGGACTTGGACGGCCGGGTTTCCGCCGCCGACCTGGCGGTGCAACTCGCCCACCTGGGTTCGATCACGGGCTGGGCGGGCGGAAACCTGAACGGCGACACTCTGGTTGACGAGAACGACTTCGCCCTGCTGCAGGCGGAGTACGGATTCCAGAATTCGCCGGGCAGCATTTCAGTTCCAGAACCCGGCAGCTGGCAACTTGCCGGATGGGGCCTGGTGCTCGTCTGGTACCGGCGTCGCCACTCGAGCCCTGCTTACCGAACGAAAACGGATCCAAGATTGTGGCTTCGAATTCTTGGGAGGAGATGCATCTGATGCGTAGCCTGACATTCTGCACCCTGACCGCGTGGGCTGCCTGTGGCTTGGCGCTCACTCCGCGCTGGGCACACGCCGAAATCAAGTCACCCGTCGAGCGCACGCTGATCGCCGTGCTCGATTCGCGCACCAGCACCTCGGCTGCGTGGCAATCGACCACCCGCGGTTCGGTGCAGTTCTACGACCCCAACGTCGACTTCAACAACCCGATTTTCTCCGCCTTCGTCGGTTGGGACGACCTACCCGTGCCGCCCGTCGATCCTGGCAACTTCGAAGACGTCGAGGCGATCACGGCCGACCCGCGACGAGGCGACATCTATATCCTGGGCCTCGATTCTCCCGATAGCACTCCGCTTGGCGATGCCCGGTTCGCCGCGTATCGTGCCGACTTCTCGCGGATGTACAACCACTGGATCAACAACGGCGGTTCCGCGACCTCGGTCCCCGTTTCGGCCTATCGCACCTATGGTGAGGGCCCCTTCGCCGTCACCGGCGATCCGCTGAACGACCACGCTAACCCCACCCCGCTGACCGGCTCGGTCGAGCTCTTGGCCGACAACCTGGCCCGCAACCAAAACGACCGGAGCGGCACGTTCAACGATTTCTTCGCGATCGAATACGTGGACGAGAACACCCTCTTGGTGCTCGACGACTTCAGCGGCCCCTCGGCGGCCGCGACTACGACGCTGGAGCAGGACTACGCCATTCGAGCCCTCGTGCGCAACCCCGGCACCGGCACCTGGTCGAGCAACGTCTTAGGGTACCTCGGACTCGATGGGCCGACCAACCGCAGTGAGCCCACGCAGTTCGCCTACGTCAACCGCGATGGCGCGCAGGGCGTTTGGATCGGCGAGTTCGACCAGGGCTTCATCAGTGGCATGACGAGCGTGCAGCGCGGTTCCGACGTGGCCTTCTTCGAGATTACCAACTGGAGCGGAACCGCGGGGAACGGCTACCGCGAATTCCGAATCGGCGACGACCCGCTTGATCTGCCCGACGGTTTCGCCCTCGACGAGGACCCGACGGTCGACACCTCGAACAACAAAGGCGAGCTAAGCCAAATCTGGACTCGCGACAATGGCGACCTGGTGATCTTGGAAAAAAGCTTCGACGACGCCAGCGACCGCCTTCAGGGGAACGGTCGTCCGACGATCGAACCCGGACACCATGACCCGCTCGACAAGTTCGAACCCAAGCTGATCGTGCGCGAGGTCGAAAACTACAACTACAGCGGTGAGCTCGGCGAAAGCGGCCCACCCCTGGGCGAGGTGAACAACGTGATCGACTTCGGCGGCTGGGAAACCATTTTCTCCGACGTGGCTTCCACCGGCGTCGACGACGATGGCACCTTCACCTCGGGAGCCTCGACCAGCTTGAAACTAGCGGGCGTTACGGAAGACCGTTGGGCCGCGTACGACCCGATCACCAACCTGGCCTACCTCTTCGATAACGACGGCAGCACCTCGCCGGGCGGGGCTAGCGACACCGAGGTCTACGTTGTCGACCTGAACACAGGCGTCACCTCTCTGGCTCCCAACAGCCTCAACGGCGTCCATGCCTGGCTGGAGAAAGACGGCTTCGCCACGTTCCACTTCGTGCGGGGCGATACCGACTTCTCCGGCGACTTTACCGCCAACGATATCGATCTGGCCCTGGCCGCCAAGGCCGCCTACGCCGCCAACTCGGCCAACTACGATTCGCTCTTCGACTTCACCGGCGATGGCGCGATTACCCAGGCCGACCTCGACGCCCTGGTCGGTACCACGGACACGGTCGATAGCTCGATCCTGGGAACCGCGGCTGGCGACACCAATCTCGACGGTGTTGTTTCGGCCGGTGACTTCGCCCGGCTGATGGCCGCGTTCGGCCAATCGGGCGGCTGGTCTGCGGGTAACTCAACGGGCGGGGCCACCGTGGGGCAGGCCGACTTCGATGCTCTGGCGGCCAACTACGGCTTTGAAAACGGACTGGGCAACGGTGGCTTCGCGGCCGCCAGCGTCCCTGAGCCGACCTCCGCGTCGCTCGCTTTGCTAGGAGCGGGATTGGCCCTGCTGGGAATCCTGCGGCGCCGGGCGGCTCGCTAAACGTTGGCACAAACACTCACAAGCGAACTGAGGATCGACCTACGATGCTTACCTTCCGTCTCTCGGCCCTGCTCGCCGGCCTGTTGGCCGCGGCCTCGTCGGCAAAAGCAGGCATCTTCATTTCCAGCGTCCTCGACAACCCCGCCAGCGGTTACAACCGCTGGTTGGTTTCCGCCGCCAGCGATGGCGAAAAAATTACCGTTTTCGACATCGCGTTCGCGGCCTCCGACCTGAACAACCTTTCGCCGGGCGGAGTCAACACAACGTTTCAGGACAATAACGGCGCCATCACCGGAGCCGGCCAAAGCGTGTCGCTCGACACGCAGTTTCGCTACCTTTCCTCGTCGCTGTACGTGGTGCCCACCGGCACCATGACCACGCCGCTGGGGAGCTTTGGCCGAAGCCAAGAGGGAACCGTCAACAACCTTGATTACTTGCAAGGTACCTTCGGCAAGCCGGGCGGTTTCTCCTCCCCGCAGACGTTCGCGCAAATCGTGGCACCAACCGGTGTTTCGGTCTCGTACTACGGTGTGATCGCCGATCTGCTCGGCAACGAGTTCCTGGTGCAGGGCACCCTGCAGGCCGCCACACCACCGGAGCTGATTGGCGACGCCAACGGCGACTGCACCGTCGGCGCCGCCGATTACGCCCTCTGGGCCGCTCAATTCGGCCAAAGCGGCGGGAACCTCTCCGCCGACTTCGACGGCAACGGCAGCGTCGGGGCCGGAGACTATGCCCTCTGGGCTGCTAATTTCGGCAACACCTGCCCGCCCTCGGGCTCCACCAGCGTTCCGGAACCGGCCAGTTGGATCCTGCTCTCCGTTGCTCTGGCGGCGCTAGGCTGCCGCCGACTGGCTGGCTAGCAAGGACTTGCATTGCAAGACTCATCCTGATGCGCACCCTGACGTACGAGTGCTGGCGTCGCTGGCCAGGCCGTCGGAGCCCCCCTCCGACGGCCCTGGTCGGCGGCCCACGGCATGGCACGGTATCGCTTTCTCGAAATCCATCGTTCGATACCCTCCGGCACTGCTTGACGCTGGCGTTGTTGGCCGCGGGGATCTGGTGTGCTCGCTGCCAACCGTTGAACGCCCAGTCCCTTCGGTTTGCCACCTACAACACCTCGCTCTTCCGCGGCCAAGAGGGGCAGCTCGCGGCCGATTTAGCCAACCCGGCCAACCTGCAAGCCCGCAGCGTGGCCGAGGTGATCCAGCGGGTCGCGCCCGACGTGATCCTGCTCAACGAGTTCGACTACCAGGCCGACGGCCTGGCGGCCGACCGGTTTGCCCAGAACTTTCTCGCCGTCAGTCAAAACGGCGCTTCGCCGCTCGCCTATCCCTATCGCTACCTGGCACCCGTCAACACGGGCATTCCCAGCGGATTCGATCTGAACAACAACGGGGCGGTCGTCACCCAGCCGGGAACCGACGCCTATGGGGACGATTCGCTGGGATTTGGCCGTTTTCCCGGGCAGTACGGCATGCTGGTTCTGTCCAAGATTCCGCTCCAAACCGAGGGCATTCGCACCTTTCAAGAGTTTCTCTGGCGCGATCAACCCGGCGCGCTGCTACCGGACAACCCCGCAACCGCCGAGCCGAACGACTGGTATTCGCCCGAGGAGCTCGATGTGGTTCGGCTTTCGTCGAAGAGCCACTGGGATTTGCCACTGGTGATCGGCGACGACGTGGTCCACCTTCTGGTAAGTCATCCGACGCCCCCCACGTTCGACGGCGCTGAGGACCGCAACGGCCGCCGAAATCACGACGAGATTCGTTTTTGGGCAGACTACATCGCCCCAGACCGCAGCCAGTATATTTACGACGACCAAGGTGCGAGGGGCGGCCTGGCCGAGCATGCCCGATTCGTCATCGCCGGCGATTTGAACGCCGATCCGCTCGACGGCGACAGCTATCCCGGTGCCATCGACCAGTTGCTTACCAGCCCCCAGATCGACGCTTCGTTCCTCCCCACCGGCCCGGGCGGAGCACAGTTCGCCAGCGTGGGTGTCAATCGCCACCACCTCGGTAACCCGGCCGCCGACACCGCCGATTTCCCCGACTCCGACGGTGGGCCAGGCAATCTCAGGCTCGACTATCTTCTCCCCTCGCGCACCCTGGCGCCGGTCGACGGAGGGGTCTTCTGGCCCGCCGTGGGAGATCCCTATGCCCTGGTGGCCTCGAATTCACGTAGTTCCGACCATCGACTGGTCTGGGTCGATCTCCAGCTCCGGACGGTGCCGGAACCGGTGAGCCTGGTGCCCGGAGTCTGCGGGCTGCTCATTGTGCCCCTGCTGGCGCACCGTTTGGCTCGCGGCGGCCGCCCTCGCTAGCGCCGGCGGCTTTGGCCAGTGCGTTCTTCCAAGGGGCCAGCCACCGAGCCGCGCGCAAAGTAAAGCCCGGAGCCACCAGTTGGCGGCCCCGGGCCCGTGCTACGCATGCGCTTGGAACGAATCGACCACGGTGTGCCGATCAGGCCGCCCGGCGGCGAGCCACAGCGGCCACTCCCACCAGACCCAGCGCGGCCAGAGCCAGCGTCGAGGGCTCGGGCACCGGATTGGGGCTGCCCGGAGTGAGCGTGAAGTTGGGCGGCATCGGACCCGACAGGTTGGTCGCGTCGGCTGTCCAGGGGCCGGGCGCGCTGCCGAGCACATCGAACCAGCGGGGCTGACCATTCTGGAACCGGTCGAAGGCATCCGGGGTGAAGACCTCGGAAATTCCGCCAAAAGAGATGCCACCCAGAGCAGTGGCGTACTGAACATTGGCGGCACCGTCGTTCTCGACAAAACCCACGGCATCAACCGTGGTCGTCCAGGGCAGTGTCACGTCGATCACGCCATCGTTGTCGGTATCCAGATCGTTGCCGACCGAACCCGTGAAACCGCTCACAATCAGGTAGGTATTCGAGCCGTTTTCGATATCGGGGTTAAAGTCGGCCACGTTCAGCGTGGTGGCCGCGGCCGGAGCCGGCGAGAGCACCGCGGCGTTATCCCGCCACAGGAACAGGCCGTTGGTACCAGTCGAGAACGAGTTCAGGCTCAGGGCCACGTCAATCGAGCCCGCGTTCGTACCGTCCCCCTCGATGGCCAGGAACCAAAGCCCGGTCATCGCCTCAACACCCCCCGTGGTGCTGAGCAGTTCGATGAATTCGCTGCCATTGTCGGAGCTTGGTGGGTTCACCAGCAGCTCGTTGATCAGAATCGTGGCTCGAGCCGGCGAGTTGCCGAGCGCGAACATCAATACTCCTACAAGGGCGCCCCACTTCCACGAGCACTTCATACGTTGTCTCCTCAAAAGACGAACCTGGTACTGCTTCACAAGCGGCTCCCGATGCGAACGTCACATCAGCCTTGCCATGGACCTGCCTCCTGCGTGCGGCAATGAACCGCAGGAGCCCTGCCTCGTCCCAACCGGCGGCCGGCAATTTCTGCCTCTCACCGGGCCGGCATTCTGAAGGCCAAATGTGTGGATTCAACCGGTGCGACGCGAGATTCACCAAGGTTTCACAGAACCCTTGCTCGGTCTTGATGGCAGCGGGAAACTCGTCCGGTTTGGCCCAGTCGGGTAGCCAATCTGCACCAAATCGGTGCGCGTTTCTCGCTGGCCCCAGCGGCGGGAAATGGCCGGATCGGTTGGCAAACCTTGCGGAGCCTGGAGCTACCGCCCCGTGGGGGGCTCTTGCCAGAAGCCGAGGCAACCCCGAGGGACCTGCGGCCGGGCCCGCACTCGCCCTCAGCGGCCTGTTCAAGGTTTCAGCAAGCTGCGTGATCGCAGGGTCGCGATCGCGAGCAGTTCCGCCCTGGACTTACCGCTGGTTGAAATTGGCCACGATGGATTATTTCCACGGGCTGTTCGCGCATGGCCGCCCCCAGGGGCTCCCTGACTGCCGTCCCGGCCCGGCGGTTGGCCAACATTGCGCGGCCACCTCGCGTGGCCGACACAACTGCCCCCAACCGACCGACTTGGAAGGTCCGGTGACGAAGCCGCTTGCAGCCCGGCTCAGCGCGGGGCGGACGTGCATTGATTCGAGCGTCGAACCCGTGGCGAGCGCCCGGGCGACGGCCGTTCGACTGACCCGGCCCGCAGGGCCCCTGGGAACCACCGATGCAAACTGGCCGAGGCGGGACTTGAACCCGCACGTGGGTTGACCCCACCCGGGGTTTTAAGTCTTATTGGGGCCTACTCGATTAAACGGCCAGGCGACGAAAAGCACCAGTTTTGCCGGCGTTTTTCTCGTTAGCCATTTGTCGTGCGTCGGGTAGGAACCGCTATGATTCGCTTTCGTAGCGGAGCCGTTGAATGTCTGTTGAGTGTTGCGCGCCGCGGGGTTGGTTGCCCGGCCAGCCCCGCGGTGCCGCGCCACTCGTGAGACAAGGGGCCCATCGGATGAGCACGCACACTGAACCGTTCACCCGCCACTTCTGCCCGCGCTGCGGGGCCGGGCTGCGGGTAACCCAGGCCATGGCCAGCAAGCGGCTTCGCTGCCCCGTGTGCGGCGAGCGGTTGCGGTTCGAGGCTCAGCGGTCGGCAACCTCGACAGGCCCTCAAGCAGTCCAACCGACGGCCTTTGACGACGACTGGGAGGGGCTCGAGGAGTTGATTCCCGGGCGGTCTGGCGAGCCGGTTCCGAGCAAAGGTGCGTAGAACCAGACCAGGGTTCGTGCGTATATTGTTGAAAGTAGCGACCTGTTGGTGACGAGCGATCGACGGGCCTTGCCGGCAAGGCGTTGGCCCACGGACCGATGGAGAAATCGGTTCGGTCGA
>CAYNRE010000036.1:0-1199 GCA_964399535.1 uncultured Pirellulales bacterium | reverse complement strand
GGCCGCGGCCGCCGCATCGCGCAGCGCGGCGCGGGTGGCGTCGAGGCTGTCCGGCACGATGCCGAGGTCGTGCACCTCGCAGCCGAGCGCGGCGAGCAGGCCGCGCAGGGTGTAGCGGTTGGAGTTGTAGATGCCGCCGGGCTTGAGCGCCTCGCCCGGCATCGACAATTCGTCGCCGGTGAAGAACACCGCCACGCGCAGCCGGCGGAACACCGGCAGCGTCGCCAGCCCGACCGAGGCGGCCAGGCCGATGTCCTGCGGCACGAGGCGCGTGCCCGAAGCGAGGATCTCTGCGCCGGACTGGATGTCCTCGCCGGCGCGGCGAATGTTCTCGCCGGCGCGCGGCACGTGGTTCACCTGCACGACGCCCTCGCCGGCATGCTCGCACAGCTCCTGCATCACCACCGCGTCGGCGCCCGCCGGCACCGGCGCGCCGGTGAAGATGCGCGCCGCCGTGCCGGGCTGGAGCGGCGTGCCGACGCTGCCGGCGGGGATGCGCTGCGACACCGGCAGGCGGACGCCTGAAGCGGCGATGTCGGCGGTGCGCACGGCGTAGCCGTCCATCGCCGAGTTGTCGAGCGGCGGCACGACAATGCCGCTCGCCTGCGCGCGCGCCAGCGTGCGGCCGGCGGCGGCGACGGTGTCGACCGCCTCGATCTCCGCCACCGGGCGGGCGGCGGCGAGGAGTTTTTGCAGGGCTTCGTCGAAGGACAACAGGCTCATTTGAGTTCGAGATGCTTCATGATGAATCGGACAATGGCGTCGGGGTCGTTGATGTCCAGCACCGGCAGCGTCGTGTCGATTTTCGCGTCGCTCGCCACGGCGACGATGTTCGGATGCTCGGGGTGGATCGGCGGCTTGCCGATCGAGGGCCGATACACCTCCAGCTTCGGGATCAGGTCGTTCGTCTTGTAGCCCTCCACCAGGGCCAGGTCGCAGGGCGACAGCAGCCTGATCTGCTCTTCCAGCGCGGGTTCCCTGTCGCCGCGCAGCTCGTGCATCAGCACCCAGCGCTGGCCCGAGGTGAGCAGCACTTCCGAGCAGCCGGCCTCGCGGTGGCGGTACGAGTCCTTGCCCGGCTTGTCGATGTCGAAGCCGTGGTGGGCATGCTTGATGAGCGAGACCTTCAGCCCCTGCGCGACAAAGCGCGGGATGAGCTGCTCGATCAGCGTCGTCTTGCCCGAGCCGGAATAACCGGC
>CAYNRE010000035.1:0-5746 GCA_964399535.1 uncultured Pirellulales bacterium | reverse complement strand
CGACGGGAGTGCTCGGCGCGATGAAGTTCTGCGTGACGGTCGAACTGGATGACGAGAAGGCGCAAGCCGAGCTCGTGAAGCTGTTGGAAGCGAAAGGATATCAATGCAAACTTACGATGTCGTAGTGGAATGCGAGCCGAGCACGAGCATCCGTGCTCGGCAAGTGTGCGGCATGTTCGACGTGTCGCCGAACGAAAAGTGTAGGCTTCAATGGTCGGTGGATCTGCCTACCGATGAGACGGATTGGAACGTCGGGCTCATCGTGGGCCCGAGCGGGAGCGGGAAATCCACGATTGCGCGCCGCGCGTTCGGCGAAAGCCGGACGTTCGATTGGAAGGCGCGAAGCGTCATTGACGATTTCGAAGGGTCGAGCGTCGTCGACATTGCGGCGGTGTGCCAAGCGGTCGGATTCAACACGATCCCGGCATGGCTGCGACCGTTCTCGGTGTTGAGCAATGGGGAAAAGTTTCGAGTCGAGTTGGCAAGGCACTTGCTCTCTGAAACGCAGACGATCGTGATAGACGAGTTCACCAGCGTTGTGGATCGCCAAATCGCGAAGATCGGGGCGCACGCGGTTCAGAAGCACATCCGGGCAAACGCGCGTCGATTCGTGGCGGTGACGTGTCACTACGATGTGATTGATTGGTTGCAGCCGGATTGGGTTTTGGACATGGCGACGAACTCGTTCCAGCGGAGGCGTCTTCAACGACGCCCACCTCTCGATTGCGTCGTCGGGACGATTCCGCGTGCCGCATGGCGACTGTTCTCGCCGTTTCACTATCTGAGCGCCACGCTGAACCCGTCGGCGCGGACTTACGGGTTGTGGTGCGAGGGTCAAATCGCCGCGTTCGCCGCGGTGTTGCCGCGACCGTCCGGGAAATCGGTGTTCGGCGTTTCGCGACTCGTGACCTTGCCGGATTGGCAAGGTCTCGGACTCGCGTTCGTGCTCGCCGATGCATTGGGCGCGGATTATGCCGCGGCGGCGCGACGCCTGATGACGAACCCGGCACATCCGGCGTTGATCCGCGCGTTCGATCGCTCTCCGAAGTGGGCGATGAAGGTCAAGCCGGGGTTCCGCAATCGGTCCGTCACCGGCATCAAACTCGGGGATGGGCGCCCATGCGCGTCGTTCGAGTATTGCGGGGAAGCAGCGGAGAGGTCGATTTTGGCGCGCGCGCCGATCCCGTCGGACGATTGAAGCGAACGAATCCCGCATGATTCATGCGGGGTCTGCGAAATCGTAGGTCGGCGTACGATTCCCCCTTGCCCTCGGTTACGAGGGGGTTATGCTCCATTTGTCGCCGCTGAAACGCGGCCCACGAAAGGAACCACAGATGACGATCGAAGAACTCGCGGAACGTGCGGTGCGGATCGAGGGGGCCCCGCCGGAGCGCGGGGAGCGGGAGGATGGGAGCTGGCGCATCTTCGCGGTGCGCGTGCCGGAGCTAGTCGAGGCGGTCGAGCGCCTCGCTCGCCGATCGAAGCGCACGGGGGGCGACGGGTTGCGGCTCGCGATCGCCGCGGTCGAGCGATACGAATGGGAGGAGACGATCCGCGGCGGGATGCGTGTGGCGCGGACGACGCTGCACGCGGTGGTGCGAGTGGAAGGCGAGGTGCCGCGCCTCGACGGGCATCAGTTCCTCGCGCGGATCGAGCACACCGAGGCGGGCAACCTGATCGCGCACGCGCCGGACGCGCGGGAGGTCGAGCTGCCGATCGCGCTGCGCACGGCCGCCCCGACGTGCGATCATTGCCGGGCGCGCCGCGCCCGGAAGGATACGTTCGTCCTTCGCCGCGAGCTCGACGGCGCGCTCGTGCGGGTCGGGCGCACCTGCTTGGGGGACTACCTTCGTGGTGCGGACCCGACGGAGGTGCTGGGCATGTGGCGCTTCCTCGGGTCGCTGCGCGACCTGTTGGCGGGAGCGGGCGAGGGAGATGAGTTCGGCGGTGGCGGTGGCGGCGGGGCGCGGCAATACCTGTCAGTGACCGCGTACCTGGCGACGGTGGTGAGCAGCGTCCGTCACTGCGGCTGGTTCAGCCGAGCGATGGTTGAGCAGCGCGGCGGTGGGATGACGACGGCGAGCCACGCGGATTGGTTGTGCGGGCAGGAGCCGCAGAACCCCGAGAACGCGCGAGAGTGGCGTGCGATGCAGCCGACGGAGGCCGACGCGACCGAGGCCCGAGCGGTGATCGCGTGGGTCGCCGCCACGATCGGCGCGAAGCCGGGCGATCACCGCTCGGAGTACGAAAACAACCTCGTAGTCGCCATCCAGCTCGGCATCGTCACGCATCGCACGCGTGGGATCGTCGCGTCTGCCGTCGCCGCCAAGCGACGGCACGACGCCGACAACGCCGCCCGGCAAGCCCCCCAGACCGCCAGCGAGCATATCGGCGAGGTCGGCAAGCGCCAGACCTTCCGGCTCACCCCCGTGAAGGTGCAGCACTTCGATGGCCGTTACGGCACCACCACCTTGATCGTCATGCGGGACGATCGTGGAAACGTGGCGAAATGGTTCGCCAGCGGCGCGAAGAACCCCGAGCTCGGCGCCCCCATGACCGTCACCGCCACGGTCAAGCAACACGGCGAGTACCGCGGCACGAAGGAGACGGTCCTCGCCCGCGCCATCCTCACCACCGGCGCCGAAGTCGCTTAGCTGCCCGCGGCAGCAGGGGCGCCGATGCGATAGGCGCCCCGCTGCCGCGTTTTGGCGCGCACGCGCCCCTCGCCCCGTGAGGTCGCCCGAAAACGCGGCAGCGGGGCAGCGGCGAGCCGCAAAGGGCAAAGAGCCCCCCCCCGTGCCGTGTCGCGGGGGGCTTCCGTGTCACATCGATGTGACACGAGAATCCTCTACACGTCGACGTTCAGCACCGAGTCGTCGTTCGGGGTCGAGGGCGGGCCGCCGGTAAAGGCGCCCACGCTCACGCCGCGCTGCGGACGGAGGTGCTCCGCGGGACGGCCGACCCCGGTCGTCCGCGAGACGGACGCGGGCACGCTGCGGCTCGTCCAGGAGGACGGCGAGGTCGCGGACGCCCTCGACGAGACGCGCGACGCGCAGCGCCGCCTCACCCCACGTCCCGTCAGACCCAGTGAGCGCCAGCGCGCAGTGGGACCGACGATCCGATCCGTGCGCGATGAATCCGGTTGACCTGGGTCGCAGACATGCCGCCATCGCAATCGACGAAGGGTGCGCGCGCATTCGGCTCCGGCTCCCGGCCGCCCCGCACTCGCTCGACCCGACGACTACCCCCGCGCGCACGCGCGAGAACCGCCACGCGTGCCGCGTCCCCCACCACCATCACCGAAAAAACGGCCTACGCAAGCCCCGCCGCGCGCTTCGCGCGCGCGCGAAGCGGGGCCCCGCGACGGGGGGCGCGCGCCGTCCCGCTTGTCGCGTTCGAGTCCGCCGGGCAGGCCGCCGCCGAGCCGCTGCACGTCTCTTCGAGATCGCACGCGCCGGCCGACGGCCGGCACACGGCGCCCCGGCGTTCCCCGGGGCGCCGTGTGCCGCAGGTCGAGGCGGTGCCGTTGCACTCGTCCTTCGTGCACGGGTTGCCGTCCGAGGCGCACGAGGTGCCAGACGGCAGCTTGCCGTCCCCCGGGCAGGTCGTGGCGCTGCCCGGGCACGTCTCCGCCTGGTCGCACTCGCCCACCGCGTCGCGACACAGGGCGCCCGCGTTGCCCGCCGGGTACTGGCAGGCGTTCGAGCTCCCGTTGCACTGGTCGAGCGTGCACGGGTTGGTGTCGGCGGTGCAGGCCGTCCCGCTCGCCTCGCCCGAGTCCGAGAGGCAGCTCGTCGAGCTCCCGCTGCACGTCTCCGCCTGGTCGCACTCCCCGGCCGCCGCGCGGCACCGTGTGGGACGGCGCGAGGTTGCTGCACGTCCCCACCGAGCTCGACGCGTTGCAGGCCTGGCAGTTGCTCGGGGCGCCGCCACCGCGTGTGGTGTTGCAGCGCACGCCGTCGACGCAGTTGCCGCTGGTGCGCGGCGCCCCCGTGCTGCAGCTCTCACGCCGTGCGCCTGACGGACGACTCGTCGCCCGCGCTGCCGCCCGCAGACGCGTCCGCTCCCGCGCTGCCGTCGCCCCCGTCGCGTCCTGCGCGCCCCGTCGCCCCCGTCGCCCCCTGACGCCCCCTGACGCGGGCCCCCCTCTCCAGGGGGGGAGGCGGGGGGGCCTCGGACCGAGGGAGGCCCCCCGGCTTGGCGCCACAAAATTTCGATTGGCGCCGAGCGCGGCGCAGGCGACCGCCGGGTTCGCGCGTGGGGAGGCGGCCGGCGTGCCGCGCACGGCGCGCGAGCGCTGCTACCGCGACCCGTCCCACAAGCCGGAGCTCGTGGTCGCGCTCGGCCCGTTCCACGCGCTCGCCGGATTCCGCAGCGTGACCGAGACGGCCGCGTGGCTCGCTCGGCTCGAGGCGAACGGCGCGCCCGCGCTCACCGAGCTCGGCGCCCTGCTCGCGCGATCCACGGACGCCGCGGCGCTCCGCGCGGCGCTCACCTGGGCCTTCGAGCTGAGCGAGCACCGCCGGCGCCAGGTCGTCGAGGAGCTCGGCGCAGCCGCTCGGAGCGCGCCCGCGAGTGACCCGCTCGGGCGCGCGGCCCGCTGGGTCGCCCTGCTCGCGGAGCGCCACCCCGCGGATCCAGGGGTGGTCGGGGCGGCGCTGCTCGAGCAGCGCTCGCTCGGCCCGGGCGGCGCCCTCTTCCTGCCCGCCGGCTCGCTGCACGCCTACCTCGCCGGGCTCGCGCTCGAGGTGATGGCGAGCTCGGACAACGTGCTCCGCGGCGGCCTCACGACGAAGCATGTCGACGTGCCCGAGCTGCTCGGCGTCTTCGAGTTCGACGCACCCGCCCCGCTGCCCATCGCGCCGTCGCCCCCTTTTCGTCGATCGAATCCCGCATGAATCATGCGGGATTCGCGAAATCGACCGACGACGTACGATTTTCCCTTGCGTTCGGTTAGGGGGGGGTTACAGTGCATTTGTCGCCGCGAATTGCGGCCCATGAAGGAGATCGAAAGATGACCGACATCGCACCCCCCGCCGTCCGCGAATTCGCCACGCCCGCCGCAAGCGCCGGGCAGATCGTCTCGGAGTCCTACGCCTCCGAGGACGGCCGCCTCTGGCGGCGGACCGCCGACCGGTCCGATCTCGCAGCCGCGCCGCGATTCGCGGTCGTCCGGTGGTCAGAGATCGATGACGATCACCCCGCGTCGGGGTGGTCCGTGGGCGACAGCTCCGCCCCCCCTATCGCGGAGGGCGAGTGGGACGAGTGGGAGCCCGCGGCCCCGGAGTCGCCGGTCGACTGGGCGGCCGGCGAGCAGCACGACTACGTCGTGTGCTGCTACGGCCGGGACGGCGACGAGCCCGGCGACTGCTACGTCCGCGTCGGCCGCGACTCGCTCGGATACTGGTGGACCGATGACGGCGATGACGCCGTCCGTGTCGAGGAGCGCGGGCCGTACGCGTCCGCTGCCGCCGCCGACGCCGCCGCCGCCGAGTGGGCGTCGGAACAGGACGAGGGCGACGGCGCGACCGACGCCGCCGACATGCGGGATCGTGCGCTCCGCGAGACCGCGGGCGAGCCCGACCCCACCGGCACCTATGCGGTGTGGTGGGAGACGGTGGGCGACGACGCTCACATCGTCGACCGCTATCCCTCGCGCGACGCCGCCGACGCGGCGGCACGCCTCGCGAACGACGAGCTGCGCGCCCACCACCCGGGAGGGCGACTCCTCTGCGGATACGAGGTC
>CAYNRE010000034.1:0-59040 GCA_964399535.1 uncultured Pirellulales bacterium | reverse complement strand
CGCTGGCCAACGCGCCCGGCAACGCCGCCAACTTTAACCCGGCCAGCAGCTATAGCTGGACCTTTGCCAGCGCCGTGGGCGGTATCGTGGGCTTCGACCCGGCGGCGTTCCTCTTGGACCTCTCGGGCTTCACGAACCCCTTCACGGGCACGTTTTCGGTAGCCCAGATGGGGAGCAACCTGAACCTGCTCTACACGCCGCCTCCGGCCGCCGTGCCCGAACCGGCCACGCTGGTGATTTGGACCGGTCTGGGGCTGGCTCTGGGCGGCCTGGGCCATGCCCGTCGCAGTCGCCGCCGGTCGCCGCGCCAAGCAAGAGAATAGCAACCGACCGATGTCACCGGCTTGTGCCTACCACCACGCTTCAGACGGATTCACCTCAATGCGACTCTTGATCCTATTCACCGTTTTCGCCACGCCGCTATTTCCGCTTTCCTCGAGCGCCGCCGAGGCGATCCAGCGGGGGCTAACGACGACTGCATCCTTTACCGGCGGCGGTTTCTTCACGGTGCCGTTCGATACGGTCGAACTCAATACCGGCGGGTTCTCGTCCTCGCCCGGGGTATTGGGGGTCGCCAGTAGCACCGGGCTGCACACGATTAGCGGTGGCCTCACGGTAAGAAAACCGTCGGGGTATGGACCGCTCCGCGGTCAAATCCTGGTCAACGGAGTTGCCATCGATTCGTTCTATCGCCTCTACGACTCGCCGAACGACGAAGACGAATTGTCGTTCAACACCCAAGCGCTCCTCAATCCAGGCGATGTCGTCTCTTTGCAACTGGACCCATCCGGAGGTACCGTACAGGTCTCCGGTGGTGCCTGGTCGCGAGCCAGCCTGCTGGAATACCCCACCGTTTTCGGCCAATCGACCGCCGAGGCGATCCAGCGGGGGCTAACGACGACTGCATCCTTTACCGGCGGCGGTTTCTTCACGGTGCCGTTCGATACCGTCGAACTTAATACCGGTGGGTTCTCGTCCTCGCCCGGCGTGCTGGGGGTCGCTAGCAGCACCGGGCTGCACACGATCAGTGGCGCCCTCACGGTAAGAAAACCGTCGGCAGGACCGCTCCGCGGTCAAATCCTGGTCAACGGAGTTGCCATCGATTCGTTCTATCGCTTCTACAACTCGCCGAACGACGAAGACGAGTTGTCGTTCAGTACCCAGACGCTCCTCAATCCAGGCGATGTCGTCTCTTTGCAACTGGACCCGTCCGGAGGTACCGTACAGGTCTCCGGCGGTACCTGGTCGCGAGCGAGCCTCACCTATTTGCCGGAGGTAACTCCCGGGGAGCTGTTATCGATCGACTCGATTCCCGCCAACAACCTGGTCTGGGCCGGGGGGGAATCTTGGACCTTCGAGATCAACGACGCCCTCGGCACCGCCGGCAGTGACCCCGGCTGGGACTGGTTCAACGACACGGGCACGCTCACGATTACCGCCACGGCCGGCAATGAATTCACGCTCGACGTCGACTCGCTCACGCTGGCCAACGCGCCCGGCAACGCCGCCAACTTTAACCCGGCCAGCAGCTATAGCTGGACCTTTGCCAGCGCCGTGGGCGGTATCGTCGGCTTCGACCCGGCGGCGTTTCTCTTGGACCTCTCGGGCTTCACGAACCCCTACACGGGCACGTTTTCGATCGCCCAGTTGGGGAGCAACCTGAACCTGCTCTACACGCCGCCCCCGGCCGCCGTGCCCGAACCGGCCACGCTGGTGATTTGGCTGGGGCTGGGGCTAGCCCTGGGCGGCCTGGGCCATGCCCGCCGCAGACGCCGCGTAGGGGAGGCTGCTCGCTTCTTGCCAGTTGGCTTGACCAACCCCGAGCCGCCGGGCGCGTAAAAACACCCCAGCTCTACGGCGGCTTTCGACGGTGCGTCAGCACGCTGACAAGTAACGCGCCCCCGGGAATACGTGCACGCCGAACCTTGGGGATGCACACCTCAGGGACCGCCAAGAACGCCGGCGGGGTCTGCCCTACTCGACTTCGGTGGCCAGTCAGTCCGTTGAAATAGGCCATCGTGGCGTATTTCAACCTCGCCAAGTGCGAAGCCAAGCTCCGCGCGGCTCGCGAAACAGCGACTTACGTCGCCATTTCGAGAGCGCGCTGCTGCGAGCACGCTGCCCATCTGGAACCGCGTATCGGGCAAACCTCTCTGCGACATGGCTAAGGGGCATGGCAACCGGGCCAAGTCGCAGTCATTTAGACCCGGACGTGGCGAATTGCAGCCAGTCGGGTCGGACGAGCATCACGATTCCCAGGGCGAGCATGACCAGCCCGCTAACAAGCTTGAGCCATCGGCCCTCGCGCTCCTGCAATCGGCGACGCGAAAGGGTCAGCACCACCAAAGCCAGCAAGATTGTGTCGTCGAACATATAGGCCAGGTTGTACAGCGCCAGGTAGGCGTAGCTCATTCCCCACGAAAGATCTTGCATGCGGAGAACTTCTGCATACAGCGCCGGAAGCCCGGCGGTGCAAAGTACTTCGACAACGTTAACCATCACGGCCAGCACCACCGCTGCTGCGACCGCGGCTGAGAGATACTTCGCGCGAAGTATCTGACTTACCTTGGCATAGAGGGTCGGCTTGGCCGCCTCGGGAATCGAAAAAGTGATTCCGCGATGCAAAGCGAAGAAGTCTTTCGCGTTGACCAGCCCGATCAACACCGCCAGAAAGCCAAGCACGATCTGCAAGGGCCGGGCTAGTCCCACCATTACGAACAGATTGAGCCAGGCCGCCATGAAGGCGAAGTAGGCCAGTCCACTGACGACGATGAACGTCCCCGCGACGGCGAGCATCTTGGCGCGGCTTTTCAGATTGACCAGCACCGAGAGCAGGAACACCAGAACCCACATCGCGCAGGGATTGAAGCCGTCGATCGTCCCAATCAGCAGCGTAAAGGCCGGCAGGCCCCACCGCTCAACTCGCACGTAGCCCAGCCAAGGAACTTCGATGCCCTCGACGGGCGCCGGTTCCGCCGGCGCGACCAGCGGCTCATCACTCTGCTCGGGATTGTCCGCCGCGGCAGGCGGCAACTCTAACGCCGGAACCTGCGTCGGCGGCTCTTCGTCCTCCTCGACCAGGTACCGGACTGGTGTCGCTGTTCGGAATGCGCCCGATAACCCTGCCGCTTTCATTCCCAATCGCCGGGGTTCCCGCGGGGCGCTCGGGCCAATGGGCGGCGCCAGGGTTGATCGCACCGCGGGCACGGCGATCCTCGCCTGCCTGCCAAACCCGGCAACCAATAGCTCTGGCAGCACGCGGGTATCGGCTGCGGCCTGTTCGGCGTCTGCCCCCTTGCGCTCCCAGGAAAGCGGTTCGGCCGCCTGCCGCAGCAGATCCTCGATCTGACGTCCGGTGGTGGCATCGCTGTCGTAACCCACCAGCAGGCCCCCGCAGAGATCGATAACTGGCGTGCCCGTGGCCCGGCGATTGTATCGATCGAGCGCGCTCTGTAGCGTTGCTTGTGCTGCGGCATCGCGTCCCAGATCGTAGTACACAACCTCGAGCGCTGGCCATCGTGCCTCGAGTGTGTCGAAGAATCGTTTGGCAGCACGGCAACGCCCGCAGCCGGAGCGGACAAATAGCCGCGCCCGCAGCAGTGCTTCGATTGCGGGCCCACTCGCCGTGGGGTCTGTGAACCCCAATTTCAACTGGTCGACAACGTAAAAGGCCGGCAGCGTCGGCGACTTCACGCGGAAGCGAGCTGCCAGCTTCTGAAACTGAGCCAGGGCCCGCGAATCGGCGGCCAAGTCGTGCACATCGACCACCAGGCCCTTGCGCTGCTGGGCAAGCTGATTCGCATACTCGACGCCCATCTGGCAAATCGCGGAGTCGCTGCGCGTAAAGACATGCAAGATCAGCTCGCCCCGGGCGTTGGAGGCTTCCGCCGCCAGGCCAGGTACGGCAACGATGCCGGCTGCCAGGATCACCGCGAGCGGCAGGAAAAAGATCCGCTTGGCGAACTGTCTCAAAGTGCCGCACACCGGTCTGGCCTTCCGCAAAATCGGACAGAAGGTTTAGACGCAGAGGCATACTGTGCAGGCTGCGTGCCGGAGCTGGCCATCGCGGCGTAGATCCCCTGGTCGCCGGGAGCATTAGGGGGGAAAACGAGAGGCGCGGCCGCTCATTCTGGGGTGGCGCTCCAGGCATGCCGGGCTGCCACGTCCGATTCCCGCAGCTCGATGTGCGGCAAGCGGAGAATCACATGTGCGGCTGCGATCAGTCTGTACCACACCCGCACAGTCGCCGCGGCCGTTCGTCGTCGAAATGCCACCTCTGGCCAGGGCCCGCTGTTTGGGATTCGGCGCCACCGAATCGAGGCCGCCGGGCGCATAAAAAAACCCCTGGTGTTCAGGGGTTTTTGGCACCGCTCAAGACGGTGCCCATCGTCGAGGTGGAGGATAGGGGACTTGAACTACCCCCGAAAACCAAGGGGAAAACGGCCCTTCACTCCCAAGGCGACGCGCAATCCGACGCGCGCGGCGCACCTGGCAGCGCACAGACGGCCTTGCCTGCGGTGCAACGTGGCGGGCCAGAAAGCGCCCCCACGGCTGACCCTGTAGCGGCCCTGGCCGAGGCCCTGCGGGGGCTGTCTGAGGCCGACCGCGAGCGGCTGGCCCGGTTGCTCGCCCAAGTTGGCCAGCGGCCTGGGGCGGGTTCCTGACCGGGCCCCAGGGGTAGGGGGGGGTAAAATCTCTAGCGGCGGTTCGAGCACGCGATACGCCGCCCCAGCGCGCACAGAATTTCACGGGTTATTTCAGGGGGGCCTTTGCACGGACCCCGACATTCCACACGGAGGTAGCAGGGATGGGAGCACGCGGACCACAACCGACACCCACGGCGATCTTGGAGCAACGGGGTTCCTGGCGGGCCAAGTCGAGGCCCGGCGAGCCCCGGCTGCCCGCAACCGTGCCCGACTGCCCCGAGCGGCTGACCGGCGAGCGGCGGCAGACCTGGGAGGCGGCCGCCGAGCTATTGGAGGAAATGAACGTGCTGACCGTGGCCGATGGCCTGGCGCTCGAATTGCTGGCCGATCTTGTGTCGAGGTATCGGGCCCTGGCCGACACCATCGCCGAGCATGGGGAGACGTACAGCTACGTTTCCGCCAATGGCGCCACGATTCGCCAGCCGGTGCCCGAGGTTTCGATTCTGGCCAGCGTGACCAAGCAAATGGTGGGGCTGATGGATCGGTTCGGGCTGAGCCCGGCGGCGCGGACGCGCCTCACGATGGAGCGAGGGTTTACACCCCTCAACGAAGATGAGGTTCTGGCGTGGCGACTCTTGAAAGACCCGCGCGGCAGGAAGCCGGCGACGGTGCTTCCCTGAGCTGGGCGAAAGTGGCAAGTGGTCACGGTGACCACTTGCCAAACGGCGATGATGCTAAGGCGAAAACCGCGGCGAAAATAGCTCACCCCCCAGCGGACTAAGAATCGGCACGAAGCCCGGAGCGGCTTTCTAAGGGCCTGCTGTGCTCGACGTGTCCGAGGTCGGGTGCGCCTACCCGAGGGCGAGAGAATCAATCCTGGCGCGTTGATTTTCGCTGGCCGCCCCTGCTCGCCCCGAAGGGCGACGTTTTGGTAGAATCACGCGCTCGGGTGAGCCGCCACGATTGCAAGCGGGGCGGCCAAGCGGGCCCGGCCGGCTGTGGGTTCCATCCTTCCCACGGCCGGCCTGGCTCGGCCCGGCCAATTACAAGGATGGATTCTATGGCGACTTCTGCGCCCGTGTTCCCCACCTTGGATGCGCGCGAGCGTCAACGGTGGGCCGAATTACGCGACGAGTTTCGCGAACACCTGCGGCGGCATCCCGCGACCGCCGACAACCCCCAAATTCACACGCAGCCGACGGATATAAAGCGGCAACATCTTTTGGCGCCTGGGTTCTGGCGTCTTGGCTGGCTTGAACCTGGAAGCGGATCGGTTTGGCTGACCGGCAAACCAACCCGGTTTATCGCGTACGACATTGTTCAACCAATGGTGGTAATCGCGGACGAACAAGCGCAAGCAATGATCGACGCGCCGGTGAGCGACTTCGCGAGGCTGGCGGCGGCAGCGGGTGCGCATTTGCCGATCAGCGTAGGTGCAAACCTTGGCCTGGAGGGTTGGTCGGGGCCGCACGCCCTTTGGTGCCACTTCCTGTTTGCTCACGCTCCGGAGCGATTCCACGGCCTGAAGTTTGCGAACTGCCATGAGGCTGCCGAGGCACACCTAAGCAACCGGGAACCGGAGCTTACGATTCGCTCGATTCATCGACCCGCTGAAGCATCGCTTTACGTTATCGAGCAATTACTCAGCGACTCTATTTCAACGAGGCAGGCGAACAAACCAGGCGCCGGACGCAAGCGCCGAGGCCGGCGGCCTGATACGGACACGGCCACGCATAAACAAATTTACAAAGCCTGGAAGGAAGGCCAGTTCGGCAAGTACAGCGAGCTGGCCCGCGAGATGGGGGTGGATCGCGACGAAGTGGCTGAGGTGGTAGACCGGTATCGAAAGCGCGTCGAGCGCGCGGGGAAAAATCGCCAAGGGCGGTGAATTCCCGCGCCGGACAAATTCGCACCCCATATCGTCCGAATTTGTCCGGCGCCTCTTACAGGGTGATTCCACCCCTTGTTTTGTAGTACCGGCCGGTTCCACGCGCCGGAATAAATCGAGTGTCCGGCGAGTTGTCCAGTCCAGCGCGGATACTCCCTCGTAGCAGGCCGCATGGTGCGGCCGGCCACCAAATGCGGCCGCGCTTCGCGGCGCGCGACTTTGAGGGAGCCCCTGCGATGACTGGACAATGGACCAAGACCCCGACCGAGCCGGCCAAGCTGCTGCTGACACCCCGCGAGGCGGCGGCGGCGCTCGGTATCTGTGAGCGATCTTTGTGGAGCCTGGCCCGTGCCGGCAAGGTGCCGGTGGTGCGGCTGGGGCGCTCGACACGGTACCACGTTGCCGACCTGTCCCGGCTGATCGAGGCGAGCAAGGAAGGGGGTGCCGAGTGAGCACCCCGGAATCAGTCCTATCGGACGCGATCGAGCGGGTTGAGCCCGGCACGTTCGCGGCGGCGCTCTACCGTCGAGCCCTGGCGCCCGATGCGACACCTTCACAAGTGCGGTGGGCGCTCGACCACGCCCGCGCCGACTGGCGGCAGCGCTCCCGGCAACTAGAGGCCGACCGCACGGCGACCGCGGCGGTTCGCAACCTGCGAGCCCTGCGGGGCGGCACGGTCGACCGCGAGCCGGCGGCCCTAAAGCAACTGCTGCTGGAGCTTCGCGAGCTGCGGGCCGAGGTCCGTGAGTTGGTTGAGGCACCTGCACCAACAACACGGCCAGCACGGTCGAGGGGGTTGGCTGGTGTCTAACATCACTATCAAGATCGACCCACCGAACGGCCGGCCCTATCGAGCCGTGCGGTTCCTGGACGGCGGCCGGGAGATTTACCGCGACTCAATAGACCCGGATTCCGGCCGGGGTCGCGCCCAGGCGATTGAGGGCCTGGCGGCGGCACTGGGCCAGCCCGTGGAAACACTGGCCCACCTGGGGCAGGAAATCCGCGAGGCGGCAGACGCGGCCAGTAACGCGCCGGTTCGTGCCGAGCTGGTGAGCCTGGCGAGCGTCGAGCCCGAGGCGGTCAACTGGCTCTGGCCCCAACGAATCGCGATTGGGAAGCTGACCGTGGTTGCCGGCGACCCAGGCCTGGGGAAATCGTTTCTCTCGCTCGACCTGGCGGCGCGAGTATCGAGGGGCTGCCGCTGGCCCGATGGCAGCGGCGAGGCCCCCCTGGGCTCGGTGGTGCTGCTCTCGGCCGAGGATGACCTGGCGGACACTATCCGGCCCAGGCTCGACGCGGCCGGTGCCGACGTGGCCCGGATTCATGCTCTGGCTGCGGTGCATGGGCGCGATCAGCACGGCGAGTACCGGCGCGGGTTCGACTTGTCGCGTGACGTGGCCCGGCTGGAGGAAGTAATCGCCGAGTTGGGCGACTGCCGGTTACTGGTGGTCGATCCTATATCGGCGTATCTGGGTGCCACCAAGGGCAACGATAACGTCGAGGTACGCGGGGTGCTGGCGCCCTTGAGCGAGCTGGCCGGCAGGCTCGGCGTGGCCGTGGTGGCCGTGTCGCACCTACGCAAGGGCGAGGGGCCGGCCATGTACCGCACGATGGGCAGCATGGCGTTCGTGGCGGCGGCCCGGGCTGCCTTCGCGGTCTGCAGAGACCAAGACGACCAAGCCGGGCGCCGGCGGCTGATGCTGCCGGTTAAGAACAACTTGGGAAACGATGAAACGGGTCTGGCATATCGTTTGGCTGCGGCCGAGCCGGGCGACACGCCCCATGTTCTGTGGGAACCGGCGCCGGTCAGCACCAAGGCCGACGATGCCCTGGCCCGGCCCCAGGGGCGACGCGGCCCCAAGCCGGACGCCCAAGCGAAAGCTGAGCTGTTCCTGCGAAAGCAACTGGCGGACGCCCCCCAGCCGGCGGCCGAGCTGACCGAGCAAGCCTGGCTGGTTCACGGCATCACGGAGCGAGCCCTCCGGCGAGCCCGCAAGGCGCTCGGGGTGGTGGCCTACCGCGAGACGGTTCCCGGGCCGTGGTGGTGGAAACTGCCCGAAGATTCCCAAGGCGGCCAAGTGCCAGGCGGCCAAGACCCTGATACTGAACATCTTGGCCATCTTGGCCACCTTGCAAAAAACAAGGGGGAAACCGCTGTTTCCGAGGCGGACGAACCCAAGGCGGCCAAGTTTCCGGAAGATGGCCACCTTGGCCCAGACGATGACGAAAACGCCCCCTGGCCGGAGCCGGACGGGCTCGACGATGACGAGCTGGGCGGCGATGGCAGCGACCCGTTCGAGGAAGCGGCCCCCTGGACCTGACCGCCCCCAACAGCAGCGGCGGTATACTCGCGGCTGACCTGCAAGCAAAGGATGGTGAAACGTGGCAAGTATCTCTCGCGACAAGGCCGGCAATCGGCGAATCCTGTTCCCTGGCCCCGGCGGTGCCCGGCGCACGATCTATCTTGGACGACTGCCGAAGCGCGATGCCGAGGAAATCCTGCGGCGCGTCGAGGCGCTGGTGGTCGCCAAATTCTCCGGCCGGCCGGTCGAAGTGGAGACTGCGGCTTGGGTGGCTGGCCTGCCCGCGGCGCTGGCCGAGAAGCTGGCCCGGGTGGGGTTGATTGATCCACCCGAAGCCAGGGCAGCGGCCAGCCTGGGCGCGTTCCTGCGGACCTATATCGACGGGCGGCGGGATGTGAAAGCTAGCTCGAAGTTGGTATGGGGCCACGTCGAGCGGAACCTGATTTCGTTCTTTGGGGCTGACCGCGACTTGCAAACGATCACCCCCGGCGACGGCGACAACTTCAAACAACACTTGATTGGCGAGGGCCTGGCCCCGACCACGGTTCACAAGCGGCTGCAATTCGCTCGCTCGTTCTTTCGGGCGATGGTGCGGCAGCGGGCTATCTCGGAGAACCCCTTCGCCGAGGTGAGCCATGCAGCTACCGGCCTGGCCGACCGGCAGCGGTTTGTAGCTCGCGATGAAATTGCCAAGGTGCTCGAACAATGCCCCGACCACCATTGGCGAACGATGGTCGCCCTTTGCCGGTTCGGTGGGCTGCGGTGCCCTAGCGAAGTGCTT
This sequence comes from uncultured Pirellulales bacterium, assembly GCA_964399535.1. Taxonomy (GTDB): domain Bacteria; phylum Planctomycetota; class Planctomycetia; order Pirellulales; family CAYNRE01; genus CAYNRE01. The sequence goes on along the minus strand of CAYNRE010000034.1, from coordinate 49,422 downwards.
TCGCTCCGCTGGTCGGACGTTGATTGGGAACGCTCTCGGCTTACAGTCACTTCGCCCAAAACGGAACACCACGCTGGCAAGGAGTGCCGGGTGGTTCCGATCTTCCCCGAACTGCTCGAACCGCTACAAACCGCGTTCGACCGGGCGCCCGAGGGGGCCGTCTATGTGGTCGATGAGCGGTTCCGCAAGGCCCTGGGGGCGGGTGGCTGGGCGAACTGCAACCTGCGAACCACGCTGGAGAAGATCATCCGGCGGGCGGGCCTAGAGCCCTGGCCCCGGCTGTGGCACAACCTGCGGGCCAGTCGGGAAACCGAATTGGTCGAACGGTTCCCGGTGCAAGTGGTGACAAGCTGGCTGGGAAACACCCCGTCGATCGCGCTTAAGCACTACCTGATGACCACCGAGGAACACTTTGCGGCGGCCACCAAAACCGGGGCCGAACAGGCAACGCAGAATCCGACGCGCAATCCGACGCAGTACACTGCTTTGTACAGTGGAATTGAGCCGCAAGCCGAAACGGCAGCGCATAAGAAAACCCCTGTTTTTCAGGGGTTTCCCGCACCATGCGAGATGGTGCACGCTTGTACAGTGGAGGATAGGGGACTTGAACCCCTGACCTTCTGGCTGCCAGCCAGACGCTCTCCCAACTGAGCTAATCCCCCAAGTTTTGTCCAACGCCCGATTTCGGCCTTTTGGCTCGGCCGCACGCGCGTGGTTGACCCGAGCGCCGCGTCCGATTCTTGGGCCATTCCGGACGCCGCTAGCACGCCGACCGCGAAGCGCCTGCCACCGGCGGGCGACCGACCGGCTTCGCCAGCCCGCCAGCGGGAAACAGCCACACGCCCACTGGAACGCACTCGCTCCAAGGCCGCAGCGCGATCGACCGCCGCAAGTGGCCGCCGAGGCTGCTTCGAGCGAGCCGCAACCGGTTTCGTGGCCAAGACTTGCTGCAAGAGCAGCCGGTCTTGACGCGAAGCGGAAAGGTTATCACTGTGGTCGGCCCCTGTCAAGGACGGCCCAGTGCGTCCGGCGGCCGGCGTTTGGGCCGACGGGTACCGCAGCCGGCAAACGGTCCCCCCCTTTCGTACCTGTTGCCGGGAGGCACCCCGCCGGCGCGCCGCCCCGGGGCGTTGGCTCGTGTAACTGGTAGCCACCGCGACAGGGGTTGCGTAATTCGTGCCTGACCTAAACTTATGCGGGAAGCAAACTTGGCAGGGACCGGAAAACTACCCATCCAAACCAGACCGGCCGAGGCGTTCCGAGGTTCGGCCGCCAGGCCGAATCCAAGGGCTTGCGCCACCCGCCATGGTTCCCCCCGAACCTTGGCCCCCGCCGCCCGGCAAGCGAGCGCCTCGATCGGAAAGCGGAAAGGGATCTGTTGAAAAGCGGATGGTTTCGTTGGCTGATGCTCGCCGTGTCGCTGGGCATCCTGGGCCTGTTGGTGGTTCAAGCCAGCCGGGAAGACCTGTTCACCAGTCTGGCCAACCAGCGTAAAGACTGGATCGAACTGGTCGTCGGCGGCGCATTTACGCTGCTGGCCGTCGTGATTTCGTTTGTGCGATGGTTTCTCCTGGTTCGGGCCGTGGGGCTTCGCTTCTCGCTGGTCGATGCCTTTCGCCTGGGATTTCTCGGCTACCTGTTTAATTTCGTCTCGCCGGGCAACGTGGGGGGCGACCTGTTCAAAGCGGTGTTTATTGCCCGAGAGCAACCCGGCCGCCGCGCCGAAGCCGTGGCTACGGTGGTGGTCGATCGCGTGATTGGCCTCTACGGATTGTTTCTCGTGGCCTCGGCGTCGATCCTCACCTTTCGCCTCTGGAACGTCCCCGATCCCACGGTGCGCCTGCTGACCCAGATTACGCTGGCCGCCACGCTGGTCGGTGGGCTGATGGTGCTGATGCTGCTCGTGCCGGGCTTCACGCAGGGCGCCATTTCCGAGATGCTGGCGGGCCTGCCCAAGGTGGGCCCGACGATCCAGGCGCTCATCGGCGCCGTGCGGATGTTCCGCAGGCAACTGGGGGTGCTGGCGATGACAGTCGCCATGAGCTTCGTCGTGCACACCTGCGTTACGCTCGGCGTGTACTTCGTGGGCCGGGCCCTGCCAAGCTGGAACTGGCCCAGCCTGGTCGATCATTTTCTCATTGTGCCCTTGGCCATGGTGGCGGGGGCGATTCCGCTCTTGCCCATGGGGCTAGGCGCCTTCGAAGGCGCCATGGATTTTCTCTACGTCCACATGCCCGAGGGAGCCCACGTGGTGGCGGGCCAGGGGCTGCTCGTGGCGTTCGTGTACCGATTGTACACCTTCGCCATCGCCGGCTTGGGGCTCCCCTTTTGGCTTGCGCGGCGTCGCGAACTGGCTGAAGTGGCCGAAATGCTCGAAGCCAGCGAGACAACGACTCTGGCCCAACGTTGATCGAATGGGCCGAGGCCGCAGGCGGCAGTCGGGCCGCGGCGCGGACGCGCTGAATGCGGACGCGCCACGCTCGGGATATTCGCAGCGGCGGGGGCGCCCGCGGCTAGGCTAGCGAGCACCGGGCTGGGCCGAATTTAGTCGCGACGTTGGTCCTGCGGGTTTACCATCGCCGATTCGTCGGCAGGCTCCTCGTCTCTCGTTACCCGGCAATTTTCTTGCCCGGGGAAACCCCCTCGTCGTAGTATCACGGGGGGTGGCCACCCCCTTGCCGTTGGGTGAGCGGGTGTGGTGCACGTTCTGAAGCGAGAAAACGAAGGGGGAGGGCCGCTCGTGACCAGATTCATCCGCGCCGGGTTCCTGTGGGGGCTGTTCGCTTGGGCGGCGCCCCCCATTCAAGCCGCACAACTCGTGGTTCTCGATTTCGACAGCTTCACCGACGGCGTATCGGACGACGGCAAGGACTACGTCTACAGCCCTGCCGAGCGGACCGCCATTGTCGCCTTGCTCAACGAGAAATTTGCCGCCTACCCGGTAAGCTTTACCGATCTCGATCCCGGCATAGGGCTGTTTTCCAAGGTGTATTTCAACGTCGGCCTGGCCGACGCGGGCGATATCGATTTTCAGAACACCAAGAAAATCGACGATGCCTCGATCCACATTCCCAAGCTGCTGGAAATCGCGGGGCTCAGCGCTCCGTACTCTCCGGCCGACGTAACGATCGCTAGCGTGAACATTGCCGCGCACGAAACGTTGCACCTGCTCGGCGCACGGCATCACGATTCGTTTCTGCCTTTAGGAGGCGGGGTTCCCAGTTCGGGAATCGGCGCGGGGTTTGAACCCGATTTTCCCGGGCCGGCCATGGCTACGCTTACCGGCAAGGAGTTGATGTCGCTCACAACCTCGATTGGTTTCTCGGCCGGCAAGCTGCTGGCTCCGGATTTGTTCATTGGGCCGCGCACAGGGCTCAAGCTGATGCTCGACACGTTCACCGATGTCGATATCGATTCGGCCGATGCCAACGACATCCTCATGCCCCAGCCCTTGATGTTGACCACCATTCCCCTGCCCAACACCATGCCGCACCCGCCGGGTTCTCCCGAAGTGCTCTTCTTCGCCGACGTGGTGGTGGTCGAGGAAGGATCGATCACCCCGTTCGATCCGCCGCTTCCACCGATTCCCGCAGGCGACTACTACGAGTTCTTCGCCAAGGAGGGAGACCTGATTCACATCGAGGTGCTTTCGCGCATTCTGGACTACCGACTGGGCGATACCTTCGACACGAAAGTGGCGGTGCTCGACCCGACCGCCGCCTACTCGCCCGTTCCCTGGCACAGCGGACCCGCCATCAACGACGATGAACGGGAGTCGACCGATTCGTTCCTGCACGACCTGATCATCCCCAAGACGGGGTTTTACGTGATCGAGGTTTTTTCCACCACCGGCCCGGGCAAAGATGTGTTCGGTGAATACGAAATGCTGGTTTATCGGATTAACGCCGTCGTCGTTCCCGAACCGACAACGGCGGGCCTGACCGGGGCAGCCCTGGTTTCGCTGTGGTTCGCCCGAAACCGCCGGCGGTGCGCCGGTCGTCCCCGAAAAGCCCGCGCCGCTTGAGGGTCGACTGCGGCTCGACGGCGCCCGTGGTGGTTGTGCAATCGGCCCAAGGCGCTTTGGCGCCGGGCACGATGCGCGGGGTAGGAAAGCCGCGCGGCTGCCTGCCCGCACGGTGTCGCACGGTGGATCAGGCGGCCTGTCGCCCGCGGGTTTGCCGCGCCTCGCGTAACCGGGCCAAGAGCCGCTCGACCACTTCGTCGAGCGCCAGGGCTTCAACCCGCGTGCGTAGCCCCTGCTCGAGCCGGCGCGACTGAAGCGAGTCGCACACTTGCGGGCGCGCCAGTGCGCGAAAATACCCTCGTGCCTCGGCTGGGGCCATCGTCCAGGCCCTGGCCTGGCCCACGGTCCACAGGCCGGCCAGCAGTTCATGGGCCAGGCTCGACGCCTGGTCGGTCGCCTGACGATCGAACGGGTCTTTGCCGAACCGCTTCCACCAACTCATGGGTCGTTTCCGAGGTTTTTTCAGTAGGGCGCTTGCCGTTGCAAATTGGCGATCGCGCCTGGGCCAAGCGGCCGGGTAGCTTGCGCCGCTGTGATGCGCGCAGCCGCTATCCCCTTGGTGTCGAACGGCGCATGAGAAATTCTTCAGCGGTTGTGCGAGCGAAAAGTATCCCGGAGCGAATTGAGCGCGGGAGCCTGCGCCCTATAACTGCCAGGTAAGCTGTACCGCCCACCGCCTACGGTGCCCTTTGGCGGCGCGGCCCCTGACTGGTCTGGCTTGCCGGTTGCCAGCTACGGAAGCCGGCCGCGGTGGAACCCTGACGCGCTAGTACCCACTGCGAGAAGCGGCCTGAACCCGTCGGGCCAGAGGACGAGGGGGGGCGATGTGGGGCGGGACGAGGGAGGCTGCCCGAGGGCATTCAATTGCAAGCTTCGCGGGGCCGATGGCGTCCGTCCAGCGCAGTGGCACAGCGGGGGCGAGCAGGCGCAGTGAACCCGGCCCCAGGGGCAATTCCGGCCTCTTCGGCCGGCCTTGACCGGCCCCCCGGGGTTGGCCTAAAGTGACCCCTCCTGGCGCCGTAGCCAAGTGGCTAAGGCAGCGGATTGCAAATCCGCCACCGTGGGTTCGACTCCCACCGGCGCCTCTTTTCTTTTCCTGGCGTTTTGCTCGAAGTTTTGGCGGTTTCCCCTGCGGAAAACGCCATTTCTGTACTCGGGTGGTGAACATCTTCGGCGGCCCCTTCGGTGCAAGCTGGCGCACCGGATTTCGCCCCGAATGCACCCAAAAGAGCACCACAGAGAGCACCACTTTTTTCGCCGCTCGGCGGCCTCGATTCGTGCGCCGTCCGGTCGGCCCCTCGCGCCGGCTCGCCTGGGCGCGGGTTGCCCGCCTTATCTCTGACGCCACCGGCTGGGGCTGGTTGCTTCTCGGTTTTCCCGTCGCGGGCCGGCTGGCCCTCGGTGCCGGTCGCACGGGCCCGCTGGGCCTCGGGGCTGGGGGCCAGGCTGGGCAGTCGGTCCAGGGCCCCCGACACGTCACAGAGCCCCAGGTGAGCGTACACGCCAAGGGTCAGGTTGGGCGTCGAATGCCGGGCCAGGGTTTGGGCCTCTTTCACCGTGGCCCCGCTCCGGGCCAGGTCGGTTACGAATTGGTGCCTCAGGGCGTGGAAGTCGAACACCCGGCCCGCTTCGTCCGCGTCGGCCAGCGTGTCGGTTTGCTCGCGCTCCGCTCGCTCGCTGGGCGTGGCGGCTTCATTCAGCCAGGCGGCTCGGGCGGCGGCCAGGTCGGCCCGCAGCATCACGGCCGCCCGCTGAAACCAGCTCCCCGGCCACAGCGCCACGGGCCGCGCTTTGCCGTCCAGGGCCAGCGCTTGGCGCTCGGCCAGGCGGCGCCCCACCAGCTTGCGCAGCACCTGGGCCACGTCGGCCCTCAGCGGCAGCACGTCGCGGCGGCGCCGTTTGCTATGCCCCGCTTCAATCGTTACCGATTCCTGCCCGGCGGTCAGGTTCACCGAGGCGGTTGTCAGGCTGGCCAGTTCCTGGGCCCGGGCCCCCGTTCGTAGCGCCGTCAGATACAGGGCGTGCCGGTCGGTGCCATCGAGCCCGCGGAATAGCTCGCCTTCGAGCGTGGCGCTCAGCAGCCGGCCCAGTTCGTCGGCGGTCAGCGTTCGCCGCTCGCGCCGCACGTCGGTTGCCGCGTTCAGCTTGGCCGCGTGGGCGAACGGGTTGGCCACCGCGCGGCCCTGGCGCACCAGCCAAGCGCCAAAGGTCTTGGCGGCGGCCAGGTAATAGTTGCTGGTGCGAATCGAGAGCCCGGCTTCTCGCTCGTCGCGCAGCCAGTTCGCGGCCGCGTCGGCCCGCAGGTCGGCCAATCGCTTCCAGCCGCAGCCCTCGGCCAAGGCTTCCAGGCGGGCCATCGTCAGGCACACGTGTTTGGGCGTGTTTCCCTTGGCCTCCAGGGCTCGGCGGAAGTCGGCCAGGTGTTCGGCCAGCGGGCGGCGCAGGTGTTCGTCGGTCGGCTCGACGATGCCCGCCGCTTGCCGTTCGGCCTTGCGTACCAGTTCGGCCAGCAGCGCCGCGGCGGCTTGTTTGTCGCTGGCCAGCGGCACCCGCCGCACAATGCCCAGATGGTCGCGGTAACGGCCCCACCACTTGCGAGAGGGCTTGCCGGCCGTGCGTTTGCGGAATAGTCCCATCGGTTCGCACCCCTACCTTTTCGCGTGTTCGTTTGCCCAGTCGTCCGCGGTCCGCGGTCGGCGGCTAGCGTTTGCTCGTTACGTCGTGGCTTCCACGGCAGCCGTGCGGATGAATTCCGAGAGCGATTGAAAACCTTTGCGGCGCGAGGCGGCTTCGAGCAGCGCCTTTTCCTCGGCCGTGAATCGCACGTTTACTTGCGTCGTTCGTTGCCGCTCGCGGGCCGGGGTAGGTGGGCGCCGCCCCGTTTCCAGCAAATAGCCCACGGCGGTTGCCAGGGCTTCGCGGGTGGCTTCAATACACCGCTCGGCGGTCGGCCCGTCGCCCATCACCTGGGGCAGCTCCAGCCCACGGCCGTACCAATGCCCATCCTCTTGGGCGACAATCACCTGATACTCGCTCGCCCAGCGGCGGGCCTCGGCCAGCGTGGCGGCTTTCATCGGCCGGCCCACCGAGGCGCCCCGCTTAGCTCGGGCCGGCTTGGTCGGGGCCGCAGAGTTTTTCGACTTGCTTGGCATAGTGGGCCTTTACCTTACCTTGATGCACGGGCAGCACCACCAGCGGGCCCCCCGGCCGATTGAAAACATGGTGCGAACCGCGGGTGCGGACCAGGCGAAACCCGGCCCGCTCCAGCATCCGCCGCACCTGGCGAAACGGCACGTCGCTCGGCATGGAAAGTATACCTCCGGTTATACCTTAACTGTCAATCCAATTCCGGGTCGGAAGGCGGTCGGTTAAAGGTCGCCCCGGTAGCGGTACCGGCTGGCCCGGCCGCTGGCCCGGCTTCCGGCCGTGGTCACTTCGAGCACCCCTTCGGCCGTGAGCAGATACAGCCACCGCCAGGCCGTGCTGTGGTCCACTTGGAACAGCCGCCCCACCGTGCGGCAGCCCAGAAAAAACGGACCGTCACCAGCCCCCCGCTGTAGCTCGCGGCAGAGCGCCACCAGCCCGCGCACCGGCACCGAATCGAATCGCGCGGCCACGGCGGGTGGGTCTTGGGCCAGGGCCTCGGCAAGTTTCTGGGTCATGGGTTCGCTCCCCTTGGGAAACTTCACGCGGGGCCAGCCCCGCAGAAAATCAATCCAGGTCTCGTCGAATGGCTGGGTCGAGATATGGGGCAGCGCCCGGGCGTGCCAGGCTCGCACCAGCGGCCGCAGTTCGTCAGGCTGGGCGTCGACCAGCCAGGGCAGGGCCCGCAGCGCCCGGCACAACTCGAACACCTGGCGATTGCGCCGGCCCGGGCCGCTGGGCAGGGTGCCATCAATGGCTCGGCAAACATCCTCGGGCAGCTCGCCCGGGTCGGCGGCGCGACCGGTTTTAGTGCTCTCACACACAACACCACCCACCGTCTCTATGGCTTCCGTGTTCCTCCGTATTCCTCTGTTGTCTCCGTTGCTCTCTGTTGCATGAGGCGAGTCGACGAAACCGGCTTCGACGAGTCCCACCACGGCGGGCGGTTTCTCCAGCGGGTCGACCAGCCAGCAGTACCGGTGCCCCGAAGGATGCACCGAGGGGGGCAGAACCGAGTAGCAGCCTGCCCCCATCCGCAGTTCGCCGTCGCCCAGGGCAATCGCTCCGCGGCCGTCGGGTTTGCCCAGCGCCTGCCGCACCTGGGCTTCGTCCGTCCGTTCGGCGATGAAGTACACATGCCGGCCCCGCCGCGTCTCCACGGTCGGCAGCTCGGCAGCCAGTTCGGGGTACCGCTCGGCCCATCGCTGGTAGGCGGCCAGTTCGTCGAAGTCGCGCGAGGCGAGCCCGCCCGAGGGCTGGCCAAACACCACGGCCACCTGGTAGCCCCGCTGGCCGAACCAGCGCCGCAGCGTGTTGGCCGAGGGTGGTTCCGCTTGGTAGCGCTTCCAGCGCACCGGGGGCAGCTTCGACACGGGCCGCAAGGGAATCAGGCACCACCCCAGCCGGGCATACTGCTGGGCAGCGGAGAGCAGGGGGCTCATGCGGCACCACTCCCGTCTGCCAGGGCCTTCAGCGCCGAGCGGCGCACTCCCTCCAGGTAATGGGCATCGCTTTTCTCGCGGTCAAGCTCGCGATTGAAAGCCACCCGATCGAGCACGCTATCCAGAGCCTCGGTCAGGATCGTTTGCAGGGTCTCCGGGTCCAGGGCCTCCAACTCGTAGACTTGCTCGCCGTGTCGCGCGACAAATTTCGTGTGTTGTGGCGAAGTCGCCTTCGCCTTCTCGCCCGGTGGCAGGTTAAACTCGGCTACCTGTTGAGCGGTCAGCGCTACCTTGATCGGGTGAATTGCTTCCACCTCGAAGTCGTCACGCATCGACCGCGCAAACGATTGGGCAATCTCTTCCCCATCGGGATCGAAGTCGGAAACTACCAGCAGAATCAGTTTCGACTTGCCGCTTTGTCGGAATCGAGTCGCCATGTCGTGCCGCGGCGGCAATGAACAGTAACCGCGGCCACTCGTGAGCGGCACGCAGTACCTCATTGCGACCGGACGCAGGATCGGCTCGACGGTGTTCTTCTCGGCTACGATTTCGATATGGTTCGGTTGGCTTTGCTGCAAGTCGCGCCAGTAGCCTTTGAAGAGTTCGCCCTTGGCCTCGGCGATGAATCCGCCGATCTCGCGCCAGGTGCGCCAGACCGTCACCGGTCGCGTGGTGTCAGCGATTGCCGCAAACGGAATCTCGCCGGTAATCCGGGCTCGGGTCAGTAGCTCGACCAGGGCCTTGTAGCTCGGCCCATCGTTACGGTAGCGCGAAGTCGACTTGCTCGCGTGTTTCAGCGGGGGATCGTTGAGCAAAGCGTAATGAATTCGTCGATCGCTCAGCGGCCAGAATCGGCGGTGCTCGTCCAGAATCCTTTGAATGGCGGCCAGTAGTGGCGCCTTCGCCGGACTGATTTCGCTGCGCCGCATCGCTCCGCGGATGCGCAAACTGGGCACGTCCACGGTCGCGTGTTCGGCTCGATGCGCCATCAGCGATTCGTAGGCGGCCTCGGGCTCGATCGCCACCAGCTCTTCGCGCAGTCGCTCATCGGCCGACTTCTCGCGTTGGCGGTTGTGCTCGCGGAGCAGCACCACGAATGCGTCCAGGTCGTCCGTCCGCCGAACGGGAAGGCACCGCACAGGTACTTGCCGGAGTCCAGCCAGCCGGGCCGCTACAAATCGGCGGTGCCCCGACACGATGTATCCGTCGGCCGTCACCACCAGCGGTTCGAGTAGGCCGCGCTGGGCAATGCTCTCGGCAAGCCGCTTTACCTCGGGGTCGGTCTCGATCACGGGCCGGTATAGCTTGTCGTTCTCGGGCGACGGTCTTAGGTCGCGTAGGGACCGGCAATCGAAAACTGGGACATGTCCCAATTCGCCGCGGCGGCCACGTTTGCGGGGGGCGCTCATGCCGCACCCCCGGGCCGATCGGCCAGCCAGTCCGCTCGCCTGGGGCAGCCCGCATCGAGCCAGTCGGCCAGCTCGCGGCGGTTCCAGCGCACCGCCCGGCCCAGCCGCACGGGCAGGGGCCCCAGCCGGCCCGAGGAATGCAGGGCCCAGAGATGCCGCTCGCTGATACCCAGTAGCTTGGCCGCGTCAGCGGCGGGCAGGGCCAAGCATTCCGTTGCGGGAAAGTGCGGTTGTGTGCTCATGCCCGCATCGTAGGCGGGCATGGCAGGAATCCCATTGGCGCGAAACTAGCGCGGTTCCGCGCCTATTCGCCGAGCAGGTAGTACCCCGCCCCGGGTTGATTGGCCACTAATCCAAGCTCTTTCAGTTTCTTCAGCACGTGTCGGGTTAGATTGCCCTCGGAGCACCCTTCAACAGCTTTTAGCTTGACCGCAAGTTCTTTACCAGTGAGCGCTCTGCCGGCCGCTCTCAGTGCCTCGATCACGGCGGCTTCGGAGTCCTTCAGGACAGGTGCCAACGGGCTCTCTTCCTTGCGGGCAAATACTTCGATTGCCCTGGCCGAAGCGCTGAATAGGTCGCTGGACAACCAGGTTACGACCGTCGCTTCTGGAATAATCGTGTTGACCAGAGGTGGGTTCACTACCCCATAAACCGCGGTTAACCAAGGAGACTCGTTGGTAAAAACGCGGTTGCGGACCTCAAGGCTGGGAAACATCGCTTGAATTGAATCGCGAAATTCATCTTGCAGTTCTAACGCGATCGTTCGGAACTGTAGAACTGCGTCCGACGCAACCTTTGACAGTTCTCGCGAATAATCGCCGCTGAATTGGCGACTGGGCATTTCGCAGAATTGTGTAACCCATCTATGGCCCCGGTAGTACACCTCGCCTGAATCGGCAAATGCTGAAATTGGAAACGGAAATTCAAAATCGGCGATCAACGTCCATCGATTGAATCGCTTCTGATCGTGCGCCTGTGCAGCTTCGCCGAAATACCGCGGCGCGTTCTCGAAAAAACGAAGAGCAAAGCTGGGTACTAAGCTGAAGTGCTCTTCCTGACAATCGGATCGAGCTGCTGCGTGCCATAGCAGGGGATAGGTCTCTGCAAGCCGCAGTAATCGCGAATGCAACTGCTGCAATCTGCGGCGGCGCAGTTCGTCGCCGTAATTCATACAACACCCCCACCTTTTTCTCCGGGCCGGGCCGATCGGCGGGGCGGGAAAAGGTAGGTGAGAAACCGCCAGCGCCGAGGGGCCCGCTTGGCCGAGGGTGTAGCTACTCACCCGCCGGCCGTCCCGAGGCTAAATCTTAACGGCTTGGCCCCGCCTCGAAAACGAGCCCGCGGGCTTTGGCCGCCGCAGGGTGGCGGCGCTGGGTGCGTCCTGGGTGGGCCAGGCGCGGTTTAATCGACGCGAAAAACGGCAGGGCGAGGCCCGTTCGTGGGGGGTGTGGCGGCTTGCGACCGCGGATGCCATTCCCGCCGGTCGGCCAGTTCGTTCGGTTCGCAGGCCACCGTGCGCCGTCGCCGGCCTCGGCCGAGAAGGTGCCGAGTTAGCCCTCAGTCCGAATTTTGTCCGAAAATGCGTGCGGCGTGCCTATGGTGTACGGCGCCGGCGGCCTCTAGAAAATCGCCGCCCCCCCCCACCCCCGGACGACGCACCGGCTTACAAATTGCTCGATTTCGCGAAATTCCGCGTGAGCTTAGGCGGGCGGTCTACCGGGCCCAAAGCCCCGATGATTCAGCACCCCCCGGGGTGCCCCGGCCGGTCGCCCGGGTCCGCCGATTGCCCCGGGCCCTGGGGCCGGCCCTAGTGCGGTTGAAAAGGGCAGCCTACTTAGCGGGCCGTGCGAGCCCTCGCCAGGCGAGCAGCGTGCCCAGCGCACCAAGGGCAAGCATCCACGTCGCCGGTTCCGGCACCGCTGCCGATTGGGCTGGATTGGTCCTGCCAAAGTGCGATGCCCAGAGGGCATAGTCGGCCGCCCCCACGTCGCACGAATGGTCGAAGTCGGCCGAGAGTCGCCCGCCGGTCTGCCCGAATTGGGCGGCCCATAGAGCATAGTCGCCCGCGCCCACGTCCCCGCTGCCGTCCGCGTCGGCCTCGAAGTCGTCATTGGTATAGAACACCAAGCGAACATCGTCCGCGTAGCTGCCGGGAAACTCCGGCGAAGTGCCCCCGCCCCCTTGCCCCTTGTAGGTAACCAGCTCGACGGCAACGTAGGTGGTTTCAGAGGGCAACATCAGACAAACAAACGCCTCTTGCCAGGTTCCGACCAAATCATCGGCTTGTATCTGCATTTTCATTTCGAGTAAGGCGGTCGCAGAGTCGAATCCTTCCGCCCCGCCCGAGTAGGATTCCAGCGAAAGCCAGAACGTGGGGTAACTGGCGCCCGTGCGATTGAACAATACCGAGGCGATTGCCGTGGCGCGGCGCCCCGAGGTTTGAAGGCCCAGGCCCGACACGTCGACCAGTTGCCAAACCGCCGAATCAATCCCGCCTGTCCCCCCGGACACGGTGTCTCTGAATCGCAGCATTTGCGCGCCATCGGCGGGCGTGAGGCTTTGCTCAGATTGCACGATGGCCGAGCTATCGCCCGACCAATCGCCAAACGTCTGGGGGTGCGCTTGGCTCGTCGGTTCAACGGTTTCGAAGCTGGCGTTGACCAGCGCTGCCCCGGCGGCCGCGGTCGGAAGGGCCACTAGCGCAGGTAGTAAACAAACGGCAAGGCGAGAGAATCGCATGGGGGGCCCCTTCAGACCGGTTGCAGTTGTAAGACGGCTCAATTGTCGGCAGGCAATTGGGCCCTCGCAACTGCCGTCGGCCGACGTAGGGTCCGGCTTACTTGCTCACCACCCCCACCAAGGCCATCACGGCCCGGCGGATGGCCTCCGGCAGCGTGGGCCAGGCGGCCAGCACCTGGGCCAGGTCGGGGTCGGTCGGCCCGTCGTCCGCTCGCGTCGGTTCGGGGGAACCACCGCCAGCAACACCCCCGGCGGCCTCTTGGCCCGGGGCACCAGCCAGCGCACCCGCGGCGGCCGTTTTCGATTTCGAGAGCACCCCAGAGCGCACCACGGCCGGGGGCGCGCTGCCTAACTCATTGCCGACAAGTGCGTTAGGGAAAATGGTCGGCGGATTGCAAATCCGCCACCGTGGGTTCGACTCCCACCGGCGCCTCTTCGCTCTGATGGCTGGCTCGGCGACGACCAGAGGGCTCGCCCTTTCAAACGGCGGAATTGGCCTGATCTGTCCGAGCGATTCCAACAATCCGCCCAGTGACAACGGTCTGTCGCCCATCCGCAACCACCATGCGGAACTTCGTTGACGCGCCGCCGCCCGTCGGCGTACCCCGGCCCGCGACCCTTCAATTCCGCCGGCAGCCAGGCATCTGCACAAGGTCCCGCGCGTCGGCTCACCGACGCGCGGGCACACCACGTGGACGGCTCCAGACGCACTTTGAGCAACTTCCTTCGACGCGCGCAACTACGGTGTGTTGTTCAGTCGCTTCAGCTCGTTGAAGGCAATCGCAAAGCCCACATAGATCTTGTTCCCCTCGTCGACCACCTGCTGAAAATAAATCTTGGCCTGCTGGGGATCGCTGGCGATCAGGTGCAAGGCCAGGTAGCAGCGGGCATCGGTCTGCTGGCCGTTATCCTTGGCCAGGGCCAGCAGCCCCTGAGCGTCGACCTCGCCAGCCAGATACCGCACCACAGCGTTGGGCCAGGTCTGGCTGAGCTTGCCCTGGGCGTCCCTCAGTAGTCGGTCGGCCGCCTCCATATCGCCCGCCCGGCGAGCCGCCAGCACGCCCAGGATCACCGCATACGAGGCATGATTTCCGCTCCAGTCTTGCGTTTGAATACACTTCCGACTCACGGCCAGCGCCTCGGATGCCTTGCCCTGAAGCAGGTAGGCCGAAGCCTTGCAGACAAACGGAAAACCGTCGGTCGAATCGATCCCGATCGCTTGATCGGAATCGGAGATCGCCTCGTCGAACTTTCCCAGGTGAAGCTGGGCAAGTCCCCGATTGGCAATGTTCGTGGCGTCGTTGGGGTCGAGCCGCAGGGCTTCATTGAAATCAGCGATCGCCTGCTTAGCTTCCCCCTTGCCCAGCCTTGCCCGTCCGCGACCCCCGAAGGCCCTCGCGTAGTCGGGCTTGTGCCGCAGTGCCTCTTGGTAGAAGTCCAGGGCCTGGTCGTATTCCCCTTGGGCCGTGAGGGCGTTGCCGGCGTTGGTCCGAGCGACGTAATCTAGTGGGTCGAGCCGCAGGGCCTCGGCGAAATCGGTCCGCGGTAGGCCATCGCTGGCAAGCTCGCGCCGAATATTGCCGCGAATGTTGTAGACCCAGGCCTCGGGCCGCAGCCGTAGCGCCTCGGCCAGGTCGCCATTGGCAATCTGAATTTCCCCCTTTTCCTGCCAGGCCTTGGCGCGGCAAATCAAGGCCCAGGCGTTTTTGCCATCGGCGTTGATTAAGGCGGTGAAGTACGCCACTGCCTGGTCGAGCGCGACCACGTCGGTTTTCAGCACGTAGCCCTGGTAGCTATTGGGAAAGCGCCGGCTCTCGGTGCCATGCCGAACTTCAATCCAGTCTCCCGTGTCGTTGAGCACCGTGGCCTTGTAGCTGAACTCCGAAACTACCAGCGAGCCGTATCTGAGCTGGGTATTCACTTTTCGGGCAAAGACGACGTTGCCAACCCAACCTTGGGCCCAGGCGGGCCCGGCAACTTGGCACACGAACAGCGCCACGCCGCAGACAAATGCCCAACGATGCATAGCGATCCCCCCGGCTTCAGGTCTTAAACCGACCGCCAGGAAACCCCGCGCGGCCGTCCGGTTAAGAGCAATCCCGCCAGTTTAGCGGCTCGACTGGCGCAGAACCACCAGTGTGCCAGCGCGCTTCTGCCCCGGGGACCGAAACCGCTGCGACGCTGTTCTTGGCCGGCTTCTGGCGCCGCGCGGCGGTGCCGTGGCGAGAGGGGGAAAACGTACGCGATCCACCTCGCGAAACCGCGCTACCGTGAAAGCTTCGCTCTTTCGTGAAAGCCTCGCGAACCGAGGAACGGATTCCCCGGCCGGCGCGGCTGGCTGCTAGACCAAGGGCCGGGCAGGCCCCATCGACCCCGGCTCCCAGCCCCTGGGGCGATCGGCTAGAATGGCCCATTTGCAAGCGCCCGTTGCTCCATCGGATCGAGCAGAGGGCCTCTAACGGAAATGGACCGCGGGGCGGAACGTGGGGCTTGCGGTTAACAACTCGGGCTGTTCGGCAATTTCCCCAAGAAACCGTCGCTTGGGCGAACGCCCGACGAAGCCCCGGAAAGACCCCGGCGCGCGGGTAGCAACGCCCGGGGCAAGGTTCAGAAAAAAGGGTGCGGCGAGTGGGCCTCGTAGCGCGACTTCGTGGCAGCGCGGTTTCGTGGCAGCGCGGTTTCAGGCCAGCTTGGTTCCACACGCCGATCGCGAGCAGATGCAATCGCACTAGAATCAGTTTACCTCGTTGACACGATTTGACGACGCAAAGGATCACACGATGGCCAGTTCGAGGACTATGGCAACTCTCTGCATGCTCACCGCGGCGACCCTTGGGTGGGCCGTAGGCTGCGGCCCCCCGACTGGTTCACAGCACGCGCCTTCAGTTTCCGGCGGCTCGTCGCGCGCGGGCGTGCAGGTGACGGGAACCTTGGGTTCGCCAAGCGCCACGACCACCATCACTGGCCAACAGCTTCCCGCGCCCAACCCCAAGTTCGGCGGGGTGATCCAAGAGGAAGCCCTACAGTCAGAAGCTTGGTGGGCGCCGCGGATTGTGCCACCCAAGGGCGCGCCGAACGTCTTGCTGATCATCACCGACGACTCAGGGTTCGGCGTGCCGAGCACTTTTGGAGGCGTCGTTCCGACACCGACCATGGATCGCATTGCGAAAAACGGCCTGCGCTACAACAACATCCACTCCACCGCGCTCTGCTCACCGACCCGGGCGGCGCTCATTACCGGGCGCAATCATCACTCGGCGGGCTTCGGCGTAATCTCCGAGCAGGCCACCGGCTTCCCCGGTTACAACAGCATTATTCCCGACGACAAAGCGACCATCGGGCGCATTCTCAAGGAGAACGGCTACGCCACCGCCTGGTTTGGCAAGAATCATAACACGCCTGCCTTCGCCGCCAGCCAGCTAGGACCGTTCGACAAATGGCCCATCGGCATGGGCTTCGAGTATTTCTACGGCTTCAATGGCGGCGACGCGAACCAGTGGCAGCCCAATCTCTTTCGCAACACCACGCAAATCTATCCTTTCCAAGGCAAGCCGGGCTGGAACCTGATCACCGGCATGGCCGACGACGCCATCGACTATTTGAACCGCATCAACCAGACGATGCCGGATAAGCCGTTCTTCGTCAAATACGCGCCCGGCGCCACGCACGCGCCGCATCACCCGACGCAGGAATGGGTGAAGAAGATCGCCGACATGCATCTGTTCGACGACGGGTACGAGAAACTGCGCGAGCGCATCTTCGAGAACCAGAAGAAGCTGGGCGTGATCCCGGCCAATACGGTGCTCGAGCCCTGGCCGAACGAAGTTCTCAAGCCCTGGGACCAACTCACCCCCGACGAGAAGAAGCTCTTCATCCGGCAGGTGGAGATTTTCGCCGCCTACGCGGCGTACACCGACTACGAAATTGGCCGCGTCGTCCAGTCCATCGAAGACATGGGCAAGCTCGACGACACGCTCATCATCTACATCAATGGCGACAATGGCACGAGCGCCGAAGGTGGCCCCCTGGGCACACCGAACGAAGTGGCGTTCTTCAACGGCGTGAACATGATCCCCGCGGCCGAACAATTGAAATGGTACGACGTCTGGGGCACCGAGCAGACCTACAACCACATGTCGGCGGCCTGGTCTTGGGCCTTCGATACGCCTTTCACCTGGTTCAAGCAAAACGCCTCGAAGCTAGGCGGGATCCGCCAGAGCATGGCGGTCTCTTGGCCCAGCCGGATCAAGGACGTCGGCGGCCTGCGTGAGCAGTTCATGCATGTCATCGACGTGGTGCCGACCATCCTCGAGGTTGCCGGCATTGCGCCGCCCACCACCGTGGACGGCATCAAACAGGCCCCCCTCGAGGGGACAAGCTTCGCGTACACGTTCGACGCGAAAAATGCCAAGGAGCCGACGCGTCACAAGACCCAGTATTTCGAGATGATGGGCCAGTACGCGCTTTATCACGAAGGCTGGCTGCTTAGTACCCGGGTCAACCGCGCGCCGTGGGAAGCCTTCGGCCCGGCAAACCCCGACCCCTTGAACAACCAGGTTCTCGAGCTCTACGACCTGAGTCAAGACTTCAGCCAGTCGCGAAACATCGCCGACGCCTTTCCCGACAAGGTGCAGGAGTTGAAACGGCTGTTCATCGCCGAGGCTCGCAAGTATCAGGTCTTCCCGATGGATGCCTCGGTCGCTGCGCGAGTGATCGCACCCCGCCCGAACATTACCGCGGGCCGCACGGAGTTCATCTATACCCGGCCGATGGTCGGTCTGCCGCAGGGCGATTCTCCGCTGCTCCTGAACACCTCCTACACCATCACCGCCGACATCGATGTGCCCGCCGAGGGTGCCGAAGGCATGATCCTTACCTCGGGGGGGCGGTTCGCCGGCTACGGATTCTACTTGCTCAAAGGCAAGCCGGTGTTTCTCTGGAACATGATCGATCTGGAACGCCTGAAATGGGAAGGCCCGGACGCGCTTGCTCCCGGCAAACACATCATCGAATTCGACTTCAAGTACGAAGGCCTCGGCGTCGGCACGCTCCGTTACAATAATATGAGCGGCCTCGCCCAGCCCGGCACCGGCGTGCTGCGAGTAGACGGACGGGAAGTGGCCAGAAAGAAGATGGAGAAGACCCTGCCCATGATCCTACAGTGGGACGAAAGCTTCGACATCGGTTCCGACACGCTCACGGGCGTGAACGACGCGGACTACACGCCGCCGTTCACGTTGACCGCGAAGCTGAACAAACTCACGCTCAAAGTAGACCGGCCACAACTCTCGGACGACGACATCAAAAAGCTTGAGGCAGCCATGCGAAACAACCCTGTCAGTGAATAACTCGTGGCCCTCCATGTTTCGCACGAAAAACGAGCGCCCGTAGCTCAATCGGATAGAGCAGCGGACTTCTAATCCGCAGGTTGCTGGTTCGAGTCCAGCCGGGCGTAATGACTTACGTCGAGGCGAACCGCCTTGTCACAGATGTTGTCACAGAAAAAGACCCCCAGGAAGCGGTAACTGCCTGAGGGCCGACGCGAACCTTCCGGTCCACGCCGCATTTTCCCGTGGTTCCAAACTGGAGGGTTCCCTTGATGAGTTTGAGCGGATCGCGATCTAGTTGGTCTTGGCGGCGCGTTGGTGCGTTTTTCGCCTGACCGGGGTTGGGATGTCCAGCTGGCTGTCCCTCGGTGCCCTGGCCAAGGACGTTTTGACGGTATAAGGTCAATGCAATCTTGGAGATACGAGCCGGCCGCGTTAGAATCGCCGGATTACGCGGACTGCGATCGAACGGACTGGCCAGGACGGAATACGAGACCGAATCATGCCCGCCGCTGCAAAGAAACGCGCAATTCCCTTTCAGCTCCATCCGCGCGTCTTTGCGGCCCTCGGCGCCGATCTGGTTACGAATGATTTCGTTGCCATCACCGAACTAGTCAAGAACGCCTATGACGCATTTGCTGATCGGGTTGATGTTCGATTCGGCAGCGATCCCCAGACTGGCGAGTTCATTGAGATTCTCGACAACGGTCAGGGAATGGACGGTGACACGATTGAGTCTGTCTGGTGTGTCGTAGCTACGCCGTTCCGTGCCGAATCTCCTGTCTCAAGGCGCGGAAGCAAAACGCGCCGAGTGGCCGGCGAGAAGGGCTTGGGGCGGCTTTCCGTCGCGAGGCTGGGCGCGCGGCTCGAAATGCTCACGCAGGCCCGAGGTGGGCCCTGCCTGCGTATAGATGTCAAATGGCCTGCACTTGCGAAGGCTCCTGACATTTCAAAATGCCATGTCGAACTCAGTGACTACGACAGTGCTTCACCGTTTTCGCGTAGCGGCACGCGGCTCCGCATCTTCGATCTCGTTTCTGATTGGAGTGATGATCGAATCGACGAGCTACGAGAACATCTTTCCCGACTGCTTTCACCTTTCAGCGGGGTTGACGATTTCGAGATTCGACTTGGCCGAGGAACTGACGCGAATACTGCTGTCCGAATCGAATCGCCTGGATTTCTCAAGAAGCCGGTATACCGTCTTGCAGGCGAGCTTTCGGATGTCGGTGCCTTGAAGTGCAAGTATCGCTTCACTCCGGTTGACGCTGACGGCGCCGCAGGTCGCACTTCCTCGATCACCGTACCGTGGTCCGACATCCGCGAACACAGTAAGCGCACTCCTCAATTCATGAAGGACCTGGACGAGCCGAATTGCGGCCCCTTCTCATTTGAGCTTCGCGCATGGGAAATCGGACCTGAGGACGTGAATCAGATTGCCGAGCGGTTTGAGGTTCGTAGATCCATTGTTCGGGCCTCTATTCGAGCCCACAAAGGTATCTCCGTTTACCGCGACGGCATCCTAGTTCTCCCAAAGTCTGAAGGCACGCGTGATTGGCTAGGTCTGGACATCCGTGCCATCAGCGAATACGGCAATCGACTGCGCACGTCACAGCTTGTCGGCTATGTCTCCATCACCGCAGAGGACAACCCTCGCATTAAGGACACCAGTGATCGCGAGCGGCTCGCCGAGTCTCGCGAGGTTACGGTTTTTGAGGAGGTCATCAAGGCTGCCGTCGAAGTGCTTGAGCGCGAACGTCAGAAAGACCGCCTAGAGCAAAAAACAGCGGAGAAGAAACTCGACAATTTATTTGGAGGCATGTCGGCCGAGAGCCTTACTAAGGAAGTAAGCGCAATTGCAAAACGCGACGGAACTGCTGCCGAGATACTTCCCCTTGTGAATGAATTTGGTCGTGAGCTTGAGAAAGGGCGGAAAGAGATCGAGCGGCGCTTCATTTATTATAGTCGGCTTGCCACCGTCGGCACGCTCGCCCAAATGCTCGTTCACGAAGTACGCAACAAGACCACAGTGATCGGCGGATTCCTGTCTGCGGTTTCGTCTGATCAGATCGTGGAGTCGCTGACCGAGCCCATGAAGCAAAAGCTCACACGAGCCACCAGCGCGGTGACCGGACTCGACCGCCTGGCGGAAACGTTCGCTCCTCTCGCGAGCCGCTCGTTTGGGCGCGGCCGGCGTACTTCGCCTCTCGAAGAACGCATCCGCGGTGCTTTGGACTTACTGGAGCCTGAGATCACAAAGCAGTCCATTCAAGTTAAGTTCACTTCCAAAAGTGTGACTGAAGTCACAGTCGACCCGGGCGAGCTGGATGCCGTCCTACTGAATTTGTTTGACAATGCGGTTTATTGGCTCTCGCGCACCAAGACCAAGGAGGAGAGATTTCTTGAAATCCGGGTGCAGCGATCGCGATCTGGCGAACGGGTTAAAGTACTCGTGCATGACTCCGGCCCCGGTATCGAGGACGACGACGCAGAGCGTATCTTCTGGCCTGGCGTAACGTCAAAGCCCGGAGGAATTGGCATGGGGTTAACGATTGCGTCCGAAATTGTTGACGCGTACGACGGGAAAATGGCGCTTGTCCAACCCGGCGAATTGGAGGGTGCGTCGTTTGAATTTGATTTGCCCATCTATCAGAAATAGTCCGCCGGGATGAATGCGATGCTCTCAGTACTTATGATCGACGATGAGCCAGATGTGATCGCGACTGTTCGCGACCACCTTGTCGCTACCGATCCCGCAATAATGTTTGAGGGAGAGACGGACTTTAATGGCGGTCTACAGCGTCTGCAGAATACTCGCCCCGATGTCTTGATTCTCGATTGGTTCGAGGGCGATCCTGCAACAGGAACGCCAGCGGGAGAAGCAATCTGGACGGCCGTGTGGGCTCAATGGTTTTGTCCCATCGTTATTTACACCGCCGGACATGTAGACCCCTTTCCAGAGCATCCCTTCATACGCATGGTCGCCAAGGGCGCAATGACCGAGCAAACGGTGATGCAGCACATCACGAGCTATTCGCCTCACATCGACACATTGCGAGGTGTGAGTCGCGATCTAGCTTCCGTGGTTTCTCAAGTATTGCGACATCTCGCGCCGATGTTGTTTGTTGCGGAACAGGATAAACAAAAGCGTGCTGAAATTCTCACGCGCGCAGCTCGTCGTCGCATTGCCGCAATGATAGACGACGTCACTGTGGTTGGAGGTGAGCCGTCACATGCATGGGAGCAGTACGTTTTTCCGGTGCTGACGGCACATTCCGTGGCCGGTGATATCGTCAGGGCCATTGACAGCGATGCCACCGACCCTCCTAGCTATCGCGTCATCATCACACCCACATGCGACATGGTTCCTCAAGGAGCAGCTGGCATATGCAAAGTCACCCACGTCCTTGCCGCGCGATGCACTGACCCGAGGCAGTATGCTGTGAAAGGAATGGGACTCGCTGCAAACACGAATGCGACCAAGGTGCGCGAACGACTGCCGACAGCACTCAATGAGACACATCAGGCGGGATTTGTTCTTTTGCCCGAATGTCCAGGAACGCTCCCGATGATGGCGGTGAACTTGCGTGAACTGGAACTCATTCCAGTAGCGAGCATTAAGGATCAACCCGGAGAAGGCGTAAGCTTTATCCGGGTGGCGTCGCTCGATAGCCCCTTTCGTGAGCAGTTTGTGTGGGCATATTTGCAGATTGGCTGTCGCCCAGGACTACCTCCTCGTAGTATGCAGAGTTTAATTGACGCTTACATTAACGTATGGAATCTATAAGACACGCTGGGCGCGCAATGATTGCAGTTGACCTTTTTTGCGGTGCTGGAGGACTGACCCGCGGCTTACTGAATGCGGGTATTGATGTCGTACTCGGAATTGATGTCAATGAGGATTACCGTCGAACATACGAACAGAACAATTCACCCGCAACCTTTCTTGCAAGTGACATTCGTCGCGTCACGGCGCGACAGATACGTCAGTATCTGCCGTCAAAGCGGAAATACCAATTGGCATTGGTAGGATGCGCGCCGTGCCAGCCCTTCAGTTCACATCGACACGGTCAGTCCTCGTGCAATGAGAACCGCCTTCTCATGGATTTCGCTCGGCTGGTCGATGAGCTGAAGCCCGATTGGGTTTTCATGGAGAACGTCCCGGGCCTGTCCAAGGTTGCTGGATTCAGCGCATATCGTCGCTTCACTAAGGTGCTAGCGGAGAACGAGTTTCAGTTTGTTGCACAAACAATTGATGCGAAACGATTCGGCGTACCCCAAACGCGTCGGCGTTTCGTCTTACTCGCGTCGCGTCGTGGGCGAGTGACGATTCCGTCCGAGAGTCACGGTGACGGCGGCATGCCCTACAAAACCGTTCGCGATGCGATCAGCCACTTACCTCGAATCAAAGCGGGCTCTGTATCAAAGACGATCGCAAATCACCGCGCCGCGGACATCACTGACCTGAACCTGAAGCGGTTGAAGTATACGCCTCGCGACGGGGGCAGCCGAACGGTCTGGCCTGATCGCCTTGCACTTGATTGTCACAAAGAGTGGGACGGTCACCAGGACTTCTACGGTCGAATGAAATGGGACGCACCGTCGCCGACATTGACATGCCGTTGCTACAGTATTTCAAACGGTCGATACGGTCATCCGTCGCAAAATCGGGCCATCTCGCTCCGAGAGGCGGCATCGCTTCAGTCATTTCCCGATGACTACGTTTTCTACGGGAAATCGCAGCGATCAATTGGCGAGCAGATCGGCAACGCGGTGCCGGTTCAATTGGCTGAGGCAATAGGGCGACAAATCGTGTCGCTCGCCACAAAAAACTCGCGAGTGAAGCAGATAGACAAGACCAAGCAGCAGAAGCGATCTCGCCATGCCCGACGTTCATGATGTAGCCACGCGATCCTTCAATATGTCGCGCGTGCGGAGCCACTCGAACCGCTCGACCGAGATCAGGTTGGCTGAACTGTTTCGTGCTGCAGGGATTGTCGGCTGGCGCCGACGATATCAGTTGTTCGGCAAACCCGATTTCGTCTTTCCGGCTCAGCGGGTTGCCGTCTTTGTTGATGGTTGCTTCTGGCACGGTTGCTCGAAGGGGTGTCGGCCGCTTCCCAGGTCGAGCAGGTTCTGGAGGGACAAAATAGCTGCCAATATTCGCCGTGACCGCCTAGTCACGAGCACTTTGCGGCAATTGGGGTGGAACGTGATTCGCATTTGGGAGCATGCCCTGAGACCCTGCAACAAGGCTCAAGGAGATCGCGTCTTGAGCCGGATCAAATCTGCTATCGCCGCCACGAACTCCAAAAACTGATTCGGCGAATGCCGGGCCGTCAGACATGGAATAAAGCTCACCAGGCTGTGGTGTGCGTGCCTTTACTCCCACGCCTTCGCCTTGAAGTTCAAGCTCGTCGCGTTTTCGGTTACGGATCGCTTGACCTGGTCGGAGGCGCCGTCGGTAAAGTCCGCCGAAATCTCGACGGTCACTTTGACGTTCGCGTTGGGATCAGAGCACAAGACTGAGATCACCTCGGCGGCGAGTTGAACCATACGCATCTTTGCCGTCGATGCGTTGACCTCTGCCGTGCCGTGAAACGATATTGGTTTTGCAGTTGCACCGCCTGTGCTGCCTGGCTGCCCTGCCGCACGAACGACTCCTGGCTCTTGTGATGCTGTTGGGTCAGCGCCCGTAATTGTTACGCTCGCCGACGGCTTTGGCCGATGTGCTTCATCGTATGCGTTCGCGGCTTCCGGTTCGATGAGCGGCAGTGTGTCGTCGACCTGAACGTTCGTGTCGCCGAATTTGAACCTGTCGAAGAGGTCGTCGGTCTGGCCGTATGCCGTTCCAAAGAAATCGCGACTGGCTACTCCACTTCGAATCGCTTGTGCCAAGACCTCCCTACTCTTGAGCCGCGGCGGATGGAGATATCGAAGCGTATTCTCGCAAAAACGCCATTGCTCCTGTCGCCGCCTTGCCCTCCTGGCAATAAAGCTCCTTGAGCTTGGCGCGCAGGTGAATTGGCGACCATGCCGAGATGACTAGCTCGCTCTCCGTGCACACCCGTTCTAGTTCCGAACCCGTTGTTCCGCCCGTCGTCGTCAGGGGAAGTGCTTCGACCGCGGATTTCGAGTCAGTCGGTGAATTCTGAACGGGACAGAGGAGCCGCTTGTTGCACTCACGGGCAGCACGCGGAACGACCTCCTCTGCGTCGCGCTGATCTTGAGCAGAAGATCCGTCGACAATCGCCAGGCAAGCAGCAAGAGATCGTCGAGGTGGCACTCAGCGATTGGCTTGCAGGCCGCATTCAGCGAATTCTCACCCACTGCTTCGCGCTGGTGCCGCTCGTAGGTCCGTCACAGATCTGTCACAGAAACGCTGGAAACGGCGCTAAAAGTCCGTAAAATATGGAGAGTGCGGAGACCGAAGTTCGTCGCACTGTGATGACGCAACGTCTTTGCTGCCACTGCTCTTGAGAGTCGCCGCGTGCGGCAAACTCGCGCGACTTCTAATCCGCAGGTTGCTGGTTCGAGTCCAGCCGGGCGTAATGATTTACCACCCCGACGCGAGCGGCCACACGCCGAAAACGTGCGACGAAGCGCCACTGCCCGGCTGCCTTGCGGGCCACCTGGCGGGCGAGGCCAACCCGCCCGCCGCGCGTGCCACCCGTCAACCATGCGGCAGCTGGAATTCGATGCCGTAGCTCGGAGCAACCTCGATCAGTTTTTCGATCTCCTCCGGCGTCGGCTGCGGAGCCGTGGTGGCTCCCTCGCTTAGCGGTGTTCCCACTTCCAAAAACATCTGTTCCAATCCGGCCGGGGCCAGCCAGACGAGCATCCGGGCCGGCTGGTTAGACTCGTTCTTGAACTGGTGTGGAGTGCCGATCGCCATGTTGGCGAACAGCCCGGGGCCCGCCACCACCCGCTCTCCGGCAATGGTGAACGTGATCTCCCCCTCGAGCACATAGAAGCCTTCTTCCTCCAGATGGTGCAGGTGTGGCGGCGGACCACCCCCCGGCCCCACCAGCGCTTCAAACAGGGCGTATTTGCCCCCTGTTTCCTCGCCGGTCACCAGAAACCGGTACACGTCGCCGACCAGGGCCACGGTGCGCCCCTCGGGCGGAGTGCGAATTAGCGACCGATGCGTCATGTTGATTGCTTCCTGGTTTTCCGAACGGGCAAGCCCCTAAACGAGCATACCACGAAGGCTCGCTCGCCCGCCAAGCCGGCCGCCGATCACCGTTGGAATGCGGCGCGCGGCGTGTACAATTGGCGGGATGAAGGTCCCAGAAATTCTCGCACAACTCAAGTCGCTGGGCGACCCTGCCCGCCGCGCCTACAACAGCAAGGCGGGCGCGCCCGAGAACCAGTTCGGGGTGAAACTGGGCGACCTCCGGGCAATCGCCAAGAAGCTGAAAACCGACCACCCGCTGGCCTTGGAACTTTGGGCCACGGGCAACGTCGAGGCCCAACTGCTGGCCACGCTGATCATCAGGCCCAAGCTGCTTTCCACCGCCGAGCTCGACCGGTTGACTCGCACCACCACGTGTGCCCAGGTGGCCGACTGGCTGAATGCTTACGTGGTCGCCGAACATCCGCAAAAGGAAACGCTGCGGGAAAAGTGGATGACCGCCAAAGATCGCTGGGCTGCCCGGGCGGGCTGGAACCTGACCGCCAGCCGAGTCAACCAAGGCCAGGCCGAGGGTCTGGACCTGGCAGGGCTGCTGGATCGCATTGAAAAAGAGATGCCCAAGGCGAAGCCCGAAGTGCAATGGACCATGAACAACACGCTGGGGGCGATCGGGATTCATCACCCCAAGCTTCGCAAGCGGGCCGTCGCGCTGGGCGAACAGATTGGGCTGTACCGCGATTGGCCGGTCTCCAAGGGGTGCATTCCGCCCTATGTTCCGGTCTGGGTAGCGGCCATGGTTCAGCGACAGGGCTGAGACCGCACGCTTTCGGCAGCGGAATTTCGGCAGGGTTAAGGCCGGGGGATGTCGGCGCTGGTTTTGGGCAGGATTTGCGCAGTCACTTCGCAACTAGGCCGATCGGCCGCATCGATCGATTGTCCGATCAGAACCCCAACCTGCTCGGCGGAGAAAACTTAGGCGTTTTGTCCGCCCCCTGTCTCTATCTCGTTAGTGGGGAATGGTTTGCGAAAATTGAAACCCCAGCACCACTACGCGGGTACAGTACCGTAACGTGAGTACCGTTACGTTATTGTCTCGGAGGACTGGATGACGACATCGCAGGGTACCGAACCCGAGTCGCGATGGATCAACCCCGCCGTGCAGCTCCGCAGTCGTGATAGCTTGGCGCGAATTCTCGATGCGACGGAGCGCCTGATGGCGAAGCGTTCGTTCCGTGAAATCACGGTGTCCGAAATCGCACACGCGGCCAAGACCTCGCCGACATCGATTTACGCCCGCTTTGAAGGCAAGCAGGCACTATTGGGTGGCCTGTTCGAGCGTTACGCGATCGCCCAAAGGGAACGCATAGCGGACCTGTTGGCCCTCGATCGCTGGCGCGACGTGCCGCTCGCCGCGGCGCTGCGGCAGACGTTTCCCGAGATCGTGGCAGGCTACCGTGCCAAACAGGGTCTGATTCGAGCGTTTCTCGACCAAGCTTCCGACGACGTACGATTTCGCGAAGCGTGGGCGGAAGTGGGCGAGTTCATCGTGGGGCGGGTGACCGCTTTGGTCTTGGCTCGCTCTTTCGAAGTCCAGCATCCCGATCTTACAAGAGGGGTGCGGTATTGCATGGGAATGGCCTTCGCCACGGTGGCTCACCAAATCCAGATGCGTGGAATCGACGAGCCGGAAATGGACCAGCTTACCGAGGAATTGATTCTCATGATGCTGCGGTTCATGGGTATCGCAGATGTCGTCGGCGTCGCGGGTTAAGGAAACTTCGGATCGTCAAGTCAATCGCCAACTACGAAGAAGGTGCGTGATGATATCGCCTCGACAAAGCATCAAGGGCAAATTGTGTACGCTGTCGCTGCTACTGATCTTTGTTTCGAGGGCGACGCTCGCATCGGAACCGTTGACTTTCTATGGTTTCGACAAGGACTCGTACTCGGCGATGGCTCAAGAGGGCCTGGAAGAGATCTTCGCCGGCCACCTTTTTCATGCAGGAAGCGCCGTTCCGGTGGCCGCGGCGCGGCTGTTGCTCGGTGCGCTGGCAGGGCCGAAGAACAGTCTCGACTACGATTTGGCCTCTCCGGAAGGGATGTTTTACGCCATGGGGCGCCTTCCCTCGCCTCCTAGTCGAACGGTCGGCACCGCTCCCGGATTCGGCCTAGGCGAAAGCGTGCTTGAACACAACGGAGTTCAGGTCGTGACGCTCAACTGCATGAGTTGCCACGTGGGCGTCGTCAACGGGCAAGTTGTGGCGGGCCTCATCAACAACCACATCAATCTATCGAACCCAACGAAGATTCGCACGCGCGGAGACAACTTGGGGCCGTACGCAGTCTGGCAATTGGTCGCGAAACTGGCCGACCCCGCCCAGGAGGGACTGACGCTCGCCAAGAATAAAACCGAGTATGAGTCGCTGATCGAGTCGGTCGAACTGCCGCCGATCGATGGCATGGCTTGGTGGCTAAGGAAGTACAAGACGAACGACTATTGGTACGCCGACATCGGTGACAATCCCGCGGCGAGTTTCGCCATCAATTTCACGGTCCCGCATGACGAAATGAATGCCGACCATGCAGAACACGTTCGACTGGTTGAGAAGGCCTTGGCCTTTGCGATGGAGACTCAATCGCCACCGTTCCCCGCTTCTTTAGACGCTGAACTGGTCCAAAAAGGGGCGGACTTATTTCACGGTCGCTCACGACCGACGGATCCCACGGGCTTCACGACGTGCAAGACCTGCCACGGCACATACCGCAAGAAACCATCGCAACCGGATCTTAGTCAGCCTGGATCATGGGAGGTCGACTACCATTTTTCCCACGTTCTGAGAAATGTGAATACGGACGGCGCCTATAATACCGTGCTCAGAAAGTTCAAGCCGATCGCGGAACACGCGAACAAGCTGGAGGTTTATTTCAAGACCAAGGGAGCGCCCGCTGAACTGATCCCGTACACGTCGGTCCCGGACAAGGAAGGATACGTCGCCCCGCCCTTGGTCGGTGTCTGGGCATCGGCGCCCTACTTCCACAATGGGGCGGCGCCAACACTCGACACGGTCTTGAATTCCGAGATGCGACCGGAGATTTGGGCACGTGACAACCGAGACCCTCATGCCTACGACCTGGAGAGGGTCGGCATGGCGTATCGATCGTTATCCCGAGAGGAATTCGACAATCGTGTGGCGGCCGCAGCCGGAAAGAGTTTCTTGTCTAAAGAGGCGATCGATCTCAGCACAATCTACGACACCAAGGGATTTGGCCATGGAAAAACGGGCCACACCTTCGGCGATCGGCTGACTGCGGAGGAACGCAGCGCAATCATCGAATTCCTGAAGAGTCTTTCCGGGCCGGACATGCCGGCTGCGGAAGGCGGGGGCGGTGATCCAACAGTAAGCACCGGGGGAGGATAGTGACCTTGGCCTCAGACATTGCACATCGCCGCCAGCTCGATTTTCGGAATTGGTCCGAAGTGCTGGTCGACGTCGATCATCTGCATCGTGTCGGATACCTCCGCGCCGGCAAATGGGATTTGTCACAAGTCCTGGACCATGTCGGCGAGGGCCTCCGCACCGCTGTTCGGGGGAACAGTCATCAGGGCCCCTGGATTATCCGAAAACTTCTGGGTCCAGTGCTCTTGAAGCGAATATTGGGCCAGCGTCGCATGAAGGCGGGCATCAAGGTTCCCGATTGGTGGTTGCCGGGGCCAACGCACAACGAAAGTGCCGCAATCGATCGGTTTCGCAGCGACGTCACATCGTTTGAACAGCTTAGCACCCGGCCGTTTCCGCATCCGTTCTTCGGGCAGCTCAGCAAGTCGAATTGGAATGACCTGGCTTTGATCCACGCGGCGCACCACTTGAGCTTTCTGGCTCCGAAAGAATGATCGTCAATCGGGCGGCGCTGAGCACTTGCGTCGCTCTTGACCGGAGTGCGTACGACGCCGTCCTGAATGGTAGGGGATTTGCGTACCCATAACGGATAGTAGTCGCAAGGGTGGCGGTTCAGCGCTCCCGCCGCGACAAACGCTGCACGAGGGCGCTGGGTAGGCGGAACGGTTGTGACCAGCCACAGATTCCTGTACCAGTTGCGATGAAGGTAGGGGTACTCCGCTGTGCTGCTGAAGAAGAGAGCATGCCTGAGCCGTTGGCGAAGGCAAGCTCGAAGCGGCAGTAGCCGGGCACCGCCGCGAAGCGGTGGTCGGGGCCGCGAACTCGACCGGGGTCACGTACCCCAGCGAGCTGTGCGGCCGGTGGTGGTTGTAATCATCTCTCCAGGCCCTGGTGAGCCGCCTCGCGGCCCCCAGGCTCTCGAACACTTCACAAGCCAGGAACTCGTCTCGCAGCCGGCTGTGGATGGTCTCGGCGTAGCCGTTTTGCCACGGGCTGGCCGGAGCGGAGCAGATTGCTCCGCTCGATGAGACGCTCGGGACAGGGTCTCCTGTGTTGCCAACGTTCGCCACAACCACTTGCGTCGGAAGGTCGGAGCGACGCAGGACGGAAGCGCTCGACTCCAGGCTCAGGACACGCCCAGCTTGGGCGGATTGGCTAGATGGACCCCGGTCTGCCATAGCGATCGGTTCGGTACTCAGCCTCGTCGACTAATTCTTCACCGGCGTGACATCCTCGATGTCCTGCGACTTCACTTTGTCCAGGGGAAATCGCACTCTTTCGCGAGCGCTGCCGAAATCGATCTTCGCAAAATCAACCTTGCGGACTCGTCGGTTGTTCTGGGTGTGGTAGTACAAGACTTTGTTCTTCGTATCCCAGACAGATGACCAGATAGTAGAACTCCGCATCCCTTTTGTCTTGGTTTCGCCTTCGCCCTCGGCGGCTCCCAACGGCACGTTGAAATTGTCGAGGATGCGAAACAACTCGTAGACCGTTTCGTCGCCCGTGGGCGTGGAACGTGCGGATTTGGAAAACGCCACCGCGCGGACGAATCGCGATGGAGGGGTGAAATCGCCGGGCAAGCCGATCATCCCGCTCCCGCCGCCGAGGGGCGCGAAGTTCATCTCGTCGATCTTCTTGCTCGGCAATGCAACAGCGGACAGGTTGAGGTAGTTCCTTAGGTTGATTTCGTGCCAGTCGTAGGTCGGCGCATTGGTAATCACGCCAAGGGGCGCATCGAAGACCTTCAATTCCCCATTCAGAAACTCGATGACGACGGCCTTGCCAGTAGGTTCGGTGACGAGGTAATGCGCGGGCGGGGCCATGCCGATTGGCGGTGCCACCACCGCCGTGACGCGTACCTTGGCGATCGCGGCCGTCGCCTCTTCGACGGTCGCACAAGTTGAAAGAAGATACGCGATGACATCGCCAGGCCCCATGCATTCGCTTGCCTTAGTGGGGTCGTAATGTTGATACTCGGCGAAACCCGGATGGTAGAACCCTCCGACGGCGAGGCCCTTTTCGTTCATCCCGTCAAGGTAGACCTCGTAGTCGAGGCCATCCAAGCCGACGAACCCATACTCGCCTTCCCACGTAACACCGGGCTTCTTGTCAGGTGTATGAGCCGTAAACTTATAGCCGCGAGGGACGATGACCACCTGCGAGTTCAGATCGAAAGAACCCCATTCCATCGTACGGCCGTACACGACTGCGCCGTCCTTCGCTTTCAGGGTGACACCCGTGCAGGCGTTGACGTCCCTCGATACAGCAGTGGAGAACAGAGCAACGACAATCGGAATAAGGGAGACTCTAAACTGGCTCATTCGTTCGTTCTCCGAGTATGAGTGATGACTCGCTGAAGCCTGGAGTGTGGCTTGGATTCTAGCAGAATTACGCCGCTCCGCGCGGTTAGTGAACCAGGTCGAGCAAAGGAATCCTGATGAATCCAGCACCGCTAGCCTTCGATCGATCATTCCCGGCGCGGACCGGAGTAGGAAGGTGCAAACTACCGGCGGATGTGAGATACCGCGCAGAGCGAACTTCCTGCATCCTAGGTGACGACTTCGTCGGGCGAGGTTAGTCCGTCGGCCGCATCGTATCGAGGCGCAGTACGCTCACTGCGCCCCTGTCGAACCGTCCTGGGTCAGCAACGTTTGGTGCCATCGGTCACCTCGACCGAAACCGCTGACCGGTCTTGAGCCCTCGCTTGGGCCGCACTGCCGTGAGTTGCCAACTTGGGTCGCAAGGCCGTGCTCTCATTCCATCGACCGCGGTGGGATCGATGGCTTGTTGGATGGCACAGGGCGGGCGGCTGGCATCGCGGCCGTCGCCGAGAACTCGCCAGCCTGACGCGGTGGCCAGCTGCTGGACCCGTCCTACGAGACAAGACCTGTCCAAGCTGCTGGCCTCGCCGAAGTCGCCGAGCATTGGCCTTCTGCCGCGCATCGGGCGAGCGTCACCGGCCCGAAGCCGGGTTCTCGAAGCAAAACAGATGCGATTCACCGCGAATCAGGATGCGGTTTTCGACCGCCACGGGCGACCCGATCACCGGCTCTTGCAGGTCGCTCGTCGAAAGCAACTCGAACCGATCCGGGCCCACGGCAGCCACGAACACCATGCCGTCTTCACGCGGGGCGTACAAGTGGCCGCCCGCTATTATCGGCGACGCGTAAAAACTGGGTCGGCCCTTCGGCAGGGCATCGGTCCACAGCGTTTTGCCCGACGCCGGGTCGATGCAGTCGACCTCGCCGCGATCGCGAACCAGGTACACATGGCCCTGATAAGCGACGGGCGACGGCACGAACGCGCCCACGTCGTCGCGCTGCCAGAGATGATTGGTCTCTGTCACGTCGCCGCTGCCGGTTAGCCCAATTCCGTGCAGCCGCGGAACGCCGCGGTCGTTGCGACCGTAGCAGATGACCGCCGTCTGGCCCACGACCACCGGGGTAGCAATCGCCGGCCACAAGGCGTTGGCCGCGGGGTTGAAATTGCCGCAGGACCAAAGCACCTGGCCATCGGCCGCGTCGTGTATGGTAATGTGCTCGGCCCCCCAAACCAACACGGCCTGTTTCCCCTGCCACGACAGCACCAGCGGGGTGGTGTAACACTGGTCGCACTCTTGCGGCGTGGTGTAGTTCCGCGCCACCTTCCAGGCAACCTGCCCCGTGGCCTTATCAAACGCCGCCAACCACGAGTCGCCGGCGTGCATTCGAGCCATGACGACATGGTCGTCGGTCAACACGGGCGAAGTACCGTGGTCCCAGTAGCGCTCATCTTCGCCAAAACGCTCTACCAAGTTGGTTTGCCAGCGAATGGCGCCCCCCGGTTCCACGGCGGCCAGGGTACCGCTTTTGAAGTAGACGAAAACCGCCTGGCCATCGGTAACCGGCGAGGCGTTGCACCCCGACCCATTGCGGTGCTTGCCCGCAACCTCGCGGCCGAAGGTGGTTCGCCACCGGATCTGGCCGTTCCAATCCAGCGCCAGCAGGGCGTCGTTCTCGTCGATCGGCGCCGTCAGGTAAATGGTTCGATCGAGCACGATGGGGGTCGAACAGCCGCGCCCCGGCAGGGGCGTTCGCCACAGCGTGGTGCTCTCGTCGAGCTCGACCGGGAACGAGCCCCCTTCCAGGGCCCCGGCATCGAGCGGGCCGCGCCAACGGGGCCACCCCGCCGGGCTTTCGGCCCAGCAGCGCGCCCCGGCAAAGCACCCCAACAGGCAAGCAAACACGGCAAGACGAATCGGTGGGCGGAGCATGGCTGAGCTAGTCCTGGCAAGTTGAGAGGACGAACACGCAGGGGTACCCGTAGGCGCCGGGCCCAAGGTTTGGCGGCAACTGGCCGCCAGTATACCAGCACCGACCGGCAGGGCACCCAACCTGGGTAGCCGCTGCCCCAGGGGCCGCTGGCGTTTCGCCTTTCGAGCAGGGATTATAGAGGGCCGGCAAAGCGGCCACTTAACGAACCAACCCCGAAGGATCGACTGCGATGCTCAAGCCAATGCGAGCGATGGCCAGGTGGGAATGCTGGGTCTGGCTGATTAGCCTCTGCGGGGCCGTCGCGCCCCACCGCGCCGCGGCCGCCGAGCTGCGGGCAGGCGTGGCCCGCGTCGACATTACGCCCCCCTTGGAAATGCGCGCTCCCCTGGGGGGCTACGGCGAGCGCATGAATCGGCCCGCCGAGGGCGTGCACGATCGCATTTTTGCCAAGGCCCTGGTCCTCTCCGACGGGCAGCGGAAATTCGCCCTCGTCACGGCCGACCTGCTGGGCTTTCCGCCACCGCTGAAGCCCGCCCTGGTTGAACTGCTCTCCGACGCCGGCTGGACCGCCGACCGAATGATGCTGTTGGCCAGCCACTCGCACACCAGCATCGAGATGAACGCCCTCAATCCGCAGAACACCTTCCAGGTGCCGCAATTGGGCCTGTTCAATGCCCGGGTCTACGAGTTTCTCATGCAGCGGCTCGACCAGGTGGTGCGCGAGGCCGAGAGCCGCCTGGTGCCGGTAACGGTGGGCACCTCGAGTAGCGAGATCAAGGGTTGGAACCGCAACCGCCGCGGCGGCCCGGTGACCGACGACGAACTGACCCTGACCCGCATCGACACGCGCGACGGCCGGCCGCTGGTCGTGCTGGTGAATTTTACCGCCCATCCCACCTTCCTGGCGGCCGACGACATGCTGTTTTCCGGGGGCTGGCCCGGGCACCTGCAGCGCACGCTCGAGTCGCTCATTGGTCAGGGCGTGACCGCCATGTATTGCAACGGGGCCGAGGGAGACCAAGCACCGGTCGGCCGGCCCGACGCGGGCGAAAGCCGCTGGGAGCGGGCCGAGCGCTACGGCCGCGACCTGGGCGTGGTGGCCTTTGGCCAATGGCGCGAAACGGCGACGGCCGCCGAGGCGGCGTTTGCGTACCACGCCCACACGATCGCGCTGCCCGAGCGATGTTGGCATCCCGACTTCATGAAGACCGGGGGCGAGGAATACGGGCTGAGCGAAAAGCTGCTCACCGAGATGCTGCCCGTTTTGTTCCCGGCCCAGGTCGATAGCGTCTCGCTACGGCTGGGCGAGCTGTTGGTAATCGGCATCCCCGGCGAAATGGCGGCGTCGCTGGGGCTGGAGATTAAGCGCGAGGCCGAGCAGCTGACCGGGGCCCAGCACGCGGTGATCGGCGGCCTGGCCGACGTCTGGATCAGCTACATGCTGCCGGCCGACCAGTATCACGGCGGCGGATACGAATCGAGCGTAAGCTTCTACGGCGAAACCTTGGGCCCGACCATGGTCGCCGGGGCGCTGGAAGGAGTACGGCGGCACGCAGAGCGATAACCGGAGCGCTCGGCGTGCGGCTCTCCCGCCGGGGGTGGCCAGCCCGTGCTCGCCGTGCCCACGCACGAGAATCCTGAAACATGGCCACTATGGGATAGCACAGTGGCCATGCCACCCGGCCGCAATCACTTCAACAGCACTGCGAACGGTTCTTGTAGCTTTGCCATGTACTTGATTTGCTTGTGCCCTTCCGTTGCGCCGGCCGCGCTGGCCTCGTCTCTACATAGGCACGCCTTGTCGATCCTGCCTTGTAGATACTCGCCGGCTTTCTTTCCCCGACTCGGGCCGACACCGACAACGAACTCATCTGGCGAAACTGTCAAATCGCTGGGAACAATCTCGTCTAGCACCAGCGCATAGCGGGAACCGGTCACTTGAATTCCCTCGGGGATCGGTGTCCAGACAACGCCGTCCCGCGAATACTCAGTCGCGGGAACAACGTCTGGATCAGAATTGGAATTGATCGGCTCCATTAACAGATAGATCGAGCCATGCTTCTCGATCACCCTTCGTGCGAAAGGCTGAACTTGTGTGACCGGATGGCAAGCTGTTCCGCCATAACCCCAAAAAAGCCGTCCCGTCTTCTTGAACTCTTTGTTCTTGCGATCAAGGATTTGTTCAAACGTCTCGCCAGCATGATTGCCGACTTTCATAAACACAAATGCTTCCGGGGCAGTTGCGATTGACATCGTTATTACACTCCATCTAGGGGTTCAATGTCGTGATCGTTTGAGGGCCGTTTGCCACCGGCCGTCCGATCCCGAACGTATCGCACACGCAAAGGCGATTTCTCGCCGTAAAAGTTTGCCAGTGATTCTTGCGACAGGGCTTCACTCGGCTGGGTGGCACTGTCAGCTGATTGCCATCGAAGGCTTGTGCTGTTGTTTCGGGTGCCACTGGTTCCACCAGTGCTCGGCCGGGTAGGGATTCACGTGATTGCATCGACAACCCCAGAATCTGTCCAACCCTAACACTGGCAATGCCAGCGGCACCCTGAGCAAGAGTACAAGCCTTCGGTTCGGGCAGCTCGCCAGTGCCACCCAGCCGCCAGTTGGTCGGCGCGCTCAGGCTGGCCTCGCTCAACAGCTCGCCGAAGGCCGTGTAGAGGAACTGGTTCACCTCGCCGGTGCCGTTGGCGGCGATCTCGCGGTCGGTGCTGCCCAGGATATCGTACACCGGGTACAGCGGCACCCAGTTGCCGCCGGACAGCCGCCGCCGGCTGACCAGGTTGCCATAGACCAGCGGCTCGAGCGTATCGGTCTCGAGCGTGCCATCGATCTTGCCGGTTTCCACTAAGATGGAAACCAGACTACCGCCCTTCGCACGGGCCACGCCTGTGGCCCAGGCTCGGTTGCTACCCAGCGGAAATCGGCCCCCGGGGTGCGGTCGAGATGCATCCGCTGGCCATCGGCATTATACGAAAGGGTGGACCGAACTGAGCCGTCGGTCCACACCTTGAGCCGGTTCTGGTCGTCCCAGGTGAAGGTGGCGGCAGTGCCGCCTGTGGGCCGGCGCGAACGGGTGTTACCTGCCTGATCGTAGGTATACGTCGTAGGCGAAGCGCCCGCGCCTGTCATTCCAGTGGGCGATACAAGACTCGAACACCCCTTGAAAACCAAGGGGAAAATGGCTTCTCAGCCCGAAAGCGGCGCAAAATCCGGCGCACTCGGCGCACGGGGCGACGCGTCCGCCGGCCAGTCTGGAGCCCACAAAATCACACTGGCGACCGGCCCAGCGACTGGTCCGGCTGCCGACCCTGTAGCGGCCCTGGCTGAAGCCCTGCGGGGTCTGTCCGAGGCCGACCGCGACCGGTTGGCCAAGCTACTCTCTCCGGGCGACCGGTGGCCCACGGTAGATTCGTGAGCAGCCCCCAGGAGTACCGCACTTGCCGACGCTGGCTGGCACCTCTCGCGGCGCGGTCGGTCGGAGTGAAGTTGCCATGCCCCACGAAACCAGCAGCACCGATCGACGCGACGGCCGGGTAGCGGGAGACTCACGCCGATGGTTCGCGATTGTTACGCCGCCATGGGGCCGTTGCTACTCGGGAACGCGCCACTCGCGAGCTTGCAGGCCCCAACGTTCGAGGCCGATGGTGCGGAGGTTGCGTCCGTCCGGAGTGAATTTCAAGGCGTATCCGCCGTGTAAGCCAGGTAGGCGCAGAATCTCGTGTCCAGTTCTTAAGTCATGCAGCCGAATGGTGTGATCATCGCAGCGCACGGCGACCGCGTCCTGCGTCGGGGCAAAGGCAACGTTTCGAATGGTAGTGTCGAAGGCGATTTGCTGAAGTTGCCTTCCGGTAACCAGATCATAAACCGCTAGCATCCGACCAGCCGATAGCGCCAGGGTCGAATTTCCGGTGGAGAGACTGCCTACGGACGACGTAGCCATGTGTTGAATGCGGCTCAGCAGCTGTCCTGTGTCTGTCGACAAGCTCGTAAAGATTCCGCTTGAGTCCAAGGCCGCGATCGCGTCACCGCCAGACGTGGCATGTAGGACGAGCTGTCCTCCAGCCAGCAGGGTGTCCCATACGACCCGCCCTGAACGGAGATCGATGACCTGTAACTTCCCCTGGACCGGTCCGACCGCCAGCCAAGGATTCCTAGAAAGTCCGATCGCATGCTGCTCGCCGTACCGGTTGTGACTAGCCGGATCGAGTTCCAGCTCGGCCACAGGCACCAGGGTATCGGCCGTCACATCCCAGGCGTGGACCCGGCCGGATTGCGTCTCGACGACCAGCAGGTTTTGATCGCTCGACCAGTCGGCGCAGTGGATGTCGTCGGGTGCTGGGGCATCGATAATGCGATGAGGCGAGTCCCAATCGATCACTTTAAAACGCGCGACTGGTCCATTGGACAGCTGGGAATTGCGTGTCTGCACGAGAAGGCGGCTGGCATCGTGGTTGAACGTGCACGACTCCGGGGGCTCTTCAAGTGACAGTGACCATTGCGTCCAGCAGGCATGGAGAGGCTCATTGTGCGACCAGACGTGCAGCCCTCCATCGCTGCCCGCGGCGACAAGTGAATTGGTATCCGGAGAGGCCGCCAACGACCACAGCCGTTCAGCACCAGTAGGAATACTGTCCAAAGGACCACCTGTCGCGAAGTCCCAAAGTCGAATTCGGCCATCTCGAGCTGCGGACGCTAGTAACTGACCTTGAAGGCAGAACGCCAAGGCTTCGACGTTCGTTGTATGCCCGGGCCAGCTATTTGTGGGCTCTGACCTCTCACGGCTCCAATTCACTAGGTCACCTAAGAGTGTGCCGATCGCCACCAGAGCTCCGCTTGGTTCGCTGGCAAGGCAGGTGGGGGGCCACTCCCCCGAAAGCTTAGTGATTTGCACGCCACCATCGGCTGCCGACGAGAAAACTGCTGCGCCTCGAGCGCTGCAGCCAAAAATCTGCTCGTCGTCGATCGGCAGCAGACAATCGGCGACAACGTCGATGGTTCGTGCATCCAAGAGTTGTCCCGTCTCGCTGATGGTCCAATAGTGTGGACGATTCGTGATCCCACTATGCTGGTTGACGATGCACCAAAGTCGGCGACCATTCGGGGAAATGGTCAGGCCCCAGCCTCGCCCCAGGAGCCGGGTGGGCAAGCCTAGTCCTTTGCCGGTTGCCGCGTCCCACTGGCGCAGTTCGCCAGAGTCGTCCACCGAGTACAACCACCGACCGTCAGGGGTAAAGCAGACCGAGTTGACTTCACCTGCGTGGCCCTCGAGCGTCTGTTGCAATTCGAGGCGGCTCGGTTGAACGTCCCACAAACGCACGGTGCGGTCCTGGCCGGCCGAGGCCAACCGCAGACCGTCCGGAGAGAACGCAACGGCGTACACTTCACCAGTGTGCCCCGACCAATGAGGGATCCGGCGGTCAGTCTTCTGTTTCAAGAGTTTCCAGGCGAAGAGGAGTCCGAGGTCGCCATTGCTGGGGCGACAGCGGGACAGCGCTTCCGCGGCTTTGATCAGCGCGCCCTCCGACGCGAGTGCCTGCGCCCGTTGCATCTCGCCGGGGAAGGCGGCAACCCGGAGTTCATCGGCCTGGGCCTCTAGGCGACGGACGAATTGCTGCTCACGGTTGAGGGTATCTCGCAATGAGCTGGCGTAAAGCCAGCCTAGGCCGGCCACTGCGCTCGTCGCTAGCAGAATGACCAGCCACGTAGTTGCAACGTAGGGTCGCCGCTTCACCCATCGACCGGCCCGCGCCCAGGGCCGCAGGGGGCGCGCCTGGGTGGGGTCGCCGGCCAGAAACCGCTCCAGATCGTCAGCCAACTCCGCCGCCGACGAATAGCGGTGTTTTGGTTGCTTCTCTAGGCATTTGAGGCAAATCGCCTCAAGGTCGCGGGGAATCGAGGGCACCTGCAGCCGCGGCCGTGGGGGGACTTCGGAAACCACCTGGCGAAGCACGTCCACGTCCGAGGGCCCTCGGAACGGCGCGGATCCGACCAACAACTCAAAGAGCACCGCGCCCAGCCCGTAAACGTCGGTCGCCACTCCGATTTCGCCGATGGCACCACGCGCTTGTTCCGGAGACATATAGGAAGGCGTGCCCAGTGCTATCCCAGTCTGGGTAACGTCACCCACGGAATCTGTGAATCTGGCTAGCCCAAAGTCTACTAGCTTGGGTGTCCATTCCTTGACGCGATCGACCTGCGGTGACACTTCGTCGCCTGAATTATCCGGAGGTACCAGCAGTATGTTGCTCGGCTTAAGGTCGCGATGCAGCACCCCCTGAGTGTGGGCATAGTGCACGGCGCGGGCCAAGTCGCGGACAAGCGTGACGGCCTGGCGTGTCTCGAAGGACCGACACGGGTCTT
This sequence comes from uncultured Pirellulales bacterium, assembly GCA_964399535.1. Lineage (GTDB taxonomy): Bacteria > Planctomycetota > Planctomycetia > Pirellulales > CAYNRE01 > CAYNRE01. The sequence continues at coordinate 10,179 of CAYNRE010000034.1, read as the reverse complement.
GCAGCCATTCGGCCAGGTTGGATCCCTGGCAGTAAGCACCGACGATGTAGGTAATCGGACCGGCCTGTCCAACTTCGTAAACCGGCACCAGGTTCGGGTGCGTCAAACGGGCAGCGGCCAATGCTTCTCGCTGGAACCGGGAGTGCACGGCCTCGGTCACCAGCGTCTCGGGGCGCGGCACTTTCAAGGCTACCTGGCGACGCAACGTGGGATCGTAGGCCAAGAAGACCACACCCAGGCCGCCTCGCCCAAGTTCACGTTCAATTTCGAACCGTCCCAGGCGGCGTAGACTCGGGATACCCGATTCGAGCGAGGCTGGTGAACTGAAATCCGCCCAGGAGGACGAGAACTCGTCCACGATGGCTTGCCGAGGGGACGGGACTACCTTGCGCGCGTGAGCCAAACCCGCTAGAACTCGCTTCGTTCGCTCTAGCTCAGACCGTGAACCCGGAGCAAGTTGGCAAAATTCGTCTTCGATCGGCTCGGTTTGCTGGTTGAGCAACAGTGCTTCATGAAAAGCCACCACGAACCTGTCTAAATCGCCCGGTTTGGCAACCGGGGATGGGGCCGGCTGGCTTTCCGGCTCATCTTGGTCGGTGGGGCGATCCATGGCCGGTATCCAGTTCGCGGGCCAGCCGGTCCACGGCCCGCACGAACAGTTTCCTGGCGGCATCGGGGGACCGGTTAAGTCGACGGCCGATTTCGTCGAAGGCCAAGGCTTCCCAGTTTCGCATCCAGACCACGACTTGCAGGATCTCGGGAAGCCGGTTGAGCGCCTCCATTACCTGGTTCGCTTCCTCGTCCGCAATCGCATAACGACTGGGCGTGTTTTCGTCGAATGCCGGCGCTCGATCCGACCTCGCTGCGAGGGCATCCGAGCCCACCGTTCGGGTTCGTAGAGGATTGCGTTTGTAGGTTTCGAGATGCGCCTTGCGTACATCCCGACATTGTCGAACCAGGATTTTTCGCAACCAGAGCCGCAGCTCGGCTTCGGACTGGCCCCGGAAGTCGTGCCAAGCTCGCTTTGCCTGAACAAACGTGTCTTGCACTAGGTCTGACGGGCCGAACCTCGCCCGCAGCTCCGGGCTCAGCTCGTCGCCGGCGATCGCCAGCAGGTAGTCGCGAAAGCCATCCAGCAGCGGGCCAAGATCGTTCGGTTCGTTGAGCGCGCCTCCGAACCTGAGATCGCCGAATTCCTCCGTCTCGAGTTTGGCAGAACTCACTCCTGGCTCTCCTCACTAGGACGGGAAAGTCCTCCGAATCGGACTTGACGGTGACGGCGGGAACCATCCGGTCGTACTGAGCTTGATGACCATGCCTCTGCCGCCTGCCTTTCCGATCAGTCCCTATTTCCTCCGCCGACAGGAAGTCCGTTTCGGGGTCGATTGTACCCCCCTGAATGGGTTGGTGCAAACCGGTCGCCAAACTTTACGCATGGACAGTGTCCCGTTTTCGATTGTTTTTCGTCTCAGTGTAGGGGAAGGCCTAACGAGGCACGCCAAACATGCCGGTTGTCGCTTCCTCGGTCGACCTTATGCACCCGATTTCGGGACGCCGGAGCAAGCCAATCTTGCCCGTTTGTCCGGCAGGCAACGAGTTATTTAATTCGGGGCTGGGCAGCCGCAGTGAGGTTGCTCGACAACGAGTAACTATCGGAATCCAAAGACCTTAGGAAACGCTCCAGCCTCGTTGGGAATCTGAAACGCCAAGCGCCGACTCGCCGCGAGCATCGTCCACCTCCAGATGCGACCCCTTCCGGGGCCTCAGGTCAGCATCTGCAAGGCGACGCTGGCAACCCACGCTAGCCGGTCCCTCAGGTAAACCCGTACGACCACGCAGTCAGACTTTAAATCCGTAACCATTCGACCACTGTGAGGTTGCCATGGCAGCTAAGTCGCTAAAGCGAATCCCAGGTGTCCACGGTTCCCTTGGGCGACTGCGTTGCAAGCCAGTACGCACTCAAACGGCCGCGCACCGCTTCGAGCAGCTGGAGCGCCGTGAACTGCTCCATGGCGACGTGACCCATGTACCCCTCTCGATCACCGGCGACGCCAACGGCGACTCACGGGCAACCGAGGTGGACTATGCCATGTGGGCTCACGACTTCGGCAAGTCGGGCGAGAAAATGGCCGCCGACTTCAATGGCGATCAAACAATCGGTTTGGGAGACTACGTCGTCTGGGCGGCGCTCACCGAGTCAGACGGTGGTGCAACAACTCCAGTTCCAACGGGCTTGCCCACAATTCTTGGAGACGCTAACGGCGACTGCACTGTGGGCGCGGCCGACTACGCGATCTGGGCAGCACAGTTCGGCCAAACTGGCGTCGGTATTTCGGCGGACTTTGATGGCAACGGCTCGGTGGGTGCGGGTGACTATGCTCTATGGGCAGCGAACTTCGGCCTTTCGTGCGACTCGCCAACGGCCGCGATCGACTTGATCGGCACACTCCGCCAAACCACCGACACATTAGTTGTCTCCTTTAGCGAGCCGATGTCGGCCAATGCCTTTGCCACAGGCAGCTATGCCTTGCGGTATGTGGGGGGGATCAACGATGGGCAGGCTTTGCCGCTGGCCTCGGTGACCCAAACCGACAGCCAAACGGCCACTCTGCGATTCCCGGGCCTCCTGGCGGATGCATCGTATCGCTTGACGATCAGCTCGAGCGTGGCAGACGCCGAGAACGAGCTACTGGCCGCGCCGCGGGATTTCGACTTCAGTGTGGCGGACCCCACCGGACTGGACAGCACGGCCCCCGCCGCCGGCGAGGAACTGGTCGGCCTCACCCGCGAGGTCGTCGTCAAGTTCGACGAACACGTTAACCCAGCCACGGTTACAGCAGATGCTGTCTATGTAGTCGCCAACGGCGAAGTTTTCCCAACGACGCTTCGCGTCTCCTCGACCGAGCAGACGGTCACCTTGTTCCACGCGTCGCCATTTCCCGCTTCGACCCGATTGCGGCTGATCGTCGACGGCAATCAGATCATCGGCCGCGATGGGTTTGCGCTCGATGCCGACGGCGACGGCGAGCCGGGCGGCCTCGGCCAGTTCGATTTCACAACTCACGCGATGACCCCCATCCCGGGCACGAAGGTCTGGGGATACGTCTTCGACTCGAATCGCAAGAACCTCGATGGTTCGGACGTACCGATTGTGGGAGCGCATATCGAAGTCGAAGGGCTTCCCGGCGTGTTCGCGGTTACCGACGAGACCGGCAGGTTCCAGCTTGAAGATGCGCCCGCGGGCGAGTTCTTTGTGAACATCAACGCCAGCATGTCTCCGGCCCCCGCCGGCTACGCCTATGGCGCCGTGAAAAAGCCGTTCCATTCGGTGGCCGGGCACGAAGAGCAGCTCAACATGATGGGCGTGCCGTTTAACATCTATCTGCCCAGCATGAAGTTGGCCGACGTGCAGCCAATCGTGCCGGGCCAGGCCACCCAGCTCGGGTTCGGCGAGCAAGCGATGGAGGATCTGCACGCGATCGACCCGGCTGTGCCGGACGAGGTCTGGCAGCGGCTGCAAGTCGTGGTGCCCGCCGATTCGGTCTACTTCGACAATGGGCAGCCGGCCACTGGTCTGACAATTTTCGCCCTTCCGCCCGACCGGATCCCCGTTCCACTTCCGCCCGGCATGGATCCCAAGATCGTCTTCAGCGTCGACGCCGCCGGTGCCCAAAACTTCGATCATTCGGCCCAGTTGGTCTATCCGAACTTCGATAACTTGGCACCGGGCGAGCAGCGACAGCTATTCGCCTTCGACCACGACGCGGGGGAATGGGTGATTACCGGCCAGGTGACGGTCAGCGCAGACGGGCTGACAATGGTTTCTGAACCCGACACGGGCGTGCGGACATTGGGTTGGAGGTTTGTGGCGCGGGATCCGCAGAAAAAACAAATGCCTCCGATGTGCATGGATAGCACTGGAAGTGGCAATGCCGATGCAGCCGCAGCGATTGCGAAATGCATTTCGCAGAATGAAGCAGTCGCCGCCGCCGCGCGTCAAGGAGTTAACGCGTGGCTTGCAGACTCCCTTGGTGCACTCCGCGCTGAACATGCCCGCCTTGCACAAGAAATCAGCGAAATTGACGCAGCTATTGCCGACGTGAATGACCAAATCGACCTAAAAGCATATGAATGCAGCACTCCAGGACTGCCACCGGATGTCGAGGCGACATGTCTTGCCGAACTAAACCAGCTCGTAGATTTCCGACAGTCGCTACGTGATACGAAAGGCGAACTAGGCAACCAGCAATCAGCGATCTCCGATCGCATGGCCGAAGTAAGTAAACAAGCCAAGGACATGCTCGCCTCGATTCAAGCGGCTCTCACTGCAGCAAACAAAGCTTGTCAAGACAGCGGCGGCAAGTGCCCTAGCCCAGAAAAAGGTCCGTCGGGTCCTACCCTTGGACCACAGCAAGCAACATCATTTCTTTACGCTTTTGAATCCAAGATATCTGCGGTGCCCAATAGTCAAATTGGTGACCTACTGGTACAGGTAATCGAGCTTCTTGCACCCTTAGCAGGAACTGGCCAACAGATTTCGTTGCCGATCATCGATGCAGCAATCGCACTGTTGGACGACGCGACAACAGCGGCGGGTGGTCAACTTTCCGCATATTTCACTAGCTTTGCAACATCTATTGAGGCACAGGCGATAGTCAATGGTAGTCCGATTCATGCCGCACACGGGACCGCAATCGGCGCGGGCATGCAGTATTTCGCTTCAATCATGAGTGCAGACGGAACTAGGTCAGAAGTGCGCGGACGGACACTGACTAATGGAATGTTTCAATTCTACATTCCAATCACCAGTCGTATAGAGTACATGAGCTTTTACGATTCCGTGGGAGGTAGGTACGGTACAGCGTTTCCACTTGCGATATCACAATTCGCTGTTCCACAAGTACAGCTTGCGGTCCCAGCGGCGGGCATGCTTGACCAAGATGAGGACGGTGCTCCGTTTTTAGTCGAGCAAGTCTTCGGAACATCTGATTCGTTGTCAGACACCGACAACGACGGTATCAGCGACTTCGCCGAGATTCAGCAAGGGCTCGATCCGCTCGATGGCCGGTTGTTCCCCACCGGCGTGATTGGCTCGCTGCCCCTCAAGGGGGAAGCGACCGAGGTCGTACTCGCGGGCTCGATTCTCGATGCCCAGGGAATGACTGCCTATGTGGCCACTGGCTCCCACGGCCTGGCCATCGTCGATGCCTCGCGACTGACCAACCCGATCGTACTGGGACAGCTCGATCTTTCCGGCACCGCCTCGGACGTCGCGGTCGACAGCCGCCTGCAAATCGCTGCCGTGGCGGCCGGCAGCGGACTGCACTTGGTCGATGTCTCCGACCCGGTGATGCCGACGCTTCGGCAAACCCTGCCCGTCGGCGCAAACCGTGTGGAAGTCTTCGACGGACTTGCCTGGGTCACCGTGGGAGAGGAGCTGCGAGCCTACGATCTGCTGACGGGGGAACGCGAAGCCTCGCTCGAGCTCGTCAATGAGAGCCTGGGCGACCTCGCGCGAGAAGGCTCATTCCTGTATGTCATCTCAGGCAACAACCGGCTGCGGGTCGTCGACGTCGGTGGGCCGCTCCCCGTGGCCCGAGGCAGCGTGAGCTTGACCGGTGACGACGCTATTGCGAGTCGGCTGTTCGTAGGCAACGGTGTTGCCTATGTCGCCAACGGTGGCCTGACACCGAACATCATCAATTTTACCGACAACGTCACCTATGGAGGTTACTCGACCGTCGACGTGCGGAATCCCGACGCTCCCATTCAAATCGCGGCCCCCGAACTTCAGGGCGTGCGGACAAACAATCTGTCCACGGTCGCGAACGGCTCGAACCTAGTGCTCGTCGCGGCAGGCGATTTGGGGGTCGAGGTTCATGACGCCACCCAGGCCAACGATACCTATGACCTGCGGGCCACCCTGACAGTTCCCGGCTTCACCCGATCCCTGGCCATTGGCGCCGGCATTGCCTTTGTCGCCAGCGGTGCAAGCGGGCTTCAGGTTGTCAATTACCTGGGCTTCGACGCGGCTGGGCAGGCTCCGAGCCCTGTCACGATCGAGGTAACTGTGGGCGACCTTGACCCCGGTACGGCCGGTATTCAGGTAGCCGAGGGGACGGCACTCCCCGTGCGGGTGTCGCTGACTGAGGATCGGCAGGTCCGCAATGTCGAGCTGCTGGTCAATGGCCAGGTCATGACCAACGATGTCTCGTTTCCCTTCGACCTGACGGCTTTCGCCCCCGCCTTGGTGGGGAGCCTGCCCGAGCAGCTCACGATCCAGGTGCGGGCAACCGACACCGGGGGGAACTCGACGCTCTCGGCCCCGTTTACCGCGGAAGTTGTCGAAGACACCTTCGCGCCCTTGATCGACAGCATGTCGCCGGGCGAGGGAACCCAGAGGAACCGGGGCCTGCGGCGCGTGGAACTTGTCTTTTCTGAGGCCCTGGCAGCAGCCACGGTCACGGCGGAGACGTTCAGGCTGCTGGGCCCAGCGGGAGTTGTCGTGCCGCTTGACCTGCAATTGCGAGGCAGTGATCGGGTCTTGCAACTGACCTACGACGCCTTGCCCGAAGGGCAGTACCAGCTTCTGATCGACGGCGCGACCGTCACGGACCGGGCCGGCAATGCCCTGGCGGCGGGAACGCTGACCAAATCGTTTGAGCTGACGAACATCGAGAATAAATGGGTCGGAGCCGCCAGCGGAACCCAATCGTGGTTGGTCGGCGCGAACTGGAGCCGAGGCGTCGTGCCTGGTGTGCTCGACAATGTGGTGATCGACAAGGCCGGCACGTACACGATTGCGAGCGTTCCCGGCGGGGCGTCGATCGGTTCGCTCCACTTGGGCGCCGCGACTGGTACGCAAACGCTCTTCGTCAACGGCAGCCTGACCCTGGGCACGGTTCCCAGCAACGTCGGCACGGGCGGAGTGTTGCAAATCTCCCTGGGCACGGGAGGCACGCTCACCCTGCAGGAGTCACTGACCGTGACCGGACGACTGACCGCTAGTTCGGGTGTCATCACGGGCGGCGGCACGATTATCATTTCGCCCGACGCGCAGGCCACCTTCAATGGAGTAACGGCCGTCGTCGATGTGGCTAACTTGGGAACGCTCGAAGTGGGTAGCAACGTCCGCCTGCGGCGGTCGTTCGTCAATGCGCCAAGTGCGACCTTGAACGTGCGGGGGGAGACGTTTCTGTTTAGCTCGAACACGGTCACCTTCGATCGCGGCTTTACCAACGAAGGACTCATTGATCTCTACGTAGCGAATTCCAATACGACCTGGTCCCAACTAACGCTGGGACTGGGCGAAACCTTGATCAATGCGCCGAGTGGCCGAATTCGCTCGCGGGGCGGGCCCGCCAATAGCGGCTCGGGCATCAGTGCGTCGGTTCTGGAGAATCAGGGGCTGATTGAGGTGTCGAAGCAGTTGCGGCTGGACCAGTATGGAGCCAAGTATCGCAATTCGGGAACCATCAGGATCACCGGCGACTCGCTCTATGTCGACACGCGAATCGCGGTGACCCCCTACGAGTTTGTGAATGAAGGCACCATCGAACTTGTTTCCAGCACGGCGAAGGCACAATTCCACGACCTCGGCGTGGTGACTTTAGACGGTGGCCAATTCACCGGGACAGGCAGTGTGGAGTTCTACGGTGTCGATGTCGCCGTGAATGCGCCGTGGACCACCAGTGGCATCGACATCGTGGCGTCGAGCGCCAACATCGTGGGGGCGGGGCCGCTTACGGTCTCTGTCGGCGACACGCTGACCTTGTCTAGCAGCACGTTGGCCACGCCACTCTCGAACGCGGGTACTTTGCTCAGTAACGGCGGAACCAACACGATTAACGCCGACTTGACTAACAGTGGCGAGTTGCGATTGGTACCCGGGACTGCCGGCCCTAACGCCACGCTGGCTCTGGGTGCAAATCTGACCAACACCGGGACGATTCGCCTGCAGCAGGCATTGAGCAACCCGTTCTGGTTCGTATCGACGATTACCGGCGGCGCTTCGCGGACGCTGACCAACCTACCCGGCGGCACGATTATTTCCGAGGGCAGTGGCAGTGTTAATCAGCTGAGTGTTCGGCTGGACAATCAGAATCAGGCAATGCTGAATGTCTTGGGCTCACTCTATGTGAGCATGTACGGGGCCACCGTGGCTCACGAGAACTCGGGAACGATCAGTCTTACCACGGGCAACCTGGATTTCCGCGTGGACGGCTTTGGTAGTTTCACCCTGAATAACTCCGGTACGATCGATATCGGTGCCGGGCGGACCTTGTCGCTCGTTGGCCAGAGCAGTGCCAGCCCCAGCACCTTCAACCAAAGCGCGGCCGGTTACAGTGGCACGGGCAACGTGTCGCTGTCTGGCGTGACGCTGAACCTGGGGACCAACTTCACGACCGCCGGGATCGACATTGCAGCCAGTTCCAGCACGATCAACGGGCCGGGCACGCTGACTAACTCGACCGGCGACACGCTGACGCTTAGCTCGGCAACGGTGGCGACGCCCCTGGCGAACGCGGGTACTATGACCGTCAGCGGCAATAGCACCCTCAACGCCACGGCCAGCAATTCAGGTAATTTGCAGGTGCAGGGAGGCAGGACCCTAACCTTGGGGGCCAACCTGACGAACTCGGGGACGGTGCAGTTACAGCAAGCGTTCAGCAGCGGATCGTGGTCCGGTGCGACCATTGCCGGTGGCGCCTCGCGCACCTTGACCAACCTAGCCGGCGGGACCATTACTTCGGGTGGCGGCAGCGGCAGTAACCAATGGGCGGTCCGATTGGACAACCAGGCAATGCTGAATGTCTTGGGCGGCTTAGCGATTAGCGCTCCATCCGCTGCGCATGTCAGCTCGGGAACCATCGACGTTAGTGGTGCGAATCTCACGATCACCCAAAGCGGCACCACCCCCAGCTTCACCAATTCCGGCACGATTCATGTGGGAAGTGCCCGCACCGTTACTGTGAGCGGTGGTCCCCTGATTCAAACTGCCTCTGGCAGACTGAATTTCGATCAGGCCAGCTTAGCGCAGTTTGGTAAGTTGTCCGCGGCAAGCCAGGCGGTGATCCTGGCCGGAACGGTTCAACTGACTCCCGTTGACGGCTTCGTTCCCGCAGTGGGCAATGCCTTCCAGGTGCTTACCTACGGCTCGCGGATCGGGACCTTTGACACTATCGACGGCGGCAGCGTCAGCTACTCTACAAACTATGCGGCGAACGCGTTCACAGTGACAGTAGCCGTACTGGGGGGCGCGAGTTCTTTGCTGTCGGCGAGCGTGACCCAACCCGTCCTAAATGACCAGCCGCCGGCAGACTTTCCCCGTGGTTCAGCTGGCACCAAGTTTGATTTGGCATTGGCAAAAGCAATCGAGGAACACGATGACTGGTCGATTGACAATGAACTCGAAGACGATTTCGTGAGCGATATCGCCCTCGGCTGAGTCAATCGCCAGGTGTCGACTGGCGATCAAAGCCTCACGCTCTCGTCGAAAAAACAGCGGTTCGAAACGCGGTGGAATGCGCAAAGACGTGCGACCGCCAAAGCTCGACGTGGGCGTGAAGGGACCCGAACACCCGCTGTAAACCTCGAGGAATCCGGCGACTCGCTTTCAAAGTGGCGCAGATTCCGGCGCAGCGGGGCCTGAAAGACCCTTCGTCGAGCGGCCGGCACGAGTGGACAGCCAAATCGCCCAATCCCTGCGACGGCGGTTGGTCGCGGGCGCCCGGGCCGCACGGGATTGCTGGGCCCGGCTTAGGAGCGGGTCTCGGTCACCGCTCCGCTAAAGCAGGGACGAGAATCCGAAGCGGTCGATGGACGGGTCGTCGCCCTGCCCTTGCTTGTCGTCCTCATCATCGAAGAAGTCCTCATCGACCTCGGTCTCCTCGGCCAATTCGCGAAGCTTGCGCAGCTCGGCCCGGTCGTGCGACCGCTCTTCGGCTCGCTGCTGAATCACTGCTTCGACCGAATGGCCGACCGCTTCGTCTGCCGCCAGACTGAGCAGAGACGATTCCCCCATCACATAGCGAGTCAGCCACTCGCGGGCTCGAGCGTCCCCGTCCCGGGCCAGCTGCACCGCCGCCTGACAAATCTCCTGCCAGACCTCGGGTGTGCAGCAGGAGGCCAGGGTTATGAGATAATCTCGCTCGACTGCCCGCCGAGGGCGACCCGGGC
>CAYNRE010000033.1:0-9736 GCA_964399535.1 uncultured Pirellulales bacterium | reverse complement strand
CCGCCCGCGCCCCCGGCCCGCGCCCCGGCCAGCGCCCCGAGGATGGCGGGGTCGGCGCGGGCCGCGCCCCCCGGAATGGCCAGCGTGCTCATCTCCTACTCGCCGAGCACCTCTCCGATGCGGCACGCAAGGCACACCTCGCAGCCCGGCCCACGCTCGTCCGGGTGGTGGTCGCACGGGCACTCGCACCCGTTCTCCTCGAGGAGGAGTCGAACCGCACGGAGGCGCGCGTCTGCCTCCATCGAGCGGTGCTGGTAGTGGTCGATCAGCGCCAACACGTTGTGCTCGCCTTGACCAGCGTCGTCGAAGAGCTTGCGGAGACGCTCAGCTTCCGCCACCGCCACCGCCGCGGCGGCGTGTAGATCGGGAACCGGGGCGAGTGCCTGCTCAGCCAGAAGGTCCTCGCGGGCGCGGGACTTCGTGGACGAGTTCTCATTTGTAGCTCTGCACGAATTCATGTTCTCTCCGGCTCTCTCGCGAGCGGACCAAAATAAAAAACCAGCTTCGTCGGCGCGTCGCTCCATACACGTTTGCCGTGTGCGTTTCCCGTCTGGCGGCGAGCTGTGCGCCCCGTGGTCCAGCCCAAGCGACGCCACCGCGCGCCGCGGAAGCACGCCCCCAACACCTTTGAGTCGCCTTGCCCGACCATCGACTCCCAATGGATGGGGCGCCACCCATACCGTCGCTCCCAGCACTCGGCAGCAACGGGCATCCACTGCCGAAGAATCTCCCGAGCCGTCGTGAGCCGGGCACCTTCGAGCCGGTAAATGAAGTTGCTGACCGTGCGGTCCAGTGGACGCGCGTCGGTCAGCCCAAGCCGCCTTCTAGGAGCGAGCTTAAAGCTAGGCTCACCAAGACCGATCCACCCGATGAGATTGGTGATCCGCCCTGCGTGCTCGTAGATTCTCCAGCCCTGCTTCTTTCCGACCGGGGCACCTTTGCTGCCTGTGTAGTGACGCAACACAGCTCCGCGAAAGTCGTCAGCCCACGTCGAGCACTCCTCGAACGAGATCGTCACGGGCACGCCATCAGTGCGCTCCTGCCTGAGCGCGTTGCCGGCCCATTCGCTGACTGGCTGATGCGCCTCCATCGCGCGAGCGCGCACGTAGTCACGCAGCGGCGCCTCAATCCAGATCGACAGCATGACCTTGCCGTTGTTCGCGGGATGCTTGTTCATACGTCGCACCCCGTGATGTCTGTGAGCGGCTCACGCGTCTCCAGCAAGACGCACTTACCGCAGAGATAGTGCCCGTCCCCTTGGCAACCGCCGTTTGTGGGCTTGCCCGGGCTGAACATGTCGCACGGGTTCTTGGTGTCACGGACGCCAGGCATCCCGGTCTGCCCCGTGCACCCGGCGCGGCTGCTGTCGCACCCGTTACGGTCGGCTTCCGCCAGCCTCGCGGCCACGTCGGGGGGGAGCGTGAGGCCGGCGATGCCGCCCGGGGTATCAGCCACGGGGCACCGCCCATCCCGAGCCGCCGCAGGGCTCGCAGTCGCCATCGTGGCGAGCCGAGGTCTGCGCCCGACCGCGGCAGCGAGCGCAGGGGACCGCCCCGAGCCGGGCGCGCAGGTCGTCGACGCAGTCGGGGCAGGCGTGGCGCGTGCCGTCCCCGGGCTCGCGCCCCCAGCGGTGAGGCGGCTCTCGACGCGACCACCAGGAGGAATACTCCCTCCGTGTACCGGCCGGGAGGCGGTAGCCGCACTGGTCGCAGACGATGCCCGGAGACGGGTCGCGGCGCAGAGTGAAGCTCATGGCGCACCCGCACCCGCGGCGGCGGCGGCGGCGGCGTCCCCGACCTCCAGCGACATGCGCTCGCGGGGGTCGGCATCCGCCTCGAGGTCCGCCGCGGCGGCGAACCCGGCGAGCACGAGGCGGGCGAGCCTCTCGGCGGCGAGCCCGAGTACCCCCTGGGGGGCATCGGCCACCGCGGACGCGAGCGACCGGAGAGCGGAGCCGGCGTCCGCGACGACGGCCGGGAGCTCGGCGTCGGACGCGCGACACCGGCGCCCGGTGACGCTATCGGCGTGGGCCGGGAGGTGGGAGCGGACGGCGGCGCGGAGCGTCGCGAGGCGGGCGCGCCAGAGCTGCTCCTGCTCGCGTGAGTCGCAGGCCTGGTCGGCCTCGTGATCGCCCCGGCGGACCGAGGCGATCCACTCGCGCTCGACGGCCCAGAGCAGATCGCGCGCGTCGTCGCGCTCCTCGCGCATCGTCGTCGTCTCGGCCTGGATGTCGCGCGCCCCCGCCGCGAGGGTGCGGTATGCCCCCTCCCAGTACTCCCGCTCGTCGATGAGCCTGGAGAGGAGCTGGGCGTCGTCATGGTCCGCCGTGTCGCCGGATGCCCGGAGCTCGGCGCGGCGAGCGAGCGCGGCGTCCCGCGCGGTCGATCTGACATGCGAGGCGAGGAAGGGGATGAGCGGGGTGCCGCCCAGCGGTGCGCGGCCAGGGTCGGCCGGGGGCGGCCGGTGGAGCGGCGGAGTCGGAGCGGGGTCGTCCATGCCCGGCATCCTAGCCCGTCCCGGGGCTCCGTCGGGCGCCGGGATGCTGGCGATCGTCGGCGAGGCTCTGGGAGGCTGCGGGGAGGCGTCAGAATTCTCGATGCCCCCCGGGGGGTGCGGCGCCGGGCCGGCTGGGTGGCGGTGGCTGGCGGAGGCCGCGAGAGAGGCGCGGGGCGGGGTCGCGCTCGTCCGGCTGGGTGGCGCGGGCGGGCCGAGCTCCCGGCGGTCCGGGCGGGTGGCGCCCGGGTCGGGAGGGGCGGGGGGCGCGGCTCGAGCGCGCGCGGCTCTGGCTGGGGCGTCCTGGGGGCGCGAGATACCCAGAGGGGCATCCCTGAGCGCAGGGTAGACCTCGGGCAAAACGATCCGGTACGACCGCCACCCCAAGGCGAAAGGGCGTTAGGGATGCCCTCCCCCCTCCACTAAACCTCCCTACGGGTCGTTACGGGGGGGAGTATCACCCGGGCGCATGGCCACGTGGCGGCAAACAAGGGGGCTGCTGCCGCTCGCAAGCCACCGACAGCGTTAGCAACTGTAGCAGACTTCGGCAAGAATGGCAAGCGCGGAGCCTCGGATCGCGGGAAAGCGGGGTGCGGGCGAGCGGCGTGCCGCGGAGTCCGGCCCGTTTGCGGTCGACCGGCCCGTGCATCGATTCCAGTCCCAGCGGTTATCCACAGGACTCAGAGCGGAATCGTGCGGCGTGGGCGGACGGCCGAGAGGCGCCCGAGCTGCCCCGCTGCCGCTCCAGCGCGAGGGGGGGCGGGGGTAGAGCGGGGAGGGGCGGGGGGCCCGGGAGCGAGGCGCTGGGGCCCGGTGGCGCGCCGTGCTAGGCTCGCCGGGCGCGCCGGCCGAGCTGCCTCGCCTCCCTTCCCCCCCGTCATCCTGGACCGCCGGCCGGCGCGTTCTACCCGCCACCCCCCCGGGGGTATGGCGATTTCTGGGGCCCAAGGAGGCCTTGTCGTGAGCCGGCGCCCCCGGCGAGCCGGCGGCGCGCTACCCTCCGCGCCGGAGGTGCCACCATGGCCCACGACCCAGACCACGAACCCACGACCGATGCTCCCCCCCCCCACCGCGACGCATGCTCGCGCCCCGAGCGAGAGAAGATCCAGCGCCTCGTGAGGAACTGCTGCTCCCCAGCCGACGAGCTCGAGCCCGATCTCGGGCCCACGCCACCCGACGCCGGCGACAGCCCCGACGCCCTCCTCGCCGTCGCCGAACACTTCACCCGCCGCGGGCTGCTCGAGCTCGGATACCCTCAGGGGGTAGGGGACCCGCGATGAACCGCGTGACCCTCCTCGGCCGGCTCGGCCAGCAGGCGGACCTCCGAACCACCGCAGGAGGCCAGTCCGTCGCAAACTTCCGGCTCGCCGTCTCCGAGCGGTACCGATCGAAGGACGACGGACCGAAGGAGCGGACCGACTGGATCACCTGCGTCATGTGGGGGCGAGCCGCGGAAGCGGTAGCCCCCTACCTATCGAAGGGGCGCCAAGTGCTCGTCGAAGGCTCGCTCCGCGCGCGCAGCTACGAGGCGAAGGACGGCGGAAAGCGGTACGTCGTCGAGGTCAACGTCAACGACCTGCACCTGGTCGGAGGCAAGCCCGCCGCGTCGCTCGCGGAGGACGGGGGCACCAGCGACGATGCCCCCGCCCCTACCACCGCGGCGCCGCGCGAGTACGCGCAGCGCGGCTTCGACGAGCACCTCTATGGGTCGTCGGGGTCCGACGACGAGATCCCCTTCTGACCGCCGGCGGCCCGGGCCTGTCCGCGGGCCCGGGCCCGCCCAACGAGCTCGCGGTCGACGTGCCGGAGCGCGCGGGTGTGCGCGCGCTCCAGCTCCCGGATGTCCGGCCGCATCGCTACCGCCTGCCCCCACGGGCTATCCGGTCGGTGGACTCGCGCCCCTTCGCCGAGCGCCCGCGCCAGCCGGAGAGCGGGGGCCTCGGCTCGGGCCGTCCCGAGCAGCCGCCCGTCCCGCCCGACCACGCACCATCGGCCGGCGCTCGCCGGCTCATCCTTCGTATTCATCGGCTCCTCCTCCTTCTTCGTCCGATGCCCCCCAGGGGGACAGCACGAGCGAAACCGCGGTCTGGAGCCCGCGCCAGTAGTGCCAGCGGGCCCTCTCCAGCAGGTGGGCGCGCACCGTGGCCCCACCCCCTATCGCGTCGCTGATCGCCTCGCGCGCGTCGACCCACGCGAGGTCCGCCTCGTCTCGCGCCGCCACGAGATCGTGCATGCAGTCGCGGATCTCGGGCGGCAGCGACGAGATCGGGCGGACCAGCTCGTCGATCGGCGGGTGCCCCGAGTGGGCGGGGCGCCGCCTAGCCATGGGGGTACTCCGGCCAGGTCGCGAGATCTCGAGCGATCGCGACCAGGTCCGCGAGCGCATGGCTCGCGCGGCGGACCCGGTAGAGCTCGCGCTCTCTCTCCTCGCCCGAGAGCCCCCCCGCCCGGCCACGCCGGGCGTCGATCCACGCGCGCAGCGACGCCGCGAGCGCGGCGATACCATCGGGGGTCACGGCACCGCCACCCGCACGGGGTTGCGCTCCGCCCCCGGCACGACCACGGTCACGACCCTGGGGGGGTATGGGGCGAGAGAGCCGGCGGCGAGCGCTCCGGCGACGATCCCCCGCGCGGTGTCCTCGAGCCGGCGGACCTCCGCCGGCTCGGGCGGGGTCGAGATCGCCAGGAGAGGCGACGATCGGAGGAGGAGCGCTCTCGCGGCCGGGTCGACGATCTCGGCGGCAGCGTCGAGCGACCGCTCGACGGCCTCGATCGCCTCGCGGAGCCAGGCCTTGGGGGGGGAGGTCGCGCCCGCGAGATCGCTCGTGACGTCGCGCCAGGCGGCCGCGAGTCGAGCGACCCGCTCGGCGAGGATCCGATCGTCGGTCGCCGCGACGGCGAGCATCGACTCTGCGGCGGCGTCCAGCTCCGCCCGGATCGTGGCGCGTAGGGTGGGGAGGTATTCCAGTTCGTCGGTCATGCTCTCTCGCTTTCTCCGGGGATAGCCCCCGGGGTAGGCCGCGCCCCGGGAGTCGAACTCGGGCAAGCACCATGGCGCGGCGGGGGGTGGGTCACTCCTCGTCGAGGGCGTCGGCGCGGTCATGCGCCGCGTCGGCGGCCTCCGAGGCGGAGAGATAGGGGCCGGTCTCCTCCCAGATTTCGCCGCCGGGGGTTTCGGGCGACCCGATGTCGACGGCCCAGTAGTGGCTCGTCGAGTCGCGGTAAACGCGGACGGCGCACGAGCCGAGCTCGTCCCCGTCGCGGCCGTAGCACCTCGCGGCGTACGACGCCGCGAGGTGGTCCAGGTTCCGCAGCGGCTCTACCGGCCGCGACGGGGACCACGGGGTCCACTCGCTCTCGGGGATGGGCGGGGCGGAGCGGTCTCCGACCTCCCAGCTCGACGCTGGGTGGTCCTCGTCGATGTCGTCCCAGCGGACGACATCGAATCGTGGGGCGGCGTCGGGGTCGGAGCGGTCGCTCCGCCGCCGCCAGAGGCGGCCGTCGGCGGAGGCGAATGCCTCCGTGATGATTTGCCCGCCCCATGCGGGCGACACAACGAAGCGATCGGCGGGGGGCGGGGCGATGTGGTCAGTCATTTGTGGGATCTCCTTTTGCGGATCAACGGGCGGCGAGGGCGGCGTCGTAGGCGACGGCGGCGTCGTAGGCGACGGCGTAGGCGACATCGGCGGCAGCAGCAGCAGCATCGGCGACGGCGGCAACGGCGACGCGGCGGGCGTCGTAGGCGGCGAGGGCGGCGGCCTCGTAGGTCGCATTGGCCGCCGAAAACGCGGCGCAGGCGACGGCGAGAGGGTTGGTCGGCTTTTGCATGGTGATCTCCTGTTCGTGGCCGCGTTTCAGCGACAAATGCACTGTAACCCCCCACTAACCGGGCGCAAGAAAAAAACGTAGGTCGACGTACGATTTCGCGAATCCCGCATGAATCATGCGGGATTCGCGAGGGGCGGGGGCGCGCGAATCGAAAATTTTATGCGCGGGGGGCGGGGGCCTCCCTCGCCCCGCGGGGCCCCCCGTCTCCCCCCTGGAGAGGGGGGCCCGCGTCAGGGGG
Source organism: uncultured Pirellulales bacterium (assembly GCA_964399535.1). Lineage (GTDB taxonomy): Bacteria > Planctomycetota > Planctomycetia > Pirellulales > CAYNRE01 > CAYNRE01. Next base: position 3,177 of record CAYNRE010000033.1, on the reverse strand, counting down.
CGTCAGGGGGCGACGGGGGCGACGGGGCGCGCAGGACGCGACGGGGGGCGTCAGGGGGCGACGGGGGGCGTCAGGGGGCGACGGGGCGCGCAGGACGCGACGGGGGCGACGGCAGCGCGGGAGCGGACGCGTCTGCGGGCGGCAGCGCGGGCGACGCGTCGGCGGGCACGGGTGGCGCCAGCGGCTCCTCGGGTACGGCAGGCGGCGGGTCGCCCGGGGCCGCGAGCGGCGGGGGGCGCCCTCGGCGTGTGCGGGGCCGGCGAGACAGCGTGCATCTTCGGCACGTTGACCTGTGTCCCCCAGATCGCTCCGGGCGCCGAGCAGTGCAACGACCTCGACGACGACTGCGACGGCCAGACGGACGAGGGCAACCCCGGCGGCAACCAGTCCTGCAATACGGGGTACGATGGGGTCTGCTCCGCGGGGACGACCGCCTGCGTCGCGGGCGCGCTGGTCTGCAACCAGAACGTGCAGGCCGGCACCGAGGTGTGCAACGGCCTCGACGACGACTGCAACGGCACGATCGACGACCCGGGCGCGTGGCGCGCGCCGCGGTGTCGGGCCTGCTCGAACTGGCGCGCGAGCCGTACGAGCTCCCCGAGCCGGCCGCGGAGTGGGTGCCCCCAGTCGGCGTGGTCGGGCGGGTGTTCCCGCTGCCGCAGCTGCCGCCCCCCGGCGCTCCGCTCGCGCGCGCGACGACGCGCGGCGTGGCTTGCGTAGGCCGCATTTTCGCCGCTGGTGGTGGGGCGCGCGGTACGCGTGTCGGATCTCGCGCGCGCGCGCGGGGGAGTTGCGGTGCTGGGCCATGCGGTGCTGGGCCATGCGGTGATTTGCGCCGGGCGACTCGTCGGGGGGCGTCCGCGACCTCGCGCGGGGGCTCGAACCCGCCGAGCAGCTCGGTGCGCATCTCGACGACCTCGCCGTCCTCCTCGACGAGCTGCAGCGTGGCGCTGCCGGCGATCAGTGAGAGGTTGCGGTTCGCCGCCTCGGCGACCGCTGGTGGTAGGCCTTGCGGATCGATCCCGAATTCACCGATCGTCGAGCGCTCCTGGACGAGCCGCAGCGTGCCCGCGTCCGTCTCGCGGACGACCGGATCGGCCGTCCCGCGGAGCACCTCCGTCCGCAGCGCGGCGATGAGCGTGGGCGCCTTCACCGGCGGCCCGCCCTCGACCCCGAACGACGACTCGGTGCTGAACGTCGACGTGTAGCGCAGGCCCGCCCAGCGCCCGATCTGCAACAGCACGCGCGGCTCCGCGCCCCTCGACTGGATGTCGATGCGCGCGACCGGCTCGGCTGGATAGAGGATTCCCATGCCACATCGATGTGGCACGGTTCGCCCGCGCCCCGCGCCCCGCGCCTAACGATCGCCCGTTGCGGCGCGTCGTTGCCCCGCTGCCGCGTCTTCGGGGGGTCTCATGGGGCGAGGGGCGCGGGCGAACCGAAACGCGGCAGCGGGGCGCCTATCGCATCTGCGCCCCTGCTGCTGCGTTTCGGTTCATGTTCCTTCGCCCATCGCCACCACCGCAGTGGGGACGAAAACACCGCGGGTGATGATCGTCTCCTTCACGCCGCGATACTCACCATGCGCTTTGACGGCCGCGGTGATCACGACCGCCTCGCCAATCGTCGGGTTCTTTGTGCCGCTCGCAAACCACTTGAGTTTGTTGCCATCACCATCGCGCATGGTGAGCAGCGTCGTGGTCCCGTATTGCCCATCGAAATGGGCCACCGCCATGACGATGAGGCGGAAGGTCTGGCGCTTGCCGACCTCGCCGACATGCTCGCTGCCCGCTGCAGGGGCATTGCGCTGCGCGACCTCGCCGTCGTGCCGTCGCTTGGCGGCAACGGCAGATGCGACGATCCCGTACGTCCGACGCGTCACGATGCCGAGCTGGAGCGCGATGACGAGATTGTGCTCGTACTCCGTGCGTGCTTCGAGCGGCTTTTCGCCGATCGTGGCGGCGACCCATGCGATCACCGCTCGGGCTTCCTCCGCGTCCTCCGCAGTCGGCTGCATCGCGCGCCATTCGCGCGCGGACTCGGGATTCTGCGGCTCCTGCCCGCAGAGCCAATCCGCGTGCGCCGCCGTCGTCGTCCCTCCACCGCGCTGCTCGACCATCGCGCGGCTGAACCACCCGCAATGGCGAACACTGCTCACGACGGCCGTCAGGTACGTCGCCACCGGCATGTATTGCCGCGCCCCGCCGGCGAACTCATCGCCCGAGCCGGCCCCCGCCAACAGCTCGGTCATCGACCCGAGGTAGCGCCATAGCGCCAACACCTCCGCTGGATCTGCCCCACGCAGATAGTCGCCCAGACAGGTACGCCCGACCCGCACGAGCGCACCATCCGCCTCGCGGCGGAGCACGAACGTGTCCTTCCGATCGCGCTTCGCGCGGCAGTGATCACACGTCGGCGCCGCCGTGCGCAGCGCGATCGGGAGCTCGACCTCGCGCGCATCCGGCGCGTGCGCGATCAGGTTGCCCGCCGCAGTGTGCTCGATCCGAGCGACGAATTGATGCCCGTCGAGGCGCGGCACCTCGCCGGCAATCCGCACCACCGCGTGCAGCGTCGTCCGCGTCACTCGCATCCCACCGCGCGACGTCTCCCCCCACTCGTATCGTTCGATCGCCTCAACCACGAGGCGCAGTCCGCCGCCACCCGTGCGGCGCGCGCGGCGCGCGCGGCGGTCGACCGCGTCGATCAGCTCCGGCACGCGCACCGCGTAAATGCGCCAGCTCCCATCCTCCTGCTCTCCCCGCTCCGGCGGGGAAGTTTTGATTTGTATCGCACGTCCCACAAGTTCTTCGATCGTCATCTTCGATCTCCTTCGGCATGGCCACACTTCGGTGGCGCAATGGATCATAACCCGCCCCGAACCGGACGCGAGAAGAATTCGATCGTCGTCGGTCGATTTCGCGGATCCTGCATGATTCGTGCAGGATTCGGTCGCTTCACTCAGCAGATCCACCGACCATTGAAGCCGACACTTTCCGCTCGGCGGCACGTCGAACATGCCGCACATGAATGCTCGTACTCGGCTCGCATTCCACTACGACATCGTAAGTTTGCATTGATATCCTTTCGCTTCCAACAGCTTCACGAGCTCGGCTTGCGCCTTCTCGTCATCCAGTTCGACCGTCACGCAGAACTTCATCGCGCCGAGCACTCCCGTCG